>JAFRQQ010000020.1 GCA_017428525.1 Clostridia bacterium | reverse complement strand
GACATACATCAAGTATGCCATGTGCGGCTTTTCCTTTTTCTGAACAATTTCTGCTCCCGCAAAACTGTCCCATCGAAAAGAGATGCAATTTGCGTGCAATTGCGGATTTCTTCGGCGCAGGGATACTTGACGTATCTCAAACCGAAAAATCAGCAAGTGTGCGTGAAAGGCGCTCTTTTCGACAACACTGGGTTATGAAATGCTGCCGTTTTCTGCGCGATTTATCTTGACAAATTTTTCAGTCAATGGCATAATAAGAATTGGTTTTGATCCGGCGCATCCGGAGCGAAGCCAAATGAATTTGAACGGAGGAACCCAAATGAAAACCTGCAAAAGACTTGCGGCGCTTCTGCTTGCCCTGCTGATGGCGTTCTCGCTGTTTGCGTGCGGCGCAAAGAATTCCGAGCCCGAGACGGGCAAGAAGTACATCATCGCTTCCGACAACGCGTTCGCGCCCTTTGAGTATCTGGATACCGAAACCAACGCATACGTCGGTATCGATATGGATATTCTCAAGGCGATCGCCGAGGATCAGAAATTCGACTACGAAGTGCAGAACGTCGGCTTTGACGCCGCGCTCAATCAGGTCCAGTCCGGCCAGGCCGACGGCGTGATCGCCGGCATGACCATCACCGACGAGCGCAAGCTGACCTTCGATTTCTCCGAGGGCTACTTTGACGCCGGCCAGATCCTGGTCGTGCCCGCCAACAGCGATATCAAGGGCCTTGAGGATCTCAAGGGCACCAACGTCGCCGTGAAGATCAGCACCCAGGGCGCCGATTACGCGCAGTCCATCGCGAAGGAATACGGCTTCGAGGTCACCACGTATGAAGATTCTCCTACGATGTATCAGGCCGTTATTCAGGGCACCAATTCCGCATGCTTCGAGGATGATCCGGTCGCGCGCTACTCCATTCAGTCCCAGAATCTTGAGCTGAAGGTCGTCGGCGACGTCATCAATGCGAAGCCCTACGGCTTTGCCGCCAAGAAGGGCGAAAACAGCGAGCTGATCGATATGTTCAACGCCGGCCTTGTCAACATCAAAGCCAACGGCGTTTATGACGAAATCCTTGCCAAATACGGCTATTGATTCGTCTGCCCCCGCGTTTATTTATCGTAAATAATCAGAGTTCTGTCCGGTACGGCCCGGCATGCGGGCCGTACCGGCTGCTCAATGAAAGTCAGGTTGCAGCATGGATTTTGCACGCATGTTTGAAAAGGCCACGCCGCTGATTCTAGCGGGCTTCTGGCTGACCATCCGCATCTCAATTGTATCTCTGTTTCTCGGGATGATTCTGGGACTGATCACCTGTCTGTTCCGCCTGTCCAATCTCCGGATCATGCGCTTTCTTGCCGGCGTGTATATCTGGATCATCCGCGGCACGCCCATGCTGGTGCAGGCGCTGATCATTCACTTCGGCATCCCCCAGGTGGTCAATCTGATCCTGAAAGCCATGGCCGACGGCGGCGATATCAAAAAGTTCACCTTCACTGCGTTTGCGTCCGGCGTGATCACCCTCACGCTCAACGCGGGCGCCTATCTGTCCGAGATCTTCCGCGGCGGCATTCAGGCGGTGCACGTCGGTCAGAGCGAAGCGGCGAGAAGTCTGGGCATGACCGCCTTCGGCACGATGCGGAAAATCGTGCTGCCGCAGGCGTTCAAGATCGTGATCCCTTCGCTGGTCAATCAGTTCATCATCACCATCAAGGATACGTCCATCCTCTCCATCATCGGCCTGGCGGAGCTGGTCAACAAGGCCAAGGTCTACGTCGGCTCCACTTATCAATATATGGAAACGTATCTGTTCGTTGCGGCATGCTATCTCCTGTTTACCTCGCTGCTGATGCTGCTGTCGCGCTTTGTGGAAAAGAAGCTGAAATACGCGAAGAAATAGGGGGCTTCCTCAACGCTTGAAACAGGAGAGGACGGAGTTATCATGAGTGAGAAAAACACGGCGGCCGTCGCTGCCGATCCCAACGAAAAAAAGATCGTTATTTCGCATCTGAAAAAATGCTTCGGCGACCATGAGGTGCTCACCGACATCAATCTGGAGGTCACCAACGGCGAGGTCGTCTGCATCATCGGGCCGTCCGGCAGCGGCAAATCCACGCTGCTGCGGTGCATCAACCGGCTGGAAAACCCCACCGGCGGCACCATCATCGTCGACGGCAAGGATATCACCGACAAAAAGGCGAATATCAATAAAATCAGAGAGAATATCGGCATGGTGTTTCAGCAGTTCAATCTGTTCCATAACTACAACGTGCTTGATAATATTACGCTCGCGCCGATCGACCGCAAAAAGCTGACGCGGCAGCAGGCGCGTGAACGCGCGGCCGAGCTGCTCGAGCGCGTCGGGCTTTCGGAGAAGGCCGCGTCCTATCCCGGGGAGCTCTCCGGCGGGCAGCAGCAGCGCGTCGCGATTGCGCGGGCGCTTGCGATGAATCCCGACATCATGCTCTTTGACGAGCCGACCTCCGCGCTGGACCCCGAAATGGTCGGCGAGGTGCTTGCCGTCATGAAGGAGCTCGCGGCGGAAGGGATGACCATGGTGGTCGTTACGCACGAGATGGGCTTTGCCCGCGAGGTCTCCGACCGCGTCATCTTTATGGCGGATGGCGTGATCGTGGAGGAAGGTCCGCCCGAGCAGGTGTTCGATTCGCCGCAGGAGCCGCGCACCAAGGATTTCCTGAACTGCGTGCTGTGAAGGCAAAACATAAATGCAGAATGACAAAAAGCAGGTCTCCGGACCTGCTTTTTTGCGGATAATTTGAAAATGATGTTTGCACCGGCGGCGCAAGTGATGTTTTTGACGCAAGCGTCAAAAGTGATGTTGCTCCCGTCGATCGCAATGATGCGATGTGTTCCTTCTCATGTGCGCAGCGCACTTCTCGTGCCGAATGGCACACTTCACTGAAAAAACCCGTTGCTGATGCAACGGGTTTTTTCATGGCGGAGAGTTGGGGATTTTTATCGCCTCGCTTCGCTCGTTGCGACTCGGCAAACGCTCCCCCGGAGCGTTTGGCCTGCGGCTCCCCTCGCTGTTCGAATCCCTTTTCATAAAAAAACAGCGCGCCCGAATGGACACGCTGATTTTTGGCGGAGAGTTGGGGATTCGAACCCCAGAAACGGCTTTGACCGTTTACACGATTTCCAATCGTGCTCCTTCGACCAACTCGGACAACTCTCCGTGTGTCAAATGAATGCTGGTATATTATAGCCGATGTTCCGATAAAAATCAAGTCTTTTTTAAAATTTCCGCGAAAAAGTTTGCGTCGAAAAAACTGGTCTGCGCTATTGAAATACGCCGCGTGATTCGCTATAATAGAAGCGAATGATCGGCGCGCGTTTGCGGCAAACGGGCCGATGCGAATGAATCCGGAGGGGGAAGGACGATGCTGAACTACCTGCTGCCCGCGATCGGCGGCCTGATCGCGGTGCTTCTCTGCGTGCTGCTTGTGCGCGCGTGCCGGCTGCGGCCGAAAAAAACCGCGCCGCATGCGGCGGCGTGCATGCCGGCGGACGCCGCGCCTGCGCTGGACCGCTTTGGGCAGATGCTGCGCCTTGCGACCGTCTGGCCGCGCACGGGCGAAATCGACGAAGCGCCGTTTGCCGCCTTTCTGCCGCTGCTGCAAAGGCTGTATCCGTCGCTGTTTGAGGTGCTGGAAACGCACTGCATCAATCAATACGGTCTGCTCCTGCGCTGGCCGGGCGCCGACCCCGAAGCGCAGCCGGTCGTGCTCATGGCGCATTATGACGTGGTCAGCGCGGACGCGTCGCAATGGGCGCATCCGCCCTTCTGCGGCGAAGTGATCGGCGATGAGATCTGGGGCCGCGGCGCGATGGATACCAAATGCATCATCGCGGCGCTCCTGGAAGCGGCGCAGACGCTGCTCAAAGAGGGCTTCCGGCCCGCGCGCGACCTTTATTTTTCCTTTACCAACAACGAAGAAACCGGCGGCGATACCACGCCCGCCATTGTCGACTGGCTTGAAGCAAACGGCGTGCGTCCGTGGTTCGTGCTCGATGAGGGCGGCGCGGTGGTGCACGCGCCCGCATTCGGCGTCGATCAGGATTTTGCGATGGTCGGCGTGAGCGAAAAGGGCGTTGTGGATTTGCGCCTGACCGTCCACGGGCAGCCCGGGCATTCGTCCACGCCGAGCGCCTCGGATGCGCCCGCGCAGCTGATGCAGGCGATCCGCAAGGCGGCGGCCGTGCGCTATCCCGCCCGTCTGACCGGCGCCACGCGTGACATGCTGCGGCAGGTCGCGTCCTACGCGCCGTTCGGTCTGCGGCTGGTGTTCGGCAATCTCTGGCTGTTTTCACCCCTGGTGAAATCGATCATGAAGAAGAACGGCGAAACGAACGCCATGCTGCGCACGACCGCCGCGCTGACGATGCTGCAGGGCTCGGACGCGATCAACATCATTCCGCCGACGGCGTCCGCCGGCTTCAGCGTGCGGGTCGCGCCGTGGGATTCCACGCGCGCCGTGCTGCGCCGCATCAGCGACGCGGTCGGCGACACCGCAGAGGTCAGCTTCGACTACAAGTTTGAGCCCTCGCCGGTCTCCTCTTACGATTGCGACGCCTTCGCGCTGCTCTCAAAGGTGATCGACGCGGCCTATCCGCAGGTGCCCGCCGTGCCCTATGTCATGACCGGCGGCACGGATTCCAAGCATTTTACCCGCATCTGCCCCAACGTCTACCGCTTTGCCGGTTTCCGTTTCACGGACGCCGAGCGCGCGGCCATGCACGGCAACGACGAGCGGCTGCAGACGCAGAGTTATCTGGACGGCATCGGGTTTTATTATCAGCTGCTCAGGCAGATCAATGAATAACTGGAGGGTTGTTATTATGGGAGAGTTTCAGGGAAAAGTCGCCTTCATCACCGGCGCTGCGCACGGACAGGGCAGAGCTGCCGCGCTGGCGTTTGCGAAGGAGGGCGCGGATGTTGTCGCCTTCGACGTGGCGAAAAAGATTGAGTATCCGGCCTATGAATTCGGCACGAGCGACGAGCTGAAGAGCCTCAAGGCAGAGGTGGAGGCGCTCGGCAGCCGCTGTGTGATCGCGGCGGGCGACGTGCGCTCGGATGAAGCGGTGACGGCGGCCGTGCAGGCGGCGATCGACGCCTTCGGCAAGATCGACATCCTCTTCAACAACGCCGGCATCTGCGCCTATGCCGAGGTCGACACCATGACCGACGACGAATGGAACGCGATGATCGACATCAACCTCAAGGGGCCGTTCAACGTCGCGCGGCGGGTTGTGCCGCATATGAAAGCGGCGAAAAGCGGCGTGATCATCAACAATTCCTCCGTCATGGGGCTGCGCGGCGGCAACCGCCTTTCGCATTACACGGCCTCCAAATGGGGTCTGACCGGCCTGACGAAGGCCTGGGCGATCGAGCTCGCGCCCTATAATATCCGCGTGGTGAGCATCCATCCGACCGGCGTGAATACGCCGATGAACGACGGTCTGGCCGCCATGGAGGGCATGACGCCGATCGAAATTGCCGAGCGTTCCGCCGGCAACCTGCAGCCCGTGCCGTGGATCGAGCCGGAGGACGCGGCAAACATGGTGCTCTTCCTCGCGAGCGACAAGGCGCGCTACTGCACCGGCGGGCAGTATCTTGTGGACGCCGGCCTGCTGAGCGTCTGAGCGCTGGGCGCAAACGGATATTGAAAGAGAAAACAGTTGTGATAAAGGAGGAAGCAACCGTATGACGAACTATGAAAAAAACGACCAGATGCCCAATTTCAAATTTTCCGAGCCCGTGTTTTACATGCTCCAGTGGATCTGGGGCCTGCCGGTCAACCTGATCGGCCTGATCGCCTTTCTCATCTGCCAGCTCAAGGGCTGGCGCACGGAGAAATTCGGCTATGCCTACATCGTCTATGTGCCGTGGAAGGCCGGCGGGCTCACGCTCGGCCTGTTCATCTTCATGCGGGAGGATCATCCCAACGAAACCTGGACCTACAACACCCGCATCCATGAATACGGCCATACTTGGCAGACGCTGACCCTCGGCGTTTTCTACTGGATCGTGATCGCGATCCCGAGCTTCATCTGGTGCAATTTCTTTGACGGCTACCGCAAAAAGAACCACGTTTCCTATTACAAATTCTACCCGGAAACCTGGGCGAATTACAGCGGCCAGAAGGCGACGGGGATGCAGATGATCATTCCGGAGCCGGCGCAGGAACGCGCGGAGGAAGCCGTGCCCCTGCCGGAGGAGCTGCCCGCGGTCGCGCCGGAGACTGCCGAGCCCGTTGTGCCCTTCGCACCGCCTGCCGCGCCGCCCGCCGCCCCGCAGATGCCGGATCCGCCGCAGATGCAGCAGCCCGCGGACGACTGGGATTTCCTTGAATAAGCAGGCCGCAAACGCACCCGATCTTCAGTGAAGAAAAGCAAATAACAGAACAACCGGACGTCCCGCAAATCAGGATGTCCGGTTGCTTTTGTCTGTGTGGGAAGAATCAATCTTCTTCCGGCGTTTCCGTCGTGGCGTCCTCGTCTTCCGACGTGACCGGCGCCGTTGTCAGCAGCTCGTCGTCATCGTCCTCCGCCGTGGTGTGCGGGGCGGCCGTTGTGGCGGCGCGCGTCGTTTTGTCGTTCTTCTTCTTGCCGCTGCCGTCGGGCATCGTGTAGGTGTAGGCCGGGCGCGTCACGCCGCCGCCGGGATTGTACTTATAGGTGTATTTGATATAGCCGTTCGTGGTGTAACGCGCGGTCGAGCCGGTCGTGCCGGCGGTCGTGCCGGTCGTGGAGTGCTCCGAAGTCGTCGCCGTTGTGGCGGTCGTCGCGCGCGCGCGGACCGTTGTGGTTTCCGCGCGGACGGAGGAAATGACCTCGATTGCCTCCGGACCCATCGTCAGATCCTTGGCATCCGGCTCCTTATACGGCACAAAGGTCGGGAACACCGTGCCGTCGTCGCCCTCGGTCGACGGGGAGGACGTGCCGTACCACATCGTCGAAAGGAAGGTGATCTCGCCGTTTTTGCCCACCTCGTAGCGGGAAACGCGGGAGCCCGTGGTGACGCTCTTGTTGTTCAGCACGAAGTAGATGAAGACCGGCTCCTCGTCCAGATACAGGCCGAGCGAACCTGCGCCGTAGGCGGCGTTGTCAAACTCCAGCTTGTTGGAGAAGGCGAAGCTGCCGTCCTCGGTGATCATCAGATACATGCGCAGCCTGGTCGAGGTGGTCTCATCGGTCAGACTGTCGCGAACGGGCTCGGTCATCGTGAATTCCGATTTGTAAATGCCTGCCAGATTTGAAAAATCCGCCTTGGGGCGCGTGGTCAGCGGGTCCGTGTGGATCACGGTGGAGGAAAAATCGTAATCGTGCTTCACACAGCCGCTCAGCGCCACCGTCAGGCCGAGCAGCAGCATAAGCGCCGCGCCGAGCCAGCAGCCGATGAATCGTTTTCTTTCTTTCATGGCGTTCTCCTTGCTTTAAGCGTAATGTGACCAGACGGCAAAGAAGAGGATCGCGACGGAAAGCACAGCCTCCGCCAGGAACAGCTTCCAGGTGAATCTCAGCCATTTGCCGTAGGATACATTGACCAGTCCGATGGCGATGATCATGATGCCGCTTGTGGGATAGAGCAGGTTTGTGAAGCCGTCGCCCATGCAGAAGGTCAGCACGACGGTGTTGCCGCTGATGCCGATCAGCTGCGCGAGCGGGGCGACAATCGGCATGATCAGGAAGGCCTTGGCCGTGCCCGAGCCGATGAAGAATTCAAGCAGCACGATGAACAGCAGAAGCAGCAGCACGGCCGCGTACGGCGAAAGGCCGCCGATCAGGTTGTAGACCGTGTGCAGGATCGTGTGGACGATATGGCCTTCGCTGAGGATGTAGGTGATGGCGAGGATGAAGAAGATCAGCGGGATCGCCGGCGCGATCGTTTTGACGCCGCGCCAGAAGCCGGCGAGCAGCGCCTTGCCGCGCAGACCGGAGAGATAGCCGGCCAGCAGACCGCCGAGCGTGAAGAGCAGCGCCATGCCCGGCATGGAAAGCATGCCGCCCAGACCCAGCGTGAAATCGAGCACGATGCACACCAGCACGCCGCTCACGCACCCGACGAAGGCGCGCGTCGCGCGGCGGATGCTCGGATCCTCCAGCACCTCAAGGTTGTTTTCGAGTTTATATTTTTCCCGCATTTCGCGGTCGCTTTCATAGCAGATGGATTTTTCGGGATGCTTTTCGATCTTGCGGGCATAGAGCATCAGGAAGCCCACGAGCACGGCGTAAACCAGCACGAAGGTGATCAGACGCAGCCACAGGCCGGAGAAGGCCGGGATGCCGGCCAGACGCTGCACGGTCAGCACGTTGAAGGGATTGAAGGTCGCGGCGGTGAAGCCGAAGGCCACGGCCACAAGGCTGATGCCAAGACCCACCAGCGAATCCCAGCCGAGCGCGAGCGAAATGGCGCAGGCGATCGGCACGAGCGTGACGGATTCCTCCAGAATGCCGGACGTCGAGCTGAGCAGCATGCAGATGAAGACCATGATGCACAGCAGCAGATACTTTTTCGTTTCAAATTTCCGGATCACGACGGCCATGATGTAGCGCAGCACGCCGCGTTCATCCAGGATCAGGAAGGTGCCGCCGATGAGCACGATGAACAGGATGATCGCAAGGCCGGTCGTGATGTTTTCGCTGCCGAAGACCAGCACCAGCGCGGCGGCGATTTTCCAGATCGGCATTTTGTAGTCGATCTCGTGATAGGTGCCGTCGATGATCATGCCGCCGACGTCCTCGGCCTGCGCCGGCGGTTCGGCGCTGCTGTCGGCCTTGATGTCAATGCCGTGCGCGGCGAGCCTTGCCAGATAAGCGTCCAGCGTCAGCTTCTCGCCGTCCGATTCGATTTCCGTGTCCGGCGGGCTTTGCGTGACCAGCGAGCCGTCCGCCAGGCGATAGGTCGCCTCCGGGTAGGCATAGTATTCGCCGCGCGGCAGCACCTGCGTGAGCACGCCTGCAAACACCATGATGACCACCAGCAGGATACAGATGCCGATGATGGATTTCGCATTCAGATGCAGGCCGGCAGCCTGCTCCTTGGAGTCTGCCATCTGATTCACTCCTCAATCTCAGCGTCGACGTCGCCTGGGCAACATCTTTTCATCTTAATTATACATGATTCTTCTTTCAAATGCAAGAAAAGAGAAAAAAATTTCTGTACTTTCCGGCGGTTTTCTGTTAAAATGGAAGCAGATCCGAAACGGAAGGGGAACGGTGCTATGGGAAAGAAACTCACCGCGCTGCTGCTTGCGGCGCTGCTGCTCATGTCTGCGCTGCCTGTCGGCGCGTCGGATGCCGCGCCGGCGGTGCTGCGTCTGGCCGTCGCGTCCGATCTGCACTACAACCAGCCGCGCGAAGCGCTCGAGGGCGAGATCGACGATCCGGTCTACTGGTATGCGAACCGCCGCGCCGCCATGGAGGATGAAAGCGGTTTTCTGATCGACGAATTCCTGCGGCAGTGCGCGGAAAACGACTGCGACTATGTGCTGATCAGCGGCGATCTTGCCGACAACGGCCGCAGCCTTGTGCAGGAGCATCTGGACGTGGCCGAAAAGCTGCGGCAGTTTGAAGCGGACAGCGGCAAGGAGGTCTTTGTTATCGATGGCAACCACGACCTCGGCGCGGGCGACGCGGCGACGACGGTGGAATCCTTCATGGAAATCTACGCGGACTTCGGCTTCGACCACGCGCTCGCAACCCTGCCCGGCACCTGCAGCTACACCGCCGATCTCGGCAGCGATTACCGCCTGATCGCGGCGGATTCCTGCGACCCGACCGTCTCCACGGAGGACGGCATGACAAGCGACCGTGTGCAGTGGGTCTGCGACCAGGCGGACAAGGCCTATGCCGATGGGCGCTATCCGCTGCTGATGATGCACCACAATTTGCTCGATCATATGCCGCTGCAGCGCGTATTCAGCCATAACTTCATTGTGCGCAACCATCTGACGACGGCGGCGAGATTCGCCGACCACGGCATTCATCTGGTGCTGACCGGCCATGAGCACTGCAGCGACGCGTCGAAATATATCAGCGCGCGCGGCAACGTGATCTATGATTTCGCCACGACCTCGCTGACGATGTATCCGCTGCAATACCGCTTCCTGACCCTGACGCCGGATGCGATCGATTATGAAGCAAAAACGCTGGAAGCCATGGATCTTGACGCGCTGACTGCCGCGGTGGAGGGCTATACCGATGCGCAGCTCTCGCCGATGCAGGCCGATCTGAACGCCTATGCCAAGGGCTTCCTGAAAGCCGGCGTGCAGTATCGCCTGGCGCTCGGCCTCTCGATGGAGAAGCTCGGCATCGCGGAGGATGCGATTTATTACGACCTGGTCAACACCGCCGTTTCCCGCCTGCTGGAGCTGCTGGAGATGCCGCTCTACGGCGAGGGCAGCGTGCAGGCGCTCGCAAAGGAATACGGCATCGATCTGCCCGAAACGCCCTATGCCACCGGCTGGGATCTGGCCACGGAGCTGGTCGCCTGGCACTATGCGGGCGAGGAGCCGTTTGACCTGGAGTCGGATGAGGTCACGGTGCTGCTGCGGATGGTCGCGCTGATCCTGCAGGACGATCTCTCCGGCGTCAACGACGCGGTCTTCTTCAAGGCGGCGAATCAGCTGCTCGGCGGGGAGGGCGTCAGCCGCCGGCTGACCAAAGCGGCGTCGCGCCTGTACGGCGGCGTCACGGCGGGCGAATACTTCCTGCTCGCGCTGGTCGCGCCGATCCTCGACGGCTTCGGCTGCGATTCCGACGGCGTGAACGACAATCACGGCACGCTGCCCGGCTATGCCGCCCAGCCCGCGCGCATGACCGCGCTGGCCGAAAAATGGCAGGGCGTCGCCGCCGCGCTCGTGCAGGATCTGACGTGGTTCCTGCACTATACAATGAAAATGATTGTGAGGTAACGAAATGCACAGATGGAGCTATATACGCAAGAAGCTGGAAGCCGACTACCTTGCGCCGTCCCTGCGCGGACACATTCAGTATTATGTGACGACTTACAGCAAAGACCCTGACCGCAACGGCCGCGCCGCGATCCGCTTTGACGGGCAGGAAGTCCTGCACGGCAGTTATTACGGCGACGCCCGCAACGCAGGCACATGGGAAGAAATCCTTGCGCGCGGCGGCAACTTTGCCTGGAAGGGCATGCAGGTCGATGACTTCACGCTGAAAACCGGCACCTTTGATCAGAATGCGTTTTACGGCGCGTTTGAAGCGTTTGACAATCAGAGTATTGATGAAAGCCTGCAAAGCGACAACCTGCTCGTGCGCATCTTCGCGCTGCTGGATCGCCGCTGCGGCAAGCGGCGGCTGGCCGCGATGCAGGAGGAAATGAAAGCGGCGCCCCCGGCGCTTCGCACGTTCTATCGCCTTCGCTGCGACGCGGAGGGCCTGCGGCTTGAGGAGGAAGCAGCATCATGAACCTGTATGATTATGATGAAAAAACCGTGCGCATCACGCTGAAGGACGGCGACGTCTTCGAGGGCGTGTGCTTGCACAATTCCGACGAATACAACCTCGACGCCATCGGCTGCGAGGAGGAAAGCCTTGCGATCGACAACTGGAATTTTTTCCGCAGCGAGATCGAAACGGTCGAGCTGATCGACGGCCCGCCGAAAATCTGGATGAATCGGCCGCTGCACTGCATGCATCTCGTGCCCGCGCCGTTTGAGAAGATCGAGCGCGGCGATAAAACGATCGAGATGCGGCTGCGCGATGAGAAGCGGCAGACCATCCGCGTGGGCGACGCGATCCGGTTTGAGGAGATCGGCGGCTGGGAGGACGTGCTCTACGTCGAGGTGACGGCGCTGCACGCGTACCCGTCCTTCGCGGCGCTCTATGCCGCCCTGCCGGCGGCAGCGCTCGGCTATGCGCCGGGCGAAACGCCCGATCCGCACGATATGGACAAATACTATTCCGCCGAAGCGCAGGCAAAGTACGGCGCGCTCGGCATTGGAATTGCGCTGCTGTGATCCTTGATTTATAAGCATGTCAAAGCATTTTGACAGCGGTTTCAGCCCGTTGTCAAAGCCTTTCGATAGACAGCGGGCGGCAAATCCGCTAGAATGAAGGCGCATCCGACGGGGTGCGAAATTCAACGGAGGTGAAGCAAATGGAGATCGGCGCAAAGCTGCGCAAGGCGAGAACCGACGCCGGACTCAGCCAGGAGAAGGCCGCGGAGGCGCTGGGCGTGAGCCGGCAGACCGTTTCCAATTGGGAGAATGAAAAAACCTATCCCGATATCGTGAGCGTCGTGCGCATGAGCGATCTGTACGCCGTGAGTCTCGATCACCTCCTCAAGGAGGAACCGACCGTGAAACAGCAACCTGCAAAGCAAACCTATCTGGACTATCTGGAAGAAAGCACAAACATTGTCAAGAGCAAGAAGAAGCAGACGAACGTCATTCTGATCGTCGCCTATCTGGTGATCTGGGTGTTCTCCGTCCTCTTCTTCTGGCTGGCCACCGAACCGGACGACGCGATGGGCTACGGCCTGATCTTCGTCTGGCTGCTCATGCCGGTCACGACCTTCGTCATCGCTCTGCTCATGGGCAAAACGGACGCCTTCGGCAAGTGGAAATGGCTGTGGATCCTCTTTTTCGGCGTGATGTTCATGCTCGTGCCTTATTCCACCTACAGCGTCGCCAACATGACGGCGTTTCACGTATTCCGCTGGCCGGATTTCCCCGCGCTGCCGATCGGCGCCGCCATCGGCGCGGCCGGGCTGGGTCTCGGGACGCTGATCCGCCGCGCGCAAATGAAAAAAGCGGCCCGTCCCGTGGAGGACGCCGCCGGAAAGGAACCTGCTGAATGATACCTGCCGCCATATCCCCCTCGCTCATGTGCGCCGATATTTTCCGCCTGCGCGAGATCATCGAAACCATGGAAGCAACCGGGATCGAATACCTGCACATCGACGTGATGGACGGCGTTTTTGTGCCGAATTTCTGCCTGGGCTCGGATTACTGCCGCCGCCTGAAGGCGAAAACCTCCATCCCGCTGGATCTGCACCTGATGGTGACCGCGCCGGAGAAGAAGCTCGGCGTGTTCCCGTTCGGGCCGGGGGATTTTGTTTCCGTTCATTATGAAAGCACCCCCGCCGTCGCCGACGCGCTCGCGCAGATCCGGCAGGCCGGGGCGGGCCCGCTGCTGGCCATCAACCCGGACACGCCCGTCGACGCCGTGCTGCCGTTTCTGGACGCCATTGACGGCGTGCTGCTCATGACGGTGTTCCCGGGCTTTGCGGGGCAGTCGATGGTGCCCGGCTCGCTCGAGCGCATCACCGCGCTGCGCCGCCTGCTGGATGAAAACGGAAAATCCGCGCTGCGCATCGAGGTGGACGGCAACGTCAATTACGAAAAAGCGCCGCTGATGCGGCAGGCCGGCGCCGATCTCTTTGTGGTCGGCACGTCGAGCATCCTCGGCCCCGGCAATCTGACAGAGAATATTGCAAAAATGCGCCGCGTGCTTGCGGAAGGGGGATCTGTATGAAAGTTCTGGTGTTCGGTTCATTCAATATCGACCATGTGTATGCCATGCCGCATCTGCCCGACCGCGGCGAAACGCTCTACTGCAAAGGCTATGAGGTGCATGTGGGCGGCAAGGGGCTCAATCAGGCGCTTGCCCTGCAGAAGGCCGGGGCGACGACCGTCGCCGCCGGCAAGGTCGGCGCGGACGGCGCGTATCTGACCGATTATCTCAAAGCCGGCGGCGTGGATATTTCCGCCGTTGCCGTCTCCGACGTGCCCACCGGCCACACGATCATCGAATGCGACCCCGACGGGCAGAATCAGATGATCCTCTTCGGCGGCGCGAACCGCGTGATCACCGAGGCGGACTGCGACGCCGTGCTCACCGCGCACGGGGACGCCGCGCTCCTGCTCACGCAATATGAAACCTCCTGCGTGGAGCCGATGCTGCGCAAGGCGCAGGGGGCGGGCATTCGCACCGCGTTCAATCCCTCGCCGTTCGTTGAAGCGCTGCGCGATTTTCCGTATGAGTTGGCGGATTGCCTGGTGCTCAATCAGAGCGAAGGGGAGAGCATCACGGGCGAAACCGACCCGGCACGCATCGTGCGCGCGCTGCATGCGCGCAATCACGGCGAAATCATCCTGACCCTCGGCGCGGACGGCGCGATTTACTATGACGGCGACGCGCTTGTGCAGATGCCGGCCTATCGCGTGAACGCCGTGGACACCACCGGCGCGGGCGACACCTTCACCGGCTACTGCCTGCAGGCGCTGCTCGACGGGAAGTCCCCGCAAGAGGCACTGCGGATCGGCCAGGCCGCCGCGGCGATCGAAGTGACCCGCCCCGGCGCCGCCGAAACGATCCCCGACCGCGCGCAAGTGGAAGCCTTCCTGCAGGCGCAGGGCGAATAACAAAGAAGAAAAAGGATAGCCGGATTCCGCAAAATGATTCGGCGTCGCACCGTAGGGACGATCATCGATCGTCCGCGGATGCAGAAGAAAGCCAAGGTTTTATGCAGAGAAAAATCGCAGATTTTTCAAACGGACGTGCAATGCACGTCCCTACGATTCGCCGTCAGCCGTAGGGACGATCATCGATCGTCCGCGGATGCAGAAGAAAGCCAAGGTTTTACGCAGAGAAAAATCGCAGATTTCTCAAACGGACGTGCAATGCACGTCCCTACGATCCGCCGTCAGCCGCAGGGACGATCATCGATCGTCCGCGGATGCAGAAGAAAGCCAAGGTTTTATGCAGAGAAAAATCGCAGATTTCTCAAACGGACGTGCAATCCGCCCCTACGTTACGACGCCATCGGCAACTGCGTAGGGACGATCATCGATCGTCCGCCGGATCCCGCACAATCCCACGGCAACACCCACGGGTGCGTGCTGCAAAACAATCCTTTCCGAAACAAAAGACGCTCTCCGGATGCTTCACTTCCGGAAAGCGTCTTATTTATCGCATTGCCTTTTGTTTTGCGTCGCTCACGATCAGATGATTTGCAGCAGACCTTTTTCCGTTGGCTGCGTTACCGCAGCACGAATGTCGTGACGCTGCGGGCGGGGAGGGTCTGGTTCGCGCGGAACGGGCCGTGATACACCGTTTCGCAGTGCAGCGTTTCATCTGTGCGGACCGTCTGCTGATCGAGATACAGCCCGCCCAGACGCAGGGGCTGCGCTTCCTCCGTGTTGTTGACGACGATCAACACGGTTTTCCCGCCGCCGCAGAACGCGGCATAGACCAGCGGGCGGTCGGTTTCATCCCAGGCATACGGCGCGGTGTCAAGCACCTGCACGCGCTGCATCCCCGGCTGAATAAAGGCCGAAAACTGCTTGTAGACGTCATAGCGGCGGTACTGTTCCAGCCCGCCGTCGATGCGGTCCAGCACGCCGTCGCCGTTGACAGCGGTCCAGCTCTGCCAGGAAACGGCGTTCATCACCGTCAGATCCTGCACCAGGATATTCGCCATATAAAGGCCGCTGTCGATCGTGCGGCTGTCCAGCTGCATGGGCAGCTCGCACCATTCGCTCATCTCGAATTTCTTGCCCGGGAAGTCGGTTTCCATCTTCCAGGCGAAATTCTGCTTGCCGGCGTAATCGCCGTCCATCCAGTAGCTGTGGGCGCTGTAGGTGTCGCAGAAGCCGTTGAGGATCTCGCTTTCAAAAAATTTCTCGATATAATCGTAATAATGCCAGGTCAGCTGGCCGCTTTCCGGCCCGCGCAGCGCATAGGGACTGCCGCGCCGCTGCATCTCCGTCGCGAAGCGCTCGAGCACGGTCACGGTTTCCTCGGGCGAATAATGGCAGCCCTCCTGCCCGACCCAGTCGCCGCCCCAGTCCCACTGCGGCTCGTTGATCGGCGAAATCGCGGTCACGGGATAGCCCTGCGCGACAAACCAGTCCGCGATCGTCAGCACATAGTCCACGAACGCGCCGTAATTCTCCGGCGGCAGGTTGGAGGCGCCGGGCGTCAGACCGCCGGAGGCCTGCCCGCTGACGGTCATGGAATAATGCGGGCTGTTGCAAAACAGAATGACTTCCTTCGCGCCGTACTGCACCGCGTAATCCAGCATCCGGCGGGCGTTGGCGTCGCGCGTGAAATCATAGGTCCCGGTGCCGGTTGCCGCGTCGTAGACATAGAAGCTCTCTGTGCGACGGGTGCGGTCCCAGATGCGGCAGGCGGGATTCTCCGCCTCGCCGCCGCCGATGTTGTAGCGGTAAATATCCAGTCCCAGGCCGGTTTCATCGTCATAAAGCAGACGGGCGATCTCCTTTGCTTCCTCGTCGCTGTCAATCGTCTGCGCCCACCAGCAGCTGCTCGTGCCGAAGCCTTCAAAGGTCTGGTACTGCACATAGGGATTCACCCGCAGCGTGCGCGGATCATCGGAGGCGAACCAGGAAAACGAGGTCGTGATCAGCCAGGAGAGCACGATGCAGAGCAGAGATTTCATTGTTTGCCGCCCTCCTCGATCAGCCGACGGAGCTCCGCCGGGGTAAATGTGTAGGTTTTATCGCAGAAATGGCAGTTGACGGTCGTGACCGGATCCTTTGCCATCTCCTCCAGCTCCGCCTTGCCGAGCGTGAGCAGGGCCTGCTGCACCCGTGCGCGGCTGCAGCTGCAGCGGTAGGCCGGCGCGCTGCTGTCGAGCATCTCCAGCGAAAAGGCCGGCAGCGCACGGCGGCAGATCTGTTTGGGCGTCAAGCCCTCCGCGAGCATGGCCGTGATCGGCGGCACATCCGCGATGCAGGCCTCCACGCGGTCGATCGTATCGTCCGTCGCCGTCGGCAGGAGCTGAATCAGAAAGCCGCCCGCCGCGAGGATGGAGGCGTCCTGCTTGCTGACCAGCACGCCCAGCGCGCAGACGGTCGGGATCTGCTCGCTGACGGCAAAATACTGCGTCACGTCCTCGGCCACCTCGCCGGAAACGAGCGGCACCTGCCCGACATAAGGCTCCTTCAGGCCGAGATCCTTGATGACGGTCAGACTGCCGTCCTTGCCGACCGCGGCGGAGACGTCCAGCTTGCCGTTCGGCTTGCGGGGCAGGTCCACGGCGGGATTCGCCGCGTAGCCGCGCACGTTGCCGCTGCTGTCGCTCACGGCGATCACCGAGCCGGCCGGCCCGCCGCCGTTCAGGCGCAGGGTCACGCTGTCGTCTTTGCCCTTGAGCGCCGCGCCCATCATGCAGGCCGCGGTCAGCAGCCGCCCGAGCGCCGCCGAAACGACGGGATAAGTGCCGTGAATGCGCTGCATGTCCGCCACGATTTCCGTTGTGTCCGCAGCCATGACGGTCAGATCGCCGTCGCTTGAGATCATGCGGATCAGTTCTCTCATTGCGCCGCCTTCTTTCTTGCAAGGAATGTCGCGCGCTCGGTCGTTTCGCCCGCCGGCGCGTCGTTCAGATCATCATAAATGCCGCAGACTTCAAAGCCTGCTTCTTCCAGCCAGGCGGCAATCTCCGGAAGGGGATAGGCGCGCTCCGTGAACTGCTCCCAGCTGCGTTCATAGGTCCCGTCCGCCGCTTCCTCAAAGAAATCGAGCGTGATTTCCACGCTGTCGTCCGGCTGCAGGGCGTTCTGCCAGGTGCAGAAAACGTCGTCGTTTTCAATCACGAAGGCGTTGTCCGCGAGCACGGCGCGGTGCTTGTAAACGGTGTTCACGTCAAAAATGAAGGCCCCGCCCGGCTCCATGAAGAGCGAGACGCCCGCGAAGGTGCGGCGCACGGCGGCTGCGTCCGGCAGGTGGTTGAGCCCGTCGAGCGCGCACACGCAGGCCCGCACGGTGCCGAAGAGATCGAGCGCCTGCATATCCTGCTGCAGCAGCAGCACGCGGCTGCCCAGGGGCGCGCATTTTTCGCGCGCGGCGTTGAGCATGCCAACGCTGGTATCCACGCCGATCACGTCATAGCCGCGGTCGGCCAGCAGGGCGGTCAGGCTCCCGGTGCCGCAGCCGAGCTCGAGCAGGATGCCGTTCGGAATGCCGCAGAAGGAAAGAAGCCTGCAAACGAACGCTGCACGCTTCTCATACTCCACATTATCGGTCAGACTGTCATAAAATCGGGCAAACGTGTCGTAGGCCATCAGTCTTCCATCCTTTGAAAGATTTTCTCATAGCCGTTGCAGCCGTATTGCAGGGAGCGGTTGACGCGGCTGATCGTGGCGGTGCTTGCGCCGGTCTGCGCGACGATATCGCTGTAGACCTGCTTGTCGCGCAGCATTTTGGCCACGACGATGCGCTGCGCCATCGCCTTGAGCTCGGTGACGGTGCACAGGTCCTCAAAGAAATCATAGCATTCCTCGAGCGTCTGCAGCTGCAGGACGGCGTTGAACATAAAATCCAGATTGCCGTTTTTCATTTTTTCATTCATTCCGGACGCCTGCCTTTCGTTTTCACGCTTTACACTGTAACACTTTGCGCTTTTACGCTTTAATATTTTAGCACGTGACGAATCAAAAGTAAAGCCCCCGGAAGAAAAAAGTTTTGGGGAAGGAAGGATATAGAATCAGGAATTGAAAACCGGCGTGCTGCAATCTGCACTGCAACACGCCGGGCATGCGGTTATATTATAATTCTTCGATGTGCGCGGCGATGTAGGCGCCGCAGGCGGCGGCGATGCGGCTGCAGCCGTCCGCAGCAGCAAAGGCGGCGTCGGTTTCCTCGATCTCGGACCGGATCAGCGAGGTCGTTTCGTCGTCCGGGTCGTAGGCGAGCGCTTCCTTCTGATAGAGCGCCTGCAGATCGTCCAGCGCCAGCGTTTCCAGCATCGCGCCGGCCGCCGTGGTCAGCGGCGCGGTGTTCGCCTTGAAGAAGCCGCTGAGCGCTTCGCCCCCGTCGTCGAGCACGAAATAGAGCGCGTAGACGCCCTGCTGCGCGGGGGAGAGCGCGGCGAACGCGGCGTTCAGATCCGCCTGATCCGCGACCCGCTTGTGCAGATTGAGCGCAACGCCCTTGAACAGCGCGACGGGATCGGCGCTTTGCGCGAGCGCCGGGGTCAGCACCGCGAATTCGTTGCGCAACTGATTCTCTTCCTTGAGCTTTTTCATGATTTTTTCGTTTGACTGATAGTGCGCGCGGCTGGCTTTGATCGCTTTGATCCACATGAACACGGCCGCGACGACCAGCGCGGCGAGCACGGCGATCCAGTACGGATGCGCTTTGTAATATTCAATCATTCCGATGCCTCCTCGATCAGCTGCTGATAAATATCGCCCTTGCGCAGACCGCTCTCTTTGGCGGCCAGCTTCGCGGCGTTGGTTTTGCTCTCTCCGTTTGCGACCAGCTCGCGCGCATAGGCGACGGCGGCCTCCGGCGTCATGCCGGGCGTCTGCGTCGGTGCTTTTCCTTCCACGATGAGCACCAGCTCGCCCTTAAGACTGCCGTTTTCAAACTGCGCGGCCGCGGCAGTCAGCGTGGTGCGCAGGACCTCCTCGTGGATTTTTGTCAGCTCCCGCACAATGGCCAGCTTCCGGTCGCCGAGCGCATCCGTAAGATCGCGCAGGGTGTTGCCGAGCTTGTGCGGCGCTTCGTAAAAGATCATGGTGCGCGGTTCGTTCCGCAGGGATGCCAGCAGCGCGCGGCGCTCTTTTTTTTCGACCGGCAGGAAGCCCTCGAAGGTGAACCGCCTGGCGGGCATGCCCGAAACGGCCAGCGCCGTGGCGAAGGCGACCGGCCCGGGCACCGCTTCCACGGGGATCTGCATTTCCCGGCAGAGCCGCACCAGATCCTCGCCCGGATCGGAGATCGCCGGCATGCCGGCGTCGGTGACCAGCGCGCAGCTTTCGCCCTGCAGCAGACGGTCCGCGATCTGCGGTCCGCGCTCGGCTTTGTTGTGTTCAAAATAACTGACCAGCGGCTTTTTCAGCCCGAAATGGGTCAGCAGCTTCAGTGTGACGCGCGTATCCTCGGCGGCGATGAAATCGCAGCGCGCGAGCGTTTCCAGCGCGCGGGGCGAAAGGTCGCCCAGATTTCCGATCGGCGTGCCGACCACATATAATGTTCCGCTCAAAGCGTTTCCCTCCGGTGTTCCAAAAGATAATCGCCGTAGATCTGCTTCATTTCTTCGGTGTATGTGCCGTCCGCCGCATGCACAAACAGCGTCGGCTCCATGCGCAGGCCGGGCTTGCCGCCGCGCCGCCCCTCGAGCAGAAGCAGCCACGGCGCGCGTGCGGGATTCTTGGCCACAGGGCGCAGCCGCTTGGGCTCCAACGCGTGCGCACGCATGGCGCACAGGTAATCCGTCAGCCGTTCCGGCCGGATGCAGACGCAGAACCGCCCGCCGAATTTCAGCAGCCGCGCCGCCGCCGCGCAGAGATCCTGCGGCGTGCAGACCGTTTCATGGCGCGCGAGCTGATCCGCTTCCTCTGCGCTCAGGCATCCCGTGCCCGCGGCGTAATAGGGCGGATTCATCGTGACCAGATCGAAGCCGCCGGCAGGCAGCAGCCCGTGCAGCGCGCGCAGATCGGCGCAGCGTACGGTCAGCCGGTCGTGAAGATGGTTGACCTCGACCGCGCGGCAGATTTGCGCCGCCGCGTCCGGCTGCAGCTCCACGGCGGTCAGCGCGCCGGTCGGCTGCTTGCACCAGAGCAGGGGAATCACCCCGCAGCCGCTGCCGAGATCGCAGCAGACCGCATGCGCAGACGGCGCCGCAAACCGGGCCAGCAGCACCGCGTCGGTGCCGAAGCCGTGTGCGTCGCTGACAAAAACGGTGATGCCGCCGCCCAGGGATTCCGCCCGCAATTCCGCCATAGCGCCTCCGTCACGCAAAGCCCGCCGCCCTGCGCGGCCCGGGTCTTTTTATTTCTTTTATACATTCTATCATATTTCCGGCGCAAAAGCAATGCATATCTTCCGCCGCCTCCGGCTATAATCGAAAGGAAGCAATTGTGCGAAGGTCAAATTTTTCAAATTTCTTGAAAATTGAAGAAAACAAGAGAGAATCAAAGAAAACAAGAGAAAGCAAGCGAAAATCACGCAGAATCGAGCGGAATCAGACTTTGACCTTTTGACCTTCCCTGACTATAATGGACTCAAAGGTCAAAGAAAGTCAAAGTCAAACGACATAAATCACAGGAAAAGAGATGATCAAAGTGAGTCTCAGCAATCAGATCGCGCGCATTCTGCTGGATATGCTCGAATCGGACGGCACCACGGAAATCCAGCGCAATGAGCTCGCGCAAAGTCTCGGTTGCGTGCCGAGTCAGATCAACTACGTGATCGCCTCCCGCTTCACGCCCGAGCAGGGCTATCTGGTCGAGAGCCGGCGCGGCGGCGGAGGCTACATCAAAATCACACGCATCGGCAGCGACGTGCCGACCATGCTCATGCATACGGTCAACTGCCTGGGCGCGGCGGTGGACGCCGCCACCTGCCGGGCGCACATCGTCAACCTGCATCATGCCGGCGCGCTCACCGTGCAGGAAGCGAAGCTGATGCTCGCCGCCTCGGGCGATACCGCGCTGCGCTCGCTGCCGCAGCCCCTGCGCGATTCCGTGCGCGCGGCACTGCTCAAACAAATGCTATTAACCATCGAAACGAAGAAAGGATGAATGGATATGTTATGTCAGAATTGCGGAAAGAATGAAGCGACCACCCACATCAAGCAGATCATCAACGGCGATATGGCGGAGAGCCATCTCTGCGCGGACTGCGCGGCGCATCTGGGGTATTCGGATGTGTTTTCCGGCTTCGGCCTGAATCTCTCGGAGTTGTTCGGCGGCTTCCTGGGCGATATGCTGCCGGCCGCCGCGCCGGGCCGCGTGCAGCGCTGCGCACGTTGCGGCTCCTCGTTTGAGGAGATCGCGCGCAGCGGCATGGTCGGCTGCGCGGACTGCTACACCACCTTCTACGACCGGCTGCTGCCTTCGATCCAGCGCATTCACGGCAAGATCAAGCACAGCGGAAAAATCGGCGCCGCCGTGCCGGCTGTCGAGCCGCAGGAGGAAACGAAAGAAGAGAAACGCGCAAAGCTGCAGGCGCAGATGGACAAAGCCATCGCAGATCAGGCGTTCGAGGAAGCCGCGAAGCTGCGCGACGCCATGCGGGCGCTGGATGCGGAAGGAGGAAATGCACAATGAGTAAATGGTATATTGAAAAAGGCGATCAGGGCGATATCGTGCTCAGCACGCGGATCCGTCTGGCGAGAAATCTGCGGGAGGAGCCGTTCCCGATCAAGCTCGACGCGCAGGGCAAAAACCGCGTCAACGCGCTGATCCGCGCCGCCGTATTTGAGAATGATCAGAATGATTTCAGCTTCATCGAAATGAAGGATCTCAGCCGCGGGCAGGCGGTTTCGCTCGCGGAGCGGCATCTGATCAGTCCGGAATTCGCCGCCAAAAAGGAAGGCAGCGCCCTGATCCTCTCGAAGGATGAGAGCGTGAGCATCATGCTCTGCGAGGAGGATCACATCCGCCTGCAGGTCATGAAGGCCGGGCTGGACCTCGAAGGCGCTTACGACATTGCCGACAAGCTGGACAGCATGCTCGACGCGCGCCTGCATTTCGCCTTTGACGAGCGGATCGGCTATCTGACCCAGTGCCCGACGAATCTGGGCACGGCGATGCGCGCCTCTGTGATGCTCCATCTGCCGGCGCTGACCCGCTGCGGGCAGATGACAAGGCTTGCCAACACCGTTTCCAAGCTCGGACTGACCGTGCGCGGCGCTTACGGCGAGGGCAGCCAGCCGAAGGGCGATCTTTACCAGATCAGCAACCAGATCACGCTCGGCATCACGGAAGAAACGGCGATCGCCAATCTGAAATCCATCGTGCTGCAGCTTGTGGCGCAGGAGCGCGCCGCGGCGGCGGAGCTGATGAAGAATCCGGCGGAGGAGGATAAGATCTATCGCGCCCTGGGCGTGCTGCGTCTGGCGCGGCTGCTGAGCAGCGACGAATTCATGGAGCTGATCTCCCTCGTGCGCCTGGGCGTTGCCCGCGGCCTGCTGGATGTTCCCATGGAAAAAATCAACGAACTGATTGTCAATATGCAGCCCGCGACGCTGAGCGTCATGCACAGTGAAGCGGACGGCCCGGCGGCCAGAGACGCCGCGCGGGCAAAGATCGTGCGGGAAACGCTGTAAAGAATTATAAATCCCGCCAAAGGAGGTTTGAGCTATGTACAGATTCACCGGTTTTACCCAAAAAGCAAACGAAGCGCTGAACAACGCGATTCAGGCGGCCGAAAACCTCGGCCATACCTACGTCGGCAGCGAGCACATCCTGCTCGGCCTGCTGGCGGAAAACGGCGGCATGGCCTATGCGGCGCTGCATGCGCGCAAGGTCAGCTTCAGCGAGGTGGAGGCCATGATCAAAAGCGGCGTCGGCATCGGCGCGCCGACCGTGCTTTCCCCCAACGACTTTACGCCCCGCGCCAAAAATATCATTGATACTGCCATCCTGCAGGGCAGGGGGATGGGGCATTCCTATATCGGCACCGAGCATCTCCTGATCGGCATTCTGCAGGAGGGCACCGGCGCGGCAACGGAGATCCTTGCCCAGCTCGGCGTGCAGCCGCAGGATCTGATGCAGGATCTGAGCAAGGCGCTCGGCGGCGGCGGCGCAGCCCCCGGCAAGGGCGGCAAGGCGGAAAAGGACACCTCCGACACGCCGACGCTGTCCCAGTTCGGCCGTGACCTGACCGAGCTTGCCAGACAGGGCCGGATCGATCCCGTCATCGGGCGGCAGAAGGAGATCGAGCGCGTGATCCAGATCCTCAGCCGCCGCACCAAGAATAATCCCTGCCTGATCGGCGAGCCGGGCGTGGGCAAAACCGCGATCGCGGAGGGCCTTGCGCTGAAAATCGCCACCGGCGAGGTGCCGGAGCTCCTGCGCGGCAAGCGGATCGTTTCCCTTGACCTGACCGGCATGGTGGCCGGCACGAAATACCGCGGCGACTTCGAGGAGCGCATCCGCAATGCGATCGACGAGGTGACGAAATCCGGCGACGTGATCATCTTTATCGACGAGGTGCACACGCTCATCGGCGCCGGCTCGGCCGAGGGCGCGACGGACGCCGCGAACATCCTCAAGCCCTCGCTCGCGCGCGGCGACCTGCAGGTTATCGGCGCAACGACGCTCGAGGAATACCGCAAGCACATCGAGAAGGACGCCGCTCTCGAGCGCCGCTTCCAGCCTGTGACGGTCGGCGAACCGACCGAGGAGGAAGCGATCGAGATCCTGCGCGGTCTGCGCGATAAATACGAAGCCCATCACAAGGTGAAGATCACCGACAACGCGATCCTCGCGGCGGTCAAGATGTCCGCCCGCTATATCGGCGACCGGTATCTGCCGGATAAGGCGATCGACCTGGTGGACGAGGCAGCTTCCCGTGTGCGGCTGCAGGCCTTCACCGCGCCGCCCGATCTCAAGGCGCTCGAGGATCAGCTCAAGGCGCTCGGCCAGGAGATGGAGTCCGCCGTCAACGCGCAGGAATTCGAGCGCGCGGCGTCGATCCGCGATGAAAAGAACAAGCTCGCCGCGCAGCTGGAAGCGGAGCGTCAGAACTGGAAAGAAAAAAGCGCCCGCGTGACCGGCGAGGTCGGCGAGCAGGAGATTGCGGACATCGTTTCGCAGTGGACGGGCATCCCCGTCGCGCAGCTCACGCAGGAGGAAAGCCAGCGGCTGCTGCATATGGAGGAAGAACTCCACCGCCGGATCGTCGGCCAGGATGAAGCCGTCAGCGCCGTCGCGCGCGCGATCCGCCGCGGCCGCGCCGGGCTCAAGGATCCCAAGCGCCCGACCGGGTCGTTCATCTTCCTCGGCCCCACGGGCGTGGGCAAGACCGAGCTTTGCAAGACGCTCGCCGCCTCGATGTTCGGCGATGAAAACGCAATGATCCGTCTGGATATGTCGGAGTATATGGAAAAGCACACCGTGTCGCGTCTGGTCGGTTCGCCCCCGGGCTATGTCGGCTATGACGAGGGCGGTCAGCTGACCGAAGCCGTGCGCCGCCGCCCGTATTCCGTGGTGCTGTTCGATGAGATCGAAAAGGCGCATCCCGACGTGTTCAATATGCTCCTGCAGATCCTCGAGGACGGCATTCTGACCGACGCGCAGGGCCGCCGGGTCGATTTCAAGAACTGCATCATTATCATGACCTCGAACGTCGGCGCCAAGCAGATCGCGCAGACCGGCGCAGGCGCGCTCGGCTTCACGGGCGAAAGCGCCGCTGCCGCGACGGATGAAAAGATCCGTGAACAGGTCATGAGCGAGCTCAAGCGCGTGTTCAAGCCCGAATTCCTCAACCGTGTGGACGATATCATCGTCTTCCATCAGCTTACGCAGGAGAATATCGACGAGATCGCGCGCCGCATGCTGGCCAATCTCGGCCGCCGCGTGCAGGAGCTGGATCTGACGCTGCGCTTTGACGATTCCGCGGTCGACGCGATCGGCAAGGAGGGCTTCGATCCGGTCTACGGCGCAAGACCCCTGCGCCGCGCCATCCGCGCAAAGATCGAGGATCCGCTCAGCGAGGAGATGCTCGAGGGCAAGCTGGAAACCGGCAAGGCCTATCTTTGCAGATATGAGGACGGCAAATTCGTCTTCGTGCCGGATGTGCCGGAGGAGTCCGCGCAGCCGGCGGACGGTGAATAACCCGCGCGCAACAACCGCATCAATTCAATAAAATAACGCCTTCGGTCACCCGTTTCGGGCAGCCGAAGGCGTTCTGCTTTTTTTCGTTTAAATTTGGAAACTCAGGCCTTGTTCGCGCAGCCGAGGACGTTGAGGATCTTGTGCTCGACCATGCCTTGGATCGCTTCGCGGGCAGGGGCGAGGTACTGTCTGGGATCAAAGTGGGACGGATTCTCCGCGAGATACTTGCGGACCGCCGCCGTCATGGCCAGACGCAGGTCGGAGTCGATGTTGATCTTGCACACCGCGTGCTCCGCCGCCTTGCGCAGCTCGCTCTCGGGAATGCCGATCGCGTTGTCCATCTTGCCGCCGTACTGATTGATGATATCGACGAATTCGGGGATGACGGAGGAAGCGCCGTGCAGCACGATCGGGAAGCCCGGCAGCTGCTTTTCGACTTCTTCCAGAATGTCGATGCGGATCTTCGGATCCTGACCCGGCTTGAATTTGAATGCGCCGTGGCTCGTGCCGATGGCGATGGCCAGCGAATCCACGCCGGTGCGGGTGACGAAATCATAGACTTCCTCGGGGCGGGTGTAGGAGGAATCCTCGTCGGAAACCTTGACGTCGTCCTCGATGCCGGCCAGTCTGCCCAGCTCGCCCTCCACGACCACGCCGTGCGCATGGGCGTATTCCACGACCTTGCGGGTCAGTGCGACATTTTCTTCATAGGGGAGGTGGGAGCCGTCGATCATCACGGAGCTGAAACCGCCGTCGATGCAGGACTTGCAGGTTTCAAAATCCGGACCGTGATCCAGATGCAGCGCGATGGGCAGGCCGCTGGTTTCGATCGCCGCTTCGACGAGCTTGACCAGATAGGTGTGGTTTGCGTAAGCGCGCGCGCCCTTGGAAACCTGGAGAATCAGCGGGGCGTTGAGCTTCTGCGCGCCCTGCACGATGCCCTGGATGATCTCCATATTGTTGACGTTGAATGCGCCGACGGCATAGTGGCCCTTGTAGGCGTCCTCGAACATTTTGGCTGTGGTTACAAGCGGCATGGTGTTGCCTCCTTCTCTTAAGCTTTCTTCTGTATTATACCAGACATTTCGGATTTGTCAACTAAAAAACGACGGATTGCGCCGCCCGGCTGCATCGACAAAAAATCGCAGCTTTTTAAAATTATATATAGACAAATCTTTTTCTGTCTGATATAATATTTTATTGAAATTTTGCAGCGGCGGCCGCACCGGCCGTCTGTGCGCTGCGGAAAAGGACGGAACGGTTATGTCAAACCCGGTTTTCAGCAAAACCTCGCAGGAAAAGGTTGCTTCTCCGGAGCAGCTCAATGATTATATCAAGGTGTCCAGCGTCGGCGTGTGGATCGTGCTGGCCGTGGTCCTGATTCTGCTGATCTCTGCCTTTGTCTGGGGCGCGTTCGGCAGTCTGAAAACGACGGTGGCCGCAACCGGCGTCGTGCAGGACGGCGCGGCGGTCTGCTATGTGGAAAATGCCGATCAGATCGAAGTGGGCGATCCGGTCCGGATCAACGACACGCGGGGCAAGGTGACTGCAATCGCGCAGGCGCCGGTTTCCGCGGAATCCGTCGCGGCGCAGTATGACGAATACACGGCTTACAGACTGCAGCCGGCCGATTGGAGCTATGCGGTGGAGATCGAGTGCGCGGGCTGTGAGGACGGCGTGCAGACCGTGAAAATCATCTGCGACACCGTCAAGCCCCTGTCCTTCCTTGCAGGCTGAGGTGCGTTATGAAGGAGAATAAGAAAATACCGCAGCCGGTGACAGGCGCGGTTGCAAAAGTGCCGGTCGTCATGCAGATGGAGGCGCTCGAATGCGGCGCCGCCAGTCTGTCGATGATCCTCGCATATTATAAACGATACATCCCGCTTGAGCAGATGCGCACCGACTGCGGCGTCTCGCGTGACGGCTCGAGCGCAAAAAACATCCTGCGCGCCGCGCGCAATCACGGGCTGAAGACCAAAGCGCTGCTGATTGACTGCGAGGGGCTCAAAAAAAGCGCGAAATTCCCCTGCATCATCCACTGGAACTACAATCATTTTGTCGTGCTCGACGGCTTCGTCAAGGACAAGGCGGTGCTCAATGATCCCGCGCGCGGCTACGTGCGCGTGCCGATGCAGGAATTCGAAAAGGCGTTCACCGGCATCTATATGGAATTCGAGCCGACGGAGGCGTTTGAACCCGCAGGCAAGCCCAAGAGCATGCTTTCATTTGCGCGCGAGCGGCTGGTGGGCTCCAAAACGGCCATTTTGTTTGTCGTGCTCACCACGATCATCACCGCGCTGATCGGCATGATTTCGCCGGCGTTCCAGCGCGTATTCCTCGACCGCATTCTCTCAAAGCAGCAGCCGGAATGGCTCATGCCGCTCATCGGCGCGATGCTCGCGCTCACGCTTTTGCAGTTCATTGCCGGCTGCATCAACAGCGTTTACTCGATGAAAATTGAGGGCAAGCTGGCGATCATCTCCAATTCCAGATATATGTGGCACATTCTCCGTCTGCCGATGCAGTTCTATGCGCAGCGCATGGCGGGCGATATCGCCGACCGGCAGAAGAAAAACGAATCGATCGCCAAGGAACTGATCCGCACGCTCGCGCCGATGGTGCTCCACGCGCTGCTGGCGATCGTCTATTTCGTGATCCTGCTCAGCTACAGCGTGCCGCTGGCGCTGATTTCCCTGGCCGCAACGATCATCAACCTGTTTGTTGCGCGCATGATCTCCAATAAGAAAATCAACGTCACGCGCGTGCAGATGCGCGACGCCGGCAAGCTCGCCGGCGCGACCGTGACCGGCATCGAAATGATGGAAACCATCAAGGCCTCCGGCGCGGAAAACGGCTATTTTCAACGCTGGGCCGGCTATCAGGCCAGCGTCAACACGCAGGACGTGCGCTATGCCCGCATCAATCAGATGCTCGGCGTGGTGCCCGAGCTGGTTTCCACCCTTGCGGACAGCCTGGTGCTCGCCATCGGCATTTATCTGGTGCTCAACGGCGCGTTCACCATCGGCATGGTCACGGCCTTCAAAAGCCTGATGGGGCTGTTCCAGTCCCCGGTCAGGAGCCTGATCGACGCGGGGCAGAAGCTGCAGGAAATGCGCACGAATATGGAGCGCATTCAGGACGTGATGACCTACGAGCCCGATATCAGCACGGAAGCGGCCTCGGAGGACCCCGCGGTCGCCGATGATTTCAGCAAGCTGACCGGCGAGGTGGAGCTGCGCAACGTCACCTTCGGCTATTCTCCGCTGGCAGAGCCGCTGATCCGGGATTTCAGCATGAAGCTCAAGCCCGGCAGCAGCGTCGCCTTTGTCGGCGGATCCGGCTGCGGCAAATCGACGCTTGCCAAGCTGATCTCCGGTCTGTATCGCCCGTGGGAGGGCGAGATCCTGCTTGACGGCAAGCCGATGGATGAGATCCGTCGCTCCGTGCGCATCGGTTCGCTCGCCATGGTCGATCAGGACATCATTTTATTTGAAGATACGATCGCAAACAACATCAAGATGTGGGACGATTCCATCGAGGATTTCGAGATGCTCATCGCCGCGCGCGACGCGCACATTCATGACGACATCATGATGCGCAGCGGCGGCTATCAGTACCGCATTCTCGAGGGCGGCAAGGATTTTTCCGGCGGGCAGCGGCAGCGTCTTGAGATCGCGCGTGTGCTCGCGCAGGATCCCACGATCATCATCATGGACGAAGCGACCTCCGCGCTCGACGCCAAGACGGAATATGAAGTGGTGCAGTCGATCCGGGATCGCGGCATCACCTGCATCGTGATCGCGCACCGCCTTTCGACGATCCGCGACTGCGACGAGATCATCGTCATGGACCGCGGCGCGGTCGTTGAGCGCGGCACGCACGCAACCCTGATGCAGAACGGCGGGCTGTATGCCGAGCTGATTACCAGCGAGTAAGGAGGTGACGATTTGGGAATCTTTGACGATCAAATAAAAGAACGTCTGGAAAACGACAACCAGGTCTTTTCCGAAGCGTTTCTGGAAATGTCCGGCGTCGTGATGGGCAAGCGCGCGCTTGCGGATATCCTCAAGGATCAGAGCCGGCAGGCGAAGAACGCGATCTTTGAAATCCTGAGCTTCTACCATATCGCGCCGCAGGAGCTGCCGTCCAATATCAAGGAAGTCAGCGACCAGCTGGATTATCTGCTGCGCCCGACGGGCATTATGCGTCGCGATGTGAAGCTCGAGGGCGACTGGTATCGCAACGGCGTCGGGCCGCTCCTTGCCACAACGGTCGACGGCGCGGTGATCGCGCTGATCCCGGGCAGGATCTCCGGCTACACCTATTTTGACGCGGAGAGCGGCAAGACCGTGCGCGTGACCAAAAAGAACAGCGCGCAGATCTGCGACGAAGCGCTGTGCTTTTATAAACCGTTTCCGCAGCGGCCGATGACCGCAAAGGATCTGTTTCTCTATTTTGCGCAGTCGGTCACCGTCTTTGACTGGCTGATGATCGTGATCGCCTCCCTGGCGGTCACCGGGATCGGTATGCTGCTGACCTATGCAAACGGACTGATCTTCGGCAAGGTGATCGACGTGGGCGAAATGGGCGTCTTCTTCGCGGCGTTCACGCTGCTGGTGGGCGCTTCCGTGGCTTCGCTGCTCATGAATGTGATCAAATCGCTCTTCACCGCGCGGATCAACACCAAAATGAGCGTTTCCGTGGAGTCCGCGGCGATGATGCGCCTGCTCTCTCTGCCCACCTCATTTTTCAAGGAATACAGCTCCGGCGATCTGGCGAACCGTCTGACGCAGATCAAAATGCTCTGCACCTCCGTGTCGTCGATCCTGCTCGGCGGCGGACTGACCGCGCTGTTTTCCCTGGCTTATGTGGGGCAGATTTTCAGCTACGCGCCCGCGCTCACGGGCCCCGCGGTCGTTGTGGTGCTCGTCACGCTCGCGATCTTCCTGATCGTTTCCTCCCTGCAGATGAATAATTTCAAGGAGATTATGGAGGCGGAGAGCCGGGAACGCGGTCTGGTTTACGCGCTGATTTCCGGCATTCAGAAGATCAAGCTCTCCGGCGCGGAAAAACGCAGCTTTTCCAAATGGGCCAAGCTCTACAAGCAGACGGCCGAAAGAAAATACAATCCGCAGACGGTGGTCAAGCTGGTCAACGCCATCATTCTGGCGGTCAACACGCTGGGCACCATTCTGATTTATTATTTTGCCGCGAACGCCGGCATTGAGGTCGCGCAGTACATGGCCTTCAGCGTGGCTTACGGCATGGTCAGCGGCGCGTTCATGACGCTGATCGCCACCTCCACCGAGATTTCCCAGATCAAGCCCGGCATGGAGCTGATCCGGCCGATCCTGGAGGCGACGCCGGAAGTGGCGGAGGATAAGCACGTGATCACGCGCCTGTCCGGCGCGATCGAGCTGAACAACATCACCTTCCGCTACAGTGAATCCATGCCGCCGGTGATTAACGGCCTGAATCTGAAGATCAACGCCGGGCAGTATGTCGCCATCGTCGGCTCGACCGGCTGCGGCAAATCCACGCTCATGCGCATCATGCTCGGCTTCGAGCAGCCGCAGAAGGGGACGGTCTATTACGACGGCAAGAACCTCGCAACGCTCGACCTGCACTCCCTGCGCAGCCGCATCGGCGTCGTGATGCAGAACGGCAAGCTCTTCTCGGGCGATATCTATTCCAATATTGTGATCTCAGCGCCGCAGCTTTCGATGGACGGCGCCTGGGAAGCGGCGGAAATGGCCGGCATGGCGGAGGATATCCGCAGGATGCCCATGGGCATGCACACGATCATTTCCGAGGGCAGCGGCGGCATCTCCGGCGGGCAGAAGCAGCGCCTGATGATCGCGCGCGCCGTGGCGCCCAAGCCGCGCATCCTGATGTTTGACGAGGCGACCTCCGCGCTCGACAATCTCACGCAGAAGCATGTATCCGACGCGCTGGAAAAGCTCAAATGCACCCGCGTCGTGATCGCGCACCGGCTCTCGACCATCCGCAACTGTGACCGGATCATCGTGCTCGATCAGGGCAGGATCGTCGAGGACGGCACCTATGACGCGCTGATCGCAAAGGGCGGCATGTTCGCCGAGCTGGTCGAGCGTCAGCGCGTGGACATCTGAACGCCATGCGAAACAAAGACGGAAGGGCGGTGAAGCGATGACAAACGAAATGGAATACCTGATGCATCTGTTCGGCTGCGGCGCGCGCGGCGTGCCCGCGTCTGCGCCGAAAGTGCCGGTGGATTGGGAGCGTGTGGCGTCGCTTGCATCGAACCAGAGCGTCACCTATACGACGGCGATCGCCCTCAAGCGGGAAGACCTCGGCTGTCCGGCCGCGACCCGCGACCGCCTGCTGACCTCAGCGCGCGGCGCGGCGGTCAAAAACCTGCTGAAAACAGAGCAGATGCTGACCGTTGTGGGCAGGATGCAGGCCGCCGGGATCCGGACGCTGGTCATCAAGGGCGCGGACGTGGCGCGGTTCTACGCGAACCCCGAGCTGCGCGTCTCCGCCGACACGGACCTGCTGGTTGCGCCCGCGGACGAACAGGCGGCGCAGGACTTCCTGCTGCAAAACGGATTCACGCTGAAAAAGCAGCGGCCGGATTACTTCAATCATTCCATCTTCGAGCATCCGACGATCGGCCTGGTGGAGGTGCATATTGCCCTGCTGCCCGAGATGTTCCGGCATACGCTGACACAGTGCTGGAATCTGGATGCGCGGGCGATGGAAACTTCGCAGACCGTGACGGCCTTTGACCTGCCGATTCCGGTGCTCGAGCCGACGATCGCGCTGCTGTTTCTGACCGAGCACATGATGAAGCATTTCCTTTACGGCGGCACGAGCCTGCGCATGATGATGGATACGGCGCTTTACGCCATCGGCAACGCCGGCGCGATCGACCGGCAGCGCTACGCGGACGCCTTGCAGGAAACGAAGTATGCCTACACCGTGCGGCTGATTTTCGGCGCGCTGGTGCGCTATTGCGGGATCGATCCCGACGCGCTGCCGCTGCCGCCGGCCATGGAGGAGGAGAATATGCAGGCGCTGCTGGATGACCTCGAGCTGGGCGGCTGGCAGGGCGTCAATCATGAGGAGCACGCCGTGGATGCTTGGCGGTATTACCGCTACACCGGCGCGCGCGCGAAGCATAACAGCGACGAGCTGCGCAAGATCGGGCAGGAGACCCGCCGGGAATACCGCCACGCGCTGGTTCCGACCCTGCGGGAGATGCAGCTGTATTATCCCGTGCTGTTCCGGCGCAAGTGGCTCTATCCGTTTTGTGTGGTGCGCAGACTGATCTCCAAGTTTTGGAAGCTCCTGCGCGGGGGCGTCAGCTCGCCGTCGACCCGGCTCGATCGGCGGGAAGAACTCTCCGAAGCCGGCAAAGCCCGCCTGGAGCTGTTTGAACGGCTGGATTTGATATAAGTAAGGTATTATGTAAAAAAATGTTCGAAAAATTAAAAAAATTCCCAAAAAACTGTTGACACCATGATGGGATTGTGCTATCATAACTCTGCAGATATTTATTCTTTATTAAGAAAGGGGAATTTTCATGGCAAATCTTGAAGAACTCAAAAAGGAAGCTGCAGCGGCCGGGATCGAACTGACCGAAGAACTGCTTGACAGTGTTGCAGGCGGCGTGTACAGCAAGGAAGAATGGGAAGCCATGACTGTCGAGGAGAGACAGGCTGCTCAGATCGCTTCTGTGATCGCGAGATCCAACGGCAAACCCTGCGCGCTTGACTGATTAATTGCACGATTATTATTAATGGAGGAATTAACTATGTATCAGAGTCCCGATCTTGTGAAAGTGAATCTGGATGTGAAAGACAACTTCGCGGCTTATGCGAGCTGTCCGTCTGACGTCGTTTGGTCCGGCGGTCATGTGGAAGGCACCTGCCAGAACGACGGCAGCTATGTTTCCATGCTTACGTTGCCCGCGTCCTCGATTCATCAGTGCTACAGCACGAAGAATGCTCCCGTGTAATTTCGGTTTTTCGTGTTTAGCCTGAATTCAGAGAACTTTTTATTAAGCAAGGATATTGAGGGGCAGTTTGTACCGTTCCGGAATGAGGAAGGCAAGCTCCCCTCTTTTTCCGTTTGTTTTCATCCGCTCAGCGATGCAGATATCAACGGCTTAACGCTTCTGAAATCGCTGGGCGATTATTGCTTTTACAAAGATGCGCAGCAGAATCACTGGATCTCGTTCTGCGGCTGCTACGCAAAACTGCGCGGCGACTATGCGCATGCGGATGTTTATATGAGCGACAGCGTGCGCAGCGACGGAGAATATGAGGCGTCCTATCTTTTGATGCAAGCCTATGTCTATCGCCTTGTCAGCACAGGCAGCTTCATGATTCATTCTGCCGCCGCGGTTTATAAAAACAGCGGCATTCTGTTTTGCGGCCTTTCCGGCGCGGGCAAGAGCACGCAGGCGAATCTCTGGAAGCGGTATCTGCACTGCACGATTCTGAATTACGACAAGCCGTGCGTCATCAACGACGGCGGTGCGATCTACGCCCACGGCAGCCCGTGGAGCGGCAAGGAGCGGATGATCAAAAACGAGTTTGTGCCGCTCAAGGCGATCGTTTATGTCGTGCAGGCTAAGCAGAACTCTGTGCGCCGGCTTTGTCCCGCCGAGGCGCTTTCACATATTTATCTTCATAATTATGTATTTCCTCTGACCGAAAAGGTCGAGGAGCAGTACCTCGCCGCCATCAATGCGGTTGCGGCAAACGTGCCGGTCTACGAGCTTTCCTGCGATATCAGCGAGGAAGCAGTCGCCGTGCTTTATAATACGATATTTGAGAAGTCCTATCAAGAGGCGAAAAAGGAGTTTGTTATGCGCTATAAAGTGAAAGAGTATTTTCAGATGAGAAACATTGCCGACGAGTATGTCGTCATCCCGCGCGGTACGCAGGCGATCGATTTCACGGCGGCCGTCGTCTTGAACGAGGCGGGCGCGTTCCTGTGGGAGCAGCTGCAGGCGTTCACCGACGAAAAAACGCTTGCCGCGGCGCTGCAGGCGCATTACGGCATTGACGCCGCGCTTGCTCAAAAAGATGCGCACGCGTTTCTTGAAAAAATGGACGCAAACGGACTGATCGATAAGAAAGAGGACTGATATGAAAAAGAAACTATCTCTTTTTGATCTGCTGACGCAGGCGCAGCAGGCAGAGGGAGAAAACGCGGACCTTGCCGGCATTTATAATCACTTTTTAGTGTCGCAGGCGAATGACATGCGCAAGGCGATAGGCATGCAGCTCGAGCTGCTGCCGCTGTGCAACTTCAACTGCGGTTTCTGCTATATCCGGAAATCTCCGGAGGAGCTGAAAGCGGCCGGACAGCGGATTTTGCGCTTTGACGACTGGAAGTATTATATCGACGAATGCGTCCGGCTCGGCGTGGATGGCATTGCTTTTTCCGGCGGCGAATGCACCATTCACCCCGATTTCGTTCAGCTGTATGAATACGCCTATAAAAAGAATCTGCAGCTGAGCATCATTACGAACGGCTCCAACATCACGGATGAGATTTTTGACCTGTTTGTGAAATGTCCCCCGACGAAAATCAACGTGACGCTTTACGGTATGAGTGCCGAAACCTATGAGCGTACCTGCGGCAACGGCGCCGCCTTTGAGAAGGTCATGCGCAACATCGACCGTTTAATCACCAGAGGGTTTACCGTGATTCTGAATTATACGGCGGGCAAGGAGAATTTCAGCGATATGGACGCCGTGCTGGCCTATGCCAGAGAGCGCAAGCTCGCGGTTTTCCCGACGGACGCGCTGATCAATTCCGGCAAGTGTGACGACGAAACGGTGGCGCAGGAAGTTGTTGACTACAAAGAATACAAGCAGCTGGAAACCGCGCACCTGAGCAAAGTGACCGGCGTGAGTGCTTCGGATTACATCGATGAGTTTTTCAGCAGCTTCGTGATTCCCAGAGAGCCCGACAAAAAAGGCCTGCAGTGCAGCGCCGGCAAATCGATGATCTTCATCAACTGGCAGGGCATGATGGTGCCGTGTATCAGCTTTGACAAATTCACCTTTGACCCGCGCAAGCTCGGCTTTGCGGAATGCTGGCGGCAGGTCCAGGAATGGTCGGACAATGTGCCGCTGCTGGACGAGTGCATGAAGTGCATCTTCCAGCGGAAATGCCGTCTGTGCGCCGCGGCGCATTACGGCGATACCGGCGAATTCGGCAAGGTGTCCGCGCGGTTCTGCTTCAAGAAGCTCTATCCTGAGCAGGCTGCAAAGATCCAGGCCAGATATGACGAAATGAAGGCAAACGGCGAAATCGAATAATACGCTATGGACAGTCGGAACATCACCCCTCGCGGCGACCGGCACGGCGGCAGACAGGTCGAGCTGGTCGTTGACGGCAAAACCGCATATTACCGAAAGCCGCGCAGCGCGCGGACGGAAAAAGCGCTGGAAGCTTTCCTGTTCTCACTCAAGCAGGAAGGCTTTCTTTATGTGCCTGCCTGCGAGCGGGTGCTCGCGGAAACGGCGGCGGGCTATCATGCCGCTGTCGTGCCGCATACGCCGGCGGAAACGGAAGCTGACGCTGCGGCGTATTTTCGCCGCTGCGGCGCGCTGATTTTCCTTGCCTATCTCTTCGGCAGCACGGATCTGCACGAAGAAAACATCATCGCGTGCAAGGATACGCCGGTGATCGTCGACGCGGAGACGCTGTTTTCCGCCGCGACCGTTCCGGAGCAGGAAGCGCAAAAGAATCTGGCCGGTTCCGTCCTGCGTGCTCATCTGCTGCCGAACTGGCACGTCGTCGACGGGCAGGCGCGTCTGTGCGCCGGTCTGATCGCCGACGATCCCAAAGGGGAAAACATGCTGCTCCTTGACGGGCAGCCCTGTTATATCTATGATTACGAAAATGAGGTGCGCGCGGGCTTCTGCGAGGCCTATGCGTTCGCGCTCGCGCACCGCGCGTGGTTTGCGTCGGCGCTCGACGGCTTTGCCGGCTGCGAATGCCGCGTGCTCCTGCGCCCGACAGAGGTTTACGGGCGGCTGCTCCGGTTTGCGCAGACGCTGCCGGAGAATCAGCGGCGCTCGGCGCTGAACCTGCTGCTGTCCGCCGGGCACGAGAAGGATATGCGGTCTGACAGAGCGGCGTTCATGGAGGACGTCACGGCGGCGGAGGTGCAGGCGCTGCTGCGCGGCGATCTACCGCGTCTGACCGTGCCGTTTGAGGACCGCGGCCTGTGGAACGGCGACGTTTGTGTGCGGCCGGACTTCTTTGCCCGTTCGCCCGCGGAGGCCGTTGCCGACCGGCTGGCGGCGCTTTGCCCGGCCGATCTGGAAGCGCAGGCGCGCATCCTTTCGCAGTCGATCGCGGCGGTGCGGCCGCTTGCAAAGAAAACCCCCGTGCCGCTGTGCGGAGAAACGGCGGAGCGCACCGCGTTCCGTCTGCTCGAAAGCGGCGCGGTTTCCGTCCTTTCCACCCGCTGGATGCAGCTGGATTGCGGCGCGGACGGCAACTTCTATCTGCAAAGCGCGGGCTATGGCCTGTATAACGGATCGCTCGGGATCCTCTGCGCCTACGCGGCGCTGTATCACCGGACCGGCGACGCCGACATCCTGCGCGCGCTGCTGGCGCATTACGAACCGTTTGCGGAAATGCTTGCGCGCATGCGGCCGATGAACGTGTCCGATCAGCGCGCGTCGCTGCAGTCCGGCCTGGGCGGTATGCTCGCAGCGCTCCTGCATCTGTATGAATTGACCGAAGAACCGCGTTTTCGCGCGGATGCGTATTCGCTTGCAGCGCTGCTGCGTCCGTCGCCGGACGCGGGCTGCACCGGCGATCTGCTCGGCGGCGTCGCCGGATTGGCGCTGCAGCTGCCGAAGCTGCCGGCGGCGCTTGCGCAGCCGCTTGCAAATGCGCTTTTGCCGCTGCTGCGCGCCTGCAGGCCGCAGCTGACCGGCGCGGCGCACGGCGCCGCGGGACTGGCGCTCGCGCTCGCTGCGGCGCAGTTCAGCCTCGGGTCAAACGCGGCGGATGACGACATTTTGCGGCTGCTGGCGTTTGAGGAAGAACACTACGACGCCGCGCAGCAGAACTGGCGTGACCTGCGCACGGACGATCCCGCCGCTTTCATGCGCGGGTGGTGCTCCGGCGCGCCGGGCATTGCCATGAGCCGGCGCCGTCTGACCGAACTGACGGAGAATCCGGACATCCTTGCCTGCTGCCGGCGCGATCTGGCGCGGGCGGAGGAGTTTCTGACGCGTTCGCCGCTGCCGAAACGCGATTGCCTTTGCTGCGGTCTGAGCGCGCGGCTGACGGCGCGCGCCCGGCTGGGACTTCCGGCCGATCCCGCAGCGGAAGGCCTGCGTGAGCGGCTGCTGACGGATCGCCTGAACCTGCTGCATCCGTTTGAAACGGCAGACCGGAATTACGGGCTGATGCAGGGCGCGGCCGGCGTGATTTATGCGCTTGCGACGCAGGAGACTGAATTGAGCGGAGGGATGCTGCTGTGAATATGGAAGGTTCCTTTTCCGTTCAGCTGGCGGAGCTCATGCCGCTGATCCGGGAAACGCTGGCCGCGGGGCAGACCGCGACCATCCGCATCAAGGGGATCAGCATGGAGCCGTTTCTGATCAACGGCCGGGATTCCGTCGAGCTCGCCGCTCCGGGTGATCGCAGGATCCGCGTGGGCGACCTGCTGCTGTTTGAGCGGGCGGATCTTTCCTTCGCGCTGCACCGCGTGTGCCGCGTGTATCCGGATGAGAGCTTCGATATCGTCGGCGACAATCAGCAGATCCGGGATCTGGGCATCCCGCGCAGCGCGGTAATCGCCCGGGTGCCCCGCGTGTGGCGCGACGGCAAAGAAATCCGGTGCGACGCGGGCTTCTGGCGGTCCCTGATGACGTTTTATATGCGGGCGCGTCTGCGGTTTCCGCGCATTGCGCGCCGCTGCATGCGGCTGATACAGATGACTGCGCACGTCTGCCGCGATCCGGCCGTGATTGTGCGGCGTTTAAAAAGAATGGGTGAAAAGCATGAGCAGTAAAAAAGATATTCTGATCCGGGGAATCAAAAACCGGGATGAAAATATGCGGCTGGTGAAGTGGATGCTTCAGGTGGTTTCGCCGTATTATCGCTATATCTTCCTTGTGTTTATGATCAGCGTGGTGTCCATGGTCATCTCCTATGCGGGCACGATCATCGGCAAATACGTGGTCGACGACGCGACGAGCGGCGAGATCAACTTCCGGAATATGGCGATCATGTGCGCAACGACGCTCGTGTCCATCCTCTTCAGCGTGGGCAGCAGCATTCTCGGCAGTTATATCAGCGAGAAATTCTCCTTCACGATCCGCCAGCAGTTCTATAACGACATTCAGCGCAGCGTGTGGCTGCGCATCTCGAAATTCCACAGCGGCGACCTGGTCACGCGTCTGACCTCGGATATCGCCTCGCTGTCGGAGGGCATGATCACGCTGCTGCCGCGCACGCTTCTGACCTTTGTGCAGCTGCTGATCTCCTTCCTGATCCTTTTCTATTATGACAAATCGATCGCGCTGTTTGCGCTGATCATCGGCCCGATCGGCGCGGTCTGCCTGTTCTTCTTCCGCGAACGCTATAAAAAATATCAGACCGAGCTGCGCGAATGCGAATCGGATTACCGCTCCTTTATGCAGGAGAGTCTCTCCTCCCTGACGGTGATGAAAACCTTCCGGCAGGAGAACGCGAACGAGCAGCGCATGGAGGGGCTCAAGCAGCGCCGTCTGGACCTGATTCTGAAAAACACCGCGCTCGGCTCCGCGATGAGCGCCGTGCTGCGCATTGTCTACAGCGCGGGCTATGTGATCACCTTCTGCTGGGGCGCTTACCGCATCTCAACGGGCAGGATCACCTACGGCACGCTGACGATCTTCATCACGCTCGTTTCCCAGGTGCAGGGCTCGGTCAGCGGCCTAGCGGGTATCATCCCGCAGATCTACAACATGCTCATTTCCTCCAAGCGCATCACGGAGGTCGCGGGGCTGGAGAAGGAAGTCTACAGCGGCCGCGAGGACCTGCCGTCGAAGGTCGGCCTGGAGGTGCGGGATGTGACGTTCGCCTATGACCGCGAGCCCGTGCTGCGGGATCTGGATTTCACCGTGGCGCCGGGCGAGAAGATCGGCGTCGTCGGCCCCTCGGGCGCGGGCAAAACCACGCTCGTGCGCATGCTCCTGGCGCTGACAACGCCGCAGACCGGCGAGATCTGCTATCTCGCGGACGGCGTGCCGGAAGCGGCGACCCCGGATGTGCGGCGGTTCATTTCCTATGTGCCGCAGGGCAACACGCTGGTGACCGGCACGATCGCGGATAATCTGCGCATCGGCCTGAAGGATGCGACGCAGGAGGATATGCTGCGCGCGCTGACGCTCGCCTCGGCAAAGGACTTTGTGGAAGCGCTGCCGGACGGGCTGGGAACCGTGCTCTCCGAAAAATCCGGCGGCATCTCAGAGGGGCAGGCGCAGCGCATCGCCATCGCGCGCGCGCTGATCGGCGACAAGCCGATCGTCATTCTTGACGAGGCGACCAGCGCCCTGGATGAAGGCACGGAGTCGGTGATCCTCAAGAATATCACGGATGAGCTCAAGCAGAAAACCTGCTTTATCATCACGCACCGCCGCTCGATGCTGCAATACTGCGACCGCGTGCTGAGCATCGACAGCAACGGCAAAATGACCATGCGCGACGCGCCCCGCGCCGAAGAAGCGGCAGCAGAAACCGACTGATTCCGGCCGGACGAACCGAATAAAAAAACAGCCCTGATTGCATCGATCCGACCGCAATCAGGGCTTCGTTTATTAAATGAATTCTATTTAGAACAAACTGATGACGGCGGACACCATGCTCAGCATGAAATTCCGCAGGGCGCTGAGCATCTTCAGCGCAGGCGTCACGCGCGGGAACACCGGCGATGCATCCAGCATGAACTGCAGCAGACTGCCGCGCAGACCGTCGGTATAGCCGACCAGGGCGGTGTTGTAGCGGGCGGGATCCGCCTCATTGAGCGTGATCACGCGGTAGCCATAGGGGCCGGGCTTGGCGTATTCGCAGCCGTAGGTGAAGCCCAGTTCGATGCCGTCCACATTGCCGGAGAAGCCCTCCGTATGCTGATGGCCGAACCAGGCGGCGACGACGTCGCCCTGTGCCTTCCAGGCCTGAAATTCCGCGCTCGGCTCGCAAGGGGCATAGGCGAAAAGCGGCGTGCCGGATGCGCGTTCGGGATCCAGCCGGTAGAATTTGCCGTCTGTGCAGCGCGCGCCGTCGTCCAGCGGCGAGCAGGGGAGAAACAGGTTGCCGATATCCGGCGCATAAATATGCTGGAACGCCATGGCGGGAATCGGCGTGCTGCCGTTTTCTTCCGTCAGCGCAGAGGCTGCGGACTGATACCAGTCGATCGACTGCTGATCAATGCCGCCGCGGCCGGTGTCCATCAGCCAGAGGTTGAACACGGTCGCGCCGCTGCTGCCCTTGATTTCCAGATGATAGTCGATCCGGCCGAGCTCGTCGTCGCTCTCGTCAAAGGTGAGATTGTTGGAATAGCGGCTGTAGAGCTGCAGCCAGTCCTCGTTGGTATAGCCGACTTTGTAGTCGTTGTTGCCCTGCGTGATCGCAAAGGGGATGCCGGAGGCCTGCAGCACGGAGAGCACGGCGTCGCTCGCCGCTTCCACATTCGCGCGCGTGGCCGTGAGATCCAGTTCATTGCGCGTGAGGTCTTTGTAAACGCAGACGCCCTCGTGCAGCGGATCGTCGTCCGTCGTGCCGTCAGCAACTCGCCAGTCCTCGACCAGATCGCCGGTGAAGACGATCAGATCCGGCTGCTCGGTTTCAATGGCCTCTTTGACCAGCGCGAGCATGTCGGCGGCCGGGTGGTGATCGTCCTGCGTGTCGGTCAGATGCAGGATCTTAAAGGTGCCGTCCGCGCGGAAGTGCAGCCCGTCCGCGCGCTCGCCCGCAAAGGCGGGGGACGCCAGCGCAAACAGGAGCAAAGCGCACAGCAGAATGCCGATGGCTTTTTTCATCGTTTGTCCCTCCTCATGAAAAAGTTGACCTATTCTATCAAAAAAAGACGGCGCTGTCAAGCAAAAATGCAAAACAGGCGCCGTCAGCTTTCTTATCGATCGAAGTGCAGGATCTCCTTGATGTTGCTCTCGCCCGTGCTCAGATCCATGTGGAGCGTTTTCTCCTCGCCCTGCTCCTCCAGCACCACCAGGATGCGGTCGTCACTGATGTAATCCGCGGAGATGACCCGGATGTCGCTCTCGGAGAAGGCCTTTTTGAGCACCGCCCAGTCGCTGTTGGCGTATTCCTCGGCGTTGTCGGACACAAAGAGCACGTCGCCGAAAATGTGGTTGACGCCCGCGAGCAGGAGCTTTTGCTCGATGTTGAATTCCAGATTGCTGTAGCGCAGGAAGAAGACGTCCGGATCGTTGCAGAAGGCGCGGCCGTTGAGATGGCGGCGGAAGATCGCGTTGTTGATCGCGTTGCGCGCGGAGGGCACCTCGTTGTTGACGTGGAGCTTGTTGTAAATCTTGCCGGCGAATTTCAGGTCGACGTCGCAGCTGATGCGGCAGGCGTCCACATAGCCGAAGGCCGCGCCCAGCGGCACGCCGCAGCCGAGGATCAGCTTGTCGCCGCAGCATTCGCGCAGGAATTCCATCGCCTCGCACATGATCGTGCCGCGGGATTTGTTGTTGCGCGGCTCCATGCACTGACTGTAAAGGAAATCGAGCTTGACCATGTCATACTTCCACTGGTTGAGCACGACGTTGAAGAAGGATTTGATATAGTCGCGCGCTTCCTCGTTGTAGATATCCAGCGTGTAGGCGCCGCCCCAGGCGACCACGCCGAGCATCGGCAGACCGCGGCGGTCGCGGATGATCCAGTCCGGATGCTCCTTGTAGGTGCGGGAGGTGCGCTGCACGCTGAACGGCGCCATCCAGATGCCGGCCATATAGCCTTTTTCATGGATCTTCTTTGCGATGTAGTCCATGCCCAGCGGGAAGCGCTCGCCGTTGTGATCGAGCCAGTCGCCCACGAAGGTTTCATAGCCGTCATCCACCTGGAAGATGGAAACGCTGTCCTTCGCGCGGTCGAGCGCGTCGAGGTCGCGCAGAATGATCTTTTCGTCGATCTTCTGGAAATAGTTGTACCAGGAGGTGTAGCCGGACATATGCTGAATGCGCGGCGCGGAAAGCCCCATGCGCTTGAAGTAGGCGTCAAAGACCTCGTCATAGCCGCCGCGTTCGAGCGCAATGTCCATCAGGTCATAAGGCTCGGTGATCGTCACGCCCTCAACGTCCTTGCTGATCGTCAGCGTGCCCTTGTTCATATCGGCATAGATCACGGTGAAGCCCTGCCGCTCGGTCAGCGAGCCGATCAGCACCAGGTCGTTGCGGTTTCTGATATAGGTATAGGTGTGGCTGTAGAATTCGCCGGGCGCCTTCGGCGTTTTGACAAACCGCGCGTCGCCGGAGGTGGAGGCGAGCATGTGCAGGAAGCCGGGCGCCGCGAGCTTCGTGATGCCCTTCATCTGATCCCTGCGGCCGTATTCGCGCGTGGTGGTCCAGGCCTGATAGCCGTTGCCGAAGAAGAGATCCTCCGGCTTGAAGTCGTAGTCAAAGGTCAGGTCGATCCGCTTGAGCGTCAGGCGCGCGCGCGGCAGAAGACGCGCGGTGATGCCGCTGTCCGTGATCTCATGCTCGATCACGTAATGCGTATTCTGCGCGGCGTAGATCGTGTAATCCTGCCCGTCGCAGGCATAGGAAACGGTAAATCTCGGGTTTTTCATAACAATCAGCCATCCCTTCCGTGTATTCTTCCTTCATTATACAATAAAAACGCAGCGGCAACAATAGCTTTTTTAAAAAAACAGGAATTTATTTGTTCGCGGAAAAGAAACGCTGCCGTTCCCCGCGCTGCAACAATCCGGCGGCGTTTGCGCACTGATATTGCGAAGGGCGATTTGCGATTGTCCCGCGTCGCCGAAAAACGCATTCCGGGCGGGGGGCTTCGGGATGGAACGGGGGATCCGAATGAAAAGAACAGGCATCATCATTTTGGCGGCGGTCACGCTGCTCGCGGGCGCTGTGTTCGCGCGCATCGCCGCAGTCCGGCACAGCGCACAGGGCGCACCGCAGGCAACCGCGCAGACCGCGACGCAGCAGGCCGCAGCCGCAGACGAAACAGGAACAGCTGCAGCCGGCACAGCCGCGGCGCACACGCTTGCGGCCGGCAGACCGGCGTCGGTTTCGATCACGCGCATCGCGGCAGGCGTGACGGCGGGGCAGAAGGAAACAACAACCGCGCGCGCAAAAGCGGCGCCTGCGACGAGCGCGCAGACCGCGCAGGCGGATCGACCCGCCCTCATGCGGAATCCCTATACGGAGGATACACTGTATTATACGAACGACAGAGACTGCTGGCAGCTGGATCCATCCTTCAGAGCGTCCTGCGCACTGGGGCCGCCGGAATCTGCGATGTTTGTCGATCAGGTGCGCGTCGCCTTTCCCTATGCCGGCAAAACGTGGCTGCTGCAGATGCGCAAGGGGCAGTTCGGCTTTCTGCTCCTGGGCGGGGAGATCGGGCTCTATACCGCGCCCGCCGGCGCGTGCACCGGCACAAAGGCGGACTTCGATCAGTTTGCCGTGCCGGAAGAAAGCGACCGGCTGCAGATGTCGATGGAGATCCACACCTCGCGCGACGGCGGCAAAACCTATCAGACGGATGTGCGCCCGTATGAGACCCATTGGCTGGTTGACGGTTTTCGCAAGGGGATGGCGGATGAATTCGCTTTGCCGATCGAGGAAGTGAAAATCGGCGCGCGCATCACCTTTCATTCGCCGGAGATGGCGGCGGCCTTTGCCGCGGAGCTTGAGAAAGCGGGCTTTGCGCAGGTGCCTGCGGCGGACCGGCTGACGGACGATGCCTATTGCCTGAACGGCGCGGACGTGCAGCTGCTCTGGGCAGCGGCCGAATACGATTGCTGCGGCAGCTGAAATGCAAAAAAATAATTTAAATCGGGCTGCAACAAAAGCGAGCGGTTTCCGCACTGTAAGAGTAGGAAAAAAGAAAAGAGGAAACTGCCATGAAAACGCTTCGCCGGATGTTTGCCCTGCTGCTTTGCGCAGCGCTTCTGCTTTGTGTGCCGACGGCGGCGCAGGCTGCGCCCGCGCAGCCCGGAGATACGCTTGAGCTCTGGATCGGCCCTTACAGCTGCACCGATCCGCACGGCCTGCGGGCGACCTGCGTGGCGCAGTGGGAGACCGGCGCGCATGCCGTGAACGTCAAATCCACGGCTTCCTGCGCCTCCTTTATCGCGCCGGCAGACGGCGTTTATCTGGTCAGCGCGGAAGGCACAAAGCCGCTGCTCGCGGTCGTGCGCACAACAAACGTGATCGGGCCGCTGGATTATTACAGCGTGACCGAAGAGACGGCGGTTTACGACGATACCTTCTGCGGGCAGGCGATCACGCTCGACGAAGGGGAAGAGCTGATCATCGCCTGGCGCAATCCGGAGCTGCCCGCGCAGTATAACGAGGCGGCAACGATCACCGTCACGGCGCTCGGCGCGCTGACCGCGCTCACGCCGCCGCAGACGCAGGCGCACACGCAGGGCGTTTACCGCACCTGGCAGGACGTTGATCGATACACAACGACGCACGGGGAACACATCTACTTCTTCCACGACGGCCCGGCGCCGCTGTATTGGATCGCATCCTTCGAAAACGGGGATCGTTATGAAGTGGACCTCGATTTCACGTGCGAAACGGATCTCACGCAGGGCGGCACGCACACCGTGGAGCTGTATGCCTTCGGCCGCAGTCAGACGGCGACGCTGGAGTTCATTTCCGTGGACGATCTGATCGCCGACATTGCGCTGCCCGCGGACTTTAAGCCCGAGATTCAGGTGCGGGAAACGACAAAGGACGGCGCCGTCACGGCGGAACCGGTGGATTATGCGCTGCCCGCGTCGATCACCGTCACGTTTACGGACGGTTCCTCGGCTGTGATTCCCGCGCAGGAGAGCATTTACGAAGAAGGCGTGGGCTTCAGGATTACCTGCCCGCAGGGCGAGACGCTCTGGCTGGACGCTCATTATTGGGAGACGGATCCGTCTGCGCCCGACGGCTGGGTGTTCCGTCTGGCGTTCTATGGGAACGGACATGCGCCGAGTTATGCGGAGTACCCCTGTACGCTGTCGGCTGCGCCGGAAGCGCCCGGCCCGCTCGCGCAGCTGCTCGCGGCGGTCGGGGAGGTCCTCGCGCTGCTGGCTTCTCTGGTGCGCATGCTGTTCGGCGGCCTGTTCAACTGAATCAGGATTCTATATAAATGAAAACAGACGCCCGGGTCTTTGGGGGATCCGGACGTCTGTGCTTTTTTATGGACTATGCTTTCACGGCGGGCTCGGGCGCTTCCGCTTTTGTTTGATCGGCGCTCAGGTTTCCGTAAATATCTGCCTCCGTCGCGTCCGCGCGCTGGGCGATGCGTTCGCGCTCCTTGAGCGCCTCCACGACCTTCATGTGCTTTTCGTCCGTGTAGTCCCAGAAGAACAGATACGGCAGGCAGCACAGCAGATGGCCCACGAGGTCGAAGGCGACGCCGACGATCATGCATTTGGTGCGGATGTCATCCACAAAGAGGATGTCGTAATCCGAGGTGAAGCCGAAGCGGTAGAAAATGATGGGGATGATCAGACTGATCAGCGCGCCGAAGGGGCTGGTAAACCAGCCGACCACGCCGGCGTAATTCTCCAGCCGCTCGCCGGAGAGATACATCTGATAGTCGTTCAGACGCACGCCCATATCGGCCTCCGCGAGCTTCACGGCCGAGGTCAGCATGTCGCCGATGCACAGCGAAATCAGCATCACCAGACCGCTCATGAAATAGTTGTCGCGGAAGACCCAGCAGGCGAGGATGTAGCCCGCGCACTGGGCGGCGAAGATCAGGCGCTTGAAGATCACGAGCGTTTTATATTGGAAGCGCTTGCGGATCCAGGGCGAAAGGAACGCGCCGGGGTTGCCCATGAAGGCGATCAGATTCGTAATGATCGTAAAGAGCAATCCGAGCTCGCGCCAGGTGTAGATCAGAATGATGCTCTGCACCGCGAGGCCGCCGTTGCCCAGCGCGTCGATCAGGCCGGAGATGGCGTCGATCCAGCGGTATTTGTTGCGCAGCACGCCGTTGATGCCGTCCCAGAAGGGAATGTATTTTTTCTTCTCGATCGGCGGCTGGGGGATGCGCTCCTGAATGCTGCCAAGACCCGCAAACATGATCACCGAGCAGAAGACCGTCATGATCGGGATCAGATAGCGGTAGGTGTTGATGTGCGTCTGGTCGCCGGTCAGCGCCGAGGCCAGTACCGGGAAGAGGGAGGCCACGACGATGGAGTTGATCAGGTGACTGAGCTTTTCCGGATAGGCGCGCACGAGCATGCGCTCATGCGGGTCGGGCGAGATCGTGCTGGAAATCGCCTGCGCGCCGCCGGTGTAGGTGAACATGCCGAAGAGCGTAAAGAGCAGATAGAGCATCCACACGCGCTCGGGCAGGGGCTTATTGTAAAGCGGCAGCCAGCAGATCAGGATGGAGAGGATCATGCTGGGGATCACGTTCGTGTAGGCAAAGAGCTTGTAGCGGCCGAGCTTCGGCAGCCAGCGCTTGCGGATGAAGATCGCCCGCGCGCCGCCGTAGCCGCAGACCAGCCAGTGCGCGCCGAAGATTTTCAGCGTCGCGCGCAGATTCAGGCCGGGCAGCGAGGTGACGAAATCGACCATCGCCCGCGGGAAGGGGAGGATCGCGGAGAAATCAAAGATCAAAAACGCCAGACCCAGCGCGGTGAAGGTCAGATAGAGCGTATAGAACAGCTTTTCCGTTTTCTTGGGCAGGAAGCCGAGATTGTCGCTGATCATCATGTTGATGATGCTCCAGAAATAGCCCTGCACCATGAAGAACGCGCCGATGACCGAGAAGGTCAGCACGGGGATTTCATAGTAGAAAATGACCAGGAAGCAGCCGGTGCCGAAGGAGAGCTTGCCCAGCACGCGCTGCAGCGCGTAGTCGCCGCCCGCGCCGATGAAGACGGAGAGGTATTCTTTATAGGGAACGTAGCGGCCCTCTTTCGGCTTATTCCAATGGGTCTTGAAATCGCCGGCGAATTCCTTCAGGTTGAATTTCTTCTTTTCGTCCGCCATTATTCTTCCCCTCCTTTCTCATCGGCAGGCTGCGGCGCGTCCGGTTCCGGCTCCGCTTCCGCATCCGCCTGCGCATCCGATTCTGCGGTTTCGTCCTCCGCCTGCCTGCGCAGGTAGTCCTCGCGCAGGGCGGCCTGCAGCGCCTTCTTCTCGCGGTAGCGCTGCTTGCCGCGCTTCGTCATCAGGAATTCCTCCCAGAAGAGGTTGCGCACGACCTGCACGCCGATGAACGCCATGCCGGGAAGGAAGACGAAGATGATCATCGCATACATCGCGGTTCGGTTGATTTCGGTGCCCGCCTTGTTCTGCGTGGTGTTCACAACGGGCGCCGCTGCCTGCTCCGCCGCGGCCTTCGCGGCCTCCTGCGCGTCTCTGGCGTAGAGCGGGTCGTTATAGGCGGCGCAGTCCGCGCGGGTCTTGCCCCAGAGCGGGTCCTTCGCCTTGAAGGAATTGTCGCTGCGCGGCTGCCAGCGCCCGCCCAGGGACATGCCGTCCGCGCTCGGCGCGCCCATATAGAAGTCCGTCAGCCCGTCGCATTTATAGAAGCAGTGGTGGCCGATCGTTTTGACCGAGGCCGGGATATACATGGCGTATTTCATATTCGAGCAGAAGCTGAACGCGTCGTTGTCCATGGATTCCAGCCCGTCCGGCAGGGTGATCATCGACGTGCTCCAGCATTTGAAGAACGCCATTTCGCCGATGCTCTTGACCGTGGAGGGCAGGGTGATGGCGGTCAGCCGGTCGCATTTGTAGAAGGCGTCCGCCGCGATGCGGGTCACGCCCTCGGGCACGGTGTAGACCTCGTCGCAGCTCCACGCCTTGTCCAGCGTCAGGCTGGTCGGCGTTTTTTCCTTGACGATATAATACGTGCCGATGTAGGGCGCCATCACGCCGCGCTCGAGCATTTCGTCAAACAGCTCGCGGCCGAAATCCTCGCCGTTATTCTTGCAGTAGGTGTGGAAGGCCTGGTAGAGCGCCTCGTCGTCCGCGCCCTCAATGGTAAAGGTCTCCTTGAGATCCAGGCCGATGTTGGTCACCTCGCCGCTTTGCTCGATATCCGTATAGACCAGATGCGTGCAGCGGCAGATCGGATAGAGCAGGATCGTGGAAAGATCCTTCGTATACAGCACGCCGTCGATATCGGCGTAGTTGGGGTTCGCGTCGTCCACAAACACCGCGCGCAGCTGCTTGCAGTAGACGAACGCCTGCTCGTCAATCTGCGTCACGGAGGGGCCGATGTAGATGTACTGCACATATTCGTCGCCGACAAAGGTGAATTTGTCCACCGCCGTGACGACCTCGGATGTATCCGGCTCCCAGTTGCCCCCGTGCTTGACCAGCGGGTGGTCGATATGGACCTCGGTGATGTTGGCGTTGCTGTTGAAGCCGGTGAAATGCCAGCCGTCCGCCTGCTGTTCGAATTCATAGGTCGGCCGGGAGATCATGTTGAAGGACAGGTAGACCGACGCGCCGACGAACAGCACCAGCAGCACAGTGAACAGCACTTTTTTGCCCTTGCTCATACGTTTCCTCCTTTTCCGGTCCGCGCCCCGCCCCGACACAGGGAAAAGCGCGCGTGCGGATTGATAAAATCATTATACTAAAACGAAAAGACAAAAGCAATAGATTCTTTTTTATTTGCGCGCGCTTTCTGCAACAAATGTCAAAGAAAAGATTGCAAACCGCCGCCGAATCAGGTATAATAAAACAAATCCGATGCGAGGGGGAAAAGAGAGCCTATGGATTTTGAGCAGGCTGTGCGGCAGTATCAGGCCGCGCCGACGGATGCGTCGCTGCGGGAAGCGGCGGCTGCGCTGCGCGCGGAGATGAAAACCGCGGAAAAGCTGCATATGCTGGCCGGGCAGGCATTCTTCCTGCGCAACGGCTATGACCTGATCACAAAAGGACAGAAATACAACTGCCGCCCCTGCATTGCGGGCGGCGTGAAGCGCCTGGGCATCCCGCAGGTCGCGTTTTCCGACGGCCCGCGCGGCGTCGTGATGGGCAACAGCACCTGTTTTCCGGTTTCCATGGCGCGCGGCGCGTCGTTTGACGACGCGCTCGAATATGAAATCGGCAGCGCCATCGCGGATGAAGTCGCGGCGCAGGGCGGCAATTACTTTGCGGGCATCTGCATTAATCTCTTGCGCAATCCCCGCTGGGGCCGCGCGCAGGAGACCTACGGCGAGGACCCGTATCTGCTCTCCCGCATGGGCGCGGCGCTGACGAAGGCCGTGCAGGAGAAGGGCGTGATCGCCTGCCCGAAGCATTTCGCCTTCAACAGCATCGAGAATATCCGCTTTGACGTCAACGTGGAGGCCGACGAGGTCACCGCGCAGGAGGTTTATTTCCCGCAGTTCAAGGCCTGTGTGGAAGCCGGCGCGATGTCGATCATGGGCGCTTACAATCTCTTCCGCGGCGATCATTGCTGCGAGAGCAAATATCTGCTCAAGGACGTGCTGCGTGATCAGTGGGGCTTTCAGGGCTTCACAATTTCGGATTTCCTCATGGGCGTGCGGCATGCGTCCAAGGCGCTCAAAGCCGGCATGGATATCGAAATGCCCGAGCGCATGCGCTATTACGCTCTGCCGCTCGCGCTGAAAACCGGCAAAATCACCATGGACGAGATCGACGCGTCGGTCGAAAGCATTCTGCGCGGTCTGATCAAGGTCACGCCTCGGCTGCGGCGTCCGCCGAAATCGGTCGTGGCCTGCAAAAAGCACACTGCTCTGGCCCTGCGCGCGGCCGCGGAGGGCACGGTGCTGCTGAAAAACGACGGACTGCTGCCGCTGACCGGCGCTGAAAAGGTGGCGGTGATCGGGCGGTATGCAAATAAGATCAACGTCGGCGACCACGGCTCGAGCGCGGTGTCCGCACCCTACACGGTCACGCCCTATCAGGGACTTTGCGACGCCTTCGGCCGCGGGCGTGTGGTGCTCTGCGAGGGCACGGATTTCACGGCGCAGAAGGCGGCGATCGCGGCCTGCGACGCGGTGATCCTCTGCGTGGGCAGCGATTATAAGCAGGAGGGCGAAAACCTCGCCAATTTCTCCAAGAGCGACGCGACGACGCAGAAGGCGATGGGCGGCGACCGCTATTCGCTGCGCATCCCGCCGGAGGAAACCGCGCTGATCCACAGCGCCTGCTGCGCGTTTAAGAACGTCATTGTCAATATCATCGGCGGCAGCGCGTATGTGATCGAGGAATGGAAAAACGAGCCCGCCGCGATCCTGCATTCCTTCTACGGCGGCATGGAGGGCGGCCATGCGCTCGCGGCGCTGCTGACCGGCGCGCAGAATCCCTGCGGTCACCTGCCGTTCACGATGGCGAAATCAGAGGACGACTATCCGCCGTTCCTCTTCCCGGGCGATCCGACGCGCACGATCGATTACGGCTATTATCACGGCTATACGCTGCTCGACAAAGCGCAGAAGCAGGCCGCTTATCCCTTCGGCTTCGGCCTGTCCTACACGACCTTTGCCTACGAAGCGCCCAAGGCGCAGGACGCGGGCGACGAAATCCGCATCTCCCTGACCGTGAAAAATACCGGCGACCGGGACGGCAAGACCGTCGTGCAGGTCTATGCGGGCGCTGCGGGCAATCATCCCGTCAAGCTCCTCAAGGGCTTTCAGAAGGTCCTTGTGCCGGCGGGCGAAGCGGTCGCGGTCACGGTGCCCGTGCAAAAGGACGATCTGAAATTCTACGATCCGGCGACCCGTGACTGGTATCTTGCGGAAGAATATACATTTTTTGTCGGTCAGGACGCGGCGGACGCCATGCAGCATGAGGTGAAGCTATGAACGCATATTATATCGGCGTCGATCTCGGTACCTCGTCGGTCAAGCTCCTGCTGACCGATGACGCGGGCCGCATGATCGGCGAGGCAACGGAATCTTATCCGCTCTCCTTCCCGCAGCCGGGCTGGAGCGAGCAGAATCCCGCGGACTGGTGGGCGGCCGTGCAGCGCGGACTGCAGCGGCTGCTTGCGCAGATCGACCCCGCCTGCGTGCGGGGTGTGGGCGTCGGCGGGCAGATGCACGGGCTGGTCATGCTGGATGAAGCCGACCGCGTGCTGCGTCCGGCGATCCTCTGGAACGATACGCGCACCGGCAGGGAAACGGACTTCCTCAATGAGGAAATCGGCAAAGAAACGCTGCAGGCGCGCACGGGCAACATCGCCTTCGCGGGCTTCACGGCGCCGAAGGTGCTCTGGGTGCGCGCGCACGAGCCCGCGCTGTTCGCGCAGTGCAGAAAGATCTGCCTGCCCAAGGATTATATCAATTACCTGCTCACCGGCGTATTCGCCACGGACGTAAGCGACGCGTCCGGCACGCTCTATTTCGACGTCGAAAACCGCCGCTGGTCGCCGGAGATGCTCGACCTGCTCGGCATAGACGAAACGATGCTGCCCGCCGTGTTTGAAAGCGGCGCGCCGATCGGCCGCACGGCCTTGTTCGGTATGGACGCCGTCGTCTGCGCCGGGGCGGGGGACAACGCGGCCGCCGCCATCGGCACCGCCACGGTGCGCGACGGGCAGTGCAATATTTCGCTGGGCACGAGCGGCACGGTCTTCCTGCCGACCGCGTCCTATGTCAGGACCGCCAATCCGGCGCTGCATTCCTTCTGCCACGCCAACGGCAAATGGCATCTGATGGGCTGCATCCTCTCCGCCGCGAGCTGCAATCAGTGGCTGGTGGAAACGGTGCTGCAGAGCAAGGATTACGCCGCGCTCACGCCTGCGCTTTCGCCGCAGGACGCGGCAAGGCAGCTGTATTTTCTGCCCTATCTTTCGGGCGAGCGCTGCCCGCACAACGATGCGGATGTGCGCGGCGCCTTTGTGGGGCTCACGCATGCCCACACGCGCGAGGCGCTCGCGCTGGCCGTGCTCGAGGGCGTGTCCTTTGCCATCCGCGACTGCGTTGAGTTATGTCCGACGCCGATCCGCGCGGCGACCGTCTGCGGCGGCGGCACAAAGAATCCGGTCTGGATGCAGGTGCTCGCGGCGGTGCTCAACGCCCGGCTGCAGGTGATCCGCAACGAAGGTCCGGCCCTCGGCGGCGCGGTGCTCGCCGCGCAGGCGGACGGGCGTCCCTTTGCAATCACGCCCGCGGTGGAGGCCGTCATTGAACCCGACCCGGCGCTGGCCGCCGTCTATGAAAAGAAATACAGGAAATTCCGGACGCTGTATCCCGCGCTGAAGGATTTCTTTAAGGAGGATTTTTAATATGAAGAATATTCCCGACGTCAAGCTCGGCATCGTTGCCGTCAGCCGCGACTGCTTCCCGATCGCGCTCTCCATTTCCCGCCGGCAGGCGATCGTCGGCGCGTATGCGGGCGAACTGTATGAATGCCCCGTCACAGTCGAAAACGAGGCGGATGTGGGCAAGGCGCTTGCCGACGTGCAGGCGGCCGGCTGCAACGCGCTGGTGGTCTTTCTCGGCAACTTTGGCCCCGAAACGCCGGAAACGCTGATCGCCGAGAAATTCGACGGCCCTTGTATGTTTGTCGCGGCGGCGGAAGGCGACGGCGACCTGATCAACGGCCGCGGCGACGCCTACTGCGGCATGCTCAACTGCTCCTACAACCTTGCGATGCGTCACCTGCAGGCCTATCTGCCGGCCTATCCCGTCGGCACGGCGCAGGACATCGCCGCGATGATCGCCGACTTCGTGCCGATCGCGCGCGCGGTGATCGGCGTGCGGCATCTGAAAGTGATCACCTTCGGCCCGCGTCCGCAGGATTTCTTCGCCTGCAACGCGCCCATTAAGGGGCTGTATGAAATCGGCGTGGAGATCGAGGAAAACAGCGAGCTGGATCTGCTCGTGGCCTACAAAGCCCACGCGAACGACCCGCGCATTCCCGCCGTCTGCGAAGATATGGCGCAGGAGCTCGGGCAGAGCGGCAACAACTACCCCGAGATGCTGCCGCGCATGGCGCAGTTTGAGCTCACGCTCCTCGACTGGGCAGAGCAGCACAAGGGCGCGCGCGACTATGTCGTATTCGCGGATAAATGCTGGCCGGCCTTCCCGGAGCAGTTCGGCTTTGAGCCCTGCTATGTCAATTCCCGTCTGGCCGCGCGCGGCATTCCCGTGGCCTGCGAGGTCGATATCTACGGCGCGCTGAGCGAATACATCGGCGCCTGCGTCTCCGCGGATGCGGTCACGCTCCTTGATATCAACAATTCCGTGCCCGCGTCCCTGTATGAGAAGGAGATCAAGGGCAAAACCGCTTACGCCCTGACCGACACCTTCATGGGCTTCCACTGCGGCAATACGCCGAGCTGCAAGATGTGCGCGGACCGCGCCGTGAAGTATCAGCTCATTCAGCACCGCCTGCTCGAGCCGGAAGGGAGCGATCCCGATTTCACGCGCGGCACGCTGGAGGGCGATATCGCCGCGGGCGACATCACGTTCTACCGTCTGCAGTGCGACAGCGAGGGCGTGCTGCGCAGCTACATTGCGCAGGGCGAGGTGCTCGACGTTGCGACCGGCTCCTTCGGCGGCATCGGCGTGTTTGCGATCCCCGAAATGGGCCGCTTCTATCGCCATGTGCTCATTGCGCAGCATTTCCCGCATCACGGCGCCGTGGCCTTCGGCCATTACGGCAAGGCGCTGTATGAGGTCTTCCGCTTCCTGGGCGTGCAGAACATCGCTTATAATCAGCCGAAGGGCCTGCCCTATAAAACGGAGAATCCGTTTGCCTGAACTGCATTATAATAAAGCCAAAGCCTGCAGACCGTGTGCCTGCGGGCTTTTTTCTTTGCCGAAAGCGCTTGCCCGTGCGCGGATTCTGTGGTATAATAACTTGATATGTATTCAACGTGAAAGGAGAAGATCCGATGGCAAGGATTCTCATTGCCGGCTGCGGGCACGGCGGCGTCGTCGCCGCGTGGAAGCTGGCGGCCGCCGGGCACACGGTCACGGTCTATGAAAAAGCGGCGCGCGCTGCGCTCGGCCATGAAGAGCAGGATTCCTTTGACGCTGCGGCGATGCAATATGCGGGCATTGAGATTCCCGCGCAGTATTGGGCGGAGAACAACCGCCTGACCTTCATTCCGCTTGACGCGGACGCGCCTGCACTGACCATGCCGAAGGTGGAGCCGTCCAGGACGCTGACCGTGGATCGCCGCGCGCTGATTGCGCATCTGGTCGCGCTCGCGGAGGGGGCCGGCGTGGAGTTTGTCTTCGGCTGCGAAATCACCGCGCCGCTCGTGCTGGGCAACCGCGTGGCCGGCTTTGTGACCGCGCAGGGTGCGCAGATCGTCGGCGATCTGGTGATCGACGCGTGCGGCGTGCATTCCCCGCTGCGTTCGCAATTGCCAGATTTTATGCTGATCGAGCGCGACCCCGGTCCGTGGGCGGTGCTGCATGCCTATCGCGCGTATTTCAGGCGCGACACGCAGACCCGGCAGCCGGCGACGCCCTATAACGTCTATCTGACCGACGACGGCACGGTCGGCCTGTCGTGGGTCGTCACGGGTGAGGAGAATGTGGATATTCTGGTCGCCCGCTTCAGCGAGGTGGACGCCTCCGATCTGCTGCATGTGATGCACGAATTCCGCGTGCGCAATCCGCATCTGACGATGCAGCAGGTGCGCGGCGGGCGCACGGCGGATATTCCCGTGCGGCAGCCTCTGGCAGTGCTCGTTGCGGACGGCTACGCGGCCGTGGGCGATTCCGCGTTCATGACGTATGCGCTCAAGGGCTCCGGCATCGCCTATTCCCTGATCGCGGGCACGATTCTGGCCGAATCCGTGCTGGCGGACGCGAGCGGCTTTTATACGACGGAAACGCTCTGGGAATATGAGCGCCGCTTCTTCCGCGAGGTGGGCTTTGACGCCTGCCGCGTGGCGGTGATGAAGAATCTGCTGCCCTATATCAAGGCGCAGGAGGTCAGCGACCTGTTTCAGCGCGGCCTGCTGACTTCGGAAGAGCTCGCCGCCTTTTCCGGCATCAAAATGACGAAGCTCCTCACGCTCGCAAACGATAAACTGCGCATGCTCGGCGAATTCCCCGCGTTCCGCGCGAAGCTGCGCAATCTGATCGTCTGGCTCGGCCGCTTCGCCGTGCTTGAGCCGTCGTTCCCGAATAAATATACGCCCGAGGATGCGGCAAAATGGGCGGAGCGCTACAACGAATTCTTCGACTCCATCCGCTACCGCCCGACGGAGGACGCGCCGCCCGCGGCAGAGGAGCAGTGAGATGACGGAGCGACGCACGGTGATCGGCATCCTCGCGCATGTGGATGCCGGCAAAACCACGCTCGCCGAGGCGATGCTTTACCGCACCGGCGCGCGCCGCGCCCTCGGCCGGGTCGATCACGGCGATACCGCGCTGGATACCCATGCGCTCGAACGCGCGCGGGGCATCACGATCTTCACGGGCGAAGCGGCGTTCACGGTCGGCGATCTGCAGGTATCGCTTCTGGATACGCCCGGCCATGTGGATTTTTCGGCGGAGACCGAGCGCACGCTGCAGGTGCTGGACTATGCGATCATGGTCATCAGCGGCATCGACGGCGTGCAGGCGCATACGCGCACGCTCTGGCGGCTGCTTGCGCTCTATCAGATCCCGACGCTGATTTTTGTCACGAAGATGGACTATGCCCGCCGTACGCAGACGGAAATCCTGCAGGAGCTGTGCGAAGCGCTTTCGCCGGACTGTGTCAACTTCAGCGACGATGACGCCGCGCGGGACGAGGCGCTGGCCACCTGCTCGGAAACAGCGCTCGAGGCGTTTCTGGAAACCGGCGCGGTCGGCGACGATGAGATCCGGCGTCTGCTGCGCACGCGGCGGATGTTTCCGGTCTTTTTCGGCTCCGGTCTGCGGCTGGACGGCGTGGACGCCTTCCTGCAGGCGCTGGCCCGCTATGCCGAGCAAAAACCCTATCCCGACGTCTTCGGCGCGAAGGTCTTCAAAATCAGCCACGAGAAAACCGAGCGCCTGACGCATATGAAAATCACCGGCGGCGTGCTGCGCGTGCGCGATACGGTCGCCGTCGGCAAGCAGCAGGAGAAGATCAGCAGGATCTATGTCTGCCGCGGCGCAAAATACGAAACGGCGGAGGCCGTGCCGGCCGGTACCGTCTGCGCGGTCGCCGGTCTGACGGCGACGGAAAACGGCAGCGGGCTCGGCTATGAGCGCTCGGAATTCAGCGCCGTGCTCACGCCCGTGATGACCTATCGCGTGACGCCGCCGCCCGGCTGCGACGAAAAGACGCTGCTGCCGAAGCTGAAAAGTCTGGAGGAGGAGGATCCGCAGTTGCGCGTGAGCTGGAATTCCTTTTTGCAGGAGATCCACGTGGAGCTCATGGGCGAGGTGCAGACGGAGATCCTCAAAAGCCTGCTGCGGGAACGCTTTGATCTGGATGTGACGATCGATCACGGACGGGTGCTTTATAAAGAAACGATCGAAAACCGCGTGGAGGGCGTCGGCCATTACGAGCCGCTGCGCCATTACGCGGAGGTGCATCTGCTGCTCGAGCCGCTCCCGCGCGGGGCCGGTGTGGTCTTTGACGCGCGCTGCAGGGAGGATGATCTCGACCGCAACTGGCAGCGGCTGATTTTGCAGAATCTGCAGGAAAAGGAGCATCTCGGCGTGCTGACCGGCGCGCCGATCACCGACATGAAAATAACGCTCGTCGCCGGGCGCGCCCATCTCAAGCACACAGAGGGCGGCGATTTCCGGCAGGCGACCTATCGCGCCGTGCGGCAGGGGCTGATGCAGGCAAAGTCCGTCCTGCTCGAGCCGTATTACGCCTTCCGTCTGGAGGTGCCGTATGAGCAGCTCGGGCGGGCGATCAGCGATCTGCGTCTGCGCGGCGGCGAGGTCGACCCGCCGGCGGAGCAGGGGAGCTTTGCCCTGCTGACCGGCCGCGCGCCCGTGACCGCGCTCAACGGCTATGCCGCCGAGGTGGCCGCCTATACCGGCGGGCGCGGGCAGCTGAGCGTCACCGTCGCGGGCTATGACGTTTGCAAGGACGCCGAAAAGGTGATCGCGGCATGCGGCTATCAGCCCGAGCGCGACCTTGAGAATTCGCCGGATTCCGTCTTCTGCGCGCACGGGGCGGGCTTCCTCGTCAAATGGAACGAGGTGCCGCAGTACATGCATCTGGAAAGCTGCCTGGAGAAGGACATCCCCTATACGCCGCAGGTCAACCGCCGCAATTTCCACATCGACGACAAGGAGCTTGAGGCGATCATGGCGCGGGAATTCGGCCCGGTCAGGTATGAGCTGTATCGCCCCGCCGCGCCGAAACGGCCGGCGTCAGCAGAAGATTCGCCGCCGGAAACAGAGCGGAGGCAGTGGGTGCTCGTGGACGGCTACAACGTCATTTTCGCCTGGGACGATCTCAGGGAGCTCGCGCAGACCGACCTTGCCGCGGCGCGGGAACGCCTGATGGAGATCCTCTGCAACTACGCCGCCTTCACCAAGGAGCAGGTCGTGCTGGTCTTTGACGCCTATCGCGTGCCCGGCAATCGCGGCGAGCGCTTCGATTTCCACAATATCCACGTCGTCTACACCAAGGAGCGCGAGCTCGGCGACGTCTATATCGAAAAGCTCGTGTCCGAAATCGGCAAAAACGAGCGCGTGCGCGTCGTTTCCTCCGACAGCCTGATCCAGCTCTCCGCCGTGCGCTTCGGCGTGCTGCGCTGCCCGGTGAAGGAATTCGAGCAGGAGGTCGACGCCGTGCACGCGCGCATCGGCGATTTTCTGGCCGAGCTGCGCGCGAAAACGCGCACGCAGACCGTCGGCGACGCTCTGCCGCAGGACGGCGCGGAGTGACCGGCGCGGGACGGTTTTCAATTTTTAGTTGCGAAATGATGCAAAGTATGATAGAATACAGATAGAATAATCAAAAATAATAATTATGGAGGATCATTGATATGTGTGGAATCGTCGGCTATACCGGCCCCGCGAAGGCGGCGCCGATCTTGCTCGAGGGGCTGGCAAAGCTCGAATACCGCGGCTATGACTCCGCAGGCCTTGCGGTGCGGGACGGGGACGCCCCCGTGCAGATCGTCAAATCCAAGGGGCGTCTGCGTGCGCTGGCCGAGAAAACGGACGAAGGCCGCGCGCTTGCCGGCAACGTCGGCATCGGCCATACCCGCTGGGCCACCCACGGGGAGCCGAGCGAGCGCAACGCGCATCCGCATGTTTCCGGCGCGCCGGAGGATCACGACCGCAGCGCGGATCCCTCCGACGTGGTGGGCGTGCACAACGGCATCATCGAGAACTATGCGGAGCTCAAGGAAAAGCTGCGCAAGAACGGCTACAGCTTCTACAGCGAAACAGACACGGAAGTGGCCATCAAGCTGGTGGAATACTACTATAAAAAATACGGCATCGGGCCGATCGACGCGCTGGCGAAAACCATGGTGCGCGTGCGCGGCAGCTACGCGCTGGCCGTGATGTTCCGCGATTACCCGGGCGAGATCTATGTTGCGCGCAAGGATTCGCCGATGATCATCGGCGTGACGGAGGGGGAGAGCTTCATCGCCTCCGACGTGCCCGCGATCCTCAATCGCACGCGCAGCGTCTATTATATCGACAATCTGGAAATGGCCTGCGTGCGCCCCGGCAGCGTCGCCTTCTACAATCTGGACGGCGAGCAGGTCGAAAAGCAGCTGACAACGATCACATGGGACGCCGAGGCGGCAGAAAAGGGCGGCTTCGAGCATTTCATGATGAAGGAGATCCACGAGCAGCCCAAGGCCGTGCGCGATACGCTCCACAGCGTGCTGCGCGAAACGGAAACGGGCAAGGAGATCGATCTGAGCAGCGTCGGCCTGTCGGAGGAGGAGATCCGGCGCGTGTCGCAGCTGCACATCGTCGCCTGCGGGTCGGCCTGGCATGTGGGCGTCGCGGCGCAGTATATCTTTGAGGATCTCGCGGCGATTCCCGTGCGCGTGGAGCTCGCGTCGGAATTCCGCTACCGCCGTCTGCTGCTTGATAAAGACGCGCTGGTCGTCATCGTGTCACAGTCCGGCGAAACGGCGGACAGCCTTGCCGCGCTGCGCGAGGCCAAGCGCCTGGGCATCAAAACGCTCGGCATCGTCAACACCGTCGGCTCCTCCATCGCGCGCGAGGCGGATTCCGTCTTTTATACCGTCGCCGGCCCGGAGATCGCCGTGGCGACCACCAAGGCCTATTCCGCGCAGCTTATGGCGATGTATCTGCTGGCCGTGCAGTTTGCCCGCGTGCGTGAGGAAATCGACGCGCAGGCCTATGCGGATTATCTGACGGAGCTCGAGACCATCCCGGACAAGATCGCGCGTCTGCTGGAAGATAAAGACCGCCTGCAGTGGTTTGCGGCGAAATTCTCCAACGCGCATGACGCTTTCTTCATCGGCCGCGGCATCGATTACGCGATCAGCCTGGAAGGCAGTCTGAAGATGAAGGAAATCAGCTATCTGCATTCCGAGGCCTATGCGGCGGGCGAGCTCAAGCACGGCACGATCAGTCTGATCGAGGAGGGCACGCTGGTCATCGGCGTGCTCACGCAAAGCGCACTTTATGAAAAGACCGTGAGCAACATGGTGGAGTGCAAGGCGCGCGGCGCTTATCTGATGGGGCTGACCGGCTACGGCAATTACAGCGTGGAGGACGCGGCGGATTTCACGGTCTATGTGCCGAAAACCGATCCGCACTTCATGGCGAGCCTCGCGGTCGTGCCGCTGCAGCTGCTCGGTTATTATCTGAGCGTGTCACGCGGCCTGGATGTGGATAAGCCGCGCAACCTCGCCAAATCCGTCACCGTGGAATAAGGGGCGGCGGCATGGGACTGTTTCAGGCTGTCAGCGCGTCCGTACGCGGCGCGCTGGGCGATGCGTGGAAGGAAGCCTTCTTCTGCGACGCGCTGCCGGCGGAGCTGCTGCTCGTGCGCGGGCGGAAACGCACTGCGGCGGCGTCGTCCAATCAGGGCAGCGATGAGATCATCACGGACGGCTCGATCGTTTCGGTCGCGGACGGGCAATGCGCCATCGTGACGGATATGGGCAAGGCGGTCGACGTGTGCGATCAGCCCGGCGAGCATGTCTACTCCCGCTCGGGCGCCACGCAGTTTCTTTCGGGGCTCGCGCAGGATGTGCGGCGCAGGGTCGCCTTCGGCGGCGACGCGCCCGTGGTGCAGCGCGTTTATTATCTGAATACGAAGGAATGCCTTGACAATCCGTTTCAGGGCGCGGCGGTCGGCCGCGTGCGTGACGGCAGCATCGGTTACGACGCGGACGTCGGCGTGGAATTCGCGGGCGTTTACTCCTATCGCATCACGGACCCGCTCCTGTTTTTCAACACCATGCCCCGCGGCGGCGACCGGATCGAGCGCGCGACGCTTGCGCCGCAGCTGACCGCGGAATTCGTGCAGGTGCTGCAAACCGTCCTGAGCGACCGGCTTTCGGACGGGATGCGACCGTCGGAATTCCCGGCGCTTGTGCCGACGCTCTGCGCGGAGATCACGGCGCAGCTGAATGCGCAGCAGGCGGGCATGCGCGGATTGACGATCGAATCCGTCGCGCTCACCTATCTGCGGCTGACCGATGCGGACGCGGCGCGGCTCACGCAGCTGCAGGCGACCGCAGTGCTGCGGGATCCGGCCATGGCAGGCGCGGCGCTGGCAAGCGCGCAGGCGGATGCGATGCGCACCGCGGCGGCAAATCCCGGCGGAGGCGGCGTCGCAGCGGCGGCGTTTGTTAATCCCTTTGACCGCATGGCGGCGTCGATCCGGCAGCGGGAGGAGGAACGCGCGCTGAATCTGAACGAAAAATGGAAATGCCCGGACTGCGGCTGCGTCAACGACAGCCCGTTCTGCGGCACCTGCGGCGCGAAACGGCCGGAGGAAATGACATAAAAAACAGCGGCTGTGCCGATCCGGCACAGCCGCTTGCTGTATCTTCCGTTATTTTTTCGCCGTCGCGTTCTGGCCGAAATCCGGGTCCTCGTTCAGGTCGATCATTTCCACCTGCTCCTTCGCCTGCGCGGGCTGATATTTATCCTGATAGTAGTTCTCCTGCGAATAGGTGAAGCTGCCGTCCGGCGCGAGGGTGATCATCGTGCAGCCGCGCTGCAGGCCGACCTTCGCGATGCCGACATAGGCCAGATAGTCCACCGCGTAGCCGTAGGTCATCGGGATGCCCTTGTATTTGAGCGAGAAGTTGTTCAGATGGTCGTGGCCGAAGAACAGACCCTGCGTGGAGCCCTTGGCCAGAACCGCGTCAAACAGCCCTTCGTTGTGCTCGCTCGAATAGACGACGACCTTGTGCTCGCCGGCCTTGCCGAAGACGTATTCCACATTCTCCGTGTCGGTGAAGTCATTGTCGCGCCACTCATAATAAGCGTCCTGCGTTTCCTTGATCGGAATGTGATAGAACAGCAGGGATTTCGGCATTTCGCCGCCGTTTTCGGCCGCGAGCGCGTCGAGCTGCTTTTCATACCAGTCGACCTGGTCCTTGTGGATGCAGTCATAGCGCCAGAGGATGCCGAGGTAGTCGTTGTCCGTGTAGGAATGGGAATCGAGCATGATCAGGCTCTGCGTGATCTTGCCGGCGGAATTGCGCACGTTGATCACATAGTTGCCCACGCCGTCCACCTCCGTCGGGCCGCTCTGGAACAGGCAGTGCGGATAGGCGTCGTGATCCTCATACATCGCCGCGATATCCTCGCGGGTGAAGAAGGAATAGGCCTCGGTATCATGGTTGCCGAAGGCAAGGCACCAGTAGACGCCGAGCTTCTCCATCGTCTGCGCGAAGAGCTGCGCGCTGAGCTTGTTGTTGAACGTGCCGCTCTGGAAGGGCACGGGATAGGCGACGTCGCCCGTGACGACCACGAGATCCGGCTTCTCCGCCGTGACCATTGCCGCAACGGCGTTGAGGGCCATCGTGTCCTTCTTGACGCTCATGATGCCGCCGCCGATGTGGATGTCCGTGAGCTGCATCACCTTCAGCTCGCGGTCCGCGGTGAAGGAATAATAGCCGTCGGCGTCCAGCGTCGGCTGCAATTGATTTTCATAGACCGCAGGCTGCAGGGTGTTTTCAACGAAGGCGCGGTTGGCGCGGATGCTGATGTAGTTGGCCAGCGCAAGCGCGCCGGCAAGCACCGCGATCACCAGCAGGATGATGCCGATCACCTTGCCCGCCGTCTTCGCTCTCTGCTTCGGGGTCTTCTTGACTTTTTCTTTCTTTGCCATTGGTTCCACTCCTTGATAATTTCTATATAGCCTGTTATAATTATTCATTGATCAGATACCTCGCCTCGGCAATAACGGCGCGCACGGCGGAAACCGTGACGGCGGCGCCGCAGAGAATGGCGAACACCCCGTCCGCCGCAAAACGGACGCGGACGATCAGGAACAGCCCCATCAGGGCGAACAGCGTAATGAAGCAGTCCAGCATGCTGTCGAGCACCAGCGCGCGCAGCACCGGCGAGGGCGACGCTTTGCCGGCGCGATGAAAGAGCAGCGCGAGCAGGAGCTTGACCGCGATCGTGGCGGCGATGACCGCCGCGTAGCCCGCGGAATAGGAGATCGGCAGGGGATAGAGCAGCCGCTCGAGCCCGTTATAGACGAAATAAAAGCCGGTCACGGCGATGACGATGCTGATCACAAAGGTGGCAAGGCTCTGCTCCCGCCCCGCACGACGGGCGTCCAGCCGGCGGCTCAGCGCGAAGCCCAGCACGGCCACGCCGCAGGCGAAGGTATCGCCGAGATTGTTGACCGCGTCGCAGTAGACGGAAAGCGAATTGGTCGCGACCCCGACATAGAGCTTTACCAGAAACAGCAGAAAATTGACGGCGGCGCCTGCGACGACCGCAGCCAGCGCAGTTCGCTTCACGCCCCGCACCTCCCGCTTTTGTTTTTTCATACTATAGCATATTTTACGCGAATTGTCCACCGGACGCAAGGGAAAATACGAAAAAAATCCGCGTTTCGGACAAATTCCGCGGTTTGCGGTTGCAACGCCGCCGATTCTATGGTATACTACAGTCAAATTCATCAGATGCAACACGGGAGGACAAATCTATGAAACTGAAAAAGATCCTTGCGCTGGTCATGGCAGCGCTCCTGCTGAGCCTGCTTCCGCTGCAGGCGTTCGCCGCAACGAGCATTGATTCCGTCACGGTGCGCGTGAGCGGGCGCGCGGGCGGCTACACCTATGCGGACGTCGAGAAGTTCGTCACCATCCGCACCGAGGGCGTTTCGATCGCGATGGCCGATCTGATCCCGGATGAGGGCAAGGACGCCTACACGGGCGAGATGAAGGTGGGCGACACCTACCTGCTCTCCATGAAGCTCACGGCCGACAGCGGCTATGTGTTCGGCGCGAATGTGACGGTCGACTGCAACCTGGAAAACGCGAAGGCGATCCGCGGCTCGGATACCGCGCTGTATGTGCTTGTGCCGTTTACGGTGACCGGCAACGGGGGCGGCTTCTTCTCCATGCTGATTGGCTTCCTGCAGCGGTTCTTCAGCGCGCTGATGTCGATTTTCAGCAATCTGCCCATCGGCGCATAACCTCACCCGAATAAACAACAGCCCCGATCACGGTTCAATCTGCCGTGACCGGGGTTGATTCTTTATTGTTTTTTGGCTTTCAGAAGCCGCCACAGCCGGCGGCGGATGCGGTGCCGTACCTTCAGAATCGGAATGCGCAGCCGGGCCGCGCGCAGAACATAGCGCGAATACAGGCGATACCCCGGCTCCGTGATGCTGTGCGTTTTGCCGCCGCGGACATAGCCGGTCATCACGCCGAGGATCTGCGCGTCCGTAACGCCGGGCTCGTCGCCCGTGCAGTTGTCGCCGCGCAGCACATAGTCCGCTTCCTGCACCGCGACGATGCGGTGCATCACAAGCTTGCCGGACGCCCTGCGATACAGCACGACGTCGCCGACCTCGCAGCGCGCCTGCCCCTTTGCCTGCAGCGTCAGCAGATCGCGTCCCTGCCGCAGCAGCGGCATCATGCTCACGCCGATGTTGGAATAGGTCAGGCTGCCGTTTTCGCGCAGATATTCTTCCAGTGAAAGCTGCTTATTCATCGAGGGCACCGACGCCGCGCAGCGCGTCGATCACGCGGCGCACATCCCGGGCAATCACGTCCTCCGGCGCGTCGAAGCGCGCAAGCATGGCGGCGACGACCTCGGCTTCGGTGGTCTCGGATTGCAGCAGGGAAAGAATCACGCCGAGGGTGCGGTTGCCCTGCACGAGCCCGGCGAAACCGGCGCTGCCGGTCGGCACGAGCATCGACAGCCCATCCGTATCATAGGCGATAAATTCCTGTTTGAGTTTCATAGCTTATCCTTTCATGGCCTCGTAGGCGATTTCGGCGGCAGAGGGCGCCATGTTGCAGCCCATGCGATAGAGCGGCACGGTCTGCGTCAGACGGTCGAGCAGGCGGAGCGTAGCCGCAAGCGCTACCGGGTCCGCGGGCCGGTAGACCTGCTGCAGGAGCAGCGGCATGGCCTGCGAGGCGGAAATCGGCACGACCTGCGTCTGCGCGGCGCGCTCGAGGATGCACATCGCGTGCAGCGGCGCGGCGCAGTTGGAGCTGCGTCGGTGCTTGCCGTCCCACGGTGTGCCGAAGACGGTCACGCTGTCCGGCGCGATGCGCAGCAGGGGCTTGTCGTCGTTGATCATGACCGCCCGGCTGCCGAAGGCCGCCTGCCACAGGGCGGTGTGCGTGGATTTGCCGGTGCCGCTTTTGGCGGTGAAGAGATAGGCCGCGCCGTCCACAGCGACGGCCGAGCCGTGCAGCAGCACCGTGTCCCGTTGCGGCATCCATTCGGCAATCTTCCGATAGACGGCCAGCGTTTCCAGATAATCATCCGCAAACGCGTGCACCGGCCGGCCCTCCGCGCGGTCTTCATCAGCGGATTTCCGGCGCTCGGCGTCAATGTCCGCCTGCGTGATGCGCACGGTCAGCGCCGGCGTGCCTGTGCAGCGGTAGGCGCTGCAATACGCATGCACGGCGGGATAAAGCGCGTCCACCGCGACAACGGTATCCGCGAATCGATAGGTGTCTGTCATCCGTTAAATGATCGGCGTTTCATACTGATCGGTCGTGACGTCCGGCGGGGTCGTCGGCAGCGTCTGCGGGGGCTGCTTGCCGGTGGTCGGCGCGGTCGTGCCCTCTGCCGGCTTTGCCGTTGCGGGCGCGGTCGTCGCCTGCGCGGGTTTCGTCGTGCCGTTTTTGGTCGTATCGTTCTGAGTGCCGCTCTTGGTCGTTTCGTTCCTGGCGGCGTCAGTCCCGGAAGTCACGGTGCTGCCCGTCTGCTCGGGCTTCTGCGGCTGCAGCGGCGTATCGGTCTGTTTCTCCGTCTTGCCGTTCGCGCTCTTCGCCGTCGTGCTCTTGCCCGCCTCGGTCGGATTGACCGGCTGCACGGGGATGATCGGCGTTTCATAGGGGTCGGTCACTTCGGGCGCGTAGGAGAAGGGGGAAGAATACTCGGTCGTCTCCTCGACGGGTTGCTTGATTTTGCCGCAGGCTGCGGTCAGGAGCAGCAGTGCTGCAACGAACAGGATGATGAATACACGTTTCATGCGAACAGTCCTCCGAATAAGCTGATGATCGTGCGGAAGAAGGAAGCAACGATTCCCAGCACGGCGAGCAGCGTGTCAAGCAGGCCGCCGTCCGATGCGGGCTCCGTCGTCGTCTCCTCCGCCGGCGCGGCGGTTGTGGTCGCCGCCGTGGTGTAGACGCGGGTCGTGGTCGACGCCGGCGTGGTGTGGGTGACGCCCGTTGTGGAGGTCGAGGTCACGACCGGGATGATCGGCGTTTCATAATCGTCCTTGCCCTGCACCGCGAAGGAAAGGCTCAGAATGAGCACCAGCGCGGCGAGCAGGGAAATCAAAGCGGAATGCTTCATGAATTCTCCCTCCGTTTTAATTTAGTCCACTTTTATTATATTGATTTTTTCGGAAATTTCAAGTCCCTGTCAAAAAGATTTGCGGGCAGCTGCCGCCGCCCGCAAAAAAGCATTCGGATTATCGGAGATTCAGTGCAGACGCGTCAGCCGAAATACGCATCCGCGCAGGCATAATAAACGTAGAGCGCTCTTGCGACATTTGCCAGCTCGTCGCTGATGTTGCCGCCGTTTTCATACTGCGTGAGCACTTTGTACGCATAGCTCAGGCCGGCATACGTCCAGACGCTGACCGGCGCCGCGCTGCCGGGGGCGTAAACCTGCACAATATAGTTTGTGCCGAGGTTGCCGGAGGCGATATTCGGGATCTCAACGCAGTAGTAACTGCCGTTCTGCTCCGGTATGAGCGTTTCTCCGGTGTTGCTGCACACGACGGTGTAATCTTCGATGTCCTCGCCCGGCGCCAGCGTGAAATAATGGCGGATCGCCGTGGTGGTGCGCAGCACGAGGCTGGAGCCGTAATAGGCGACCTGCGTGCCGAAATCCTGCGTGTCGGCGGCATAGCTCGCCAGCGCGGCTGCATCAATCCCGTCGATTGCGGATGCGTCAAAGAGCGGGGACGGCATAAAGGCCGGATCGGTCCGGAACAGCTCGTTGGTGTAGAAGCCGTAAACGGAGATCGAGCGCATCAGATCCATCAGCGGTGCGTTGTTCTGATAGCTCGGATTCTGCGATACCTCTTCAAGATACCGGTTGACAGAATAGGGCTCCAGCATTTTGCCGCAGTATCCGTTGCCGAAGATCGGCCCCCAGCCGGCGTTCGGATCAAAGGATCCGTCGTCCGGCACCCAGATCGTCGCCTGCACCTCGGTGGACGTCTGCGACGCGTTCAGCGGGCAGGAGAATTTATAGAGCGCCACGCCGTCGCGTTCGATGAATCTGTTCAGATCAATCGGTACATTCAGCGTCGTGTCGTTGAACACGAATTCCATATAGCAGGCGGGATCCGGCGTCGGAACGCTTGCATAGAAATTCACACAGATGTCGCCCTCGAGCGACAGGGAATGCGTGACCGTCACGCCGGGCTCGTTGGGATCGAACGCAGGTGCGTCGGGATCCGCCGGCGTTTCCCAGATCACGCCCGGCTCCGGGCCTTGCGTCGGGATCGGCATGAAGTTTGCCGGGCCGGCATGGATGATCGCGTATTCCGGGCAGCCGCCCACGTGCGGCGTGACGTGCGCCGGATCCGCGCAATTCCATTCCAGCATCCTCGAAGTCAGCTCGACCCACCGCCCGTCAAAATCCAGCGCGCTGATCGGATAATTGAGCACGTAGGCGTTCAGCTCATCGAGCACCTCGTTTCTCTGGGAGAACGTGCCGAGCACCTGAGTATAGATCGAGGGGGTCGAAGGACCGTCGGAGATCAGGATGCCGCCGCAGACCAGCGTGACCGTCGGATCGACGAAATCCCAGATCACCTGCTGATCCATCACGTACATCCGATTGTCGAAATAGTACCCGGGCGCCTGCTGAATGCCGGGCCCGTCAAATCCGATCAGGGGGAACTCCGCGCAGGAGCTGAACATCGGCTCATACTGAGTCGTGGTATAGTTATATGCTTTTCTGTCGTTGATCGCGCCGCAGCAGTGGATGATATGCACGGGGCAGTCGAGATCGAGATAGCCGACGAAAGAACCGACGTGATCCAGATAGGACACCGTCTCGATCTCCTTCGGGATGGCGGCGTTGTGGCAGTTTTCGATCGAGGCATAGGGGCCGGTATAGGGGCCGTTGGAAATGGACGCGTCGATGCGGCCGACCAGACCGCCGGCAACGCCGAAGTCGTGGGCGATGTAGAATTCGCCCGCCGCGCGCAGCGGCATCGCGTTATAGCTGTTGTAGATCACGGGGCCGGTGGTCGCGGTGGAGGCTGCGTATGCGTTTTGATGATCCATGCCGACGCCGGGCCCGGAATGGATCGTCATATGACCGACCAGACCGCCCATATTATAGACGCCGCTGATCGCAGAGCCGTAGTCGACGTAGCCTTCTTTATAGTCACAGCCGCAGTTGATGATCAGCGAGCAGGGATCCTCCAGATAGCCGACGATGCCGCCGACGTTGAACAGGCTCTTCACCGAGCCGTAATTCATGCAGTTCTGGATGTTGGTGCCCCCGTCAAGCGCAATGCCGAGGATGCCGCCTGCGGCGAGCTCGAACTCAGACGCTTTTTTCTCAAGGGTGCTGCCGACAGACTGGGCGTAATCCGCAAGTGAAATCGGCTGCATCGTGGCGAAGCCGTTGTCGGGATCCTCCATCAACTTATCGACGACGTCTTCGGGCTGGGTGACCTTGCCGTAATTTGAGCAGTAGCGGATCAGCACGCCCGCCTGCGCATCCCCGAGAATGCCGCCCACGCGCAGACCGGTCACGCTCGCTTCATTTTTGCAGTCGTCGATGATGCAGCTGTTCGTTTCGCCGACGATGCCGCCGGCGATCCCGATACGCTGGGTACTGTTTGCGGATCCGAAGAAGGAGAAGTTTTCCATGATATATGGATACGTATTCTCGATCCAGCTGTCGCCATCGACGGTGCAGGAGAGCACGCCGCCGATTGCGGTGAGGCTCGGATCATCCAGATAGTAAGTCTCCCGCGACGGCGCGGCGAGCGTATCGTCGATAACGTAGGTCGGTCCGTCCCTGTTAACCCCCTGCCGACCGACGAAGCCGCCGACCGCAAGGCAGGCGCCCATGACCTTTGTATTCACGAGCGCGCAGTTCATGATCACCCCGTCAGAGAGATTGGCGATCGCGCCGACGTAATCATGTGTCATGGACGGAAAGTCATCGGCCGAATAGTTATCAATCGAGGAATCGGCGATGGTCAGATCCTTGACCAGAGCGCCAACCGGCAGTATGTCAAACAGACCGCCGCTTGTGGCATTGAGGTTGGAAATCGTATTGCCGCCGCCGTCAAAGGTTCCGTAGAACGGGCCGCTCTCCCACAGACCGGCGTAGGCGCTCATGTCGATATCGTTCGCCAGCTCCACGTAAGCGTCGCTGCAATATAGGGGATTGCCCGCGTAAAGCTGCCTGCCGAAGTTGTAAAGATCGGTGTCGGATGTGATCGTGTAATAATGCGCGGCGGGCGGCACGTTGGTCAGTGCCTGCGCCAGCGTTGCAGATGGGAGCAGTGCGGCGAGCATCGCGAGCGCAAGGCAGATGGACAATGCTTTTTTCATTCTGTTCAGCCTCCTTGATTTATTTAAAAATGCGTGTTCGGTCGGAAAGCGCACCGGCAAAACCGGGCGCAGTGGAATAATTCCAATTTTATAATATCATATCTGGAATTATTTGTAAAGGAAAAAATAAAAAAATCTGCGGGCAGCTGCCGCCGCCCGCAAAGTTTGCATGCAGTGAATCTGAATTCAAGCTGATGGTCAGGAAACGAAATACGCATCCGCGCAGGTATAATAAACATAGAGCGCTCTTGCGACATTTGCCAGCTCGTCGCTGATATTGCCGCCGTTTTCATACTGCGTGAGCACTTTGTACGCATAGCTCAGGCCGGCATACGTCCAGACGCTGACCGGCGACGCGCTGCCGGGGGCGTAAACCTGCACAATATAGTTCGTGCCGAGGTTGCCGGAGGCGATATTCGGGATCTCAACGCAGTAGTAACTGCCGTTTTCCTCGGGAACGAGCGTTTCTCCGGTGTTGCTGCACACGACGGTGTAATCTTCGATGTCCTCGCCCGGCGCCAGCGTGAAATAATGGCGGATCGCCGTGGTGGTGCGCAGCACTAGGCTGGAGCCGTAATAGGCGACCTGCGTGCCGAAATCCTGCGTATCTGCGGCATAGCCTGCCAGCGCGGCGGCGTCGATCCCGTCGATCGCGGAAGCGTCAAAGAGCACAGACGGCGCAAAGTCCGGATCGGTGCCGAACAGCGCGTTGGCGTAGTAACCGTAGACGGAGATCGCGCGCATGAGCTGCATGAGCGGCTGATTATTCTGATAGGCTGCGTTCTGAGAAATATCCTCCAGATACCGGTTGACGGAATAGGGCTCGAGCGTTTTGCCGCAGGATCCGTCCCGGAAAACCGGTCCCCAGGCAGCGTCCTGGCTGATGGTGCCGTCATCCGGCACCCAGATCGTCGCATCGATCCGCACGGAGGTCTGCGACGCGTTCAGCGGGCAGGAGAAGCAATAAAGCGTTTCGCCGTCCTTGACGAAATAACGGTTCAGATCGATCGGCACGGTCAGCGTCGTGTTGCCGAATGTGAATTCCATGAAACAGGCGGGATCCGGCGAGGGGAGGCTCACGTAGTAATTCACACAGATGTCGCCCTCGAGCGAAAGGGAATGCGAGACCGTCACGGCGGGTTCATTGGGATCGACCTGGGATGCGTCGGGATCCTCCGGTGTTTGCCAGACTGCCATCGGATCCGGGTCGTTGGTTGTGATCGGCGAAAAGCCCGCCAGACCGGATTGGAGGGCGGCATATTCTGCGCAGTCATCGATCCCGCCGTCTGTGTGCGTCTGATCGGCGCAGCGCCAGGGCAGATGCGCCGCGTGGAGCTCAAAATACCGTCCGGAATAATTTGCACTTGCAAAACGCAATTGGCGCACATACGCATTCAGCTCCGCGAGCACCTGATGGGTGCCGGACAGAACGCCGGTTTCGAGCGTATAATCCGAGGGTGCTGCAATCTGATCCTCGATCAGAATGCCGCCGCAGACAAGCGTTTCTCTCTGAGGGGAAACGTAGTCGTCGAGCACCGGCTGGCTGCGCGTATACTTCCGGTTGTCGAAATAGAAGCCCGGCGCGAGCTGAATGCCGGAGAGATCCGCGCCGATGAGGCGGAAGTCCGCATATTCATCCTGCATCGGATGCCGGAGGTTCAGGGTATAGTTAAAGGCCTCTCGATCGTTGATTGCGCCGATGCAATGGATGATGTGCGCCTGGCACTGATCAATCACGCCGACAAGAGAACCGGCAATGGTCACTGCCCCGGAGCTGATCTCGTCCAGCGTCGGGATCGTTGCATTATGGCAGTTTTCAAGGGAGGGATGGCTGGCTTCGCCGTCGATCCGTCCGACCAGGCCGCCGAACACGCCGTCGGTGTAATCGTATCGAAACACGCCGGCCGCATGCAGCGGCATGGCGTTGTAGTTGTTGATGAGCATGGCCGCCTGACTGAAAACCGTGGCGGTATAAGCATACTGATGGTCGGAGGGATCGTCGCAGGCGCCTGCAATCAGATAGCCGACCAGCCCGCCGACATTATAAATGCCCTGCAGCGCGGATTCGTAATCCTGATCGCCGTTTTTGAAATCGTTGCCGCAGTTGACGATCATCGTGCCGGGATCGAGCAGATAACCGACGATGCCGCCGATGTTGAACAGGCCCGAAACCGTGCCGTAGTTCATGCAGTTCTGAATGTTTGTGCCGCCCCGCAGCGCAACGCCGAGGATGCCGCCCGCGGCCAGCTGATAAGCGGACGCCGTGACCCAAAGATCGACGCAGTCCTCCTCCGCCTGCTGCGCGAGCGTATTCGGACGCTGGTTCTGGGCGGTGGGCGCTTCGATCCGCGTGGAAACGACGCTTTCCGGCAGGCTGACCGTGCCGCGGTTTTCGCAGCAGCGGATCAGCGTGCCCGCCTGCGAAAGGCCGACGATCCCGCCCGGACGCAGGCCGGTCACGGTCGCTTCGTTCAGGCAGTCGTCAATGATGCCGCTGTCCGTCATGCCGACGATGCCGCCGGCGACGCCGACCTGCAGATCATTGCTGTTTTCCGAAATCGAGGTGTACGAATTGCTGACTCTGCAATTTTCATCCACTGCGCAGGACAGGATGCCGCCGGTTGTCAACGTCGTTGCGTCGTCGATGAAATAAGTTTGCTGCTCCAGACCGTCGGAATCGACTTCGTTGATCTGATACCCGCACGCGGAATCGCCGTACAGCGTCTGCAGACCGGCCAGACCGCCGGCCGCGATGCAATTGCCGGAGACCCAGGTTTCAGCCAGCGAGCAATTCATGAGAACGCCCATGCAGTGATCGGCAAAGGCGCCGATGTAATTACGCTGCGCGGCGTTTCGATCGCTGATCGCGGAATCCGAAATCGTCAGATCCTTGATACAGCCGCCGAAGCCCAGCTCCGAGATCAGGCCGCCGACGGTGGAGGTCAGGTTGCTGATCGTGTGTCCATCGCCGTCAAAGATGCCTTCAAACGGGCCGGTGACCCACGTGCAGCCGCTCATGTTGACGTCATCCTCCAGCAGGACATACGCCGTGGAATAGTCGGCATTCCCAAGATGCAGCTGTTTGCCGAAGTTGCAAAGATCCGTTGCGGATTGAATCAAATAATAGTGGTTGGCGGCGGGAACGCGGAGAAAGGCCTGCGCGAGTGTCGCCGACGGGAGCAGCGCGGCGAGCATCACAAGCGCCAGGCAGACGGAGAATGCTTTTTTCATGCTGTGCGGCCTCCTTTGCTGAAAATCAAACCGTTGTTCGGTCGGAACGCGCCCTGCAAACAGGGTGCTGAATGCGTGTTTATAATTTTATTTTATCATATCTGTCATTCTTTGTAAAGCGAAAACGGAAAAATAAATCCTTTGCACACAGGACGGCTGTGCGCAAAGGATCCGACAGAGCCTGTTGTTTGCGGGGGAAGCGGTCATTGCAGGAACGCGGCCACGTCGCGTTCATAATGCCCGGAATCCTGATAGCCGTTTTCCGTGCGGATGCATTCGCCGAATTTGCGGGCGATTTCCTCGTAGCTGTCGGTGCGCAGCTTCGCGCGCTCAAAGCCGTCCTTGCTCCCGCGCAGGCACCAGTCGCTCTCCCACATGCCGTGACCGGCGGCCTTGTAGGTCCAGAGCATCCAGCTGAAGCCGTATTTCTCCATCGTGGAGAAGCAGTTTTTCCAGGTCGTCTTTTTGTGGGGATAGAATTCGCCCATCAGCATCGGCACGTCGGAATAATACAGCCGCGCGAACCAGACGAAAAGGTTGAAAATGAAATCGGAATTCTGATAGAAATGCACCTGATACACGACATTTTTCCAGCCCTTGAATACGGCGTGCGGCAGCGCGAGCGGCGTCCAGATGCATTCCACCGTGATGATGTGATCCGGGTCGGCGGCGCGCACGGTATTGTAAAGGCGGGTGTAGATCATCGTGTTGTTTTTGCGGCGGGTCAGCTCGCCGCAGTTTACGTCGCACATCGGCTCGTTGAGCAGATCATACATCGCAACTCCCGGCGCATCGCGAAAGCGCGAAGCAATGGCGGTCCAGAGCTCGTCGGTGAGCTTCCGGTACTGCTCGCTCTCCGTCGTGTCGTCATAGAGCCCGCAGGCGCCGCCCTTGCCGCTGTGGGGCGCGTCGCTCTGATAACCGACCGCGCCGTGCATATCCAGGATCACATAGAGCCCGCGCTGCGTGCAGGCGTCCACGATCCAGTCCAGACGCGAGAAATCCCATTCGCCGTTTGCGTCGAGGATTTTGCGCCCGGCGTCGTCATAATAGAAATTGCGGAACCAGAAGGGGACGCGCACGCAGTTGAAGCCCATGGCCTTGATTTCATCGAGATCGTATGCGGTGATGAAATTGTCGAGATAGGTGTTGAACAGGGCATAGGCGCCCTCCTCGCCGAAGCGCTCGGTCAGCACCTCGAGCGCCTCCGCGTGCTCGGCAACCTCCTCATACGGGCATAGCCAGTCCTCCCAGATCAGCCATGCGCCGAGATTGACCCCGCGCAGGGTGACGGTTTCGCCGCGGGCATTGACCAGCTTCTGCCCCTGCGTATGCAGGAGATCCTCCGCGGTCAGCGGCGCGGCAGACGGCTGCGCGGCCGCGGGCTGCGGCGCGGCGGATGCGGGAAACAGGCAGGCGGAAAGCGCCAGGGTCAGCACAAGGGGCGCTGCGATCAGGCGTCGAAGCAAACGGTTCATAACAGTCCCTCCTATTCTGAATTCATCATAGCACAGGCGCGCCGGATTTGCAAGCGGCAGTTCGTTTTTCATTGACATCGGAGCTTGTAAATGCTATAATGGCAGTCGTAAAATCGGAACGAAAGGGGGGCGCCGCATGCGCAGGCTGATTTCCGCATTGCTCGCGCTGCGGATGCTGCTTTTCACCGCTGTCGGCACGCTCCTGCCGGCCGCCGTGTTTGCCCCCGCCGACGCGTCCGGCGGCGAAACGATCACGCTGCCGCTCGGCGGCGGCTCCGACCCCTGGGTCGTGTCGCAGGACGGCATGTATTACTACTGCTATTCCGTCGGCCGCGGCGTTGCCGTGCGCGCGTCCGAAACCTTCGCCGGCCTGTTTGACGCGCCGGGCGAGGTCGTCTATACCCCGCCGGGCGGGACGCTGTATGCCGATTCCTACTGGGCGCCGGAGCTGCACTGCATCGGCGGCAAATGGTATATTTACGTCGCGGCGGACGACGGCCGCAATGAGAATCACCGCATGTACGCGCTTGTGAGCGACAGCCCGACCGGCCCGTTTGCGTTTGCCGGCAAGGTGGCCGCGCCGACGGACTGCTGGGCGATCGACGGCACCGTGCTTACGCTGGGGGAACAGCTTTATTTCATCTGGTCCGGCTGGGAAGGCGCAACCGACAGCGGCCAGTTCCTCTATATCGCGCCGATGGACAGCCCGACGCATATCAGCGGCGAGCGGGTGCGCATTTCCGCGCCGGAGTATAAATGGGAAACGCAGGGGCATCCGATCAACGAAGGCCCGGCGGTGCTGCAGTCCGAAGACGGCGTGTATCTGCTCTATTCCGCTTCCGGCAGCTGGACGGACGACTACTGCATCGGGATGCTCGCGCTCACCGGCGGCGATCCGCTGGACCCGGCAAGCTGGGTCAAATGCCCGCGCCCCGTGCTCTCAAAAACGGACGGCGCCTACGGCCCCGGTCACTGCAGCTTTTTGCGCGCCGCGAACGGGCAGGACTACATCATCTACCACGCAAATCTTGAAAGCGGCACGGGCTGGAACGGGCGGAGCGTACGCGTGCAGCCGTTTCGCCGCATTTTCGGCATGCCGGTCTTCGGCAAGCCGCTGCCCGCGGGCAGTGAAATCCATCTTTTTAAGTAAGGAGGGGGAACGGACATGAAGCGCTCCTTTTCGAGCATTCGCGTGATCGCGCTCGGCTATGCCGCAGTGGTCGCGCTGGGCACGATCCTGCTGTTGCTGCCCGTTTCCTCCGCGACGCGTATGAGCGCCGGCGTGCCGAACGCGCTGTTCACGGCGGTCTCCGCCTCGTGCGTGACGGGCCTGGTCGTGTGCAACACCGCCACGGCGTGGTCGCCCTTCGGGCAGGCCGTGATCCTTGTGCTCATTCAGATCGGCGGTCTCGGCTTCATGACGATCGCCACCGGCTTTTCGATGATGCTGCGCCGCCGGCTCGGTCTGCGGGAGCGGCAGATCATGCAGGAAAGCATCAATGTGGACAACATCGGCAAAATTGCCTCGCTGACAAAAATGATCCTGCGCGGAACGGCGCTGTTTGAGGGCGGCGGCACGCTGCTTCTCGCGCTGCGCTTCGTGCCGCGCTTCGGCTGGAAGCACGGGCTCTGGCTGTCGGTGTTTCACAGCATCTCGGCCTTCTGCAACGCGGGCTTCGATCTGCTCGGCGCGCAGTCGCCTTACTGCTCTTTCGTCGACTATGCGGATGACGCGCTCGTCACGCTCACGCTCTGCGTGCTGATCACTGTGGGCGGCCTGGGCTTCATCGTCTGGGAGGATCTGATGCGCCATCGTCTGCGCTTCTCGCGCTACAGCCTGCATTCCAAGCTGGTGCTGACGGTTTCGGCCGTGCTGACCTTCGGCGGCGCGCTGCTGTTTCTGCTGGTCGAGCGCCACGCCACGAATGCGGACGTCGGCGCGAAGCAGGCGCTGCTCGCCTCGCTCTTCGACGCGGTCACGGCGCGCACGGCGGGCTTCAACACCGTGGACACCGCTTCGCTTTCGAGCGCGGGCAAATTCCTGACGATGCTGCTGATGTATGTCGGCGGCTCGCCCGGCTCCACCGCCGGCGGCATCAAGACCACGACGGTGGCCGTCATCGCGATTTCCACCTTCAACGGCATCCGCCGGCGCGAATCCAAGGGCGTATTCGGGCGGCGGCTGGAAACCGACGCGCTGAGCAAGGCCATTTCCGTGGCGTTCACGAATCTGACGCTCGCGCTCGCCGGCATGCTGTTCATTTTTGCGCTGCAGCCCGAGCTGCATTTCAGCGACGTTGTGTTTGAGGTCCTGTCCGCCATCGGCACGGTTGGCATGTCCACCGGCATCACGCGCGCTCTGCATCCCGCCGCCCGCCTGATCATCGTGTATCTGATGTTCTGCGGCAGGGTCGGCAGCGTCTCGTTTGCGCTGGCGCTGCTGGAAAAACGCGCGCGCCCTGCAATCATGAATCCGCGTGAAAAAATCACGCTTGGTTAAAAATCACGCTTGGTTAGGAGATAGCATATGAAATCTTATTTGTTGATCGGCATGGGTCTGTTCGGGCACCATCTCTGCCATTTCCTCGCGAAGTCGGACTGTGAGATCATGGTGGTCGACCGGAATGAAAAAAACATTGAGGATCTGCTGCCCTATGTGGTCAGCGCGAAGATCGGCGACTGCACGGATTTAGCGGTGCTCAAAACGCTGGACGTGCCCTCCTTCGACGTGTGTTTTGTGTGCATCGGCGAGAATTTCCAGAACAGTCTGGAGATCACCAGCCTGCTCAAGGATTGCGGCGCGAAGCGCGTGGTGAGCAAGGCCGAGCGCGACATTCAGGAAAAATTCCTGCTGCGCAACGGCGCGGACGCCGTGATTTATCCCGAGCGGGACAGCGCCCGGCGCTGCGCGGTCAGCGAGAGCAGCGAGCACATTTTCGATTATATCAAGCTCGGGCGCGACTGCTCCATTTTCGAGATCGACATGCAGGAGCGCTGGGTCGGCAAAACGGTCAAGGAGCTGAATTTCCGCGTCAAATACAACCTCGCCGTGCTGGCCACCAAAAACGGCGACGAGGTCAAGCCCGTAATCACCGGCGAGCGGCGCTTTGAGGCGGGCGAGCATCTGATCGTGCTCGGCCGGATCGAGGACGTGCGCCGCCTGATCTGAGCGCGGACGGCTTGACAAATCCCGCGCAGTTCTATATAATGAATTTGTAAATAATGCGGGCCGACGGCCCGAAAAGAATACGGAGGTAATGCAATATGGTATTGGCAGCAGTCGGCAAAAACGGCACAGGCAAGGATTTCTTCCTGGAGTATGTGGCAAAGACCTACGGCTTCCCGATGATCTCCATCGGCGACGTGGTGCGCGAGCTCGCCGCGAAGGACGGGCTGGAGCTGACCCGCGACAATCTGCACGCCACGTCCAAAAAATATATGACAGCCAACGGGCAGACCTTCTTCCCGGAGCTGATCGTCAAGAAGATCAAGGAATCCGACACGCCGAATTATCTGGTTTCCGGCATCCGTCCGCCCTCGGACATCGCCGTGTTCAAGGAGGCCTTCGGCGAGAAGTTCGTGCTTGTGGACGTTGTGATCAGCGACGATGAGGTGCGCTATCAGCGCATGCTCGCCCGCGGCTCCGAGCGCGACGGCAAGAGCGTGGAGAAGCTGCGTGAGAACGACATTCACGAGGAGGAAATCTTCCACACGAGCGAAAGCGAAAAGATGGCGGATTACATCCTGAAGAACGACGGCTCGATCGACGATTTCTACGCCGCCGTGCGTGATTTCTATGACAATTATCTGAAAGCAAAGCTGGATTGACAGCGTGAAGGGACGCCCTGCGGCGTCCCTTTTGTAATCATTTGTAATCGATTATTCATAGGCTGTTTATTGACTTTTTTCGCATTGTTCGCTATGATGCAGATGAAAGACAAACCTGCCTGATTGGGGGAGAGGCACATGAAAAAACTGATTCCGATCCTGCTGGCGCTTGCGCTGCTGGTTCTGACGGCCTGCGGCGAGTACGGCGAAATCGATCTGACCGTCGGGCCCTCTGAGCCCGAGACGACGGCGTCCGGGGAATCCGCCGCGGACGGGGAAACAAAGCTCGCGGCGTCGGTGCGCTGGGATTTCGGGGGCGCCATGCAGTTCCCCGTCGGCCTGATCGGCCATACGGTCGCGCACGCGAACGAAGCGTTCGGCGCCTCCGGCAGCGGACTGCCCTGCGCCGACGGCGGCTGGCTGCGGGACTGGCAGGATTCGATGGGAAAAGTGTTCTTTTCCACGCATGACAAGGACGACAGCGAGGATGCCGTGATCACCACGCTCTATTGCACCGAGGCGGAGCGGACCGTCGCGCCGGGGCTGAAGATCGGCGGTGCGTTTGCGGACTACCGGCAGACGTTTCCCGCGCTGACAGACTGCGTTTATGATCCGCATTGCGGCTACTATACCTGCGGCTTTGATGCGTCCAACGACGACATCCTGCTGCATGTGACGCTGTTCTTCTTCTATCCCGACGACCTGTGCAACGGGATCGTCATCTCCACGCGCACGCTCGGCGACGGAATCCCGGCGATTGCTGCGGACGATCGCTGCCTCTATCCCGCGCTCTATCTCAACCGCTCCTATGCGGATGCGACCGCGCAATTCGGCGAATATATGCAGGCGAGCGGGGAGGATTCTGCCCCGTCCCTCGTCTTCATCAATCGGGTCGACGCGTCCGCGCCGGTCGAAGCCGGCAGCGCAAATGTCAAGATCGTGCGCATTTCCAACGCCGCGCTGCCGATTCTGCCCGACGTTGTCTGCGGTCTGGAAGCCACGGAACTCAAGGCGCGGATCGGCGGATTCCTGACCGAGGATGATCTGCTGATGACCGGATCAAAAGCAGAGATCCTCGCGGAAATGGAAGAAACGGATTCCGTTTACTGCGGCACCTACCGCTTCGGCGCGCTGAATGCGGAATGCTATGCGACCTTTGATGAAAACGGTGCGCTGACGTCCTGGGTCTTCCTCGCGAAAGCACTTTATTGATGACTGTAAAAAACCGGAGGTGTTGACCGATGAAAAAACTGATTCCGATTCTGCTGGTATTCGCGCTGCTGTTCCTCGTTGCCTGCGGCGGCAAGGGCGGCGACGTGACCACGACCGCCGTGCCGGATCCGACTGCGGCGACCACGGCTGCGCCCGCAACGCAGGCCGTGACAACGGAACCGACAACGGAAGCGACGACCGAAGCGACCACCGAGCCGACCACCGAGCCGACGACCGAGCCGACGACGGAGCCGACGACGGTGACCACGACTGCAGCGCCGACCACCGCAGCGCCCACGACGGCGAAGCCGACCACGAAGCCCGCAACGACCAAGGCGCCCACGAAGCCCGCAACGACCAAGGCGCCCACGAAGCCGGCGACCACGACGAAAAAACAGGTGACCGCGCCGACCGCGAAGAAGGACATCGTTGCGCTTTACAATGACGCGACCGTTCAGGCCGCGACGTCGAAGCCCGGCTATACCAAAAAGACGAATACTGTGCTCAGCTCGCTGAATTTCGGCGCGCTCGGCCGCATGGAGGTCGTGCGCACGGCCGTCGGTGATTTCCTCGGCGAAGGGCAGAGCACCCAGACCGTGGCCAAGGGCAAATTCGACGGCAAATCGCTGAAAAAGAGCACGCTGACCGCCGACGACGTCACCGCGGCGACCTGCACGCTTTCCAAGGACGGCAAGTACTATGACATTACGCTGAATATCAAGGGCGAAAGCAATCCCGCCAAGGGCAAGAGCGCGCTCGGCCGCGTGACGGAGGATTTCAAGGACGTCAGCGAGCTGAAGGCCGGCATGCAGGAGGCGGGCGCAAGCGTGGGCACGGTTTCGACCCAGACCTCGAATGTGGCGCTCAAGGCGCGCATCAGCGTCGAGGGCAAGCGCTTCTCCTCCATCACGCTCAGCTACCAGATGACGGCCAATCTGACCAATATCCGTTATACGCTCATCTCCGTTTCCAAGGGCGACGGCAAGCTGAACACCACCATCACCTACAGCGATTTCAAGTACTGATGAACCGCAATTTGCCGGGGCTGCTGTCTGCGGTCCCGGCTTCTTTATGCGCAAAACCGGACAGATCCGAAAACGGATGCGGTTTTTTCGGGATGCATCTTGCAATCCGCGCGGATTCATGCTAGTATAGAATCAGAATCATAACAGAAAGGGCTGAATTCCATGGAGATTATCCGAAAAGAGTATACGATTCCCTCCAAATCCGGCGTGGCCGACGTCTACGCGCGCTGCTGGGTGCCTGCCGACGGGCCGAAGGCGCTGTTCCAGATCACGCACGGCATGGCCGAGCACGGCGAGCGCTATGAGGACCTTGCGGCGTATCTCTGCGGGCAGGGCTTTGCCGTGCTTGCGCAGGATCATGTCGGTCACGGCAAATCCGTGAAGTCTGACGACGATCTCGGCTATTTCGGCGAGAACGGCGGCTGGGATGCGTTCGTGGAGGACGCGCGGTCCTTTACGGTGCTGCTCGAGGAGGAATATCCCGACCTGCCGCTGATTTTCTACGGCCACAGCATGGGCTCCTTCATCGCGCGCGAATACATCCGCCGTTACGGCACGGATCCGCGCATCAAGGGCGCGATCATCTGCGGCACGAGCGGCAAGAATCCCGCCGTGGGCGTAGCGATCAAGCTCGCCGACGTGATCGCGAAGGCCAAGGGCAGCCGCTTCAAGAGCAATTTCATCAATAATCTCGGCTTCGGCACCTACAATAAGAAGGTCGCCGATCCCCGCACGCCCTTTGACTGGCTCTCCTGCGATCCCGCGCAGGTGGATAAGTATATCGCCGATCCCTACTGCGGCTATCTGTTCACCGCCGCCGGCTACAAGGATCTGTTCACGATCCTCTCCAAGGTGTCCGGCAAGGACTGGTTCGCGCAGGTAAATCCGAAGCTGCCGATCCTGCTGATCGCGGGCGAGGAGGATCCTGTCGGCGCTTACGGCGCGGGCGTCAAGCAGGTTTACAACGACCTGAAGGCCGCCGGCAAGCAGGATGTGACGCTCAAGCTCTATCCCGGCATGCGGCATGAGATCCACAACGAAGTCGGCAAAGAGACCGTTTATGCCGATCTGGCTGCGTGGGCGCTTTCAAAGATCAACGAATAATATCAAAAATGAAATAACCGCTTGACTTTTTTCGCTGCGGGTTGTAGAATATCTGCAATCCGGTGTGAAGTGCAAAAGCAAAATGCATCCCGCAGACCGGATAGCTGCGGGATGCTTCATTTATTGGGAAGAGAGAAAAGAGGATGTACCATGCTGCATGGATATGAGATCATCGATGCGCACTGCCACATCTATCCCGACAGCATTGCGCCGCGCGCGGTGGCCGGCATCGGCAATTTCTACGGCGCGCCGACGCGCGGGGCGGGGACGGTTGCGGATCTGACGGCGCGCGGCGCCGCGGCAGGGGTGGACCGGTTTATTGTGCAGTCCGTGGCCACGAAAGCCCATCAGGTGCGCGCGATCAACGAATTCATCTGCGCCGAAGCGGAACGCAGCGGCGGCAGGCTGATCGGGCTCGGGACGCTCTATCCCGACAGCCCCGATCTTGCGGGCGACTATGCGCATCTGCGCGCGCTCGGTCTGCACGGCGTGAAACTGCACCCGGATTTTCAGGGCTTTAAGATCGATGATTACCGCTGCCTGAAAATCTATGAGCTGTGCGAGCGCGACCGGATGCCGATCCTGATGCATACGGGCGATCATCGCTATGATTTTTCCAATCCGAACCGGATGCTGCCGATCCTGCAGATCTATACGGAGCTGACCGTGGTCGGCGCGCATTTCGGGGGCTGGAGCGTCTGGGAAGAGGCGAGCGAAACGCTGCGCGGCCTGCCGAATTTCTATGTTGACTGCTCCTCCACCATGGGCTTTCTGCAGGATCCGTCCGCGGTGCGCCGCCTGTTTGAAGCCTACGGCGCGGATCGCGTGCTCTTCGGCGCGGATTATCCGATGTGGAGCGAGAAGGACGAGCTGGAGATGCTGTTTGCGCTCGGCCTGCCCGCGGACGACCTGCGCAAGATCCTCTCCGAAAACGCGAAGCGGGTCTATCGGCTTCCATAAACCGCAATCAAACAACAACACCGCCGGCGTCCTGATCGGGCAAAACCGGCGGTGATTTTCTTATTGTCAGGTTTTACGTACGCCGCGCTCAGCCTGCGGTATCGCTGCCGGCCTCTGCGGTTTTGGCGTTCGTTTCCCGCACATAGGCGTAGACCGGTTCGAGCCGCGTCTTCGTCAGCGGGAAGAGCACATAGAGCAGGAAAATCAGCGTGTAGGTCACGGCGGGGATCAGCGTGCAGACCTTGAGGATGCCCTCGCTCACGCCGACCACATAGCCGGCCTCGGCCATCGCTTTGGTGTAGCCGACCTTCTCGAGCAGCTTCAGGCCGCCGAAATCCGCGGCGGTCTGGCCGAGCTTGCGGCAGAAGGTGTAGACCGCGTAGATCGCGCTTTCATTCTTGATGTGCGTCTTGTATTCCTGATAGTCGATCACGTCCGCCACAACGGCCCAGTTCGTGATCGAAACGAAGGAATAACCGAAGCCGATGATGAACAGCAGCGCGATATAGAGCCAGGACTGATCACGTGCGGGCTTGAGCAGGAAGGTGGCGATGGCCGCGAGCGCGGAGAAGAACGCACCGAAGGCGCTGAGCTCCTTCTTGCCGAATTTCTTGACGAGCTTTGGCACAAACGGGATCATGATCGCCATGGGCAGATACTGCGCGATCGTGCCGAGCACGGACAGGCTGGTATTCTCAAAATAATTCTTGTAGAGATACTGGTTGAGCGAAGCAAACTGCAGCTGGCCGCTGATCAGGATGCCCGTGAGTGCGAGGATGATGAAGGGCTTGCTCTTGAACATCGCGCTGTAGATTTCGCGGATGTTGATCTTCGGCTCCGCCTCCGAGGGCACGCGCTCCTTCGTCGTTTTGTAGCAGGCGAGGTAGAAGACGATGGCCAGCACCGCCATGGCGACCGCAAAGCCGAACATGCCGCCCGCGCTCGCTTCGTTGTGGGTCGTGCCGTCCGCGTTCGGGACCTTGGTATAGATCAGGAACGGTGCGAGCAGCAGGGGGGCTGCGCCGCCGATGCCGCCGCCGATCGTGCGGAAGGTCGAGAGCAGGGTGCGCCCGTCCGGATCATCCGTGATCACGGAGGCCAGCGAGCCGAAGGGCACGTTCATGCCCGTGTAGAGCATGCCGAAGGCGATATAGGTAACGTAAGCAAAGAGCAGCAGGAGCCATTCCCGGCTCGTGAACCGGCTGACGTTGAAGAAGCAGAGCAGCTGCGAGAGCGCAAGCGGCACCGCGATCCATTTCAGATACGGGCGGTATTTGCCGTCCTTCGTCGGCTTTTTCTTGGCCACGATCGCGCCCCACATCGGGTCGTTGACCGCATCCCACAGCCGGGTGAAAAGAAACAGATTCGCCACCTTGCCCGCCTGAATCTTCAGCACGTCCGTATAGAAAATTTTCAGGAATGAGGAAACATAGGTCAGCACAAACAGGTTGCCGGCGTCGCCGAGCATATAGCCCATGCCTTCCTTGATGCCGATCTTATTCGGATGCGCCGATTGCGGCAGCGTCCTCTCCGGCGTTTTCTTGATTGCCACGGGAACCCCTCCTTTTGCACCATTTTATCACAGCCTGCGGCAAAAATCAATCCGGCCGCAGGGATTAAGCGGACATTTCTTCGTAGCGCCGCACGGCTCCGTGCCGGAACCAGTGCCGGAAAACGGCGCAGACGGCGCCGATGAGCACGATCATCACAGCGAACGCGCCCGTTGTGCCGAGCAGCGTCATCAGGCCGAAGGCAAGCGCCACCAGCGTCAGCCCGACGGCGAAGCTGAGCAGCATGCTGACCAGCACGCTGCCGCTTTGCTTGATCAGCACGGCGTCGCTGAGCGCGTCGAATTTCGGCATCATGATATTCGCGGTCAGCTGAATGCTGCTGATGAGCACCAGCGTAACGCACAGGCAGACGGTGATCAGCGCGGTCTGCAGCGCCGGCAGACGCATCGCGACGCAGGTCAGCAGGCTGCCGATGATCGTGGTCGGCAGGCCGATCACCAGGTTTGTGCCGAGCTTTGCGGCGTAGACGCTCTGTGCGTCCAGCGGCATGGCGCGCAGCGGATCGATGCGCTTGCGCTCGAGCGAGAGCGATACAGCCGGCGTGTTGATCGTCGTGATGCAGAAGCCGATTGCAATCAGCGGCACGGCGGCGCGGGAATCACAGAATTCGATGCCGGAAACCATGTCCAGAATCGTTTCGCGCTTGAAGAACATCAGCACGGCCATCAGTACCTCCATCATGCAGCCGAAGCCGCAGTTGAGCAGATACAGCGGCATGGAGAAAAACTGCCGCACCTCCTTGACCAGCAGGGCCGTGCGGGGCGTGCGCGGCGCGGACTGCGCGCGCAGCTTTGTGCGGTGCCGCGTCGCTTTTTTATCCGTTGAGAGCTTCAGGAAGCTGCGCGAGAGCAGCAGACAGATCAGCGCAAAGGGGAGGAGCGCAGCGGCGGCCAGACCCAGAATGGCCGTCAGACTGCCGCCGACGGCCTGCCCGTAAAGATCAAACAGCGGCAGCGCGCGCCGGATGCCGGCGGAGATTTTATCCTGATTGGCGCTGAGCGTCGCGACATAATTCTGCATGTTGAAGCACACGAGCATATAGCCGACCAGCAGCGCAAGGCTCAGGAAGGACTGGATCATCTCGCTCTTTGCGAATTTCGTATCCAGCAGCGCGAGCAGCCAGCCGAAAAAACCGGTGACGGCAGCGGTGAAGACCAGCAGAAGCAGTGTGCACAGCAGCAGACGCAGCAGCAGCGGCAGGGAAAAGCCCGCCGCGCGGAACCAGACGAAGCCGGCCGGCAGGGCGATGAGCAGCGTATAGATCGTTTCCAGCACCAGCAGCACCGCGACGCGGCTGGCAAGGATCTGAAACGGCGGGATCGGCATGCTCAGCAGCAGCTGATTGTCCCGCGCGCGGAAGAGCAGATTCTTCGTGGAAAAGACGCCGCCGATGAAGGCCAGACAGAACATCAGAATGCCGAGCAGTGAGAAATAATACCGCGGTTCTGTGAGCGTTCCGCTGCTTTGCATCACGAGCGATGAAAACAAACCGCCGATGGAGATCATCATCACGCCCAGCGCATAGACCGACAGCGCCAGGGCCAGCAGGACGCGTCCGGCTTTTCCGCCGGTTTTGCCGGGCTTTTTGGCGCTCTTGCGGCGGAACATCGTGCTGAACAGGGACTTGAGGTTGATTTTCAGCAGCGTTTTAAACATGATCGCTCTCCTCTTCCAGGAACACATCCTCCAGCGAAGCGTCGCCGATCACGTCGGCGGTGTTGCCGCTGACGACCAGCTTGCCGTCCTTGAGAATCGCGATTTTGTTGCAGAGCTTTTCGGCCACCTCCAGCACATGCGTGGAGAAGAAGATCGCGCCGCCCTCGGCGCACAGCTGCGCCATGATCTGCTTGACCGTGTGCGCCGCCTTGGGGTCGAGGCCCACAAACGGCTCGTCCAGGATCATCAGCTTCGGCTCGTGCAGGAGCGCCGCCATGATCGAGAGCTTCTGCTTCATGCCGTGGGAATAGCCGTCGATCGTGTCGGCCAGCGCGCCCTGCATCTCAAAGGCCTGCGCGCTGCCGCGGATCTTTTCCTCGCGTTTGGCCTTGGGGATGCGGTAAATATCCGCCACGAAGTCCAGATACTGCCGGCCGGTCAGAAATTCATAGAGCGCCGGCTCGTCCGGGATGTAGGCGAGCATTTTTTTGCAGACCATCGGCTCTTCTTTGATGGAGTGGCCGCCGATCAGGATTTCGCCCGCGTCAAAGCCGAGAATGCCGCAGCAGGCCTTGATCGTGGTCGTCTTGCCCGCGCCGTTGTGGCCGATGAAGCCGTAAATATCGCCGGGCGCGATCGAAAGCGACAGGTCGGAAACTGCCACTTTGTCGCCGTAGCTTTTGGTCAGATGTCTGATTTCCAGCATGAAATCACCTCGTTGATGCTTGTAATGACTCAGGAAACGGGCGGCGCCGGCCGGCGCCGCCCGATCAAATTATTCAGCAGCTGCTTCTTCTTTGTCTTCCGGCTTGTCGATGAAGCGGTCCACGAATTCCTGAATCTTCGCTTCATACGCGGCGCTGTCCACCGCGTAGCTTTCCGCGTGGGCCGCGCCCTCGACCAGCAGCAGGTCCTTGTATTCGCTGCCGCAGGCGCCGTAGAGCTGATGCACCATGAAGGTGGGCACGAAATCATCCTTCGTGCCGTGGATGAACAGCATGGGCACCTTGGCGTTCTTGACGTAATTGATCGGATCGGCCTCCTTGAAGTTGAAGCCGGAGAAGAGCTTGTTGGCAAAGTCCGTCACGGGCAGCAGGGGATACTTCGGCACGTGCAGGTTCTTGAGGTTGTGCTCAAACTCCGCCTGCGCGGTTGTGAAGCCGCAGTCCGCAATGATGAATTTCACGTTGTCCGGCAGCTCCGGGCAGCCGCTCATCATCGTGACCGTGGCGCAGCCAAGGGAAATGCCGTGCAGAATGATCTGGATGTCCGGGCCGAAGGTTTCGTTCATGAAGTTCAGCCAGAGCAGGCTGTCCTTGTGCTCATGCACGCCGAAGCCGATGTATTTGCCTTCGCTCTCACCCGCGCCGCGGTGATCGACCAGGAACACGTTGTAGCCCTGATCGTGATAGTATTTGACGATCAGCGCGAACTGCCCTTTGCCGCTGCTGCGGTAGCCGTGGCTGCAGAAGACGTAGATATCCGACGGGGTCTCCGGGCGCAGCAGATAGCCGTGCAGCGTGTTGCCTTCGGGATTCTTGATGGTGAATTTTTCAAACTCTTGCTCGTCCAGCCAGAGCTTGCGCGGATCCTCCTCGGCAGGCACGACGCCCTCGGAAGGCGGCGCCATCACGGTGCCGAGCTTTTGCGGCAGCTTTGCGTTGCGGTTCATGACCTCATAGAAAACGAGATAGCTCACGCCGGCCACCGCGCCGGTCAGCGCTGCGGATGCAGCGATCAGATTTTTGAATTTCATATTTCTCTTCCTTCCTGTTTTATATCATGCTTTCCATTTTCTTCAGATTCTCCAGCCCGATGGCGATGCCCTGCAGGCAGGGCTCCATGCCCTCGAATTCGATGCTCAGCCAGCCGTTATAGCCGCTGCTTTTGAGGATGCGCAGGCATTGCAGCACGGGAATGCGCCCGTGGCCGACGATCGTGCCGCGCAGATAGTTGCCGCCGCGCGAGCGGAAGAAGCCCGCCCCGGGGTCGACGCCGTTGCCGCTGCGGATCAGGAAATCCTTCGCGTGCACATGCTTGATATACGGCGCCAGACGGCCGACGGCCTGCGCGCTGTTTTCATCCGCGCAGGCGAAGTTGCCCAGATCCGCCAGCACGCCGAAATTCGGATGCCCGACCGCCGTGACCAGCGCCTCCAGACGGGCGCTCTCCTGGCAGAAGGTGCCGTGGTTTTCCACCATGGTGACGATCCCTTTTTCCGCGGCATAGGCCGTGATCCGGCGGCAGCCCTCGGCCAGCTGCGGCAGCGCCTGCGCGAAGCCCGCAAAGCTGCGCTGCGCCTCCGGCATGCCCCAGGCGGCGTCGTGCCGCAGGCAGGGCGCGCCGAGCAGCGCCGCGATATCGATCTTGCGGCAGACCCGCTCGACCTCCGCGTCGAGCCCTTCGGCGCAAAGCAGATTCGCGCCGATCGTGTAGCTGATGATCGGCAGGCCGAGCCGCTCGCTCTCCGCGCGCAGCATCTGCGCATAGCCCGCCTCGCTCACGCCCTGCGGCGGATTCAGATCGGTGAATTCAATGCCGTCAAAGCCCATGTCCTTCGCTTTTTCCATGATGCTCAGCTGCGATTCCGTCCCTGCGGAAAGCAGCTGCTGAAAGCTGTAGCTGCTCACGCCGATTTTCATTCTCAGCACCCCAGCTTTCTCAGGAACTCCACGGCAATGCCGATATCCCGCGCCGGATCGTCGCCGACCTCACGCTCAATGGTCAGGAAGCCGTGATAGCCGATGTCCTCGAGCGCGTTGAGATAGCGCTCCCAGGGCACGTCGCCCTCGCCGAGCGGCACCTCGATGAAGGAAGCGTCCGTGACGAGCGGATCCTTTTTGATGCCGTAAACGATTTCCGGATCCTTATAGAACAGCTGTCTGCCGTCCTTCGCGTGGGTGTGCACGATGTATTTCTGCAGATTGATCACCGCGCCCGCCGGGTCGTCGCCCGTGACCATGACCAGATTCGCCGGGTCGAGGTTGACGCCGACGCCCGTGGAGCCGAGCGCGTCCAGGAATTCCTTGAGCACGGCCGAGGTTTCCGGGCCGGTTTCAATGGCGAAATGCGCGCCGACGCTGTCCGCGTAGCGGGCCAGCTCGAAGCAGGCCTCCTGCATCACGCCGTAGCGCGGATTCGATTTTTCCTGCGGCACCACGCCGATGTGCGTTGTGACCACGTCGGTGCCGAGCGTTTTCGCAAGGTCGATGATGCGCTTGGATTTTTCGATGCGCGCGGGGTTTTCCTCCGCGTTGCCGAAGCCGCCGCCCAGATCGCCGCAGAGCGCGGAAATCACAAGGCCGTTGTCGGCAACGAGCGCTTTGAAATCGCTGATTTTCTGCGCCGTCATGTTTTCCGGCGCCATTTCGCCGCGCGTCGCGTAGACCTGAATGCCCTGCGCGCCGACGGCCGCCGCCTTTTTGACCGCCTCCGGAATGGGTACGCGGAAGCTGTCGATGATCACGCCGATCGGAAATCTGCCCATAGATTCTACCTCCAGTTCTCGGATTCTGTCCATATCATAGCAGACAACGGCGCGTTTTTCAAGATTTTTCCCAAATTAACCTTTACTTTTTCTTCATTTTGTACTATGATAAATCATAATTACAAAGATTCCTGCGGAGGTGTCCTTATGAAAAAATATAAAGTCGCCGTCATCGGCTGCGGCAATATCGCCAACTGCGCGCATATTCCCGCCTATCTCAAGAGCGGCATGGCGGAGATCAAGTATTTCTGCGACCTGATTCCCGAGAAGGCGCAGGCCTGCGTCGAGAAATACGGTTGCGGACAGGCCGTGGTCGATTATCACGAGTTCCTCAACGACCCGGAGCTGGACGCCGTTTCCGTCTGTACCCACAACGATTTCCATTCGATCATCGCGATCGATTTCCTGCGGGCCGGCAAGCATGTGATGTGCGAGAAGCCGGCGGCGCGCATTCTCAGCGAGGCGCTCGAGATGCAGAAGGCCGCGCATGAGACCGGCAAGCTGCTGAATATCGGCGTGTGCAACCGCTTCAACACCTATGTGGAAAAGATCCGCGAGCTGATCGCGGCGGGCGAGCTGGGCGAGGTCTATCACGTCTACGCCTCCTTCCGCGCGCACCGTTCGATCCCGGGTCTGGGCGGCGATTTCACCACCTTTGCGGCCTCCGGCGGCGGCGCGCTGATCGACTGGGGCGTGCACTATCTCGACCTGATTCTGTTCTGCTGCGGCGACCCGCAGGTGAAAACCGCGTCCGGCGCGGCGTTCAGCAAGCTGGGCGTCGACATGAAGAATTTCGTCTATACCGGCATGTGGGCGGAGGAGACCTCCGACGTCGAAAACGGCACCTACGACGTGGACGACAGCGTGACCGGCTTTGTGCGCACGAGCGGCCCGATGATCACCTTCAACGGCGCCTGGGCGCAGAATATCGGCGTGAGCGAAACCTATATCGATTTCCTCGGCGACAAGGCGGGCATCCGCCTGAATTACTGCGGCGATTTCCGCATGTGGAGCACCAAAAACGGCATGCTGACCGAAACGAAGGTCAATTGCCGCACGACGGATATGTATGAAAATGAGATCCGTGATTTCCTGCGCTGCATCGGCACGGGCGAGCACAACCGGCAGTATATCGACTATGCCGTGGAGACCTCCAAGCTGATGCAGGCGATCTATGATTCCTCCGCTTCGGGAAAGGAAATCACCGTTTGACGACAGAAGGGCTATACCATGAATGTGCAAATTCTTGACAGCAAAACGGCCATCGGCAGCGCGGTCTGCGGCCTGATCTGCGATAAAATCCGGGAAAAGCCGGACTGCGTGCTCGGCCTTGCCACCGGCGCGACCCCCGTGCCGACCTATGACGCGCTCGCGGCGGCGTATGCGCAGGGCACGGTATCGTTCCGCAATGTGCGCACCTTTAATCTGGATGAATACTGCGATCTGCCGAAAACGCATAAAAACAGCTTCTATACCTTCATGCAGGCGCAGCTGTTTTCCCGCGTCGACATGAATCCCGCCAACATCGGCTTTCTGGACGGCAACGCCGACCCGGCGGCCGAAAGCGCGCGCTACACGGCGGCGATCGAAGAAGCGGGCGGCATCGACCTGCAGCTGCTGGGCATCGGGCGCAACGGGCACATCGCTTTCAACGAGCCGGCGGACGCCTTCTCGCAGGAGAGCTTCCGCGTGGCGCTGACCGAGAGCACCCGCATCGCGAATGCCGGTTATTTCGACGACGTGCCCATGCCGCGGTATGCGATCACGATGGGCGTCGGCCTGATCCTGCGCGCGCGGCAGCTGATCATGATCGCCACGGGCGAAAGCAAGGCGGCGGCCGTCAAGGCCATGCTGGAGGGGCCGGTGACCCCGCAGTGTCCGGCGTCCGCGCTGCAGACGCATCCGGATGTGCTGGTGTTCCTCGACCCCGCAGCCGCATCCCTGTTATCATAAATCATCGGAGGTAGTATCCATGGAGAATAAAAAGACTTATTATATCACAACGCCGATCTATTATCCCTCGGATAAGCTGCATATCGGCCACACCTATTCCACCGTTGCGGCGGACGCCGCGGCGCGTTACAAGCGCCTGCAGGGCTTCGACACCTTTTTCCTGACCGGCACGGACGAGCACGGCCAGAAGATCGAGGATAAGGCCAAGGAAGCCGGCGTGACGCCGAAGGAATATGTGGATCAGATCGTTGCGGGCATCAAGGACCTCTGGAAGCTGATGAATATCAGCAACGACAAATTCATCCGCACGACCGACGGCTATCACGAAAAAGCCGTGCAGAAGATTTTTCAGAAAATGTACGACAAGGGCGATATCTATAAAGGCTACTACGAAGGCCTTTACTGCAAGCCCTGCGAATCCTTCTGGACCGAAACGCAGGCGGTCGGCGGCGTCTGCCCCGATTGCGGCCGTCCGGTGAATCCCGCGCGGGAGGAAGCGTATTTCTTCCGGCTTTCCAACTATGCGGACCGTCTGGTCGAGTATTATGAAAGCCATCCCGGTTTCATCGAGCCGCAGAGCCGTCAGAATGAGATGATCAACAATTTCATCAAGCCCGGCCTGCAGGATCTCTGCGTTTCCCGCTCCTCTTTCAAATGGGGCATCCCCGTGCCCGTGGAGCCGGAGCATGTGATCTACGTCTGGCTCGACGCGCTGACCAACTATATCACGGCGCTCGGCTTCGGCAGCGAGGATGACAGCCTGTATCGCAAATTCTGGCCGGCGGACGTGCATCTGATCGGCAAGGACATCATCCGCTTCCATACCATCTACTGGCCGGCGTTCCTGATGTCCCTGGAGGAGCCGTTGCCCGAGAAAGTCTACGGCCACGGCTGGGTGCTGCTCGAGGGCGGCAAGATGAGCAAATCGAAGGGCAACGTCGTCGATCCCGTCATCTTGGCGGAGCGCTACGGCGTGGACGCGCTGCGCTATTATCTGCTGCGCGAGATCGCGTTCGGCTCCGACGGCGTTTTCTCCAACGAAAACCTGATCAACCGCATCAATTCCGACCTTGCCAACGATCTGGGCAACCTCCTTTCCCGCACCGTCGCGATGGTCGAGAAATACTTCGGCGGCACGATCCCCGCGGACCGCGCAGCCGGCGACTTTGACGACGCGCTGGAGGCCGCCGCCGCGCAGGCGAAGGCGCAGGCCGAGGCGAATCTGGATGCGCTGAATTTCTCCGTTGCGCTGACCGAAATCTGGAAGTTCGTCTCTCGCACGAATAAATATATCGACGAAACCGCGCCCTGGCTGCTCGCAAAAGATCCGGCGCAGGCGCCGCGTCTGGCGGATGTGATGTATCATCTGTGCGAGAGCATCCGCATCATCTCGGTGCTGATTGCGCCGTTCATGCCCGAAACGGCGGTGAAGATCCGCACGCAGCTCGGCCTTGCGCCGGTGACGGACTGGGCGGAGAGCGGCGAATTCGGCAAAGAGGCGACCTATACGGTGCAGAAGGGCGAGATCATCTTCCCGCGCATTGATCTGGAAAAGGAGCTCGAGGCGCTGGCACAGGCGCAGAAGGCGCCGGAAAACCCGCTGAAAGAGGAAATCGAAGGCGTTGCGAAGATCGCCTACGACGATTTTGCCAAAGTGGATCTGCGTGTGATGAAGGTGCTCGCCTGCGAGCCGGTCCCCAAGGCGGACAAGCTCCTGAAGCTGACGCTTGACGACGGCACCGGCGCGCCGCGCACCGTGGTATCCGGCATTGCGAAATGGTATCAGCCCGCGGACCTGACCGGCCACAGCGTCATTGTGGTGACGAATCTGGAGCCGCGGATGCTGCGGGGCGTTGAAAGCCGCGGCATGGTGCTCTCCGCCGAGATTTCCAAGGAGGAGATCAAGGTGCTCTTTGCCGACGGCATCCCCGCCGGCAGCAAGCTGAGCTGAAATGGCCGCGATCTTTGACAGCCACGCGCATTATAACGACGAAGCCTTTGCGCAGGACCGCGACGCGCTGCTGTCGTCGCTGCCCGCAAAGGGCGTGTGCGGCGTGATCAACTGCGCGACCGACCTTGCCACCTGCGCCGAAACGCTGGCGCTGGCAGAGCGCTATCCCTTCCTCTATGCCGCCTGCGGCGTGCATCCGCATGAGGCTGCGGCGCAGCCGGAGGACTGGCTTGCGCAGGTGCGGGCCTTCTGCGCGCATGCGAAGTGCGTGGCGGTGGGGGAGATCGGGCTGGATTATTATTATGACTTTGCCCCGCGCGACGTGCAGCAGGCGGTGTTTGCCGCGCAGCTGGAGCTGGCCAATGAACTGGCGCTGCCCGTGATCGTGCACGACCGGGAATCCCACGAGGATACCCTGCGTCTGCTGCGGCAGTATCGCCCGCAGGGCGTGGTGCACTGCTTCTCCGGCTCCTCTGAAATGGCAAAAGAATGCGTCGCGCTCGGGCTTTATATCGGCCTTGGCGGCGCGACGACGTTCAAAAACGCCCGCAAGCCGCTGGAGGTGGCGGCGGCCGTTCCGGCGGACCGGCTGCTGATCGAAACGGACTGCCCGTATATGGCGCCCGTGCCGCTGCGCGGCAAACGAAACGATTCCACGTTGATTCCCTACGCGGCGCAGGCGATCGCCGACGCGCGCGGCGAAACGCCGGAGGCGATTCTGGCGCAGACCCGCGCGAACGCAAACCGCCTGTTCGGATTGGAGCTGTGACGCATGTTTGTGCATGAAAAAACCTATGACATCGACGAACTGGTGCTGGATAATCTTCATATCCACACGCGGTATTCCCGCTGCGCGAACCGCGAGATGCACGTCAGAGACATCGTGCGCGCCGCGGACGCCGCCGGCCTGCGCACCATCGCGCTGACCGATCACAATTATATTGAAAAGCACAATGCCGTGGCCGCGCAGCGCCTGAAGATCCTCAAGAAGCTCGAGAAGGTGCCGCACGAGGTCCGGGTGCTTGTCGGCGCGGAGCTGTCGTCCTACGGGATCGGCAAATTCGCCGACGATGTTGAATGCGACAACGCGCTGGATTACCGTCTTTACACCACGAATCATTATCATCAGCATTACTGGGAGCATCCGGCGGAGAAGACGCCGCGCGCCTATGCTGCGCACATGCTGGCCATCATGGACGGCGTGATCGAGAGCGGCCGCGCGGACTGCTTTGCGCATCCGTTCATGGCGGGCTACGTCAAGGCCTTTGACGATTTCCGTGACGTGACGCGCGCGTTCACAGACAATGAGATCGGCGACATCATGGCCAAGGCGGATGCGCGCGAGATCGCGTGGGAGCTGAATCTGCCCGCCGTGCGGGACGACCCGGCCTTTTTCCGCCGCTATTTTCACATCGGCCGCGAGGTCGGCGTCTGCTTCAACATCGGCACGGACGCTCATGTGCTCGAACGCGTGAACGCCAAGGCCTTTGCCGAAGAGTATAAACAGCTGCTGTATTAAACCGGATTCCGCACTGCGCTCTGCCGTGCGGAATTCTTCCGTTTGAAATCGAGTAATAAGGAAGTGACGCGCATGCCCATGCCCCCGATGATGAACCATGAAGCGACGGATCAGTACCGCGTGCCGAAACCGAAGTCCCTGCGCGAAGCGCCGGCCTATGTCGGACAGCTGATCCGGGATTTCACCTCCCGGCTGGCCTATATCATCCGCCTGGTGTGGGAGGCCAACCGCGCGGTGCTGTTTGTGATGCTGCTCATGGCTGTGTTCAACGGCGTGATGCCCGTGATCGGCTCCCTGATCGGCAAGGAGATCCTCAACAATCTGGCCGCAAACTACGACGGCGACCCCGGCGCATTCCGGATCATTCTCGGCCTGCTGATCCTGAATTTTGTCTATCTGTTTGTCCAGAGTGTGGTGCAGCGCGTTTACTCCTCCGTGATCCGCATCTCGGGCGAGCTGGTGAGCAATCATATCAAGCTGAAGATCATGGACAAGGCCAAAACCGTGGACGTCGCACGCTTTGACGATCCGGCTTTTTACACCAAAATGGAAAACGCCAACCGCGAGGCGGGCGGCCGGCCGCTGCAGGTGCTCTCCTCGACGTTTGAGATCCTCTCCGCCGTGATCACGATCGTCAGCTTTGTGATCGTGCTCTTTGCAGTGAGCGTTGCGGCGCCCTTCATCATCATTCTGGCCGCGCTGCCCTCCACGGTGATCAATTTCATCTATCGCCGCAAAAATACGGATTACATGTTCCGCCGCTCCAAGGACCGCCGCCAGATGATGTATTATTCGGATGTGATCGTCGACAAGGATCTGGTCAAGGAAATGCGGATGTTTAACCTGTCCGACAATTTCACCAATCGTTACAGGCAGGTGTTCGCCGGCTATTTCGCCGGGCTGAAAAAGCTGATTCTCAACGAGCTGTTCTGGAATATCGCGGCCACCGTGGTCACGACCGTGGTCAACTGCGTATTCTTTGTGATCATCGCGCGCGGCGTGGTGGCGGGCGACTATGAAGTCGGCAACTACTCGCTGTATACCGGCGCGCTGACCTCCATCGCCTCGGGCATCGCGGTGCTCATTTCCACCACGGCCACCATCTATGAGGGCACGCTGTTCATCAACAATCTGATCGCCTTCATGCAGGAAGAACGCACCGTCGCGCCGATCATCGACCCGCCGCGCAAGGTGCAGCGCCACGCGCCGCATACGATCGAATTCCGCGACGTTTCCTTCCGCTATCCCGGCACGAAAAAGGACGTGCTCAAGCATATCAACCTGCGGATCGAAGCAGGGGAGACCGTGGTGCTCGTCGGCCTGAACGGCGCGGGCAAAACCACGCTGATCAAGCTCCTGACCCGCCTGTATGACCCGACGGAGGGCGTGATCCTGCTCGACGGGTACGACATCCGCGAATACGACGTGGCGGCGATCTATGAGATGTTCGGCATCATTTTCCAGGATTTCGGCAAATATGCCGTTTCCGTGCGCGACAATATCGCGTTCGGCGAGGTGCTTAAGGATATCGTGCCCGCGGAGATCACCGACGCTGCGCGGCAGAGCGGCGCGAACGCATTCATCGACAAGCTCGAGCACGGCTATGATACGCCGCTCATGCGGTATTTTGAGGAGAACGGCGTGGAGCTGTCCATCGGTCAGTGGCAGAAGCTGGCCATTGCCCGCGCGTTCTACAGCGATTCGGATATCCTGATTCTCGACGAGCCGACGGCCTCGCTCGATCCGCTCGCGGAGCAGGAAATCTATAATCAGTTTGATTCGCTGCGCAAGGATAAGATCAGCATCTTCGTTTCGCACCGCCTCTCGAGCGCGACGGTGGCGGATAAGATCGTGGTGCTGGAATACGGCGAGATCGCGGAGATCGGCAATCACCGCGCGCTCATGGCGCAGCAGGGGAAATACTATGAGCTGTTCACCGTGCAGGCGAGCCGCTATCAGCAAACGGAGGCACAGGCATGAAAACAGGTTGCAAAGCCGCCCTCGGCGTTCTCGCGGGCACGGCCGGATATTTTCTGGTGACTGCAGGGGCCTATCTGCCCTTTGTCGCGCAGGACGCGCGCAAACAGTTTGACGATGACTGCGAATATCTGCTGATCCTCGGCGGGGACATCCTCGGCGAGGATACGCCAAGCCCCCAGCTGCAAGCGCGCATGGAGCGCGCGGCGGCCTACCTCAAGGCGCACCCGCAGACCGTCGCCGTGCCCTGCGGCGGCAATTTCCGCCCCGCCCAGCGTGTGAGCGAGGCGGAGGTCATCGCGCGGTATCTGATCGCGCAGGGGATCGATCCGGCGCGTCTGCTCCCGGAGGACCGCTCCACGACCACCTATGAGAACTTTCAGTACTCGCTGCCGCTGATCCGGCAGCACAGCGGGAAGGAACCGTCCGCGCTGCGCATCGGCTTCCTGACCAGCAGCTATCATATGCACCGCGCCGCCTGCATCGCCGCGCGACGCGGCCTGCCGCGTCCGCTGCGCGTGACCGCGCCGACCCCCGGCGCAGCCTGGAAGCGCTACGTGCGCGAATACTTCGTGGCGTATGAACTGCTGTATCACTGGTGAGCGCATTTTCGGAATTAACATTTGACATCCCTGTCTATTTGTGCTACTATTATTAAATAAAGCGGAAAGCTTTTGTACAATTTGTTGCAGTTGGAGGGGTTGCAATGCCCGGAATCAAAGAGTATATTCAAGCCTACGGCGACGTGCCGTTTGCGCAGCGTCCGTTCGGCGACGCGGACAACCTGACGCTCTGTCAGGTCTTTTATATGCCGTTTGAGCAGGTCGTATCGCCCGACTTTTCGGCATCGCCCGTCCCGTTTTCCGACGCGTGCTACGCGATGTTTGCCAAGCGCGGCTATCATCATTCCCGCCTGGGGCTGATGATCCCGAACGACGCGAGCGTCAACATGATGGCCATGGAGCCGATGAAGCGCTTTGCGGAAATGAAGCTCTGGGCGGTGCAGGAAACCTTCGCGCATGAGCCGGCCGTGCAGTTCGCCGCCGGTACCTTCCTGCTGCCGGACGGCACGGCGGTCATCATCTACCGCGGCACGGACGACACGATCATCGGCTGGAAGGAAGATATGGATATCTTCATCAACGGCGCGATCCCGTCCTATGATCTGGCGCTGGACTATCTCAACGGCGTCGCCGCGCACACCGAGGGCAAGATCATCCTCTGCGGCCACTCCAAGGGCGGGCATCTGGCCCTTTACGCCGCGCTGAAAACAGACGTCGCCACGCGCGCGCGCATTCAAGGCGTCTACAATAACGACGGCCCGGGCTATGAGGATTATTCGCTCTTTGCCACGGACGCCTATCGTGAGCTCCTGCCGCGTTACCGTCACCTAGTGCCGCATTCCTCTGCGGTGGGCATGGTGCTTTCGCATGACTATGATTTCACGGCCGTGGTCAGCAATCTGCCCCTCGGTCCGCTGCAGCATGACCTCTGCTCCTGGCAGATCGAAAACGGCGAGCTCGTGACGCGCGAAGACGTGGACAACATGGCGAAAATCACGGACGTCGCGTTCAGCGAATTCCTCGGCAGCTTCAGCGAGGCGTCGCGCAAAAACGCCGGCGACATCGCCGCGACGCTGATCCGCGCGGTCAATATCGATTCGCTGGCCGATACGGCCAGGCAGTTCCCGCAGGCGGCCAGACGCTTCGGCGAAGGCTGGTTCGGCATTGCCAAGGACGCGCGCAAGCTCTTCTGGAAAACGGTCGCGCCCATGCCGAAGATCATCGTGAGCGCGGCGAAGAATATCAAAGAGGAAACCGTGCCCAACGCCGCGAAGGCGGCCGCCGTCTATTTCGGCAGATCGGCGGCGACGGTATGACCGAGCGCACGCAAGTGATCGCCCTGTGCAGCACCTTCCCGTATGCGTATGAGGATTATCCTTTTGACGATCCCAACTGGACGGTGATGCGCCGGCGCGATACACGCCGCGGCTTTGCCTGGATTTTTGAGCGGGAGGGAAAGCTCTGGGTCAATCTCAAGGCGCCGCCGGAGACCGTGCAGTTCTGGATCCGCGTGTTTCCCGCCTGCCTGCCGGCCTATCACATGAATAAAACGCACTGGTTTTCCGTGATCCTCGACGGCTCCGTGCCCGACGCGCAGCTCGCGCAGATGATCGCCGAGAGCCACGCGCTGTGCGGCAGAAAGACCGGCCGCGCAGATTAGCATTCTAACAGACAGCACCCCGATCGCAGCAGCGGTCAGGGTGCTTTTTCTATATAAACTTTTCATCCTATAATAAAAACGTTCCCGACGGGGCTGCCGCCGGGAACGCTGTTGTGTCAGGGGTGTTTATGCAGTGCCGGGATCAGTGCGGCTGGCTGAAATACGCGTCGGCCGCGACAAGTGAAGCCACCCCGCGCCGGCCGTTTTTCATAACAACTTAATCTGTCTAACATAACTATTTATAAAAATCAAGTATTATTTTGAAATAATCCGGACATACTTGTTTGTCAGAGCGTCCACGTGACGGAAAGCAGAGAGGCGGTCGATTCGCCCTGACAGCGGGCATAGTAGACCGTAAAGATCGAGCCGTCCGGCAAAACGACGCTCGACGGGTAGCCGATGTCGCTGTCCGCGCAGTCGGCAAGGCAGTATTCCTCGGCGGAGAGTTTTCCGTCTGCCGCAACCTTGCGCGCGCGGATGCCGTAGGGCGGGATGCGGCGGCCGTAGGTCAGCACCGCGCCGTCCGCGGTCGGGCACAGATGCGGCGGGGAGCCGCACACGCCGGTCTCCACCCAGTCCTTCCAGCTGATCCCGCCGTCCTGCGAAACAGCGCGCAGCAGCGTGAAATAGTGATCGTTTGCCGTCAGATGCGTGCGGAAGAGCGCAAGCAGCCGCCCGTCCGGCAACTCGACGCAGTGCGCCTCGTGCAGCTGATCGAGCCGGTAGTCGGCAGGGGGGACGCAGTCGCCTTTTTTGTGGAAGGACGCCGCGCCGTCCGTGCTCGCCCAGACGGAAAACCGGTCCGCGCGGGCGGGGTCGGGGTCAAACAGCGCCTTGCCCAGATAGAGGATCTCGCCGCTGCGCAGCAGGATCGGCCCGTGCGGCGCGTGCACCGGAATGCGCTGCTCCGCCTCGGCGGCCTCGCCGTACTGCGTGAGCACGCGATAAAAGCAGCCGCCCGTGCGCTCTGCCGGCGGGATCGCGCCGTAATGCGCTACCAGCCCCAAGCCGGCCGCGCCGCTGTCCGACCGCAGCCAGTCCGTGAATTCCGTTTCGTAGGTCGCCGCCGGATGCGAGCAGCGCGTGACGAGCATCCGCCCGCCGCCGAGATAGAGGATGCCGGGGTCCCGGTCATCCAGAAAATGATCGCAGACCACGGTCGGCAGGCCGAAGGAGTTGCCGCCGTCCCGGCTCTTGAATAAAACGATCTTGCCGAACGGGCACATATGCGCCATGCGTAAGCCCGAGCAGACCACATAAATCACGCCGTTTTCATCCGCGCAGACAGACGGCCAGGCGTGATAGGAAAAAAAGCTGTCTGTCACGTGCGAAACAATGCCCCGACGAATCACCTGCATTTGAATGCCTCCCGACTCCGGCTGCAACCGGACGATTCTTACATTTTAATCATACCCGATGCGCCGCCGAATTGCAAGCGAAAACTTCCGGCTTGCGCCGCGCGGCGCGCCTGCGAATGAAAAAAACCGGCAGGGTCTTGCAAAACGGCCGCCGATTGATTATAATGAGGGCAGAAGTTTTTGAAAGGTGGGTGCTTATGAAAAAGAAACGGATCCTCAGCCTGCTTCTGGCGGCTTTGCTGCTTTTCACGGCCGTGACGCCCGCGTTTGCCGCCGGCGCGGTTTCGGCGCAGGCCGACAACGCAGAGAACGGGTTTGTCAGCTTTTTTCGTTCGGTTTTTGACTGGTTTGCGGAGCTTTGGAACAAGTTCATTTCCCTGTTTCGCCGCGACAGGATCGAGGTGAGAAAAACGATGAATGAAAACGCGATCCACATGCTGAAATCCGTCACGGACACGATCTGTGACAGCTTCATCATCACGACCGAGGACGGCAAGGTCATCGTCATCGACGGCGGCCATTACTCGGAAACCGACTATTTTGTGCAATATCTCAAGGGTGTGACCGGGAAGAAAACCCCGCACATCGACGCCTGGTTCCTCTCCCATCCGCACGACGACCACTGCGAGGTGTTTCTGGACATTGTTGAGCATCACGCGGACGAGGTCAGCTTCGACAAGGTCTATGCCAATTTCCCCGACGCTTCATTCTACGAGGGCTATGACCAATGGTGCGTGCAGGTGATCACCGACTTCGACCGCCTGCGTCCCGCCTTTGCGGAGAAGGTCGCCGCGCTGGCCGAGGGCGACGTTTTCAATGTCGGCGCGGCACAGTTCACGGTGTTTTATGTATTCAATCCGGAATGGAAGGGCGGCAACGACGCCTCGACGATCATGCGCATGGATCTCGCGGGCACCTCCGTGATGTTCACGGGCGACGCCACGGTCAATGCCGGCAACTATGTGGTGCAGAAATACGGCGAGAGTGGTCAGCTGAAGTGCGATTACTGCAAGATGGCGCATCACGGGCAGGACGGCGTGGACCGGAATTTCTATGAAGCGGTCGCACCGAAGGTCTGCCTCTGGCCGACGCCGACCTGGGTCTATGAAAACACCAACGGCAATCTGCACACCTTTGAAACGCGCGCCTGGGTCGCGGAGCTCGGCGTGGAAAAAGAGTATAAATCCTTCGAGGGCACGGCCGTGATCGGCATGCTGCCGCGCATCGTGACAACGACCGACGTCTTTGAAGACGGCTACCCCGCGGAGCAGGCGGTCGACCGTTTGGCGGCGCTCGGCTACGAAGGCATCGATATGGGCTTCGATTACTGGGTGTTTGAGGGCTCGCCCTTCCTGCAGGATGATTATCTGGACTGGGCGCGCGGGCTGAAAGCGCGGGCGGACGCCGCCGGCATTCCCTATACGCACGCCCATGCGCCGGGCAACGCCGCCTCCGGCGACTGGATCGGCCGTTCCATTGAAGCGACGGCCGCCATCGGCGCGCGGTATCTGGTCATCCACCCGATCTGGGAGTCCGAACCCGGCAAATTCATCAAGAACAAAAAGGAATTCCTGCAGGTGAACGCCGACGCGATCCGTCCGTGGCTGGCCAAGGCGCAGGCCTGCGGCGTGGTGCTGCTGTCGGAAAACCTGCTCTGGGAAGCCTCCGCCGACCCGCGCATCATTGCGGAGCTGGTTGAAACCGTGGATTCCGACTGGTTCGGCTGGTGCTTTGACGTGGGCCATGCGCACGCGAGCGGCTTTAAGCCGGAGATCCTGCGCAAATGCGCGGTGTCCCCGATGTCCCTGCACATTCAGGATAACGACGGCACCGGCGACGGCCATCTGATCCCCGGCGACGGCACGATCGACTGGAACGCCTTCCTCGACGTGCTGCATGAGATCGGCTATCTGGGTGACTGCGTGCTCGAGGCGCATCATCAGAGCCTCGAAGCGCCGGACGACGCGCGGGACGCCATTCTGGCCCGCCTGCTGACGGTCGCACAGGATCTGCGCGCGAAGATGCGCTGAATACAAGTTAAAAGAATACAACCGCCGCCGGCAGAGGATGCAGTCATCTTCCGCCGACGGCGATTTTTTGTTTTGTGTTTTCAGGCTTTCTTTTTGATTGCGATCAGCAGGCCGAGCGCAAGGACCGCGATCGACGCGCCGCACAGGATCCAGAACGTCGCATTGGAATTGCCGCCGGACTGCATCTGCGGCATGCCGCCGGAACTCGGGCCGGAGGGGCGTTCGCCGCGCTTCGCGTCCGTCTGCGCCGTACTTTCATCGCCGGCTTGCGTTTGCGGTGCGTCGGGCGGGGCCGCCTGCCCCTGCGCGCCGCTTTCGGCTGCGGGTTCACCGTCGCCCTGCGGCGCTGCGTCCGGTTTTGCTTCGCCGCTTCTGCCGCCGCTCCTGCCGGAGGACGAGGAGAACGACACTTTATACTCGGAAAGATCGGTCGTGTTGCCGTCCTGATCCATGGCGCCCACGATCATCGCCGCGTCGGCCTTCATCAGGTCTTTCATGCTTTCGCCCGAGGAAAGATCGAGCGTCGTTCCGTCCGAAAGCGTGAGGCTGACGATGGCGGAAACGTCTGCGATCACATCGGAAACCGCCACTTCATTGCCGTCGCTGTCGGTCAGCTTGAGCATCGAAAGCGGGGAGAAGCTGCCGGAGAAGCCGCCCATGCCGCCCTTGCCCATGCCGCCGCCCATCGAACCCATGTCGGAGAGATTCAGCGAACCGGTGTCCACTGCGGTGTCATCGCCCGCAAGCTGCCGGCGGACCGCTTCGCCGCGCAGGGAAACGAACTGCGAGAGCGCCGTGACGCCCTGCTCGAAGTCCTCTGTCGTGCAGAACTTCGTGGGATCCTTTTCCACATAGGGGCGCAGCATGTCTGCGGTGTCGGCGATCAGCTGCTCGAGCTCGCCGTTTGTGAACCACTTTTCGATGAATTCGGAAAACAGCGCGTGATACTGCTCTGTGTAGCTCTCATCGGAAAAGATCCAGCCGAGCATCGGGCGATCGTCAACATTTCCCATGGAGATCGGGCTGTCGATCGAGGTGTTGACCGTGCCGGAAGCGTCGCCGCCCTGAAACGTGCCGAAGGCAAGGTTGTAGTCCCAGGGGATCATGCTCAGCTGCCCGTCGCTTTCATGCAGATAGTAATTGTGAATCATCATGCCGGTGTAGCTGTCGCCGTTGCACACGAAATTGTGCACCACGAAATAGCGCAGCACCTCGTCCGTATCCACCACGGATTCCAGATCGGTATAAGAACTGAGTTTCTCAAGGGACGCGATCAGACGCTTTTTGTCGGCGTTTGAAACGTCCGTTTTTGCGTTGTCGAAAATGTTGGAATAGCTGTCTGTATCGTCGTCGATATATTTCAGCTTCACGTCGTCGCTGCCCATGCCGAAGCCCATGCCGCCGGGCATTTTGCGCCCGCTGTCGGCTGCGTCGCCGCTGCCGGCCGCGTCGCTGCCTTCCTGCCCCTCGCTGTCGCCGGAGAAGCCGGGGAAGGAACCGCCGAAGCCGTCCGGCGGGGTCATCCCTTCGGGCATCTGCCCGCCGAAGGAGAAGCCGCCCTGCTGCCCGGAAGCGTCGCCGCCCGCGCTGCTCTGCGCATCCTGCTGCGGCGTTTCCTGCGTTTGCGTCTGATCCTGATTGTCCTCGTCGCTGCCGCTGAAATCAAAATCATCCATGTTGAAATCCTTGCCGTTGCCGCGCCCGCCGCCGAAGCTCAGGCTGTCCGGCTTGTAAAGCTCGCCCGCTTCGGCGCCGTAGCTGCGCGAAAGGAAGCTGTCCTCAATGCCCTCAACGGCCAGATAAAGGCCCCAGTCCTCGCCGTTGATCGTGATGTAGGCGAAGGAACACAGCGGACTGTCCGCGCCGAAATCGTTCATCAGATAATACGCGATAAAGTCTTTCATCATCGTATTGTCCTGAATCAGATTGTTCAGGCAGAGCTTATCCAGCCCGTCATACGTTTTGCCGTCTTCAAAGTGGTCGAATTCCATTTTGAAGCTGTAGCGCTGACTGCCGGAGGAGCGCACGGAGGAGAGCGAGGTGTTGCCCTTTGCGCGGATGGCGACGTTCGTCTGCTTGTTGCCGTCGATGACGGCGGTGCACACGGCGTATTCCTCGTTTTCGCAGCTTTCGATGAAAGCATCCCAGTCGTTCATCACGATGTCGATCTGATGAACGTAAGAAGTATCAAACAGGGTGCTTTCATATTTCACCGCTCTGGATTGGACCGTGAGCCCGAGCGCGTTGCCGCACATGAACAGGATCGTGACAACAAGCATGATTGCAACAGCGGCAATGCAGATTTTATCGATATGCTTGCTCGTTGACATACTGATCGCTCCTTATCCCATATAATCGCCGTTGTAGCTCACGAGGGCTGCGCTGTTGACGCCCGCCATGGCGGACAGCGCGTTGACGAAGTCCGTGTTCTCGTCCTTCAGACGGACTTCCATATTGATCTCAATCAGGCCGTTCTGCGCGGATTTGGATTTCACGACGCAGCGCTCGGTCTGCGCGTTGACAAAGTTCATCGCTTCAGTTTCCGCCGCGTGATCCTTGCAGGAGAGCACGATGATATAGGGGTTCTTGTGCGACTTCTTATTGACGAAGAAGAGCAGGATCACGCCGATGATGACGCTGCCGATGACGGCGAGCGGGATCAGACCGGCCGCAAGAATGATGCCGACGGCGATCGACCAGAACAGGAACGCGATATCCAGCGGCTCCTTGATCGCGGTGCGGAAGCGGACGATCGACAGCGCGCCGACCATGCCGAGAGAGAGGACCACGTTGGAGGTCACCGCGAGGATCACCTGCGAGGTGATCATGGTCAGGGCGATCAGCGTCACGCCGAAGGAAGAGGAATACATCACGCCGCGATAGGTCTTTTTGTAAATGAAGAAGATGAAAAGGCCGATGCCGAACGCCAGCACGAGCGTGAGCGCCATGTCGAGCACGGTGACGGCGGAAATGTTCTCAAGGAAGCTGGATTTGAAAATGTCGTTGAATGTCATTGCGGGTTCCTCCATTCTGATAATTAGTTAAAATCAGCCGTAGATGCGGCACTGTTCATATTTTGAAAAGGCGGTCACGCGTCGGCCCGGGATGCGGACCGCGTCTTTGATGATGTCCGGCAGAAAACCGTCCCATTTGACTTCGAGAATGATGGGGGAATCGCCGGCGGGGAGCGTCAGGGTCTCCGGGTTGAGGAAATCGGTGCGGAACATGCCCGTGCGGATGTCGTAGTCCATCGTCACGCGCACATTGCCCGGCGCGAACACAAACGGGTCGCGGGTGTAATCCACGATGGTTTTCGGGCGCAGCCCCTGCGTGTGCATCTTGGAATAGAGTTCCACGCACAGCGGCCGTTCGTCCGCGCCCATCCAGCCGATGTCGCCGTCCGCGATTTTCTGCGCCTCCCGGGCTGTCAGGCGGCAGCTTTCCTTGGCGCAAAGGCCGTTGACCTTGCTCTTCTTTTCCAGCACGATGTAGGACAGATCGCCGTTGTAGAACCGGATCCGGAACTTCTCGCGGATGTTGACGCCGTCGATCTTTTCGCGCAGCGCCTTGTCGCCGGGCGTGTCGAAATACAGGCTTCTGATCTGATACGCGCCGTCGATCGTATGCGCGTCGCGCTGCATCACGGCGGAAAGCCGGGACAGCAGAACCAGCCGGTCCGCGCGGTTGATTTCGTGCTTCCATTCATGACGGTATTTCATGCGGCCTCTCCTTTCTCATTGGTTTGATCTGATTGTAAGGGGCCAACCTTAAACAAAGTTTAAATAAAATTTAATTTTCAGATTTTTCTCAGCGCCAGCCGAAGGCCCCGTAGCCGAAGCCGCCGGCGGTTTCGCTGCTCTGGTGCTCGGATGCGCGCCCGAGCGTCACCTCCACTGTCTTTTCCTCATAGGAATTCCCCGCGGGCACCTGGATCGTGACCGAAACGGTTTCACCGGCGGCGTAGTATTGCAGACGGTTTTCGAGGTTGGAAAGACCGGTCACGCGGATGCCGTCAAAATGCGTCACCACGCACTTGGTCGTGATGCCGGCTTCCTTCGCCGGGCTGTCGCTGCCGACGGAGGTGACGTAGATGCCCTGCGGCACGCCGTAGGCGGAGGAAATGCTTGCGGTGATGTCCTCGCCGTCGATGCCGAGATACGCGGCGTTCTGCGCGTCGACCTTTTCTCTGGTCGTGCGGTTCATCAGATCCTCAATGATCGGGGTCGCCGTGGTGATGGAGATCGCGTAGCCCATGCCCTCCACCTCCGTGGAGCTGAATTTGGCGGAGTTGATGCCGATGACTTCGCCGTTCATATTCAGCAGCGCGCCGCCGGAATTGCCCGGATTGATGGCCGCGTCCGTCTGGATCATGATCGCGTCGGTCGTGTCGATCTGCCGGTTCAGGGCGCTGACGATGCCGGTGGTGACCGACTGGCCGTAGCCGAGCGCGTTGCCGATTGCGACGACCTGCTGGCCGACCTTGAGCGTGTCGGAATTGCCGATCACGGCCTGCTTGATTTCCGCTGCGGTCGATTCCTTGATGTCGCTCAGCGCGACGGTGATCACCGCAAGGTCGTTGTCGGGATCGGTGCCTTTGATCGTCGCCTCGCACACCTCGTTGTCAACGAAGCAGACCGAGAGGGTGTTCGCATCCTCGACCACGTGGTTGTTCGTGACGATCAGCAGCTCCGTGTCATTCTGCCCGATGATGATGCCGGTGCCGCTGCTCTGCGATTCCTGCGTCTGCGAACGCCCCATGCCGAACATCCCGAAATAGCTTTGCACATCCTGCACGCTGATATTCGTGATGGATACCATGGCGGGCATCATGCCCTCGGCGATCTCGCTCACGTCGAGCGACGCGCTCGCCGCTTCGCTGTCGGACGCATAGGACACCGCGGACAGGCTGACGGAGGAGTTCCGCGTCGTCGCGGTGCTTCTCTGCGACGTGCCTGTGTCGTCCTTCAGCAGAGAGTTGACGCCTGCGAACGCCGCGGCGGACGCCGAGCCGAACAGGACGCCGCTCAGCAGCAGCGCGCAGAGCTTTTTGCCGAAGGTCTTCTTTTTCTTCGGCGCGGGGGCCGGTGTGACAGCCGGAACGGTGAGGCCCGTTTCTTCGTATGATTCAAAATTATAATAGTTTTCTTCCATCATGATTGATGCCTCCTTCGCTGTTGTTGTCTGCAGTGTAATCGGTCAAACTTAAACGGACTTAAAAGCAGCAATTTTCTTTCAAAATTTCCCGGATCGTCTGCATGGACAGGTCCGCGGAAGCGATTTCATCGGCGCAGCGCTTGAGCTCGCGCCTGATCAGCGCATCGTCTGAAACCGTCTTTTTGTATTTGAGCTGGTGCTCGAGCGTCGCCCAGAAATCCATGGCGATCGTGCGGATCTGGATCTCGGCAAGCACGCCGGTTTCAAGATACCGGATGCAAAGATGCATGCTGCGGTAGCCGTTGGGCTTGGGGAAGGCCAGATAGTCTTTTTTGACGAGCACCGTGATGCGCGGATCCCGCTCGAGCTGCGAGACCACGTGATAGACGTCGCTCGCGAACGAGCAGATGATCCGCAGGCCGACCGCGTCATACACGCTGCCGAGCGCCGCTTCGCGCGTGGCCGGCAGCCCCCGGCTCCGGAGTTTTCGGAGCATGCTGTCCGGCTGCTTGATGCGGGAGCAGGAATAGACGATCGGCTGCAGATCCTCCTGCGTGCCGTGCGCGGTTTTCAGCGCGTCTGCGATCGCTTCCAGCGCCGTGCGCGTCGTTTCCAGTTTTATGAAATCTCTGCCGTAAAATTCCTCAAAGGTCATATGCGCGCCTCCTTTGTCTACAGACTATACCCGCAACCTAAAATGAAAATAAAAAACGGGAAGCGATTTTTCACACTTCCCGTTAGAATCGGTGATTTGATTGTTACTGCAGCGGCAGGGTGACCGTCACGCGGAAATCGCTGCCGTCGCTCGTCGTTGCCGTGATGCTGCCCGCGTGCGCGTCGACGATGGCTTTTGCGATCGAGAGCCCGATGCCGTGCCCGCCGGTCTGGGAATTCCGCGAGGCGTCGATGCGGTAGAAGCGGTCGAACACATGCTGCAGATCCTTTTCATTCACCGGCTCCTGCGTGGTGTTGACGACCAAGAGCACCGCCGCTTTTCTGTGCGTTGTCAGCTCCACAGAGAGGGAACCGCCCTCCGGCGTATATTTGATCGCGTTGTCGAGCAGGATGGAAACCAGCTGCCGGATGGCGTCCGGCGAGCCGTTGATCGTCAGATCCGGCGCGATTTGCAATGCGGCGTCGATGTGCCGCGCCGCGGCGGGGGCGCGGAAGGCGCCGGCCGTTTCGCTGACCAGATCGGACAGCGGGATCTCCACCTTCTGGAGCGTGTGCTCCGATTCCTCCATCTTGGAGAGCAGCACCAGATTGTTCGTCAGCTCCGTGAGCCGTTCGGTCTGCTGCCGGATATCCGTCAGCTCTTCCTTTTCGCCGTCCAGCTCCAGCAGGTCCACATTGGCGTTGATGATGGTCAGCGGCGTTTTGATCTCATGCCCGGCGTCGGAAATGAACCGCTTTTGCTTCTCGTAGCTTTCGGCGATCGGCGCGACGATCCTGCCCGCCGTGAGCATAAAGGCGATGAACACGATCACGCAGCCCAGCAGGCCGACCGCGACGCTCGTCCACAGGAACGCGCGGAAGGAATCCAGCTTGCGTCCGCAGTCGAGGAAGAGCACCCGCGTTTCGCCGCCGTCGGTCGTTTTGGAGAAGCGGAATTCATCGATGAAGCCGCGGCTCTGACTGCTTTCGAGCGCCCGGCTGATATAGTCCTTCGCCGTTTCGTCATCCACGGAGATGATCCGCGAGAAATCCGACTGCAGGATCTCGCCGTCCGCCGAAACCGTGACGACAAAGAATCTGGATTCATACGGCACCTCGGGCGACATGCCGCGCGGCACGAAGCCGTCGAAGTTCCCGCGCTTGCCCGGCAGCGCGCGGTCGTCGTCAAAGTCGTCGTCGAAATCTTCGTCGAAGTTATTGCCGCGGTCGTTGAAGAACATCATGTTCGTCTGCGTCAGCATATCCAGGATTGCGTCGCTCTCCGAAATGATCGCGTAGTAGTTGATGGAGTTCATGATCAGCAGCAGCGCCGACATGAGCACGAGCATGAATACCGTCGCGAGCACGACGAATTTGCGTTTCAGTTTGTTAATCATCACAGTTCTCCAATGAATACCCGGCGTTGCGGGAGGATTTGATCTGGATATCCGCGTGCAGCGCCGTGAGCTTCTTGCGCAGATAGGAGATATAGACCCAGACCACGTTGATCTCCGCTTCGCTGTCATAGCCCCAGATTTTTTCCATCATCCGTTCCGCGGAAAGGATGTGGTGCGGATTCGTCATCAGGAATTCCATGAGCTGGTATTCCTTATTTGCCAGGCGGAAGCTGCCGGTGGGCGAGGAGAGCTCGAAGGTCGCGCGGTCGAGCGTGATGTTGCCGGCGGTCAGCTTTTTGTCCGCCTCGGCCTTGCTGCGCGTGATGCTGCGCAGGCGGGCGAGCAGCTCGCGCGAATCAAACGGCTTCGGGAGATAGTCGTTCGCGCCGCTGTCGAGCCCGGTCACGCGGTCCTCGATCTCGGATTTCGCCGTGAGCATGAGCACAGGGATCTGATTGCCCTTGCCGCGGATGGTCTTCAGCACCGTGATGCCGTCCATTTTCGGCATCATGATATCGAGCACCGCCGCGTCGTAACAGCCGGATTCCAGATAATCCAGCGCGTCCGCGCCGTCATAGACCGCATCGACCGCATAGTTGTTTTTTTCAAAGATTTTCACAAGCGCCTTTGACAGCGGACGCTCGTCCTCCGCAAGCAGAATCCTCATTTCGATCCCTCCGTTGTGTTTTGGTTCGACCTATTTGTAGCATCGCAACCTTAAACGCAGTTTAAACCGAGCACGATTGTATCACAAGAAACGACTTTTTTTCACTGCAGATTCCACAGCGAAAGAACGCGGTCATATACCTGCCGAAGGAGCTCGATGATCCGACGGAGGAAAGCGAGCAGGGGAGAGGTCTGCGCGGGCGCGTCTTCTCCGGAGACCGCCGGAAGGAACACGTCGCGGTCCGCCACGCTGAAATCGACGGCAAATTTATCCAGCAGCGGATACAGTACCCGCTCCGCAACGAGATAGGAATCCTCTCTGCCGAGGCTGACCGCGCGGAACAGGGGGCTGAGCTGCTCGGTATCCATCTGTGTGCCGAGCAGGCGCAGCAGCGTGTTGAGACCGGTGCGGCCGGTTTTTGTCAGAACGTATTGCAGACCGGTGTTGAGGCCCTTCACAATGATTTCGCATTCCGGCGTCTGATCGGACCGCAGGTTCTCATCCCCGTAATAATGCGCCGCAACCATGGCGGATGCAAGCTCGATCAGCGAGCCGTAGTCGGAGCCGGGGATCGTCACGCCTTTTGACTTGGCAAGCCCTTCGATGCTCACGCCTTCGCCGTTGTCATACAGCGGCATGACGAGCGCGTCATTGACGGCGGCAAGCAGATTCTCCGCCGTATCCACGAGCGGGCCGCTCTGCACCTTGAGCAGCGCCTTGACATCGACAGAATTGATCACACGCAGGATTTTCTTCTCAATGGCAAATTTAAAATAGTCATAGGCAAAGCCCTCATAATCGCTTTCCAGCAGCGCTTTCTGCTGCTCGGTGTAACCGTCGATCAGTGCATCCAGCCGGCAGGTTTCGATCTGCTGCATCTTGATGTCCGCGCCTGCCTGCGAAAGCGTGATCATCCGGTATTCCAGCGGATAGGAGGAGAGGGACGTGGTCAGGATATCGTAAAGCACCGCGCCGTTTTCAGCGGTATAGGCAGCGATATCGTTGCCGTGCTCGTGGCCGGTAAAAATATAATTGACGCCCCAGGCGCAGAATTGCTCTGCAATGGTTTCACCGTCCTGAACGACAAAATCCTTCATCAGCTTGCGGCCGAGATACAGGTGCTCAAGCAGCGGATGATGCATCATATAAAGGATTTCCTTGCCGTCCGCGCGCGCCTGCGCGGTCTGCGTTTCGATCCATGCCAGCAGGGCGGGCGTGAAGCCGTCGCCATCCTCGCCCGGATCGTTGGAATCAACGGCGATCAGGCGATAGCGGTCGTTCAGATCGGCCGTGTAGGAGGCGGTCGCTTCATCCGCAGCCAGGGCCGTGTCATAGCCGAGCGCGGCGTAATACGCCTTGAATTCCGCCGGCACGGAGTCATAGTAATCGTGATTGCCGGGCACGACGTAAACCTGAATGCCCGTTTCCGCTTCAAAATCTGCCAGCAGCGCCGAAACGAACTGATGCTCCGAGGCATTGCCGTGGCGTGTCAGATCGCCGGGAATCAGAATGAATTCCGCCCCGTCCGCCACGGCCTGATGCAGAAAATCCACGGTCATTGCCGCGGCCTGATCGTAAAGATTGCCCGTGCCGGAGGCAAAGAAATACAGCTCGTTTTCCGGATAATTGACGTCCAGCGTTTCTTTGTCGCACTCCACATGGATATCCGTGGCCACCGCGAATTTCACCGCGTCGTTGTCCTCTGCAAGCACCTTCAGGATCGGCAGCGTCAGATTCACGGCAAGGAGTGCGGCAAGGAGCACGGCGCAGACCTTCAGAAGCACCGGCTTGCACGAACCTGCATGAAGCAAAATACGGTCGGAGGTTTTCATAGACATCTTCCTTTCTCTTTCCGGAATGATGGTTCCATTATAACAAGAATCCCGGAAGATCGCAACTGAGTTTTTTAAATTCATTTGGTTTGAAAATAAAATATTCAATATTGAACAGGAGAGCATGAAAAAAGGGGCGGCGCAAGACAGCTTTGCTGTGCCGTTCGTTCTTCGAGCCCTGTCTTGAAACAAAGAAAAACAGCCCTCTTTTGAGGACTGTTTTCTTTTGGTGGACGTTACAGGACTCGAACCTGTGACCACTCGCACGTCAAGCGAGTGCTCTACCAGCTGAGCTAAACGTCCATCTGTTCAGCGAATGCAATTATATAGAATTTCCTGCGGTTTGTCAAGAGTTTTTTCAAAAAAAGTATCGGAGTTTTTTGCGTATGTCTTTGCGCGCGCGGGCACGGCGGAAAGAATATCAAAAAAATCTTGCGAATTTGAAAGAAATATGAGATAATCATTTTAAACTATTCGGGGAGGGGTTCTTGTGCAAAGTATCATCTCTGTTTTCATGGCAATCATCATGTTTCTCGTGCCGACCGCGAATCTGCCGAAGGCGGAGATCGACACCGACGCGTGGAATACGAATTACACCTGCGTGTTTGTCCACGGTCTGGCCGGCTGGGGCAGCTACGACGTGCAGTACGGGCTCATGCCGTATTGGGGTATGTTCGGCGGCGATATGATCCGCTATTTCAACGCGCGCGGCTTCGACTGCCACGCGGCCTCCGTCGATCCCGGCGGCTCCGCCTGGGACCGCGCCTGCGAGCTGTATGCCCAGCTGACGGGCACGCGCGTGGATTACGGCGCGGCGCATGCCGAACGCTGCAAGCACGCCCGCTTCGGCAAGGATTACACCGGCAGGGCGCTGATCGACGCCTTTTCCGCGGAGCATAAAATCAACCTGTTCGGCCATTCCTTCGGCGGCGCCACGATCCTGATGTTTGCCGAGCTGATGGCAAACGGCAGCCGCGAGGAGCAGGCCGCGGCAGCGGACGCCTCGTCGCTGTTCGCCGGCGGGAAAGGGGACTGGATCTATTCCATCACCGCGCTTTCCGCGCCGATGAACGGCACCACGGCCTACACGCTGCGCCATGAATTCCAGGACGGCACGACCAAGCCGACGCTGATGCAGGACCTGACCTCGCGCATGATCGGCATCGCGGGCGGCAACAAGAACGACGGGCGCATCGATGAGGACAGCGCGGAATACGATATGACCATCGACAACGCGCTGGCCATGCTGGACGGGATCGAAACACAGGCGCACATCTATTATTTCTCCGTGCCCTGCTGCTGCACGATGGACGACGGCAACGGCAATCAGGTGCGCGATCCCTCCGTCAAAGTTGAGCCGCTGGTGCTTTCGACGATCGACGCCATGGGCTGCTACACGGGCGTGACGCCCGGCGGCTATGTGATCGACGACCGCTGGAAAGCGAACGACGGGCTGGTCAACACCTTCTCCGCGCGCGCGCCGCTCAACGCGCCGCAGCAGGAGTACGACAGCGCAAACGTGCAGCCGGGGATCTGGAATGTGATGCCGACCTATCGCGGTGATCATCAGGCGCTCATGGGCGATCTGATCCATATCAATTATATCCGTCCGTTCTATCTCGACCTGCTGGTGATGATCAATTCGCTGTAAAAGAATTATGCGGAGCTGTCGCCTTTAGCGAAAAACGTCAAAGCAAGCAATGAAGAAGAGCTTGTATCCCAAACGATCATGGGGTGCAAGCTCTATTTATTTCTGATATAGAATAAAAATGAATGGGTTTTCTGCTTTGACTCGACGTTTTTTCTCCCTCGGCGTACCTATGTACAGCCTTCGGTCGAAGAAAACGCCGTTTTCATCTAAATGCGACAGCCCCGTTTCTGCGCATTCTCTCTTGCAATTTGCGTCAAAATCCGATATAATGGAGCAAGATTGTTGATTCGGAGGGGTTTTATGTTTAGCACTGCCCTGAACGGGCTTTTGAACTATGCCGAAGCGCAGGGTCTGATCGCGCCGGCGGACCGCGTCTGCTGCGCCAATCAGCTGCTCGCGCTGCTGCGCGCGCCTGCTTACGATCCGGATGCCCCGGCGGCCGACGCGCCGTTGCACCTGCTGCTCGAACAGCTTTGTGATTACGCCGCGGCGCAGGGGATCATTGAGGATTCGATCACTTACCGCGATCTGTTTGATACCGCGCTCATGGGCGTGCTCACGCCCCGTCCCTCGCAGGTGATCGCGCAGTTTCGCGCGGATTACGCGGCGTCTGCTGTCAAGGCGACGGACGCCTATTATAAATTCTCCTGCGATACGAATTATATCCGCCGCGACCGGATCGCGAAAGATCTGAAATGGCAGTATGCCGGCGATTACGGCGTGATGGATATCACGGTCAATCTCTCCAAGCCCGAGAAGGACCCCAAGGCGATCGCTGCGGCCAGAAACGCGCCGCAGTCCGGTTATCCCAAGTGCCAGCTCTGCCGCGAGAGCGAGGGCTACGCCGGGCGCGTCGATTTCCCCGCGCGACAGAATCACCGCATCATTCCGATCACAATCGACGGGAGCGACTGGTTTTTGCAGTATTCTCCCTATGTTTACTATAACGAGCACTGCATCGTCTTCAACGGCAGGCACACGCCGATGAAGATCGACCGCGGCGCGTTTGCGAAGCTGCTGGAATTCGTCACGCTGTTCCCGCATTATTTCGTCGGCTCGAACGCCGATCTGCCGATCGTGGGCGGCTCGATCCTCAGTCACGAGCATTTCCAGGGCGGGCATTATGAATTTGCCATGGAGCGCGCGCCGATCGAGAAGACCGTGCGGTTTGCCGGCTTCGAAGAGATTGCCGCCGGCATTGTGAAATGGCCGATGTCCACGCTGCGCCTGCGCGGTGCGGATCCCGCGCGCATCGCCGACCTGGCCGACCGCATTCTGACCGCGTGGCGCGGTTATACGGATGCATCCGCCTTCATTTTTGCCGAAACGGACGGCACGCCGCACAACACCATCACGCCCATCGCCCGCCGCCGCGGCGACGATTACGAGCTGGATCTGGTGCTGCGCAACAACATCACGACCGAGGAACATCCGCTGGGCGTCTATCATCCGCACGCGGAGCTGCATCATATCAAGAAAGAAAATATCGGTCTGATCGAGGTCATGGGCCTCGCGGTGCTGCCCGCCCGGCTGAAGACGGAGCTGGAAGCGCTGGCTGACGGCATCCTGAACGGTAAGGATCTGCGCGCCGATCCGATGACGGCAAAGCACGCGGACTGGGTGGCCGGCTTCCTGCCCGCCTATGCCGACGTTACCGCCGAAACTGTGGCGGACATTCTGCAGACCGAGGTCGGCAAAGTGTTTGCGACCGTGCTCGAGCATGCGGGCGTTTTCAAGCGCGACGCGGCCGGCGCCGCCGCCTTCGACCGTTTCCTTGCCTGCGTCTGATCCGCTTCAACTTCATTCTTGCGCCTGCTTTTGTGATTTTGAACAAAAACAGGCGTGTTTTTTTTCTGCCTGTGCGGAAGAATCTTCCCGCGTCTCCGTTGACTTTTTATTACGCGCGCGCTAAAATTATATTGGCAGATTCCAGCCTGCCGGAAGGCAGGCGTGCGATACGGCAACTCAACATCAAAGGAGGGGCATCTATGAAAAAAAGAACGGCAATCATTCTGCGGGTCGTCTTTTCGCTGACTGCAGTCGCGCTCGTGCTGGCCGCGGTGCAGTTCCTGCACACACCGGTCAAAGCGACAGACTCGCAGGCAGCCGGCGAGTATTACATCAAGGTCGTCGTGCACGACACGAATTCCTCCGGGTTTGATTCCTGCGAAAACAGCGCGGGGTTTCTGATCGTGCCCACCATAAAGCAGAGCGGCAAGACCGGTCAGACCTGGTCCGCGAAAGTGACGAAAAATCAATGGGATACCGACGGCGGCACCTGGACCTATACCGGTGATCCGGTCAACGGCTTCCCGACGCAGCTGCGCAAGGTGCAGACGAAATCGGCCACGGCGACGGACTGGATCAAAAACAACAACAGTACCAGGACGAGCAAGATCAATTTCAAGATCTACGTTTCCGGCGACAACAGCACCTGGACCAAGGTGCTCGACTATGACGAGGAAACCAGAGCCGGCGGCAAATGGAGCTATACGAACGCCGTGAACAGCAGCCTGTATCCGAAGCTCGACCACGCCTCCTGCGTGATCACCGGTCCCGACGTGGTTTATTCGAACCCCAATGATTACGGCTACGGCGACTATACCGTTTCCAATGCAAAGGATCAGTACGGCGTCGCATGGGGGTACGACGAAGTGCTTTGGGGAAGTATGGACGACACGACGTCTTGTATTCCCGACGATGGCCATAGGGTCTACTTTCTTATCAATAAAAAAGATGCGCCTGGCGGTTACTCTACAGATATTTTCCCTCTGCTTTATTCGAGCGAAGATAATACTGATGTCATGGGCCCGACAAAAACCGTGCAGGTCCGCTACCGGATGGATACGATCGCGGTCGGAGAGACCAAAAAGGCTGTGTTTGACAGCAACAGCAACGGCGCGTGGTTTGAGTTCACGCCGACGGAGGACGGAACGTATATCTTTTACTCCATGGGACACGCAGATCCGGATCCGAAATGCGAGGCGTACACATACAACAGCGCAAGTAACACGCTTGATTACCTGGGCGTTGCGGATGACGGCAGAGCCGACAGCGAGCTCATCGGGTTTCATCAGTATGAGTTCTTTTACAAATTGACGGCAACCAAAGGCACAACGTATCAATTCAAGGTGTTTAGCTACAACGTCAGCCTGAGCGGAGATTTCCCGGTCCGTCTTGCCAAAGCGGTCACGATGACGTTCGACTCAGCGTTCGACTCAACGCTCGGATTATATTCTAAGGAGTATACCTTGCCGAAAGACGCAACGGTCCACCTGGATAAAACCGGCGTCTCACGCCCCGGCCACACGCTGGTTGGCTGGTCAATAAATCAAAACGGCGCGCACCGGGTCCTTAAACTGAAAAGTGAAACGATTCCGGCCTCGCAAACGAAAATCTATGCGCTGTGGCTGCCGGATCAGCCCGAAACGCTCACGCCGAACACGAGCTACACGGTTCCAATGGGAGACAACAGCAACGGCAGGATCACGTTTTATCAATTCACGCCATCCGAAACAAGGACGTATGTGATTTACGCAACAGGGAATACAGACACCGCGCTTTTGGTCTATGACCCTGAAACCTATGCGCAGAGCGGAACATATGAGCAGTTCGTCGATGATGCGACGAGTCCCCCGTTCAGCGTAAATAGCGGATCATTTCTCTATCAAGCTGAACTGAAAGCGGGGCAGACTTATTGGTTTGGCGTCGGGAACTATTACTATGATAATACTTCTAATATTAGTTTCCGTTTTGAAGACGTCTATACCGTGCATTATGACCTGAACGACGCGACGCTGTCTTTGTCGATCGACGATCAGGTGAAATACCGTGACCGCGATCTCACCCTGTCCACAACGGAGCCGTATCGCAACGGCTACGAATTCCTGGGCTGGGCTACGAGCAAAGATGCGACGCAGGCCGAATATGCCGTCGGCGGCACCTACAGCGGCAATGCGGATGTCACGCTCTACGCGGTGTGGAAGGTTGCCGAGTTCACGGTGAAGTTCTGCGACTATGGCGGCTACGTAGTGAAAACGGAGACCGTGAAATACGGTGAAGACGCAACGCCTCCGCCCGTAGAAGACCTCGGGCGCTCTCCTGATCCATCATACCACTATACATTTGAAATGTGGGACGATTCGTGGTTTTTTATCACCGCCGACAGAACTGTGACCGCAGTCTACACCCCCACGCCGCACACCTCCTCCGGCTGGAGTTCGGACGACACGCGACACTGGAAGAGGTGCGAAACGTGTCAAACCTTGTACTATAATTATGAACAGCACACCTACAGCGGCAAGCCGCAGTGGGGCGTCTGGTCGAATGACAACACCGTGACTGCGACCTTCAACTGCGATAGCTGCGGGCATACCTATTCGCCGGAGGTCAACATCACTGCGGAAGAGGTCCCCGCCACCTGCATGGAGAACGCCTACACCCTCTATTCCGCCTCGGTCACCATGGGCGATCAGGTCTATGAGTATCACAGCAAACGGGCGGTGTACCAGCCGAACACCAAAACCGGCCACACCTACGTCGAGCCCGCCGAAACGGACTGGACCTGGACGCCGGAGGGCGACGGCTACACCGCAACAGTCGTTGTTTCCTGCGTGCATGACGACGATACGCAGACCCTGACGGCGAATGTCGGCATTTCCGCGGAAACGCCCGCTACCCATCTGCAAAACGGCTCCCGCACCTACACCGCCACGGCGACGATCGGCAAGCAGACCTTCACGGCGGATAAAACCGTGACGCTGAACGCTGCGGGCCACGACTGGGTGCACCATGACGCGGCGCCCGCCGCCGACTGCACCGCAACGGGCACGATCGAATACTGGAGCTGCACGGGCTGCAGTGAGCTGCGCGCGGCGAATCAAGAAACCGTCATCACGAGCATTGACGACAAAACACCCGGCCCGCACGACTGGGATTACACGAGCGCCTCCGTCACCTACAAATGGGACGGCTACACGAAGTGCACCGCGACGGTGCCCTGCAAGCACTGCAACAATACGATGACGGTGGACGCCGATACCATCACGAACGGCGTCACGATGACCGCCACCTGCAAGGTCGACGGCATCCGGACCTATACGGCGCAGTTTGCGATCGCAGGCCTCGGCGACAGCAAGGAGGAGAATCTCGGCAAAAACGCCGCCAACCATGCGGACTATGGCACAAGAATTGAAAACGAAAACGTGATCGGCGCCGACTGCATGACCCCGGGCAGTTACGATAAGGTTGAATACTGCCTCGGCTGCGGCGAGCAGGTGAATTCCACGCACGTCGTCGGCGAGAAGGACGCGACCAACCATTCCGATTACGGCACGCGCGTTGAGAAAGAAAATGAAGTGACCGCGGACTGCAAGACCCCGGGCAGCTATGACAATGTGACCTATTGTCTGGGCTGCGGCGAGCAGGTGAATTCAACGCACGTTGTCGGCGAGAAGGACGCGACCAACCATGCCGATTACGGCACGCGCATCGAAAAAGAGAACGAAGTGACCGCCGACTGCATGACCCCGGGCAGCTATGATAATGTCGAATACTGTCTCGGCTGCGGCGAGCAGGTGAATTCCACGCACGTCGTCGGCGAGAAGGACGCGACCAACCATACCGATCCGCAGACGCAGGAGGCGTCGGAATCTTCCTGCACGGCGCACGGCTACACCGAGGGCGTTTACTGCGAGGGCTGCCATACTTGGGTCAGCGGCCATGAGGAACTGCCGCTCAAGGCGCATACCGACGTCGACGGCGACGGCAAGTGCGACGCCTGCGGCCAGGACACCGACGTCCATCAGCATGTGGACGCGGACGGCGACACGCTCTGCGACGGCTGCGGCGCCCCGATGGAAAACCATCAGCATACCGACGTCGACGGCGACGGCAAGTGTGATACCTGCGGGCAGGATACCGACGTCCACCAGCATACCGATATCGACGGCGACGGCAAGTGCGACGCCTGCGGCCAGGATACCGACGTTCATCAGCATGTGGACGCGGACGGCGACACGCTCTGCGACGGCTGCGGCGCCCCGATGGAAAACCATCAGCATACCGACGCCGACGGTGACGGCAAGTGTGATACCTGCGGGCAGGATACCGACGTCCACCAGCATACCGACGTCGATGGCGACGGCAAGTGCGACACCTGCGGGCAGGATACCGACGTCCACCAGCATACCGACGTCGATGGCGACGGCAAGTGCGATACCTGCGGCCAGGACGCCGATGTCCATCAGCATGTGGACGAGGATGGCAACGGCAAGTGCGACGGCTGCGGGCAGGAGCTCAATCCCGGATTCCGCTGCATCATGTGCGATTTCGTTGAGGCGCATCTGGGCATTCCCGTGATCAGCTGGATTCTTATCCTGATCCACTTCTTTGTGCACTGGCTGCAAAGCCTGTTCTTCGGCGGATAACGCCGCCGGACCCGCTTTCGACCGGATTCGCGCCCGAGTGAATCTTTTCCGCAAATAATAAAATATGTCAGCGCAAATAACCCCGATGCAAAGCGGCAATACTTGTATTGCAAACGCTTGGATCGGGGTGATTTTTTGCAATTCAACAAGGTGGAGATCTGCGGCGTGGATACCGCGCGGCTGCAGGTGCTGCGGGAGGATGAAAAAATGGCGCTGCTGCGCAAGGCGCGCGCCGGGGATGCGCAGGCGCGCGAGCGGCTCGTGCTCGGCAATCTGCGGCTGGTGCTCAGCGTGATTCAGCGTTTTTCCAACCGCGGCGAAAACGCGGACGATCTGTTTCAGGTCGGCTGCATCGGTCTGATGAAAGCGATCGACCATTTTGACGTGGGCTTAAATGTGAAATTCTCCACGTATGCGTGTCCCATGATTATTGGGGAGGTGCGCCGCCACCTGCGGGACAATAACCCCGTGCGCGTGAGCCGGTCGATGCGCGACACGGCCTACCATGCCATGCAGGTGCGCGAGCGGCTGATCGGGGAGCTCGAGCGGGAGCCGACGCCGGAGGAAATCGCGCGGGAGCTCGGGCTGACGCGCGAGGAGGTCGTGCTGGCGCTTGACGCAATCGTCGAGCCGCTTTCGCTCAGCGAGCCGGTCTATGCCGACGGGGGCGATACGATCTATGTCATGGATCAGATCGGCGATCGGGAAGGGGAGGCCTGCTGGCTCGATGAGCTGCTGCTGCGCGAGGCGCTCGCGGCGCTCAGACCGCGCGAGAAGCAGATCCTGTTTCTGCGCTTCATGCAGGGGAAAACGCAGATGGAGGTCGCCGAGGAGATCGGCATCTCACAGGCGCAGGTCTCCCGGCTGGAAAAAGGCGCGATCCGGCGCATCAAAGCGCAGACCGAGGGTGAATGAAAACAGCACGCCGCAGGAAAAGCCGGTGTGTCCCGCAGCGTGCTGCAATTAAATTGCAATTGAATATTATTTAATAAACAGACCTTTGACGCCGGCCCACAGGTCGGTGAAAAACGTGCCGATTGCGTCGGCCACAAGCGGGAAGAGCGCGCGAAGGATATTCACGGCGCGGCTGTAGCCTTCATCCGGATTGCAGTCGAGCGTGCCGTTGGGCGCAAGGGTCTGCCCGGCGTAGTCCGAGGTGTGGCTGCAGAGCCAGGCGACCACGCCGTCGGGGCTTTGCAGCACGATTTCGTTGCCGGCAGCGTCAGTCGTGACGGCGTTGGGATAGCGTCCTTCGTCATAGGTGAACAAATCGTTCGCGAGCGCGAACCAGACAAAATGATTGCTCGATGTGTTTTTGCCGTCCGGATATTTCACGCGGCCGAAGAGCGTGAGCCGGCACGCCGCCGGCACATGCGTCTGCGCGCACAGTCGTTCCCAGATATCCTGCGAAAACGTGTAGTAACCGGCGATGATGTCAAACCGGCTGACGATCAGCCAGACCGGCAGCTCCGCGATCGCCGCAATCTGCGCGTCGCTCGGCGCGTAGGCCGGGCAAAGCGGGAAGGCCGCGGCGAAATAATCCGGATAGCTTGACGCCATCTTGAACGTCATTTTGCCGCCCATCGAAAAGCCGCCGACATAGATGCGCGTCAGATCGATTTTGCCCGCGTGCCGCGCGATGAAATCGTCGATCGCCGCCTTGACGCTCTCAACATAGGCGTCGCTCCAGTAGTCGCCGTTTTCCTCCTGGCTTCTGGGTACGAGCAGATAGGCGCCGCCGCCGGCAAAGCGTTGCTGAATGTCCGCGCTTGCCCACAGGGGAAAGTTGTTTTCTTCAATCTGCGCGCGCGGTGCGCCGCCCTGTCCGGCGCCGTGAAAATAGACCACGAGCGGCAGCGCGCCCTGCGGATGTTCGGGCGCGTAATAAACATAATCGACCGACAGTCCGTTGACCTGCGGCCCGACGCCGTCGGCAAATTTCGCCTTGAGCGCGGGCAGATCCTTCGGGTCCGCGGCGAACCCGATCGCGGTGCAGCCGACCGCGATGAGCATGCTTATGAGGATGCAGAGTCCTTTCTTCATCATGGTTCTCCCTTCATTTTCTCTCGTTTTCCCTTTGAAAGCGCCATGCGCGCGCTTCCTGATTTCCAGTTTAGCATAAAAGCGGCAAAATTGCAACGGCTGCGCGCGATCGCGAAACAATCCCTTGCATTATTTAACAAAACATGGTATAATTATAACGTAAAATTTACCACATGACTGCCGACAGTCTTGAATACAGGAAAGGAGGGAAAAACGATGCTGGATATGATCACGACGTTCTTTGACGGTATGCTGGATGTTGTGTCTTCGTTCTTTGTGAGCATTCTGTTCCTGTTCAACTGATGAAAAGAAATTATGCCCGGCCCGCATCCGCGCGATGCGGGCCGTTTCTCATGCACGGGAAGGAAACAGGGCGAAAATAATCCGGCGGAATTGTTGCAACTTCCGCGCAACTGTGTTATAATCCATTTATAAACGAATAAGGAGCTGAACGCTATGAGAAAACGATTCCGCGCCGGCCTTGCCGTCCTGCTTTGCGCCGTGCTTTTGCTTCCTTCGCTTGCGGGTGCAGCCGCTGCGATCGACGCGCCGGCGGATTACACGATCGTTTCGCCCTATGCCGACGTCGTCTGGTCGGGCGACGGCGCCTGGGGCGCATATAAGGGCAACCTGCACACGCATTCCTTTGTCAGCGACGCGCAGGTGGATTACCGCGATATGATTCTGGAATATTATTATCAAGGCTATGATTTCCTCGCCATGACGGATCACGGCGTTACCGGCAAGCCCTGGAACGAAAAGCCGACCGAGATCCCGCTGTATCTCTATCAGCGCATCATCGGCCACACCGTGCATTACTTCACGGATGAGGAATTTGCGGCCCTGCAGAGCGGCGACTATCCCGTGGACGGCGCGGCGCGCGGGCGCGGCATGACCTGCATTACCGGCGGCAACGAGCTGAACGCGCTGACTATCACGAAGGATCACGTCAACGCGATTTTCCTCCCGCCGCACGCGGGCGACAATTATCTCGGCTACGAAAACGACTATGAGGGCGCCGTGCGTCTGACGGATCATTACGGCGCGCTGTGCTTCATCAATCATCCCGGCGACTGGCTCAACAGCAATTCCGACCGCGCAAACTGCTCCGACCCGGAGAAGATCGCGTACTTTGCGGATATCCTGCTGCGCTATGACTGCTGCCTGGGCATGGAGGTGTTCAACGAGCACAACGGCACCACCGGCTATGACCGCGACACCTGGGATAATCTGCTGATGGCCTGCCTGCCCTACGGCAAACGCGTGATCGGCTTCTCCAACGGCGATACGCATTATCTGCGGGATGTGGATTCCTCCTACTCGGTCTTCATGATGGAGGAAAACACGGCCGAAAAGGTCAAGGAAACCATGCAGTCCGGCGCGTTCTTCATGGTCACGCGCTGCATCCGCGCGGATACCGAAAAATTCGGCCCGGCGGAGAGCATGGACGTGCGCGATACGGACCTGCCGATTCCGATGTTCACCGACATTCGCGTGGACGGGCATAAAGTAACGGTCGGATATGAAAACGCAAACGATCTGCGCTGGGTGGCAAACGGCAATGTGATCGACACCGCGCAGGTGAACGGCGCGGGCGAATATACGATCGATCTCGACGCGATCGACGGCGCGGAAGACTTCCTTTATATCCGCTGCCAGCTGATGGGCGAGGGCGGCGTCACGCTCACGCAGGCGTTCACGATCGACGACGGCAGCGCGCCGGAAGAATATGTCCGAGATGAATCCTCCGCCGCTACGGCCAAGCGACTGTCCAATCAGTTCTTCAGCCTGCGCTTCTTTGTGATCCTCAAGCTGCTCTGGGATCTGATTGCCGACAGATAAAAAAACAGATATAAGAAAGCGTCGACGCCCGGCAGACCGCCTGACGTCGACGCTGTTTTTGTTGCTGTGAATCAGAAGGCTTCCACGGCCGCTTTTTCCGCCGCGAGCGCGCGTTTGTAGTCGGCAAGGAAGGCCTGATAGCCCGCGACCTGCGCCGGGTCCGGATCGACCGTCACGGCGTCCTGCGCGGCGAAGACCTGCGCGTCGAGGTAGTCCTCAAGCGTTTCCCCGCTGCCGTTTTTCATGAACGCGGCCAGGATCGCCATACCCCACGGGCCGCCCTCGCCGGCGGTCTTCATGACGGAAACCGGCGTATTCAGCGCGGCGGCCATCACGGTCTGGCCGGCCAGCGGCGCCTTGAAATAGCCGCCGTGCCCGAGCAGACGGTCGAGCGTGACGTTTTCTTTGTGCAGGATCTCCATGCCGATGCTCAGCGTAGCGGCCGCGGACGCAAGCTGCGCGCGCGCGAAATTCTGCAGCGTGAAGCGGCTGTCCGGGCGGCGCACAAAGAGGGGACGCCCGCTGTTGAGGCCGGTGATCACTTCGCCGGACAGATAGTTGAAGGGCACGAGCCCGCCGCAATCCGCGTCGCCCTCCAGCGCCTCGGCAAAGAACTGGTCGAGCACCTGATAAATGCTGCAGCTGCAGCCCATGCGCTCGCAGAATTGTTTGAGCAGGCCCGCCCAGGCGTCGATTTCGCCGGAGCAGTTGTTGCAGTGCACCATGGCCACGGGCTTGCCGGTGGGCGTTGTGACCATGTCGATCGCTTCATAGCGCCCGGAGAGCGCGTGCTCGAGCACCGCCATGAGGAAGATCGACGTGCCGGCGGAAATATTGCCGGTGCGCGCGGCGACGGCGTTTGTGGCCACCATGCCGGTGCCTGCGTCGCCCTCGGGCGGACAGAGCGGGATGCCCGGCTGCAGATCGCCGGCCGGATCGAGCAGCTTCGCGCCGTCCGCAGTCAGCGTGCCGGCGGGCGCGCCTGCGGGCAGAATGCGCGGCAGGAGCGCGGCGATATCGACAGGATAGCCGATCTCTGCGGCGCGCGCGTTGAAAGCGGTCAGCATGCCCGCGTCATAGGCGTTGACCGTGCTGTCGATCGGAAACATGCCGGAGGCCTCGCCGATGCCGATCACACGCTCGCCCGTCAGCTGCCAGTGGACATAGGCGGCCAGCGTTTCGATGCAGGCAATCTGCGGCACATGCGCCTCACCGTTGAGCATCGCCTGATAGAGATGCGCGATGCTCCAGCGCTGCGGAATATTGAAATTGAACAGCTCGCTCAGCTCCGCCGCCGCCTGCCCGGTGATCGTGTTGCGCCAGGTGCGGAAGGGGGCAAGGAGCTTTCCGTCGCGGTCGAAGGGGAGATAGCCGTGCATCATGCCGCTGATGCCGATGGCGCCGACGGTGGTCATCGTCAGGCCGAATTTCGCCTGCACATCCGCCTTCAGCGCGGCAAACGCCCCCTGCAGACCGGTCTGCACCTCAGAAAGCGCGTAGGTCCACACGCCGTTTTCATATTTGTTTTCCCAGTCGTAGCTGCCCGATGCGACGGGCGCGTGACTGCGGTCGATCAGAACCGCCTTGATGCGGGTGGAGCCCAGCTCGATGCCGAGCGCGCAGTCTTTCAGAGAAATCGTTGCCATATCGACACATCCTTTTGAGAATTTGGTTTGCTGTTTTTATTGTATCAAACCCCATGCCCGCCGTCAAGCGGAAATTCCGCATCCGGCCCATGAAAAAAGAAGCCGCGTCGGTCAGACGCAGCTTCCGTGATGATTGAATAAAAGAAGATGATCAGTCCTGGATGCCCAGCAGCTCGTTGACGCTCATCTCCAGCGCTTCCGAAAGCGCCTTGAGCTCAAAATCCGTGACGTATCTGAGCTGGCCTTCCAGCTTGGAAAGACCGGAGGCGTTGATGTCAAGGCCTTTGATCTGCAGGAGCAGCAGCAGATCCTTCTGCTTCATATTCATGGCCTTGCGGCGCGCCTCCACTTTTGCGCCGATGATGTTGCGGTTGCCCAGTGCTTGTGTTCTGATTCTCATAGTATCCTCCTATATCCAGATAAAATATACAGTTTTAAAGCTGAAAGTGTCGAAATATATACAGATTGTATAATCTTGTAAATCGCATCTTAAAACCGACAGAATTCATGCTTTCGAACGCTATTCTATCATACATTTATCGAAAAATCAAGGCTTTTTTAATGAAATAGCGCCGGTTTTCCCAGATTTTTCTAAATATATTCCGAATCAGAAAAAAGGATTATTCCGCGTCCGGCATCGCTTCGCAGCGGATCCGGAAGGAGTCCGCGATCAGCGCGCGGCCCTCGGCCAGAGAGCAGCCGGTATCCTGCATGATCTGCGAGAGCAGGTTGCCCAGCGCCGTCGCCTCCGAAAGCCCTGTGTAGACCGGCTTGCCGGTCACGCGCGCAGTCAGCTCGTTCAGATAGCGGTCCTTGCTCCCGCCGCCCACGATCAGAATGCGGCTCACCGTTTTATTGCTGAGCGTTTCGATCTCGCGGATCGCCGTGTCATAGGAATGCGCGAGGGAGTGATACACGCTGCTGAGCACGTCGCCCAGCGGCAGCTCCGGCGCGCCGAGCAGCGCGCGGATGGCGGCGATCATATTCTCCGGCGCAAGCAGGGAGGGATCGTTGCAGTCAAAGGTCCGGGTGTAGCTGCTGGCCTGCGCCATGGCCATCATCTCGTCATAGGTGTATTGTTTGTTCAGATTCTTGCGAATATTCTGGAAGAGCCACATGCCCATGATGTTCTTCAGGAAACGGTAATGATATTCCACGCCGCCTTCGTTTGTGAAGCCGGCCAGACGCGCCGCTTCCGACAGAGTGGGCGTGCGGTTCTCCGTGCCGATCAGCGACCAGGTGCCGGAGGAGATGTAGATGCTTTCCTCATCGATCGGGCAGGCGGCCACGGCGGCGGCCGTGTCGTGCGCGGGCGCGCAGAGCACGGTGGCGTCAAAGCCGACGGCTTCCCGCACGGCGGGCGTGAAGGGGCCGACGACCGTGCCGGGCAGCACCGGCGGCGCAAAGAGCGCGGGATCGAGCCCGAGCGCGTCCAGAAGCGATGCGTCCCAGGTTTTGGTTTCGGCGTTGATCAGTCCGGAGGTCGTCGCGTCGGTGTAGTCGTTCATGCATACGCCCGTGAGCGCATAGGATAAATAGGCCGGCATGAGCAGAACGGCGCTTGCCTTTGCGAGCTTGCCGCTTTCACGGTCGCACCAGAGCTGATAGATCGTGTTGAACGGCTGCGGCCAGATGCCGGTTTTGGCATAGAGCTCCTGCAGCGGGATGCGCTGATTGACCGCCTCCACCGCCGGCGCCGTGCGGCTGTCGCGGTAAGCCACGGCGGGCAGCAGGGGAGCGCCGTCCTTGCCGAGCAGCACATAGTCCACGCCCCAGGTGTCGATGGCGACCGTCGCAGGCAGCTTGCCCAGCTGCTTGCACACGGCGATGCCGGCGATCACCTCGCGCGTGAGGCTGTCGAGATCCCAGATCAGCGTGCCGTTTTCTTCGCGCATGGCGTTTTCAAAGCGATAGATTTCCTCCAGCACGATGCGGCCGTCTTCCACGCTGCCGAGAATGTGCCGCCCGGAGGAAGCGCCGATATCGATGGCAAGATAATATTTCATCGGTTCACGTCCTTCAATCAAAAGAATGGAATAATTATAATACATTTCTCAGAATATTTCAACCGAAAAACGCAGGGATTTGAAGCGCGGCGGGAAGAAATAATGCCGGTGCGGAAGAATCAAAGCGCCCGCGGCGTCCGCCCGAAAATTTTTGAAAAAAATCTGAAAAAAGTGTTGACAATTTCAAAAAAATATTGTATTATTATTTTCGCCGCTTAGAGAGCGGCCAGTGGGGAAGCATAGCTCAGCTGGGAGAGCACCTGCCTTACAAGCAGGGGGTCACAGGTTCGAGCCCTGTTGTTTCCACCAATCCATGGCCCGGTAGTTCAGCTGGTTAGAACGCTAGCCTGTCACGCTAGAGGTCGACGGTTCGAGCCCGTTCCGGGTCGCCATTCGACCTGAATCGGCCAAACGGTTCAGGTCGTTTTCATGCCTTTGTAGCTCAGTTGGTAGAGCAGCGGACTGAAAATCCGCGTGTCGCTGGTTCGACTCCGGCCGAAGGCACCATTTGCGGATGTAGCTCATCTGGTAGAGCGCCACCTTGCCAAGGTGGAGGTAGCGAGTTCGAGCCTCGTCATCCGCTCCATTTTTTTATATGCGGTGCCATAGCCAAGTGGTAAGGCAGAAGTCTGCAAAACTTCTATGCCCCAGTTCAAATCTGGGTGGCACCTCCAGAAAAAACCTCGTCGAAAGACGAGGTTTTTTCAACTAAGCGGCACAAGCCGTAACATCACTTACGCCGTGAGGCGCAAACATCATTTTATAAGGGATTGCATTTGTGATATTATCAAAACAAAATAATAAACAGGTGATTCTGATTGCTTCCTGCAAAACTGCAAAGCAGAGTCTGCAAGCGGAGGAAACAGCTCTTCATATACAGGTTTAAAGTTGTACTTTAAAGCAATCAGCACATCATACGCACTGCTTCGGCAGTGCTTTTTCTTTTTCAGTAATCGTCTGCGAATGAAATTCCGGTTGATTCCCTTCTGATTCTGTGCTACAATCATAAAAGAAACAAACGGAAAGGAGCGGCCTATGGAGAAGCAGCTGAAGGTGGCCGTGATCGGCCTGCGGTTCGGCATGTCGCATATCGAGGGCGCGATGGCCTGCGGCGCTCAAATTGCCGCGATCTGCGACAGCAACGCGGAGCATCTGCGCTTTGCGGGCGAACGCTACGCGATTCCGGAGGAAAAGCTGTTCACGGATTATATGGAGATCGTCAGCGATCCCGCGATCGACGTGGTTGCGGTTGCAGTGCCCGATCAGCTTCACAGGCAGATTGCCTGCGATCTGCTGCGCGCGGGCAAGCATGTGCTGTGTGAAAAGCCGCTCGCCCTCACGCGCGCCGACGCCGAAGCCATTGTCCGCGCGGCGGACGTCTCCGGCAGCAGGCTGATGGTGGGGCAGATCTGCAGATACACGCCCGCATTCGAAAAAGCAAAGGCCCTCATCGACAGCGGCACGATCGGCGAGGTGTATTTCATCGAGTCGGAATATGCCCATGATTATATGTATCTTGTGGATACCTGGCGCGCCGATCCCGACCGCCACGGGGTGATCGGCGGCGGCTGTCACGCCGTGGATCTGATCCGCTGGCTTGTCGGCGATCCGCAGGAGGTGTTTGCCTACGGCATGCATAAGCTCCTGCCGCAGGTGGCCTATGACGACGCGACGATCGCAATCATGAAGTTTGACGACAACACGGCCGGCAAGGTGTTTGTTTCCACCGGCTGCAAGCGCGATTACACCATGCGCACCGTCGTTTACGGCACCAAAGGCACGATCATCTGCGACAACACGTCCCCGACGATGACGCTGTTCACCGCGGGAGAAAACGGCATGGCCGGTGCGCCGCAGATCATCGACGTCGAGGTCAACAATCACAACGCCGCCAAGGAATTTGAAGCGTTTGCGGATGCGATCCTCGGCAACCGGCCCGTCCTCACCGACGCGCGCGAAGGCGCAAAAACAGTCGCGGTCTGCCGCGCGATCGTGGAATCCTCCGAGACAGGCAGAATTGTGAAACCGGATTATACGTTTTAAACAGCGAATACGCCGGATTATGAAACGAGGTGTGCGTATGGTCTGCAAAAAAATCGTGATCGGAGAAAGCACGGAGTATCCGTTGAACGGGATGCTGACGCTTCCGGACGCGTGTTCCGCGCCGGTGCCGGCTGTCGTGATGGTGCACGGTTCCGGCCCGAGCAATATGGATGAGAAAGTCATGCGGCTCACGCCCTTCAAGGATCTTGCGCAGGGGCTGGCAGCGCACGGCGTCGCTTCCCTGCGCTACGACAAACGCACCTTTGCCCACGCGCGCAAGATGAAAACCGCGCTGGCGACCGTGCGGGAGGAAACCATCGAGGACGCGCTGCTTGCCGTCGCGCTCCTGAAAAAGGATCCGCAGATCGATCCCGACCGGATTTATCTGCTCGGCCACAGCATGGGCGCCATGCTCGCGCCGCGCATCGACGCGGAAGGCGGCGACGTGTGCGGCATGATTCTGCTGGCCGGCACGCCCTATCGGCTGGAAGACATCGTCCTGCGGCAGCTCCGGCAGGCCGGCGGCAAGAATCCCATTCTGAACGGGATCGTTTCGCTGGAATACAGGATCTTTGCCAAGAAGTTCAGCGGGCTTTATGAAATGAGCGATGAAGAAGCCAAAAAGAAGAAATTCGCGGGCAATCTATCTCTCTATTACTTCAAGGAGATGGGGCAAAAGACCGCGGCGGACTATCTTCTGGAGAGCGAAAAACCCGTGCTGATTCTGCAGGGCGGCAGGGACTTTCAGGTGCTCGCGTCGGACGATTTCCAGGCATTTCAGACGCTGCTTGCCGCGCGCGAACACACGGAATTCAAGCTGTATCCCAACCTGAACCATGTGTTTGTCGACGCGATCAGCGACGACATTCTGAGAGCGAAGGCGGAATACAGCGTCGAGCGGCACATCGGCGATGAGGTGATCGGCGATATCGCCGCGTTTATTCTGAACCCCGACGATTGACGAAACGAATAGAATACCGTCTGAATCTGATAGTTCTTATACTTTTTTTCTTTCTTTATCTGGCTTTTGGATTTCAACATCCTCCCGCACAGAAAAGCAAAAGCATACCCCCACAATCTGCATTTTCCGCCCGCGCTGCGAGCCTCCTCGCGGTTCGGGCGGTTTTTATTTATCATTATTATAATTCATCATAAACAGTTACAGTTTTCATGTGTTTGTGACGTTTTCTTGCGGAGCGCCGCTGTTTTTTTCTGAATACCTTGACAATCGATGTATCATGTGGTATTCTATACATTGGAAATCGATGTATACAAATCAGAAAGGGGGGACGCGGATTGGATGCGCCGGAGTTTCGGGATTTGCTGGATTATCTTTGCTGCGATATCAAATCCCCGCAGGAGCGGGAGGACGTGCGCGCGGAGCTGTATGATCATCTGCTGTCGCGGTATGAAATCGACCGCGCCACGGGCATGACCGAGGAGGAAGCGGAGGCGGACGCCGAGCGGGCGCTGGGCGACCGTGAGCTGCTGCACAAATCCCTGACAAAACTGCACCGCAAAACCGCGAGCGACCGCTTGCGCACGGCCTTTATTCTGCTTGGGTTATCTGCTTCATGTTTCTGTTTTGTGCTGTCCGTTTGCATGGACGCGCGCTCCGGCTTTTTTCAGCATATCTGGTTCTGGATCGCAATGCTGGCCCTTCCGTTTTTGTGTCAGCTGCGCTGGTGGGGAACGGACGCACGTCTGCAGCCCGCTTTGTGGCTGCGCGGGGGCATGTGTTTCGCCGGCGTCTGCGCCTTGCCCTTCATATTTTACGTCATGCCGGATGCTGAACGGACGACGCTGCTGCTGACCGTCTATCTGTGCCTGGAAACGCTGCAGCTTCTGCTTTTGCTTCTCGGGCTCTGCCGTATCGTGCGATCGTATGAACAGAGCCGGTCGGCGCGCCGGATGCTTCTGCTTTCCTGCGGCCTCCTGATTCTGTATGCGATTCTGTTTTGGTATTTCTTCCTGCGGGGCGGTCAGCTTTCGGCGGATACGTTTTCAGCGGAGGGGATCGGGACTTCCGTTGCGGACATGACAAGTCGGAATCGCAATTACGTTTATCGGCTTCTCGCTTCTTATCCGGTCTGGATCAGCCTGTACTTTTGTTATAATACGCTGAAATGGAATGCCGTGCGGCTTGAATTTCACAAGCCGTCACTGCGGCTGTTTGCCGCGATGCTCGGCGTGCTTGCGGCGGCGATCTTCGTTTCGACCGCATGGTATATCAACCGGCAGCCGGAAACCGCCGCTTACGCGGTCGACGATGCTGCGCTTTCGCAGGAGGAGCGCGGCCGCATCTGCGCCGTACTGAAAACCTACGGCCTGCCGGACGACGTGCTCGCGCAGCTGCCGAACAGCGAGCTGCAGCAGTATGCTTCGGCGCTTCCGTGCAAAGAATCGGACGCGAGCTGTGATTATCTGAATCCGCCGGATCCGCTGCTGAAGAATTACCCCCTGATTTATAATGATCTGAAATTCCATGAGTACGCGATCCTGCTTTCCGAAACGGAAACGACCTTCACCGTGCGGCTGCTCTGCCATATCAGCTATGCGGAGAATGAGCCGCATGCCTATCGGCGACGCATGTCGCTGATTTCATATGATTCGCATTTGCAGCCGACGGATATCGGCACGGCGCAGGCGGACGGGCCGCGCAAAGCGGATGCCGGGCGGTTTCTCCTGCTGCTTTATGAAAACGGCGATCAGGTGCGCAGCGGGCAGCCGCTGCATACGCAGGCGCGGAAAATACGTGATACAACGCATTCGGTCTTTTCGTTTGAATATGCCGAGCGCAATTGCACGGACGTCTTTTATGCGCAAACCTTTGCGGCGGAGCCGTATGTTTGCAACGAAGAATATACCTACGGTCTGTCGTATGTCTGCACACGGTTTACACAGCCGTTTTCCTTGCAGTTTGACACGCTGGATGATCCGGCATTCGGGATCAATCCGTTTCAAAAAGAAACGACTTATGTCGTCGGTCAAAGCTCCGCGACGACATTCGGCGCGCAGATGCAGGCCCGGGAATACACACATCATACTTATCTGCCGTTGCAGGCGGAGCAAATGATCGCCGCCGGCGCGACGGCGGACGGCGGCGCAGAGGAGGAAGGACAATGAGAATCAACAAGGAATTATCCAAGGGCAGCAACGCGCTCATGGTGCTCAGCGTGATCGCGCGGCAGGATATGTACGGCTATCAGATCGTCAAAACGATTGAAAATGCGAGCGAAGACGTCTTTGTGCTCAACGAGGGCACGCTCTATCCGATTCTGCATGCGCTCGAGCAGAACGGCCTGCTGGACGCCTATTGGTGCGAGGTGGACGGGCGCAGACGCAAATATTATCGCATCACGGAGAAGGGCCGCAAGGAGCTGGCCCGCCGCCGCGCGGAATGGGACGTCTTCTCCGGCGCGGTGGCCAAGGTGCTGGGCAGCGCCGAGCTGGCGCAAGGATAACGCTTGACAAATGGGCGGAAGAGGACTATAATGATTGATGGTTAGACAATGCTAACCGTCGGCGGCTGCATGCGTTCGATTCGTTGAATGTTTTCGCGCGGCCGGGCGGTCGGCATTTCTGACGTCATGCGGCAAAAAAGCAATCCGCACCTTGCTTTTTGCCAAAGAAGGCGGTATAATAAAACCATCAAATCAGCAAAGGAGCGTCATTATGAAACCGTTCAAAAGAATTCTTGCTCTCGCGCTCAGCCTGCTGCTGGGTGTGCTGGTGCTCAGCCCCGCGTTCGCAGCCGTTGATCCGGTCGACGTTTCGCGCCCCGCAAACGCGCACCTTTCCTTCAACGCCGACGGCAAGCTGAAAATCCTGCAGGTCGCCGATATTCAGGACGATGAAACCCTGGATGCGCTCGCGAAAAAATCCCTCAAGCGCGCGGTCGAAACCTGCGAGCCCGATCTGATTATGCTCACCGGCGACAATATCGCGGGCTATTCCTGCAAGACGAAGGCCGCCGGCCGCACCGCGATCAAGAACTACATGGATCTGTTTGAAAGCTACGGCATTCCCGTGGCGATGGTCTTCGGCAACCATGACGACGACAATACCCCGTATACAAAGCTCGAGCAGATCGAGCAGTACGAAACCTATGACTGCTTCATCGGCTGCGCGGGCGTCGTGGCGGAAAAGACCGTCGGCGAGAATCACACGATCAACGCCGGCACCTACAACATTCCCGTCTATGAATCCAAGGACAGCGACAAGGTGCTGTTCAACATCTGGTGCTTCGACTCCGGCAACTACAATCCGGACGACACTTACGGCGGCTACGGCTATGTGCTGCCCGAGCAGGTGGATTGGTACAAGGCGAAGTCCGACGAGCTGAAGGCGGCCAACGGCGGCGAAGTCGTGCCGTCCATCGCGTTCCAGCACATCGTGCCCCCGCAAATCAAGGCCGCGCTCAAGGAAGTGCCCGAAGGCACGGAAGGCGCCGTCGCCTTTGCCGGCTCCTATTACACGCTGCCTGACGACGTCGATCCGGCCACGAACTGGATGTCGGAAGCGCCCTGCCCGCCCAACACCGACTTTGCGCCCGGCTATGCGCAGGTCGACGCGATGCTCGAAAAGGGCGACGTGACGGCGGTGTTCTTCGGCCACGACCACATCAATTCCTATATCGTGGATTATGAAGGCATCGACCTCGTTTCCTCTCCCGGCTGCACCTTCTCCTCCTACAACGACGCCAACCGCGGCTTCCGCGTGATCACCATCGATAAAAACAATCCGGGCGAATACGAAACTTATACGGTCACTACGGAGGAGCTGCTCAACAGCAACGCCATGGACGCCGCCATGCTGAAACTCCGTGCGTTCTTCGAGAAGATCGGCGATTTCTTCGAGAACCTCTGGGATCAGATCAAGGCGATTTTTGAAAAATAATAAAGCTAAAAGAACGCTGCCGATCCGCAACGGACCGGCAGTTTTCTCTTTATCATGCAGTTTTGTTTTCTCAGTCGATCTCCCAGATGATCGTGACCGTATCCGTGGCAGTCACGTCCTCCGGCTCGATGCCGAGCTCATAGCTGTTGACGCCGGCAGCTGCGCAGCAGTCTTTTGCCATCATAAGCCTGCCGGCCGGGACCACCTCGAGATTGATCTCATTGCGGCTGTAGTTGATCCGGCGGATCTGTTTGAGCTTCACGCCCGCCGCTTTGGCGAGCGCCTCGGCCTTCGCTTTGGCGTCCGCAACGGCGTTCGCGAGCAATTCGCTTTTGGCTGCTTCCGGATCTTTGACGGTATAGCCGATGCGGAATTCCGGCTTTGCGGGACAGTCGGCGAACGCGTAGAGCAGCTTGCCGAGGCGGTCGCTGTCCGCATCGAATTCGACCTTCATCAGGTGGCGGTATTTGTAGCCGACAAAGCGCTGCTTGTAAATGCCGTTTTCTTCATAGCCCTCATACTCGGTGTCGATATTGAAATCCAGCGTTTTCAGCGCGGTGCGCTCGAAGCCGGCGTCCGCGATCAGATCCCGGAGCTGCTCCGTCGCTTCCGTTGATCTGCGGATCGCTTCGCCGTAGTCCACCTGCGTGCCCTCGAGGGTCAGGGTGATTCCGATGAGATCGGGCTTGCGCCGGATCTTGCCGGCGCCCGCAACACAAATCGTTTTCATGGCTGTTTCCTTTCTGTTTTTTTCTTATTATATCACATTCCGACGCATTTGAAAAGACGGGAATCAGACGGTTGAAATGCCGGCGATCCTATGGTATAATATAAAAAATGGTTTTTGGAAAGGAGGCTTCCGATGCGTCCGTTTTTCAAATCCTTCCTCGCTTTCGCCGTGGCGGTCGAAACATTCTTTGCCTCGCTGTTCGGCATGATCCGCACAGGCGACCCGACCTACGGCCGCAAGCAGATCGATCTTTCCGAGTTCACCATGGTCTGGAACGATGAATTTGACGGCGACCGGCTGGATCGGGAGAAGTGGTGCTACGAATGGTGGGTCACCATGCGCAAGGGCGGCTACTGGCATGAGGATATGGTGTCCGTGGCCGACGGCAACCTGATCATCAGCGCCGAATACAAAGACGAGGCGATGCCCTTTTATTACGGCGAATATGCCGACTGGATGGATCACTACGAGCCGGGCTATTACACCGGCCAGATCATGACGCGCGATCGCTACGAGCAGCGCTACGGCTATTTTGAAACGCGGTGCATCCTGCCCGCCGGCCACGGGCTGTGGTCCGCCTTCTGGATGATGAACGAGGGCGTGTTCCATGAGGACGGCAACGGCCTGGACGGCACGGAGATCGACGTGTTTGAGTCCTTCTTCTACGATGAATACGAAAAGGGCAACGACCGCGTATCAATCAATCTGCATTTCGACGGCTACAAGGATGCGCATCAGCACAAGCACATCACGAACGCCTTCATCGAAAACGATCCCTACAAGGAATACAACACCTACGGCGTGGAATGGAATCCGGAGGAATACATCTTTTATATCAACGGCAAAGAGGTCGGCCGCTCCTCCTTCGGCGGCGTTTCGCAGGAGCCGGAATATCTGATCCTGAGCGTCGAATTCAGCGGCGAAAACGGCGTGCCCTCCTATGACGCCAAAAGCGGGGCGGGGGATATCCGGCAGACGCCCGCGGAGAACTGGCCGTGCGAATTCCGCGTGGACTACGTGCGCTGCTACCAGTATAATTCACTCCTCGAATCCGATTAAAAAGCAGGTATCAATATGCAACATCGATTTTTAAATCATCTCGCCATGCGCGTCATGGTGATCAAGGGCAAGCGCAGTCTGCGGCAGCTCGAGCGCGCGTCGAAAGCGCCCATGCAGCAGAATCTGGCGCTGCTGAAAAAGATTCTGAAAGATAATCAGAATACGGAATACGGGCGGCAGCATCAGTTTGCCGCGATCCGCTCGGTGGCGGAGTTTCAGCGCAATGTGCCGGTCAACAACTACGAGGATTTTGCCCCGCAGATCGAGCGCATGAAAAACGGCGAAACCAACGTGCTGACCGCCTCAAAGCTCCTGGGCTTCTCGCGCACCTCCGGCTCCTCCGGCGTGCCGAAGTATATCCCGGCGACGTCCGCTTCCCTGCAGGCCTATGTGAAATACACCTGGACGCGTGCGCTCGCGCTCGGCGCGGCGGAGCTGAACCGGCAGGGCAAACGCTATCGCCCCGGGCGCGGCGTCTTCCTTTCGCCCGCGACGAATGAAACGCTGCCCAACGGCATGCTCTGCAGCAACATCGCGGAGATCGGCGCGCGGGAATACGGCGTTTTCTATCCCTATATCCTGACCGTGCCGATGCGGCGGCTCTTTGATCTGCATGACGGCGATTACATCTATAATATCTATCGTTTCGCGCTCGCGGACGAAGAAGCGACCTTTATCTTTTCCGTGTTTCTCAGCGTCAACGTCAGTCAGATCGCCTATCTGAAAAAACACTGGCGTCTGATCGTCGATGACATCGAGAAAGGCGTGATCAGCGACAGCGTCGAAATGAAGCCGGAGGTGCGGCAGGCGCTTTCGGCCTGCATTCGCCCGATGCCGGAACGCGCGGCTTATCTGCGCGCGCAGTTTGAGCAGGGCTTCGACGCGACGCTGTTCCGGCGCCTGTGGCCGCAGATGACCGTGATCTGCGGCATCGGCAACGCCTCCTTCAAGCCCTCCGCCGATTATGTGCGCTCCATGTGCGACGGCATTCCCTTCGATTATTCCATCTACGGCGCGTCGGAGGGCCTCGTGGCCGCCTGCTATCGGCTCAACGACACCGATATGCAGCTGCTCACGGACAGCTGCTTCTATGAATTCATTCCCTTCGGGGAGGACGGCAGCCGCACGCTGACGCTCGATCAGCTGGAGGCCGGGCAGAAATACGAAATCCTGATCACCACGCAGGCGGGCCTGTATCGCTATCATCTCAAGGATGTGATCGAGGTCAAGGGCTTCCGCAATCAATGCCCGCTGATTTCCTTTGTTTACCGCAAGGGGCAGCTGTTCAATATCGCGGGCGAAAAGTTCAGCGAAGAGGACGCGCGCACCACGATGGAGCTGTTTGAAAAGGCCCACGGCGTTTCCGTCGAGCACTGGCTGTTCTATCAGGATGACAGCGTGATGCCCAGCCGCTACGCGCTCGCGGTGGAGTCCGACGCACCGGTGGATTGGGACGCCTGCGTCGACGAGCTGGAAACGCTCATGGGGCAGTGCAACAAGCGCTATTCCGGCCAGCGCGAGAAATCCTTCATCAGCCGTCTGACCGTGCAGCGCCAGCAGCCCGGCACCCACGACGCCTGGGCGGCGCATTGTGTGGCGCAGGGCGCGTCCGCCGCGCAGATCAAGCCCGTGCATTCGCTGGATAACGAACAAAAACGTGCATTTTTCCTTTCGAGATTGATGAATACAACCATTCAGGAGGAATCAAAATGAAAAAGACGCTTCGATCCATCCTCGCGCTCGCGCTTTCCCTTGTGATCGCGTGCGGCTGCTGCAGCGTTGCCTTCGCCGCCACCAAAGAAACCGTGCATCAGTACGGCAAAGAGGGCGGCTATCTTGCCATCGGCGACAGCATCTCCCGCGGCTGCGGCGCGGAAGGCTTCTACATCGGCAAAGACGGTTCCTATGAGCCGAATGGCGAGGGCCAGTACGGCGCGTATGAGCTGCGCAACGTGCAGGGCTGCGTGCCTTATCAGATCGCCCAGGCGGTCGGCTGCACCGCGCCGATGGATATGGCCGATCAGGATGCGACCTACTGGCCGTTCACCTTCCCCGGCATGACTACAGCCGTCACGCTCGATCTGCTCGGCGTGGACGACGGCTTCACGGATACGAAGCTGAATTATGCCTATTATAAGGACATGCTGGAGTATTTCGGCTACGAGGGCTCCTTCAACGGCGTGCGAGAGGGTGACGTGTATGACCCGCAGACCGACGGCAAGTGCGGCAACATCATCGAGCTGATCCAGCGCGCGGACCTGATCACCGTGCAGCTGGGCATGTGCGACGTCTTCTACCGCGCCTATCGCATTGTCAGCAACGGCGGCATGCTCGCTGACGGCCTGAGCTTTGACCTGAGCAGCACGGACGCCATCAAGGCGCTCGTGGAAACCGCGCTCACCGAGCTGAAAAACGGCTATGACTACTGGAAAAACAATTATCCCTTGCTCCTTGACCGGATTCAGGAGCTCAATCCCGACGCGACCATCGTGATGGTCGGCGCGTTCAATATCGTCAATCAGCTGACGATCACGAATGATCTTGTTGCGCCCGTCGGCTCGCTCGTCACGTCGATCACCGCCGGCATGAATTCCTATTTCCGCAAGTGGGCGAAGGAATACAACATCCTTTATGCCGATATCACCAATACGGAAACGCAGGCGACGGAGAACGACTGGGCGCTGCTCGGCGATTTCAAGGATCATTCCTTCACCGGCACGCATCCCACGCAGACCGGCTATGATTATATCGTGCGTCAGATCCTTGCGCAGCTGCCGGAGCAGGAGACGAGCACCGACCTCAAGGTCGATCTCGGCCGCTTCGAGCAGGTGGATTATGTGCTGGTCAACGGCGTGCCCGTGACGAATTACTCCATGGACGGCTTCGTGCTGACCGTGCCGAACGTCGGCCCGCTGGCAACCAGCCTGACGATCGGCGTCAAAAATGACGACGGCACGGTCGCCGTGCAGACCTATCAGCTCATTTACAAAGCGGGGACGGGCTACAAGGCCTACCGGGTCTACGGCAACAACGACTTTTTCGGCATGCTGCTCAAGCCCTTCCGGCTGATCGTGAAGCTGATGCAGTCCCTCTTTGAAAAACTGACCGGGCTGTTCGGCAATCAGAGCTGATCCGCTTGTTTTGAAACAGACATGATCCGCAAACGCATGCATTTCTATGGATGGGTGCAGGGCGTCGGTTTCCGCTACCGCGCATATCACGCGGCGCAGGCGGTCGGCGCGACCGGCTGGGTGCGCAATGAAGCCGACGGCTCCGTGACTATGGAGCTCCAGGGTACCGAGGCGCAGATCGACCGGGTGCTCGAAAGCATCGAGCGCGGCACTTACATCCGCATTGAGGCGATGGAAGCGCGGGTCATCCCGCTCCTGCCGGAGGAACGCGACTTCATCGAGAAATAAAAAAACAGCGTGCTGCCGTCGGCCGTTCGGCCCGATTGCAGCACGCTTTTTGCGTGGTGTGATTCGTTTATTCTTCCGCGGGCAGGATGCGGATCTCGTCACCCGCCTGCACCTCGCCGCCGGTGAGCACGACGCCGAAAATGCCTTCGCGCGGCATGATGCACTGGCCGACCAGCGCGCGGATCGCGCAGCCGTCGTGGCATTCCTTGCCGATCTGCGTGATTTCAACGACCGCCTGCGGGCCGATCTGCAGCTTTGTGCCGATGGGGAGCGTGTGCAGCACGATGCCCTCGGTCGTGATGTTCTCCGCGAACATGCCGTGGCAAAGGCCGTCCGTGCGCATGCCCTGCGCGCGCTCGATGCTCTCCTTCGCGAGCAGACTGACCTGCCGGTGCCATTTGCCGGCGTGCGCGTCGCCCTCAAAGCCGAAATTTTCGATCAGCCGGCCGACCGGGATCGTCTTTTTCGGCGTTTTCTTTTTTTCACTGATATTGATCGCAACAACCTTTGCCATGTCAGCCTCCTGTTTCATTCAGGCCGTGCGCCGCGGCCCGGGATTCAAACTGATGCCCCGCGGGTTTTTGCAGGATGCAGCGCGCGGCTTCCCGCTGCAGCGCCGGCGCGTCGTCAAGATAGGGCGTCAGATCGTAGACGGTTTCGTCGCCCAGACAGGGCTTTACCCTGCCGTCGGCAAGCAGACGGATGCGGCTGCAGTCTGCGCAGAATTTTTCGGTGATCGGATTGATCAGCCCCACGCGCCCGAGAAAGCCCGGGCCGGTGTAATACTTTGCCGTGCCCGCCTCGCTCTCGATCGGCGTGAGGAAGGGGAAGCGCCGCAGGAGCTCCGCGCCGGTGACCAGCAGCGACGCGGTTTCGCCCGCGTCGGAAAACGGCATGAGCTCAATGAAGCGCACGTCGATGCTGCGCGTTTTCGCAAGATCGATCAGCGCCCCGGCGCCGTCGCTGTTGACGCCCTTCATCAGAACGGCGTTCACCTTGATCGGGAAGAGGCCGACGGTCTGCGCCGCTTCAATGCCGGCGAGCACGCGCTCGAGCACATCCGCGCCGGTCAGATGGCGGTAGGTGCTCCCGTCGGTGCTGTCCAGGCTGATGTTGACGCTGTCGAGCCCCGCTTGTTTCAGCGCGGCGGCCGACTGCGCGAGCAGCACGCCGTTTGTGGTCAGCGCGAGCGTTTCCACGCCGTCAATCGCGCGCAGCCTTGCGATGATCTCGCACACATCGGCGCGCACAAGCGGCTCGCCGCCCGTGATGCGTACCTTGCGAATGCCGCAGGCGACGAACGCGCGCACCAGCCGCTCGATCACGGCGGGGGCAAGCTCCGTTTCCTTCTTTTCGCAGTCCGCTTTGCCGCAGTAAACGCAGTTCAGATTGCACCGCCGGGTGACGGAAACGCGCAGATATGTGATTTCGCGGCCGAACCTATCCTTCATAATGATAATCGCTCTTTCCGCCTGTTTTTTCAAGGAGCCGGAGCTCTTCGATCACCATGCCGCGGTCGATCGCCTTGCACATATCGTAAACGGTCAGCGCGGCGACCGATGCGCCGGTGAGCGCCTCCATCTCCACGCCCGTTTTGTAGTTGCATTTCGAGCGCACGGTGATCCCGAGCGTGCAGGCGCTTTCCTTTTCGAATTCCACGGTGACGGAATCAAGGGGGATGTTGTGGCACAGCGGGATCAGCTCGCTTGTGCGTTTCGCACCGGCAATGCCCGCGATCCGCGCGGCCGCGAGCCCGTCGCCTTTTTTGAGCTGCGCCGCGAGCAGCGCTTCGAGCGTTTCCGGCTGCATGCGGATGCGCGCGTAGGCCGCCGCCGTGCGCACAGTGATGTCCTTCTGCCCGACGTCGACCATCGTCGCTTCGCCGGCTTCATTGAGATGTGTCAGCATGTCAGTCCTCCGTGTAGCCGCCCAGCTCCTGCAGGCGGGCCTGAAATTCCGCCGATCGAAGCACGTCAAAAAATGCCTGGATCATCGGATCGTCCAGATACTGCTTATCGACCAGGAATTCATAGGTCTCTTTGCAGATGGGAATGAAATCCAGATCATACATTTTCGCCGCGGAATAGATGCCGAGCCCGGCGTCCGCGTTGCCTGCCGCGATCAGCGCGGCCACGGCGGTGTGCGTGAATTCCTCGTTGCGGTAGCCGTCGATTTCGTCCGGCGCGATGCCGTTTTGCTTGAGCAGATAATCGCAGAGGATGCGTGTGCCCGCGCCGCGCTGCCGGTTGACGTAGCGCACGCGGCGAAGATCCGCAAAGGTTTGAATGCCGTGCGGGTTGCCCTTCTGCACCATCAGCCCCTGCGTACGGCCGACGCCCTTGACGGCGACCGCGTGCCCGTCGGGAATGTATTTTTCGATGTAGGGGCGGTTGTATTCGCCCGTTTCGGTGTCCAGCAGGTGAATGCCGCCCATGTGCGCGAGCCCGTCGCGCACGGCGTAGATCGCGCCCATGCTGCCCACATGCGTGGAGCACACGCGGAAGGGCGCGCCGCGCCGCGCGAGGAAATCGGCGGCCTCGTCGATCAGCGGATCATGACTGCCGGTCACGATCAGAGTATTTTCAATTTCTGACAGCGGCCGCTGCAGCCGGATCTCGACCTCTTCGCCCGCCTCGATCCCTTCGCAGTTCTGCGCAACCACCAACAGACCGTCGGCCTTCGTGAAGCTCGTGATCACGCCCGCGCCGCGGGACAGGGGAGCAGCGGAAAGCCTGCCGCCGATGCGCCCGAGCGAAACGCGGACATATTCCGTATATTTCAGGGAGGAAACGATCTTTTTTGTCAGCGTCGCGCGCACGGTTTCGCGCCGGAGGGCGGGGACGCCGAAATACATGGCGACCAGCCGGCTGACGATTTCCTCCATGATGACGATCGCGGAAACGGGATAGCCGGGCATGCCGACCACCGGCTTGCCGCAGGCCTCGCCGAGCACCGCGGGCTTGCCGGGCTTGATCGCGATGCCGTGCACGAGCACGGTGCCGAGCGCGTCGATGATTTCGCTCGTGTAATCGTCCCGTCCGGCGGAGGACCCTGCGGAAACCAGGACGATGTCGCAATCGCGCAGCGCCGTTTCGACCGCCGCGCGGATCTCCTCTTTTTTGTCGCGCGTGATGGGATAGACCTTTGTCTGCGCGCCGTATCCGGCAAGCATGCCTTTGAAGACGGTGGAATTGAATTCGATGATTTCGCCCTTGCCCGGGTTGCTGGTGGGCGCGACGATTTCATCGCCCGTCGGAATGACGCCGACCGTCGGCTGCTTATAAACTTCGATCTCCGTGATGCCGCCGGCCAGCAGCGCGCCGCACAGCGCGGGCGTAAGCAGCGTGCCGGACGGCGCGATCATGTCGCCCATGCACAGATCCTCGCCCACCTGACGCACATTCTGCCAGGGGTAGGCCGCGGAGAGAATCTGCAGCCGGTCGTCGCCCGCTTCGATCAGGTCTTCGACCATGATCACGGCGTCGCATCCCTCCGGGATCGGGTCGCCGGTATCCACCACGGTATAGTCCGAGGGCAAAAGCGTGACGGGTGTGCGCTCGCTCGCGCCGAAGGTGCGCGCTGCCTGGACCGCAACGCCGTCCATGGCGCTTGCGTTATAGTGCGGCGCACAGATCTGCGCATACGCGGCGGATTTGAGAATCCTGCCGCAGGCGTCCGTGACGCGCACGGTCTCGGCCGATCCGGCAAAGCCGACGGCCTTCAGATGCGTTTCATACCGCCGGATCGCTTCGTCCAGCGGGAGATTGTTCAGATAAGAATGTTTCATAAGCGATACACCTTTACAATGGTACCCTGCGCGAGGCCTTCGGCGTCACGCGGGATTTCGATGAATCCTTCCGACGCGGACAGCACGGAAATGACGCCGGATTTCGTGTGCAGGGGCTTCACTTCGCCGCCGCTGCCGATTGTGACGCAGAGGAATTCCGTCCTGCCGTGGTTGGAGGGGATGTTCACGGCCAGCGGGCCGGAGCAGACCGGCGCGTCGTCCGGCTGCCGCAGGCAGGCTTTGATCCAGTCGGTCACGATCAGGCGAAAGACGAAATATGCAGCGAGGGGATGGCCGGGCAGGCCGAACACGGGCTTGCCCGCGATCATGCCGAAGATGGTCGGCTTGCCGGGCTTCATGGCGATGCCGTGAAAATACACCTCACCGAGCGCGTCGATGATCTGCACGGTCAGATCCCGCGTGCCGGCCGAGGAGCCGCCGGAGAGCAGCACGGCGTCGGCGTCGCGCAGGCAGTCGCGCACGGCTTTTTCGATGGCGTCCCTGCGGTCACGCACCACGCCGTAAACCAGGGCTTCGCAGCCGGCTTCGCGCACGGCGGCGGCGAGCAGATAGGAATTGATATCCCGGATCTGCCCGGGCTGCGGCGCGCCTTCCGTGATTTCGTCGCCGGTCGAAATGATCGCGATTACGGGCCGTTTGAAAACGTCGACCTCGCGTACGCCCAGCGCTGCAAGCACGCCGATCTGCGCTGCGCGCAGCAGGGCGCCTTGTTTGAGCAAGGCGTCGCCGCGGGCGATATCGTCGCCTTTGCGCGTCACATTTTCAAAGGGTGCGACGGCTTTGTAAATCAGGCAAAGGTCTTCCGCCTGCTCGGTGTGTTCCACCATCACGGCGGCGTTGGCGCCGGGGGGCAGCATGCCGCCGGTGGAGATGCGCACGCATTGCCCGCGCGAAAGCGGCGTTTCGGCTGCTTCTCCCATCAGGATTTCCCCGACGGTTTCCAGCTGCGCGGGAATGGCCGCGCCCGCGCCGAAGGTGTCCGCGGCGATCACCGCATAGCCGTCGACCGTGGAGCGGTCAAACGCCGGGATGTCCTCATCGGCGATCAGATCCGCCGCGAGGATCCTGCCTGCCGCGTCGGCAAGCGGCACGCGCTGCGTCTGCGCGGTCAGGTGCGCCGTTTTTTCCCTGATGATGGCAATTGCTGCTTCTTTTGTCACAACTTGGAGCATGATTGCACCGTCCTGCGATTCATTTTGATTCATTTTAACACACTTTGAAGAAAGAATAAAGAGAAATTTATTGAATTTTCTTTTTTTGTATGTTAAAATATATTGGGTGATTCTATGAAATTCGGAATTGTATGTGTCAGCGACAGATGCTTTGCGGGCGCATGTGAGGATCGCAGCGGTCCGGCCATCGCGGAATGCGTCCGGGCGCTGTCTGCTGAAAACGAGTACCGGCTTGTGCCGGATGAAAAAGAAAAAATCATGCAGGCGCTGTGCGAGCTTGCGGATCAATGCGGCGCGGACGTCGTGCTGACCACCGGCGGCACCGGCTTTGCGCCGCGGGACGTCACGCCCGAGGCGACGAAAGCGGTCATTGAGAAGGAAGCGCCGGGCATCGCCGAGGCGATCCGGGCAAAGAGTCTGGAGATCACGCCTCGCGCCATGCTTTCCCGCGCGGTCAGCGGCATTCGCGGCAAAACGCTGATCATCAATCTGCCCGGCAGTCCCAAGGCGGTGCGCGAGTGCATCGACGTCGTGCTGCCCGTGCTGCCCCACGCGGTGGAAACGCTCAGCGGCAACACGCAGTCCTGCGGAGGGAATTACGGAAAATGAGCTTGAAATCGGAGATTCAGGGCTTTGATATTTCCGGGCACAGCGCGGCCGTCATCGGCTGCGGCGGTCTCGGCACGAATATCGCGGTCCATCTGGCCGGCGCGGGCATCGGCAGACTGCTGCTGATCGATTATGACCGCGTGGAGGCGCGCAACCTCAACCGGCAGTATTTCTACACCGGCGCGGATGTCGGCGAAGAAAAAGCCCGTCTGCTCGCCGCGCGTCTGCAAGCCTACGCGCCGGAAACGGAGATTGCGTATCATGCCGGCGCTTATGAAGCGGCCCTGTGCGACGGCTATGAAATCGTCCTGATCGCCGTGGACAATCTCGAAACGAGAAGGGCGGTCAACGCGGATTGCGCGGCAAGCGGCAAGCCCTTTGTCAACGGCAGCATCAACGGCTTTTTCGGCACGGCGTATCTCTGCATTCCCGGCAAAACGCCGGATCTTTCCGCGGCGGGCTGCCTGGACGGCGCGGGCATCAAAAACCGTTCGCCGAGCTCGACTGCCGCGATTATCGGCGCTTATGAGGCAAAGCTCGCGATCGATTATTTTCTCGGGCACACGCAGAGCGCCGGTCTGCTGTATATTTACGACAACAATGAGATCCGATCACTTCAGATAAGGAGGAATGATCTTGACCAATTATAAAGGCTATATGGGTAAAGTGCTGTTCGTCGACCTGACGAAACAGACCTGGGAGGAGTTCCCGTGGACCGACAAGGACAGGGAACGCACGCTCGGCGGCAAAATCATGGCGGGCGATATCCTGCTGCATCATATCAAGCCCGGGATGAAGGCGTTTGATGCGGATAACTGGCTGGTCGTCACGACCGGCCCGCTGACCGGCTGCGGCTGTCCGAACACCTCCCGCTTCAACATCTCCACCATTTCTCCGCTGACCAATATCGTCACTTCCTCCAACTGCGGCGGCGATTTCGGTCTGACGCTCAAGCGCGCGGGCTATGACGCCGTCATTTTCTCCGGCAAGAGCGAAGCGCCCGTGACCGTGCACATCACCTGCGACGACGTGCAGTTTGAGAGCGCGGAGGAGCTGTGGGGTCTGACCACGGGCGAAACGCAGGAGAAGCTGGCCAAGTATCCCGGTCGCCTTGTCATCGGCCCCGCCGGTGAAAACAAGGTGCTGTATGCCTGCGTATTCAGCAATGAACGCACGGCCGGCCGCGGCGGCGTCGGCGCTGTATTCGGCGACAAGAAGCTGAAAGCCGTGACCGCGTTCGGCACAAAGCTCCCCGCGATTCACAATGAAGAAAAGCTCAAGACCCTGAACGGCAAATGGACCAAGCTCCTGCACACGCATCCGCTCACCGGCAGGCAGCTGCCGAAGCTGGGCAGCGCCGGTCTGGTAGCGCCCATGCAGGCGCACTCCATCCTCGCAACCAAGAATTTCTCCGCCGGCAGATTCGACGGCTTTGAGAAGGTCTCCGGCGAAGAGCTCGCGGAGCATCATCTGGTTTCCAACGGCGCGTGCACCGGCTGCGTGATCCGCTGCGCGCGGCGCGTCAATGTGGACGGCAAGGTCGTCAAGGGGCCGGAGCTGGAAACGCTCGGTCTGCTGGGCCCGAATATTCTCAACGACGATATCGAAAAGATCCTCAAATGGAATTACGAGCTTGATGAGCTCGGCATGGATTCCATCTCGTGCGCGGGCTCCGTCGCCTTTGCCATGGAGCTTGCCGAAAAGGGCGTGCATGATTTCGGCGTGCATTTCGGCGAAACGGACAATCTTTCGCAGATGTTTGAGGACATCGCTTTCCGCAGAGGCGAGGGCAACGAGCTTGCCGACGGCACGAAGCGCATGAGCGAAAAATTCGGCGGCAAGGAATACGCGATCCACGCCAAGGGCATGGAGCTCGCGGCCTATGAGCCGCGCCACGCCGTCGGGCAGGGCCTCGGCTATGCGACCGCCAACCGCGGCGGCTGCCACCTGAACGCCGGCTACATGGTCGTTGTGGAAGGCCTCGGTCTGGACGTCAATTCCCTCACGCCGCACGGCAAGGCGGCCATCGGCATCATGTTCCAGAATCTGATGGAGGCCGTCTCCGCCGGCGGCAGCTGCATGTTCACGAGCTACGCCGTGCTGCCCGGCTTCCTGATCGGCAAGCCGAATCTGCTGCTCACGCGGATCGTCCTTGCAGCGTTCCCGTATGTCGGCCCGGTCGTGAATCTGCTCAGCCACTTCACCAAGGTGCCGCAGATCAATATTCCGCTCCTGCCGCACGCGATCGCCGTCAAGCACGCCACCGGCATGCGTTCCAATATGGCGAAATACCTCACCTGGGGCGCTTACGGCTACAACTGCGAGCGCATCGCCAACGTCATTCTCGGGCAGAAGGCCGACGCGGATAAGCTCCCGAAGCGCCTGACCGACGAGCTGCAGGATCCGAACAATCCAAAGACGAAGGTGCCGCTCGAGCAGATGAAGAAGGTCTATTACCGCGCCAGAGGGTGGAAAGACGGCATTCCCACCTGGCATCGGCTGAAAACGCTCGGCTTTGATATTGATAAATCCGTTTACGATCAGGCGGTTGCCGCCGCGAGAACGCCCGAATAAGGAGGTCTGTGTGATGGCAAAAGTGAAGGTCAAGCTCTTCGGCGTTTACCGCGTGGATACGCACATTTCCGATATTGAAATCCAGGCAGAAAAGCTCTCCGATCTGCTGGAGGCGCTGAATAAGATTGCCGTCGGCGAGCAGAAAAGCAGTCTTTCGTTCACCGACGCGACGGTCTTTGTCAACGGAGAGCACTGCAAGAAAAAACGGCAGAAATTCAACGACGGAGACGAGGTCTGGCTCCTCTCTCCTGCATCGGGAGGTTAATTATGGCGTTCAGAATTGATGAATCCGTTTGCGTCGGCTGCGGCGGCTGCGCGTTTACCTGCCTGTTCGGCGCGATTTCCGCTGCGAACGACGATGCCTCGCTTTATAGAATCAATGAAGAAGTGTGCGCGGAATGCGGCCAGTGCGCGCATGTGTGCCCCGTGAGCGCCATCCATGCGCCCGAGGGCTACAAAAAGATCAGAAAAGTGACGATCCTGCCCGAGAAATGCAAGGGCTGCTCCCTGTGCAGCCGCGTGTGCAAGGCGAATGCGCCCAAGGGCAAGATCAAGGAGCCGTTTGAGATCGACCAGGAAAAGTGCTTCCAATGCGGCGTATGCGCGTCAAAATGCAAGTTTGATGCGATCCTGATCGAATACTGAGATCGGTTTCTCGCGAAAATCACCGAATGAGGGAGGGAGACTCTTGGCAGACTGTCCGAAATGCGGCGTGCATCTGAAGATGACGGACTGGCGGCAGCACTGCCCGCACTGCGGCGCGAACATCGTTGTTTACGACCTGCAGGAGCGGCTAATGCAGCAGGCGGATATCGCCGAGGTGCAGCACTATCATTTTCAGAAAAAGATCGACCGGCTGAAAGCGTCCTTTGTCGGCTCGAAGCTGGCGGTCGTGCGCATCATAACGTCGTTTCTTCCGGTGTTCGCGCTGCTGCTGCCCATTCTCAAGGCGACGCTGAATCCGGCCTATTCGTCCTTCAGCGGCAACATATCGCTGGTGACGATCTATAACAGCGTGGATACCATCGGCAAGTCCGGCTTTCTGCAGGCGGATCGCCTGCTGACGGCGAGCCTGATGCTGCTGCTCGCGTCCGTTGTGCTTTGGCTCGTCCACTTCATCTGCCTGACCATGGCCTGCGGGAAGCGGGCGAAGGGCAGGGCGGTCGTGCTGCACGCGCTGCTGCTGCTGAGCGCCTTCGGCGCGCTGTTCATCTTCCTTGCCGACCGATCCGACGCCGTGCTGACCGGCAAACCCGCCGCGGGCATGTATCTTTATCTGCTTTTGCTGCTTGTCAACGCGGCCGTGGATTTCGCCGTTCTGCATCAGGGGATCTCCGTGCGGCATAAGCAGTGCTACGTCGGCGGCATCCCGATCGAGGAATACTTCGAGCTGCAAACGACGATGACGCCGGAGGAGCTGCGGCAGGAGCAGTACCGCCGGATGCAGAAAAAGCGCGAGGAAAAGGAAGCGCAGATGCTGCACGAGCATGCGGAGAAAGTCGCGCAGGTGCCGGCACAGGACGACGCCGAAACGCCGGAGAAGGAGGGTGCGGTCCATGGCGGATGAAATCAGACGGGACGGCGAGCAGCTGCAGATGGATCAGGCCTATATGGACCGTCTGTTCTGCACCACGAAGGAACGCATCGCCTATGTCGGCTACAAAGCCTTCGGTACGCTCAGCCTTGGCAAATACGACGTGGGCGCGGATATCTGGCTTTATAAAATCTTCGGTCTGGAACCGAAAAAGCTGGCCAACGCCACCGCGGCGCTGACCGTGTATGATATGGTCAACGACCCCGTGACCGCCGCGATCATCGATAATATGCGCACGCGCTGGGGCAAATTCAAGCCCTTCCAGTATTTAGCGATGCTGCCGAGCATTCTCTCCGGCCTATACACCTGCTTCCTGCCGCTGATCGCCGCGTATTTCGGCCTGACCACCGGGCAGAAGCTGGTTGCTTACATGGTGCTGCAGTATTTCAATGAAACGATCGGCGCGTTCTTCGGCGGCGGCGGTTACATCGAAAACGTCTTTACGCCGAATCCGAACGAACGAACCAGTCTGCTCGTGAGCGCGAATTTCGTGCGCGACCTGATCTCCAAGCTCCCGTCGCAGATCCTCGGCCTGATCTACGACCTGATCGGCAACGGGAAGCTGAAGGTGTCCATGACGAAGGTTTTCATCGCGTTCAAGACTACGGTCTGGATCATCGCGATCGTGCCCACGATCTTCTGGTATATCGTGAGCAAGGAGCGCGTGCCGCAGAGTGAAAAACCGCCGCACCCGGTCAAGGGCATCCTCTCCGTCTTCCGGAACCGGCCGCTGCTGATCTACACGCTTTCCGGTCTGATCGGCGGTATCGACATCGGCTCGGGCGAAGACCTTTATTATAACGACGTGCTCAATTTCAACATGCTCACCACGGTGGCCGGCATCCCGGGCATGCCCGTTTCCTACGCGTCCTACGCGTTCGCCCCGAAATTCCGCGAACGCTTCTCGACCAAAATGCTCTGGTATTTCTCGAGCGGCTCGATCTTCATCAGCGAAGCGCTGTTCTTTGTCACCGGCCTGATCGGCGGCGAGAAGAACGGCTTCTACCAGAAGAAGCTGCCGATGTCGCTCGCCTTCGGCGCAGGCAACATTCTCGAGATGGTGTTTTACGCCACGAAGGGCATCGTCGGGCAGGAGATCAATTACGAGGTGCTCGACTACTGCGAATGGAAAAACGGCTTCCGCGTGGAGGCGACGATCAATCTGATCAACGGCTATTTCACCAAGATCAAGGATGCGATCCTGCGCATCGTCAACGCGCATCTGCTGCAGGATTGGGCAAAATATGAGATCGGCGAAACCGCGATTCAGACGCAGGAGACGAAATGGCGCCTGTTCCTGATCGCCTTCGGTCCGCATCTGATCTTTGATTTCTTTGCGCTGCTGCCGATGCTGTTCTACAACATCGACAAGGAAACGCGCGAACGCATGTATATGGATCTTGAGCAGCTGCGCGCCAGACGCGCCGCGATGGAAAAAGAGCTGCAGGATCAGAAAGAAGCATAAATAAATGACGAAAGCCACTCTTCTGCCGAAGGGTGGCTTTGCGCGTTCAGTTGCCGAAGGCGGTCAGCGGGCGGAAGGCGTAGCCCTGCGCGCGGGCGTGATCGATGATGCGCCCGAGCGCAAGCGCGTTGTCGGTCGAAACGGAATGCAGCAGCAGGATCGCGCCGGGATGCAGGCGGGCGGTCACGGTGTCAAAGGCATAGTCCGCGCCGCGCTGTTGCTCCGTATCCCAGTCTTCATACGCCGCCGACCAGAAAACCGCCGTGTAGCCGAGCTCGCCGACGAGCTCGAGCGCATTCTCATTGTAAGCGCCCATCGGGAAGCGGAAATAGGGCGAATAATAGCCGAACTGCGTGCGCAGCTCGTTTTCGCAGGTCAGCAGCTCCTGCGCCATGCGCGCGCGGCTGAGCGTGGAAAAATCCGGATGCGTCGTGGAGTGGTTGCCCACGATGTGCCCCTCGCGGATCATGCGCGCAATCAGCTCCGGCGACGAGCGGATGTGATCGAGCGTGCAGAAAAAGGCGGCCGGCACGTTCTTTTCCCGCAGCACGTCGAGGATATCGCCCGTGCAGCCGTTTTCCCATCCGCAGTCGAAGGTCAGGTACAGCACTTTTTCCGTTGCGTTTGCGTCATAGACGATCGCGGGGAAGCCGTGCTCGCTGAAATAGGTCTGCGCGGCGACCGAGATCTCGTGCGGCGCGCTGCCGTCGGAAACGCCGAAGCTGTGCTCCTGCCGCTGCGTTTTGCGCCCGGCCGTATTCTGCGGGTCGCCGGGCTCGACCGTGCGCGCCGTGAGCAGCGGCAGCTTCGTATAGGGTGAGGTCGCGGGTTCTGTTTTCGCGGTTGCAGATTCTGCCGCTGCCGTCGTGCGGTCGTCCTGCGCTGTCACCGGGGCATTTGCCGCGTGATCGGCGCTTTTTTGCATCGTATCCGTGCATCCGGTGCACAGAACCAGCAGACAGAGCGTGATTGTTAACAGTTTTTTCACAGGAATCCTCCTTGTCATGGATGCGTCGGCATGGTATAGTATAACCGGATTCCATAAAAATAAAAAAATCTGAATTTCCTGCAACAGTTTGACCGTTCGCAGACACTGATTACATGAAGTGGTGAAGGGGGAAAAGCGGTGGACGCGCAAATCACGGAGCTTGTTGCCATGGCACAGCGCGGCGACGCTGACGCCTTCGGCCGCTTGTACAGCTTCTATTATAAAGAAATGTATGCCTACGCGCGCTATATGGTCGGCAATGACGACCGGGCGCAGGACGCGGTGTCCGACGCGGTGCTTTCCGCGTTCAAGCAGATCGGCGGGCTGAAAAAGGCGGACGCCTTCAAAAGCTGGATGTTCCGCATTCTTTCCGCGAGCTGCAAGCGCCAGTATACGCAGGCGCGCAGCAGCGCGGCGACGGTATCGCTCGACGATCCGGAGACGGATTATACCGTCGGCGTTGTCGATGACGCCGCTTTGTCGGTGGAGCTGCGCATGGCGCTGGCTGGGCTTGCAAACGACGAGCGGGAGATCATTCTGCTCCATGTGTTCGGCGGCTACAAGAGCCATGAGATCGCATCGATCCTCGGTCTGCTGCCGACGACCGTGCGCTCCAAGCAGGCGCGCGCATTCAAAAAATTACGCTTCGCCCTGGGCGGCGATGTATTCGGAGAGGAGGGCTGAAGATGAATCAGAAAGATCAGGAAATGCAGAGGCGCATCGAAGCGTTGCTGCACAGCGATCTGGAAAAGCTGGAAGTGCCGGCGCGTCTGCAGCCCGACGCAATTGTCGACATCCTCAAGGATGCGGACAATCAAACAGAGAATTCGAATCTGATCCGTCTGCCGCATACGGACCGGACGGCGTCCGTGCGCCGCGCGCTGGCGATGGTCGCCATGATCGCGCTGATCGTCACCGGCGCGTTCCTTTATCGCGGGCAATCGGTCCAGCAGATCAACCACGCATCCTCCGGCAATTCGCCGCTGATCAAGAACGCCAAGAACGCGGAGGAGCTCGATCAGGCCGTGCGCGACATTCTGAATAACAAAGATCAGGCGACAAGCGCGACCGGGATTGTTGCGCCCGATCCGAAGAAACCCGGCGCGGAAACCGCGCCTGCGCCGACGGTAAAGCGCGGCGAGAATGTGATCTCTCCGCTGCTGGACGCCGGGCTCAAGCTGCTTGAAGGCTTCGTCGCGGTCCCGTCCGAAAGCCTGTCCGCCGGGTCCTCCGCGACGGTCAATCCCACGGATACGACCGCGGCCGACATCGTGAAAAGCAGCGGAAATTACCTCTATGTCGTCACGCCCGGCATCAATCCCGCGACCGGCATGCCGATCGAGCAGATCCGGATCATCAGCGCCGCGCCCGCCGATCAGATGCAGGTGGCCGCGACCGTCACGCTCACGGACGGCAGCAGCGGCGACGCGGATGAGGAATGCTTCGACCTGTTTGTCAGCGGCAACCGGATGATCGCCCTGCTGCACCGTTATGCCTACACACTCACGGAAAACGCGGCAGTGGATCATACGCAGACCGTTGCGGTTTATTACGATATCAGCGACCCGACGTCGCCCGTGCGTCTTTGCGCGGCGGCGCAGGAAGGCAGCTATGTATTCTCCGACCTGCGGGGCGGCAAGCTCCGGCTGGTCACCTGCAAAGCCCTCAACAATCTCTCCGCCGGCGAAAACGGCGATCTGCCGCAGCTGACGGTGGACGGCAACGTCTTCCGCCCGCAGGCAGAGGACGTCTGCATGGCGATCAACGATCCGGAGGCGTCCTACCTGTTCATCTCCGAAACCGCGCTCGCTTCGCCCTTCAAGCCGGATTCCGTGCTTGCGGTGCTCGGCTGCGGCAGTCAGGTGCAGGCCGCCGAAAACGCGTTTTACGTCACGCGCAGCTTTGTGCAGGCGGCAGGGGAGAACGACGGTCAGGTGCGCACGGCACTTTACCGCTTTGTGCTCACAGACCGGGCCGTCAGTTTTACCGGTGCGTTCGTGCTGCAGGGCAGGCTGATCGCCGCGCCCGCCGCGCTCGGCGGCAAGCTTTATGCGGCCGCTTGTCAGGACGGCAGCTCCGTGCTGTACTGCCTGAATGACAGCATGGAATGCGTTGACAGCCTGCAGGTGCAGCCGGGCGGTCAGCCCGCGGATCGCGCGTGGTTCGGCGCAAGCCGCTGCTATTTCATCAATGAGAAAAAGATTGCGGTCATTGATCTGACCGATCCCGCGCATCTCAAGCAGTCCGGCAGTGTGGAGACGCCCGCGAATGTGCAGACGGCCTATGAGATTTCTCCGACGCAGATGATCGGCTTCTACGCGACGAAAACCGGTGAGACGGTGCTCACGCCCATCGATCTGAGCGATCCCGACGCGCCCGCCTTCGGCACGCCCTATCAGCTCAGCGGCGCGCAGATCCTGACCGACGCTGCCGGCAGCCCCCGCGTGACCGTGATCCCGGAGCGTGCGCTGTTCGGCCTGCCGGTCATCACGCAGAACGAAGCCAGCGGCGCGGAAGTTTCCAGCTATCTGCTGTTTACCGTCTCCGACGGCGCGATCAAGCCGAAGGGCACTTACAACCACGCCCGGAATTATCTGGGTGACGCCGCAGTCTACGGCGCCGTGATCGGCGATGCGTTCTACACGATCTCCGGCGAAAAGATCTGCGCGTTTGAGCTCACGGGCAGCAGACTGATCGGCTCCGTGACGCTTTGAGCGCGGCGATTTCAATGGATTCATAGCGGATTGCCGCTTTGATGATATGGACGGTTCTTTGCTTTGGGGAACCTGCATTTTTGCAGGAAAGCGAAGAACCTCAGGGACAAAGGATGGGGTGGTGCCGGAGCCTGAGCTTGACACAGCAGGCTCCGGCATGAACCCGCCGTCCGCAGTTTTCACGCAAATTTCCCTTTTTAAATCATAAAATCTGTGAATAGTTTATAAATTTCCGCCGTCTCTCCCGAATACACTTGACAAACCGGCGGCTTTCTAGTAAAATGTATCTGTATAGAATCGCCCATCAGGCGATCAATTTGAAAAAGGATGGTAATCACAATGAAAAAGACCGTTTCTCTCGTGTTTGCTCTGCTGATTGCGCTTGCAGCTATTTTTACGGTTTCGATGAGCGTGTTTGCTGAGACGCCGACGACTCCCGCAGATCCTCTTACCACGACTGCTGCTCCGGCAACGACCGCTGCTCCGGCGACGACCACTGCTGCTCCTGCAACGACCACTGCAGCTCCTGCAACGACCACCGCTGCTCCGGCATCGACCACCGCTTCCGGCGAGACCACCACGGAGGAGCCCGGCTCCACTACGGATCCCGCGAACCCGGCGATCATTGAAGGCGACGACGCCACCACGACGGCTGCCAACGGCAACAAAGGCACCACGGCTGCTCCCGCGGCCACCAAGAAGGCTTCGACCGTTGTCAATCGCATCCCCGGCACTGGCAGCAGCATGATCGTTCCCGCTGTTGCGCTGCTTGCGCTTGCAGCCGGCGCCGCTGTTGTGATCAAGACCAAGAAGGAAGAGATCTGAGTCCTTCGATTGACCAAAACCCAATTGCATAACGGGTGAGCACCTACCGCACAAGGCTGACTTGTGCGGTAGTTTTTTATGGAGGAATATCATGTGGAATCTGTTGTATCCGATCCTGATCATCGTGCTGTCCAATACGTTCTATAATATCTGCGCGAAATCCACACCGCGCGAGATCAACGGCTTTGCCGCGCTGTTTCTGACCTACGGCGTCGCGGCGCTGGTCAGCCTCTGCGCGTTTTTCATCACGGCAAAGCAGAAGAATCTGCCCGCGGAGCTGGCAAAAGCAAACTGGTCGTCGTTCGCGCTCGGGCTCGTGATCATCGGGCTGGAAATCGGCTACATTCTGGCCTACCGCAACGGCTGGCAGATGAATACGGTCTCCGTCACGGCGAATATCTCGCTGGCTGTGATCCTGGTGATCGTTGCGGCAGTCTTTTACAAAGAGCAGATCACGATTCGTCAGCTGTGCGGCATCGCGGCGTGCGCGGGCGGCCTGCTGCTGATCAGTTTGTAATTTAAAAATCACGCAAAAAACCGCCGGAGAGCTGTCAAGCTGGCAGCGTATCCGGCGGTCTTTCTGTTTCTGTTTTTAAGTTTCGGCAAACGGGGTGCTCATGTGCGTCAGGCGGAAATTCGTCGGCTCGCGGTCGCAGTTGAAGCGGTAAACGCTCATCACCAGACCGATCGCCAGATAAATGCACAGGTTGGAGGATCCGCCGGCGCTGATGAAGGGCAGCGTGATGCCGACGCTCGGCAGCAGCATCAGGCACATGCCGATGTTGATGATGATCTGCGAGCCGATCATAAACGCCGTGCCGTAGCAGAGCAGACTGCCGGTGAGATTCCGGGATTTCTTGCCGTTGGAGGTGATGCGCAGCAGGATCAGCGCGAGCACGGCCAGCAGCAGGAAGCAGCCGACAAAGCCCAGCTCCTCGCCCACAACGGAAAACACCATGTCGCTTTCATTGACCGGCACGCCCGTCGCGGACTGCGTATATGTGCCCTGAAACAGCCCGTCGCCGAACAGCCGGCCCGAGCCGATGGCGTTGAGCGCGCGCTGCTGCTGATAAATAATGTTTTTATATACGGTTTCATTCAGCGCGGAGGGGTAATAAATCGCCAGGATGCGCTGCCGGTGGAAATTGGAGAGGAATTTGACCCACAGCAGGGGCGCGAGCGCGAGGATGGAGCCGATGGCGATGGCGAAATACCGGAGCTTGACGCCCGAAACGAACATCATGCCGATGAACATGAAGCCGAAGATCAGCGCGGAGCCGAGGTCGTCGGTCAGGATGATGATGCCCATGGGCACGAGCACATGGAGCGTAAGCAGCAGGATGTTGCGCACGCGGTTGATGTCGTTTTTTACCGCGTTGATATGCGCCGTGAAGGTAACGAGAAAGCCGATCTTTGCCAGCTCCGACGGCTGGAAATACACGGTGATCGCGCTGGATTTGATGACCGGCAGCCAGCAGCGGGCGTTCGGCCGGTCGGAGGGACCTTCACCGAAAATAAAGAGCAGCCCGAGCAGCAGCAGGCACACGCCGCCGATGATCGGCCACATCCGGACAACGGCGGTATAATCAAAGAAGGAGATCACGAGGCAGGCCACGATGCCGACGCCGGCCGCGAGGATCATAATCAGGCATTCCCGGCCCATCGGCTCTCCGGCGGCGATGGCGTCGTTGCGCGTGGCGCTGTAAACCATCAGCGCGCCGAAGGCGGAGGTCAGGATGCAGAGAAGATAGAGGAGAAAGTCCGTTTCTTTGAAGGCATTTTTGATTCTGCCCATAGGTTCACCGTCCGTTGATCAGTTGATTTCCTCCAGCAGGCTGAAGAAGGCGGCCGTGATCGTTGCGCCGGCCTGCTTGCCGCAGGAGACGATTTCTTCATTTTCTGTCAGGAAGGAATGCCACTCGTTGTCGGGCAGCAGATAGCCGACCTGATCGTTGGTCAGACCGAAGACCAGTAGCTTCCGGCCGTCGACGCGCTCGGCCAGAGGCGCATAGGCCCATTCCGTGCCCGTCCAGCTTTCAGCTGCCGTGTCCGCGCCGCCGAAGGCAATCTCCGGCGCCAGCTCGCCGGGCATGAGCGCGATTGCGAGATCCGTGCCGAATTCCGCATAGCCGACCTCCGTTGCCACCTGATACTTGCCGATGCCGGAGCGGATCACGCGGTTTTTCAGCAGACCGCCCTTGCCGGCCAGCTTCAGGATGCTGTTTTCCACGTCCACGCGGGCCTGCGTGAAGCGGATATTCAGGATCGGCGCAACCTCGGATTCCTCCGTGATCGAGCAGAGCAGGCGCGCAAGCGTCCGGCCGTAAACGGCAAGCCGCGCGTAGCTTTCGTCATATTCCGCCGCGAGCGCCTCGTCTGTCTCCGTGATGGCGTCGCTCGTGCTGGTGATGGCCAGCTGCGCGCCGAGGATATAGAACAGATTGGCGTTCGCGTTGTCGTTCAGATACTCTTCCATAAAATAGGGGTAGTCGCCGGTCACGACCGTGCCGCCCGCGCCCATGCCCACGCAGTGGATGCCGGCGTTGACGATCCAGGTTTCACGCGCGTCGGCGTCATCCGGCACGAAGCGCAGCCGGTTCAGATTCGGGTCGACGACCTGCGGGTCGCGCTTGTCGCGCATATAGTCCCGCGCGTTCACAGCGCCGTAATAGAGCTTGCCGGGCTGCATATCCTCGACCGCGTCCACCATGGACTGCACGGCGACGGTATAGAGGTTCTCCATGAAGTCCGGATTCTGCCCGCCGTACATCGGCTGCCCGAGCAGGTTTTTGAAGGAGGAGGTAAACAGCGCGCTGACAATATCGCCGTTCATGCCGAAGGTGTCAACGCACGAATGCTGATGCAGTGCGGAGACGTTGACGGCGGTGATGTCATAGCCCTTTTCCGCAGCGATTTTCTCAAAGCGCGTGCGGATCTCATCCACCGCCGTGCCGGGCATGCCGAAGCTGTCCACGCAGGCGAAAACGGAAATGCCGCGCCCGTCCGAAACGGCGACGGTGCGCACCTTCTGATCGTCGCGCACTTCGGTGACGAGCTTCTTGGACACTTTCAGGCTGCCGCCGACATAATGCTCTTCCGTGAGCTCCTTGCCGGTCTGGATGGAGGCGTTCGCATAGCCGAGCGACCACTGCGCGTTCTCCGCGGGCGCGTCGAGGAAGTCCGCTGCGTCAAGGCCGGGCAGGAAGGCGTCGTTGCTGTAATCCGAAGCGTTCACCCAGCTGCGCGGGGTGACGATCATGGCGGCGATGCCGTCCACGAGCCCGTAAATCAGCTTGTCCAGCGCGGGATAAAGCTTGCGCTCAAACGGCGAGGTTTCGTCGGTTGCGCCGAAGGCGGGCAGGGCGAACGCCGTACAGAAAACGGCAATCGCCAGCACAGCGGCGATCAAGCGTTTTTTCATGGTTTCAATCTCCTTTTTTCATTTATGTACGGAATCATTGCAGATCCCCGAGCTTCATGTCGCCCTCCTTGATCCAGCCGAGCTTGCGCATCAGCTCCGAGAAGAGGAGTGTGAGCGCCGCGGGGGCGAGCACATGAAGCAGCAGGATTTCAAGCAGCACTTTCTTCGGGTCGGCGCCCGCGTCCGTCATGGAGGCGTAGGTCATGAACTGACCGACCAGACCCGAGGTGCCCATGCCGGCGCCGGAGGCATAGCAGGTCATGCCCAGCACGCGCGTCGAAATGGGGCCGAGAATGGCGCTCGCGAGGATCGGCGGCAGCCAGATCTGCGGCCGGCGAACGATATTCGGCATTTGCAGCATCGAGGTGCCCACGCCCTGCGCGAGCAGACCGCCGAGCTTGTTTTCACGATAGCTCGCAACGGCAAAGCCGATCATCTGCGTGCTGCAGCCGACGACGGCCGCGCCGCCGGCGATGCCGGAAAGATCCAGAATGATCCCAAGCGCCGCGGAGCTGATCGGCAGCGTCAGGCAGATGCCCATGACGACCGCCACGATGACGCCCATCAGGATCGGCTGACGCTCCGTGCCCCAGCGGATGATTTCGCCCATCCACGTGGAGAAGCGGGAGGCGGGGGGACCGGCAAACAGACCGACCGCGCTGCCCACGCACACGCACACGGCCGGCGTGATCAGAATATCCAGCTTGGTTTTTCCGCTGACGAGCTTGCCGATCGCGGTTGCGCTCAGGGCGGCCAGAAACGCGCCGAGCGGGTCGCCCGGCCCGCCGTAGGTCAGCGCGGAGCCGTCAATCACCGCGCCGGACAGGAGCTTTGCCGCGAAGGCGCCGACCATGCCGGCCACGGCGGCGGAAGCGCCGACCAGTGGTGCGGATTTGAATTTGAACGCCATGCCCACGCCGATGCCCGCGCCCGTGATCGATTTGGCGACCATGGCCGCCGCGTGCAGCCACACGCCGGGCGTGCCGGGCAGGAAGGACGCGATCTGATCGAGGATCGTGCCGATGATCAGCGTGGAAAACAGGCCCAGCGCCATGCCGCTCAGGCCGTCAATGAAGATGTAATTGAGAATGCTTTTCAGTGTTTTTTTCATAGCTACCGTTCCTTAAAGCAGCTCGGCGATCGCGTCGGCGCACAGGCGGCCGATGAAAGCGGAGCCGTTGTCATTCGGATGCACGCCGTCCGCCGACCAGTGATAGGGGCTCTGCCCGACGCAGGCCTTTGCCAGCAGGCCGTCCAGTGGCAGATAAGCGTCCGCATATTCCCGCGCGAGCTTGCGGGTGATGTCGATTTTGCCGTTGAGATCCTCACGGAAGAAGGCCTTGTCCTCCATCGGAAGCAGAAACTGCTCGATGATCAGGATCTTTGCGCGGGTCTGATTCTTCATGGCTTCCAGCACCGTGCGGTACTGCGCTTCAAACACGTCGTCCGGCAGCCAGTCACGCGTTTCGGCGCGGTGCCAGGTGTCGTTGATGCCGATATGGATCGAAACGATATCCGGATCAACGTCGATGAAATCCGCCTGCAGGCGCTCGACCAGCTGCTTTGTCTGGTCGCCGCTGATGCCGAGATTCAGGAATTCAAAGGCCGTTTCCGGATGGTCCTTGCACAGGAAGCCCGCCGCGTACAGCGGATAGCCCTGCCCGAGCTCGTGCGGATCGCTGCGGTCCCGGCCGGCGTCCGTAATCGAATCGCCCTGAAAGAGAATGCGCATACAAAATCGCCTCATTTCAATATAGATACAATCATTATATACTATTTCCCGCGTTTATTCAATAGAAAAGTTTCATTTCCCGGCCTGCTTGCGACAAAAAATCCAGCGTGTACCGATTATAATTGGAACGAAAAGAAACAGCGGCAGGAGGGAGACGGTTCTTTGCACACCGTGATTTATGCTGATGTGCTTGTGATCGTGAATCTGATCGTCAATTACTTTCTGCTTCGTGCGGCCGCGGCGCTGACCGGCGGCGGGGGACGCGTGCTGCGGCAGCTCGGCGCGGCAGCGCTCGGCGGCGTGTACGCGCTCGTGATTTTTCTGGACCGTCTGCCGGCATGGGTGCTCGTGCCCATGGAGCTCGCGTTCGCGGCGGTCATGGTGCTCTCGGCCTTCGGCTACGGCGCACGGCGGCTCTATCTGAAACGGTGCGCGGCGTTCCTGCTTGCAAACGGCTTTTTCGCCGGCGCGATGCTCGCCGTCCGGGTGCTGTTCTCCCCGCACGGACTGATTCAGCGCAACGGCGTGACTTACGTCGAGCTGGACCTGCTGACCCTCACGCTGCTGTCCGTCGGCTGCTATGCGGTGCTTACGCTCCTCGGCCGGTTTCTGCGCAGCGGCCGACCGCCGCGCACGGTTTATGCGGTGTCAATCCGGGTCGGGGAGCGGACCGTTTCCGGCAAGGCGCTGCTGGATACCGGCAGCACGCTGCGGGACGGCTTCAGCGCGAAGCCCGTGCTGCTGGCCGAGCGCGACTTTGTGCGGCCGCTGCTGCCGGCAAGCGGCGATCTTTCGGAGATGCGCGGCTTTCGATGCGTCCCGTTTTCCTCTGTCGGCGGCAGCGGGCTGCTGCGGGCGTTCACGGCGGACGCGGTCACGCTGGACGTCGGCGACCGGGGGATGACCGTGCTTCGTCCGACCGTGGCGGTGACGGACCGCCGCCTGATCGCGGGCGGCTATGCCGCGCTGTTCGGTCCGGCTTTTCTTGAGGAAGGGATGCATGAAACGCGCAGAAAAGGAGTTGGGAAGCATGTCAAAAAAGACGCGCAATCTATGGATGCTGCTGCTCGCGAAGATCCGCGCGCAGCTGTTTGCCGCAGAGATTGACTATATCAACGGGCCGGATACCCTGCCGCCGCCGCTGCCGAAGGAGGAGGAGCAGGTCTGCCTTGAAAAGCTGGAGCAGGGGGACGACGCAGCGCGGGAGAAGCTGATCGTGCATAACCTGCGGCTGGTCGTTTACATCGCGAAGAAATTCGAAAACACCGGCATTCCGATCGAGGATCTGATCTCCATCGGCACGCTCGGCCTGATCAAGGCGGTCAATACGTTCTGCCGCGCGAGAAACATCAAGCTCGCGACCTACGCCTCGCGCTGCATCGACAATGAAATCCTGATGTATCTGCGCAAAACGAACGCGCTCAAAGCGGAGGTTTCCTATTTTGAACCGCTGAATGTCGACTGGGACGGCAACGAGCTGCTGCTTTCGGATATCCTCGGCAGCGAGGCGGACGAGGTCTACCGGGATCTCGAGAGCGACGACGAGCGCAGGCGGCTTTACCGTGCCGTGGCGTCGCTGGATGCGCGCGAACAGCGGATCATGACCATGCGCTTCGGCATCGGCGGGGGACGGGAGTATACGCAGAAGGAAGTGGCGGACGCGCTCGGCATTTCGCAGAGCTATATTTCACGGCTGGAAAAACGGATCATCGAGAAAATCAAACGCGAGATCCGCCTGCCGTAACGGACAATTTTAATAAGATTGAAACAATTCAGTAACAAGATATTGATAAATCACTCTTGACAAATCGCTAAATGTGGGATAGAATAGGTAATAATACTGTCGAATGGTCGAATTCTGTTCTATAATCTGTTGATGGGAGTGAATCTTGTCTTGAGTGAAAATCTTGTTCCTTATGTCACCGCCGCTGCAGCAGGGGATACCGATGCAATGGGCAAGCTCTACGCCAAAACGCTGAAGGGCGCGTATTTCCTTGCGACCCGTCTGTGCGATGCGGATGAGTCGCCGGCCGAGATTGTCAAGCAGGCGTATGCCAAGGCCTTCTGCAATCTGGATCGTCTGAAACGACCCGAGGCCTTCGAGATCTGGATGAAGCAGAATGTGGCAGGCGCATATAAAGACAGCAAAAACTTTGTCTTCAACGAGGCCGACGGCGCCGCGATGCCCGTCACGGCCGAGTTCCTTGATGCGTCCGTGCTGGAGGATCCGGCTATGGGCGACGCGGTTTTGAATGCGGTTGCCGCGCTCAAGCCGGAGCTGCGCACCGCGCTGGTGCTGCATTACAACAACGGCATGCCCGTGCAGGCGCTGAGCAGATTCCTCGGCGTTTCCGACACCACGGCGAACGCGCTCCTGTCCGCCGGCTGTGCGCAGGTTGTGGAAGCGACCGGCGCGCCGACCTCCGCAGTGGAGCCCGCGGGCGGTCTGCCCGTGCTGACCCAGCTGTTCCAGCGCCTTTGCGCCGGGATGACGGTCGTGACCTCCGACGTGCGCGACATCTTCATTTACGCAAAGGATGCGTTTGAGAAGTATCAGATGGCCAAGGCTGCCAACGCCGTGCCGGTGGCGGCGACCGATCCCGACAGCGCTCAGTATTTCAAGCAGCGCATTCATGAATCGCTGGAATCCGGCGCGCCCGTGCTGCCGGACGCTTCCGTGCAGGCCTCTGCGCCGCAGCCGGAAATGCCTGCGATGCCCGAGATGCCTCCCGTTTCGGTCGAGCCTGCGCCGTTCAGCATTCCCGAGCCGGACGAAGCGCCGTTCAAGCTCGATCTTCCCGATGAAACGGACGAGCCCGTGTCGTCGGGCAAGCGCGGCGGCAAGATCCAGCTGCCCAAGGGCCTGAATCTGAAAGCCATCGCGACGGCGGCGATCGCGCTGCTGCTGCTGATCCTGCTGTGCGTGGGCATCGGCAAGGCCGTGAACCGTCATAAAGAAAAATCCGGCACCGACGTGACGACGCAGGCCGGCAAGACCGCCGTGCTTGACAGCACCTTCACCTGGAAACCGGGCGGATTCTCCGACTGCACGGAGATTCAGTATCTCGATGAGAATTACTGCAAGTTCAAGTCCGCTTCCTCGGGCCAGTGGGGTCTGATGGATTATCAGGGCAAGGTCGTCATTCAGCCGCGCTATGAGGATTTCGTGCGCTGCGGCTACGGCAGAGAGTATGACGCTTCCCGCTCGACGCCCAGCTATCACAGCCTGGTCGTCATGGGCGGTGACAAGTATGATTTCACCGTGGAAGCCAACGGCAACGTGAAAATCGCCAATTCGCCGCATGCCGCGCATACCGTGGACGGCGACAAGCTGGAAACCGCTTCCTACGATGAGCGCGACCGCTATTTCGAGGGCTACGCCGCCGCCAGAAAAGACGGCAAATGGGGCTATGTCAACGAAAAGGGCAAGAAGGTCATTCCTTATGAATACGAGCAGGTCAACGAAATGTCCGCCAGCTATGAGTCCTCCTGCTGCGATTTCTGCCGTCCGGTGACCGGCGGCCTGATCGCTGTCAAGAAGGGCGGCATGATGGGCATCATCGACCTGAAGAACAACACGGTTGTCAATTTTGAATACAGCAACATCCTGCCCGGCAAGGACGGCGTGTTCATCGCCTGCAAGGCCGGCACCTGGGGTGTGATTCTGGTCGGCAACGCGCAGAACACCTTCTCCGGCGTGAATATGGATATTCAGGACAACAACGCGGATGTTTCCACCCCGAGCGGCAACGGCGCGACGAAGGGCGAGAAGTATCAGGTCAGCGACTACAACGGCGCGAATATCCGCGACGGCGCGGGCGTTGAGAATGAATGGCTCGGCGAGCTGGATTACGGCGACGAGATCGAAGTGCTCGGCTTTGAAACCGCGGACAACGGCAACGACTGGGCGAAGTTCGAGTATGACGGCCAGACCGCGTATGTTGCCAAGAGCAAGCTCGAAAAGGTGACGGATACCGACACGACGACGCAGGCGGAGGAAGCCGAAGAAGACGTCGGCTGAATCCTGCGCAATTGAATACAGCGAATTCTGAAGGATGATTTCGCGCCGAACCCGGCAGAGAGACGGCTTCCAGGCTGCAAGAGCCGTTCGGTGTGCCGGCGCGAAACGGCCCCCTTCCCGGGAAATTCCCGGTCCCGCCGCGGCGAGCGGCGGCGTGCCTCTGCGTTAAGGAGAATTGAGTGGTGCAGTTTGCGCAATTTGGGTGGTACCGCGGCTTCGGCCGTCCCATGCCGAATGGTGAACTGCACCTTTTTTATCAAGGAGGAAGGATCATTATGGATTGGATGGGTCTGAACGAGATCCGCGAAAAGTACCTTGCATTTTTTGAGAGCAAGGGGCATCTGCGCATGCCGAGCTTTTCCCTTGTGCCGCAAGGGGATAAAAGCCTGTTGCTGATCAACGCCGGCATGGCGCCGCTGAAAAAATACTTCACCGGCGAGCTCACGCCGCCCTGCACGCGCGTGACCACCTGCCAGAAGTGCATCCGCACGCCGGATATCGAGCGTGTGGGCATCACCGCGCGCCACGGCACGTATTTTGAAATGCTCGGCAATTTCTCATTCGGCGATTATTTCAAGCGTGAGGCCACGGCCTGGGCGTGGGAATTCTTCACGCAGGTCATGCGCCTGCCTGCCGACCGGATTTATATCAGCGTCTATCAGGAGGACGACGAGACGTACGACATCTGGACAAAGGAAGTCGGCGTCGCGCCGGACCACATGGCGCGTCTGGGCAAGGAAGATAATTTCTGGGAGCACGGCGCCGGTCCCTGCGGCCCCTGCTCGGAGCTATATTTCGACCGCGGAGAAAAATACGGCTGCGGCAAACCGACCTGCGGCGTCGGCTGCGACTGCGACCGCTATGTGGAAGTCTGGAATCTGGTGTTCACGCAGTTTGAAAACGACGGCAACGGCAATTACACACGCCTGAAAAGCTGCAACATCGACACCGGCATGGGCCTCGAGCGTCTGGCCTGCGTGATGCAGGGCGTGGACAACCTGTTTGAGGTCGATACCGTGCAGAATATCATGAAGCACGTCATCGAGATCGCCGGCGTGAAGTACCACGAAAACGAAAAGCACGACATCTCTCTGCGCGTGATCACGGATCATATCCGCAGCACCACGTTCATGATCGGAGACGGCGTCATGCCCTCCAATGAAGGCCGCGGCTACGTGCTGCGCCGTCTGCTGCGCCGCGCGGCCCGGCACGGCCGCCTGCTCGGCATTCAGGGCACGTTCCTCTCCGACGTGTGCGAAACCGTTATTAAAGAAAACGCGAACGCCTATCCGAATCTGGTGGAAAAGCACGACCTGATCATCAAGGTCATCAAAGCAGAGGAGGAGAGCTTCAACAAAACCATCGACACCGGCCTGAATCTGCTGGAGAATCTGATTGCCGAAACGAAGTCCGACGTGCTCAGCGGCGCGGATGCGTTCAAGCTGCAGGATACGTTCGGCTTCCCGATCGATCTGACAAAGGAGCTGCTCGAGGAGCGCGGCATGACCGTGGATCTCGCGGAATATGACCGGCTGTACGCCGCAAGCCGTGCGGCGGCGCGCGCAGCGCGCAAGGACGCGGGCGCGGAGGCCTGGAAGGGCGGCAGCGCGTCGCTCAAGGAAATTGATTCCACGGAGTTTCTCGGCTATACGGACGCTTCGTGCGATGCGCGGGTGCTGGCCATCATCGCCGGCGGCGAGCGCGCGGACTTTGCGGACGCCGAGAGCGACGCGGCGGTCGTGCTCGATCGCACGGTGTTTTACGGCGAAAGCGGCGGGCAGGCCGGCGACTGCGGCACGCTGCGCTGCGGCGACGCGGTGTTTGCGGTCGAGACCGCAAACAAAACGGCCAACGGCCATGTGCTGCATATCGGCCGCCTGATTGCGGGCGAAACGCTCAGCGTCGGCGCGCAGGTGACGGTTGAAATCGATGGGGCAAACCGTGCGGCGACCGCGCGCAACCATACCGCGGCGCATCTGCTGCAGGCGGCGCTGCGCAAGGAGCTCGGCTCCCATGTGGAGCAGGCGGGCCAGCTTGTGAACGCGCACGCCATGCGTTTTGACTTCACGCATTTTTCCGCGCTGACCGCGGAGGAGCTCACGGCCGTGGAGCGCCGGATCAACGATGCGATCCTGGCAGCGCTCCCTGTTTCCTGCACGGAAATGCCGCTCGATGAAGCGAAAAAACTCGGCGCGATGGCGCTCTTCGGCGAAAAATACGGCGAGATCGTGCGCGTGGTGCGCATGGGCGACGTTTCTACGGAGCTTTGCGGCGGCACGCATGTGGACAACACGGCGAAGCTCGGTCTCTTTAAAGTGATTTCCGAATCCTCCGTTGCCGCCGGCGTGCGCCGCATCGAAGGCGTGACCGGCTACGGCGTGCTGGATTATATCGCGAAAAACGACGCGGTGATCCGCGGCGCGGCGGCTGCGCTGAAGCTGACGAACGTCGGCGATCTCGAAAAACGCGCCGCCGCTCTCATGAGCGATCTCAAAGAAAAAGAGAAGGAAGCGGCGGAGCTGCGCGCGGAGATTTCCAAGGCGAAATCCGGCGACCTGATGCAGAGCGCCGTCAGCTTGGGCGGCATTCGTCTGGCGACGGCGAGCGTCACCGTGGGCAATCCGGGCGAGCTGCGCGAGATGTGCGATATCGTGCGCGAGCATCCGGACGCCGTGGTCGTGCTTTGCGGCACGGGCGATCGGCCCGGCGCGAATTTCGCCTGCGCCTGCGGCAAGGACGCCGTGGCAAAGGGCGCGCACGCGGGCAATATCGTCAAAGCGGTTGCGCAGCTTGCCGGCGGTTCCGGCGGCGGCCGCCCCGACAGCGCCATGGCAGGCGCGAAATCCGCGGACGGCGCTGCCGCCGCGATGGCCGCTGTGGAAGACATCGTCAGAAACATGCTGAAATAAAGAAAGGAGCAAACTATGGATTGCATTTTTTGTAAAATCGTCGCGGGGGAGATCCCTTCCAATAAAGCGTATGAGGATGATACCGTCCTTGCCTTTTATGACCTGGAGCCCCAGGCGCCGGTGCATATTCTGATCGTGCCGAAGGTGCATATCGCCTCCGCTGCAGAAATCACGCCGGAAAACAGCGCTGTGATCGCCCACATTTTTGAAGTTGCGGCGCAGCTGGCCAAGGAAAAGGGACTGGAAGACGGTTTCCGCATTGTCAACAATTGCGGGGAAGGCGCGGGCCAATCCGTCAAGCATATTCATTTCCACCTGATGGGCGGCCGCACGTTCGGCTGGCCTGCAGGCTGATGCGGGAGGAACTCATCATGGAGAATCAATATTACCGAATCAATATCGCCGGTCTGGAGCGCGATCTGCTGCGCTGCCCGCTGAATGACAAGCTGGATATCGCCGCGTTCATCATGTTCGGCGATGTGGAAATCACCGTGCACGCAGCCGCGGAGCTGCTCAAGCGCTTGCCGGCGTTTGATTATATTGTGACGCCGGAAGCCAAGAGCATTCCGCTGGCCTATGAAATGTCCCGCCAGAGCGGCAAGAAATATTTCGTCGCGCGCAAAAAGGCCAAGCTCTATATGAAAGATCCGGTGACCGTCAATGTGCGGTCCATCACGACCGCGGGCGTCCAGACGCTGATCATGGATTCCCTTGAGGGCGAGCAGCTGCGCGGCAAGCGCGTGGTCGTGCTTGACGACGTGATCAGCACGGGCGAATCGCTGAACGCCTGTGTGGCGCTTTGCGAAAAATTCGGCGCGGACATCGTCGCGAAATGCGCGGTGCTCGCCGAGGGCGACGCGGCTGAACGTCAGGATATCATTTTCCTTGCCCCCTTGCCGCTGATCGAGAAATAACGAAACAACCAGAAAGGGGCAACGCTTGTGGCGCGTCCGTTTGCTGTGATCGGGCTGAACCTTTTCTTTGTTATGGCGGTGCTTCTGACGCTCGGCGTCTCCGCTGCCGCAGCGCTCGGGATCGGCGTGGGCTGCCTTGCCGCAGGACTTTGCGCCGTTGCGGTTCGCCGCCGGATCGGCGGGAAACTGCCGGCCGTGCTGCTGCTGACTGCCGCGGTCGCCGCGCTCTTGCTTGCGGGTACGCAGCTGCTGCGCGTGCGCCCGGCCGAGGCGTTTGCCGGACAGAGCGCCGAGGTGGAAGCCTTGCTGACCGGCGAGCCGGAGGCGCGCTACGGCAAGCAGTATGTCTCCGCGCGGATCCTCACGGTGAACGAAACGCCCGTCGATCTGCAGGCACGTCTGACCCTGCCGATCGGCACCGGGGCGCGCCCCTATGACCGCATCCGTGCGGCCGTGACCTTTTATCTGCCCGGCGAGGGGACGGAGGACCGGCTGGTTTCCTACCGTTCGCAGGGCGTCTATCTCGCCGCTTATACGGACCGGTCCGGCGTGACCGTGCTCCCACGCGAGGGACATGCCCACCGGCTGGCTGTCGGCGTGATTTCCCTGCGCGCATGGCTGCGCAGCGCGTTGTTTCGCATGCTGCCGAACCGCTACGGGAGGATCGCGCAGGCGATGATCCTCGGCGAGAAGGACGCGCTGACCGACGCCGATTATGCCGCGTTCCGTCTGGCCGGCATGCTGCATCTGCTCTGTGTTTCCGGTCTGCATCTTTCGATCTGGACGCTGGTGCTCCGGCGGGTGCTGGAGCGTTTGTATGTGCCGCCGCGTCTGTGCACTGTGCTGTGCATGGCCTTCGTGCTCCTTTTCATGGGCATGACCGGTTTCAGCTATTCCGTGGTCCGGGCCGGACTGATGATGCTGCTGTATTTTGCGGCGGAGCTGTTTCTGATGCAGCGGGACGCGCTCAATTCCCTCGGCTTCGCGCTGACCGGTCTGGTTTTGTGGCAGCCTTACTGCGTGCTGCACGTCGGGCTGCTGCTGTCCGCGCTGTCAACGCTCGGGCTGATTCTCGAGCAGATGGCAACGCCCGTTATGCGTGACTTTCTCGCCGCGCGCGGATTCCGCCTGCCGCGGCTGTTGCGCCCGCCTGCGCAGATGCTCTGCGCGAGCGCTGCCGTGTTTGTATTCACGCTGCCCGTGATGCTCTATGTTTACGGCGGCGTGAACGGCGCGATGTTTCTATCAAACCTGCTGGCCGCGCCCGTTGCCGGCGCTGCGATTCTGCTCACGGCGACCGGCGCGGTGATCTTCTCTGCCGGCTGGCCGTATCTGAATCTGCCGGGCCTGCTCGGCGGGCTGCTGCTGAAATATCTCTCGCGTGCGGCGCACGTCATTTCCGAATTGCCGCATTTATCCGTCCGCCTTTCCCAGGAGGCATCCTGCCTGCTGCTTGCTGTTTTATTCGTAATTCTTGCGGTTTCACTGACGCTCGCGTCGGTACGGCTGAAGACGCTGCGATGGTCGTCGCTTGTCTTTTGCGTCGTGCTGCTGGTCGGTTTGATCGGCGGCGGTCTGATCGGCCGCAGTGAAACGCGGCTGCGCGTGCTGGACGTTGGCAACGGCACCGCTGTGCTTCTGTCAAGCCGCAACCGGAATTATCTGATCGGCGCAGGCGGCTCAACGATGACCGGCGCGTCGGACATCCGGCAGGCGGTACAGCGCGAGGGCGGCCAGCTGCGCGCGCTTTTGCTGCCGGACGTTGCAGAAACGGACAGCGCCTATGCGCTCGAATTGGCGCAGCAGTTTTCGCCGACTGTGATCGCGGACCGGCTGCCCTACGGCTTTGAACTGTTTGCGCTGCCGCAGACGCCTTTTGCCGGCGTTTATGCGGACGGCGACGTCGTGCTGCAGATCCTCCGGATTGAGGATACGCATGCGGTTCTGGTCCGCACGCCGGATCTCTCGGCGCTGATCTGCTTCGATCCGCTCGACCGGTTGCCGGCCGAAGCCGGTGATGCGTCGGTGCTCGTTTTTCGCGGTGATTATCCCGCAGGGCTGTCGCCGGAGGGAGTTCGCTTTGCTGCGGTCAATGCGGAAAATCTGCGCGGCGTGCTGCTGCAGTCGGAGCTGCAGGCGCAGGGCATTCCTGCCGCCGCGACCGCGGAGTGCGGAGATCTGCTCATTCGCGCAAGGAACGGGAAGATTTCCGTTTGCAGAGATTAGCTTTTTATGATTGTTTCAGGATTCAGAATCGGAAAGGAGGAACGCGATGCCGACGCTCGATGAACGCGGATTGCGGGAACGCCTGCGCACGTCGTCAACAGGCTGCTTCCTGCTGTTCGGCGAAGAAACCTATCTGACGAAAACCTATGTCAATAAAATCATCGATACGGTCGTGGAGCCGGCGTTTGCGGATTTCAATCTGCACCGGTTTGACGGCAAATCCGCTTCGCTTTCCGATATCTACGACGCCGCGATCGCCGTGCCGATGATGGCGGAGCACACCTGCGTGCTGGTTCTGGATTATCCGCTCGAGGAAGCGGACGACGAGGAACTGCGCGCGCTCGAGCGGCTGCTGAAGGAAACGCCGGAGGACTGCGCGCTGGTATTCGCTTATCAGACGGTGCAGCCCAAGGGCGCGAAGTTCAACGCGGCGGTGCGTCTGTTTGACTGGCTGGGCTGCGTGGTGAAATTCGCGCGACGTGAGCAGGCGGAGCTGGTGCGTCTGGCGGAAAACGGCGCGAAAAAGCGCGGCTGCGCGTTTGACCGCGGCGCGGCGCTCTATTTCGTGACGAACGTCGGCACGGATCTCAACCTGCTGCTCAATGAACTGGAAAAAGTCTGCGCCTACAGCGACGGCACGATCTCCCGCGCGGAGATCGACGCCGTCTGCGTCAAGAGTCTGGAGGCGCGTGTGTTCGATATGATCCGCGATCTGAACGCGGGGCGGCTCGAGGGGGCTTTGCGCAAGCTCTCGCAGCTGTTTGCGCAGCGGGAGGATCCGCTGATGATCCTCGGCGCGCTTGCAGCGTCCTACACGGATCTTTACCGCGTGAAGGCGGCGGTGACCTGCGGTGAACGCCCGGACGCCGCTGCGGATAACTATAATTATGCGAAGAAGGAATTCCGGCTGCGCAATGCGGCGCCGCACGCGTCCGCGCTCTCTTTGCCGGTGCTGTACGAATGTCTGGAGCTGCTCGCGCAGGCGGACGCCGAACTTAAGGGCTTCGGCGGCAATGATCGTCTGGTGCTCGAGCAGACGCTCGTGCAGCTTGCGCGCGCTGCCGGAAGATAACGGGATATCACTATGATTCAGATCAGACAGGCGGTCATCGTGGAGGGCAAATACGATAAGATCAAGCTTTCCTCCATCATTGACGCGCCGATTATTCAGACCGACGGATTCGGCATTTTTCGCGATAAGGAGCTGCAGCGGCTGATTCGCCGTCTGGCGCAGACGCGCGGCATCCTTGTGCTGACCGACAGCGATTCCGCCGGCTTCAAAATCCGCAATTTCATCGGTTCCACGGTGGATCGTTCGCAGATCTTTCACGCCTATATTCCCGATATTTACGGCAAGGAGCGGCGCAAAACCGCTCCGTCCAAGGAGGGAAAGCTCGGCGTGGAGGGCGTGCCGGAGGCTGTGATCGTGCAGGCGCTTGAGCATGCGGGCGTGCTGGTTCAGCAGGTGGAAACGCCGGAGCGGCCGATCACCAAGACCGATCTGTATACGCTCGGACTGAGCGGGAAAAAGGACAGCGCCGCAAAGCGCGCAGCGCTCCTGCGCAGATTTGATCTGCCGGGCCGTCTGAGCGCGAACGCGCTGCTCACGGTGCTCAACTGCATCAGCAGTTATGAGGAACTTGCACAGATCGTGCAGGAAATCGAAGGGGAGGAGCAAGATGTTCAGAATCGGACAGGGGTATGACGTCCATCGGCTGGTGCCCGGGCGCAAACTGATCCTCGGCGGCGTCGAGATCCCGCACACCTGCGGTCTGCTCGGCCATTCCGACGCCGACGTGCTGCTGCATGCCGTGAGCGACGCGCTGCTCGGCGCGGCGGCGCTGGGCGATATCGGCTGCCTGTTTCCCGACACCGATCCGGCCTATGAGGGCGCGGACAGCCTTGCGCTGCTGCGCATCTGCGCCGACCGGCTGAAAGAAGCGGGCTGGCAGCCGGTGAATATCGACGCCACCGTGCTCGCGCAGCGCCCGAAGCTGCGCCCGTATATCGACCGGATGCGCGCGAACATCGCCGACGCCTGCGGTCTGCCGGCGGAGGCGGTCAGCGTCAAGGCCACCACGGAAGAGGGCCTTGGTTTCACCGGCCGCGAGGAAGGGATCGCCGCGCAGGCGGTCTGCCTGATCGAACGTGAACATTTTGTAAAATAATCGCGGAATGTTTGCAAGTGCACTTCGATTCTGCTATAATTGAATTCAAACGGTTTGGATTATTACGAAAAGGGCGGTCTGAGACGATGCCATTTCTTGAGAATATTTCGGATTTTTTTGCTAAAGTGCTTTCGTTGAGCTTTGCCTGGTACGATGTGCTGGATATCCTGCTCGTGGCGTTTGTGATTTATCAGGGCATCAAGCTCATTCGCGAAACGCGGGCGTTCCAGCTCGTGAAGGGCCTGCTTCTGCTTGCGCTGATCTATGCGGTTGTCTATATTATCGGCATGCAGGCAAGCTCCTATCTGTTCCAGGTTGTGTTCAAGAATATTTTCATTATCCTCGTGATCATTTTCCAGCAGGAAATCCGCAAGATCATCGAGCATCTCGGCAAAAACCGCGTGTCCGGTCTGGCGAATCTGCTCAAGGGCGCCGACGCGCTGCAAATTGAAACGGAGCAGGACGCGATCATTGAAATCGCCAAGGCCGTGCAGCGCATGAGCGACAGCAAGATCGGCTCGCTGATCGTAATGGAGCGGGAGACGCCGCTCGGCGACGTGAGCCGCACCGGCACGCCCGTGGACGCGGTGGTGACGCATGAGCTGCTCGGCAATATGTTTTTCCCGAATTCTCCGCTGCATGACGGCGCGGCCATCATTCGCGACAGCCGTCTGGTCTGCGCGGGCTGCGTACTGCCGCTCACGCACAGCGAGGAGCTCAGCAGCGATCTGGGCACCCGGCATCGCGCGGCCGTCGGCCTGAGCGAGGTCAGCGACGCGGTCGTGGTCGTCACGTCGGAGGAAACCGGAACGATTTCCATTGCCGAGGGCGGCAGACTGCTGCGGGATCTGACGGAATCCAGCCTGCGCGAATACTTGCTCAACGCGATGATCGAATCCAACGCCCAGGACCAGGAAGGGGAAAGCGCGATACGCAAATTCTTCAAGCGCTTAAAGGGTAGCAAAAAATGAGAATCAAAGATTTCAATCTGAGTAAACTTTTCAATAACAACCGCTTTCTGATGGTCTTTTCCCTGATCGCGGCCATACTGATCTGGCTGTTTGTTTCCGTGGAAAAGAGCACGGACATCACCCGCACGCTGACCAATGTGCCCGTGCAGGTGGATTACGCGCGCCTGCAGGAGAATTTCGGGCTCGTGCCTTTCGGCAACAGCAACTACACCGTGGATATCAAGGTCAGCGGCAAACGCTATAACGTCGACAATGAGCAGGAGCTGCTCGAGGAGCTTGTCGTGTCCGCGAATACGGGCAAGGTGAATTCCGTGGGCACCTACAGCCTGCCGATCACGGTTGAGAGCAGCAACGACCGCGCCGCCTATACGATCGACAGCTGGTCGCTGCAGTCCGTGGACGTCTTCTTTGATTATCCAAAGGAGAAGGAATTTGCTCTGACGGCGGATCTTCAGACCGAAGATGCGCTCGTGGCGGAGGGCTATATTGCGGGCGAGCTCGTATACGGTGAGAGCACGACCGTGCGCGTGAGCGGCCCGGAATCCGAGGTCAGCAAGATCACTTCCGTTGTGGCGCGCGCAAGCATCGACGCCCCGCTGACCGCAAACACTTCGCTTGACGCAACGCTTGTGGCCGTCACGCGGGACGGGTCGGTCCCGAATTATATTTCCTTCAACCGCGCAAGCAACGTCGCGCACATCACCGTGCCGGTTTATAAGAAAGCGAAGCTGCCTGCTTCCGTCAGCTTTTCCGGCACGCCTTCCGCCTATGTGGATCAGCTGCCCTTCACCGTGACGGTGGAGCCGGCGTCTGCGGAATTCGGCGTGTCCGAAAGCCGTCTGGACGGCATTGATTCCTTCGAGATCGCGAAGATTCCGTTCAGCAGCCTGACTGCCGGCACCAACGTGATTGAAATCAAAGCCTCCGAGCTGACCGGCGGCATTGTCGTGAACGGGCCGGAGAAATTCACCGTCACCATTGTGGCGGACGGGATGAAAACCGTCACGGTGGCAGCGCCGGTCTCTCTGGATTTCCCGAATGTGCCGGACGGCATGTCCGCGAAGACGGAATCGCTCCACTTTGAGGAGATCACGCTGGTCGGCCCCGCGGAAACGCTGGACACACTGAACCTGGATGATCTCGTACTCGTTGCGGATCTGAGCACCGTGCCGGAGGGCACGACCGGTACCGTGGCGGTGCCCGTGACCGTGACCGGCGAGGATTACTGGTCCTACGGAGAGTATATCGCCTCCGTGCAGCTGCAATGATTCAGCAAAACACTTAAAACAAAAGATTGACCCGATCGGCAGAGCGAACCCGCTTCGTTCTGCCGGTTTTTTCTGTGTTTGTCCTTAAATATTTAAAATTAATTAATAATAGATATTGATTTATTCTTGAGGATTGTGTTATAATATACTCCAATATGGGAAAATCGATGCTTTTGGGGGTGAACGGCAGTGAAACGGGTGTACAGAATCGCGGCGCTTTGCCTTGCGCTGCTGTTCGTTCTTTCCTCCTGCAGCTCCGGCGCGCTGGTCCGTCCGGTCAGCGAGCTGCTCAAGCCCCCGCTGTATTATCCGGAATATGAGGACCTGGTTGAGGCCTTCCATAAAAACATCGGCACGGACGTCGATCTGTGCATTCCGCGCAGCGGCGATTATTCCTCCGCGGTCGTGCTCGAGGATCTGGATTCCGACGGCAGCAACGAGGCGCTGATCTTCTATCGCAATGAAGCCGCCGACGCGATGGCGAATATGCATTACTTCGACGAGCTGAATGACCGCTGGATCTCGCTCGGCAATTTCAAGGGCTACGGCAGCGAGGTCGGCAGTGTGCAGACGGCGGACCTGGATGCGGACGGCATCAAGGAGATCATCGTGCAGTGGAGCTTTTCGGGCGTGTCCTCCGGCGATATGCTTTCTGTTTACCGCCGCGATCAGAGCTACAACGGCTTCAAGGAAATCGCGACCGAGCTTTGCGCGCTGTCCGAAACCGTGGATATGGACGGCGACGGCAGCGAGGAACTGTTCTTTATCTCGCCCGTGAATAACGGCACGGTCACGCAGCGCTACGCGCGATTGATGAAGCTCTCCGGCGGCGCCGGTTCGATCATCGGTGAAACCGCGGTGGATGCGAGCATCAGCAGCTATGTGTCCATCCGGGTCGAAAAGCCGTCCGCGACGTTGCCGCTGCTGCTGTATATCGACGCGATGGTCGGCGAGCAGCAGATGATCACCGAGCTGCTTTATTGGGACGCGACCCTTTCCAAGCTGGTCGCGCCGCTGCTGGATGAAAAAACGCTCACGCATACGCAGACGCTGCGCAACGCGCCGATCGAGTGCGCCGATCTCAACCGCGACGGGCGCATCGATATCCCGACGCAGAGCGAGGTCTTCTCCGAAACGCTGACCGGCTCGAGCGATTACGATGAGGTTTATCTGACCGTCTGGAAAACCTACACGCCCGACGGCCTTGAGGATACGGCGTATACGCTGATCAATCAGGAAGAAAACTATCTGATCGAGCTGACGAAGAATGAGGCGAAAACGCTCGGCCTGCGCAGCTATCCGCGCTCGAACTGCTGGATCGTGTATCAGCGGGAATCACCGGATGACGCGCTGTTCTCCGTGATCAAGATCCCGCAGGATCGCTGGGGCGAAGAAGAATTCGTCAGCTACATTCCGATCGTGGAGCTTGAGGACGGCGTGGTGTCCGTCTTCATCACGCAGAAGGGCGTGCGCCGCGGCATCACGGAGGAGATCGTTCTTTCCAAAATCAAAAAACTGTCCTGACGGCCGGGCGAACGGCCGATGAATGCAGAAACAGGGGGCGAGATAATGAAACGGGTCCTGATAGCCGAAGATGAAGCGGCGATCCGTGAGTTTGTTGTGATCAATCTCAAACGCGGCGGCTATGAAGTGGTCGAGGCGGAGGACGGCGCGGCGGCGCTTGCGCTTTACGATGCGCTCGGCGGCGATATCGACGTTGCAGTGCTCGACGTCATGATGCCGAATATGGACGGTCTGGAGGCCTGCGAGCGCCTGCGCGCGCGCAACAGCAACATCGGCATCATCATGCTCACCGCGAAAGCGCAGGAAACGGATAAAATCACCGGTCTGATGCGCGGCGCGGACGATTACATCACCAAGCCGTTTTCACCCATGGAGCTTGTGGCGCGCGTGGATGCGATCTATCGCCGCGTGCAGATGAGCACCGGTGCGAAGAGCACGATGGTCGAAGTGATCGAGCTGGGCGAATTCAAGCTGAATCTGCGCAGCCGCACGCTGACGAAAAACGGCCGCTATATCGAACTGACGCAGGTCGAATTCCAGATGATGGAGTGCTTTTTCCTTCACCCGGGCGACGCGCTCAGCCGTACGGAGATCCTCAATAAAGTCTGGGGCAGCGAATACTTCGGCGAGGAAAAGATCGTGGACGTCAACATCCGCCGCCTGCGCATGAAAGTGGAGGATACGCCGTCCGCCCCGCAGCATCTGATCACCATCTGGGGCGTCGGCTACAAGTGGATCGTCTGAAACAGATGAAATTGACCGGAAGGAGGGATCACAATGAAATATATGGGCATCACCCGTCGCTGGTTTCTGACGGTTGCTCTGATCGTGATCCTGATTCTGGTAACGGTCTGCTTCGCGATGATCATCTCGCTTCATAATTATTATTACAACACCGCGAGCCTTGCGCTGGACGCGTATTCCGCCGATCAGATCGCTTCCACCTTCGCGCTTTACGGCGGCGGCAGCACGAACGCCTTCCGCGCAGCGAGCCGCGAATTCATCGAATCGTTTCCCGACAAGGATGAAATGGCGGTCTGGGCGATCGATCAGAACGGCCGCGTGATCCTTTCCACGACCGGTTTCCAGATTCTCGACGAGGTGGATATGCCGGATTATCAGGCGGCACTGACGAACGGACTGGATGCCGCAAAGTGGACGGGCAAGCTGCCCTCGGGCGAAAAGATCATGGCGTCCACCTGTGTGTATCGCCATGCCGGCGGCAAGGTCGGCGGCGCGATCCGGTTCATGATTTCGATGGAGGCGATCGACGCCCAGCTTGTGCGCCTCTCGCTGGTCATTGCGGGCGCAGCGCTTTTGATGTTTTTCCTGCTGGTGCTCTCGAGCAGCTTTTTCATCCGCTCGATCGTCAATCCCGTCAAGGATATCGGCGAAACGGCCAAACGCATTGCCGGCGGAGAGCTCGACGCGCGCATCGACCATTATCCCTACAATGATGAAATCGGCGAGCTTTGCGCGATCATCAACGATATGGCGACCAAGCTCGCGGCGGGCGACCGGATGAAGAACGATTTCATTTCCACCGTTTCCCACGAGCTGCGCACGCCGCTCACGGCCATCAAGGGCTGGGGCGAAACGCTGCTGCAGATCGGCGCGACCGACCCCGCCATGACCGAGCGCGGCATGGGCGTGATCATCAGCGAGTCCGCGCGGCTGAATGAAATGGTGGAGGAACTGCTGGACTTCTCCCGCATGAGCAGCGGCCGTCTGCAGCTCAAATTTGAAACCATCGACCTGCTTGCGGAGCTGGATGAGATCGTGTTCAGCTTCAAGGAGCGCGCGATCCGCGAGGGCATTGAGCTGGTCTACAATGTCCCGCAGGCGCCCGCGCCGGCCAACGGCGACGCCTCCCGCATCCGTCAGGTGTTTATCAATATTCTGGATAATTCCCTGAAATACACGACCCACGGCGGCAAAATCATCGTGACCGCCGATATGACGGAGAAATCCGCCCTGACCGTGACGATCGCGGATACCGGCGCCGGCATCCCGGCGGAGGATCTGCCGCACGTCAAGGAAAAATTCTACAAAGCCAATTCCACCGTGCGCGGCTCGGGCATCGGGCTGGCCGTGGTGGATGAGATCGTCAAGCTGCACGAAGGCACGCTGACGATCGACAGCGTGCTCGGCGAGGGGACCACCGTGCGTGTGACGCTCCCGCTTGTGACCGCGAAGGAAGGAGAAACCGCATGAGCAAGGAACAAAATAAAGAATACGTCGCCGTCGGCGGGCAGGCGCTGATGGAGGGCATTATGATGCGCGGCCCGCAGGGCACGGCCGTTTCCTACCGCCTGCCGAACGGACGGATTCTGACCGAGATGAAAGAATTCGTTTCCGTGCGCAAAAAATATAAGCCGCTGAATCTGCCGCTTGTGCGCGGCGTCGTCTCCTTTGTCGAGTCGATGTTTTTCGGCTACAAGCTCCTGATGGAATCCGCGGAGAAGACGTCGCTGGATTTCGAGGAGGAAGCGAGCGAGAGCAAGCTGGACCGCTGGCTGAGCGATCATTTCGGGCCGAAAATGCTGAATGTGATCGGCGTTGTCGCCATGGTGCTCGGCGTGGGACTTGCGTTCCTGCTGTTCATGTGGCTGCCGAGCTTTCTGTTTGATCTGCTGCGCAAGGCGGCGCACAGCGAGCTGACAACCATCCGCCCGGTGTTTGAGGGCCTGATCCGCATCATCGTTTTCATTGCCTATATGTATATCGTCTCCCGCACGAAGGAGATCCACCGCGTCTTCATGTATCACGGCGCGGAGCATAAAACCATCTACTGCTTTGAACGCGGCTGGGACCTGACGGTCGAGAATGTGCGCAAATCCGTGCGCTTCCATCCCCGCTGCGGCACGAGCTTCATCTTTGTGACGATCATTCTCAGTATTCTGATTTCGTCAATCGTTGCGCTGATTTTCCCGCAACTGACCGTGAATCGCGGCGTCTGGCTGCTCACGAAGCTGCTGATCCTGCCGCTGATCATGGGCGTCGGCTTTGAGTTCATCCAGCTGGCCGGCAAATATCAGAACACCTGCACGCGCATCCTTTCCGCGCCCGGTCTTTTGATGCAGCGCATCACCACCGCCGAGCCGGACGACGCGATCATCGAATGCGGCATTGCCGTGATGCAGGCGGCGCTGACCGGCGAGATCCCGCCGGAGCAGACGCAGGAAGTGATCGACGCGGAAACCGCCGCGCAGGATGCGCCTGTGGAGGACGAAACGCCGTCCGAGGAAGCAGAGGACTCTGCCGCGCCGCAGGAGCCGCAGGCGTGACGCTGCGCGACTGGCTGCGCACAGGGCAGACGCGGCTCGCGCAGGCCGGGATCGACAACAGCGCGGCCGAAGCGCGCTGGCTGCTGGAATCGGCGGCCGGCTGCACGCAGACAGAGATCCTGCTTTCCGATGCGCCGGTTGCATCGGCGGCTGCCGACACCTATGCGGCGCTGCTTGAACGGCGGATCGCAGGGGCGCCGGTGCAGTATCTGCTCGGCGAGTGGGAGTTTTGCGGATTCTCTTTTGCGGTCGGCGAAGGCGTGCTGATCCCGCGACCGGAAACGGAGCTGCTGGTTGAATTTGCCGTGCAGCTGCTGGCGGCGCACCCCGCGCCTGTGATCTTCGATCTTTGCGCGGGCACGGGCTGCGTGGGACTGAGCGCTGCGAAGCTGCTCCCGCACGCCCGGGTCTATTTGCTCGAAAAAGAACCGGACGCGTTCGTTTATCTGGAAGAAAACCGCAGGCGGCTGGACGTTGAGAACGCCGTGCTGCTGCAGGGGGACCTGTTTGACGGGCCCGCTGCGTTCAGCCTGCCGCGCGCGGATCTGTTATTATCGAACCCGCCTTATATCGCCTCTGCCGAGCTGCCCGCGCTGCAGCGGGAGGTGCGGCGGGAACCGGCTTCTGCCCTGGACGGCGGCGCGGACGGATTGGATTTTTACCGTGCCATTGCAAAGGACTGGCTGCCGCTGTGTGACGCGGCGGCGCTGGAATGCGGCGAAACGCAGACCGACGCCGTGGCAAACCTGCTTCGTATTTCATTTCATTCTGTGGCGGTGCGCCGTGATCTGAACGGCCTGCCGCGCGCTGTGACCGGAACGCATCCGGTCGGGAAGGATGTATCATGCTCTTACAACTGATCCGCAGTCTGATGCGGGGCGAAACGCCCGGCATCTCGATGATCATCAATTTTTTTGCGATCGTCTTTGTCGTCTTCTGCACGCTGCCCGTGCATGAATTCGCGCACGCTTGGGCGGCAAACAAGCTCGGCGACGACACCGCGCGGCTGCAGGGCCGCCTGACGCTTTCGCCCCTGGCGCATCTGGATCCGATCGGCGCGCTGATGATTTTCCTCGTCGGCTTCGGCTACGCAAAGCCCGTGCCGGTCAATCCGAGAAGATTCAAGAATCCCAAGGCGGGCATGGCCATCACGGCCGCCGCCGGTCCGGCCTCCAATCTGCTCATGGCGCTGATCTTTCTGTTTCTGCGCCACGGTGCGGACCTGTGGCTCGCGAAGACCGGATCGATCGTCGCGCAGGTGACGGAGCTGTTCTTCTATTTTGCCGCCTCCGTCAATGTCAGCCTGGCTGTGTTCAACCTGCTGCCGATTCCGCCGCTGGATGGCTCGCGCGTCGTTTCGCTCGTGCTGCCCACGGAGCTGTATTTCAAAATCATGCAGTATGAGCGATATATCCGCCTTGTGATCTTCGCGCTGCTGCTCATGGGCTGGCTGACTGCGCCGCTCTCCTTCCTGTCAACGAAACTGCTCAGCGGCTTCGACTGGCTGACCGGCCTGCCGTTCCGCGCGTTTCTATCATAAATCATTGGAGAATCTCTGTGGAAAAACTGCAATATAAGCTGGAGGTCTTTGAAGGCCCGATGGATCTTCTGCTCCAGCTGATCGGAAAAAAGAAGGTCAGCATCAACGACGTGCCGATCCTTGAAATCATCGAGCAGTATCTGGCCTATGTGCGGCAGATGCAGGAGGAGGATCTGGATGTTTCCAGTGAATTCCTCGAAATGGCGGCGCGGCTGCTTTATATCAAAACCGTGTCGCTGCTGCCTGTGCATGAGGAGGCGGAGAAGCTCGTGGAGGAGCTGCGCGGCGAGCTGACGGAGTATCAGGACTGCAAGCTCGTGGCCGCCAAGCTCCACGACTGCGCAAAGGGGTTTGAGTATTATCAGCACCCGCCGGAGAAGATCGAGGCCGATCTGACCTATACGCGCATTCATGAGCCGTTTCTGATTTTCAAATCCTATCTTGCCGCGGTCGGCAAGGGGCAGCGCAGGCTGCCGCCGCCGGTGGAGGCGTTTCGCGGCATCGTCGCGCACAAGATCGTTTCCGTGACCTCGCGGTTTCAGGTGATCATCGACCGGCTGAAATCGGCGGGCGGGCATCGGTTCAACGCGTTCTTTGAGCAGTCGACGTCCCGCTCTGAAATGGTCGCCACCTTCCTTGCGCTGCTGGCCATGGTCAAGGCCAAGCGCATCACCGTGGAGGGCGAAGGCGAAAACGCCGCCGTGACGTTGGTGCACGGCAGAGAGGAGGCGCAGCTCGATTATGACGAATGAAGCATTATCCGCCGCGTGCGAGGCGATCCTGTTTGCGGCGGGAGAGCCGCTGGAAGCCGCCCGCATCGCGGAAGCGCTGGAGGTCGAGCTTTCGCAGGTGCAGCAGGCGATGCAGCTGCTTGCGGAAACACTCGATCAGCGCGGCAGCGGCGTGTGTCTGCTGCGGCTCGGCGCGCAGTATCAGCTCTGCTCCCGCACCGAATATGCCCAGCAGGTGCGCACGGTGCTGGATATCAAAAAGAATACCCCGCTTTCACCGGCCGCCTTTGAGGTGCTCGCCGTGGTTGCATATAATCAGCCGGTGACCAAGGCCTATGTCGAGCAGATTCGCGGCGTGGACTGCTCGGGCGTGATTTCCACGCTTTGTCAGCGCGGCCTGCTCGAAGAAAAGGGCCGCCTCGAGCTGCCCGGCCGTCCGCTGCTGTACGGCACGACGCCCGCGTTTCTGCGCTGCTTCTGCCTGACTTCGCTGGCCGATCTTCCGGAGCTGCCGGAAAAGCCGCCCGTGCAGGAGCCGGACGCGGAGCAGATCGACAGCGCACAGGGCGTGCAGGTGCGCAGCTTTTTCTCCGCGCAGGAGGCGGAAACACAGTCCAATTGAGGAGGAAGGAGGAGATGCCGGCATGACCGCTCTCTGGATCATTCTCGGAATCATCGCGCTGCTGCTGCTGTTGCTGTGGGTGCGCATCGTGGTCACCGTCCATTATAATGAAGAAATTTTGCTTTCGGTCAGGTGGCTGTTTATCAAGCTGCAGCTGATTCCGAAAAAGAAACCGAAAAAAGAGAAAAAAAAGAAAGAGAAAAAGAAAAAGCCGAAGGAAGAAGAGCCGGAAAGCGAAATCGTTCCGGAGCCGAAGAAGAAAAAGCACAAGGACAATATCTTCGTGCGTTTTTATCACAACAAAGGCTTCGACGGCGTCGTGCAGCTGCTGCAGGATACGGCGGCGGCCCTGGGCGGGATGTTCCGCCGCGGCGCGAAGGCGTTTACGCTTGAGGAACTGCGCGTGCATCTGCAGGTGGGCTCCTACGACGCGTCGGAGACCGCCGTCAAATACGGCCGCACCTGTGCTGTGGTGTATCCCGCCATGGGCACCATTGTGAGCAAGGTGCGCGTCAAAAAGCATGAACTGACCGTGACCCCCGATTTCATGGAGGGCAAGAACGATGCGGCCTTTCATACCGTCGTTTCGGTGCGACCGCTGCTGCTCATCCACGCGGGCACCGTCATGCTCTTCCAGATGCTCTTTAAAGCTGTCATACCGCTGCTCAGGCACAGCAAGGAACCAAAGCCCGAGGTGCAGAAGCAGCAGTAAATAAATTCATCACATAAAGAAAAGGAGAAACAAACATGAAAGAACAATCGGCAGCCGGCATGCTCGGCACTTCGATCGACAAGATCAAGGATCTTGTGGATGTGCGCACCATTATCGGCGAACCCATCAAAATCAGCGACACGCTGCAGATTATCCCCGTGTCCAAGGTTACCTACGGCTTTGCCTCCGGCGGCACGGATTTCCCCTCCAAGGGCTCCAATGAGCTGTTCGGCGGCGGCGGCGGCGCCGGCGTGACCATCACGCCCGTGGCGTTCCTCGTTGTCAACAACGGCAGCGTGACCGTCCGTTACATCAACGCTTCCGAAGGTTCTGTCGAGCGCGTGATCGGCATGGTGCCCGATCTTGTGGACAAGGCGACCGACGTGATCGATAAGATCAAGGGCGGCTCTGCCAGCAGCAGCGTCGACGCCGCGATCGACGACTATATCGAAACCAACGAACTGAAATAATCCGTTTTGCGGCAGGTATTTCCCTTTTCGGTCGGTTCATATAATGAATCAATCGACTGAAGAGGGGAGATGTTCGCGTGAAACGAATCCTTGCCGCAGCGCTTTGCGTGATCCTGTGCTTTTCCGCGGCCTTGCCTGCGCACGGGCTGTCCGTCAGCGCCGAAGCCGCCGTGCTTGTCTGCGCGGAATCCGGCGCGGTGCTGTATGAAAAGAACGCGACCCGCCGCCTTTCCATGGCGAGCACGACCAAGATGATGACGGCGCTGCTTGCGCTGGAAGCCTGCACGCCCGACCGCGAGATCACCGTCACGCGGGAGATGGTCGACGTCGAGGGCACGTCGATCGGTCTGCAGGCGGGCGAGCGTGTGCCGCTGCGCGTGCTGATTTACGGCATGCTGCTCGCATCCGGCAACGACGCGGCTAATGCCGTCGCCTATGCGCTCGGCGGCAGTCCCGCGGCGTTTGCGGAGATGATGAACGCCCGCGCGGCTGCGCTCGGCATGCGGGATACGCATTTCGTCACGCCCTCCGGCCTGGATGACGCCGCGCATTATTCCACGGCGCATGATCTTGCGCTGCTGGCCTGCGCGTGCATCGCCAATCCTGAATTTGTCGCGGTTTGCGCCGCGAAGACGGCGCGCCTGCGCTACGGCGACCCGCCCCGCACGGCGATCTTCAGCAACCACAACCGGCTGCTCTGGCGGGACGACACCGTGATCGGCGTCAAAACCGGCTTTACCAAAAAGAGCGGGCGGTGCCTCGTCAGCGCCGCGCAGCGCGACGGTCTGACCTTTGTGGGCGTGACGCTCAACGCGCCGGATGACTGGGAAGATCATCTTGCCCTGCTTGATTACGGCGCATCCGTGTGCAAACCGGTTTCGCTGACCTTCGATACCGGCGGCGCCGCGGTGCGCGTGTTCGGCGGCGTGCGGCAGACGGCGTGTGTTGCGCTGGCCGAAACGCCGGTCTATCCGGCAGACGGCGGCGGTTATGATTGTGAACTGCTGCTCCGGCCGTATTGCTATGCGCCGCTGGCGGAGGGCACCGTCGTCGGCACCGCCGTGTTTCGCAGCGGCGGGCGGCAGATTGCTGCCGTGCCCGTGATTGCCGCCGAGCGGATCGAACGCCGCGCAGGATTGCGGCAGGAGCCGGAGCCGAAGGGGATCCGGCGTCTGCTGCGCAGCATCAGTGAATTCTTTGATTGAGGTGAACACCGTGACGCAAACACGCATGCGGCTGCAGAAGTTTCTTTCCGAGGCTGGGGTCGCATCCCGGCGCAAGGCGGAGGAAATGATTCGCAGCGGGCTGGTGAAGGTCAACGGAAAACCCGCGCAGATCGGCGATCAGGTCGATCCCGCGCATGATAAAGTCACGGTCGCCGGCCGCCGTGTGCATCCGGCAGCGACGCAGCGCTATCTGCTGCTCAACAAGCCGCGCGGCTATGTGACGACCACGAACGACGAACTCGGCCGCAAGTGCGTGACCGCTTTGCTCAACGGCGTGCAGGAGCGCGTGTATCCGGTCGGCCGACTGGACCGCGTATCTGAGGGCGCGCTGCTGCTCACGAATGACGGCGCGTTCGCGAATGCGATGATGCATCCGAAGCATCATGTGCCGAAAACCTACGTTGTGACCCTGCGCCCCGGCATCACGGCAGCGCAGGCGGAGCAGCTCAGCGACGGCATCGAGCTTGACGGGCGCATGACCGCGCCGGCCGATGTGCGCATCGTGACGCAGGAGGAAGGGCGCGCGGTTGCGGAAATCATCCTGTATGAAGGCCGCAACCGGCAGATTCGCCGCATGTGCGAAGCGCTCGGCCTCGAGGTGGCGCGTCTGCGCAGAACCGCCGTCGGCCCCGTGCGTCTCGGAATGCTGCGTCCCGGCGAATGGCGGGATCTGACGCCGCAGGAGGTGGAAACGCTGCTGCGCGCGGCCGGCGTCTCCGAAAAGAAAGGAGCGACACGATGATCCGTTTTTTGCCGGCAGATGCGCCGGACGGCGGCTTCCGCTTTGAAGCGTTTGTCGATGAAGCGCCAGCGGGCTTTTGCTGCTTTCGCATCGACGGGTATCAGATGGAATTCACCGCGGTCGACTGCGACGATCCGCTGCTTGCGGACGGCTTGCTGCGTGCGGCGATGAATTATGCCGCGAACCGGAACGCCTATACTGCGCGGGCCGGGGCCGGCGTTGCCGATCGTGCGCTGCGTCAGCTCGGTTTTCAGGGAGCGGACGTGCTCACGGCGGAGATCCCGGAGGTGCTGATGAATTGTGCCTGTGGGCATCAAGAATGAGGAAGTGGATACAATATGATCAAGAGTATGACCGGCTACGGGCGCGCTCAGCAGCTCGTGGACGGAATGAATATCACGGTGGAGCTCAAAAGCGTCAACCATCGCTATTTTGAGTTTTCCTCCAAGCTGCCGCGCAGCTACGGCTTTCTGGACGAAGCCTTAAAGACCTTTTTTATGGGCAAGCTCACGCGCGGCAAGCTCGAATGTTATGTGCAGATCGAAACCGTAGAGGAAGCGGATACGCTCGTGAGCGTGAATCATCCGCTGGTGAAAAGCTATCTGGCCGCGTACCGGGAGCTTTCGGAATCCTACGGGATCGAAAACGATATCAAGGTGTCCGATCTTGTGAAAGTCGCGGACGTACTCACGCTGCGCAAGGCGCAGGCGGATGAAGTCCGCATCCGCGCTGCGGTGATGACCGTTGCGGAAGCGGCGCTGGCCGGCTTCATCGACATGCGGGAACGCGAGGGCGCGCGGCTGAAAGCGGACGTGCTCGACCGGCTCGCGACGATCGGCGAAACGGTCGCCTATATTGAAGCCCGTTCGCCGGAAACGGTGAAGGAATACAACGAAAAACTGATCGCCCGCCTGCAGGAGCTGCTGGCTGATACGCATATCGAGGAGCAGCGGATCCTGACCGAGGCCGCCATCTTTGCCGATAAGATCGCCGTCGCGGAGGAAACGGTGCGCCTGCGCAGCCACATCGCGCAGATGCAGTCCTTCCTGGATTCGGATGAAGCGGTCGGCAAAAAGATGGATTTCCTTGTGCAGGAAATGAACCGCGAAACCAACACCATCGGCTCAAAGGCGCAGGACGTGGCCATTGCGCGCAAGGTGGTCGCCATGAAAGCGGAAATCGAAAAGATCCGCGAACAGATTCAGAATATCGAGTAAAGGAGCCGAAAGGGCATGAAACTGATCAATATCGGCTTTGGCAATATGGTCAATGCCGGGCGGATGGTCGCCATCGTCAGTCCGGAATCCGCTCCGATCAAGCGCATGATTCAGGAGAGCAAGGAAAAGGGCAATCTGATCGACGCGACCCACGGCCGGCGCACGCGCGCGGTGATCATCACCGACAGCGACCACGTGATTCTGACCTATCTGCAGAGCGAAACGGTTGCAAACCGGCTCAATGATGAAGCGGACGAGCTTGACGACGAGGAGGATGAAGATGATTGACAGCGGCATTCTGATCATTCTGTCCGGCCCCTCCGGCTCCGGCAAGGATACCGTGCTCGGCGCGCTGATGCAGCGGCGCAGCGATGTGCGCGTTTCCATTTCCATGACCACGCGCGAGCCGCGCGGGCAGGAGCTCGACGGCGTGCATTACTACTTCGTGAGCCGTTCCTATTTTGAAAAGAAGATCGCGGAGGACCGGATGCTGGAATATGCCGAATACGCCGGCAATTTCTACGGCACGCCGAAGGACCCCGTGGATGAAATGCTGCGCGCGGGCAACGCCGTGTTTCTCGAAATCGAAGTGCAGGGCGCGGAAAAGATCCGTCAGCGCTATCCGGACGTGATCAGCATCTTCCTGCTGCCGCCGTCCATGGCGGCGCTCGAGGCGCGTCTGCGCGGGCGCAACAGCGAGGATGAGGAAACGTTGCAGCACCGCCTGGTGATCGCGCGCGAGGAGATCCGCCGCGCTGCGGAATATGACTATATCGTGATGAACGACACGGTGGAAAACGCCGTGGATCGCATCGAAACCATTATCAACGCCGAAAAGCAGAAAACCTGCAGAAATAAAACTATGATCAGCGAGGTAATCAATAATGTTTAATCCCGATCTGAGCGTCGTGCTCAAAAACCATCTCAGCCGTTATTCCCTTGTGACCGCCACCGCCAAGCGTGCGCGTGAGATCGCGGAGGAAGCGGAAGAAAACCACGAAATCATCACCGAAAAGCCGGTCAGCATGGCGCTTGAGGAGATCCTGTCCGGCGATTATGTGATCGTTGAGCCGGAGGAAATCCGGAATATCTGAGTGCCGGTTTTGTCGCAGAGGAGGGGAGCTTCATGCCATACGCCAAAGTCGCCGTGGCCGATACCGCGTTTTGCTTTGATCAGGCGTTTGACTATCAGATTCCCCCTGCGATGATCGAAACCGCCGTGCCCGGCGTGCGCGTCACCGTCCCGTTCGGGGCAGGCAACGCCAGACGCATGGGCATGATCCTCGCGGTGACGGAAACGACGGACGCAAAGCGCGTCAAGAAGCTGACCTCCGTCGAGGACGCCGAGCCGTTGCTGGATGTTGAGCTGCTCAGCCTTGTGTGGATGCTGCAGGAGCGCACATTCTGCACGCTCTATGAAGCGGTCAAGGCCATGCTGCCCAGCGGTCTGCAATATCGCATCGTCGCTTCCTATGCCGTCAACCCCGACGCAAATCCCGAGAAGCTCGCGGCCCTTTCCGGCGACGAAGCCGCATTTTTCGCCTATCTGCGCAAGCGCGGCGTCTTCGTCAAAGCGCCGTCTGTCTTCAAGGCGATTCAGCGCCCGCAGGATCTGAAGCTCGTGGAGCGCCTGCTCAAAGACGGGCTGATCGTTGCAAACAAGGATGCCGTGCGCAGCCTGGGCGATCTGACCGTGCGCATGCTGCGTCTTCGGCCGGAGCGCCCGGACGTGAAGACGACGGCGAAACAGCAGATGATGATGCAGGTGCTGGAAACGCTCGGGCCGACCAGCGTCAAGGAGCTGTGCTATTACACAGGCCTGACGCCCGCCGTGGCGAATGCGCTGGTAAAAAACGGCATTGCCGACTGCTTCGAGCAGGAAGTGATTCATCTGCCGCGTTACAGCGACATTACGCCCTGCCGCAGTGAAATCCGTCTGACAGGGGAGCAGCAGTCCGCGTTTGACACGCTCTCCGGTCTGGCCGCAGGAGAAAAGGCCGCCGCCGCGCTGCTCTACGGCGTGACCGGCAGCGGCAAGACCGCAGTGTATCTGCGCGTGATCGACGCCGTGCTGGATCGTGGCAAATCCGTGCTGGTCATGGTGCCGGAAATCGGACTGACGCCGCAGACGCTCGCGCTTTTCTGCCGCCGATACGGCGATCGCGTCGCGGTCTTTCACAGCGCGCTTTCCGTGCGCGAACGACTGGAAGAATGGAAGCGCGTGCGCAAAGGGGAGGCCACGATCGTGGTCGGCACCCGCAGCGCCGTGTTCGCGCCGCTGACGAATCTCGGCCTGATCATCATTGACGAGGAACAGGAGCATACTTATAAATCCGAGCAGTCCCCGCGGTATGACGCCGTGGAGGTTGCCAAGTTTCGCGCAGCGCACCATAACTGCCTGCTACTTTTAGCTTCCGCTACGCCGCGCGTGGAGAGCTTCGCCGCGGCCGAGAGCGGGCGCTATACGCTCTGCAAGCTGACCGACCGCTACGGCAGCGCCGAGCTGCCCGAGGTTGTGACCGTGGATATGCGGCATGCCGAAACCGTGCCCGAGAGCCGGGAGCTCAGCCGCACGCTGCTGACCGCGCTCGAGGAGAATCTGACCGCCGGCAAGCAGTCGATCCTGCTGATCAACCGCCGCGGCTACAATACCTTTGCCGCCTGCGAGGCCTGCGGCGAGGTCGTGACCTGCCCGCACTGCAGCATCTCCATGACCTATCATGCCGCAAACGGACGGCTGATGTGCCATTACTGCGGCTATTCCGTGCCGTTCACCGGCGTTTGCCCGCAATGCGGCGAGAGCGCCGTGCGCTACGCGGGCTTCGGCACGCAGCATGTGGAGGATTCGCTTGCGCGGCTGCTGCCGCAGGCGCGGATCGTGCGCATGGATACTGATTCCACCGCCGGGCGCAATTCCCACGAGCAGCTGCTTTCCGCCTTCGCAAACGGAGAATACGACATCATGGTCGGCACGCAGATGGTGGCAAAGGGCCTGAATTTCCCGAATGTCACGCTCGTCGGCGTGGTGTCGGTCGATCAGCAGCTGTATAACGATGATTACCGCGCGCTGGAAAAAACCTTTTCGCTGCTCACGCAGGTCGTCGGCCGCTCCGGCCGCGGCGCATCCGCCGGGCGCGCGATCATCCAGACGCTCACACCCGAGAATGAAATTATTCGGCTGGCGGCGCTCCAGGATTACGAAGCGTTTTACCGCACGGAGATCCGTCTGCGCAAAAGCCTGATCTATCCGCCTTACTGCGATCTGTGTGTGATCGGCGTGACCGGCGCGCAGGAAACGCTCGTCAAGGCGGCCGCGCACAACGCGCTCGACGTGGTCCGGCAGCTGACGGCGGATGCATTCTCCGATCAGAAGCTGATCGTGCTCGGCCCGATGCCGGCGCGGATCGCAAAAATCAGCAATAAATACCGCTACCGTCTGATTCTGAAATGCAGAAATTCCCGCCGCCTGCGCGCGATGATCGCGCAGCTGCTGCGCACGGTCGGCAAGGACAGCCGCTTTGCCGACGTGACGGTGTATGCGGATATCAATCCCGATACGGCTGTCTGATAGTATTGTTCTGACTGCAAACGAAGATCAACACGCCCCGGATGGGGGAAATGAGGAATCGCCATGGCATTGAGAAACATCGTGAAGGACGGAGATCCGATCCTGCTGAAAACATCCCGACCGGTCGAGAAGTTTGACGCGCGGCTTTGGATGCTGCTCGACGATATGAAGGAAACCATGTACGCCGCCAACGGCGTCGGCCTGGCCGCCGTGCAGGTCGGCGTGCTGCGCCGCGTTGTGGTCATGGATTGCGGCGACGGCTATCTCGAGCTGATCAATCCGGAGATCACCGTGCGCGAAGGCGAGCAGTTCGCGGAAGAGGGCTGCCTGTCCTTTCCCGGCCGGAGCGGCGTGACCTGCCGCCCTGCTTCTGTGCAGGTCAAGGCGCAGGACCGCAACGGCAAGTGGTGCGTCTATAAAGGCACTGAGCTGAAAGCGCGCTGCTTCTGCCATGAGATCGATCACCTCGACGGCATCGTCTTCACCACCCGCGTGATCAAAAAGGAGCCTGTGACATGAGAATTGTCTTTATGGGCACGCCCGCGTTTGCCGTGCCCTGCCTGCAGCGTCTGCTGGACCTCGGGCACACGGTGACCGGCGTGTTCACCCAGCCGGATAAACCGCAGGGCCGCCACGGCATTCTGACGCCGCCGCCGGTCAAGACGCTCGCGCTCGCGCACGGTCTGCCGGTTTATCAGCCCGATAAAATGCGCGACGGCACGGCGCTGGAGCTCCTGCAGGCGGCCGCACCAGAGCTGGTGATCGTGGTCGCTTACGGGAAAATCCTGCCGCAGGCGCTTTTGGATGTGCCGCCCTGTGGCTGCATCAACATTCACGCTTCGCTCCTGCCGCAGCTGCGCGGCGCGGCGCCGATTCAGTGGTCCATCCTGAACGGCTTCGATGAAACCGGCGTGACCGCCATGCAGATGGACGCCGGGCTCGATACCGGCGATATGCTGCTCTCCCGCACGCTCGCGATCGATCCGGATGAAACCGCCGGCGCGCTGAGCGAACGGCTTTCGCAGCTGGGCGCGGACGTGCTCGAGGAAACGCTTGCAGCGCTGCAGGCCGGCACGCTGACCCGCACGCCGCAGCCTGCGGAATTCACCTATGCGCCGATGCTTTCAAAGGCGCTTTCGCCCGTGGACTGGCGCCGCACGGCGCGGCAGATTCACGATCAGATCCGCGGTCTGTCGCCCTGGCCGGGCGCGACGGCGCAGCTGAGCGGCAAAACCGTCAAGCTGCATCAGAGCCGGCTGCTTGATCAGACGGCGGACGGCGCGCTGGGGACGGTGCTCGCGGCCGACAAAAGGCTGATTGTCGTGTGCGGCGACGGCGGCTGCCTTGAAATCACCGAGCTGCAGGCGCAGGGCAAGCGCGCAATGTCCGCGGCGGACTTCCTGCGCGGCAATCCCGTCACGGTCGGCGATCGGTTCGGCGGCGAATCCCTCTGAAGGAGGTTTTACGATGAACGGAATGAATTTCTACAACCTGTTTGATTCCTGGTATATCCTGCTGGTCATTCCCGCAATGATTCTTTCGATCGTTGCGCAGATCGGCGTGAAGTCTACTTATAAAAAGTATTCCGGCGTGCAGAATGCGCGCGGGCTGACCGGCGCTGCCGCGGCGGAGGCGATCCTGCGTTATTACGGGATCACCGATGTGCGCATCGAGCGCATCGCCGGCAATCTCACCGATCATTTTGATCCGAGCGCTAAGGTGATCCGCCTGTCGGACGGCGTCTTCGGCAGCACCTCCGTTGCCGCAGTCGGCATCGCCTGCCATGAAGCCGGTCACGCCGCGCAGCACGCGGAGGGGTATGCGCCGATCACGGTGCGCAATTCGCTGCTGCCCGTGTGCAAAATCGGCTCCTCGCTCGGTATCCCGCTGGCGATCGTCGGTTATTTTCTCGGCTTCCAGCCGCTGATTCTGATCGGTCTGGCCCTCTACGGCCTGATCTTCGCCTTCCATCTGATCACGCTCCCGGTGGAATTCAACGCCAGCCGCCGCGCGATCAAGGTGATCGATGAAACGCAGCTGCTTTATGATGATGAGATCGGCGGCGCGAAATCCGTGCTGCGCGCTGCGGCGATGACCTATGTCGCCTCAATGATCGTCGCGCTTGCAAATCTCCTGCGCCTGATTCTGCGCTTCGGCCGCAGTCAGCGGCGCTGAAGGAAAGGAACGACACTATGAAGAACCCAAGGCAGATCGCTTTTGAAGCGCTGCTGAAGATCCAGCGCGACGGCGCCTATTCCAACCTGGCGCTGGACAGCGCGTTGAAAGATAACCCGGAGCTCGAGGAACGCGACCGCGCGTTTGTGAGCAATCTGGTTTACGGCACGCTGGATCATCAAATTCAGATTGACTATAATCTCGGCTTATATCTGACCCAGCCGGTGCGCAAGCTCAAGCCGGAGCTGCATACCGTGCTGCGCATGGGCGCATATCAGCTGCTGTTTATGGACAAGGTGCCCGCCCGCGCCGCCGTCAACGAAAGCGTGGAGCTGGCCAAGGTCAATAAATCCCGCTTTGCCGCTTCCATGGTCAACGCCGTGCTGCGCCGCATGGCCGAGCAGGGCCTGCAACTGCCGCAAAGCGACGAAAACGACACAAATTACCTCGCGATCAAGTATTCCTGCCCCGAGTGGATTCTTTCGCTTTGGATCGACGCTTACGGGCGGGAGACCGCGCTTGCGCTCGCGCAGGCCGCACTCGAGCCCGCGCCGCTGACGATCCGCACCAATACGGTGAAAATGGACGCGGACGCGCTGATCTGGCGTCTGGCGGAGGACGGCGCGATCTCCGAGCATGCCCCGCTGCTGCCGGAGGCGCTGATCCTCTCCAACGGCGTTTCGATCGACCGCATGACCGCTTATCAGGAAGGTCTGTTTCATGTGCAGGACCTCGCGTCGCAGCTGTGCTGCGCGGCGGTGGACCCGCAGCCGCGCGAGACCGTGTTCGATCTGTGCGCGGCGCCCGGCGGCAAGACCTTCACCATGGCGGAACGCATGCAGAATACCGGCTGCATCCGCGCGTTTGACGTGTATCAGTCCCGCGTGGAGCTGATTCGCTCCGGCGCGCAGCGGCTGGGTCTGCAGAACGTCTACGCCTACTTATCCGACGCAACGATTTATAACGAAAACTACGGCATGGCCGACCGCGTGCTCTGCGACGTGCCGTGCTCCGGGCTCGGCATCCTGCGCCGCAAGCCGGAAATCCGGTTCAAGCAGCGCGGAGAGATTGACAATTTGCCGGATTTGCAGTATCGTATTCTTTGCAACGCGACGCAGCATCTCAAGGACGGCGGGCGGCTGGTGTATTCCACCTGCACGCTGAATCCGGCGGAGAATCAAGGCGTGTGCGACCGCTTCTTGGCGGAGCACCCGGCCTATCATGCAGTGCACGTTTTGCCGGAAATTCCGCGGATTGACACAACGCCGTATCTGACGCTGATGCCGCAGGTGCACGGGACGGACGGCTTCTTCATTGCCGTGTTCGATAAAGACGGAGGCGGCGCATGAGCGGCGATCTGCTCTCCATGACGCTGCCGGAGCTGAAGGAAACGCTGACCGGCGCCGGCCTGCCGGCGTTCCGCGCAAAGCAGGTGTTTCAGTGGCTGCATCAGCACGGCGCGGCGGATTACGCCGAGATGACGAATCTGCCGAAAGCCCTGCGGGAAACGCTCGCTGAAAGCTATCCGATCATCGGTTGCAGCATCGCGCGGCAGCAGGTTTCAAAGCAGGACGGCACGGTCAAATTCCTCTTTGCCATGCAGGGCGGCGATTATGCCGAAAGCGTCGTGATGCAATATAAATACGGCGCGACCATCTGCATTTCTTCACAGATCGGCTGCAAAATGGGCTGCGCGTTCTGCGCGTCCACGCTCGGCGGCTTCCGGCGCTGCCTGACTGCCGGCGAAATGCTCTCGCAGCTTTATACCGCGGAGCGTGCGCTCGGGGTGCAGATTTCCCACATCGTGCTCATGGGTATGGGCGAGCCGCTGGATAATTATGACAATGTGATGCGGTTTCTCGATCTGGTCAACGACGAGAACGGCCGGCATCTTTCCATGCGAAATATTTCGCTGTCCACCTGCGGCCTGGTGCCGCAGATCCGGGCGCTGCAGGCGCGGCATCTGCAGCTGACGCTGTCAGTGTCGCTCCACGCGCCGAATAATGAACTGCGCGATCGGCTTATGCCGGTCAACCGCAGATACCCGATCGAACAGCTGCTGGCAGCCTGCCGCGATTACGCGGCCGCGACCTCCCGCCGCATCTCCTTTGAATACGCGATGCTCGCCGGGGTCAACGACAGCGACGCGTGCGCGCTCGAGCTCGCGCAGCGGCTGCAGGGCATCCTCTGCCACGTGAATCTGATTCCGGTCAACGAGGTGGCGGAAAGCCCGTTTCATCCCAGCGCGCCGGAGCGCGTGCGGCGATTTGCCGATTTGCTCGCGCGCGAAGGCATCAACGCAACCGTGCGCAGAAAGCTCGGCAGCGATATCGACGCTTCCTGCGGGCAGCTGCGCAGAAGAGAACAAGCACATCACTCTGAAGGGGGAGAGCCAATATGATTATCTCATCCAAGTCCGATCTCGGACGCAAACGCGAGGAAAACCAGGATGCGTATGCGGCGGGCGAGCTGGCAGGCGGCGCGGTCTACGCGCTGGTCTGTGACGGCATGGGCGGTGCGCAGGCCGGAGCGCTGGCCAGCAGCACCGCGGTCAAAACCATGCGTGAGCGGCTGCTGTCTGCCTATCGCGCGGGCATGAGCGATTTATCGATCAAGAGCCTGCTGGTTTCCACGATTGAGCTTGCCAACAAGGAAATCTATGCGCTTTCTCTCAGCGATCAGGCAAACGAAGGCATGGGCACGACGGCCGTGGCGGTCATTGTGAACGAGGACTATGCCTTTATTGCGCACGCAGGCGACAGCCGCGCATACCGCATTGCCGACGGCGTGCCGATTCAGCTCACACGGGATCATTCCGTGGTGCAGCGGATGGTGGAAAACGGCGAAATCACGCCGGAAGAAGCAGTGACCCATCCGCAGAAACACATCATCACCAGCGCTCTGGGCGTTGAGAATACACCGAAGATCGATTTTTGCCAGGAGCCGCTGGAGGATGGCGAATTGCTGCTGATCTGCACGGACGGGCTGACGAATTACACAACGCCCGCCGATCTTGTCAACTGCACGTCGGACGGCGAATATCATCGCTACTGTGATCGGCTGGTGGATCTTGCCAACAGCAACGGCGGCGGCGATAATATCACCGTTGTGATCATTGAGAAATAATTCTGTCGGATGGAAAGGAAAGGTTGATACGATGGATAATTATACCGGCAAGCGTCTGGACGGACGCTACGAAATCCAGGAGGTTATCGGCGTCGGCGGCATGGCGGTCGTCTACAAGGCGTATGATAACATCGACGACCGCACGGTTGCGGTGAAGATTCTCAAGGATGAATACCTCGCGAACGAGGAGTTCCGCCGCCGCTTCAAGAATGAATCCAAGGCGATCGCGGTGCTCTCGCATCCGAATATCGTGAAGGTGTTCAACGTCAACTACGGGGATCGTCTGCAGTATATCGTGATGGAGTATGTCGAGGGCATCACGCTCAAGGAGTATATTGAGCAGCAGGGCAAGCTCGGCGTGAAGGAGACCGTGTATTTCACCACGCAGATCCTCCGCGCGCTGCAGCATGCGCATGACAAGGGCATCGTTCACCGCGATATCAAGCCGCAGAATATCCTGCTGCTTTCCAACGGCAATATCAAGGTCACGGATTTCGGCATCGCCCGCTTCAGCTACAGCGATACCAAGACCATGACGGACGGCGCCATCGGTTCGGTGCATTATATCAGCCCCGAGCAGGCGCGCGGCGACGCGACCGACGAACGCGCGGATATCTATTCCGTCGGCGTTGTGATGTATGAGATGCTCACCGGCCGTCTGCCGTTTGAATCGGATAATTCCGTTTCCGTCGCGCTCATGCAGCTGCAGGAGGATCCGAAACGTCCGCGCGACATCAACAAGGATATTCCCGCGGGGCTTGAGCAGATTGTCATTCGCGCCATGCAGAAGAACGCGAAGGACCGCTATCAGTCCGCTGCGGAGATGCTGCTGGATCTTGAGGAGTTCAAGCGCAATCCCACCGTCCGGTTCCAGGAGAACTATTTTGTCGACACCGATCCGACCAAGCACGTGAAAAAATCCACGCCGCAGCCCGCGGTGCAGCCGGAATACGAATCTGTCGAGGAATTCGACGACGATGACGAGCCGCGCGGCAAAGGCTCCTTTATCGCGGCGGGCATTATCATCGGTCTGCTGCTCGTGGGTCTGGTCGTGCTCGGTTCCCTCTATTTCTTCACTGACGTGTTCAAGGCGCAGGTTGCAACCGTGCCGACGTTCGTTGGCAAGATCTATGAAACCGAAGTGCAGAACGCGGTCGAATATAAAGACATCTTCATCTTCGATCCCGAGCCGATCGCCAACAGCTCCTATCCCGACGGCATGATCTTTGATCAGTATCCGCGCAGCGGCAGCAAGCTGACCAAGGAAACCGGCAACGTGATCAAGCTCTCGGTGGCCAAGAATGACCGCAAGGTCAACGTGACCGACGTTTACGGCATGCAGATTCAGCTCGCCACGGATACGCTCGAAAGCCAGGGCTTCAAGGTCAACGCCATGCCTGCCTTGAGCGTTTCGGAGGAATTCGGCACGGTCATCAAGACCGAGCCGGAGCGCAACACCGAGGCCGAGGGCGGCCAGACGATCATAGTCTATTACGCCAGTGACGAGGATCTGGTCACCGTGCCGAACGTCATCGGCATGAATACCACGATGGCGCAGGCGATCATTGAGAGCGTCAATCTGGTTTATGATACGGAAGTGACAAAGAAAAACAGCACGAAAGCGGCCGGCGTCGTGATCGAGCAGACGCCGAATCCCGATGAGAAGGCCTTCCCGAATACGAAGGTGTCCATCGTGGTCAGCAGCGGCATTCCGCCGCAGACTTCCGCGTCCGTGACGTTCAAGCTTCCTTCCGGCGGCGACACGGGAATCTGCAAGGTCTGGGTAAACAGTGAGCTGTATACAACCAAGACCCTGCGCATGAGCGGCGATAATTATACGCTGGAAATCGATGGCAGCGGCAGCGGCGTGCCGGTTACAGTGGAAATTGACGGGCGCGAATACTTCACGTGCCGTATCAACTTCAAGAACGATCCGCCGACTGTCTATGATGAAGACTATCCGACACACTCTTCGCCGACCGTTACGCGCGCGGCGCTGCCGGATGTGACCGGCGACACGGAAACCGAAGCGAAGAGCGAGCTGGAAGATGCGGGCTTCACGAATATCACGGTGGATTACCGCACGGTCTATAACGACAATCAGAACGGCATCGTGATCACGCAGAGCCCGGCGCCGTCCGGCAGCGGCATGCTCGCGCTTGGCACCTATTACAGCACCGATACGGAGATCATTCTGACGGTCGGTCAGAAGGACGGCGTATAATCCGCATGACACAGGCTGAAGGCAGAATTTTAAAGGGCATCGGCGGCTTCTATTATGTAGAGGTCGCCGGTGCGGTCTATGAATGCAAGGCGCGCGGGATTTTCCGCAAGGACGGCTTAAAGCCGCTCGCAGGGGACCTGGTGCGCGTGACGCTGCAGACGCAGGCGGAGAATACGATCGAGGCGATCCTCCCGCGCAAAAACGTGCTGGCCCGCCCGCCGGTGGCCAATATCGACCGGCTGTTCATCGTCGTGTCCACCTGCGAGCCGAATCCCGTGCCGCTCGTGATCGACCGGCTGACGGCGATCGCCGTGCAGAAGGGGATTGCGCCGTCGATTGTGTTCACAAAGTGGGATCTGCGCCCGGCGCAGGCGCTGCTGGATTGTTACCGGCAGGCCGGATTTCCGGCGTTTGCCGTCTCGTCCGAAACCGGCGAAGGCGTTGCCGACGTGCAGCAGGCGCTGCAGGGCTGCATCAGCGCATTCTGCGGCAATTCCGGCGTCGGCAAATCGACGCTGCTCAACGCGATCGATCCGTCTTTGCAGCTGAAAACCGCCGCGATCAGCGAAAAGCTCGGGCGCGGCAAGCATACCACGCGCCACAGCGAGCTTTATCCGGTCGCGGGAGGCTATGTGGCGGATACGCCCGGCTTTTCCTCTTTGGAGCAGGAAACGGACGAGGTCATCCGCAAGGAAGAGCTGCCGCTTTGCTTCCCCGAATTTGCGCCCTATCTCGGCAGCTGCAAATTCACCACCTGCCTGCACGAAAAAGAAAAGGGCTGCGGCATTCTCGCGGCGGTGGAGGCGGGGGAGATTCCACGCAGCCGGCATGAGAGCTATCGCACTCTGATGGAGCAGGCGAAGCAGATCAAGGATTGGGAGATCAAAACGCGCAGACCCGGCGCGAAATAACTTGTCACGCATCCGCGTTTTTCCGCTTATACTGATAGCAGGCGGAGACGCGTCCGCCGCAGATTCTGCGAGGGGAGCGATGCGTGTGAAGGTCGTTGTCGTGCGCAGTCCGAAAGCGCTGCGCGGGATTCTGAAACTCCTGTTTCGAATGAAGTGATCGGGGTGTTTGACGCCCGGGAAGGAAGAAATCATGAGGATTGTAGTGGTTGACGGGCAGGGCGGCAAGCTCGGCAAACAGCTGACGGAGCGGATCCGTTCCGCGCTGCCGCAGGCGGAGCTGACCGCGGTCGGAACCAACAGCACTGCGACCGCAACCATGCATAAAGGCGGCGCAACGCATGCGGCGACCGGCGAAAACGCGCTGATCGTTGCCTGCCGCCGTGCAGACGTGATCGTCGGTCCGGTCGGCATCGTGATTGCCGACGCGCTGCTCGGGGAAATCACGCCGGCCATGGCAGCCGCCGTCGGTGCGAGCGAGGCCGCGCGCATTCTGCTGCCGGTGAATAAATGCGACACGTTTATCGCCGGCCTGCGCGACGCGACGATCAATGAAATGCTCGACGACGTCGTTGAGATGCTTGTGCGCATGTCGCAGACGGACGGGAGGAAGCCATGAAAAAAACCGTGAAAAACACCGCCTTTGCCGGCATGTTCCTTGCGCTTTGCATGGTGCTGCCGATGATCACCGGCAACATCCCGGAGGTCGGGCAGATGCTATGCCCGATGCATGTGCCCGTGCTGCTGTGCGGGTTTGTCTGCGGCTGGCCCTACGGTTTGCTTGTGGGCGCGATTGCGCCGCTGCTGCGCAGTCTGATCTTCGGCATGCCCGTGATGTATCCGGCGGCTGCTGCGATGGCGTTCGAGCTTGCGACCTACGGTCTGCTCACCGGTGTGTTTTATCGCGTGTTTCCCAGAAAGGACGGCTACATTTATCCGACGCTGTTCATTGCGATGATCGGCGGGCGGCTGGTCTGGGGCGCGGCGCGCTACATCATGGCGGGCCTGAGTGGCTCCTCGTTCGGCATGCAGGCGTTTCTGGCCGGCGCGCTGACGAATGCGATCCCCGGCATCATTCTGCATATCGTGATCGTGCCCGCGGTCGTGATCGCATTCCGCAGGGCAAAGCTGATGGATTTTTAAATGCATGCATATGACTGAACGGCGCGGCTCCGATTGCTCGGAGCCGCGCCGCTTTTCATACAAGATTCTTTATTTTGCGGGGCAGTGATTGGTGGCCACAATGTCGATGCCGGTGCCGAGGATATCCGGAATCAGCACATCGCCCAGGGCGACCGGCGCCTGAATATCCACGGCGTTGATGACCGCCATGCAGTCCATGATTTTGCCCTTGGGCAGCGCGCCCGCGGATTTGCATGGGACCACATTGTGCACGCCGCCGGTGACGCGAACGGTTGTTGCGAGCGAGCGCACGGGATTGGTGCATTCCGTGCGGGCGTAGGCGTCGCCGCGCTTGCAGGTGTTGCCGGTCACGGACAGGATCTCGCCGCTGTCGGAAAGCTCAACGGTAATGCCGCAGCCCATCGGGCAGGCGACGCAAATGATGTTCTTTTGCATTGCTCACACCTCCACGCCGATTTCAATCAAACCGTCGGCTTCAAACTTTTCAAGCATCTCTTTCTTGAGGATCACGTTTTCCATCTCGCCCGGCGCAAGACGCGGACGCTTGCGGCGCAGGATCTCTTCGCCGTTGTATTTCACGCTGATCGCGGCATTTTTATAAGTCTGGCCGACGCGGAAATAGAGCTTCACGTCGTTGCCGTTGTTGAGATTGACCTTCTGCGGCACGATGTAGCGCACGCCGTTGACGCCCTTGGTCGCGATGTAAGCGGCCTCGGCTTTTTTGCCGAGCACATAGTTCGCCGCGCCTTCGCCGGCCGTCTGGCTCTCAAGCGTCACATAGTCGACCAGGTCGTGCACATGCAGCACGTTGCCGCAGGCAAACACACCGGGATGCGAGGTTTCGCGGTATTCATCGACGATCGCGCCGCTCGTGACGGGATCCAGATCAATGCCGACCGCGCGCGTGAGCTCATTCTCGGGAATCAGACCCACGGAAAGCAGGAGCGTATCGCATTCAATATACTGCTCGGTGCCGGGGATCGGACGGCGGTTTTCATCCACGTCGGCGATCGTCACGCCTTCCACGCGGCCTTCGCCGTGGATATCGATCACGGTGCAGCTCAGGCGAAGCGGAATGCCGAAATCATCCAGACACTGCACGATATTGCGCGTCAGACCGCTGGAATAGGGCATGAGCTCGCAGACGATCTTGACCTCGGCGCCTTCGAGGGTCATGCGGCGCGCCATGATCAGGCCGATGTCGCCCGAGCCGAGGATGACGACTTTTTTGCCGGGCATATAGCCGTCGATGTTGACATATTTCTGTGCCGTGCCGGCGCTCATGACGCCGGAAGCGCGCGTGCCAGCGATATTCAAAGCGCCGCGCGGACGTTCACGGCAGCCCATGGCAAGGATCACGGCCTTTGCCTGGATTTCCAGCAGACCGTCGGTCTTGTTGATGGCATAGACCACGTTGGTATCCGTGATTTCGAGCGCCATGGTGTCGACCTTGTATTCGATTTTCTGCTCATGCACGAGCTTGATGAAGCGATCGGCGTATTCCGGGCCGGAGAGCTCTTCGCCGAAGTAGTGCAGGCCGAAGCCGGTGTGAATGCACTGCTCGAGAATGCCGCCGAGCGATTCCGCACGCTCGAGGATCAGAATGCTGTCAACGCCGCATTCCTTTGCTTTCAGCGCCGCAGCCATACCGGCGGGGCCGCCGCCGATGACAACGATATCATAATTCAGCATGTCGTACCCCTCCTTATTTTGTTCTCTCATAGAGGATCTCGGAGCCTTCACCGAATTTGGTGATCTCATTCAGCTCCTTGTCACACAGCTCGGACAGCAGCTCCACGACCTTCGAGCCGCAGAAGCCGCCCTGACAGCGCCCCATGCCCGCGCGGGTGCGGCGCTTGACGCCGTCCACATCGCGTGCGCCGGCAGGCGCGAGAATGGCGTCGCGGATTTCGCCCTCGGTCACGGTCTCGCAGCGGCAGATGATGCGTCCGTAGGCCGGATCCTTCGCGATGAGCGATCTGCGTTCTTCCTGGCTCAGATGGCGGAAGCGGACCGGCGCTTTACGGCCGGGCTCAAACGCCGCTTTCTTTGCTTTGTCGAGCTTTTCAACGAGCAAATCCTTTACATAAACCGCGATTGCGGGCGAAGCGGAAAGACCGGGGGATTCGATGCCGGCAACGTTGATGAACTGCGCGTTCTTCTCGCTCGGGCCGATGATGAAATCGTCGCATTCCAGATGCGCGCGCAGACCGGCGAAGGAGGTGATCACCTCACGCGTGGTCAGGCAGGGCACGGATTTCTGTGCGGTGGAAATCACCTTGGAAAGCATCGGCGCCGTGGTGGCGACGTTGGTCTTTTCGTCGTGCGGCAGATCGGTCGCGGTCGGGCCGACCAGCAGGTTGCCGTCCACGGTCGGCGTGACCAGAACGCCCTTGCCCATCGGGTTGGGGCACTGGAAAATCACGTGCTTGGCCAGATGGCCGACAGTCTTATCATAGAGCATGTATTCGCCCTTGCGCGGCGTGACGGGAATGCTCGTGTCGCCGATCATCTCGGCCACCGTGTCGCAGAACACGCCGGCGGCGTTGACGATATAGCGCGCCTGAAGGGACTGTGCACCGGCCGAAACGGTGAATACGCCGTCTGCAAATTCAATTTTGTCAACGCAGAAATTGCGCAGCAGCTCTGTGCCGTTGATCACGGCGTTCTCTGCCGCGGCAATCGTCAGCTCGTAAGGGCAGACGATGCCGGCCGAGGGCGCATACAGCGCCGCGAGCGCCTGCTCGTTGATGAAGGGCTCTGCGGCCCGCAGTTTTGCCTGATCAAGGATTTCCAGGCCGGGCACGCCGTTTTCGACGCCGCGCGCACGCAGCTCCTCGAGCGTATCGATTTCCTCTTGCGTGAAGGCAATTACCAGAGAACCGATCGGCTTGAAGGGCACGTGCAGCCTTTCGCAGGTTGCCGCAATCATCGCCGTGCCTTCCACGTTGAATTTCGCCTTGCTGGTGCCGGGAATCGCGTCGAAGCCGGCATGCACGATGGCGCTGTTTGCCTTGGACGTTCCCATGGCTACGTCGTTGCATCGTTCAACGAGCGCCACTTTCATGTCGTAGTGGCTCAGCTCGCTGGCAATCATTGCGCCGCTGACGCCCGCGCCGATAACGGCAACGTCATAAATCATCGAAAAACCTCCGCTTGTATGGTTTTCGTCGGCGCACAGTTCAGACCCTGCCGACGGTTCAAACTTTATTATACTACAGTATTTGGAAGAAAACAATATATTTTTCGGATAAAATGAATAATCTTATAAAATAATGTCCGATCAGACGCCGACGGGGCGGATTTCGATCTGACGCAGGACTTCGCCGACCTTGTCATGCAGCACCAGATCCGCCTGTCCGTCCATGTGCGTGGCGTCGCGGTTGATGATCACCAGCCGATCGCCGCGGAAATACTGCAGGAAGCCGGCGGCGGGGTAAACCGTCAGCGATGTGCCGGCGACGATCAGCAGATCCGCCTGTGCGATGGCGTCCACGGCGTTCGAGATCGTTTCGCCGTCGAGCGGCTCTTCATAGAGCACGACGTCGGGTTTGATCATGCCGCCGCAGGCGCAGCGCGGAATGCCGTCGGATTCGTAAACGGCTTCAAAATCATAGAACCTGCCGCATTTCATGCAGTAATTGCGGTGGACGCTGCCGTGCAGCTCATAGACCGTGCGGCTGCCGGCTTTTGTGTGCAGACCGTCGATATTCTGCGTCACGATCGCCTTTAAGCGCCCCGCCTGCTCGAGTGCTGCCAGCTGCAGATGCGCCGCGTTCGGCTGCACGTCGGGGAAGCAGAGAAACTTGCGGTAAAACGTGTAGAATTCCTCCGGATGCGAGAGGAAAAAGCTGTGGCTGATGACCTGCTCGGGCGGGTAGTGATAGTCCATCATGTATAAGCCGTCGGCCGACCGGAAATCCGGAATGCCGCTTTCTGTGGAAACGCCCGCGCCGCCGAAAAAGACGATCCGTTCGCTGCTGTTGATCCAGTCGGACAGTTTTTGGATTTCTGCTTTCATACTGCCGCCTCCTTGCATGTTTCTTTCCTTCTGACTATAGCACAAAGCCGCGCCGGAATCAAGTCAAACGCGGGGAGAATTTCATAGGATTTCTTTCTCTGAATACTTTCAATAAAACTGTTGCAAATTTCTATTAATAATGATATAATATTTTAAATATATGCGCGTGTTTTTCGCTCGGAATCGGTCATACTGTAAGTGCAGAAGATCGGCTGAAAGGGTGAAAGCGCGTATGCGGGAACTGCATGATTTTTTGATTACCGTTCCGGAGTCCGGCGCGGACGATGCGGCGCAGGAGGCGCGGGACCCCGTGCTCAATGACGGCGCAGTTACCGTCCGAACGCAGGGAACTGTGCTCCATTGTCTGACGATCATCGGGCAGATCGAGGGGCACTATGCGCTGCCGGCGCAGACCAAGACCACAAAATACGAGCATGTGATTCCGCAGCTTGTGGCTGTGGAGGAGAGCGACCGGGTGGACGGCCTGCTGCTGATTCTCAACACCGTCGGCGGCGATATCGAGGCGGGCCTTGCCATTGCGGAGCTGATCGCCGGCATGGAAACGCCGACCGTGTCGCTCGTGCTCGGCGGCGGCCATTCGATCGGCGTGCCGCTGGCAATCGCCGCGGACCGGTCGTTCATCGTGCCGACGGCGACGATGACGATCCATCCCGTGCGCATGAACGGGCTGGTGCTCGGCGTGCCGCAGACGATGGCGTATTTTGAGCACACGCAGGAACGGATCGTCAGCTTTGTCGCCGCGAATTCCTCGATGCCGGGCGACCGCTTCCGCGCGATGATGCTTGCCACCGGCGAGCTGGCGGCGGACGCGGGCACGGTGCTGCGCGGAGAAGCGGCAGTAAGAGAAGGGCTGATCGACGCGGTCGGCAGCCTGTCGGATGCATTGCATGATCTGAAGGATCTGATCAATAAAAGGAAGTTGGAACAGCATGGCGAACAACCAATCGAACAATAAAAAAACGGCGCAGAATAAGAAACAGCCTGCGTCGAAATCGACTGCAAACAAGCAGACGGCCAAAAAACAGCCGGATAAGAAGCAGCCGGAGAGAAAGCAGCCTGCGATGCCGAAAAAGCCGACGTCGGAAAAAGCCGCGCAGGCGCAGACGCCCGCACCGGTCGAAAAGACGCCGGAGGCAATCGCGGCCGGCCGTCAGAAGCTCGCGATCGTGCTCGGCGCAGCGGCGGTGCTCTCCGTTTGCCTTGCTTTTATCAAAGGCGAGAGCTTCTGGTTTGTGATGCATCAGGCCGTCTTCGGGATCTTCGGCTTCTGCGCTTATATCATCCCGGTGGTGCTGATCTATCTTGCCGTCGTCTACGCGCGGGAAAAACCGCTCGGCAGCGTCGCCGGCAATCTGGTCGGCATGAGCGGCTTTCTGACCCTGCTTTGCAGTGCGATTCATGTTTTCGCGAATGAGGCGCCGTATCTGACGGATCTTTCGCTTGTCACGCAGATCAGCGACGCCTGGACCGCGGAGTCCCTTGCGAGCGGCGGCGTCGTCGGCGCTGTGGTCGGCGGCCTGATCGCGCATATCTTCGGCAAAACCGGCGGCTCGATCATCATTATCGTGCTGCTTTTGATGCTCTTGATGCTGCTGACCGGCACCACGCTGCGCAGCCTTTCCCGCGCGGTGACAAAGCCGGTGCAGAAAGCGGTGGAAATCACAAACGACCGCTTCGAGCGCCGCCGCGCGGCGGAGGAAACCGCGCAGGGCGAAACCGAGCAGACCGAGCCCGCTTCCGAATCGGAAAAACCGGGCAAGGTCAAGGAGAAGCAGACCTTCGGCCCGCCCGCGACGCCGACGGTCACAAAGCCGGATCAGACGTTTTCCGACCAGTTTGTCACCGATGAATCCACCTTCGCGCCCGTACATACGGCGGAATCCGATATCCCGCCGCTGCCGACGGTGAACGCAAAGCCGGACGGGCAAAGCGGCGAGGAGAAGAAACAAAAGCCGCGCAAAAAGCGGCAGCCGTCGGAGCAGTCGGCGTCGCCCTTTACGGCGGACAATACGGAGCAGATGGAATTTGACGGCGCGACGCCGCCGGAAGCGCAGCCCGCTTATGTGTTCCCGCCGATCGACTGCCTGAACCGGATCGAGAAGACGCTCGACGGCGACAATATGACCGAGATGCAGATGGGCGCGCAGAAGCTGCTGGCCACGCTCGAGAGCTTCAAGATCAAATCCGAGATCGTCAATATCACGCGCGGCCCGGCCGTCACCCGTTATGAGCTGGTGCCGGAGGCCGGCGTGCGCATCAACAGAATCACGAATCTTTCCAAGGACATCGCGCTGCGTCTGGCAGCCAAAAGCGTGCGCATCGAGGCGCCGATTCCGGGCAAATCCGCGATCGGCATCGAGGTGCCCAACAGCGCGAAATCCATGGTTTCCATTCGCGAAGTGCTCGAAACAGAGCAGTTCCGCAACGCGAAAAGCAAGCTGAATGTGGCGCTGGGCAAGGATATTACCGGCAACACGATCTGCGCGGATCTTGCGAAAATGCCGCATCTGCTTGTGGCCGGCACCACGGGCTCGGGAAAATCCGTCTGCCTGAACGCCATGATCGTCAGCATTCTTTATAATGCGACGCCCGAGGAAGTCAAGCTCCTGATGATCGACCCCAAAATGGTCGAATTCACGGTCTACAACGGCATCGCGCATCTGGAGGTGCCGGTGGTCAGCAATCCGCGCAAGGCGGCCGGCGCGCTCGGCTGGGCAGTGAGCGAGATGGAAAAACGCTATCAGCTCTTTGCCGAGAATCGCGTGCGCGACATCAAGGGCTTCAATAAGCTCGTGGAAACGCGGCCCGACCTGCACCGTATGCATCAGATCGTCATTTTCATCGACGAGCTGTCCGACCTGATGATGGTCTCGCCCAAGGAAGTGGAGGATTCGATCTGCCGTCTGGCACAGCTCGCGCGCGCGGCGGGCATCCATCTTGTGGTTGCCACGCAGCGCCCCTCCGTGGACGTCATCACAGGCATTATTAAAGCCAATATCCCGAGCCGGATCGCGCTTTCGGTGTCCTCGCAGGTGGATTCGCGCACGATTCTGGATACCGGCGGCGCGGAGCAGCTGCTCGGCAACGGCGATATGCTCTTCAGCCCCGTCGGCGCCTCAAACGCCACGCGCGTGCAGGGCTGCTTTATCTCAGAGGAGGAAGTGGCGCGCGTTGTGGAGCATATCAAGTCGCAGTCGCAGGCGGAGTATAACGAAGAAACGATGAAAGAGATCGAAACCAAGGCCGCCGCCGCGGAAAGCGCCAAGAAGAAGGCGGTCGAGGAGGAGGACGAGGACAGCCGCTGGGATCCCGTGCTCAATGACGCGGTGGAGCTGGTTGTCACCGCCGGGCAGGCGTCGACCTCCATGCTGCAGACGCGTCTGCGTCTGGGCTACAATCGCGCGCGCCGCGTGATCGATCAGCTCGAGGAGAAGGGCGTCATCGGCCCGCAGGACGGCTCGAAGCCCCGCGCCGTGCTCATGACGCGGCAGCAGTGGTATGAGATGCAGGCCCTGCGCGGCGACGTGGACGGCGCGCCGGATCTTCCCGATCCGCCTGACGTTGACGAAGAAGAGGACGACGAAGATTTCGCGCCGGTCAGCATTGACGATGTGTTTGCCGATGACGGCGATTATGCCGGCAGCGACGATTTTTGAGGAACAGCATGAACGGTTTTCTGCCCGTATCAAAAGAGGATATGACCGCGCGCGGCTGGCAGCAGGCGGATTTTGTCTATGTCTGCGGCGACGCTTATGTGGATCATCCCAGCTTCGGCGCGGCGATCATTTCGCGCGTGCTTGAGGATGCGGGCTTCCGGATTGCGATGCTCCCGCAGCCCGACTGGCGTTCGACGGCGGATTTCATGCGCTTCGGCAGACCTCGCCTCGGATTTCTGGTCAGCAGCGGCAACATTGATTCGATGGTCGCGCATTATACGGTTGCAAAAAAGCGCCGCAGCGTCGACGCCTATTCGCCCGGCGGCAGGACGGGTCTGCGTCCCGACCGCGCGGTGATCGTTTACTGCAACCGCATCCGCGAGGCCTACGGCGATATCCCGATCGTGATCGGCGGGCTGGAGGCTTCGCTGCGCCGGTTTGCGCATTATGATTACTGGGACGACGCCGTGCGGCGCTCGATCCTGTTTGACGCGCAGGCGGATCTGCTCTCGTTCGGCATGGGCGAGCGCTCGATGGTGGAGATCGCGCAGCGGCTCGACGCCGGGGAACCGGTGGCGCAGCTGCGGGAGATTCGCGGCACCTGCTATGCCGTGGATGTGCGCGAAACGCCCTACGGCGGTGTGGAATGCCCCTCGTTTGAGAATGTCTGCAAATCCAAAAAAGAATACGCCGTTTCCTGCCGGCAGCAGCAGGACGAGCAGGATTTCTTCCGCGGCAAGGTGCTCAAGCAGCGCCACGGCAGCCGGATGCTCGTGCAGAATCTGCCGGCGCTTCCGCTCACGCAGGAGGAGCTCGATCACGTCTACGCGCTCCCTTACATGCGGACCTTTCACCCGATGTATGCGCCGATGGGCGGCGTGCCCGGCATCGAAGAGGTGCGCTTTTCCATCACGCATAACCGTGGCTGCTTCGGCGCGTGTAATTTCTGCTCGCTGGCCTTTCATCAGGGGCGCTATATCACGACGCGCAGCAAGGAATCCATTGTCACTGAGGCGAAGCTGCTGACAACTTTACCGGATTTCAAAGGCTATATTCACGACATCGGCGGGCCGACCGCGAATTTCCGCCGCCCGTCCTGCGACGGGCAGGAGACGCGCGGCCTATGCAAGGGCAAGAAATGCCTTGCGCCGGAGCCCTGTCCGCGCCTGCAGGCGAATCACGAGGAGTATCTTGATATTCTGCGCACGGTGCGGCAGCTCCCGAAGGTCAAAAAAGTGTTTGTCCGCTCGGGCATTCGTTATGATTATCTGCTGCAGGATCGGGACGACAGTTTTTTCCGCGAGCTTGTGACGCATCATGTCAGCGGTCAGCTCAAGGTCGCGCCCGAGCACTGCTCCGCCGCGGTGCTGGATAAAATGGGAAAGCCCCACATCGAAGCGTATCTGCAGTTTTCAAAAAAGTATTTTACCCTGACCGACTCCGCCGGGAAAGAGCAGTATCTCGTGCCGTATCTCATGTCCTCCCATCCGGGCAGCACGATGAAAGAGGCGGTGGAGCTGGCCGTATTCCTGAAAAACGCGCATCTGCGTCCCGAGCAGGTGCAGGATTTCTATCCGACGCCCGGCACGGTGTCGACCTGCATGTTTTATACCGGGCTGGATCCTTACACGATGCAGAGCGTTTATGTGGCGAAGGATCCGCACGAAAAAGCGCTGCAGCGCGCGCTTTTGCAATACTTTGACCCCCGCAAAGCCGGGCTGGTGCGCGAAGCGCTGCGCCGCGCGGGCCGGCAGGATCTGATCGGCTACGGCGAACGGTGTCTCGTGCGGCCGGCGTCGGACGGCTCCGCGCAGAGAGGAAATCGAAATGAGACAAGCAAAGCGTCGCGACGCGGCGAAAAACAAAGCAAAAAGCAGCCGCCCGGCGAAAGAAATCGTCGGTCTGCCGGACGATCAAACAAAAAGAGATAAACAGCGTGCCCGCCGCCGCACGGTGTGGATCCTTTGCGCGGCAGCGGCGATCCTTCTGGTGCTTCTGCTGATCGGCATCGGCGCAAAGCACGGTTTCTGGCGCAGCCCGTATGAGGGGCTGGAGAATACGATCTCCGCGCCGGACGCGTCGCAGAACAAGTCCGTTCTGACTATGCACGCGATCGACGTCGGGCAGGGGGACTGCACGCTGATTCTCTGCGACGGCTGCAGCATGCTCGTTGACGCCGGCGATTACGGCTATGAATCGCGCGTGCTCGATTATCTGGCCGCGCAGGGCGTGGGCAAGCTGGATTATGTGGTGGCAACGCACCCGCATTCGGATCATATCGGCGGGCTGTCGGCGGTGCTCGCCGCGCACGGGGCGACGCATGTGCTCATGCCGCGGCTGACGGAAGCGCAGACGCCCACGACCGAATCCTACCGCGCGTTTCTCGATGAAATCAAACGCAGCGGTGCCGCCGTGCTCGCTGCGGAACCGGGTGCCGTCTTTTCGCTCGGCGAGGCCGAGGTGACCGTGCTCGGGCCGGTCACGGCGCAGGCGGAATCGCTCAACAACATGTCCGTTGTGCTGCGCGTGGATTTCCGGTCGGCGTCGATTCTGCTGACGGGCGATATGGAATACGCCGAGGAAGCGACCTTGCTGGAAAACAACAGTCCGCTGCGCGCGACGGTGCTCAAGGTCGGCCATCACGGCTCTTCCTTTTCCACGACCGACGCCTTCCTGGAGGCCGTTTCGCCGAAGATCGCCGTGATCGAATGCGGCGCGGACAATGATTACGGCCATCCGCATGAGCAGCTGCTCGACCGGCTGTCCGACTATGCGAAATATATTTACCGCACGGATCTTTGCGGCAATATTACATTAATGACCGACGGCGAGACCTGGTCCGCCGGGTTTGAAAAGGAGCGCTGGGAATGATCTGTTCCATTGACCGGCTGACCGATCTCTATGCGGTCTGCATCTGTGAAACCGGAGAAAAACGGCTGATTCCGCGCACGCTGATCGACGGCGGCGCTATCGAGGGCGCGGTGCTGATCGAGACCGAAAACGGCAGATTCCTGCGCGATCCGGCGCGTGAGCAGGCAATGCGCAGGCAGCTGCACGACGCGGCGCAGGCGCTCTTTGATGCGCCGCGTGAGAAAAAATAAATAATTTGTAAAAAATACGCCGTATCATTCATTTTTGACTTGAATAATACGGCGTCTTATTATATAATATTTATAATTATTGTTTATTCTAAACTTTATGGAGGTGTCGGCGTGCCGGCGGAGCAAAAGCAAAACTCAACTGCCGTTTCGGCCCAGACGCTCTCGCAGCAGCAGGGCTACGCCGATTTGGTGCGTGCCGTGCTCGACGCGCAGTATGCGCGCACGCCGAAGGCGTTTGTGCACACCTATGGCTGTCAGGGCAACGTGGCCGACGGCGAGCGGATCAAAGGCATGCTCGAAGCCATGGGCTATGCGCTGACCGAGCGTGTCGACGACGCCGATCTGATCCTTTTCAACACCTGCGCCATCCGCGAGCACGCGGAGGATCGCGTCTTCGGCAATGTCGGCGCGCTGAAAAACCGCAAGGCGGAAAACCGGAATCTGCGCATCCTGCTTTGCGGCTGCATGATGCAGCAGCCCCGCGTCGCAGAAAAGCTGCGCCGCAGCTATCCCTTTGTGGATATCGTCTTCGGCACGCATGTGATCCACCGGCTGCCCGAGCTGCTTTACCGCAATCTCAGCACAGGCAAGCGCGTGTATGAGTTGCCGGATTCCGACGGCGTGATCGCTGAGGACCTGCCGATTCATCGCGACAGCAGCTTCAAGGCCTGGCTGCCGATCATGTACGGCTGCAATAATTTCTGCAGCTACTGCATCGTGCCGTATGTGCGCGGGCGGGAGCGCAGCCGCGCGCCGGAAGCGATTCTGGCCGAAGCGCGGGAACTGGTCGCACAAGGATATAAAGAAATCACGCTCCTCGGGCAGAACGTCAATTCCTACGGCAAATACCCCGATACCGGCTGGAATTTCGCGCGTCTGCTGCGGGAGCTGAACGCCATCGAGGGCGATTTCATTCTCCGATTCATGACCTCGCATCCCAAGGACTGCACGCACGAGCTGCTCGACACGATGGCCGCCTGCGACAAGGTCGCCAAGCACCTGCATCTGCCGTTTCAGAGCGGCTGCAACCGCGTGCTGCGGGAGATGAACCGCGGCTACACGCGCGAAAAATACCTGGATCTGCTGCAATATGCCTATGCGGTGATGCCCTCGCTTTCGGTCACAAGCGATGTGATCGTCGGTTTTCCCGGGGAAACCTATGAGGAATTCCTCGAAACCGTTTCTCTGGTGAAGCAGGCAAAGTTCACCTCCATGTATACGTTCATTTTCTCCTCGCGGCCGGGCACGAAAGCGGCCTCTTTGCCGGACCCCGTGCCAAAAGAGGAAAAAAGCCGCTGGCTGCAGGAGCTGCTGCGCGCGCAGGAGGCGATCGCCGACGAACGCACGGCCGCCATGGTCGGCAGGGAATACCGCGTGCTCTGCGAGAGCGTTGCCAAAAACGGGAGGATCGAAGGGCGCACGCAGGGGAATATTATCATTGAGTTTCCGGCGGACCCCGCCGTGATCGGCTCCTTCCGCACCGTGCGCGTGACGGAATCCCTGATCTGGATTCTGCGCGGCGAGCTGACGGATTAAATGCATTTCAATTCGAAAGGAAATATTGTTATGGATATTATTCAAATGGTGCGCGAACTCGGCGCCGCGCTGCAGCAGGATGAGCGCTATCTGCGCCTTGTGGCCGCGGAGAAGGCGAACGACGCCGACGCCGATCTGAATGAAAAGATCGCGCAGCTCCACATGCTGCAGCTCAATTATCAGCATGAAGCATCCAAGGAAAATCCGGATGACGCGAAGCTCGAGGAATTCGACCGCGCCTTCGGATCGCAGTATGCCGAGATCATGCAGAACCCGAATATGAAAGTCTACGAGCAGGCGCGCGGCGAGATCGACGCGCTCATGCGCTATATCAGCGCCATTCTCGGCCTTTGCCTGCAGGGCGAGGATCCCGCGACCTGCGAGCCCGCGCCGGAACCGAGCGGCTGCTCGGGCAACTGCGGCAGCTGCGGCGGCTGCGGCTGATTCTTCTGACAATTCTACCGAAAGGCAAGGTACGGTCATGGCAGAGCTGACCCCGATGATGAAACAATATTTTCAGGTCAAGGAGCAATATCCCGACACGATCCTGATGTTTCGTCTGGGCGATTTCTATGAAATGTTTTTTGACGACGCTAAGCTGGTTTCCAAGGAGCTGGAGCTGGTTTTGACGGGCAGGGACTGCGGGCAGGAGGAGCGCGCGCCGATGTGCGGCGTGCCGTTTCACAGCGCCGATTCCTATATTGCGCGTCTGGTCGCCAAGGGTTATAAAGTCGCCATCTGCGAGCAGCTGGAGGATCCCGCGCTGGCCAAGGGCATCGTCAAGCGCGACGTTACGCGCGTGCTGACCCCGGGCACGGTGATCGAAAGCAGCATGCTTGATGAGAGCAAGAATAATTTTCTGGCCTGCATCTGCGCGCTGCCGGATGCGGTCGGCCTGTGCTTTGCCGATATTTCGACCGGTTCCGTTTCCGTCACGCAGTTCCCGCTGAAGGAAGCGCAGACGAAGCTGGTCAACGAGCTCGGCCGTTTTCAGCCGACGGAGATCATTCTCAATTCCGAAGCGCTCCGGCTCGGGCATGTGACGGAGTTCATCAAAACACGGCTGCAGGCTTCCTGCGACCTGCCGGATGACGCGCAGTTCGATTACGAAGCCGCCACGGAGCTCGTGCGCGCGCATTTCGGCGCCGTGACGCTTGCGGATTTATCGCTGGACGCGATGCCCGCCGCGGTGTCCGCGCTCGGCGCTGCGATGGTCTATCTGCAGAGCGTGCAGAAATCCGAGCTCGAAAACATCCGCTCGGTCGAGGTCTACGGCGTCAACAGCTTCATGCGTCTGGATGTGTCGACCCTGCGCAATCTGGAAATTCTCGAAACCATGCGCAGCCGTGAAAAACGCGGTTCGCTTCTCTGGGTGCTCGATAAAACGAAAACCAGCATGGGCAGACGCCTGCTGCGCACCTGGCTCGAACGCCCGCTTCTTCAGATTTCGGCAATCACGAAGCGGCACAACGCCGTCGCAGAGCTGGTCGAAACGCCGGCGCTGCGCGAGGATCTCGCGGAAGCCATGACCGGCTGTCAGGATCTGGAGCGCCTGATCACGCGCATCGCTTACGGCACGGCCAACGCGCGCGAGCTCAAAGCCCTTTCCGCAACGCTGCTGCGTCTGCCGCAGATCAAGGCGCTGCTTGCCGGCTGCAGAAGCGCGCTGCTGCAGGAGACGGCCGGGGCGATCTCTCCGCTCGAATCGTTATCCGCGCTGATCGAATCCGCGATCGTGGAGGAGCCGCCGTTTTCCGTGCGCGAGGGCGGCATGATCCGCACCGGTTTCCATCAGGAGCTCGACGAGCTGCACGCCATTGTTGAAAACGGCAAGGGCTTTCTGGCGGATATCCAGCAGCGCGAGCAGGAACGCACCGGCATCAAAAAGCTGAAAATCGGTTATAACCGTGTGTTCGGGTATTATATTGAGGTTTCCAACGCGTTCAAGGAAATGGTGCCCGAGGATTACATCCGCAAGCAGACCCTGACCAACTGCGAGCGTTTCATCACGCAGGAGCTCAAGGAGCTGGAATCCAAGGTGCTCGGCGCGCAGGAGCGCATCGTCCGCCTGGAATATGAAATCTTCGATTCCGTGCGCAAGAAAGCGGCGGAGCATCTGCGCGAGATTCAGCAGACCGCGGCCGCCGTGGCTGCCGCCGACGTGCTCGCGTCCTTTGCCGCCGTTGCCGCAGAGAATCATTACTGCTGCCCGATGATGCATCCCGGCGACCGGATGGAAATCCGCGACGGCCGGCATCCCGTTGTGGAGCGCATGCTCGATCAGCCCTTTGTGCCGAATGACACGCTGCTCGACTGCGGCGACAATCGCTGCGCGATCATCACCGGCCCGAATATGGCCGGCAAATCCACCTATATGCGTCAGGTCGCGCTGATTGCGCTCATGGCGCAGGCGGGGTCGTTCGTGCCCGCCGCGTCGGCCGATCTCTGCATCGTGGAAGGCATTTATACACGCATCGGCGCCTCCGACGACCTGGCCGCCGGCGCATCGACCTTCATGGTGGAAATGAATGAAGTGGCGGAGATTCTGCGCAGCGCGACGCGCAGCAGCCTGATCATTTTTGACGAAATCGGCCGCGGCACTTCCACATATGACGGCATGAGCATTGCCCGCGCCGTGCTTGAATTCGCGGCGGAGCCGAAAAGACTCGGCGCAAAGACGCTCTTTGCGACACATTATCACGAATTGACTGCGCTGGAAACGACGGTGCCCGGCGTGAAGAATTTCAACGTCGCCGTCAAAAAGCGCGGCGACGATATCACGTTCCTGCGCAGGATCGTGCCTGGCTGCGCCGACGGGAGCTACGGCATTGAAGTGGCCAAGCTCGCCGGCGTGCCGAAAAGCGTTGTGGAGCGCGCAAAGGTTGTGCTGCGCGAGCTGGAAGCCGCAGACGGCTCGCCCGCCGCAATGCCCGCGGCTGCCGTTTCGGTGGAGGATCAGCTCTCCTTCGGCGCATCCAACGCCGCCGCGATTGCCGAGCGGCTCAAGGGGCTCGACGTCAACACGCTCACGCCCATTGAATCGCTGGGCATCCTTTATGAGCTTGTGAAACAGGCGAAAGAATCCGACTGAAATTAACGATTGAAATGAGGTTACCGTATGCCGAAAATCCGTGTTTTGCCCAAGCAGATCGCGGAGCTGATTGCCGCCGGCGAGGTGGTGGAGCGTCCGGCCTCGGTCGTAAAGGAGCTGCTGGAGAATGCGATCGACGCCGGCGCGACAAGTGTGACGGCGGAAATCAAAAACGGCGGCATTTCCTATATTCGCGTCACGGATAACGGCTGCGGCATCGCGCGCGACGATATCCGCAGCGCCTTTCTCAGCCACGGCACGAGCAAAATCTCTGCCGCCGACGATCTGAACGCGATCATGACCCTCGGCTTTCGCGGAGAAGCGCTGCCGAGCATCAGCGCGGTTGCCCGCGTGGAGGTGCTTACCCGCACGCCGGAGGACGCCGTCGGCACGCGCTACGTGATCGAGAGCGGCGAAGAGGTGCTGCTCGACGACGCCGGCTGCCCGGCCGGCACCACGGTGATCGTGCGGGATATTTTCTATAAAACGCCCGCGCGCATGAAGTTTCTCAAAAAAGACGTGACCGAAGCCAACGCCGTGGCCGGTGTGCTCGACCGTCTGGCGCTCTCGCATCCGGAGGTGTCGTTCCGCTTTATCCGCGAGGGCAAGCAGACGCTGCTCACCAGCGGCAGGGGAGATCTGCTGCAGTGCGTGCGCGAGGTCTTCGGCAAGGCGTTCGCCGCGGATCTGATCCCGGCGTCCTACACGGGCAGCGGGATCGCCGTGACGGGCTATATTTCCAGACCCGCCGCTTCACGGCCGAACCGCAACATGCAGTTCTTCTTTCTGAATAACCGCCTGATCCGCACGGGCACGGGGTCCGCCGCGTTGACGGAAGGCTATAAAAACGCCGTGATGGCCGGGAAGTTTCCGGCCTGCGTGCTGCATCTGACGGTCGATCCCGCGCAGGTGGACGTCAACGTCCATCCGGCGAAAACGGAAGTGCGCTTTTCGGATGAGCGCGCCGTATTCAACGCCGTTTACTACGCCTGCAAAAACGCGCTGGCCGAGGGCGACAGCCCGAAGCAGATGCATACCGTCGGCAAGGCGGAAGCGATTTCTGCGCCGCCGCCTGCGCCCGCGCAGCAGCTGCATATGCAGCCCGCGCGGCAAAAGACCTTCTGGCAGCATATTCCGGCAGGCTCGCTGCCTGCTGCGCAGAAGAGTGATCCGCCGCCCGTGCGCGTTACGCCCGCCGCCGCGCAGCAATCCGCACACCTCGGCGCGCTCCACGCGCCCGCAACGCAGGCGCCGCCCTCGGAAGTGCAGACGGATGAAGAACTGCTCCTGCATGCGCAGCCGATGCGGCAAACGCCGCCTGCGCCCGCGCCGGAGGACATCGAGATCACGGATGCGCCCGCGACCGGCTTTGACGAATCTGCGTTCCGGCTGGTCGGCGAAGCGTTTCAGACTTACATTTTATGCGAATACCGCGGGAAGCTCGTCATCATCGACAAGCACGCCGCGCATGAGCGCATAATTTACGAGCGCCTGAAGGCGGAGAGCGGCGCGCGCAGCGCGCAGGCGTTGCTTGCGCCCGTGACCGTGACGCTGACCAAAGAGGATTACGCCGCCATGCTCGAGCAGCTGCCGCTGCTTACTCAGGCGGGATTTGAAGTGGAGGATTTCGGCAACGGCGCGTTGATCGTGCAGGCCTGCCCGATGGAGCTGTCCCCGGACGACGTGCCGGAGGTGATTGCAGAAATCGCCGGTCGCTTTGCGGAAAAGAAGCAGGACGTTTCATTTGAAAAACTTGACTGGATCTTCCATTCCGTTTCCTGCCGCAGCGCGATCAAGGCCGGCAACTTCACCTCGCGCTATGAGATGGAACGGTTCGCCAAGCAGCTGCTTTCCATGCCGGAGATCCGCTATTGCCCGCACGGGCGTCCCGTGCTGATCGAAATGACGCAAAGAGAGTTGGAAAAGAATTTTGGCCGAGTCTGAGAAGAAACTGATTGCTGTTCTGGGCCCGACGGCGTCCGGCAAGACCGCGCTTGCGGTCGCGCTTTGCGAGCGGCTCGGCGGGGAAGCGATCTCCTGCGATTCCATGCAGATCTATCAGGGGATGGACATCGCCACCGCAAAGCCGACGGCAGATGAAATGCGCGGCATCCCGCACCATCTGATCGGGATCGTTTCGCCCGATGAACCGTTCAGCGTTGCGAAATACTGTGCGCTCGCGGAGCAGGCGATCGCCGATGTGCGCGCGCGCGGGCGTCGGCCGGTGCTGGTCGGCGGCACGGGGCAGTATTATTCCGCGCTTGTGGATCAGCTCACGCTCCTGCCTTCGGAAGCGGATCCCGCGTACCGTGCGCAGCTGCAGCAGCGCGCTTTATCGGAAGGCGCGCAGACCCTGCTCGAGGAGCTGCGGCGTGTGGACCCGGAGGCGGCGCAGACGATTCATGTCAACAACCTCGGCCGGATCATCCGCGCTTTGGAGATTTATCATACGACCGGTCTGACCAAATCGGAGCAGAACCGCCGCTCCCATGCCGCGCCGCCGCTGCCTGTCACGGCGATCTGTCTGGATGCGCGTGCGCGCGCGGGGCTGTATGACCGCATTGACCGCCGCGTGGACGCGATGATCGAAGCGGGGCTCGTGGAGGAAGCGCGTGCGTTTCTTTCGCTTCCCGGCGCTGCGACCGCTGCGCAGGCGATCGGTTATAAAGAGCTGGCCCCGTATTTCGCGGGGGAAGCGACGCTGGAGGACTGCGTTGACAGGCTCAAGCAGCAGACGCGGCGGTATGCCAAACGGCAGCGCACGTGGTTCCTGCGGGATCCGCGCATGCATGTGCTTTATATTGACGATTACGGGGATGCGCAGGCGCTGACCGACGCTGCGATGGCAATCATCGCCGCCGACAGCCCGGAAGCAGAACCGGAAGGGAATAAAAACGATGGATAAGAAAAAACTGCTGCTGCGCCGGATCCTTGTGGCGCTCGTCGCGGCATTTATACTGATCACTGCGGTGGCGGAAATCTATCGCATCGCGAGCCGCAGCGTCAAAACGATGGTCGCCACGCAGCAAACGGTGCCGGAAACGCTGGATACCGAAATGTATGTGATCCGCGATGAAACGATGCTCGAGCACACGGCGGAGGGCGTGGTGCTCCCGCTCGCGCAGAATGCGGAGCGCGTCAGCCGGGGCAGCACGATCGCGGCGGTGTTCGCGGATGAGGAAACCGCCGATCATTTCGCAAAGCTGCGTTCGCTCACCGAGCGGCTGGAGGTCTATCAGAAGATCGACCGGCAGCTCCGGCTTGCGGATGTGGATCTGGAAAGCCTGACGGCCGAAACGGATAAAACCTTTCTGGCCATCATCAACAGCGCATATGAGAATGACTTTTCCATGCTGGACAGCAATATGCTCGATCTGAGCGAGCAGCTCTCCCGTTATCAGATTTCCCTGGAAAAGGACGTGGACTGCTCGGCGCAGATCTCCGCGCTGGAGGCGCAGGTGCAGTCGTTCAGCGGCAACAGCGAGCCGCGTCAGATTGTGGCGGCGGATATTTCCGGCTACTATGTCGCGCGGCCGGACGGTTATGAAGGGCTGCTGACCTGCGAAAACGCCGACACGCTGACCGCCGCGCAGCTCAAGGACGCGTTTCAGGCGGAGCCGCTCGCGGCGCCGGAGAACAACATCGGCAAAATTATCGACGGCTACCGCTGGTTTGTCGCCTGCATTCTGGACGCTTCGGAAGCGGCGCGGTTCAAGGAGAATGCCGCCGTCAAGCTGATGCTGGACGACACCGAGGAAAATACCGTAACGGCTTCGGTGTATTCCGTGCGCGTGCAGGAGGACGGCACGGCAGTCGTGCTCTTTAAATGCACGCTGATGAACGCACGCCTTTGCGCGCTGCGCAAGGTCTCCGGCCGGATCGTGATGAAGGAGTATTCCGGCCTCAAGGTCAGCAAGGACGCGCTGCGGTTCGACGCAGACGGAAATCCCGGCGTTTATGTCTTGCGCGGCGATGTGGTCAGCTTCCGCAGCGTACGAGAAATCTTTGCGGCGGATACGTTCATCATTGCATCCCCGCCGGCCGATCCGTCCACGCTGCCGTATAAGCATTTGCAACTCTATGACGAAGTGATAACTTCGGGAAAGGATTTGTATGATGGAATGGTTCTCCGATAGGGATCGCTTCCTCGCGATCGAAGAAAACCTCAAGGTGCTGCGCGATCAGATCGCAGAAGCCGCCGTCGCTTCCGGCAGGCAGCCGGCGGATGTGCATCTGATGGCGGTGTCCAAAACCGTGGAGCCGAAATTCATCAACCACGCGATCGCGCAGGGCGTGGATCTGATCGGCGAAAACAAGGTGCAGGAATTCCTGCTCAAAGAGCCTGATTTGACTTTGTCGGCGTGCAAGGCGCATCTGATCGGTCATCTGCAGTCCAACAAAGTCAAAAAGATCGTCGGCCATGTGGATACGATCCAATCCGTCGATACGGTTTCGATCGCGAAGGAGATCGGCAAACGCTCGCTCGAAAACGGGATCACAACGAAGGTTCTGATTGAGGTCAACGTCGGCAGCGAGGAGAGCAAATTCGGTTTTTCGCCCGATGCGGTGACTGAGGCCGCCTGCGAAATTGCGGAAATTGACGGCATTTCCGTGGACGGTTTGATGTGTGTGGCGCCGATTTGCGAAAAAGATGTCGAATTACGCAGGATTTTTTCAAATATGCACCGTTTGTTTATTGACATCGGGGCCAAAAAAATAGATAATATAAATATGAATATCCTCTCGATGGGGATGTCGGGTGATTACAGACAAGCCATTCTCGAAGGTGCAAATCTTGTGCGTGTTGGATCGGCGATCTTTGGTATGAGGATATATCGATAATCAGAAGGAGGCAATCATGAACATGTTTGAAAAGCTGAAGGAATTTATCAACGGGACCGATGATGACTACATCGAGAGCAACGATGTCGGTTATGAGGACGAATCGGCGTATGACGCCGCGGAGGAGCCTGTGATCGAGCGCAGAGAGCAGCCCCGCGCGCGCACGCATGAGCGCACGCACGACCGTCCGGTCAGAAGCAGCGCGAGCAATGTTGTGCCGATTTCCTCCGGCGCCGCTGCCGCGCCGGCCGCAAAGCCGCATATCGTTGTGCGCTCCGTCGAGCGCTATGAGCGCGATGCGGGCGAAGTGGTGCAGGTGCTCAAGCAGGGCCGCATCGTGATCCTGAATCTGGAAAACTGCCCCGAATACGACGCGCAGCGCACCATTGATTTCTTTTACGGCATTACCTGCTATACCGGCGGCCGCTTTGAAAAGATCGCCGGCGGCGTTTATGTCATCACGCCCGCGGGCGTCAAAGTGACAAGCGATCTTGTCGAAGGCTTTGCCGCTGCGGACGAGGAGCAAGTTTAAGAGAGGGTTGGTGATTGAGAATGCTCAGAACCGATGAAATCAGAAATGCGAAATTCACCCCGGTCAGCAGCGGTACCTACAGCGCGGACGAAGTGGATGCATTTCTGGGCAAGGCCGCTGATTCCTATCAGCAGGCGCAGGATGAGATCCTTGCGCTGCGCAAGAAGCTCGGCATCTTAGCCGACACGGTTGAGAATTACCGCAAGGATGAGGAAGCGATCAAGCTTTCTCTGCTGGATGCGCACCGCATGGCGGAGAGCGTCACCAAAGAGTCGAATGCCAAAGCGAAGGCCGTGCTGGAGGACGCCGAAACCAAATCCGGTTCCATCCTCGACGGCGCAAACCGTCAGGCGTCGCAGATCATCAGCGATGCGCGTGACGACGCGAGAAGCATTGTCGACAATGCACGCGTGGCCGTAGCGTCCCTGACCGAGCGCGCGCAGAAGGAAACTGAGCAGACCATGAGCGCGGCGCGCGAAAAGGCCGCGGCGCTGCTTGTGCAGGCCAAGGCGAAGAGCGATGAAATCGTCGGCGACAGCAAGCGCGCTTATGAGTTTTATTCCGATGAGCTTGTCAAGCTCAAGACCCAGGCCGCAACCTACCGTTCCGCGATGGAGAGCCTTTGCATGGAGCAGCTCACGCTCCTGTCCTCCGTGCCCGATGAAAACGCGGCGAAGAAGAATGCCGAAGCCATCAGCGCGATCGAGGAGATTGCCGCGGAGCTGACGCCTGCGGAGGAACCCGCTCCGGCCGCGGAGGATGAGCCGGATCCCATCAGCGCCATCGTTGCCGATGTGCTTGCCGAGCAGGAAGCGCCTGCCGCTGAGGAAGCGCCCGCTTTTGAGGAAGCGCCGGCTGCCGAAGCTGCGCCCGCGTTTGACGAAGTGCCTGCCGTTGAGGAAGCGCCGGTTGTCGAGGAAGCGCCCGCGTTTGAAGAAGTTCCCGTCGTCGAAGAAACACCGGTCGTTGAGGAAGCGCCCGTTTTCGAGGAAGCGCCTGCGTTTGCGGCGGCGCCCGTCATCGAAGAGGCGCCGGTGATCGAAGAAGCGCCTGTCATTGAGGAAGCGCCGGTCATCGAAGAGACCCCCGCGCCGGTCATCGAGGAAGCGCCCGCGGTCAAGGCCGCGCCGGTCGAGGAGGAAGACGATCTGTTCGCCATGATCGACAGCTTCGATTTCAGCAAGGATCTGCCCGCTGATCTTGACAGCATCCTGCCGCCTTCCGTGGACTCCGCTTTTGCGGATGACGCCGCGACGGGCAGTGCGGATGACGACAGCGATCTTTCCGATCTGTTTGACAGCCTGCTTTCCGACGAAGAGTAATACATGGCCGCTGTTTTGCGGCGCTTGAGAGGGTCCTATGTTTCAACTGCTTGCCGCTGCGGCGATCCTGCTGCTGACCGCCGCGGACCGGCTGACCAAGCATCTGGTCGTTTCCACCGTGAAGGTCGACGGCCCCAAGCCGTTTCTCTTCGGGCTGTTTCAGCTTCGCTACGTGGAAAATACCGGCGCCGCGTTCAGCTCGTTTTCGCATAAAACGACGCTGCTGACCGTTGTGACCGTCGTGATTCTTGCTGTCGGCCTGACGCTGCTGATGCTGCATAAATTCCGCTCGTCCTTTGTCAACGTCTGCGTTGTGCTGGTGCTTGCCGGCGGCCTTGGCAATGTGATCGACCGCATTGCTTACGGCTTTGTGGTGGATTTCATTGAACCGCTGTTTATCGATTTCGCGGTGTTCAATTTTGCGGATTGCTGCATCACGGTCGGTGCGATCCTGTTGATCATTTATGAGCTGCGGTCGCTGCTGACCGAGCGGAAAAAGACACAAGCCCATGGAAACGATCACACAAATTGATTTCAACGAACCGATTCTGCGCACGGTCTCGCCGGAGGATGCCGGCGTGCGGGTCGATCAGCTTCTCGCGCAGGCGCTGCCGGGCTATTCGCGGCAGTTTGCGCAGAATCTGATTGCCGAGCATCGCGTCACCTGCCGGGGGAAAGCGGTCAGCAAGAGCTTCCGTCCGCAGGCGGGCGAGGAGATCACGGTGCTGATTCCCGAGCCGACCGAGCTCCGGCTCGAGCCGGAGGAGATCCCGCTCGAGATCTCGTATGAGGACGACGCCCTGCTCGTGGTCAATAAGCCGCGCGGCATGGTCGTGCATCCCGCGCCGGGCAATTACAGCGGCACGCTGGTCAACGCGCTGCTCTGGCATTGCGCCGGCCGCCTTTCGTCGATCAACGGCGTTGTCCGTCCGGGCATCGTGCACCGCATCGACAAGGATACCAGCGGTCTGCTGCTCGTCGCGAAGACGGATCAGGCGCACATCGCGCTCTCCGAGCAGATTCGCGCGCATTCGCTCACGCGGGAATATCGCGCCGTGATTCACGGCCATCTCAAAGAAGCGGCCGGCACCGTGGATCAGCCGATCGGCCGCAGCGTGTCGGACCGCAAAAAAATGTGCGTGACCGACCGCAATTCCAAATCCGCCGTTACGCATTACGAGGTGCTGGAGGAATACCCGCAGTTTTCTCTTTTGCGCCTGCGGCTGGAAACCGGACGCACGCATCAGATCCGCGTCCACATGGCCTGGCTCGGGCATCCCGTGGCAGGGGATCCCGTTTACGGGCCGAAGCAGCCCGCGCTGCCCGGCGGGCAGTGTCTGCATGCGGGGCTGCTGGGGTTTCGTCATCCCATAGACGGGCGTTCGGTGCGCGTGGAAGCGCCGCTGCCCGGATATTTTCAGGCATTTATTCAAAAAATACAGCAGAACAGGAGGTGACTGCATTGGATGCAGTTATTAAGAAGCAATTGAAGATCAAGGCGTGCACGGCGCGCATCGGGATCGTGGAGAGCGTATACAACGCGAAATCCGGCCATCCCGGCGGTTCTCTGTCCTGTGTGGATATTTTGACGTATCTGTATTTTTGCCACATGAACGTAGACCCGCAGAATCCGAAATGGGAGGACCGCGACCGTTTCGTGCTCTCGAAGGGCCACGCGGCGCCTGCGCTTTACGCGGTGCTCGCGCTCAAGGGCTTCTTCCCGGCGGAGAAGCTGGTCACGCTGCGCAAGAGTGATTCCATGCTGCAGGGCCACCCGAGCATCAAGTATACGCCCGGCGTCGATATGTCCACCGGCTCCCTCGGTCAGGGCATTTCCGCGGCGTGCGGCATGGCGCTCGGCGCGAAGCTCGGCGGCAAGAATTACCGCGTTTACACGATTCTCGGCGACGGCGAGATTCAGGAAGGTCAGGTCTGGGAGGCTGCGATGTATGCTTCCGCCAAGGGGCTGGACAATCTGGTTGCCGTGGTCGATTACAACGGCCTGCAGATCGACGGCACCTGCGCCGAGGTGAATTCTCCTTATCCGATCGCCGAGAAATTCAAGGCCTTCGGCTGGAATGTGATTGAAATCTGCGCGCACAGCTTTGACGAGATCGACGCGGCGTTCCGTGCGGCTGCCGAATTCAAAGGCAAGCCCTCCGTGATCATTGCCGAGAGCGTCAAGGGCAAGGGTGTTTCCTATATGGAAAACCAGGTCGGCTGGCACGGAAAAGCCCCCAATGCAGAAGAGTATGCCCAGGCCCGGCAGGAGCTGGATGCCCAGCTTGCCGCGCTGAAAGCGTAAGGAGGGAAAGACATGGCTGATGTGATTAAAACCGCAACGCGCGATGCTTACGGCAAAGCGCTGGTCGAGCTCGGCGCGACGAATGACAAGGTCGTCGTTCTGGACGCGGACCTTGCCGCCGCGACCAAAACCGGAATGTTCAAGAAGGCCTATCCCGACCGCTTTTTCGATTCCGGCATTGCAGAGAGCAATATGATGGGCGTCGCCGCCGGACTTGCGACTGCCGGCTACACCGTATTTGCCAGCACGTTCGCGATGTTTGCCGCCGGCAGAGCCTATGAACAGGTGCGCAATTCCATCGGATATCCGCATCTGAATGTCAAGATCGGCGCAACGCACGCCGGCATTTCCGTCGGTGAGGACGGCGCGAGCCATCAGTGCTGCGAGGATATCGCGCTCATGCGCGTGATTCCCGGCATGGTCGTGATCAATCCCGCGGATGATATTGAAGCGCGCGCCGCCGTGCTGGCCGCCGCGGCTTACGACGGACCCGTTTATATGCGTTTCGGCCGTCTGGCTGTGCCCAGAGTGTTCGATGAATCCTATCAGTTCGAGATCGGCAAGGCCGTCGTTCTGCGTCCCGGCACGGATGTGACGATCTGCGCGACCGGTCTGATGGTCAAGGAGGCGCTGGAGGCGCAGGAAATGCTGGCTGCCGAAGGCATCAGCGCCGAGATCGTCAATGTTGCCACGATCAAGCCGCTTGACAATGAAACCATTCTGGCGTCTGCCGCGAAAACCGGCGCCGTTGTGACTGCGGAAGAGCACAGCATCATCGGCGGTCTGGGCAGCGCGGTGGCGGAGGCCGTCTGCGAGGGCGGCAAGCCCGTGCCTGTGGTGCGTCTGGGCGTCAACGATACGTTCGGCAAATCCGGCCCCGCTGTGGAACTGCTTCATATTTTCGGCCTGGATGCGCAAACTATCGTTGCGAAGGCAAAGCAGGCAATTGCATTGAAGTAATCAAAGTCAAGGCTGCCCTGCATCCCACGGGGCAGCCATGCTTTTCTGAGGAGCTGTTATGGCGTTCATTAAGAAAAAAACGCTTCCCGCAAAACGAGAGCTTCCTTTGACGATCCTCGGCGTTCTTGTTCTGATTCTGGGCACGGCCGCGGTGCTGTATTTCCTGCTGCATCATGCCGCGCCCGAGGTCGGCAGCATGCTCGCTTATCGCAAGGGGAGCAGCACGGTGCTGGAGCTGGGCGGCCGCAGCCTGACGGTGGCGGATGCGTCCGCCGAAGGCTTTCAGGCGGATCCCGATGCCGGCCGGATCTTTTATAACACAGCGTCCTCCTATGCGGACGGCTCCTATGATTTATTCTATGCCTATTCCGATACCAACGGGTCCGTGCAGACAAAGCTGGTTGATTACGGCGTGCGCCGCGGCTTTGATCTGAAGGACGGCAAGGTCTATTATCTGAAATTCGACGCGGCATCCGGCGCGGACGCGGGCTGTGTCTGCGATCCGGATGCGCATAAGATCGAAACCTTCTCCACGAATGTGCAGAGCATCTATGCCCTCAAGGGCGTCGACGGGCTCTGGTTCATCAAGCTGCATGGGGATACGAAGGTTCTGTATCGCTATGCGGACGGCGCGGCGTCGGAGGTCGCGCGGAATGTGCAGGCGGTCTATCCCTGCGAAACCGCGGAGCGCCCGCACCTTTTATATGAATCGCGCGATGAGAACAATCAGAGCAAACGCGCTTTATATTTATTGTATAGCGACGCGCAGCCCGAACTGCTCTGCGATGATCTCTATGACGCGCTTTACGCAGAATACACCGGCGGGAATCTGTACTTTTTCACATCCGCCGTTGAGAATATTTCCTGGAGTTATGTGATAGCCGATCCTTACGCCGCCCACGATAAAACGGTGACCAAGCCGCGCGGCAGCGGATTTTTCTACTGGCTCGGCTGGGATAATGAATACAACACCGCGCTGGCTGAATACAATGAGAAGCTGCAGCGCGACGAAATCCGCGAAGCGCTCGACGCGCTTGTGGAGAGCGGCGAATTCAAAGCGCCGGTGTTCAACGCCTATGTCTATCATAACGGCGTTGTGGATGCGATTGCGGAGCACATCGATCCGAGCCGCATCTCCGCCGTTGCAGCGCAGGGAACGCCCATGCTGGTTTATGAAAGCGTGGATGTGACGGCGTCGGAGATCGATATGTCCGCGCTCGCGGCCATGGCCGAGCGCAGCTCGGTGGATGAGGTCGTGGAGTACGCCAAATCCATCGTTGCCGACAGCATCAAAACGCACGGCCTGGCCTTTGCCGCATACGGCGAGCAGGGCGCGGCCAAAACGGCGCTGACCGGCTACGACCGCAGCAAGACCGCGTTTTCCTTTGCGCAGGACGGCAGCCTGCTGTTTGCCTTTGTGCGCGAGAATACGCCCGGCAAGCTGACGCTCTATGCCACGGGCATCGGCACGGACCTCAAGCCGACCGCGCGCAGGGATATCGCCGCCGGCGTTTCCAGCTACCGCTGCAGCGGGGAGAGCGTTTACTATCTGAAAACCGACGTGGGCAAGAATACCGGCGACGTCTATGCCTTCAACGCGCAGGGCAGCATCAAGCTGTCCAACGCGGCGTCCGCGTTTTTGCTCGCGGGCGACGGCAAGCTCTACGCGATCAAAAATGACACGGCGGCAAACGATCCGACCGCGGATTACTATCTTTGCGCCGACGGCGAGGAAACGCTGATTGCGCAGAATGTAGTTGTGTCCAGCTTTCAGGCCAAGGACGACCGCGCGGCGTTCATTCGCGGCGACGGCACGCTGTGCATCTATGTCAACGGCGTTTGCAGCGAGGTGGATTCGGATGTGAATTCGCTGCTGCTGTTCTCATAACAGAGGAGGAGAATCATGAGCGGAATGTTGAAAAAATCTGTGTTCGGCGGCTTCAAAAAAGCCGATGTGCTCCAATATATCGAGGAGCTGCAGACGGAGATCCTGTCGCTGAAAAAGCAGCTGAGCGCCGCGCAGGCCGAGCTCGAAGCACGCGGCCCGGTTGCGGACGCCGACGCTGTCGATCCGGCGGCGGAGGAATCACGCACGCAGTTGCAGGCGGCGCTTTCCGAGGCGGAAACACGCGCGCAGGCATTGGAAGAGGAGAACGCCGCGCTGCACGAAATAGTGCAGGCGCTCGAAACTGCGCTGGAAGAAGCGCAGGCCGACCGCTCCGCGCTCGAAGCCGAGCAGGATAAGACGCAGGCGCTCGAAACCAAAATGCGCAGCTACGAAACCGCGCTCGGCCGGATGGAGGAGCAGCTCTCGCTGATCGTGGCCAAGGATGACCTGGAGGCCAGGCGGCAGGCGGCGCAGGAGGAAATCGCAGCCGCGCAGGCAGCGGCAGCGCAGGCGCGCTCCGGCGCGAAAGCTGTGCTGTCCGACGCGCTCACGCAGGTTTGCGACGCGCAGGCGCAGCTGCAGGCAGCCGGGCAGGCGGCGCAGCAGGCTTCCGATACGCTCGACAGCAGCACCGCTGCGCTCGTGAATGCGTTGCGTGCGGCCGCGCAGACGCTCGACGTAGCCGAAGAATCCGAAGAATAATTTCAATTCAGAATACATAAAAGAACCACGCGGACGGCGTTCGGAAAGCGCATCCGCGTGGTTTTTCTGTCTGAATTGATTCAATTAAAAAGCTTCGTTATATGCCAGGTATTCGCCGGATTCGATGTCATCCAGCCATGGACTGTTGTTTTGATACCAGGCAACGGTGCGCGCGATGCCGTCGTCAAACTTCGTTTCCGGCTGCCAGCCAAGCTCGGCGGCAATTTTCGACGGATCGATCGCGTAGCGCAGATCGTGGCCGGCGCGGTCCTGCACGTAGGTGATCAGCGCTTCGGGTTTTCCGAGCGCGGAGAGGATCGTTTTCACCACTTCGATATTCTGCTTCTCATTGTGGCCGCCGACGTTGTAGACTTCGCCGGGCGTGCCGCGCTGAAGAATCAGGTCAATGGCGCGGCAATGGTCCTCCACATAGAGCCAGTCGCGCACATTCAGACCGTTGCCGTAGACCGGCAGGGGCTGATCGCGGCGCGCTTTGGAAATCATCAGCGGGATCAGCTTTTCCGGGAACTGATAGGGGCCGTAATTGTTGGAGCAGCGCGAAATCGTGACGGGCAGACCGTAGGTGCGATGGAAGGAGAGCGTGAGCAGATCGGCCGCGGCTTTGGAAGCGGAGTAGGGGCTCGAGGTGTGCAGCGGCGTTGCCTCCGTGAAGAAGAGATCCGGCCGGTCCAGCGGCAGGTCGCCGTAAACCTCATCCGTTGACACCTGATGATAGCGCTTCACGCCGTAAGTTTTTGCCGCCTCCAGCAGGCAGGCCGTGCCCATGACGTTCGTTTCAAGAAACAGCTGCGGCTGTTTGATTGACCGGTCCACATGGCTTTCCGCCGCGAAATTGACGACAACGTCGAACCGTTCATTTTCAAACAGCGCCATGACAAACGGCCGGTCCGCGATGCTGCCGCGCACAAAACGGAATCGCGGATGCCGGAGCGCCGCGGCAAGGCTGTGCATGTTGCCCGCGTACGTCAGACTGTCCAGACAGACGATCTCATCATCGCGGTCCTGTCTGAGCAGATATTCTATGAAATTGCAGCCGATGAATCCGGCGCCGCCGGTCACAAGCAGCTTCATACCGATGCTTCCTCCGTTTCGTTGGGCGCCGGCTCCTCCTTGACGGAAACGACCTTCCGGCATTCAACGTGGTCATAATACTTTTTGAAGCGGACGCTGACCGCGTACGTCAGCCCGCACGTGGGGCAGAAGAAATTTGCGCGAAAGGCCTGACTGTGGAATTTCCATTCCGTGAGCTGTTCGCATTCCGTTTTGCAGACTTCACAAACGTGGTGCATGCGCTTTTTATCGACCAGTGGATTGTCCAGATTGCGGATGATCTTCGCTTTGAACTGCAGCCGGTCGTAGAACTCCGAGCCGCACGGGACGGTCAGCGAGCGGAACAGCGCGGGGTCATAGATTTTTCGCAGGATCTCAGCGGTGAGCATGCTGTCGCCCAGCGCGCGATGGTGGATATAGACCTCTGGGTCAATGCCGAGCGAGGCTGCCGCCGCAGAGAGGCCGACCTGCTGCCCCTTCGGGCTTTTCGTCACCGCGTGATACACGCGCTGCAGGTCGCAGTAATTCTGCAGAAACGGGATCGTTTTGATGCCATTGAGATACCGGAAGTTTTCGAGCAGCACGCGGATATCGCCGTCGCCCCAGGTGAAGATCACGGTTTCCTTCGGGCCGATCCATTTGCGAAAGGCGGAAAACACCTGCGTGAACGGCAGACCCGTGCTGATATCGTCATTCGTCAGATGCGTGAGCCGCTTGACGCTGCCGCGCAGCTTTTTGCCGATCTGCGAGCGGATGATGCAGGTGAAGGTGTCGAGATTATCCAGATCGTCATCCAGCTTGACCGCGCCGATCTCAATGACCTCATTCAGAAAGCCGCTGACCTTTTTGGCGTAGGTATTGTTCCATTCCAGATCCATGATGACATATTGCATGGATGCACATCCTTTGTTTTGCAGTTGCGATTCGGTGCGTCAGCTGACGCAATACCCCTTTTCGCGCAGAACCGAAACGACGCTCTCCACCCAGTGGCGGCAGATTTCCTCGGTTTCTGCCTCTGCCATGACGCGGATCATCGGCTCCGTGCCCGATTCGCGCACAAGGATCCGTCCGGCGTCGCCGAGCGCTTCCTTGGCGGCGGCAACGGCCTTCTGCACGTCGGGATCCGCCTGCGCGGCGGCCTTGTCGCTCACACGCACGTTTTCGAGCACCTGCGGATAGAGCGTGAGCTCCTCGCGCAGCTTGCTCATTGTGGTCTTGCGCGCGAGCATGACCTCCATCATTTTCAGACTGGTCAGAATGCCGTCGCCCGTGGTAGCGTATTTGGAGAAGATAATATGACCGGATTGCTCGCCGCCGATGCGGTTCTGGTGATTGGTCATGTATTCATACACATATTTGTCGCCCACGGCGGTCTGCACATAGTCGATGCCGACCGCGTCGAACGCCTTGTAAAGACCGAAGTTGCTCATCACGGTGGTCACAACTGTGTTGTTGATCAGCTTGCCGCGGTCCTTCATGTATTTGCCGTAGATATAAAGAATGTGGTCGCCGTTGAGCACGTTGCCTTTTTCATCCACGCAAAGGCAGCGATCCGCGTCGCCGTCATAAGCGAAGCCGACGTCCATGCCGTGCTCGACCACATACTTCTGCAGCCCTTCGATATGCGTGGAGCCCGCATTCTCGTTGATGTTGAAGCCGTTGGGCTCCGCGTTGATGACGGAGGTGGTCGCGCCCAGCGCGTCAAACACCGCCTTTGCCACATTCCAGGAGCTGCCGTTTGCGCAGTCGAGCGCCACCTTGACGCCCTTGAAGGAATACATGCCCAGCGAAATCAGATAGCCGATATAACGGTTGCGGCCGGAGACATAGTCCACCGTGCAGCCGATGCGCTCTTTCTTCGCGTAGGGAATGGTCTCCCACTTCTGGCCGAAGACCTCCAGACAGCCGTCGATATAGGCCTCCACATAACCGATCGTGGTTTCGTCCATCTTTTCGCCTTCGCGGTTGATCAGCTTGATGCCGTTGTCAAAGAAGGGATTGTGGCTCGCGGAGATCATGATGCCGCAGTCGAATTCATCCACGCGCGTCACATACGCCACGGAGGGCGTGGTGGTCACGTGCAGCAGATACGCGTCCGCGCCCGAGGCGGTCAGACCCGCGACGAGCGTATACTCAAACATATAGCTGGATCTGCGCGTATCCTTGCCGATGACGATGCAGGGCGGTTCATCCGAGCCGCTGCGGCGCTTGAGCTCGCCGTAATACCAGCCGAGGAACCGGCCGACTTTATAAGCGTGATCCGCGGTCAGATTCTCATTCGCTTCGCCGCGGAAGCCGTCAGTACCGAAATATTTACCCATAATGCACCTCAGTAATCGATTTTCAGAACGATTTCGCTCTGGTTTTTGTAAATGCTGCCTGCGGGAACGGTGCCGCGCACCGCGGAGAGGGGATAGATGTTGCTGCCGCGGCCGATCACGGTGCCGGGATTGAGCACGCTGTTGCAGCCGACCTCCACATGGTCGCCGAGCATGGCGCCGAATTTCTTCAGACCGGTCTCCATGCGTTCACCCTCCACCGACGCTTTCACAAGCGTTTTGTCGGATTTGACGTTGGAGGTGATGGAGCCTGCGCCCATGTGAGAATAATAACCGAGAATGCTGTCGCCGACATAGTTGTAATGCGGGGTCTGCACATGATCGAAGAGGATCACGTTTTTCAGCTCGACGGAGTTGCCGACCACGCAGTCCTCGCCCACGAGCGCGGCGCCGCGGATGAACGCGCAGTGACGCACCTGCGTGCGCGGGCCGATGATGCAGGGCGCGCCGAGATAGGCGGTCGGCGCGACGGTGGCCGTGCGATGCACCCAGACCTCGGGCGCGGTTTCTTCATATTCGGCGCTGTCCAGCGTTTTGCCGATCGAACGGATCAGATCCTTGATGCCCGCAAGCGCCTGCCAGGGATATTCAAATCCGCGCAGATACTCGCCTGCCAGACTGTGTTCAAAGTCGAACAGATCTACTGTTTTGATACCGGTCATCCCTTTCAGCTTCATTTTTTTGCAAGAAGCTATATTAAAATTATTATATCATATCTTTTACAATTGTCAAACAAAAATATCCCGATGTGTATATATATTTAATGAATAAAATACATTTACAAATGATGCGGGCTATGGTATAATAAACGACAGAATCTGCAGGAAAAGGGGGCGGCGCAATGGCCGAGCAATCCAATCGGCAGAAAATCAAGCTTGTGCGCCTGCTCGAAATCCTGCAGCGTGAGTCGGACGAACTGCATCCGCTGCGCAAGGAGCAGATCTGTGAGCGGCTGATGGATTACGGCATCAGCTGCAACACCAGAACGCTCGCGCGCGATATTCAGCTGCTGAATGACTACGGCTATGAGATCATGCAGGTCATGGACGGGCATGAGAAGGTGTATTATATCGCCGACCGCAGCTTCAGCGTGCCGGAGCTGAAGATCCTGATCGACGCCGTGGAGGCCGCGACGTTCATCACCGAAAAAAAGACCGGCGAAATGATCGAGAAGATCGCGTCCCTCGGCGGGAGCAACCGCGCGCGCCTGCTGACGGATAACCGCGTGCTTTTCAATGCGCGCAAGCACAGCAACGAATCCATTTATTATAACGTCAACGCGCTTGAGGATGCGATTGCCGGCAAGCGCACCGCGTCCTTTCGCTACTTTGACCTGAATGAAGCGCACGAACGCATCTATCGCAAAGAGAAGCAGCGCTACGTCGTCGAGCCCTTGGCGCTGGTGTATCTGGACGATAATTACTATCTGATGTGCTACAGCAGCAAATATCGGAATCTTTGCAACTATCGCGTGGACCGGATGGATCAGGTGCAGGTCGAGGATGCGCCGATCAGTGAGGAAGCGGCGGCGCAGCGGCCGGATCTGGCTGCGTATACCGAGCAGGTATTCAAAATGTTCGGCGGGCGGCGCGAGCAGATCACGCTCCGATTCAAAGAAACGCTGATCGCGCCCGTGTATGATAAATTCGGCGAGGATCTCCCGCTCACGCGCGTGAACGGCGATACGCTGGAGGCGACGCTGGATGTGGAAATCAGCCCGCCGTTCTGGGGCTGGCTGTTTCAGTTCGCGGGGGAAATGACCGTGATCGCGCCGCAGTCGCTGGCGGATGAATATGCCTCCCGAGCGCTCTCCGTGATGCGCGCGGCGATTGAGGCGCAGGCTTGAGGTGATCGTATGAGCGAAAAAAAGAAACCGCGCGCAAGCGGCATGCATGTCTTTCTCTGGGCGGGCGTGCTGACCGGACTGATGGTCCTGTCGGCGGCGCTGTTCGGTCATACGTCTGCGCCGAAGGCTTCCGCCTCCGCCGAGGGCGCCGCCTATCTTTCGCAGGCGGCGCAGAAAGACCCCGCCGTGGTTGAAAGCGTGCTGCATGAGCGCTACGTGCGCGAGCTCGAGCTGCAGGCGCTCAGCGAGGATCCGGATGCGGACGCGCAAGGCGAATTCAGCCTGCAGGAGATCTGGTCGAAATTCCAGGATTTCGTTTTACTCGGCGATTCCCGCGCCGTCGGATTTTACTATTATAAATTCCTTGATAAGAGCAATGTGTTTGCCGACGCCGGTCACACGATCCGCGACATTCCCGCGCAGCTCGATACCATCAAAAGCCTGCAGCCCTCCACGATTTTCCTGTGCTACGGACTGAACGATACCGGCATCGGCTATTGGAACAACGGCGAGGAGTATGCCGCCGAAATGCAAACGCGCCTCGAGCAGCTGCATGAAGCTGCGCCGAACGCCGTGATCGTCGTCAATTCCATTCTGCCTGCGACGGAGGCGGCCTATGAGCGTTCTCCGCGCTGGCGCAAGATCCCGGAATTCAGCAACGCGGTCAGGGAGCTTTGCAAAACGCTGGATTACACCGTGTTTGTCGATAACGACGCGCTGAGCGCGGCGCACATCGATCTCTGGGATCCGGAGGACGGCGTGCATCTGCAAAAGGCGTTTTATCCGTATTGGGCAAGAAATATGATCATCGCAATGGCAAAGGACGGTTTGCAATGACGAAGATGAAGCTGCTGAATATTGCCCGCTGGCTGGTTGTGCTGCTGCTGATTGTTTATATGATCGTCAGCTGCGCAGGCAACCGGATCAGCAAGGCGGATCCCGCCGCGGTTTCAAAGGCGGTGCTCTCTGCGGCCGAGCTTTCTCACACGCAGGAAGCGGATGCGCAGATGGTCAAGCGCCTGTACGGCGTGGATCCCGCCGAATATGACAGCGTTGTGCTGCAGTATCCCGCCACGAATATGGATGCGGAGGAGCTGCTGCTTGTCAAGCTCCGCGACGTATCGCAGCAGGAGGCGCTGCTTGCCGCCGCAAATGCGCGGATCGACACGCAGAAGACGAGCTTTGACGGCTACGGCCCGGCGCAGTATGCGCTTTTGACCGAGCACTGCATCATCGAAACGCGCGGCAATTATTTCCTTCTGGTCGTTTGCGAGAATGCGCAGGCGGCAAAGGAAGCGTTTGAAAAAGCATTGTAATTCCGAAGCAGACAGATTATTTATAAACGAGGTTGAAGCATGTCCTTTCATCAGCTGCTGTTCCCGTTTGTGTTTCTGCCGCTGAGCCTGGTGTTCTTCGGCGTGCTGCCCGGGAAAGCCAAAAAATACAGCCTGCTGCTCTGCAGCCTGATCTTTATCGCCTGGGGCAACCCGGGTGATCTGGTGCTGCTGATCGGCAGCGCGCTGTTCAATTACGCTTCCGGCCTGGAGCTCCGGCAGTTCCGGCGAAGAGGCGCGAACCGGCGCGCGAAGACCGTGCTGGTGACTTCGATCGCCGTCAACCTGCTGTTTCTCGGTTTCTTCAAATATTTCAATTTTGCCGTCGAGAATCTCAACGCGCTGCTGCACGTGAGTCTCGGCCGCAATCCCATGACGGCGCCGATCGGCATTTCCTTCTTTACGTTTTCCGCTCTCTCCTTCCTGCTGGACGTTTACCGCGGCGTAGGCACGGTGCCGAAAAACCCCGTGGATTTCATTCTTTACATCACGTTTTTTCCGAAGCTCACCTCCGGCCCGATCCTGCAATACAACGCATGGGAATCCCAGATTTCGTCGCTCTCGCTGCAGCGTGAAAAGGTGGAGGGCGGCGCCCGGCTGTTTGTGATGGGCCTTGCGAAAAAGCTGCTGCTTGCCAATACGCTCGCGCTGCCGTTTCAGGCCATCTCGGCCCTCCCGGGCGACGCGCTGACCGCGCTTTCCGCCTGGATCGGCGCGCTGACTTATACGTTCATGCTCTATTTCGATTTCAGCGGCTATTCCGATATGGCCTCCGGCGTTTCGCTGATGTTCGGCATCGTCACGCCGAAAAACTTCAAATATCCCTATCGTGCCGTCAGCGTGACGGATTTCTGGCGCCGCTGGCATGTGTCGCTCGGCGCGTGGTTCCGCGATTATGTTTACATTCCGCTCGGCGGCAGCCGGCAGGGGAATGCGATCACGCTGCGCAACACGATGATCGTCTGGCTGCTGACCGGCATATGGCACGGCGCGAACTGGACGTTCGTGGTCTGGGGTCTTCTGCACGGGGTCATGATCGTGATCGAAAAATTCCTGCTGAAAAAGCCGCTCTCGAAGCTGCCGAATGTGCTGCGCGCCGTGCTGACGTTTCTCGGCGTCGTCGTCGGCTGGGTGTTCTTCTTCTCGCCGAGCCTGTCGTCTGCTATGCAGTTCCTGAAAGCCATGTGCTTCCGGCAGGCCCTCGCGGACGCCACGGCGTTCTATTACCTGCGCGGCAGCTGGCTGCTTCTGCTGGTCGCCGGCATCGGCGCAACGCCGCTGCTTCACCGCGTCGGCGTCGCTTTGCGCAAGCAGCGGGTGCGCTGGTATTTCCCGGCGCTGGTGATTTCGTTCTGTCTGCTGCTCGCGCTGTGCATCGCCGCGATGGTCAGCGACACTTACACATCCTTCCTGTATGCTCAATTCTGATCGGAGGCATCGATGATGAAACAGCAACCTGCGTCATGCGCGTCCTTCCTGCGCCGGATCTGCACCAGACCCGGCCTGTGGATTACTGCGCTGCTGCTCTGCGTTTGCGTCGTGTTTTCGCTTCTGACGTTTCTGATGCCGAAAAAGACGTTTTCCGATAAAGAGAACCGAGCGCTCGCGCAGATGCCCGCGCTGACGGCGGATTCGCTCAAAGACGGCAGCTTTGCGCGCGGATTTGAAAAATTCTTTGCCGATCAGTTCTACGGCCGCGATTTCTGGACGAAGCTGAATCTGCAAAGGCTGACCGCGTTTCGCCAGAAGGAAAGCGGCGGCGTCTATCTCGGCAGGCACAAGCAGCTGTATCTGATCCCGGGTGAAGCGAACGAGGCCGCGCTTGCGCGCAATCTGGAAGCGATGGAAACTTTTGCAAATCGCTATTCTCTGGTCAAATCCTACGCCGCGATTATTCCGAATGCCGTTGAGGTGCAGCCGAAGAATCTGCCGCGCAACGCGCCCGTGCCTGATCAGGCGGCGCAGCTGGACGCGATCTCGAAGAAGCTCTCCAAGGTGCAGTGGCTGGATACGCTGCCAGCGCTGCGTGAACGCTCCGACGAGTATCTGTATTACATGACCGATCATCACTGGACCAGCTTCGGCGCGTCGGTGGCCTTCCAGGCGATCGCGCCGCAGATGCAGATCACGCCCGTAAAGGATTATGGAATTTACGAGGTCTCCAGATCCTTCCGCGGCACGCTGGCCGCAAAAAGCGGGCGCAACAACGCGAAGGACCGCGTGGAGCTCTATGTTCCAAAAACCGACGTCGATTATTTTGTGACCTATACCGAAAGCGCGAAAAAAGCCGGCACGATGTATGATATGAGCGCGCTGGACGCGCGGGATCATTACACGGTCTTTTTCGGCGGCAATCATCCGCGTGTCGATATCGCGACCACGGCGGAAACCGGTCACACGCTCCTTGTGCTCAAGGATTCCTACGCCAACTGCATGATGCAGTTCCTCTATCCTTATTATGAAAAAATCATCATGATCGATCCGCGGTATTTCTATGAAAGCGCGGATACGCTCATGCAGCAGAATAAAATCACGGACGTGCTGTATCTTTACAATCTGGACACGTTTTTATCGGATACTTCCTTGGCGGATGTGCTCGCCCAGCCGACGGTCCCGAACGGCAGCGCGCAGATGCCCGCCGGTGAACAATAACGACATTTTCAATCAGAAAAGAGGCTGTCTATATGAAAAAAGTATTTGCACTGTTGCTCGCGGCGCTGCTTCTGATTGCGCTTTCCGCCTGCGGCAAGGATGATCCCGCCGTCAAGGGGGAAGGCGTGATGACCAATGAGGAATACGACGCGGCCGAGAATCTCACAGAAGTGACGATCGAGGCCTATGTGCAGGCGAAGCAGGGGCTCAAGGACGGCAAGACGTCGCTGTATCTGCAGGATCCGGACGGCGCGTACTTCGTCTATAACGTCGCGTGCGACGACGCGGAGTACGCGAAGCTCGAAGCCGGGCAGAAGGTCAAGGTCACGGGCAAGAAAGCCACCTGGAACGGCGAAATAGAGATCACGGACGCGAAGCTGGAAATCCTGAAGGGCAGCTATACGGCAACGCCCCTTGACGCGACCGGTCTGCTGGGCGATCCGGCGATCATTGATCATCAGAATGAGCATGTGCTGCTTAAAGGCCTGACCGTTGTCGGCTCCAAGGGGAAAGACGGCGCAGGCAGCGCGTTCCTTTATAACTGGGACGGCACCGGTGCGGAAGGGGACGACCTTTACTTCAATGCCTCCATCAACGGAAAAGCCTACGCTTTCACAGTGGAGACCGATCTTTGCCCCGCGGATTCCGAGGTGTATCAGGCAGTGAAAAACCTGCAGATCGGCGATACGATCGATCTGGACTGCTATCTGTTCTGGTATGAAGGGCTCAACCCGCATGTGATCGGCGTCACGGTCGCGCAATAATGAATTCGGGAGACTCTTCGGAGCCTCCCGCTGTTTCAAGGGCCGATTTCTCATAGCTTTTCAAAAATAGATTGTAACCTGCGTTCAAGTGTGGTAAAATATGATGAACGCTTGAACTTCCAAAGGAGATCGTTTTATGAAACGGATTCGGATCGCAGCCGCTGTTTTGCTCATGCTTTCGGTGCTGCTCTTATCTGCCTGTCAGGCGGCGCGCCCGGGCAGCGGTTCTTCCACGCTGAAGGTCGGGGTCGGCACGATCACCGGAGAATTCCACCCGTTTTATGCCGAAACGCCCGGCGACCGCGCTGTGGTCGCCCAGACCTACCGTTCGATTCAGCGTCGCGGCGCAGATAACCGCCTGATCAACGATTGCGGCGGCATCAGCTATGAATATGTCGGCGATTCCAAGGTGAAATACACGGTCACTATCCGGGACGACCTGCGGTTTTCCAACGGCGATCCGGTCACGATTCAGGACGTCATTTTCTTTTACTATTTCATTGCCGACGCGAGCTATGACGGTGTTTACAGCGATTTCTACCGCAACGATATCGAAGGGCTGAAGGCGTATTATTACAATGATACCGGCTATGCCGCGCAGCTGGCGGCGATTGCGGATCAGGTGAAAAAGAACTATACGACGGACACCGTGGAAAAAGACGATCTGACGGCCTATCTTGTCGCAACGAAGCTCGGCGGCCTGTACGGCGGCATCGACGCGCCGTCGCCCTACGGCGGCACCTGGCGCGAATGGATGGAGAAATCCGGCTTCGGGCAGGCGCTTAAGGCGGCGAAAGAGGATGACGCTGTTCTGAAAGCGGTGGCGCAGGCGGAAGCACAGACGCATCCGAAGGATTATAATCCCGCCGAATGGTATCGGCAGAAGCTCACGAGAGCCTATATCGAACGCAGCTACGCGGGCGGCGCGAAGGTGACGGAAATCAGCGGTATTCGCAAGATCAACGATTATACCTGCACGGTGCTGTTCAATTCGCGCAGCATCAACGCCATCTCGCAGCTGAACGCGCTGCTGGTCAGCGAAAAATTCTATGCGGTCAATTATGTGAAGGGCGAGGCGCAGGCGGTGCGCGAGATGACCTCCTTCGGCGTGGGCACCGGTCCGTATTTTCTCTCGGAATATGAAGGCAACCGCGTGACGATGAACGCGAATGAATACTATACCGACGCGAAGCCTGCGTTTTCAAAACTCCAGTTTGTGGATTATCAGGGCGCGGATATCGAACCCGTTGGCGGCGTCGCTTCCGGCAAGCTGGACGTCGTGACGGTGGAGGCCGCCGCCGACACGGTCGATCGGCTGGCCAATCAGCCGGTTCTCTATACGGTCAATCATACGCCGGCTTATACGGCGCTGTTTCTGAATACGAGAACGATGGACAGCATCCTGCGGCGCGCGGTCTGCGGCGTTTGCAACCTGACGGAAACGCTGCAGGCGCGGTACGGCGCCTATTACACCACGCCGTACCGTCCGCTGAGCATCCGGTTTGCAGAGTATCCCGAGGACGTCACGGAGCCATACTATAAAGAAAGCGCGTTTTCCGCCTATCAGATGCTTGCGGGGACCCCGCGCAGCGCGCTGACCGCGGCTTACTGCACGGAGAGGCAGGAGGACGCAGCACTCCTCGAAGCGCTGGCCGCGATCCTGAAGGGAAAGGGAATCACGCTCTCGATCCTCGCGCTGCCGGCCGAAGGTCTGCAGCAGGCGGCGCAAAGCGGCGTGATCGACCTGTGGATCAACGCGGTGCCGGACGGCGCGACCTGCGACAAATACGAAGAATATCACAGCAGCGGGCAGCGCAACCTGACCGGCATTTCCGATCAAACGCTCGACGCCGAAACGGTATCGCTGCATACCGGCGTCGGCAGCGGCGACCGCAGCACCGTGACCGCGGAGCTGCTCGACCACGCGGCGGAGCTTGCCTTTGAATGCCCGCTCTATCAGTCGCAGCAGATCACGATCTACAATACGGAGACCGTCGCGTCCGGATCGATCCCGGCCGACGCGAGCAGTTATGACGGCTTTGCCTATTTGCTGCCGACGCTGCAGCGCGTGTAAACCCTTTTTGCAACAAATTGAAAACGCTCCTCAGATGAAAACCATCCGGGGAGCGTTCTTTATTATATTATAGTATAACGGGCTGCGGTGCGCCGCCGTTTTCCATGGAGCGGTCGGCAAGGAAAACCACCAGATGACCGGCCAAAGAATCCTGAATATCCGTGCAGGAAACGGAGGGCGTTTCGCCGCGCACACAGGCCAGGAAATCGCGCATCAGATCGAGATCGCCGCCGCCGTGACTGTCATTCTTGACCTGCACGTCAAAGACGGTGTCGCGATGCTCGCAGCCGGGGGAGGGATCGATTTCGGAGAGCGTCAGACGGCCGGCCTCGCATTCGCCGTCGATTTCGCCCTTGGTGCCCGTGATGTGAATGGTGCGCTTGCCGGTGCTCGCGCCGCCGATCATGCAGTGCACGCCGGTCGCGCCGCTGGCAAAGGACACGCTGACGGTCTGATGATCCACGACGTTGTTGTCGCTCTTATATGCGCAGATGCCGTAGGGACTGGTTTTCAGCAGCTCTGCCTTATCCTCGAGCGTCGGATTCTGCAGATGCTCGAGCGCGTCCCAGACATACCAGGTCCAGCGGTCCGGATGATCGAGATACAGCCGCTTGGCCGAATACAGGCAGGTATCCACCAGCGGACAGTCGACCAGGCAGCGCGTACCGGCGTTCTCGGGCGCGTGATCCGGCCGGAATTGCTGATTGCAGCCGAAGCTGGACACAAGTTTCGGCTCGGTGCCGGCCATCAGCCACATCATCAGATCGATATCGTGGCAGCATTTGGCAAGCAGCATCGAGCTGTGGCACTGCTCCGAATTGCGCCATTTCCCGCGCACATGGCTTGTGGACATGTGATGGTAGCTGACGTATTCGTTGGTCTGAATGCTGAGAATCTCACCGACCGCGCCGGAGAGGATCAGTTCCTTGATCATTTTATAAAACGGCGCGTAGCGCAGCACGAAGCAGGTCATCACACGCCGATTGCATGCACGCGCGGTTTCAACCAGCAGCCTTGCCTGCGCTTCATTGACGGCGAAGGGCTTCTCGAGCAGCATATCGTAGCCGGCGCGCAGCAGCGGCACCGACGTGTCAACGTGGATGTGATCCATCGTGCCGTTGATCACCACATCGGCGAATTTCGGCGCTTTCGCGAGAATCTCCGCGGTTTCATAGCAGTGTGCATCCGGAATGGAAAAGCGCTGCGCGATCATCTGCCTGCGGCCGGGGTCGGGCTCCGCGACGCCGACGATCTGCAGCAGCTGCGGCTCCTGCTCCGCAAGGGCCGCGTAGGTCAGGCTGCGATGCCCGCCGCCGACGATAATGGCTTTGATGGGTTGGGTATTCATCATAGTTTCGTCCAATCTGAAAGGAAAAAGCACCGCAGCTTTGCAGGCTGCGATGCTCGGGTTCGATTAAAGATCCTTTACAGCGTCTTTCAGCGCTGCCATCTCATCCTTGCTCAATGTAACGCCTTTGCCCATTTTTTCATGTTCGGGCGCCCATTCGCGGATATCGTATTTCGGCTCACGGCCGTTCCAGCTGATCAGATTCAGCTCTTTGGTCCACCCCTTGGGGTTCTCGGAAAGGACCGCGACGGATTCAACGATCTCATAAGTGAATTCAGGCATGGTTCTTCTCCTTTCTTCAGTCTGTTTTCTCCCTTATTATAATATAAAATATTTTAAAAGTAAATATATAAATTAAAAATTTTTATTTCAATTTTCAAAAAATCCGCAGTTTTTAACATATCCGGCGCCCTGTCCACATAGAATGAAGCAAAGAATGATGCGGAAGGGGATCAAAAATGAATTTTCAGACGGAAAAGCAGACCGTCGGACTTGCCGAAACGGTGCTGGAAACAACGGCGGAGCAGTCGCTGGAGGCGGATCTCCATCTGCCGGATTACTGCCCGGAAATCTCGCGGATTCTGCGCTGCGCGGTGGATACGTCCGTTTCCGGCGTGCAGACGCAGGCGGATCAGCTGACAGCGCATGCGACCGCCACGGTGCGGCTGTTTTATCTGGGCGAAAACGGCGAAGCGGCGGCGTATGAGCAAAGCTATCCCGTGCAGGGGCGCGTATCGCTCCCGCCCGGCGCGCAGGCTGACGTCGTGAGCGTGCAGGTGCAGACGGAGTATGCCAATTGCAGGGCGCTCGATCCGCGTCGCGCTGAGGTGAAGGCGATGCTGCGGTTTCTCTTCCGCGCGCAGAGCTGCAAACGCGAGCCGTTTCTGACCGGGGTGCAGGGCGGCGGCATGCAGACCATGACCGCTTCTTTTCCGGTGGCGGATTTAATGGGCCTCGCGGAGAAAACCTTCTCGCTCAGCGAGGTCGCACAGCTGCCGGAGGACCACGCGCCGATCGCGCGCGTGCTCCACACGGGCGCCTGCGTGGTGCCGGGCGAAATCAAAATCATCAACAACAAAGCGCTGCTGAAAGGCGATTGTGAAGTGACGGTGCACTATCTGGCCGAATCAGGCGCGGTTGAATCCATGACCCACGCGCTGCCGATCAGCCAGATTCTCGAGCTGGACGGCCTGACGGAGGACTGCATGCTGCAATTGCGGCACGAGGTGCGCGCCGCGGAAGCGGTGACGAAAACGGACGCTGCGGATAAAGCGAAGCTGCTGGAGCTGACGGTTTCCGTGTGCGTGATTGCGGCGGCCTACCGGGAATCAACAATACAGCTGCTGACGGACGCCTATTCGACGCAGGGCAGCGTCAACGTGCGCCGGCGTACAGCCGAGCTGTTTTCGACGGATCAGCAGTTTCAGACGAGTTTTACAAATAAGGTCGTGCTGGAAAGCATCGGCGTTGCCGTGCGGCGCGTGTTGGCCGTCTGGTGCGAAGCGCCGCGCGCGACGGCATCCCTGCAGGATCGCAGCTGCTGTCTTTCCGGCAGCTATCAGGCCGGAATCCTGTATGAAGACGAGGGCGGTGAAATCGGCTGCCTTCAGAAAACCGTGGCGTTTGACGACCGCATTGAGCTGAAAACAAACGCGCAGCGTATTTTTGCGGAAGCGGATCTGCAGATTCTCGGGGCCGCGTGCGTCGCGACCGGCGACAGCCGTCTGGAACTGCGCACGGAAATCTCCGCGAGCGGCATGATCTTTGCGCAGACGCTTTGCAGCTGCGTTGCCGACCTGACCGCGCAGAGCGCCGCGCAGGAGGATCCGTCGCCTGCGGCGCTGACGATCTATTTTTCGGAAGCAGGAGAATCGCTGTGGGAGATCGCGCGCCGCTATCGCACGACTGTGGAGGCGATCCGCACGGAAAACAGCCTGGACGCAGACCGGATCACGGAAAAAACGATGCTGCTGATCCCGGCGTCGATCGAATAATATTTCCATTGATAAATGCATGCGCACTGCAAACGATAAGGACGAAACGGTTACGTTCTGAAAGGGGACGGTGCGATGCAAATGATCGATGTGACGCGCGAGAGCTTTCAGCGGGAGGTCGCGGACTATCCGGGCACGGTGCTGCTGGATTTCTTTGCAGACCGGTGCAGCGCCTGCCGGGCGATGACACCCGTGCTCGAGGACGTTGCGAACAGCGATGCGGATGTGAAAATCTGCAAGGTCGACGTGGATCGGAACCGCGCGCTCGCGCAGGCATTCGGCATTCTGAGCCTGCCGACGCTGGTCGTGATGAAAAACGGCGAGATCCGCAATCGCAGCATCGGCGTCACGCGCAAGAAAGCAATTCTGGATATGCTGGAATAAAAAACCGCATCGGTTGCTGGATTAGCAGCAGCCGGTGCGGCATCGTTTATTTATCTGCTTTGAAAAGCGCTGCCGCTTCGGACAGGCGTTGGATGATCGGCAGCCCCTGCGGGCAGGCGCGCTCGCATTGTCCGCAGCGGATGCAGTCGTCGGCGCGCGCGCCGTCTGCGGTCGCTGCCGCGTAGGCGGCGGCTGCCGCTTCGATCTGGCCGTTGCCGCGCTGCTGATTCACGGCGGCAAAGATCTCCGGAATGCGGATGCTTTTCGGGCAGCCTTCCGTGCAGTAGCCACACGCGGTGCAGGGGATCAGATCGGATTCCCGCAGCAGCGCCATGGCCTGACGGATCACGGCCTGCTCCTGCGCGTCCAGCGGACGGAAATCCTTCATGAAGGAAATATTATCCTGCATCTGCGCGAGATCGGACATGCCCGAAAGCACGGTGATGATGCCTTCTAGGGACGCTGCGAAACGGATGGCCCAGGAGGCATAGCTGCGCTCCGGCGCGTAGGCCTTCAGCAGCTCGCGCACGGACTTCGGGGGATTCGCAAGTGAACCGCCCTTGACTGGCTCCATGACCACAATCGAAACGCCGTGCCTGCGCGCGACTTCGTAGTTTTCGCGGGAAGCGACCTTCGGGTTTTCCCAGTCCGCATAATTGAGCTGCAGCTGGATGAAATCCACCTCGGGATGCGCCGTGAGCAGTTGCTCGAGCAGCAGCGGCTTGCCGTGGAAGGAAAAGCCCATGTGCTTGACCAGCCCTTTTTGCTTCTGCTCGGCGACATAGTCCCACAAATGGAACTTGTCATATTTCTGATAGTTGTTTTCCTTGAAGGAATGCAGCAGATAATAATCAAAATAGCCGGCGCCCGTGCGCTCGAGGCTGGTGTAGAACTGATTCTTTGCCGCGGATTCCGTCGGCGCCATCATGAAGGCGTTGATCTTCGTCGCGAGCGTATAACTCTCGCGCGGATAGCGGTCGACCAGCGCGGCCTTGATCGCCTTTTCGGAGCCGAGATAGACGTAGGCGGTGTCAAAATAGGTGAATCCGGCCGCCAGAAACAGATCGACCATGGCCTTTGTCTGCTCGATATCCGTGAATCCCGCCTTGCGCGGCAGCCGCATCAGACCAAAGCCCAGCTTCGGTACGGATTGACCGAAATAGGTGTCCATCTTTCTTTTTCCTTTCTCTTGTTCCCGTAAAACGTCTGCTGCGATCAGCCGACCTTGCTCTTGACGAAGTCCATGATCGCGTCCTTATTCTTGACCGCGATGACTGCGGCGCCTGCAACGGCGGCGATCACGACGCCCTTGCGGATTGCTTTCTTCACGAGCTTTTTGGATTGCTTCACCGCGACGGCTTTCAGCTCATCCTTTGCTTTGTCAAGCGCGGCGTCCTTGACGCTCTCGAGCGAGAGGTCCGGCTTGCTGCTGACGACGGCGGGCAGATTGTCGCCGCCCGGGAGCTTGTCCTTGACCTTGCCGACCGCGGCTTCCTTGGCGGTGTCGAGCACGCTGTCGACGGCTTTGCCGAGCAGCTCGGGCAGCACGTCGCCGGGAATCTTTTCCTTGACTTTATCAACGGCGGCGTCCGCAACCTTGTCGATCGCGGTGGAGACGAAGGATTCGATCACGGCGGATTTATCCTGCTTTTTCTTGTTCTTCTTGTTTTTCTTGCTCATTTTTACCCCTCCTTTATGTTATATTCTCATTATATCTGATTTCAGCCGGAATTGCAAGAGGAAAGCGGGGCAGCGGCAGAGAAAAGGCGCGTTTTTTCATCGCGTTTCTGCATTTTCGGCGCGGGTCACCTGCAAAAAAATATGGACTTTTTTTATAATTTATGGTATGATAGTTAAAAAGATAATCAACAGAATGAAATCTGTTTGCAATAAAGGATGTCACACATGAAAAGTCAGGGTAAACAATCCATGATGAACGGCGCGATGATTCTCGTCGCGTCAACGATTCTGGTCAAAATCATCGGCGTGATCTTCAAGATCCCCATGACGGATATGCTCGGCACGGTCGGGCGCGGCTACTTCAATTCCGCCTATGAGGTCTATACGCCGATCTTCTCCATCGCGATGTCCGGCCTTTCGGTCGCCGTGCTGAAAATGGTCGCCGACGCCGCGGCCAAGGGGCAGTACGGCGAAACGCTGCGCGTGCACAAGGTGTCAAAGAAGGTCTTCTTTGTCGTCGGCCTTGCGGGCACGTTCTTCATGTTCGCGATCACCTATCCCTACGCGAAGTATATCGCGAATGTGCGCAATATCCCGGCGCTGCTGTGCATCGCGCCCTCCATCTTTTTCTGCTATTATATGTCCGCCTACCGCGGCTATTACGAAGGCCGGGCAAACATGATGCCCACGGGTATTTCGCAGGTGATCGAGGCGCTCGGCAAGCTCTGCTTCGGCCTGGTTTTCATCAAGATCATTCAGACGATCGGCATGTCGCAGTATAACGCCGGCATGCTTGCGTCAAACGGCGCGCAGGCCACCGTATTCGGCGCGGTCGTGACCAACAACATCGAGGCCAACGGCGCGATCGTGCCCTGGGCGGCTGCCGGCGCGGTCTTCGGCGTGACCTGCGGCTCCATCGCGAGCACGATCTTCCTTGCGATCTATTTCCGAATCAAGGGCACTGGCTTTACCAAGGAAGAGCTGGAAAGCACGCCCTGCGACAAAACCGATAAAGAGCTCGCGCGCACGATGATCAAAATCGCGATCCCCATGATCATCAGCGCCCTGGTGCTCAATATCACGAATCTGATCGATACCGCCACCATTCAGGCGCGGCTCAAGACCGCGGTCGGCTCGCCGGAGGGCTTTGAATATATCAAGACGATGTTCAAAACGTCCTTCGATCAGGCAATCGCGCGCGGCAGACTGAATATCAACGAAAAAAACGAGGTCATCAAATACCTTTGGGGCTCCTACGGAATGGCGCTGGATTTCAAGGGTCTGGTGCCGATGATCACCGTGCAGCTCGGTCTGAGCTCTCTGCCCGCGCTCGCGACTGCGTGGACGCAGCAAAAGCGGGATGAAATCAAAAACATCATTGAAACGGTGCTGCGCATGGCGATGCTGATTGCCATGCCCGTGGGCGGCGGCATGGCGGTGCTCGCCAGACCGATCCTGACCATCATCTACGGCAGAGGCTCGAGCTCGGATTCCATTGAGATCGTCGCGCCGATCATGGCCATTTACGGCATTGCGATGCTTGTCATCGGCGTTTCCACCCCGATCACGAATATGCTGCAGGCCATCGGCAGGAGCGATATTCCGGCCAAGACCGTCTGCGTTGCCGCGGTGCTGAAAATCGTGTGCAACTACGTTTTCGTCGGCAACTACCATATCAATATTTTCGGCGCGCTGATCGGCACTGTGCTGTTCTACGTCACGGTCGTCGCGGTCAACCTCAACCGCCTGATCAAGCTCACGGAATCCAAGGTCAGCTGGGTGAATGTGATCCTGCGTCCGCTTGCCTGCGCCGGACTGAGCCTTGCGGGCGCTTACGGCGCTTACGCGCTTGCCGTGCGCGTGCTTCCCGCCGGCAATCCGGCCAGCATCTTCAACAGCAACACCTTCGCGACCATCGCAGGAATCGCCGTAGCCGTCGTCATTTATCTTGTAACTGTGCTGCTGTTCAAAGCGATCCGCAAGGATGACATCATCACGCTGCCCGGCGGCAGAAAAGTGGTCTCGATCCTTGAAAAGCGCAACCTGATTTCCGATTAAGGAGTTCCCGATATGATTGAAATTGTTGATATCGATCACGCCGCGGAGATTGACGCGTTTGTTCGCGCGCATGAAAAATGCCATTTCGAGCAGACGTCCTCCTGGGGCAGAGTCAAGAATTACAGCGACTGGGTCGGTCTGATCTGCCGAGACGAGCGCGGCGCGATCAAGGGCGTGATGAGCATCCTTGTGTCAAAGGTCAACCACACGAACATGACGCGGCTTTACGCGCCGCGCGGCCCGCTGTTTGACGAAGCGGATCTTGACACCTTCCGCGCGCTGATCGACGCGGCGAAAAAACTCGCGAAGAAATACAACGCCATGGTGCTGAAGATCGATCCGATGATCCCGAATGAAAACGAGGTCTTTCTTTCGCTTACAAAGGAGATGGGCTTCTCGGTCAACACCGCCGCGGATTTCTCGCTCTCCAACCCGCGTGTCGCTTACGTGACGGACCTGAGCGGGATCCATACGCATGAGGAGCTGTTTGCCATCTACCATCGCACGATGAAGGGGCATATCAGAAAAGCCGAGAAAACGCTCACGCTGCGCATGGGCACGGAAAACGACCTGCCTGACTTTATTGAAATGATGAAACAGACCGGCGAAAAGAACGGGTTTCATCCGCACAGCATGCAGTATTACAAGGCCTTCATCAACGATCTGGAGGGCGCGTCGTTCTGGATCGCGGAGGAGGACGGCCTCCCCGCGGCGGCGACCTTCGCCGTGGAGCTCGGCAATCGCATGTGGTATATGTACGGCTGCTCCTTCCGCGACCGGCTGAAAAACCATCCGAATGAGTTTCTGCAGTGGAAAATGCAGTGTCACGCGGTCGATCAGGGCTATCGCTATTTCGATCTGCGCGGTGTGGAGGGCTTCCCCGATCCGGAGAATCCGCATTACGGCCTGCATCGTTATAAGCAGAGCCTCGGCTCCACGTTTGTGTGCTATTGCGGCGAATTCTATTATGTTTATAAGCCCCTTGCCTACAAGGCGCTGAATCTGATCCATAAATAAAGAGGAGGTATTCAGATGAATCTCGGTAAAATCGCAAAGTTCATGCGCAACACCGGCCCGGCGCGCTTCTTTATCCCGCTCGGCGTTGTTCTGATCATTTTCGGCATTCTTTCCTTCGGCTTCAACACCGATACGTATCAGGAAACGGTCGGCAAGATCACGGCCGTGGAGGAAGTGCCGGTCTCGGCCGATGAGCCGCAGCAGTTCGACGTGAGCTTCACCTACACGGCCGACGGCAAGACCTATGACGGCGTGTTTTCGAATCTGACGGGGGATTTCAAGGTCGGCGAAGAGATCAAGGTGCTGTATGATCCTGCGGATCCGCAGAAAATCACCAACAGCAAAACCGGCGCGTTCTTCTCGCCCGTGCTGATCCTTGCCGGCGTGGCGCTCGCGGCCTTCGGCGTGCTCAGAACGGTGACTGCCTTTAAAAAGAGCAAGGCGCTCGAAACGCCGGTCCCCGGCGGCAGCAGCTCGCTCGCCGATGCGTTTGACGGCTTCAAGACCTCGCCCGGCGTGACGGAGTATTATTTCCGTTTTGACGGCAACAGCCTCAAGCCCGGCTATCTGATCGAGGATGCCGACAGAAAGGTGCTGTTTGAGGGCAAGATGACAAAGAATTCGCTGGTCGGCGCGCGCGTATATGCATTCGGCAATCCCGCGACGGGCAGCACGCAGGAGCACGAGGTCGGCCATACCGTGACAAATGCGCTCGGCAATGAGTTCTTCTCTGTGTCGTCCTCCTTCAAATTCGACGGCGAAAACGTCTGGGACGTGCTCCACGACAAGGGCCTGCGCATGGAAACGAATCTGCGCAGCAAATTCCCGAATCTGGTTTATTACGTGACGAAGAACGGCTTGCTGTTTGCGCTGATTGAAACCTCCGGCAAGTATGTCCACGAGGACGAGGCAGCGCAGCATAAGCTCAATGTGCCATCGGGCAATCTGTATTATCGCTTCTGGACAGCGTCCGACGATTTTGAAACGCTCTTCCTGACGATCTTTGCCATCTCCGAAACGGAGCAGACGGTGGTGGAGTAAGCGCAGGGCAGCCGACAATTGACATCAAATTTCGACCCCGCTGCGGTGAAAGACGCGGCGGGGTCGCTGTCTGTGATTTTATTCTTGCATTCTTTTTGTTTTGTGATAGAATAAAAGAAGAAACAGTGCTGTTTCCGACTGGAGGGGATGGAGATGAAAACCAAAACGCCCACGCCCGCGCAGCTGCAAAAGCGGGCAGAGAAAAAAGCGCGGGAAATCCGAAAATGGGAAAAAGAGCAGGCGCGGCCGAAACGGAGCTATTATCTGGCCTATCTCGTGCTTCTGATCAGCCTGATTTACGTGACGGATGAGATCGCGTCCCAGATCAACACGCTGATGAAAACGGAGATTGCCAACGACCTGATGGCGAAATTCGGCGACAAATCCGTCGGCATGCTCGACGTGGTCGGCTTCATTGCCGTGCCGTTTCAGGCGCTTTCCATCTTTTATAAGCCGCTTTCCGACCGCTTCGGCAGAAAGCTGTTTCTCGTGGTCAACACCTTCGGCATCGGCCTGGGCCTTGTGATCATCTCACTCGCGCAGGGTATCGTTTCCTACATTCTCGGCACGGTCGTCATGATGTTCTTTGTGCCGCACGATATGCAGGTCGTCTATATCATGGAATCTGCGCCGAAAAACCACAGGGCAAAGATTTTCTCCGTCATCAAATGCGTTGCAACGCTCGGCGTGATGCTCGTTCCGCTGTTCCGAAAGCTGTTCATGACCGACGCCGCGCACTGGCCGGCCGTGTATCTGATCCCCGGCCTGATCGGGCTCGCAAGCTCGTTCATCGCGCTGTTCTTTGCGCGGGAAACGGACGCCTTTATCGATTCGCGTCTGCGCTTTCTGCGCATGACCGAGGAGGAACTGGAGGCCGAGCGGCAGAAGAAAACCGCGCAGGATCAGCAGGGCGGCTTCGTGGCCGGTCTGAAATTCGCGCTCGCGCACAAGCAGCTGCGCTGGGTCTTTATCATCACCGCCCTTGCCAATTTCGGCGCGATCATCACCCTGCATTATCAGGTGATCCTCTCTTACGGCTACGCTGAGAATCTGCTGGCGGCAGGGCAGTATCCGACGCTGGACGCGGCGCTGAATGCCGCGAGCATCGGCGCTGTGACGCAGGCGCTTTTCCTGTTTCCGGTCGGGAGCGCCGCCGCGCAGCTGGTGGTCGGCTTCTTTGCGGATCTGCTCGGGCGCAAACAGTCCTGCATCATCATGACGGCGATGACGATTGCGTCCTTTTCGCTGTTTGCCATCGGCGCGAAGTATGCGTGGAATCCGTATCTGGTCGGTCTGTTCTGCGGCGCGTCGATCGGCAGCTACTGGGGCGTTACGGACCTCGGCGCCATGCTCAGCTCCGAATCCGCGCCCACGAATCTGCGCTCCTCCGTCATTTCCGCGCAGTTCCTGCCCATCGGCGTCGGCTATGTCGTCGCTTACGGCGTCGGGCTGCCGCTGATCACGCTTCTGGGCAACACGGCAGTGCCCGTCGTGACGCTCTGCCTTGCGATCCCCGGCATGACCGCCTCGCTGCTGTTCCTGATTGCGAAGGTGCATGACACCAAAGGCGTGGACCTCGACAAGGTCACGGGTCTGGAATGGGATTGACCGATGATTTTTGCATTTCGCATTTGAAAATGCCGTCGACCTGTGATATAATTTAAATTACAAATGACCTGAGGATTGGAGCGATATTATGAAACGCTTGACTGTGAAACTCTCTGCGCTGCTGCTCACCTTCGCGCTGCTGCTTGCGCTCGCGGTGCCCGCGCTTGCGGGCGGCGACGCCTTTGCGCAGGACGCCTACGCGACCCTCGTCACCTTCTCGGATTGTCAGCGCTACGGTCCGGGCGCGTATGTGGATTTCGGCAGGGTGCTGAACGTGATGAAAAACGACGGCATGCCCGAGCCGGATTCGCTGCTCATGGGCGGCGATTTCACAAAGATTCTTTATGATTACGCCACGCCCGGCATGATCCAGCTGCGCGAGCAGTATGTGCACGTTTATCCGCAGGCGGACCCCGACGACATCATCTGCGTGCAGGGCAATCACGACAATAAAGTCGCCGGGTTTTATCCGACGGGGATGTACGATCTCGGCACCTACTGCCTTTTCATCATGAACGAGGATGATTTCCCCTGGAAACAGGGCAGCTACACGAGCCGCAAGGAAGCGATCGTGAAGGCCACTGCGCAGAAGCTGGAAACGGCGATCGACGCGATGCTTGCCGCGGACGATCTGCGCCCCGTGATCGTGCTCACGCATGTGCCGCTGCACCATACGACGCGCAATTCCTCGGCGGATAATCTCTATTCCTCGTATATTTTCAATGTGCTCAATCGCGCGGCGGAGAAGCTGGACGTGATCTTCCTCTTCGGCCACAATCATTCCGATAATTACGATGATTATATCGGCGGCTCGGTCAATTTCCTTGCGCCGGGCGACACCATCCGCATCCCGACGCCGGAGCATCCCGGCGAGGACGGCTATACCGAGGAGACGCTGCGCTTCACTTACACCAATTGCGGCTACATCGGCAACGCGGAGAATACGCTTTCCGACACGTCGACCAATGTGCTCACGCTCGGCGCGATCCGGCTCTTTGCCGACCGGATCGAATTTCTGAAATACACTGAGGACGGGCTGTATCGCAGCGATACGGTGCAGAGAGTGCACACAGCGACTGACAGCGAATTAAGCATGCCGACCGAAGCGAAGGAGATGCAGCGCAGCAATCCGGCATTCTGGGAGTTTGAGCTGACGCTGCTCGTGCCGCTGGTGCGGCTGATCATTCAGGTGTTCGGCCTGTATCAGTGATTCATTTTTGGAGGAGAACTCGTTATGGTAATCAGAACAGAAGATTGCATCATCGAACAGCGCCCGCAGATGCGCGGCGGCGACGGCACCGTGCAGATCACGCATTTTGTCGGCAAGGAGGCGCTGCTGGGCAAGGGGAGACTCTTTGCCCGCATTGCCCTTGCGCCGGGCTGCTCGATCGGTCCGCATGTGCACGAGGGCGACAGCGAGCTGTTTGTTGTCGAGCGCGGCTGCCCGACCTATGACGACGGCGGTGTTTCAGTGGAGGCGAAGCCCGGCGACGTGCTGATCTGCCCGCCGGAAACCGCGCATGCGATTAAAAACAACACCGCGGGAACCGTGGATCTCATCGCGCTGATCGTTTACGCATAATTGCTTTTTGACATAACCGCTCTCGTGGCGGTTATGTTTTATTCTGCATTTTCACGCATCGAAATCGCTGCTGTGTCAGATTGTTATTTACAATTGTGAATAAATCTGATACACTGAGATTGAAGAATGAAGGAAGGGGATGCCATCATGAAAAAGCTGCTTTCTCTGCTGCTGTGCGCGGTGCTGCTCTGCTGCATGGCAGCGCCGGCCTTTGCGGCTGACGGCAAATGCGATTGCGGATTCTCGCCGATCATTTATGTCGGCGCGCTCGGCTGTACGCCGATCGTGCGCGACGCAGGCACGGAAAACGAGCAGATGCTCTGGAAGATTGACACGGATTACCTGCTCTCCAATCTGAAGCCGGTTCTGCCGCAGATCAGCAAATCGCTGCTCACGCGCAACACGCAGCAGCTGGGGGATGCGCTTGTGGCGTTTATCAACGCGAGCTTCGGCGACCTCGCGCTTGACAGCGAAGGGCGATCAAAAGAGAACGTCACGACGCCCGAGCTGAGCGTGCCGCGCGGATCGAAGCACGGGCCGGACAGCGACTATTATTTCAACTATGATTTCCGCCTGGATCCCTTTGAGCACGCGGACCGGCTGCATGACTTCATCGCGCAGGTCAAGGCGCTGACCGGGCACGACAGCGTGAAGCTGAAATGCTCGAGCATGGGCGGCGTCGTGCTTTCGGCCTATCTTGAAAAATACGGCTATGACGACATCGACGTCATCATCTGCCGCTGCTCCCCGCTGCACGGCACGGCGGTGGCAGGGGAGGCGTTCTGCGGCAAGGTGGAGCTGAATTCCACTGCGCTCACCCGCTACGGCGAGGATGCGATCCCGTTTCTTGAAATCGGCGCAGCCGACGATTTCCTTGAGGGCACGCTCTATGCGCTGCTCGACGTGCTCAAGGGCGCAGGCGTGATCGACGGGCTGTGTGCGCTCGGCGACCGGCTTATCCGGGACGTCGGCGATCAGGTGTATCAGGAAGCGCTGATTCCGATTTTCGGCTCGCTGCCCGGCATCTGGGCGTTCGTGCCCGAAGAATATTTCGAAGAAGCGGTCGGATTCATGGGCCTGCCTTCCGAAGGCGGGCTGCACGACAAGGTCTATGCCTATCGAAACGCCATGGCAAATATCGCCGGCAATCTGCAGGCGGCAAGAAGCAGCGGCGTAAAAGTCTGCCTGATCTGCGGCTACAATGTGCAGCGCACGCCCCTGGTCACGCTCTGGAAATCGACCTCGGACGGCACGGTGGATACGAAATACGCCTCCCTCGGCGCGACCTGCGGCAATGTGAAGGAACCGCTGGACGCCGCTTATCTGAACGCGCTTGCAGACAAAACCTATCTTTCCCCGGACAATATGATCGACGCCTCCACCTGCGCGCTGCCGGATTGCACCTGGTTTGTGCGCGACTGGCTGCATTGCAACGGCAACGCTGGGATCGACGAACTTTTCAACCTTGTCATGACGAGCGACGAGGTCAGCGTGACTGCGTTTGAGGAATTCCCGCAGTTTCTGGAAGCGGATGACGACGCGGATACGGTCTATCCCGTGACCGGTGCGCCGAGTGCATTCGCGCGGCTGAAAGCACACCCCTCGTGGCTGAATTTCATTCGGTTTGTGTTCTCGATCGTAAAAAAGCTGATGCCGTTTATGAAATAATAGCACTTCCGGAGCTGAGATCACGCGGAAATGTGCAGAAACAATGAAGGAGAAAGACGATCATGAGCGTTTATGTTGTGGACTACGAAAACGTGCAGGCAAATGGTCTGTCAAAGATAGAAAAGCTATCCGATAAAGATGTGGTGATCATTTTCTATAGCGTCAATCAATCGAACATATCCATTGAGGTCGTAAAAAAGATTCAGATCACCAATGCAAAGGTCCTGTTCAAAGAAGCAAACGTCAGGATCGAAGAGACGAATAAATCTTTTCATGATGCGCTTGATATGCAGCTGGCAACTTATGTCGGATATATTATCGGAAAGTATCAGGAGAAAGATACAAAGCATTTTATCGTTTCCGATGACCGTGGATTTTCTTTTGTCTGTGAATACTGGCGCAACAGGGGCTTCCGCATGGAACAGATCAAGTGCATTGAAGAGTCGCTTGCTCCGCCTCTTGAAAATGAACCGATTTTGCCTGCATACGAAAAAGAGGTGTGTGAATTAATTGAGGATGTCGACATAGCAAAGGCGGTTGCAGAAATCATCCGGGATTATAAAACAAAGAACGACATCAACGATTATTTACAAAAAAAGTACAAATCGAAGGGGCAAAAGTATTTCAAGATCATCAAACCTTTGATTTCAGACAAACAGGAATCCGCTTTGCCTGCATACGAAAAAGAGGTGCGTGAAGTGATCGAGGATGAAAGCACGGCAAAAGAGGTAGCAAAAATCATCCGGAAATATAAAACAAAGCATGGCATCAACGCTCGTTTAGGGAAAGAATACGGGGCGAAAGGGCAGGAGTATTATGCTGCCATCAAGCCATTGCTCAAAGATAAAAAGTAACTGTACGAAGCCGTCCGGCCTGCATTGACGCAGAAGGCTTTCCCGTGTCGATCGGCAGTTGATCTCCGTCGCAAAGCGGATTATAATAAAAAAACAGGAGGAATCAGAATGCACTGTCTGAAAAAACGCTGGCCATTGTTTTTGCCGTGCTGTTTATCGGCGCAATGATCGTTCCGGCATTTGCCGATGAAGCAAAAACGATCCACGAAGTCCGTCTGACCATGACAGAGCCCGAGATCGGCGCAGCGCCCGATACGGTGATCGTTTCGGCCGAACCGGAGAAATACACCGCAACGGTTCGTTACTGGATCAAGCGGGCGTACCCAGATGAAAAGGTGGAGGCGTTTGAAGCCGATGTTGAATACGCCATGGTGTTTGACGTCGCGGCCGTGAACGGATATCAATTCGAGACGCCGCAGAAAAACGATCACGATTTTAAAACCAGCCCGACGGTCGTCTATCTGAACGGCAAGCAAGCGCGCAGCGTCTCCGCAGAGACCGAAACAAAGCTCGGCCGCTCCTATATCGTGCTGCTCACGCAAGAGGAACCCGAGGACGCCGGATTTTTCGCAAAAATCATCAATGCGATCAAAAGCTTCTTTGCGGGGATCCTCAATTTCTTCAGGAATCTGTTCTGATCTGCATTTCTCAAGCAAGACGCCTGTTCGATCTGAGCGGGCGTCTTGCTTGATTGTCAGGGGATCCTGCGGCAGATGCGCGAAAGCGTCAGGATACGGAGCTGCCGGGCGCGCTTGAAAACAGGACGTATTTCTCGCCTGAAATAATGGCCGCCGCTTCCGGCTGCGCGCTGCCGGAAAAACAGGAAAAAACTTTTTCAAAGCCTTGTATTGGATGGCAGAATGGATTATAATAGCTTCATTCTTATTATAGAAAGAGGAATCCTTCATGAAGAATGTCAGAAAAGCCCTGAGCGTGCTGCTGGCGCTTGCGCTTGCCCTCGGCGTGTTCACGCTGCTGCCCGTTTCTGTGCAGGCGGCGGAGGTGTTCACCGACACGCTGACGGTGGACGTCACCGGCGCGACCAGAACGAACTATATCAACTGGACGGCGCAGAAAGACGCAGACCACGCGTCGATCCATTCCGACGCGGTTTATGCCGGCAACTCGGCCAAGGGGAACGGCGGGATCCAGATGCGCAGCAAGAGCCAATCCGGCATCGTTGTCACCGGCTCCGGCGGCAAAGCCGCAAGCGTCACAGTGACCTGGGTCAACACCTATCAGAACGACGACCGGTATCTGGCTGTTTACGGCAGCAACACCGCCTATTCATCGGCGGCTGATCTTTACGCCGACAGCACGCGCGGCGATCTGCTCGCCACATTCAGCTATTATGATGCGGGATACGATGCGGCGAACGACGTCTATTACAGCGAACTGGAGATCACAGGCGATTATCATTATCTCGGCTTCCGCTCAAGGACCGGCGCTTTGTATCTTGCTTCTGTTGTGATCGACTGGAGCGAATCCGACGCCGGCCGCGTCTGGGACTGGGCGAGCGATTTCAGCTGGGCGACCTGCACCTTCACGAATGAAACGGGCGTCCACATTGAAGCCGCAACGATCACAAGCGAGGTCACCCAGGCGCCGTCCTATCTTGCAGACGGCGTGCGGACCTATACGGCCGCAGTGGTCTATGACGGCGTGACCTATCGGGATCAGCAGACCGCGCCGATCCCGCAGCTCGTGTTCGGGGGCAGCGTGCCTTATATCGACGAAACCGGCACACAGCAGGATTCCCCGGCAGGCACAGTGCTGCTGGCAGGCGATGAGGGCGATGTTTACAGCGGATGGTATACGTTCGCCGCGGATACTTCCGTTGACGATCTGACGTTCCACGGTGACGTCCGGCTCGTTCTTTGCGACGGCGTGACCGTAACGGTCAACAACGCCCTGCACATTGCAGGGAACAGCGCCGCGCTGACGATTTACGGCCAGACGGACGGCAGCGGTCAGCTCGCCGCGGCTGCGACCGGCAGCAACGATCTCGTTATCGGCGTCGGCACCCTGACCGTCTTCGGCGGCACGTATCGGTGGATCGGCAAAAGCGGTTACGGCTGCGTCGGCATGGATGCGAAGAATCTGACCGTGAACGGCGGCTTCTTCAAAAACTGCACGCTGAGCGCCGACGACGCGGTCACGATCAACGGCGGCGTCGTCAACAATGATGAAAATACGAATATCAGCTGCGCCCAAGGCACGGTGACCGTCAACGGCGGCGAGATCGAGCTGCGCGCGTCCGGGTCTGCGGTCGACTGCAACAGCTTCGTCTATACCGGCGGCAGCTTCAAAGCGGTGAACGGGCTGGACGGCTTCGTTTATTCCCGCGGCGAATCGGTCACGCTCTCCTGGACAAATCCGAGCGACAGCATTTATGTCGGTCAATACGGCTGCTGGAAGCCTTATGAGGGCGGCGTATATTCGTTCGAGATGTTTGATGTGACGCTGCTGAGCGATTTTGTCGATGAGGACGGAAACGAATACCCGCACGGCACATATGACGGCACGCTGCTTCGCTATCATACGCTGCGGCCGAACGTCGATTTGTGGAATCAGCTGCAGCAGCAGATCAACGCTGCACAGAACGGCGACACCATTCAGCTGACCGGCAACTGCTTCGCTTCGTCCGATGATACCGCGCTGGTCGTGCCGAGCGATATTGAAGTTCTCACGATCGATTTGAACGGCTATACGATCGACCGCGGCCTTGCGAATGAGGATGCGATTGCGGACGGCAACGTGATCACCAACCACGCAATCGAGCTTTATATCATTGACACGAGCAGCAAAAAGACCGGCAGGATCACCGGCGGCAACAACCTCGGCAACGGCGGCGGCATCATCAATGACAATGATACGCTGGAGCTGGACGGCGTGACCGTTTCCGGCAACAAGTGCCGGGGCAACGGCGGCGGGATCTGGTCAAACGTGGTCGTCATCCTGAAGGACAGCACGGTGACGGAGAACGTCGCGGGCGGCGACGGCGGCGGCATTTACTGCAGCAGAAACACGACCCAGAACCGCATTTATGTTTCCGGCGATGTGAACGTCACGGATAACACTGATGCAGACGGCCTGCCGAACAATGTGTTTTTCTACGGCAGTCAGAATTTCATTTATCTGCAGAACGCACTGACCGCAGATGCCCGGATCGGCATCAGCACTAAGGTCAGTGAGAAGCGCATCACCAGCGGTTTATCCGGCAAAGGCAGCGCTGAGAACTTCGTGAGCGACAGCGAACAATGGCTCGTTTCGCTCAGCGGCAATGAAGCGAAGCTGACCAAGCCCTTTGTGATCCGGTTTGACGCGAACGGCGGCGCCGGCGAAATGGAGAATATCGTCACGCTCGATGCAAGCGTCACGATGCCGGTTTGTACCTTCACCGCGCCGGAAGGCAAGCGCTTCAAGGCTTGGTCGGACGGCTACGGCAACAACAATATTCAGGAAGACGAAGAAGTCGGTTTGTCCGACTATACGTATGAGTACACGATCTACGCGGTCTGGGCGGATCTCTATACGGTCACTGTCGCCGATACGCAGAACGGCATGGTCAGGGCAAACAAGAGCGAAGCGATCGCAGGGGAACGTGTCCGCCTGAGCGCTTTGCCCGATCCCGTCTATCAGCTGGATCATTATACGGTTTCATATGGCGAGAATCAGACGGTCAACGTGCAGGAGAACAGCTTCTTTACGATGCCGGCTGCCAACGTCACCATCACGGCAGTCTGGGCGGATCTTCCGATCACCGTGATCGCGCACAGCCTTTGCCTCAACGGCGCCATCGGTGTGAATTTCTACACCTATATTCCCGACGTGACCGACGCGGCCTATGCGTCGTTTACGGTCAACGGCGAGACCGTGACGGTGCCGATCGATCTTTCCGGATACATTGTGCGGGAGGGCCTGACGCTCTATCGGTTCACCTGCGTTGTTGCGGCGGCGCAGATCGATACGCCGATCACAGGCGTCATCGTCAACGGCGACGCGCAAACCGAGGAATTCACCTATTCCGTGCAGACCTATCTGACCGAAGCGCAGCAGAAAATGGGGGAGAACGCCGCGTTCATGGCGCTCGCCGGCAGCCTCGCGACTTACGGCTATTACGCCAACGAGCTGTTTGGTTTCGATCCCGCGTTCACGAAGCACGCGCTGTTTGACGACGGCGGCTTTGCAACCGTGACGGCGGACAGCCTTGCGGCGTATGAAGCGCAGATTGCGAACGACGCAGACGGCGTTGCCTATGTCGGCTCGAGCCTTGTGCTGCGCTCCGAAACGGCGATCCGGCATTACTTCACTCTGCCCGCCGGCGCGACGCTCGACGCTTACACCTTCCTGCCCTGGGCTGGGGATACCGCTGTTCAGCTGACGCCGCAGGTCAACGGCAGCTTCTATTATGTAGAGATTCCGGACATCGGCTCCGGCAACCTCGGTCTGGCTTACACCGTGACCGTCCTCGACGGCGACGGCAATGCGGTCAACACCTGGACCTATTCCGCGCTGAGCTACGCGCAGAAGGTGCTCACGAAGTATGCGGCAAGCGATCCGACTGTCAGCGACGCGCTCGCCGACGTCGTCAAAGCCCTGACGCTTTATTATCAGGCGGCGGATGCCTATTTCACACTGAACAACAATTAAAAGAATTCGAGGCGGGGATTGCTCCCCGCCTCCTTTGTTTACCGGTTATTCTTTTGTCTTTCTGACCCATGCGTTCCAGCGTGGATCGGCTTTGATCTCCTTTTCGACCTCGCTGTAATCGGGATTGTGCCAGAACGGCCAGTCATCAGGAAGTTCCCGCGCGATGCCGTCAAAGCCTTCCGGCGCCGGTCTGACGGGATCGACCACGCAGCTGACGAGCGGCGCCGTATATCTGTGCTCGGTTTTGCCGGTGATGCGCTCCAGTTCTCTTGCGTGAAAAAGGGCTTTGTCAAGCGATGCGAACGCTTCATCGTGATACCCGCGCTCCCATTGAAGGCGCGAAAGATAGAGATACAGTTTGATCAGCATGTCGTTATATAACCCGTAATTCCCGTCGTCGCAGATCAGATCGAAGATCGCGATTGCGCCTTCCACCTTTTTCATCGGCACGTCGCTTTCATAAAGGTTGCGGTTGGAAATCAGGTTGTAGATCAGCTGCTCCGCGAATTCGCGCGCGGTGTGCAGAAGGAATTCGCCGGTATATCGTGCGTTGCGCTTTCCGTCGGTCGCTTCCGTCAGAAGATGATCGCGGCATTTCTGCAGATCGGGCATCCGGTTTGCGTAGGAAATCGCCCGTTCATAATCCCCGTAATTGCGATAGAGCGGCACGATGATCGCGACGGCCCGCGTGAATATGCTGTTATCCTTGCAGTTTTCGATCAGCTGCTCACAGATCTTCGCGCATTCCGACCAATACGCGTTTTTACGGTCCTTATCATAGCAATACAGAATGTAGCCCTCGTCGTCATATCCGCCGTACTCGCCGTATCCGCCGAATTCTCCGTGCCTGCGCCAGCCCGCTTCCCAGAGGGTTTCGGCAAGCGTGATCAGCAGCTTTTCGTTGCCCGGGAATTCCGCGAGCCCTTCCCGCAGAATACTGACGCATTCGTCGACCCAGTCGCCGTCCCCGCGTGCCCGGATGCCGACGCTGTCGATCTGATTGATGATCGCGTCGACCTTGCGCGCGCGGTCGTTTTCATAGCCGAACAGTTCATCGATGGAAACGCCGAAATAGTTTGCGATCGACGGGATCAGCTCCAAATCCGGGAAACAGATGTCCTTTTCCCAGCGCGAAACCGCCTGCGCGGTCACGCCGACGGCTGCGGCGAGCTCCTCCTGCGTTCTGCCGTCGTGCAAACGAAGCGCTTTGATTTTTGCACTTAATTTCAACATGGTTTTCACTCCGTTTCGTGTTGTTCACCGGTGTGATTGTATTATAGCGCGATTCCTTCGTAATTACAATTATCAATTTGTTGTTTTCTTTTCAACAAACTGTTTCGGAACGAAATCATAAGCAAGAAAAATGAGGCGGAGTGTTCTCCGCCTCGTACAATTGTTATTAATAATAATTATAGTTCAAACGATATCTTCGATTTGCCGTTCGCTTTGCGTTGATTCTCTGACCATCACGCGCACGCCGTAGGGCGCCACGGGAACGGCGTCACGGAAGGTTTCTCCTGTCAGCAGGTCGGTCATGGGCTGCGCGATACTGAGAGACGCCGGTCTGCACCCGGTTTCACACAGCACGAGGCCTTCCTTTTCGCCGGTGCGGGGCGTGACCTGCAGCTCCCCCGTGACTTTAAAGGCTTCAACGTCAGCGTCCGACAAAGCAATCGTGAGAAGCTTGTCAAGGTCCTTGTCGTCAAGCAGCGCGCCGCAGAGAATCACTTCGCCTTTTCCGACTTTGTGGCGTGAAATCAGGGATTTTCCGATCAGCGCAGAATGACCGCCGGTTACGGACGACAGGCATGCGCCCTCGTTGATTGTGTAAAGCTCCGCCCATTTTTGAGCGTTCAGGGGTTCACCGCTTTCCCACGCCGTTTTTAATACGGTGCCGTCGGTTGGTATGCTGTACTCCAGCCGCACGCCGAGCCAATTCTCGATCATGCCCATTGCTTTGTCGGTATAATGCGCGCCGATGCCGTTGCGGATATCCGTCATCGGGCCGGCCACCCAGACGCCGCCGTTTTCAACAAACGCGCGGATCTGTTCGGCCATGTTTGCATCCTCAAGCGTCAGAACGCAAGGGGAGACAAGCAGTTTGTAATTCTCAAGCGCATGCAGCGCGCCGATAACGTCCGGGCGCACGCCGCAGCGGGTCAGCGCGCGGTGGACCGTCTGCACGTTTTTTATGTAACTGTTGCCGTCCACGATCTTCTGATGCTCAAACAACTGCCATGATTTCGAGGTGAAATGGAGCGCAACAGAGGCGGCGACCTTGCTGCCGTACAAAAAGCCGGAAGCGCGGTCGAACTCCGCCGCCGTCTGCCGCACTTCGCCGAAGGTGTGCGTCGGTCTGCCTTCCGGGCTGAGGACGGAGCCGTGCATCAGCTCGTGACCCGCCCAGTGCTGCCGCCAAAGCCAGTAAAGATTGCATGCGCCGCCCAGCGCGACGGGCAGCCAGGAATTGACGCGGCAGTAGCCCTCCGGCTTGAGCACCTGATTGATGGCGGTGGAACCGTTCCAGGTGGTCGCGGTTTCGGTGATCCAGAAGGGGCGGTCTTTGAGCGTGCGCAGATAGTCAAACCAGAAAACGGCTTCATGCAGGGTTTCCGGCGTGTTGTAATGATTGAACATGACAACGTCCATTGCGCCGCACATTTTTTCATAGTCCATGCCGTTCAGGGGCATCATATCCGTGCCGATGGGCGCGGCAGTGTATTGACGGAGAATGGCCGCCTGCCGGTGAATGAGCGCAATGTCCGCCTCATAATGCGAGGCAGACCATTCGTATTTCAGATGCGGATTGTGCCACGCCCCCCAGTCGCCGGGCACCTGCTCAAAGCGGTCATACGCCTGGCTGAACAGGTTGAGATTCCAGCGGGCGTTGAGGTTTTCGATGGCGCCGTATGCGTGCCGGAGCCGGTCGTGATAGACGGCCATACAGTGCGCACAGGTGCAGCCCGTGCCCCAGGTGTAAATCTCGTTGTCCAGCTGCCAGCCGATCACATTGGGATCCGTGCCGAATTCGCGCCCCATGGCGTGCACGATTCTGTCACAGGCTTCCAGATAGTGCGGGTTGCTGGAGCAGCAGTGCCGCCGCCCGCCGTGCTGCAAGCGCGTGCCGTTTTCAGCGCGCAGAAACATATCGGGATGCGCGTCGCCCAGCCAGACCGGCGGCGTCGCCGTGGGCGTGCCCAGGATCACGGCGATCCCCGCTTCACTGAGCGCGTCGATGACGCGGTGGAGCCAGCCGAATTCAAATACACCGGGCTGCGGCTCCATTTTGCGCCACGCGAATTCTCCGATCCGCGCGCAGGCAATTCCTGCTTTCTGCATCATTTGGATGTCAAAAGCAAGCTGCTCGTCGTCCCAGTCTTCGGGGTAGTAGGTGCATCCCAAAAACGGCGTTTTCACTGTCACTTTCTCTGCTTTGCTGTTTTTCATATCCATGCTTCTTTCCGTTATTTCATTTCAACAAGAACGGCGTCTTCCGGCTGAAAATAATCATCCGTATGACTGCTGACTCCGGCGGCCAGATACGCGCGTTCAAACGGGATTTCCTCAAGATTGCTTAAATAAACGAAGGTCGTGTCAACCGCCGCATTCGGCATCCTTCCCTTGATTTCAAGGCGGTACTGGTAGGTGTAATTCTCACACTTCCAGGTCCCGTCGTTCATTTCATAATAGGTTTTCATGTTGCCGTTCACTGTGTTTCTGACGCCGTCCGTATTTCCGCACGCCGCTGCCGATCCGATCATTATGATGCACAGCAGGATAAGGATAAGTTTTTTCATGTTTTCACCTCGCAAAACCGGAATTTGTCGTTTTCTTTTGTAATTTTCCGGAGTGTTTTTTAGATTTCTTTATACCACGTCGGTATTTCAAGTTCAAAATGATCGTACCATTTCATCTGATTATCGGCTACTTCAAGCGCGGTCTTTATTTCCTGCTGACCGAATTGTACGGACCACGGCAGATGCGAGATCAAACTTTCAGCGGTATAGAATTTAAGTATTCTCCAAAAGTCGTCGGGAATATGGCTGTTAAAATACCCGTTTATCAGTCCCGTTTCAAAGTATTCGCTGACCATAACGTTCCAGCAAAACGGTTTGAGATCGTCATAAGGATCGGCGATACCGTTTTTGTCAAAGTCGATGATCCCAATCTTGCCACTATTGACTATCATATTCCCAAGATGATAATCGCCGTGGCACAATACGAGCGGGCGGTCTTTCATTATTTCGTAATGCTTTTCGTAATAATCCAAAATCGCGCTTTGCATAGGCAGTTTATATTCACATCCGTTTAGTGCGGCGATCTTTCTCGGCATTTTTTCCAAATAGCGATCCCACCACGTAGACCCTTGCGGCGGTATATCGATAGAATGTAGTTTACGAAGGCAATTTCCGGCTTCGACACCTAGCCTTTGCGCCTCTTCATCTGTTAGAGCTTCAACCGCAGTTTCGCCGTCTTCTCCTTCAAGAAAAGACAAAAGCGTATAGACGGTGCCATCATCCTTTGTGCCGAACTCGGTCGGTCGGGAGCAGTTAAGTCCGAGCACTTCAATTTTTTTAAGAAGATCGAATTGATTCTTCTTTTTTTCGTATAAATCGTTATTAGATAACCGAAGAACGTATTTTTCTCCCTCACTGTCTTCGAGGATATATTTTTGATCTCTTGACCACCCCTTTAAAAGAGGCTCGACGGAGATGATTTTGTATTTATCGCATAATCGTTCAAAACCTATAAGCTTGTTATTTTTCATATGTCACGATCCCTTTTTGCAAATCCCGATTTATTGATTTTATTCTTCCGCTTTGCCGCGATAGGGAACTGCCTTGACCGGGCTGTCTGCGTCCGGTGTTTCGCCCGCCCTGCCGACTGCTATTTTCAGCTTCACGCCGTCCGGATGGCTTACGGTACAGCCCTCGGGGGTGAATCTGAAAACAAGCGCATCAAAAGCAATTTCGCACACGTCGTTTCCGAGGTCCGTGAATACATAATCGCTTCCGTGAAAAGGCTCGCCGGTCAGTTCGGAGATTGGATAGATGCCGGCGAGCACGCCGTTGCCGGACTGCCGGTTGCCGTCAAGCACACGGTCGGTTTCATAAATGATATCATCAGTATGGCAGAGTTTTGACAAATACGGATCCGCGGAATCCTCGTTGAATGTGTACAGATCCCGGATCCGGATGCCGTTTTCATCCGAAAAAACGTTGATTCTGTAAAAACGGGAGCTGTACCAGAACGAGCATTTGCCGGGGTCGTCCCACGCGGAGTGGGCCGAAATCGCGGACGCCGGCGTGATGTCATAGGAAGCCGAAAACCGTCTGCCGGTTTCACCGAACGTCAGAACCTCCAATTTCCCTTGCTGATTGAGGTCTTCAAAGCGCGCGAACTGATAGGCAAGGCCCTCCGCCATGCCTTCCCAGCCGAAGGAGTTTTCCTGACCTGCCTGCGTATAGCCGAAGGAGAGGCATTCCCCGTTGAAATTTTCGCGCAGATACCAATCCACCCAGGCGGGGTTGCATCCGCCGTTGCCGCTTGCTGGCTCGAGCGTGATGACGCCCTGCCTTGTGTCAGACCGGCCGTCGACATTGCGTCCGTAATCATACTGGTAAACCGGGTCCGATCCGAGCATTCTGAAAATGGGCACGGAGAGCTGATCCTCTTTTTTTGCCGCAGGCACAAAGAAATTCTTCTTTGAGGAATAATAGCCCTGGCCGTAGTAGCCGCCCCAGAGCGTGTAGCCATCCGTGCCGAATTGTTCCTTGCAGCAGCAGAGGGCGTCAAGGCCGTATTGCCCGGCGGCGTGATTGATGCAGACCGTGTCAAGCACCCACGCGCCCATCACGCGCGGATAGCTGCCGAAGATTTCTCTGAATTTGACGAACAGGCAGTCGGTCAACCGGATTCTCGCTTCCGGCGCATAGCCCTGCGGCAGATCGTGCTGCGCGTGCCAGTCCCAGGGGAAGCGGCCCGTCCAGGGTTCGCCGGCCGCTTCGCAGAGCGGCTGCACCACTTCAAACCAGACGCCGTATTCAAACAGCACCGGGTCAAGACCTTTGAGAAACTCCGTGAATTCCGGGCGGATCAGCGCGTCATACTGCAAAAGAAACGTGCTCTTCAGCCGGTGCTTCTGCATCAGCTCCGCCTGCTTTTTCACAGGCGCGAGCAGGTCGACCGGTTCCCTGGGCTCGACCCCTCTGATAAAATTGATGATGTTGACGATTTGCGGGCGCATGGCAGATTCTCCTTTTTATTGGATGAAAACGGCGTTTCAATCGGACAAATCAATGATTGACAGATTTGTGCTCTCTTCGGCAAACAGGCTGCCCGCGCCGTCACGGAATTCTGCGGTCACGTTTTTGAGCCGCACGGTCAGCGGCGCCTCCGCGGCGGCTTCCACAAAGGAGCTTTTCTCAAGGCCGGTGAAGCGGACGTTTTCAAACGTCAGTTCCCGCAGCCGGTCGCCCGTCTGAAGATCGCGCGACAACTCGGCGTGATAAAACAGCACCTGATCCGCGTTTTCCACGATCAGATTGCGGAAAACGATATTCCGGGAATGCTCCTCGGCCGGAAACGTTTCGCTTGCGAAAAAGATCATTAATGAATACAGATTATGCCGCCCCGCCTCGCGGGGGAGCTCCTCCGTTTCGGATTTCACGACCGTCATCCGGTGCGGATAATAGCCGGGGCCGTAGATATAGCTGTTTTCAATCAGAAGATTGATCCCGCCGATGCGGAACGCCTGGCAGGAGGAATTCAGCACGCAGTTGTTGACGTGCAGATCCCGGAGATTGGCGCCCGCGATGCAGTCGTCGCCGGTGCGGAAGACGCATCGCTCGATTTCGGTGTTTTTGCAGCAGTGCAGATGGATGCCGTCGCTGCCGCCCAGGCAGGTGACGTCGGTCATCGTGACGTCGGAACAGGCGTCGAGCTGATGCAGAAAATTGCCGCTGTGCCGAATGGTGTATCCTTTCAGCGTGACGCGGCTGCAGCTTGAGAAGAAGATGCCGTGCGGGCCGCGATAGCCTTCCTCACCGTCCGGGTCGAAGCAGTTCTGCCCGTCAATGACAGCGCCCGGCGCGCCGATGATTGCGATCTCTTCCGCGCCGTAGGCGGAGATCATGGCCTTGCGGTAGGCGTTTCTTTTTTTGAATCCGAAATACTGCGGGATCATTTCCATATCCGTGCGCAGCTGAACGTTTTCCGGCACGTCAAAAATCTTGTAATCCGAGCGTTGTTTGCTCCCCAGCAGAACCGCGCCGCTTTCCAGATAAACCGTCGTGTGCGAATGCATCAGCAAGCTCGAAATCAGATAGGTGCCCTTCGGAAAGATCACCGTGCCGCCGGTTTCTTTGCAAAGGTCAAAAACTAGCTGTATGGCGTCTGTCTGTAAATAATCCGCATCCGGCAGAACGCCGTAATCATCCAGTCTGTAATCCATATTGATTTCCTTTCATTCATTTGCGTCTGTTTCGATTGCGTGTTATATGATGCGATCAGCCTGCTGTTGGCAATACGTTCTTTAAAATGCTTATGCAGGTTGCTCTTTTCATCCGGATTGCCCGGTTTGCTGCTTTGACAAACCGGAATTTGTTACAATCATCACTTTTTGAATCTGTTCCCTGTATTAAGATAAACGAGACCTGCAATTAAAACAACAATGAATAATGCCTGCCCGATCCATATCAGTAACTTTATATGGAATAATTCGCTTGATGCCGATACGAGAAAGCATCCGGCAAGAACAAACATAAGTACAGACATTGCTTTCAGAAGTTTTTTCTCATTTGTTTGTGCTTTTTC
>JAFRQQ010000019.1 GCA_017428525.1 Clostridia bacterium | reverse complement strand
TCTCGATGCCATCTGACATCTATTTCCGTCTTGCGGAAATTACTGTTTGTTCGAGTACTCATACTCAAAAAATCTTCAAGGGTTTTGTTCTTATCGTTGTTTAATTTTCAATGTGCGATTCGCGCCTGCAGACCCGCAGTTTCCCGCGCTTCCCGCAGGGCGCTCCGCTATCATACCAAATCCATCCCCGTTTGTCAACACCTTTTTTGCCCTTTTTTATCCCTTCTTCTCAACGACGCCGGGTGTTTCGTCAAATATTGACAGAGAAGCGCAAAATCCGAAAAATGAATTGTTCAATTCTTCCGTGCGGCAAAAAGCCTGCGGGCGTTGCAGACCCGCAGGCAGTTAAAATAATCATTTATTTATATGGTATTTACTCATAGCCCTTTCGTTTTTTTGCAAGCAGAATCAGGGCGACGAGCACGCCGAGCAGGACGACGCCGGCTATGATCCCGATCAGGAGCGGTTTCAGGTTGCGGCCCTGTGCGGGGACGTTTGCTGCGGCGTTTGTCGGCGCGGCGATGGTATAGACCTGCCGGAGCTCGACGGGATTGCCGTTTTTCTGCGCATACTGCGCGGCGGGGCTGCCCTCCTCACAGATGATCGTCATGCTGCCCTGCTGACTTTCAAACGCGTGATCGCCGAAGCGGTAAACGCTCGCGGGCACGACGACCTCGGTGGCCTGCGACTGCGCAAAGGCGTTGTCGGACACACCGACCACGGGATGGTCGTCAATCCTCTCCGGAATCTCCACGCGCTGCGCCGTGCCGAGATACTGCACGATCAGCGCGTCGAGCTGCTGCAGAAAGTAGCTGAAATCCTCATACCGCAGCAGCGGATAGTCCTGCCCGTCAAGCTGCACCGCGCCGCTGCCGTCCGGGGAGGTCGGCGAGGTCACGATTGCCTGCAGCGTTGCCTGCGTCTGGGTTGTGGCGGGAGCCTTTGTCGTCGCGGCGGGCTTGGTGGTGACGGGGGCAGTCACGGGCTTGGTTGTTGTCGGTTTGGTCGTTGCCGGCACAGTCGCTGCAGCGGGCTCCCATTCGCAGAGAATGCCGGTATTATCAAGGGACCAGGGATTGCTAAATCCTTCATCCGGGTTATCAAGCCAACCGCCATTCTTATTTATTATTGTTTTTGTTTGGAATGCATCTGTCGGTTCATTTCCAGTCCAGTTAACATAGGAAACCGGTTCTCCGGTCACCCATTTCCAGTTGCTGTTTGAGCCATCATCGAACAGTCCGATCCAATAGAAATCTTTTCCGCCTGCCGTCGCCGTCAAATAACCATTAATTACATCCTGCTCTTTTTGTGACGTGATTGTCACCAGATGCCCTCCAAGTTTTTCGCAATAGGCTTTCGCTTCGGTCCAGGTCATGCTTTGCTCAATCAGCTGGTAACGATGCCCGTTCCAGGTAACGACATCGGACACGGCGCTTTCCCATTCGCAGATAAAGCCGCTCTGTTCTCCCAGGTTGTTGTCGGCCAGATCATTCCACTCCAGCGGCCAAACGGTCAGCTTGGTTTCATTTCCGCCGTTGTTGTTCGGCTCTCCGCTGCCCCAGTGGGTATAGCTCCACGGCTCTCCGGTCACCCAGTGCCACACAAAGTTATCATCCCGGTAACCGCCGGCCCAAAGCTGTTTCTGATCCTTGTTCAGCGATTCAATAAACAGCTGCTCTTCCTGCGTGGTGATCGTTGCCAGATGGCCGCCGAGGTTTTCGCAGTAGGCCTTGGCTTCCGTCCACGAGATCGTCTGATGATAAATGCTGTAAGAATGCCCCCGGAACGTCACTGCGTCCGCCGGGATCTGCGCGGATACAGCAAAAAACGAAAAAGAGCAGACAAACAGAAGCAGCGCCAGCGCCGCCGCAATCCATCGACGCACAGAATTCATTCAAAACCCTCCGAATCCGTCAGCAGCGCAGGCAATGGTGCCCGCGCTGCAGTCAAGTTTTTGTTTTACAGGCAAGCGGTTATTTAAACCACCGCACGGGGATGAGCCAGTAATCCTGCCCGCCGAGGATGCGTTCAAAGACGTCGCTGACGGCCTTCATGAGCTTCGTGATCAGCGGCAGGAGCGTATACTTCACAAAGCTGTTCTGATCCTTGTCGCCGAGCAGCTTCGCCTTTTGCATCGCTTCATAGAATTCCTTTTCCACGGCCTTCGCCTCGTCATAGGACCAGACGCGCTTTTCCATCAGGGCCTGCGCGTCGGCATAGGCCGCCTCCACGGCCTCCCGTTTCTTTGCGGAGAGGGCGTCCTGATCCGCTTCGTCATACAGGCGCATCATCCGCTCGATCTGGGAGAGATCGCGGTATTCGTTGAACTGCGGATAGCCGCCGTTGTGCTCGCGCGCATCGGTGATTTCGGGGTCGGTGATCAGCTGCACGCACTGGCCGATCACGTCGTTGACGCTCGCCTGCAGCTTCAGATGGCTCTGCCCGCTGACAAACCAGGTGTGGTCGGGCAGCGCGCAGGTGCCGGCGTCCACAACGCCGTCGGGGCTGAGATAGCTCGCGTCGATCGCGGGCACGTAATCCGCCGGCAGGGTCTCGCCGACGTTTGCAAAGGTGCCGCCGATCGAGGTGGACTGCGCCTGAATGATATTGTCGGAACTCAGTTTATAATGCGCGATCAGCGCGGGCAGCTCCAGCCCGTAGCCGCAGATGACGAAAATCTGCATACCGCCGGCCTGCAGGCGCTGCAGCGTTGCGGCGATGTTGGACTGGATCTCATAATAGCGGTCGGTTTTTTCCTTCAGCGGCGCGTGCGCGGCATCGGAAATATACTGCGCGGAGAGGCTCGGATACAGCGCGCCCGGCACGGTCGCCCACATGGACGGGCAGTTATGCATCAGCTGACCCAGCACCTCGTTGACGCCGCGGGTCACGGTTTCATTCAGAAAGTCGTTGAACAGCTCGTTGGGAATCGCGCGGGCAAGCGTGTTGCCGGCATAGGCCAGCGCCATATATTCCTCGGCGGCGAGCGCGACAATGTTCGGAATCAGGTCGTTATAGATGACGGCATTGTCCTTGAGCGTGGAATCCGCGTGCATCAGATCGCCCAGCAGATAGGAGCCGTCCACGGCCGCCGCCGCATAGACGATGCGGTCGATCTCGGAGGGATCGCAGTATTTGGAAAGGAAGACGTTGCCGATCGTGCCGCCCAGGCTGATGAAAACCAGACTGACCTTGTCGTGCCCGGTCTGCGCCTTGACCATATCGATATACTCGGCCAGCCGCGCGGCCTGCGCATCGGTGTCGCCGAAGGAGCTGTAGGAATAATAATAGGTATGATCGTAGCCATACTGCTCGCAGAATTCGGTGATGTCGACCTGCGCCTTGATGAAATCGAATTCGGTCTTGTATTTCGTTGTCGGCAGGGTGTTGCCGTCGTCGTCCTTCGCGTAGCCCTTGGCGTAGTTATAGGATTTATCGGGATGGTTCTTTGCCTCGGCCAGCGAATACCAGTATTCATCCACGGCGACCTCGTTCACGCGTGTGCCGTCGGGATTGAAATAGTGGTTGGAAAAGCTCTCATCCAGAATGCCGAGCAGCAGATCGAGCAGACCGTCCTTGTCGCGGCGCAGCACATATTTGAGGATATCGCCGATGGAGGCCTTCAGCTCCGCTTTGAGCGCGACCATATCGAACATGAACGCGAGGTCCATGCCCTCCACGATCGGGAAGCCGTCGCTGGTCATCAGGTCGTTGCCGTTTTCATCCTGCACATAGACCTGGGACTGCATGATGCCCGGCACGATGATCAGCGGACTCTGGCCGCAATGGCCGCCGCAGGTGGTTTTGACGTCCGTATCATAAGCGGGCGTCTCCGCCGCAAAGGCCGGCGACAGCGTCAGCAGCGCAAGGCAGAGCGCAAGCAGAACGGAACAAAGTTTTTTCATTTCCCTCACCCTTCTTTAGTAGGTTGTTTATTATTGTAACATATCCGAATAAAAAAGTCCATGCCGGAAGCGATATTTCTTTGCTTGACAACAATTATTCGGATTTGCTATAATTCACATAATCTATTTGGGAGGGGTTTCAATGAAAACCTGCAGCTTATGCAGACACGCTTTTCCCGACACCGTCACGTTCTATGCCGAACCCGCGCCGGATGGCGGTCAGTATTATTACTGCCCGCAGTGCGCAAGAGACATTGTGGATTCCAACACGGGAGCCAATCGAATTCGTCTGACAAAGCCGGAGCCGGTCGAACCGCAACCTATCGGCACAATTGTGGAGGAAGAAGATGAGGTCGCTCCCCGCGCGGGCAATCTCTGGATCACCATTTGCAAAGTCGTCGCTTTTCTTTCCGTCGTCGCCTTGGCAGTTCTGGGCGGTGTGATCATGGGCGGCGTGGATGATAGTTTCGCCATTCTCGGCGTACTCGCAGGCCTGATCGGCGGCATTGTCATTTGCTCGTTCGGTATGGTATTCATCCGTTTGTGTGAAGACGTTTCGGCGATCCGCGCGAAATTGGAAGAAGAGGATTGATTGCAGAATGAAACCAAAACAATTGCGCATCATCACGGCAGCGCTTCTTGCGCTCTGCCTGCTGTTTTCCGCCGGCTGCACTGTCAAGTCCGCGCGCGTGACGCCGACGACCCAGTCCGGCACGACCGTATCCGACGTCACTACAACCGTTTCCGAAACCGGCACAACCGCCGCCGACGTGACCTCGGCCGCGCCGACCGCCGCTGCCATCCGGAAAATCCGGACACCGCAGACCCTTCCGCAGAACTTTGTCGGCGACCTGCAGGCGCTGCAGAACGCCCTGGTCTGCTTCACCCCGGGCAAGTATACCCTTTGGTATACGGATGAATTCCGGGTAAACGCCTATCAAAAAGAGAAGGTCAGCTGGGATGATCTGCATCTGATCGATTCTGACGGCGTCGAGATGCCCGACAGCATTCTCAACACCGTGCTCGCTGACTTTGACGGCGACGGACAGAATGAGCTGCTGGTGCTGACACTGCGCTTTGACGTTGACGTTGCGGCGCTGGGCTACCGCAGCTTTCAGGAAGGAACCGGCCCCTACTCGACGCGCGATCTACCGCAGCGGATGAATGTTTACGGCCTTTATTTATATGAAGCGGCAGACGGCGGGTGCAGGCTGGCTGCGAAAATGGATCCGCTCATGATCGACGCGGAACTGACGGATTACGATTGTTCTTATGAATCCGGCGAAGAAGTCCTGACGCCGGCCGGCACGTTCCGGATGACCTGTCCCCTGCCGGTCTTTAAAGAGAATATCAACAATGACTGCTTTTTCATCGCGCAGAGCGACGGCCGGACGCTGATGATCGCCGAATCTTTCCTCAGCACCACGCTGGGAGACGGCATTGAGTATGATTGCTCCGTACTGACCTATCGGGACGGCCGCATTCTTCCGCTGAGCGGCGCGTTTGAAATCGGCTCCGCACAGCTCGGCGACAACGCGCGGGAGAATCTTTCGGAAGTCATTCCCGGCTATTCCTTCCACTACGGAGATCAGTTTTCAACGACGTGTTTCCCCGCAGAGAGCGTACGGGTGCTGTTTTCCGTGAAGTCCGGCGACGGCGAAAACGCCTTCGCGGTTTCACAGGTTGGTGATGAATATCGCATCTCCTATCTACTGCGCAATCAATAACTGCCGAAAAACCGGAATAAGCATTGACAAAGCGCCGGAAATCCAGTAAAATAGAAGCGACGAAAGGTCAAATATATTTCAGAAATAGAATGGAGGTCCTTCCCATGAAAAAGTTTGTTTGTTCCGTCTGCGGCTATGTCTATGAAGGTGACGCCGCCCCCGCGCAGTGCCCCGTCTGCAAAGCCCCCGCATCCAAATTCATCGAGCAGAAAAGCGATGAGCTGAGCTGGGCCGCCGAGCATGTGGTCGGCGTGGCGCAGGGTGTGGATCCCGAGATCGTCGAGGGTCTGCGTTCGAACTTCAACGGTGAATGCTCCGAGGTCGGCATGTATCTGGCCATGGCGCGCGTCGCTTATCGCGAGGGCTACCCCGAGATCGGCGCCTACTGGGAGAAGGCCGCCTATGAAGAGGCCGAGCACGCCGCGAAATTCGCCGAGCTTCTGGGCGAAGTGCTGACCGACAGCACCGAGAAAAACCTGAAGATGCGCGTGGAAGCCGAGAACGGTGCGACCGCCGGCAAAACCGAGCTTGCCAAGCTTGCCAAGGCGCAGGGTCTGGATGCGATCCATGACACCGTGCACGAAATGGCACGCGACGAAGCCCGCCACGGCAAGGCCTTCGCCGGTCTGCTGGCCCGCTACTTCGGCAAATAATCAATAAAGGAGAACCGATCATGAAATACGTTTGCAATCTTTGCGGCTGGATCTATGATGAAGAAGAAACCGGCGTGAAGTGGGAAGACCTGCCCGAGGATTTCGTCTGCGAGCTCTGCGGCGCGGGCAAAGAGGACTTCAGCCCGGTCGAGGACTAATTGCATAAACGCCTGCGGCGCCGAGGAACACTCCCCGGCGCCGCTTTTCATTTTTTGTTGATGGTGTTTTTCGGATGGTGAACGGCATTGGAACAGTCCCGCGTGCCGGGTTCAGCCGTTTTTCACAATTTCAAACGAATCGCCGTCGTCCGCGATTTTCAGGATGATCTCTCTTCCGTCTGCAAACGTCAGGCAGATTTCGCCTTCTCTGCCCAGAAACGGCGCGATTCTTTTTTTGACTTTCGCGCTTGCGAGATGCTCGGTCACAATCCAGACGCCCTTGCCGTCCCGGATTTCCGCGTGAGATGTTTTCGCCTGCGCGCGGATGTGTGCGGGGGCGAAGCAGGGCGGCGTCACGACCGTCAGGCCGTTTTCCTGCACAAGCTTTGCAACGCGCGCCAGCGTTTCGTCGCTGATATGGATCCCGCTCAGGAAACAGAGCTTCAGGGATTCCAGACCGTTCTGCACCCGATCGTCAAAGACGGCGACGCTGTTCATGGTCATGAACGAGCGGTGCTTGCGCAGCGCCCACGGGGAGATCTTGCCCCAGCTGAAGCTGCCTTTTGAGGTTTCGCCGTGGGTGATCAGGCTGAAAATGCCCAGAATCTCCTTGGAACGCCGGCCGGGTTTGATCTGCTTGTTGCCGAAGAGCATCCTGCGCCACATCACGGGGTCGCCCTGCCCCCAGTAAGTGTCGTCATAGCGGATAATGCCGATTTCGGGGCGGTAATCGTGAATGTCATACCCGCGGTCGGGATTCCTTCCGTTTTCGGAGAATTCAGAGAACCGTTCGGCGTATTCGTTCGGTTTACCTTCGCCGTCTGTGAAAACCGCGGCGCTTTCGACATAGACGTTGTTCACGCCCGCAAGGTCGGCGAATATCAGGTTGTAATACATCTCCTTCGCCGAATGCCCCGGATTCGTCAGGCGGAACCAGCAGTCGACGCAGTTCCACAGCGGCGTGCCGTACTGCAGCGCCGCGCCCGCGGCGAAGGCGAAGGCGAGGTTGGAGACGCTCTCCTTCTGCGACTTGAAGTTAGGGAGGATCCCGTTGCGCGCGAAGGTGTGAAACAGCACGGGGAACACATGCTCGCCCACAAAGAGTTCCGCGCCCTTGGCCTTGATCTCGGCAGCATATTCGCCGATCTGCCGGCTCAGAAGCTCGCCCTGCGCATAGGGGTCGCTGCCGTCCAGGAGCGGAAACACGCTTTTTTTGAGCTTGCCTTTGGTGGCAAGGATGATCGAGATATTCTGATTGATGATCACGTGCTCAAACTCATCATACATCACGCCCTTGAAATGCGGCGAGGTCTGCAGGGCCTTGATGTAGGCGTCGGGGATGGCGAGGCGGTGGAGCTGCTCCGTATTCAAAACCCATTCGGTGCCGTCGGGCGCGGTGGCGTCGTGGCCGAAATTCTGAAATTCAAAATTCGCAACGAAATCGACGCCCTTGCCGCCGAGCTTTTCCGCGACGGCCTCGGCCCGTTCCTGCGCAACAGGCAGGGGGAAGCGCTGCGGGTCCGTGTGGCAGACCATGAAATCCACCTTGTCGCACACGCAATTGTAGGCGGGCGTATCCCCGAGGATATTGTCAAAATAGGTGTTGATGCCCAGCCGCATGTTTTTATCGTTCATCAGAATACCTCTTTTCAGGGAATATTGATTACAGAATACTGCAAAATTGTTTTATTCCGGCTGCGACGCCGGTTCCGCGGTCATCGGCGGGACGCCGAGTGCAGCGTTGCCGGTATCGCGCACGACCTCCACCGTGCCGCCGCGCAGAAGGAAATAATTCTCCAGCGCGCCCTGCACCTCGTGCATATCGTGGCAATGCAAAAAATCGATGTGATCCGAGATCCACGCATCGCCGCCGGCCTCGAGCACCTGATAATTCCGGTCATAGGTGACGGACCAGCCGTAGCGCTCGCCATCCAGCGTGCAGACCCATTCCGTTTCGCCCGCCGGCGTGCGGTCACGATACTGCGCGCGCAGAAACACCAGCGCGGCAAACAGGAGCGCCAGTCCCAGCGCAATCGCGCCGAGAATGATGGCCAGCGTCTTCCAGAGGCGGCGCGCCCGGCGGTTTTTGATCACAAGCTGCTCATTGATCCTTGCCAGCTGCTCTGCGATCTCATTGCGCTGACTTTCTTCCTGCGGCAGCTCCGCACCGAGCAGTTCGTTGACGCTGACCTCCAGCGTGTCGGCGATGCACACAAGCATCTCGGCGTCCGGTACGGACAAGCCTTTTTCCCATTTGCTCACGGTCTGGCGCACCACATGGAGCGCCGCGGCCAGCGTTTCCTGCGTGTAGCCTTTCTCGATGCGCAGGCGTTTCAGATTTTCATTCAACATGGTTTCTGCCTCCTTTCGGCAGCCCTATTCTATCCCATCTGCCCGCGTTGCGCAAGCAACGCAGTTTAACATGGCGAAAAAGCGGCGCAGTCGTCCCCTGTGAAACGGCTGCGCTGCTGTTTTTATCGGAGCAGATCCGCGCGGAGACCTGTCTGATCTGTCAACCGCAGAGGCGTTCAGAACTTCATAATCAGCTGCACAAGCAGTTTGATGGCAATGATGCCGAAACGATTCAGATAGTAGAGCGCTTTGTGGAAGACGCCGAGGAGCTTGTCGAAGAAGCCGTTTTCATGGCCCTTGCCGCAGAGCGGGCAATCCGCGGTGCGCTGCTCGTCAAGCGCCGGTTCCGTCTTGTCAACGACGGCGTCGACCGCGGCTTTGTTCTCCTCGAGCGGCTTGGTATCGTCGTATTCCAGCGCGTCGATCTCGGCTTTGGCGTCCTCGATGATCTGCTGCGCGGCGGCGCTGTCGCCCTCCTTGGCAAGCGCGTCAAGCGCGGCTTTCTTTTCTTCCTTGTATTCCTCGAACGCTTCCCGGTCGGCATATTCCTGCTCGGCGTCGGTCAGCGCCTGCTTTGCCTCGTCGGGCACGAGCGCTTTCTGCGCGTCGGTCAGCGCGTCATAAGCGGCGCGCGCCGTGTCGATCTTGCCCTTGCTCTCGTCAGTGAGCGCCACGTTGCCGATGTCGTTGATGGCATTTTCCACCGCGTCGGCAGCACGCTGATCATCCAGACCGGCCGTGAGCTGCTGCAGGTTTGCGGCATCGTCAACGGCCTGCTTGTTTTCGTCAAGCGACGCGTTCTCGTCATAGGGCAGATCGTCGATCGCCTTCTTCGCTTTCTCGATCAAGGCGGCGGTTTTCTCGCTGTCATCCGCCTTGCCGAGCGCGTCGGCGGCGGCCTTCACCGCATCCTTGTAGTCCTCAAACGCCGCTTTGTCTTCGAGCAGCTGATAATCGGCTTCCGCATCCTCCAACGCCTGCTTCACTTCATCGGGCACCAGGGCCTGCTGCTCCGGCGTCAGCGCGTCGAAAGCTGCGCGGGCCGCGTCGATCCTGCTCTTGCTCTCGTCGGTGTATTCGACCTCGCCGATCTCGTCGATGACTTTCTCCGCGCCGTCAGCAGCACGCTGATCGGTCAGCGCATCGGCCAGCGCATCAAGATTCGCGGCGTTGTCGGCGGCCTGCTTGTTCTCATCGAGCGACAAGTCCGGATCATAGGTCACGCCGTTGATCCGCTCGACTGCGGCGGCGATCAGTGCCTGCACCTTTTCGCTGTCGCCGGCCTGCGCATTGGACTCTGCTGTTTCGATCAGGTCCGTTTTATAGTCTTCAAGCGCATCCGCACGGGCCTGGTGCATCGTGCCGGGCTCGTAATCCTTATATTCGCTGGTGAAGGTCTGCGTGCCGAGCACGACCTGGGCGGTATAGGGCGTGTAAGCGTCTTCATTCAGGGTCGCTGCCACGCGCGTGCCGGGCACGCTCTCCACGCTGCCTTCGGCTTTGCCGTCGGCGCATTTCGAGCATTCCGCATAATAAGTCGGGTGCGCAACGTCATCCTCCCAGTTCCACGCCGGCTCGTTCCAGACGTGGTCGCAGCCGAGCCGGATCGTAATCTCATCGCTGTTGTTTGTATAATTCGGATCGTTGCTGCCGTTGTAATCTGCGGTCAACGTAAATTCGCCGGTGAGCCCGACGCATTCCGGAATATCTTCCGGGAAGTTGAAGCTGAAAACACCGTCTTCGAAGAATTCTGCAGCGCAAACGCGGACGTCTTTCTCCTCCCCGTTGTAATTCACGTGGAGCGTGACGTGTCCCACGGCATCCTCCGGCTTCGTGATCGCGACCGCATACGCAGTGCCGACTTCATCCAGCGGCTCTGCCGCGATCATGATCTTCGGCGTCGCCTCTGTCACGACAAATGTGATTTCGTCTTCCTGCGGGGCATAATGCGCATCGCCGTTATAGGTGGCATGCACCGTATAATCGCCCGGCGCCAGCTTCTCGTTCTCGGTGAAATCAAACGCCAGAACGCCGTTCTCCGCATCATATGTGCCCACCGCGCTCCCATTCAGCGTCAGGGTGATATCGCCGCTTGCCGGCGCCTGATGCGTGGCGTCCTCGGGGATCGTCACGATCACGACTGCGGGCTGCCCGTACGGAATGGTAAAATCGCCGTTCTGCATCGTCAGATCGAGCGCAAACTCATTTCGAATCACCGCCAGATACGCCTCTGCCTCCGCAGCCTTATACTTATCGTCGCCGCTGTATTTTGCTTTCACGTGATAGTTGCCGACGTCATAAACGTCGTCGCTGACCGTCGCACTGCCGTTCCAAAGGGGCACGCCTGTAATGGGATAAACGATGTCGATATCCTGACCCTCGAGCGCGAAATCGACCGTGCCGGTCGCGTCCGCGGGCAGGTTGGCGGTGACGATCGCCGTCCGGCCGTGATAGACCGTTGCGGACGAAACCGTGACGGTCAGGCCGGGATCGACCAGGATGGCAGCCTTGCGCGTCTCATTCAAGGCGCCGCAGACCGTGCAGGTGTAGCGGTCGGCGCCGGTATCGCCGTAGGTGTGGTGATACCCCATGACCGTAACGCTGTCAAGACTCAGCTGGTACTGATCGGTGCAGTCGAAATGCCGGAAGGCCAGGAACACCGTCTTGCCCGCGTAGGCGCTCAGATCGACCGTGATCTCCGTGAACTCTTTCCCTCTGTCATCGGTCTGTTCCATGAGCTTCGTCTTCATATAGTCGGCGGGCTTGCCGGCGGGCAGCGCCGGCGCGGCGGGATCCGCCGCCTCATAAACGTAGACGCCGTAGTGCTCTGCACATGCACCGGGTTCCTGCCCCGTCACCCAGAAGGTGAGCGTCACGTCTTTGTCTTCCTCCGGAATGACGATGGCGGGCGTGATCGCCCAGTTATCGGGGGTCAGAGCCCCATGGCCGTTTACATAGGATTCCGAATACAGCCTGCCCAGTCCGGAATGCGTGCTGCAGACAATCTTATACTTGAGGTCGACGGTTTCAAATTTCCAGTTGTACCCGTCGTTGTCAGCGTCAACGTAGGTCCAGCCCGTTGGATTGCTCTCGAATTCCTCCGTGAACAGGACGTCGTCGCACGCAGTCTTGACGTGCTGCTTCAGATAGGCGAAGCGCGCGTCCCTGGCGGTGTAGGTGTGCTCAATGTATTCTTCATGCAGGAAAGAGGTGCGTTCTTTGATCAGCGCCGAGCTGCCGTCCTCACTGACATAGAAGAAAGAATAATTCTGAAGAAAATTGTACACATCTTTCGAAGGATTGATGTTTTCATCCTTCAGCAGGCTCTGGATATCGAACCAGTAATCGCCGTCGTTCAGCGTGGCAAGGTCGCATTTGGGGATCTCATGAAATACGGGCGCGTCGGTGATCTCGACGAGCGCGCTCGCGAAATCGGTCTGATTGGCGGCGTTCACCTGCTCGTTGAAAACGTAAAGCTTGTCGCGCTCGTTCAGCTTGCCGGCGGTGTTGAGCGTGACCGTGTTCGTGCCGGTCTGCGCGTAGCTGAGCACGCCATAATACGTCGCCTCGCCGTCGCTGTTGACGATCATCGCGGAGATTCTTTCATTTTCGCCGGTCGCTGCGCCGCTGTAGATGATCCTCCATTCGTCGCCCAGCCGTGCCGCGGATGCGGTGAAGCTGCTGCGGCTCTCATCGAGCAGCGTCAGCTTCCAGTCGGCGCCGTCATAATCGCCGACCGCCGTCAGCCCGGTGCCCGCCTTGCCGCCCACGGCGGCGGAGGCGAAGAGAACCTTGCTCAAATCCACGTTCATAGCGGGACGGACTGCGATATCAGTATGGTCTACAAGGGCGCCGACGTAGTCCACCCTGCCGTCGTCCATGACGGTAGACACAGCGACCAAGCCCACGCCGCCGGGAGAGCGCAGCCACCATACGCCGTATCCGTTGCTGTAAGTCTTAACACCGCGATCCTTCGCGTAGTCGGTATTGGTCGCCTGACGGATCGCCGCCTCTTGGTCAGCATTGTTCGGGAAGCCGTACGCTTCCTTCATTGCCTCGTCGATGGAAAGCAGAAACACCTTATCCGTGGTGTTGTTTCCGCCATCAGAGTCCTCGAACGGGTTGTCGTCGTTTATGACGACGACTTCCGGGATCGCCGCCTGTTCGGCGTCGGAAAACGCCGCGCTGAAGAAGTCGCCGTTCAGCCATGGGCGGATAATACAGTATTCCCAGTTCACGATCACATCCTGTTCGGAGTAATACTGCATCGCGTCCAGATTCTGATCCGAAAGCAGGAAAAGCTTCCCGTCCGCGTTGGAAAGGACGCGCCACTTGATCGGATCGACGTTGAAGTCGCCCGCCCCGTTGCTCGACTGCTTGTAATTGCCGAAATACACGTTGCTCTGCTGCGCGCCGGGCAGGTTCGCCGCCGTGCCGTCGGTCACGAGCTGGATTGCTTTGCCGCTGCCCGCCGCAGAAGACCGCAGCGGCAGACCGCCGAAGCCGACCGCTATCGTGCCGAGCACCAGCGTCAAGGCCAGCAGAAGCGAAAGCAGTTTTTTCGTTTGTTTCATTATAAGATGCTCCTTCCTGATGCAATCCGTGATTCCGAATGATCTATGTCATGCAGCGTGACCGCCGGGCCGCGCGTCTTTGCCGAACGCGGGCAGTCGGTTCCGACTGCTTTTTCCGACCGGATCCCGTCACGCGTTGATGAGGGAGAAATAGGCGTCCGCCGCCTGGTAGTAGAGCGTCAGCGCCTTGACGGCGTTGGCGAGCTCGTCGCTGATCGCCGGATCGTTCGCCTCATACCGCGCGAGCGCCTTGCGCACATAGCTCATCGCGGAATACTTCCAGCGGGCGTTCTGGCCCTGCGCTTCCTGCGACGTACTGACGTCCGGCACCACGGCCAGGGTGCAGATGCTGCCGAGGTTCGCCGATTCGATATTCGGGATCTCCACGTAATAATAGCTGCCGCTCCGGACCGGCGTGATGTCGATCGTTTCGTCTTTGGTGTCCCGGCAGAGGAAGCGGTAATCGTCGACCGTCTTGCCCGCCGGCAGCCTGAAGTAGTGGCGGATCGCCGTTTCGGTGCGCAGCACGAGGCTTGTGCCGACGTAGATCACGGCGTTTTCTTGGGCCCGTATTTCCTCTTCATAATCCGCGAGGGACGCCGCCGTGACGGCCGCGAAGCCGCTGTCGTCAAACAGGGCGTGCCGCGTGAAACCGTCGTTGTAGCTGAACAGCGCGTTTGCGTAGTAGCCGTAGGTGGCAAGGCTGCCTGCCAGCGCCATGAACGCCGCGTTGTCCGCCATCGTCTGCTGTGCCTCGGTCAGATAGGTCTGCACGGAATAGGTGAATTCCTCGCTCTGCGCCGCGCCGTTGACGATTTTGCCTGTGATCGGCGTATCGATCTGCGCCGCGGCGACGCTGCAGGTGAATTTATACTGCTTCGTTTCGCCGCTCATCTTGAAATTATTCAGATCGATCGGCGTCTGCACGGTCTTGCCGTCCACAGTGAAGGTCGCGTAAACGTCGGCCGTCGCCTGCGGCACCTCCGCGTAGAAATTCACGCCGATATCGCCGTTCAGGCTCAGGGAGTGCGCGGTGACCACGGGCGGCGTCGCCGGTGCGGGCGGCACTTCATAATTCAGGCCGCAGTGGATGCACGGCGGTTCGTTGTCCGCGTTCGGCGTGTGCGCCGCGCAGGGCTCGATCTTCGCAAACTGCATGCGGCAGGCGGCCACACGATCTGCATACAGGCTGATTTCGGCGGTTTCTTCCGTATTGCCCGCGGTCACGCGCATGCCGTTGGCGATCGAAAGCGAGTTCCAGAGCACGTTCGCAGTGTCGGCCAGGTTCACGCCGATCGCCTGCGCGCCGGTGCCGCTGCCGGAAACGACGCCCGCCATGGCGACCACGGTGCCGCCGGTGATATTCACACTGCCGGGGAACAGCGGCTGTGAGCCGTTGACTCTCGGCCGGCCGGCGCCGATGCCGGGCGCCGCCTGATTCGTGTCGCTGTAAACGCTGCCGGTCGCGAAGACGAAGCCGCCGCGGATATTCACCGTGCCGCCGCTCGAGTAACCGCCGCCGCCGATGCCCGCGGAGCCGTACCCGCCGGTGGCGATCACAAGGCCTTCGTTGACGTTGACCGTGCCGCAGGTGCCGACGTCGCCGCCGCCGATGCCTGCGCCGTAGCTGCCCTCGGCGGCGATGATGCCGCCGTTGATCGTGATGGTTCCGGCCACACCGCTCCGGTTGCCGCCGATCGCCGCGTGCTGGCTGCTGCCGCTCTTTGCGTGCAGCACGCCGGTGCCGACGGTCTGTGTGGAAGCGTTGCGCGCGGTCTGCCCGTAGATCGTCAGGCTCGCGTCCTCGGGCACGCACACGCCGGTATTCGCGACAAGGCTGCAGCCGTCGGCAAGGATCAGATGCACGTCGCCGCTCACTGTGATGCGGCCGCTGAAGTTCAGCGCGCCCTCGCAAACATACCAGCCGTCGGAAAGCACGGTGTCCGCCTGTGTCAGCACGGTTGCCGTTGCGGTCTGCTCGCTGCCTGTTTCATCCACATAGACGACCGGCTTTTTCGCGGTCCACTGCGCGTACAGGGACATTTCGCCTGTGGGTGTGATCGAATCGCCGGGGAAGTATTGGGTCCCCGAGCCGTCCTGATTGGTGCTCCAGCACTTGAAAACGGCGTTCTGCGCGCCGATGATGTTGTCGGTGATCTCGAAGGAACCGCCGTCCTCCGTGCCGTAAGAGAACGGCGCGGGAGAATTGTTGTAGTTGTAATCGCAGACGACGAAATGCACGCCGCTCGCGCTCGTGATGCCGCAGTACCGGCATTTCTGGAGATTGTCCGCGCAGCCGACGTGGAAGGTGCAGGGCTTGAGATCCACGCTCTGCCGCGTGCACATATAGGGGATCAGATCCTGCGTGACGGGCGCGTCGTTTTCGTCGACCGCGCGCACGTGCGAGATCGGATAGATCCAGCCGAGATCGAAATCAGCCGCTTTGCTCGTGCCGATGGCGCATGCCGCAACGCCGTTATCGCCGGCTTCGCTGGCGTCGCCGGCTTCGGCATGCACCCAGGAATTGATGATGCCCACGGTCGCGCTGACGCTCTCTTCCGTATTTCCTTTGACGCCCGCGCCGATGCCGGGGCTTGCGTAGGTCTTGCTGCTTAAGACGACGGTGTTGCCGACGGCGCTGACATAGCTGTCGATGAGTTCCACGCGGCCGCCGCTGCCGTTCATGCCGCCGCCGATCGCCGCGGAGCCGCCGCCCATGCTCCGTGCAGTGACGCAGGCGTTGCGGATGATCACTTCGTTGCCGTTCGAGCCCTCGCCGCTGCCGATCGCCGCGCCGTTGCCCGCCAGCGCTTTGATCACGCCGCCGTTGATGGCGATCGCACCGGGTACTTCGCCGGCGTTGCCGCCGAGCGCGGCGCAGTTGTCGTAATTCAGCCCCGAACCGGGCAGGATATTGCGCACGTCCATCGTGCCCTTGCCCTGCGTCACCGCGTCGGAGTCGGGCACGGCATAGGCGCCCGCCTGCCCCCAGATCGTCAGGGAGCTGCCGCTCGGCACGTGGATGCCCATCAGCTCAGTCAGAGTCGTGTTATCCTTGAGAATGAGATTGACGTCGCCGTCGATCTCGACGCGCCGATCATACGTGACGATTCCGTCGGAGAAATACCAGCCCGTGCGCAGCCGGGAGAGGCTGCTGGTCAGCCCGACGCAGTTCGCCGCGGTTTTCTGCTGACCATTCGTATCGATATAAGTGACGTCCTCTTTCTTCGACCAGATCGCGTAGAGGTCGATCGACTGATCGCCGGGGACCTTGTCGCCCGGCAGATAGCAGTCGCCGCTGCCGTCCGCGGCGGTGTTCCACAGGATAAACGCCTCGCCGGACTTGCTGAACGCGCAGTCGGGCAGCGGTCCGCCGAAGGCAGGGATCGCGAAATCGTTCATCGTTCCGTCGCCGCCGTTGGCGTGGAAGGTCACGGTTTCATAGACGTTTCTGAGCACCGGATAATCGGCCGCCATCGCCCAGACGTCGTCATCCCAGTGCCGGAAGCTTGACCACACCTGGAACTCGTTGAGCGTCAGTGGCTCTGCAGCGCCCGAAGGGTTGATGTTTGACTGGATGCTGGAGCCGAACCCGGCGGACACCTGTTCGCCGATGCCTCTGTCCGTGGCGTCGACGTTGCCGAGGCTGTCGTAGCGCGCGACCGTGCCGCTGAGATAAAAGTTGTAATGAAGGTTGTAGTTATTCCCTGAGCCTGCGCTGTAGTCCCTGGTCGCGTGGCCCGCGACGCCGCCGACGTATTGGTAGCCGGAAACGCTGCCGCTGTAATGCGCGCAGTAGCTGATCACGCCGGAGTTGCCTGCGTAGCCCACGACGCCGCCGACGTTGCTGCCGGTATGGCCGTTGACGTCGCCGCTGTGGAAGCAGTTTTGTATTTCTGCGTTCGAGAGCTGACCGACCAGGCCGCCGGTGCAGCTGCCGCCCGAGACCGTACCGCCGTCAAAGGCGCAGGCTTCGATCAGACAGTCGTTGAACGCCATGCCGGCAAGGCCGCCGACGCAGGATTCGTTGCCGCTCGAGGTCATGCTCGCAGAGCCGGTCACGTCGGCCGCGCAGGTGCAGCCGCGCAGCACAGCGCCCAGCCGCATGACGCCGACGACGCCGCCGACGACCGCAGTGCCTTTGACGGCGCCGATAAAGGAGCAGTTTTCGATCGTGCCGCCGTCAAGCAGCGCGACGATGCCGCCCACCGGGGAGGAACCCTCGACACTGCCCTCGACCCGCAGATCTTTGATCGTGCCCTTGACCACGCCGAACAGGCCCAGATTCTCATCATTGTCGTCGATCGTCAGCCCGGAGATCGTGTGATGATTGCCGTTGAAAACGCCCTGAAACGCGGCGAATTCGTTCCGCGCGGTGCCGCCGATGGGCGTCCAGTTCGATTCTCCGCTGAGATCGAGGTCGCTCATCAGCTGCACGGTGACGCCCTTATATTCAATGCCGGTGTTGATGAGATCGCGCAGCTTTTTGAGATCCTTCACGTTGTTGACCGGATAGACGCCGCTTGGCGCGCCGACGGAAACGCCGTAAAGGCGGGGGCCGTTATCCGTCATATACCAGTTCGTATCAAAATCCCAGTTGACGTAGGTCTGCGGCCCGCCGTAACGCAGCTCGTGCTGGGTCATGCGGCTGATTTCGTCGGCAAAGATCGTGTCGGTCGAGTAGCCGACGGGGCCCAGATCCTCGTCCTCGGAATAGTAATAGTTGCGTTCAAGAAGATTGTAAGCAGAGTTTGCGTTATCCACGCTGCGGCGGCCGATCACGCCGCCGACGTTATCGTCACCCTCGACCGTGCCGCAGCTGTAGCAGTTCTTCACGGAAGCGTCTTGTGTAAAGCCGACGATGCCGCCGATGTGTTTACGGCCCTCAACACTGCCGGTGTTGAAGCAGTCGTAAATATAGGCATTCCAGCTGTAGCCGACGATGCCGCCGACTTCTGTTCCCTCGTCGCCGTCATCATTCGTCGTCGTACTGATCCGGCCGGTGTTATAGCAGTTGCGGATCGTCGCGTTGTTGACCAGCCTGCCGGCGATGCCGCCCGTTACATCGTAGGACATGACGTGGCCGGTGTTGCAGCAGTAGCTGACGCCGCCGCCGTTGGATTCCATATCGCCGACGATGCCGCCTGCATCAACGCCCTGATTATTGCTTGAATTCACACCGTATGCGGCAACGTAGCCCGTGTTCAGGCAGCGGGTGATCTCTCCCGCGCGGCCGGCAATGCCGCCGGTGAAGCACTGGTTGCCGTAGTTGTTGCCTTCGACCGCGCCGTTGTTGACGCAGTCGGCGATCCGTCCGTCACTGTATCCGGCGATGCCGCCGACTTCCTTGCAGCCCGTAATATGGCCCTCATTGACGCAGCGGAGAACCTTGGATCTGCCGTTCAGGCCGACGATGCCGCCCACGTCGGTCGCAAAATTCTTATAGCTCAGATTGCCGTAGTTGGCGCAGTCTGAAATATCGGCGTTGGAAACGTTATTGCTGCCGACGATGCCGCCCACAGGCCCGCGGCTTTGATAAAGGTTGATGTTGCCGTAATTTTCACAGTTGCTGATCGGGATCCGCGCCTGGCCGACGATGCCGCCGGCGTGCTTGCCGTAGACCATGCTGCCGTAGTTCTGGCAGTCGAAAAGGGTGCCGCCCGCCGCGATCCCGGCGATGCCGCCGGTGCCGCCGTCGCCGGTATCCGTGCCGCCGTACGCCCCGGCGTCACTGTAGGCCGAAATGATCTTGCCCCTGTTCACACAGTTGGTGATCGAGCCGCTGTGCTGCCGGCCGGCAATGCCGCCGCCCTGCTCGCCGGGGCTGCAGACCTCTGCGTAATTCGTGCAGTCCTCGATCGTGCCGTTGTTGAAGCCGGTGATGCCGCCGACGTATTTCACCGTGCCGGTGACCGAGCCGGCGAAGGTGCAGTTGGAGATAACGCCGTTGTTGTCGCTGACGACGCCGCCGCACCGCTCTCCGTCGTAGACCGAGCCGCTGACGTTCAGGTTGCTGACCGTGCCGGTCAGCACGCCGAAGAGGCCCAGATAGTCGCCGCCGTTGATATACAGCTCGCTGATCGTGTGGCCGCGGCCGTCAAACTTGCCCGCGAAGGGATGATAGCAGTCGCCGATGGGCGTCCAGCTGCCGAGCTCTTCGCTGCAGACGTTGCCCACGGTGATGTCGCTTTGCAGCGCAAAATAAGCGCCGTTGAAGGTGACGCCGATCGACACGAGCTTGCTGAGCAGATCCAGCCCCGAGCCGGTCTTGATGATAAAGGGATTCTCCTCGGTCCCCAGGCCGCTCCAGCTGGTGTCATAGGCCTCGGGCGGATAGCTCCATTCCGGCTCGTTCACATGCGCCTCGATGACGATCCGCGGATTGTTGTCGTTGACCGTGGTATAGATCACGATCTGAGGGTCATCCGTGATTTCTGCCTCGATCAGCACCGTGGGGTCTTCGATCACCACCACAGGCGCAAAATCGAGCGCCGCAGCCGAAAGCGTCATGGCCGGCGCCATGGTGAGCACCATGACGAGCGCCAGCAGCACGCTCACAGCCCGATGGAGTCTATTCATTGTTTTCATGTTTCTGCCCCCTTCAAAGCGTTCGGGTCTTGCGATAATGAATTCAGAGTGAAAAATGCGAAAAAGAAAAAACAGCAGATTCCCGCGTCCTGGCACAAGGAACCTGCCGTCATATTCCGGAAAAAACGAACCGCTGCAGGGCGCGAAGGGCACTGCAACGCACAGCCGCGCCGCACGGCGAGGCCGGAATGGAAATATCATTCTTGTGACTGTCTGACTGCCGATCCGCCGGGAACATCCGCATCCCCCGTTATCTATATCAAGTAGATATTTTAATTCTATATTAAAAGCAACAAAAAATCAATACTTTCGGGCCAAAATCCATGACAGAAAATACAAAACCCGCAATGAAAAGCGCCCCGACGGCGGCCGCTGCGGCTGCGATCGGGGCGGACTGTTTTGAGAATGGTCGTTTTTCCGAAAGGCTGTTCCTCTTCCGGGAAAACCAGACGCGGAGGAATGTACGCATTCCGCGCGCCGGGCAGCGTTTATCTGAACAGATACACGCGGGTTTCATAGGGCCGGGTCATGAAGGAATTGATGCTGTGATCCGCGACCGGATAGTTGGAAAGCGCCAGCTCGCCCTGAGAAAGCTCGAAGCCCTTCGGCGCTTCAAAATAGACCGGCTTTTCCGTAAAGGAATTGATGACCAGCATGCGCTGCCCCTGATAATTGCGCTCATAGACAAAGAGCTTGCCGCTGCGTTTATAATGCTGCTTGAAATCGCCGTAGATGCAGATTTCGTTTTCCTTGCGGAATTTCAGCAGCTTGCGGTAATAATTGAGGATGGAGTCCGGGTCCGCCTCCGCCGCGGCGACGTTGATCTGCGTATAATTCGGGTTGACCGAGAACCACGGGGTCTCCGCCGTGGTGAAGCCGGCGTTTGCTTCCGCCGACCACTGCACGGGCGTGCGGCCGTTGTCGCGCGAGGCGCGGTTCGTGATCTTCATCACGGCCTTGTGCGGCAGGCCGAGCTTGCGGTAGAGCTTGTAGGTATCCTTCGTCTGGATATCCACATAGTCGTCCACGGAATCCAGCTTGATATTGGTCATGCCGATTTCCTGCCCCTGATAAATGAAGGGCGTGCCGCTCTGGCAGATATACATCGTGGCCAGCATTTTGCCGCTCTCCACGCGGTATTTCTCGCTGCCGTAGCGGCTGATGACGCGCGGCTGGTCGTGGTTTTCAACGTAATTCGCGTTCCACGCAATCCCGTAGAGCTGATGCTGCCAGCGGTCATAGGCCGCTTTCAGCTTGCGCAGATTGAAGCGCATCGGGATCCAGCTGATCATGAAGCAGTCCGCTTCCATATGCTGGAAGTTGAACATCATATTCAGCACCTGCCCGCTCCCTTCGCGGATGAAGCGCAGGGCGAGCTTCGGCGTCATCATCGGCGCTTCGCCCACGGTCATGCAGTCGTAGGCATCGGTCACCTTGCGGAATTCGGTCAGGTATTCGTCCAGATGCGGGCCGCATTTATAATGCTCCATGCCGCAGGCCACGGGAATCGGGAAGCCGGTCGGCAGCCCCTCCTTCTTGGAAATGAAGGTGATCACGTCCTCGCGGAAGCCGTCCACGCCCAAGTCGAGCCAGAAGCGGATGATCTCCTTGATCTCCTCGCGCACCTTCGGGTTATCCATATTCAGATCGGGCTGCTCCTTGGTGAACAGATGCAGATACCACTGATCCAGGTCGGCGTTGTATTCCCAGGCCGGCCCGGTGAAGGTGGATTTCCAGTTGTTCGGCGGCTTCTTCCCGCCGGGCTGTTTGCCGTCGCTCCAGAAATAGTAATCGTGATAGGGATTGTCCCTGCCCTTTTTGCTCTCGAGGAACCAGTTGTGCTCGTCGGAGGTGTGGTTGATGACCAGGTCCATGATCACGCGCAGGCCCTTCTCGTGGGCGGCGTTGAGCACGGCCTTGAAGTCCTCCAGCGTGCCGTATTCCGGGTTGATGTCCTTGTAATCGGCAATGTCATAGCCGTAATCATGCTGGGGGGATTTATAGAGCGGCGAGAACCAGATGGCGTCCACGCCGAGGCTTTTGATGTAATCCAGCTTTTCCAGAATGCCCTTGAGGTCGCCGACGCCGTCGCCGTCGCCGTCCTTGAAGCTGCGCGGCCAGACCTGATAGACGGACATTTCCTTATACCAGTGTTTCTTGATTTCTGCCATTTTGCTTCCTCCTGTCTTTCCGCTTATGCCGCTTCTTCCGCCGGCGGGGTCATGCTGATTGTCACGGTTTCGCCCGCTTCCGCCTGCAGCTGCGCCGATGCGAGCACCTGCCCGTCGGCGTCCAGCGCCTCCGCGACGCCTTCCAGCTCGGTGGAAACGAACGTAAAGCTGCCGTCGGAATAGACCGTATGGGTCATGCCGCCGATGCGCACATCCGTGGCGCCTGCCGGCGCCGTGCCGGTCACGGTCACGGTCTGCGCCGCAGTGCCGCGCAGCGCGGCCTCCACGCTTTTCTTTGCGTTCACCATCGGATACGGCGTTGTCCATTCGGGCGTTTCGTCATTCGGCAGCACGCGCGCGGGATCCGCATTCTCCAGCAGGATCCGCTTGACCTGCGCGCCGGTCAGCGCGGGATCGACCGACCAGACCAGCGAGGCCGTCGCCGCGACGACGGGCGCCGCCATCGAGGTGCCGCTGAAATAGGCATAATCATCCTCGGGCACCGTGCTGTAAATGTGGCTGCCGGGGGCTGCGATTTCGGCCCGCGTGCCGTAATTGGAATAGGAGGCAAGCTGAATCGTGCCGTCCCACTTCAGCGACGCGGCCGCGACGATCAGCACACGGTCCAGGATCTCCTGCTTCTTCACGCCGGTCAGACCGGGGAAGGCCGTGCGCTCCGTGATGCCGGCAAACTGGCCGTTGTTGATCGCATCCACCGGGAATCCGTAGGCGTTTCCGTTGCCGGCGGACTGCACGATCAGGAAGTCATAGCCTTTGCGCAGGAGCGAGGCCATGGTATAGGAAACGATGCGCGGCTCGATCTCGCGATAGTAGAAGCCGGCCTCGTTATCCTCCAGACTGGCGGTCACGCCCAGCGAGAAATTGACCGCCTTCGCGCCGGCCTTGACCACCTCGACCATGCCGAACAGCACGGTCAAATCGGTATTCCAGTGCTGCTTTTCCGTCGGCGCCCAGTCCGCGCACATCAGGCTCGCGTGCGGGCAAAGGCCGGTCGAGCCCAGACCGTTATTCTGAATCGCGGCGATGATGCCGGCCACATGGGAGCCGTGCGCTTCGATGCTGCTGCGCTTGGCAAGGCGCGCCGTCGGGAAGCTGATCTTGCCCGTCAGATCCGGGTGATCCAGCTGATAGCCGTTATCGACAATGCCGGCCACGACCGGCTGAAACAGCGCGCTGTAATCCCAGGCCTGTCTGGCGTTGACCGCCTCCAGCCACCAGTTGGCGCCCTCCGGGTCCAGCTCATCCCATTCCTTCGCGAGATTGCTGCCGTGAAAATCAAAGGGATCGTCCGGAAAGCTCTGCGTTTCGATCCGCCCCGTGATCACGGGCGAGGCAATGGCAACGCCGCTGTTTTTTTCGATTGCCGCGCAGCGGGCCTGCAGCGTTTCCAGCCCGGTCGGCACGCAGCGCACCACATACAGATTCGCCGGCGCGCACCAGCCCGCGACCGAGAGCCCCGCGCCGCGCAGCGCCGTGAGCCGTTCGCGGAAGGAAATCCCTTCATCCAGGAAGACCAGCAGCAGGTCCGGCACGTAGCCCGTGCCGTCATTGAGCGCGACCACGTCGGCGTCGCAGATCTCATCGAGCACCTTCGCATTGATCGCCTCGGAGGTGCAGGGAATCCCGTAAATCATTTCGCTGACCGTATCCGCCACCGTGGTCCAGGCCATCTGAAACAGCCCGCTCACGGAAAGAATCAGCGACATGAGAAAAGCAGCAACTTTCATGATTGTTTCTCCTGTTTAATAGAATGCTCGGGCGATGCGGCCCGATGAAACCGCTCGGTCGGAATCTGCGTGAGCACGACGGCCGCAAACATCACGCCGCAGCCGAAGAGCTCCCGCGCGGTCAGCATCTGATCCAGAAGGATCCAGCCGAAGAGCACGGAAAAGACGGATTCCGTGCAGAGCAGCAGCGAAGCGACGGCGGGCGCGGCGTATTTCTGGCCGAATACCTGCGCTGTGAACGCGACGGCGCAGCTCATGATGCCCGTATACAGCAGCGGCCATTTCGCCGCAAGAATCGCGGACATCGACGGCGACTCAAACACCAGCATGCACACGCCTGACAGCACGGCGGTGACCAGAAACTGCGCGCAGGAAAGCGCGACCGTGTCCACCTTGCGGCAGAAATGATCCACCACCAGAATGTGCGCGGCGAACGCCACCGCGCCGATGACGGTGATCAGCTCCCCCGTGCCGACGGAAAAGCCGCCGGGCCGTATGCTGATGAAATACAGACCGACCATGCCGAGCGCGACGCCGATCCAGACGTTCAGGCTTGCGCGCTGGTGCAGAAACAGGCCGAACACCGGCACGAGCAGCATATAGAGCGCCGTGATGAAGCCGACCTTGCCGACCTCCAGATAATTGAACGCGTGCTGCTGCAGATTGACGCCGATGCAAAGCGGGATGCCGCAGCAAAGACCGGCGAGCGCCAGCGTGCGCAGCGACGTCTTCTGCGCCTGCGCCCCTGCCGCCGGGGCTTCCCCGCGGCGCAGACGCACAATCGCATAGGGCAGCAGCACCGCAAAGCCCAGCGCCATGCGCACGGCGTTGAATGTGAAGGTGCCGACGTCCTTCCCCACGCTCTGGGCAACGAAGGACAGCCCCCAGATGACCGCAGCCAGCAGGCAGTAAAACGGTCCGAGCAGTTTTTGCTTCTTGATAATGAACCCTCGCAATCGAAAAACGCCCGCAAAACCAAAGGTCTGCGGGCGTCGGTTGTTTTTCTTATTCCGCGTCGGCGGGCGCGTCCGCAGGCGCTTCCTCGGCGGGCGCTTCCTCGGCGGGCGCTTCCTCAACCGGAGCTTCCTCAGCGGGTGCTTCCTCGGCGGGGACTTCCTCAGCCGGAGCTTCCTCGACAGGAGCTTCCTCGACAGGAGCTTCCTCAGCCGGAGCTTCCTCAGCCGGAGCTTCCTCGTCGTCGTATGCGTCCTCGTCGTCCTCCGCCTCGTCCGCAGGCGCCGCAGCTTCAAGCAGCGCACGGATGGACAGGCTCACACGCTTTTTCTCGAAATCGATGGCGGTGATCTTGCAGGTCACCTTGTCGCCGACTGCAAGCACGTCCTCGGGCTTGTTGATGCGGCGATCCGCGATCTGGGAAATATGGATCAGGCCGTCGATACCGGGGATCACCTTGGCAAAAGCGCCGAAGGTGGTCAGGCCGACGATCTCGGTCTCGATGACGGTGCCCTCGGGATAATTCTTCTTCAGGATCTCCCAGGGATTGTCCTCATCGCGTCTGTAACCGAGAGAAATCTTGCGCTTCTCGGCGTCGAGCGCCTTGATGTAAACATCCACCTCCTGGCCGACGGAGAACACGTCGGAGGGATGCTTGATGCGTCTCCAGCTCATCTCGGAGATGTGCACCATGCCGTCCACGCCGCCGATATCGACAAACGCGCCGTAGTTGGTCATGGACTTCACAACGCCGTGATACTTCTGGCCGACTTCCGCCTGCGCCCAGAACGCCTCGGCGGCTTCTTTCTTCGCCTCGCGCAGCACCGCGCGCACGGAGCCGACGGCTCTTCTTCTCTGCTTGTTGACCTCAATGATGCGGAACTTCACGGTCTGCTTGAGCAGATCCTCCAGCGGCTCGTCTCTGCGCTCCGTGGCAAGGGAAGCGGGGATGAACACGCGCACGCCGTTGCTGACGACCAGCACGCCGCCCTTGATGATCTCGGTCACGACGCCTTCCAGCACCGCGCCGCTCTCTTCGGCGTCAATGATGTCCATCCAGGATTTCTGCGCGTCAAAGCGACGCTTGGAGAGCATCACAGTGCCCTCGGCGTCATTGGTCTTCATGATGATCAGGTCCAGCTCGTCGCCGATCTTCAGCTCTTTGGAAGCGTCGGCGTTGGGATCTGCGCTGTATTCATCCAGCGGCACAAAGCCGGCGTGCTTTCTGCCGATATCCACCTGGATCTCGGTCGGGGTGATCCCCATCACGACGCCCTTGACCTTTTGGTCCGTGCTCATGCTGCTGAGCGAAGCCTCGAGTGCTTCGGAAAAATCCATATCGTCCGTGATCTCGACTTTAGAAGGCACCTCCTCTACCTGAAGATTTGTGGTTTCGTTTAAGATTTCGGCCATTTCTAAAAGTACCTCCTTGATTATTTCAGCAGGAGTGGACGCTCCTGCCGTTACGCCGATGGCGGCGTAATGACTTAAATCTATGGTCCTGAGCTCTTGCGCTCTTTCCACCAGAAATGTGGGGCAGTGCTCGCTGCACACGGCGGCGAGCTTGGCCGTGTTGGAGCTGTGACGCCCGCCGATGACAATCATGGCGTCGTTTTGCTCCGACAGGCGCTCGGCTTCCTCCTGCCGTTTGCGGGTAGCCGAACATATTGTATCAAATATTTTTGGATTTGTACAGAGATTTTTTATGATTTCTTTACAATTTTTCCACGCTTTTTGCGAAAAAGTTGTCTGAGAAACGAAGATTATTCCTTTTTCGCAATTAGTTTTTTGCGCGCGCAGGAGCGTTTCCAGCGTTTGCGCATCCGGAAACACATAGGCCGGTCCCCGGCAGTAGCCGACGATCCCCCGCACCTCCGGATGGGCGGGATTGCCCGCGATGAACACCGGCGTTTCCGGGTCGGACTGCGCGGCGACGATCTGATGAATCTTTTTGACAAACGGGCAGGTCGCGTCGCAGATCTCCGCGCCGGCCTGCCGCAGGGCGCGGTAGGTTTCCGGCGGCGCGCCGTGGGCGCGGATGAGCACGGTCTCGCCCGGCCGCGCATCCGCGGGGGCATCGATCATCCGCACGCCGCGCGCCTCGAGCGCTTCGGTCACCTGCGGATTATGGATCAGCTGCCCGAGCGTTGCCGCCTGCGGCGTCTGCGCCGCAAGGGCATAGGCCTGCCGCACCGCGCGGTCCACGCCGAAGCAGAAGCCGGCGGTTTTTGCTGTTGTTATTCGCAATGGCCTTCCTCCCAGAGCACGCGGATCTGCGCCATGATCTCCTGCGCCGCGTTTTTGATCTCCGTCTTGCCGACCTCGCCCTCCAGGCCGAGCGCGGCATAAGAAATCACCTTGCCGAAGTGCACGGTGTATTTCGTGTGCTTTTTCAGATTGTCGCCCGAATACACGCAAACGGGCAGAATATCCGCCTGCGCCTCCTTGGCGATGAGCGCAACGCCGGATTTGGCGGTGCCGGGCTCGCCGGTTTTGGAGCGGGTGCCCTCCGGGAAAATCCCGAGCACATAGCCCTCTTTCACGATGCGCACGGCATAGTTGAACGCGCTTTTATCGCCGCCGCCGCGCACGATGGGAAAGGCGTTGACGATAGTGAAGAGCTTATTGATGATCCAGTTGTCGTACAGCTCTTTTTTGGCCATAAAATGGAGCTGCCGGTTCGGCATGCCCATGGCGACCACGAGCGGATCCATCGCGTGCAGATGATTGCACGCGAGAATCAGGCCGCCTTTTTCGGGAATGTTTTCCTGCCCGACATAATTCACCTTCCATGCGCAGCGGGTGACCAGCCGCCCCACGGGGCGCAGCACATCGTAGGTTTTGCCTTCCTTCAGCTTGGAATAATCAAATTTATCAGCCATTGGTTTTCTCCTTTATGATTGCAATCAGCGCCGCGATCGACGCCGGAAGATCCAGATCGGAATTGTCGAGAATCACGCCGTCCGGTGCGGGCCGAAGCGGTGCGACCGCACGGTGAGAATCATTATAGTCCCGTTCGAGCAAATCGTCAAGCACCGCCTGATATTCGACGTTCTGCCCCTTGGCCAGCAGCTCCTCATACCGGCGCTGCGCGCGCAGCTCCGGCTTCGCGGTCAGGAACACCTTCACCTGCGCGTCGGGCAGCACGACCGTGCCGATGTCGCGCCCATCCATGATGCAGCTGTGCTCCCGCGCGATCGCGCGCTGCGTTTCAAACAGAAAATCGCGTACGGCCGGCACGGCGGAAACGGCGGATGCGGCCATCGAGGCCTCCGGGGTGCGGATCTCCGCGGAAACGTCCCGTCCGTTGAGCAGCACCTGCTGCGCGCCGTTCACAAACTGCAGCGACACGTCCACGTCGCCGAGCATCGCGGCCACCGCCGCGGCGTCCGACGCGGGAATCCCGTGCTCGAGCGCATAGACGCCGACCGCACGGTACAGCGCGCCCGTATCGACATAAATATACCCCAGCTCTGCGGCAGCCGCGCGGGAAATCGAGCTTTTCCCCGCCCCTGCGGGGCCGTCCACCGCTACGTTGATAATCCGGTCTGTCATTGTCTGATCCTTTCCGCCGCGCTCAATCCGGCCAGCCGGCCGGTCGAAAACGCGATCTGCAAATTATAACCGCCCGTATAGGCGTCCACATCCAGCACCTCGCCCGCGAAATAGAGCCCTTCGGTCAGCCGGGAGGCCATGGTCTTGGGGTCCACCTCCCGCACATCGACGCCGCCGGCGGTGATCACCGCCTCCTCCACGGGGCGGAAGGCCGTCACATGCACCGTCAGGCATTTGAGCAGGGCGGCGAGCGCCTGCCGCTGCTCCCGCGTGATCTGGTTGACCTTCGTGCCCGGCGCGATCCCGCTCAGCCGCACGATCACGGGCACCAGCTTTTTCGGCAGCAGGCCGTTGAGAGCGTTGATATAGTTTTTGTTTGTATTCTCCGAAAAATCCCGCAGGAGCCGCGCATCCAGCTGCGCGGGCGAAAGCGCGGGCTTGAGATCGATTTCGATCCGGTAACGGTTCTCCAGCGGCGGCTCCAGATGGGCGCTTGCGCTCAGGACGATCGGACCGGAAATGCCGAAATGCGTAAAAAGCATCTCGCCAAAATCGCTGTAGGTCTCCTTTTCGCCGGCCTGCCGATCGATCACGCGCAGGGCAACGTTGCGCAGGGACAAGCCCATCAGACTGCTGCAGAACCCTTCGTGGATTTCCAGCGGCACGAGCGAGGGCCGCAGGGGCGTGACGGTGTGTCCCGCCTGCTGCGCGAGCCGGTAGCCGTCGCCGGTCGAGCCGGTGCCCGGATAGGAGAGCCCGCCGGTTGCGATCACGACCGCCTGCGCGCGGATTTGCGCGCCGTCCGCCGTGCGCACGCCGCAGACGCGGCCGTCCTCAAACAGCAGCTCCTGCGCGCGGCCCTGCACGATGCGGGCGTGTTCGGCGGCAAAGCCGGTCAGAGCGTCGACGATATCGACCGCGCGGTCCGAAACCGGATAGACCCGGTTGCCGCGTTCGGTTTTCAGCGGCACGCCTCGTGATTCGAAGAATGCCATGGTATCCGCCGGCATGAAGCGGGAAAACGCGCCGTAGAGGAACCGCCCGTTGCGCGGCACCTGCGCGATCAGCGCCTGCAGGGACGCCGTGTTGTTCGTGACGTTGCAGCGCCCCTTGCCGGTGATCATCACCTTGCGCGCGGGGCGTTCATTGCGCTCGAGCACAAGGGTTCTGATCCCGGCCGCGCCGGCAAACCCGGCGGTCATCAGACCGGCCGCGCCGCCGCCGACCACCAGCAGCTCCGCTTCCATCAGGCATCCTCCCCGTCGCTGCTGTAGACGTGATACTGATCCCAGATTTTTTCCAGCGTTTCCAGATTTGTATGCGCCTGCGAGGAGTCCCCCTCTGCGCAGGCGGCGATCAGCGCGCTGATCAGGCTCAGCGGCGCCGTAAGAGAATCGACGAACGACACCATGTTGCTCTTTGCGATCAGCAGGTGCGTCGCATAGCGCGCGATCGGCGAATTCTCGCCGTCCGTGATGGAGATCACCGTCGCGCCGCGATCCTTGGCGAAGGCGATTGCCTGCGCCGTCTGGTTGGAATAGCGCGGGAAGCTGATGGCGATGCACACGTCGCCGCGCGAAATGCGCAGCATCTGCTCAAACATTTCTCCCGCGGCGGAAGCGTCCACGAGCACGACGTTCTCTTTGACGTATTTCAGATAAAAAGCGGCGAAGCTGGCCAGCGCCGCGCTGGACCGCACGCCGAGGATATAGACCCGGTTTGCCGCATTGATCGCCGCGACGCTCGATGCGAATTCCGCGCGGGAAACGCTCTCGCCGGTCGCCTTGATCATTTCGATATCGGATGAAAAAGCGCGCGTGATCAGATCGTCGCCCTCATAGCGCCGGGCGGCGACCTCCATGCGCTGCACGCTGGTCAGACGGCTCTTGACCATCTCCTGCAGATGCCGCTGAAGATCCGGATAGCCGTCAAAGCCGAGCGCACCGGCGAAGCGCACCACGGTCGATTCGCTCACGCCCACAGTCTCGCCGAGCGCAGCGGCCGTCATGAACGACGCGCGCTCATAATTATCTTTGATGAAATCCGCGATCCTGCGGTGCCCCTTGGACAGGTGCCCGTAAGCGGACTCCAGCTTTGCGCGAAAACTTTCCGCCATGCGTTCAGCCTCCTTTTGCAGCATACGTCCCCTATTTTACATGATTCTTTCAAAAAAATCAATGAAAAATTCAAAAAATGCAAGCTTTCCTTCATTTTGATAAAACAGCCTCCTTTTTCATCTCTTTCGATTGACGCGGCGGCGGTTCTCATGTATAATTGTATAGAATTGAATCGCAGGCGGCGCGGCGCACCCGCGCGGCAGGCGATCGATCCTGTGTGAAAAGGAGCGAGCAACCATGGATCAAAGCAAACTGCTTCATTATACCGCGCCGGCAAAAGCCTGGACGCAGGCACTGCCCGTCGGCAACGGGCATCTCGGCGCCATGATCTTCGGCGGCGCAGAGAGCGAACATCTGGCGCTCAATCACGACGAGCTCTGGACCGGCAAATATAAAGACACGACCCGCCCCGGCGCGATCGAATCCTTCCGCAAGGCGCAGGCGCTGGCGCTGGCCGGGCGGCTGCACGAGGCGCAGCAGGAGGTCGAAACGCACTTCCAGAGCGTCAACTCGCAGCTGTATCTCCCGCTGGGCGACCTGACCGTCGACTTCCGCTTGCCCGGGCGCGTGCGCGACTACCGCCGCTTCCTCGATCTGGACACGGCGATCAGCGGCGTTTCCTTCCGGGCGGGCAAGGCGACTTATACGCGCGAATACTTCGCGAGCTTTCCCGCGCAGGTGCTCGCCATGCGGTTTGCCTGCACGGGCGGCAAGCTGGATTTCACGGTGCGCCTGTCCTCCAAACTCCGCGCTTACGCCACGGCGTCGGACTGCGGCATCACGCTTGCGGGCGAATGCCCGGGCGAAGGCAACGGGGGCGACAACGGCAGCACCTTCGTTTATGCCGAAGAGCCGGAACACCGCGGCATCCGCTTCTTTGCGGGGCTGCGCGTGGAGAGCGACGGCCGCTGCCGCCGCGCCGACGACGGCGTGCGCGTGGAGGACGCGACGCAGGCCGTGCTGTATTTTGCGGCGGAAACGTCCTTCAACGGCTGGAACCGTCACCCCTATCTGGACGGCAAGCCCTTCCGCGAGCCCGTGGAGGAACGGCTGGCCGCCGCTGTGGACTATGAAGCGCTCCGCGCAGCGCACATCGCCGACTATCAGGCGCTGTTTCACCGCGTGACGCTCGATCTCGGCGGCGCAGGCAGCGATCTGCCTACCGACCGCCGGCTGGCCGCTTTCAAGAAGAATCCGTCTGACCGCCGGCTGATCGAGCTGGTTTATCATTTCGGCCGCTATCTGATGATCGCCGCCTCCCGCCCCGGCACGCAGCCGATGAATCTGCAGGGCATCTGGAACGACCATCTGCTCCCGCCCTGGCGCTCGAATTACACCGTCAACATCAACACGGAAATGAACTACTGGCCAGCGCTGATCACGAATCTGGCGGAAGCGAATCTGCCGCTGGTCAAAATGGCCTGCGAGCTGGCCGAAAGCGGCAAGTCCGCCGCGCAGAAGCAATACGGCGTCGGCGGCTGGACCGCGCACCACAACGTCGATCTCTGGCGCATGGCCACGCCCGTGGAGGGCTGCGCCTGCTGGGCCTTCTGGCACGGCGCCTCCGGCTGGCTGTGCGAGCACCTGTTTGCGCATTATGAATTCACGAACGATCTTGCGTTCCTGCGCGAGACCGCCTATCCGGTGATGAAAGAGGCCGCGCGGTTCTATCTGGAGCTGCTCACGGAAAACGACGGCTGCCTGGTGCTCGCGCCCGGCACCTCGCCGGAAAACGGCTTCCTCTATGAGGGGAAGGAATGCAACGTCGGGCGCTACAGCACGATGTCGATGTCGATCGCGCGCGAGCTGTTTCGCAACTGCATCCGCAGCGCGGCGCTGCTCGGCATCGACGCGGATTTCGCGAAAAAGCTCGCCGACGCCATGGCGCGCTTCCCCGATTTCAAGCTCGGGTCGCGCGGGCAGCTGCTCGAATATGACGCGGATTATCCCGAAACCGAGCCGCATCACCGCCACTGCTCCCATCTTTACGCCCTGCATCCGGCCGACCTGATCACGCCCGACGGCACGCCCGCGCTCGCGGACGCCTGCCGGCAGACGCTGGCGCTGCGCGGCGACAACGGCACGGGCTGGAGCCTTGGCTGGAAAATCAACTTCTGGGCGCGGCTCTGGGACGGCGACCACGCGAAAAAGCTCATCGAGATGCAGCTGCGTCCGGTCAAGAGCACCGGCGTGCGCTATCACCGCGGCGGCGGCACCTATGAGAATCTGTTCGACGCGCATCCCCCGTTCCAGATCGACGGCAATTTCGGCTTCGTCAGCGGCGTGACGGAAATGCTGCTGCAGAGCCGCGACGGGCGCATCTATCTGCTGCCCGCCCTGCCGTCCGACTGGACCGACGGGCAGGTCACGGGGCTTTGCGCGCGCGGCGGCGTCACTGTGGATATCAGCTGGAAAAACGGCAAGGTTTGCACCTGCACGCTGACCGGCAAGGGTGACTTCACCGTCGTGATCGGCGGCAAAGAAACCGCGGTCACCCTGACTGGCGAGCCGCTGACAATCCGGCCATGAAATACGATCTTTACGATTTCGACAAAACCGTCTACCCCTTCGATTCCGAAACGGTTTTCATCTTCTACTGCCTGCTGCACCGCCCCTATCTGCTGCTGATGGGGCCGTGGCTGCTGCTGAATCTGATCCTCTTTTTTCTCGGCTGCGGCGACAGCTTCAAGGGGCGCTGCTTCTCCTTCCTGCGCTTCGTTGACGGCGAACGGCTGGCCGCGCGGTTCTGGCAGGCGGAGGAGAAACGCATCTATCCGATTTTTCGGCCGGAAAATCGCGCGCGCCCGATCGTCGTCTGCTCGGCCTCGCCGGAATTCTTTCTGCGGCCGATCTGCGATAAATACGAGGTCTCGCATCTGATCGCGACGCCGATGGATCCGAAAACCGGCCGCATCCGCGGGCGCAACTGCAAGGATGTGCAAAAGCCCCTGCGGCTGCGGGAGGCGCTGCCCGACGCGCAGTTTGTCAACGTGTTTTCGGACGACATTCCGAGCGATATCCACATTTTCGCTATGGGCGAACACTGTTTCTATGCAAAAAAAGGCGTTCTGACGGAGCTGCCCTTCGAGGAGCTGCAGCGCAGAGCGTCAAAACAAAAATAGATGAGAGGTTGATTGCTATGACCATCCCGCGTCCGGAATTCCCGAATCCCCAGTTTGAACGCAAGCAGTGGCAGAATCTCAACGGCGAGTGGGACTTTGCCTTCGATTTCGGCAACAGCGGCCTGGCCGGGGGCATGCTTGAAAAAAGCGACTGGGAGCGGCAGATCACCGTCCCCTTCTGCCCGGAGAGCCGGCTGTCCGGCGTCGGTTACACCGATTTTATCCCGGCGGTCTGGTATCGCCGCACCGTGCAGATCACCGCGGCGCAGCTGGAAGGCCGCGTCTTCCTGTGCTTCGGCGCGGTCGACTATGAAACGCACGTCTATGTCAACGGCAAAGAAGCCGGCGTCCACACCGGCGGCTACACCAGCTTCCGCTTTGAGATCACCGCCCTGCTGCACGCGGGCGAGAATACGATCATCGTCAACGCGCAGGATGACACGCGCTCCCGCCGCATCCCCAGCGGCAAGCAGAGCGACCGCCTGCAGTCCTACGGCTGCATGTATACCCGCACGACCGGTATCTGGCAGACCGTGTGGCTGGAATTCACGCCGCGCAGCTATATCAAATCCATCCGCCTTTCTCCCGACGCCGCCAACGGTACGCTGAGCGTCGAGGCGCAGGTGGCGGGCAAGGGCGTGCTGCGCGCGGATGCGTTTTATGCCGGCAGCACGGTCGGCACCGCGTCCAAAACCGTGGATACGCTCGGGCGGCTGGAGCTGGCGCTGACCGAAACCCATCTCTGGGAGCCGGGCAACGGGCGGCTGTATGACCTGACGCTCACGTTTGAGGGGGACGAGGTGCAGAGCTATTTCGGCCTGCGCGACCTCGCGATCGACGGTTACGCCTTCCGCATCAACGGCAAATCCGTCTTCCAGCGTCTGGTGCTCGACCAGGGCTTCTATCCGGACGGCATTTACACCGCCCGCGACGAGGCGGCGCTGGTGCATGACATTGAAATGTCCATGGCGGCGGGCTTCAACGGCGCGCGTCTGCACGAAAAAGTGTTTGAGCCGCGCTTCCTTTATCACTGCGACCGGCTGGGCTATCTCGTCTGGGGCGAATACCCGAACTGGGGCGTCGACCACAGCGATCCGGCCGTGACGCCGATCTATCTGGAGGAGTGGTGCGAGGCCGTACTGCGCGACTGCAATCATCCCGCCATCGTCGGCTGGTGCCCGTTCAACGAGACCTGGGACTGCGACGGACGCCGCCGCGACCCTGCCCTGCTGCGCACGGTCTACCGCATGACCAAGCGGATCGACCCGACCCGCCCCTGCATCGATACGAGCGGCAATTTCCACGTGGAAACGGACATCTACGACGTGCACGACTACGAGCAGGATCCCGCGATCTTCAAGCCGCGTTATGACAAGCTGATGACCGAGGGCGTGCTGCACGACGCCTTCCCGGACATCCAGCACTATCCCGGCGGCATCTGCTTCATCAGCGAATACGGCGGCATCCGCTGGAGCGTGAACGCCGACAACGGCGACGCCTGGGGCTACGGGAACGCGCCGAAAACCGAGGAGGAATATTTCGCGCGCTACAAGGGTCTGACCGACGCGCTGCTGGACAATGACCGGATGTTCGCCTTCTGCTATACGCAGCTGACGGATGTGGAGCAGGAGCAGAACGGCGTTTACACCTACGACCGCAAGGCAAAATTCGACATTGCCAAGTATTACGCGATCAACAGCCGCAAGGCGGCGATTGAAGACTGAAACAGAAAAAACCGCCCGGACAAGCCTTTGCTGTGCCTGTCCGGGCGATTTCTTTTGTTCTTTATGATTTGTTGGATTCGCGCTTGATCTTCTGCGTGGTGGTCATCACGAATTCCTTGCTGCGCACGGCGAACGTGCGGATATGCTTGAAGCCGGGCAGCTGCGCGTTGACCTGGTCCACCACGTCCTTCATGGCGCGGTCCACCTCTTCCTTGGTCGGCTTGCGTCCGATCTTCTCCTCGAGCTCGTCCAGATCCGGCAGCAGCTGCGCATGCACGCGCACCTCGCCGTTCTTATCCTCCACGCCCTCGACCATGCTCGCCGCGACCACGTCGCTCGCGTTGATATGATATTCCAGCTCCTCGGGATAGATATTCTTTCCGTTGGAGGTCACGATCACGTTCTTGCAGCGGCCGGTCAGGTGATAATTGCCCTTCGCATCCACGAAGCCGAGGTCGCCGGTGTGTAAAAAGCCGTCCGCATCCATCACCGCGGCCGTCGCCTCGGGGTTGCGGTAGTAGCCGAGCATCACCATATCGCCCTTGACGCAGACCTCGCCCACGCCGTTTTCATCCTTGTCGATGATCTTCGCCTGCACGCCGGGCAGCGGCTGCCCGATGGAATCCGTCGTGCGCAGACGGTCGTGATTGATGATCGCCAGCGGGGCACATTCCGTCAGTCCGTAGCCGAAGACGACCTGAATGCCGAAGGCGTCGAAATCCTTGATGATCTGCGGATCGATCGGCGCACCGCCGCAGATGATCAGGCGCATATGGCCGCCGAAGGTCTCCTGAATCTCCTTGAAAACCACGCGCTTGAGGTCGATATTGACCTTGCTCGCGCCCTTGCAAAGCGCCTTGCCGACCTCGAATTTGACCGCGCCGAATCTCTTTTTGTTGATCGCCTTCAGAATGCGCTTGTGAACGATTTCCAGCACCTGCGGCACGGCGACAAACACGGTCGGATTGAATTCCTTCATATTGCGCAGCACATGGGTGAAGCCCTCGCAGAAGGTGACCTTCGCCCCGGCATACGGCGCAAAAAACAGAATGATGGCGCTCTCAAAAGTGTGGTGCAGCGGCAGCAGGGAGATACCGCAGTCCTCGGGATGGATCTTCAGCACGCCCATGGCGGCCTTGACCTCAAAGACAAAATTGCGCTGGCAGAGCATCACGCCCTTGGATGTGCCGGTGGTGCCGGAGGTGAAAAGCAGCGTGCAGAGCGCCTCCGGATCATGCCGGACCTGCTGATAAAGCGCGTTGCCGGATGCATTGAGCCGCTTGCCGGCGGCAAGAACATCGTCGAAGCGCTCCCCCTGCGCCGGCGCTTCCGCGCGGAAGCAGATCAGCTGCACGGAGGAGGGCATCGCGGCGCCGTGCTTTTGCAGGAATTTCTCGTCGCAGAACAGCAGCTGCACCTCGGCGGTTTCGATGATGCCGAGAATATCGGGCGTGTGCAGCTCCTTGTCGATCGGCACAACCACGCCGCCCGCGCAGATCACGGAAATATAAGTCAGGCAGTATTCATAGCAGTTATCCGCGCAGATGCCCGCGCGCACGGCGGGGCCGCCGCGGTCGATCAGCGCCGTGCTCAGCGCGTTGATATCCGCCAGATATGCTTGATATGTCACTTCAAAATGCGCGTCGCCGCGCTTGATTTCGAACGCCGGACGGTCTCCGAACAGGCGGGCGCTCATTTCCATGAGTTCCCGGACAGTCGAGAATTCCCGTACCCGGTAGAACGGTTCCATTGCTTCCACGCTCCTTTCTTCCGTCGCTTCGCCGGCCCGCTGCCGGCGCGCGGATCCTGTCATCCGCAGACAATCTATATCTAGTATTGTTTTTATTTATTAAAATGGATATATATTTATAATTGCTTTTTATTTTATCATATCTCGCCGTCAAAATCAATGAACAATCTATGAAATATTGTGAATAATCAAAAAAATGCGGGGTCATTTTCGCACGGTTGCTCTTGACTTTGGACAGAATTCTATATATACTAGCTGTATTGTGAGTTTTCAGAATGGAGAAATCATTATGATGAGCGTGCCTGATTATTTCGGCTGCATGGTATTTGACGACCGCGCCATGCGCGAGCGTCTGCCGGAGGAAACCTACAGCGCCATGAAAAAGACCATCCGCGACGGCAAGCGGCTGGATATCGCCGTGGCCAACGTCGTGGCCGCCGCCATGAAGGACTGGGCGGTGGAAAACGGCGCGACCCATTTCACCCACTGGTTTCAGCCGATGACCGGCATCACCGCCGAGAAGCATGACAGCTTCATCACCCCGACCGGGGACGGCGGCGTGCTGATGGAGTTTTCCGGCAAGGAGCTCGTGCGCGGCGAGCCGGACGCCTCCTCCTTCCCGAGCGGCGGTCTGCGCGCGACCTTCGAGGCCCGCGGCTACACGGCCTGGGATCCGACCTCCCCCGCCTTCATCAAAGAGCAGACGCTCTGCATCCCCACGGCGTTCTGCTCCTACGGCGGCGAGGCGCTGGATACCAAAACGCCCCTGCTGCGCTCAATGGAGGCGATCAACCGCCAGGCCAAGCGGATCATGAAGCTCTTCGGCGCGGAGGGCTCCGGGGTCGCGACCACGGTCGGCGCCGAGCAGGAATACTTTCTGATCGACAAGGCGCTCTATCTCAAGCGGCCGGATCTGATGTTCACGGGCCGCACACTCTTCGGCGTCAAGCCGCCGAAGGGGCAGGAGATGGACGACCACTATTTCGGCTCGATCAAGCTGCGCGTTGCGGCCTTCATGAAAGAGCTGGATGCGGAGCTGTGGAAGCTCGGCGTGCTGGCCAAGACGGAGCACAACGAGGTGGCCCCCGGGCAGCATGAGCTCGCGCCGATCTTCACCACCACCAACATCGCCACCGACCACAATCAGCTGATGATGGACGTCATGCAGAAGGTGGCGAAAAAGCACGATCTGATCTGCCTGCTGCATGAGAAGCCCTTCGCCGGCGTCAACGGCAGCGGCAAACACAATAACTGGTCCATTTCCAGCGACGGGGTCAACCTGCTTGAGCCGGGCGATACGCCGGCCGAAAACGCGCAGTTCCTGCTCTTTCTGTGCGCGGTGATCAAGGCCGTGGACGACTATCAGGATCTGCTGCGCATTTCCGTGGCCAGCGCCGGCAACGACCACCGTCTGGGCGCGAACGAAGCGCCGCCGGCGATCATGTCCATGTTTCTGGGCGACGAGCTGACCGACATCCTGACCGCGATCGAGAACGACGCTGTTTACGGCGCGAAGGAGAAAACGCTGCTGAAAGTCGGCGTTCACATCCTGCCGCGTTTCTCGAAGGATGCGACCGACCGCAACCGCACCTCGCCTTTCGCCTTCACGGGCAACAAATTCGAATTCCGCATGCTCGGCTCGGCCAATTCGATCGCGAGCGCGAATATCGTGCTGAACACCGCGATCGCGGAATCGTTGAAATCCTATGCCGACCGGCTGGAAAACGTAGACGATTTCGAGGAGGCGCTGCACGCCCTGATCAAAAAGACGATCAAGGATCACAAGCGCATCATCTTCAACGGCAACGGCTACGACGACGCATGGATCAACGAGGCGCAGGCGCGCGGCCTGCTGAATCTGCGCACGACACCGGACTGCCTGCCCTGCCTGCTGAGCGAAAAGAACGTGCGGCTCTTTGAGGATCACAAAGTCTTCAGCCGCAGCGAGCTGGAAGCGCGGTATGAGATCTATCTGGAGAACTACTGCAAGACCGTCAACATCGAGGCGGTCACGGCGCTGATGATGCTCAACAAGGAGATCCTGCCGGCCATTTCCGCCTTCGTCCGGCAGCTCACGGAGACCGCCGCGGCCAAGACCGCCGTGCTCGGCCCCGCCTGCTGCGAATACGAGCTGAGCACCGCCGCCACGCTGGCGAACCTCTGCAACGAGATCTATGCGGGGCAGAACGAGCTGGAGGCGCTGCTGGAAACCGCGCACGCGAGCGAGAGCAAGGAGGCGGAAGCGGCGCTGTTCAAGGACCGCATCCTGCCGCTGATGGAATCCGTGCGCGCAAAGGCGGACACCGCCGAAACCCTCACGCCCGCCGACCGCTGGCCCTATCCGTCCTATGCGGATCTGCTGTTCAGCGTGCAGTAAACCGAAAAAAACAATTGCATACAGAAGACAGCCCGCGGCGCATGGCGCCGCGGGCTGTTTTTCTGCCGGCCGGGTTTCGTCGGCTTATGTATCTTCCTCGTCTGTCCCGTCCGTATCATATGCGTTGTCTTCGTCGTTTCCCGTGTCTTTCTCTTCGCCGTCGTCTTCGTTGTCGTCTTCTTCGTCGTCCGCTTCGTCCTCATCTTTCCGCGCATCCTCCGCGTCGGCCGGCGCCTGCGCATCGACGTCCTCTTTGGGCTGCACGGCAGGCAGATACGCCGCGAGCTCCGGCATCTCCGCGATTTTCATCGGCCGGAAATAGGCACGCCCGGGCACGGTCAGATTCAGCGTGCCGCCGTGGGTGGTGTCAATGGCGTCTTCCTTCTCCATGGAATTCACGCAAAGCTGCAGCTTTTCCTCCAGCTGCGTCGCGCCGCCGAGCTTGACAAGCACGCGCCCGTCATAAATCAGATAAAGATTCTGCAGATCGGTCACATTGATTTCATCGATGTTTTCCGCGCCGCTCTCCGAAATTGCGGCCGCGATGCCGAGCATCGCCTGCAGCGTTGCGTCCGTGCTGCTCGGGTCGTTGACGAAGGAGAGCACCGTGCCCTCCCGCGCAGCGAGCGGCGGCATGCCCGTGACGACCAGCACCGTCCCCTCCGGCTGCGCATTCATATGCGAAAGCACCTTGAAGCCGCTGTTGGTCACGGCGAAGGCGTTTTCGCCGGTCTGCACGGCATAGGCCATCGTGGTTTCATCATAGGCGATGACCAGGGTGTTCGGCAGCTTGCGGCGAATCTCAACATCCACGAGATTCGGCAGCGTTTCCTCGATCTGCCGCGCCGTCTGCTGCAGGTTGAGAAAAAGCAGATTGCTCCCCTGCGTGACGCCGGAGGCCTGCTCGATCTCCGCGTGGGAATAGGTGCTGCTGCCTTCAAATTCAAAGGTTTTCACGCGGAAGACAAAAAACGCCGTCACGGTGCCGACAAGCAGCAAAATGCCGATCACAAACGCCAGCGTCACGAGTACCGCGCGCATGATTTTTCTGATTTTGGAACGCTCCCGCGTTTTTTCGGCCGCCATCGCCGCACCTCATTCCTGTTCTCTTTCTATGTCCGCGCCGAGCCCGCGCAGCACCTGCGCAAAGCGCTCGCACCCGCGGTCGATATGCGCGATCCGCGCAACGGTCGTTTCCCCTTCTGCGCCGAGCGCCGCCGCCACAAGCGCGCTGCCGCCGCGCAGATCGCTGGCGGTCACGGCTGCGCCGTGCAGACGCGGCACCCCTTCGATCACGGCCACGCCGCAATCCGCGGTGCGGATATCCGCGCCCATTTTCCGCAGCTCGGGGATATGATGAAATCGGTTTTCGAATACTTTTTCGGTGATCACGCTTGTACCCTGCGCAGTTGCGAGCATCGCCATCACGACCGCCTGCGCATCCGTCGGAAACCCGGGATAGGGCATCGTCTGCACGGAACGCACGCGCGTCAGCCTCGCCGGCGCCGTCATGCAAAGCGTCTGCCCCTGCAGGCGCACGTCACAGCCGGCCTCGCGGAATACGGGCAGCACGGGCGAGAGATGCTCCGGGATCACCGGCGCGATCTCGATGCTTCCGCCGGTGCAGGCGGCGCAGACCATATAGGTCGCCGCGGCAATGCGGTCGGGCATGATCGTAAACGCCGCATCGTGCAGCGCCCGTCCGCCCCGAATGCGCACAGTACTCTCGCCGTCGCCGGTGATGTCGGCGCCGCAGGCGCGCAGAAACGACGCCAGGTCGCCGATCTCCGGCTCCCGCGCCGCATTGCGGATCACGGTTTCCCCCTGCGCGCACAGCGCGGCAAGGAGGATGTTTTCCGTAGCGCCGACGCTCGGCAGGGCCAGCGGCAATTCCGCGGCCCGCACGCCGTCGGGCGCGCTGCAGCGGATCTGCCCGCCGCTTTCCTCCACGCGCACGCCCATGGCCTGCAGCGCGGAAAGATGCAGATTGATCGGGCGCAGGCCGATATCGCAGCCGCCCGGCTGTGTCACGGTCGCGCGGCCGAAGCGGGCGATCAGCGCTCCGAGAAAAATGATCGACGAGCGCATTTCGCGCATGAGATGCTCGGGGATTTCCCAGCTGTCCGCGGCAGACGCATCCACGGTCACGGTTTCGCCGTCCTGCGTCACGCGGCAGCCGATGTGCCGCAGCATAGCGACCGTGGCGTCAATATCGGTCAGCTGCGGGCAGTGGTGCAGCACGCTTTTGCCGCCGGCGGCCACGGTTGCGGCCAGGATCGGCAGCGCGCTGTTTTTGGCGCCCTGTAAACGGACGGCGCCCTGCAGACGCCGCCCGCCCTGAATGCGGTAAAACTCCATACCTCCACGCTCCTTGTTATGTTCCATCCTATTCAGAGCGCGGGGAATCGGTTACTTTTGGGGCACGATCTCGCAGAGCGTGTCGTAAATGCGCTGCGTCGCGTCCAGCACGGCCATCGCGCGGGCATTCTGCCCGAGCGTCAGCAGCCGTTCCGGCGCCTGCAGCAGTCCGTTGACGGCCTGCGTGAGCGATTCCGGCGTCAGATCCTTTTCCTCCAGAATCAGCGCGGCGTCTTTTTCGACCAGCGCCATCGCGTTGTGATATTGATGATTCTCCGTGACATAGGGCGAGGGAATCAGGATGGAGGGCACGCCGAGCGCCTGCAGCTCGCTGAGGGTGCTCGCGCCGGAGCGCGCGATCACGAGATCCGCCGCCGGCAGGCACTGCGGGATGTCGATGTATTCGGTGATGCGGATATCCGGGCGCTGCGCAAGGTCGATTCCCTGCGCTTCGAGCGCTGAACGGAAAGCTTCCGCGCCGCCCTTGCCCGTTGCGTGCAGAAACACGCAGTCATGATCCGCCTGCTTTTGCAGAATCAGGCCGAGTACGGCGTCGTTGACAGGCTTTGCGCCGAGGCTGCCGCCCATGGAAAGAATCAGCGGCTTGCCGTCGAGCTGCAGCGCCGCCTTCGCCTGCGCGCGGTCGGTGCGCAGCAGGTCGCCGCGGATGGGCAGCCCCGTCACGACGCAGGGATGCTTCGGTTTCATGTATTGCTCCGCCTGCGGAGCGGTGAGCATCACGCGGTCCACCCGGCCGGCCAGCGCCTTGTTCGTCACGCCGGGATAGGCGTTCTGCTCATGAATGGCCGTCGGGATGCCGAGCTTCGCCGCCTCGCGCAGCACCGGCCCGCTGACATAGCCGCCGAAGCCGATCACGAGATCGGGCCGGAAGTCCAGCAGGATCTTTCTTGCCTGCGCGGAGGATTTGAGGAGCTTGGAAAGCGTGCTGAGATTATGCCGGATCGCTTCCCCCGAAAAGCTGCGGTAAAAGCCGCTGATCTCGATCGTGCGCAGCGGATAGCCCGCCTGCGGCACCAGCCGCGCCTCCATTTTATCCGCCGTGCCGACGAATTCGATTTCGGTCTCCGGCTGCCGTTCTTTGATAAAGCCCGCCGTTCCCAGCGCGGGGTTGATGTGACCGCCCGTGCCGCCGGCGGCGATGAGAATCCGTTCAGCGCAAAGCATGACTGCTCCTCCTTCCGTTGTCGCGCGCCACCGCCAGGATGACGCCCATTTCCACCAGCTGCATGACCAGCGCCGTGCCACCGTAGCTGAACAGCGGCAGACTGATGCCCGTGTTGGGAATCAGCGAGGTGACAACGGCAAAATTCAGCGCCGCCTGCAGACCGATCTTGAAGCTCAGACCGATGGCGGCCAGCTGGCCGAACCGGTTTTTGCACTGCATGCCGATAAAGATGCCGACGCCCACGAGCACGAGGAAGGCCAGAATGATCAGCGCCGAGCGCACGAAACCCAGCTCCTCGCAGACGATGGCGAACACAAAGTCATTCTGCGGCTCGGGCAGATACAGATGCTTCTGCTTGGACTGGCCGAAGCCCAGCCCGAACAGGCCGCCCGAACCGACGGCGTAGAGCGACTGCAGACTCTGCCAGGCGTCGCCCTGCATATCCTCGCGCGAAAGCTCCGCGCCGGTCAGCAGCTTGATCCAGACCGCGACGCGCTTGTAGGCATAGTCGCCGTCCTGCGTGATCGCCGTCAGCCGGTCGAGATTGCTGAAGAACCAGATGGCCGCGACGACGGCAAACAGGGCCAGCAGCAGGAACCAGCCGCGTTTGGCCCCGCCGCAGAAGAACATCACCAGCACCAGCGTGGCAACGATGATCAGCGCGGAATTATGATTTTCAAAATAGATCAGCACCATGAAGAGCATCACGGGCAGGACATAGGGGAAAATCGCCGTCGCTTTGGTGCGGATCGCGCGCTGATTGCGCTCGAGCGCCGAGGCCAGATACAGGATCAGCGCGAATTTCGCGATTTCCGACGGCTGGAAGGTGATGTCCGTGCCGGGCACCTCCAGCCAGCGTTTGAATTTTTCCTTGCCCGGGATGATGTGCGGATGGATCAGCACGACCACGAGCAGAATCAGTGCGATCACATAAAAGATGCCGTTGTATTTGCTGAGAAATTCCAGGCGCACGTGGGAGACGATCCACATGGCAGTCAGTCCGATCGCGGCAAAGATCAGCTGCCGCACCAGAAAGTGCCAGGGATTGCCCTCCTTCTTCTGCGCGCTGACATAACTGGCGGAGAACATCATCACAATGCCGATCGCAAGCAGCGCGATCAGCAGAAGGAAAAACGTCCAGTTCATCGGGCCGCTCTGCAGCAGCCGTTCCCGCGGTTCGGCCGCGCGCTCCTCTTTCTTGCGAAAAGGATCCCTGACCAGTCTGCCGAACCAGACCAGAACGCCGACGGCGCTCTGCAGGATCCAGCGCGGCTCCTCCCAGAAGAGCCAGCGCAGGAGTCTGATGACGGCGGATCCGTCCACACCGGCATACCCGTCCGCCGTTCCCGAAGCGTTGTTCATCTCTCCGCCCCTTTCCGTTTATCGATAATAACCGCTGAAATACAAAATCAGACAGGCTGCAATGCCGCCGGCCGCCTGCAGCAGCACAAAGACCGCCGTCACCCGGCGCGCAGACAGGCCGCAGGCCGCAAGATGCGCGTGCAGCGGCGCTTCCTTCAGCAGCCGCCGCCCGGTCAGCCGGTAATGGACCGTCTGGATCACTTTCGCCGCGCCGTCCGCGGTATAGGCCAGGCCGATCAGCGGCAGCAGCAGCGGGCAGTGGGTCGCATAGGCAAGCCCCGCGAGCATCCCGCCGTAAAACAGCGCGCCTGTTTCCCCGAGCCGCATGCGCGGCGACCAGAGCGCAGCGCCGAGCGCCGCACCGCCGAGCGCGGCCGCGCAGGCCGCATAGCCGGAAAACCCCTTTCTGCCCGCGATCACGGCCACGGTGACCGCCGCGATCACCGCCGTGACGCTGCAAAGACTGCCGTCCGTCGGCGCATAGCGCATGGCGTTGGCCGTCCCGTACAGCAGAAGCAGGCCGAGAATCCAATGAAAAAAGCCGATTTCGAGCATGCCGAAAAACGGCAGATAAAAATACGGCGCGCCGCGCATCGCCATATAGAGCGTGGTACAATAAGCCAGCGCCGCAAACAGCTGCAGCGCCGTGCGCTGCCGCAGCGTCAGCCCGGCCGCCGGCCCTTTCAGAAGCCGCGTGCCGTCCTCCATGCCGCCGATCAGCGCAAACATCAGCGCGAGCAGCACGCCGCCCGCGAGCTTGGAATACAGCTCCTGCGGCACCAGACTGCCGGCGGCAAGCAGGTCGCCGCCCCGCAGCCGGTCTGTCAGGCAGGTCACGAGCAGCGCCGAGCAGCAGCCGATCACCGGCAGCAAGCCGCCGAGCGCGACTTTTTCCGGCGCGGCGTCGCCTTTCGCAAACAACGGCTGCACGCGGCCGAACTGCATCATCTGCAGGCGCGGCACGAGCGGCAGACCGATGAGCACGGTCACCGCAAATCCGAGCGAAGCAGCCAGCGCCCAGCCGGCAAAGGCGGTCATACCGGCAGATCCTTCCCGCCGATCGCCGCGTCCACGGCAAAAATCACATCCTCGAGCTTCATGCCCCGGCTGGCCTTGAACAGCACGGCGTCCCCCTGCCGCAACTCCGCGGCAAGGTCGGCGGCAAGCTGCTGCTTGTCGTCATAGACCCGCACATCCTGCAGACCGGCTTCCTGCGCCGCCTGCGCCGTCGCCGCCGAGCGTTCGCCGTAGGTCATCAGGATCGAGACGCCGCACTGCGCCGCCAGTTTGCCGCTGGCCGCATGCGCCGCCTCGCTCACAGCGCCGAGCTCGAGCATATCCCCCAGCACGGCGATCCGCCGCGCCGCTTTCATTTCGGCGAGCACGGCCAGCGCCGCCGCCACGGAATCGGGGCTTGCGTTGTAGCAATCCTCGATGAAGGTCGCGCCGCCGGTTTTCCGGATGCGCTGCCGCATGCCCGCAGGCACATAGCCGCGCAGCGCCTCCATCGCCGCCTGCGGCTCTACGCCCGCAAACACGCCGACCGCAAACGCAGCCAGCGCGTTGTAGACGTTGTGGCGGCCCGGGCAGGGCAGGCTGACCCTGCCCGTGCCGCCGGGGAACTGCAGTGCGAAATCAGTTCCCGCATCTTCGGAGGCCAAATGCAGCGCTCGCACGCTGCAACGATCTTGCTCAATGCCGTAAAAGGTGACGGGATGCGCGCCGGGCCGCACGGCGGCCAGCAGCGGATCATCCCCGTTGAGGAACAGCGGCGCCGTCGGCGCCATACCGTCCAGAATCTCCAGCTTGGCGCGCAGAATTCCCTCCTGCGAGCCGAGCTTTTCAATATGCGAAACACCGATGTTGCTGATGATCGCGGCGTCCGGCCGCACTGCCTGCGTCATCCGCGAAATCTCGCCGAAGCCGCTCATGCCCATCTCGATCACCGCCGCTTCATGCGTCTTTTCCAGGCGGAAGAGCGTAAGCGGCACACCGATTTCATTATTCAGATTGCCTTCGTTTTTCAGCGTATTGTATCTGGCGGACAGCACCGTGTGCACCATTTCTTTTGTGGTCGTCTTGCCCACGCTGCCGGTCACGCCGATCACGGGGATCTGAAACAGACTGCGGTAATAGCCCGCAAGCTTGAGCAGCGCCCGATGCGTATCCGCCACAAGCAGCTGCCGCTCCCCGAGGCCGAGATCCCGCTCGGTCACGACCGCCGCCGCGCCCTGCGCGAGCGCCTGCGACGCGAAATCATGGCCGTCGAACCGGTCGCCCTTGAGCGCGATGAACAGACCGTCCTGCGCGATGGCGCGGGTATCCGTCGTCACCGCCGCAAAGCTGCCGGGCAGCTCCGTGAGCGTTCCCATCGCGGCGGCAGCCTCCCGAAATGTCATGGCTATCATTCGGCATCCCCCGTTTTGGACTGCAGGATCTCCGCGACCACTTCCCGCTCGTCGAAATGGATCTTTCCGGTCTTCAGGATCTGATAGGTCTCCTGCCCCTTGCCCGCAAGCACGACGATATCGCCGGGCTTCGCTGCGGAAAGCGCGCGGCGGATCGCGTGCCGCCGGTCACTGTCCACAAGGATGCGCGCCATGCCGGTGTGCAGGCCCTTGCGGATATCCTCGATGATGGCGTCCGGGTCTTCCGTGCGCGGATTGTCGGAGGTCACAACCGCAAGATCCGCCAGCCGGGAGGCGATTTCCCCCATCAGCGGGCGCTTGGTGCTGTCACGGTCGCCGCCGCAGCCGAACACGCAGATCACGCGCCCCGTGGCGACCTCGCGCACGCACTTGAGCACATTTTCCAGCCCGTCGGGCGTGTGGGCGTAATCGATCAGCACGGTATAAGGCGTATCGGTCGGCACGATCTCCATACGGCCGGGCACGCCGCCGCATTCCGCGAGCGCCTGCAGCACGTCGCGGAACGGGAAGCCCAGCTCGATCAGGCAGACCGCGGCGCCCATGGAGTTGTAAACGGAGAACCGGCCGGGCACGACAAAGGAGGCTCTGCCGATCGTATCATTGCTCACAAGCTCGTATTTTATACCGTCCGTGGTCATGCGGATATTTTTTGCGGAATAATCGCAGGCGTCCCGATCGATCGAGAAGGTCACCTTGCGTCCCGCTGCTGCATCAAGCATTTCGCGCGACGCCGGGTCGTCGATATTCACCACGGCAAGGTCGCAGTGCGCAAACAGCTGCGTCTTGGCCGCGCGATAGTTTTCAAAGCTGCCGTGATAATCCAGATGATCCTGCGTCAGATTCGTGAAGATCGCGGCGTCAAACTGCACGCCGTCCACGCGGTGCTGATCGAGCGCCTGCGAGGAGACCTCCATCACGCAGTATTCGCAGTTTGCCTGCACCATCTTCGCGAAAAGCGAAAACAGCTCAAAGCAATCCGGCGTAGTGAGCACAGCGGGGTATTCCTCGTCGCCGACCATATTCTTGACCGTGCCGATCAGGCCGGTCTTGCACCCGAGCGCGGTCAGGATCGAACGGAGAATAAAGCAGGAGGTTGTTTTTCCGTTGGTGCCGGTCACGCCGATGAGGCGGAGCTTTTGCTCGGGATGATCGAAGAAGGCCGCCGCCATAAATGCATAAGCGCTGCGGGTGTTCTTCACAAGAATCTGCCGATCCAGGCCGAGATCCCGGCTGACCACCACGGCCGCCGCGCCGTTTTCCAGCGCCTCCGCCGCCTTGGTGTGGCCGTCAAAATGCCGCCCCTCGATGCAGATAAACACGCAGTCCGGCGCAACCTTTGCGGAATTGTCGGTCAGAACCGTGACCTCCGGGTCCGCCCCCGTCCACTGCACGCCGACTGCGGCAGCAAGCACACTGAGCTTCATTTTTATCTCCTCCTGTCAATCCACAAAATCGTCCACGCCGGTGTTCGATTTGAAATAAACGGTGATGACCGCGCCGTATTCGGCCTCCGAACCGGCTTCGCTGCTCTGACTGTAGGAAACCAGCTCGCTCTTTTCCAGCGAGTTGCCGGAGATCCGGATATTCAGTCCGGCGGCCAGCGCGGCTTTCGTTGCCTGCGAGAGCGTCATTTCCGTCAGCTCCGGCACCTTGACATACACGCGTTCCGCGTCTTCTTCCGTATAGAGCACCACAACGCCGCCCTTGGGCACCGTCTGGTTGTAACCGGGCATCTGGCTCACGACGGTGTCGCCTTTGCCGATGACCTTGGCCTCAAAGCCGCGCGTCTCCAGCAGCGCCTTGGCGTCCTCGAGCGAACGGTTGACCAGGTTCGGTGTGTTCTCATCCAGATGCGCGAGCTCGTCATCGTTGTATTGCCGCTCCACGCCGAGATATTCCAGCGTTTTCTCCGCCACCTGCGCCGCCACGGGCGTGCAGATCTGGCCGCCGTTGATCTGGCCGACCGGCTCGTCGATGATGAGGATCATGGAGATCTCCGGATCATCGGCCGGCGCGAAGCAGACGAAGGAAGCGATGTAGTTTTTCTTGTCGGCGGAGTTGTTGTATTTCTGCGACGTGCCGGTCTTGCCGGCCAGGCGATAGCCGGGCACATAGGCGTTTTTGCCCGTGCCGCTGATCACGACGCCTTCCATCATATCTGCCACGGTCGCCGCGGTCTCCCGCGAGAACACCTGCCGCTTGACCGTCGGCTCGGTTTCGGCGACCACGTTGCCGTTTTCATCCAGCTCCTGCGCCACCAGATAGGGCGTCATCAGATAGCCGCCGCTGGCGATGCAGTTGATCGCGTTGAGCATCTGAATGGGCGTGATCTGGAAGGACTGGCCGAAGGAGCAGCTGGCGAGCTCCACCTTGCCGAGCCGGTTCTGCGTGTAGTAGTTGACGCCCGGCGCCGGACGGGTTTCATCCGGCAGGTCGATGCCCGTTTTCTCCGTAAACCCGTAGGCCTCGAAGTATTCGTAGTATTTTTCACTGCCGAGCTTCTGGCCGACCGTGATGAAGAAGGGGTTGCAGGAATTCATCAGGCCCTGCTTGAGATTCTGGGGGCCGTGGCCGCTTTCGTTGTGGCAGTGGAAGGTTTCGCCGGCGATCGTGATCGCGCCGCCGCAGGAATAGTTGAAATCCTCAAGTGAAACCGCGCCTTCCTCAATCGCGGCAGCCGCAAGCAGCGGTTTGAAGCAGGAGCCGGGATAGTAGATATCCGTCACGATCGGCACGCGCCACTTTTCAAGCAGGAGCTTGCTCTGGATCGCGCGCCGCCGGGCGGCCGCCTGCGCCTCTACGTCATCCGGGAAGTCCTCGAGGATGCTCTTGCGCTGGTTTTCGTCCAGCTCTTCCGTATCCTCTTTCTCGCCTTCCGCCGCGATATATTCATACACGGATTCATCCAAATGCTGCGGATCGTTCAGATCATAGCTCTCGATGCAGGCCATGGCGAGAATGGCGCCGGTCTTGCTGTTCATGATCGCGCCGTAGGCGCCCTTTGCCTGCGCGTTGATATAAGCCTGCGTCAGGCTGCTCTCCAGATAGCGCTGGATCACCTCGTCGATGGTGAGCACCAGACTGTGCCCCTGCTGCGCCTCGAAGATCGTTTCGTATTCATCGTCCAGCGTGCCGCTGCGCCCGTCCAGCGCGGAGATGATCCGCCCGGGCGTGCCGGAGAGCACGTCGTTGTAATAGCTCTCGATGCCGGAGCGCCCGACATAATCTTCATCCCGGAACTGCACGAAGCCCAGCACGTTCGCCGCGAGCGTGGAATAGGGATAATACCGTTTGACGTCGGTTTTCAGGCCGACGCCTTTTTTGAAAGCGACCTTGACGGTCTTTTCCGTGATGCCGTCCCGGGTCTGCACCCGCCGGACGCCCTCGTAGGTGGAGGACATCAGCTCCGCGATGCTGTCGCGCTCCTCGAGCTCGATCTGCCGCTTGATTGTCAGATCGGAATAGCTGCTGCGCTCCGCTTTCTCCAGAATTTCCTCATACGGAACGCCCGTGATCTCCGCCAGCCGCCGGCAGAGCGCCTCGCGGAAGCCGATCGACGCCGGCTCGTTGGTGGACGGATCGGTGTAGCTGTCCTCATCCTCAATGCTGCGGGGATTGATATACACGAGCCAGACGCTCGCGCTTTCGGCGAGGATGGTTTTTTTCGCGTCATAGATCACGCCGCGCGCGGCCTCGATCTCGGTATCCTGCATCTGGTTCTTCTTGGCAAGCCCGCTGTAGTATTCGTTCTCAACGATCTGCACCCGGCCCAGATTCACGATATTGGCCAGCATGAACAGCGCCAGCGCCGCAAAGGCGATCACCGCGCGGCGGCGCACAAGCACGTTTGACGACGTGCGCTCCCGCTTCTTTTTCTGATTCGTTTTTTCCGTGGATCGCCGATCCATTCCGATCGCCCCCGTTTCTGAATTGCGATCCGTCGCCCGCCTGCACGCTGCGGGGACGCCATTATTTTAATAATAATAAGAAAAGCGAAAAAATATGCCGTCTCCGAACATGTAAGCAAACGCCGCAGTCGCAGCGCACGTTCGCAGCCCCGCCCGACGCGGGAAACGCTTCCATGCAGAAGACAGCCGGATCCGCCTGTGCGGCAGCGCCGCAAAAGCGGAAAAAGAGAGGGGGCTGCCGCCGAAACGGCAGCCGCACTGAAACATATGGATCCGCGCATCCCCCACCTATGACGGGAAACGCGGAGAGATTTTACTGAACAGTCTTGCCGTCGGAAATGACGACGCGATCGCCGCCCTCATCCGCAAAATAATGGATCTGATACCGCTCAATCGGACGCATGCCGAGCGTTTCCACTGCATAAACGTCGATCTTTTCACGGGAGATCACGGTATCCAGCGCGCGATTCAGACGGACGCCCTCGCTCTTTGCGTAGCTGATCCGCTGCTGCAGCGCAGCCGCATCCTGCTCCAGGTGCATCACATAAATGCGCATGAACAGAATCGAAAGGAAGAGCGAAAATGTGACGGCAATCACTGCGATCACGCGCGCCGCCTGACGCCCGTCGATCAGCGGACGAACCGCTTGTCCGGTCTTCTTTTTTTCTGTTTTCGGCTGAGAAACCGGCTGTTCCTGCGGGACGGCAACGGTGTTGCCCGCCACCAGCGTGCTGAAATCCAGCCGTTCGATGTTGGTCGCCTGCGGCATTGCGCTTCCTCCTTTCTCTATGTTATGAATCAATATTATTAAATGACGGTAATCTGTTTCGGTGCCAGCCGCTGAGCCGTGCGCAGCTTCGCGCTGCGGCTGCGCGGATTCTCGGCAAGCTCCTGCGCCGATGGGGTCACGGGCTTGAGCAGCTTTGCCTGCGGCTGCTTGCCGCACACGCAGACAGGGAAATTTCTCGGGCAGGTGCAGCCGACTGCCAGCGGCGCAAAGGCGCGCTTGACCGCCCGGTCCTCCAGCGAATGGAATGTGATCACGCTCACGCGGCCGCCGACCTTCAGGCAATCGAACATGTCCGTGACCGCTTCCGTCAGCCCGTCCAGCTCACCGTTGACGTAGATCCGCAGCGCCTGGAAGGTTTTTCTGGCCGGATGGCCGTCCCTGCGTGCATAGGCGGGCACGGCGTTTGACACAATCTGCGCGAGCGCCAGCGTCGTTTCGATCGGCGCTTCCTCCCGCGCCCTGACGATCGCGCGGGCGATGGCAGGGGCAAATTTTTCTTCTCCGTATTCAGACAGGATCCGCTGCAGCTCGGCTTGTCCGAGGCTGTTGACCGCTTCCGCGGCCGTGCGCCCGGTCATGCTCATGCGCATATCCAGCGGCGCGTCGTTATGAAAGGAAAACCCGCGCTCCGGCGCGTCCAGCTGATGGGAGCTGACGCCCAGATCGGCCAGAATGCCGTCTGCCGCGTCGATCCCCTGCGCGGGAAGAATGGATTTCAGATGAAAGAAGTTCTCCTGCACGACCGTCACCTGCGGCTGATTGGCAAACCGCGCGTTCAGCGCTGCGATCGCTTCCGGATCCCGGTCGATGCAGAGCAGGCGTCCGTCGGTCAGGCGGCTTGCAATCGCGGCGGAGTGACCGCCGCCGCCGCCCGTGCAGTCCACATAGACGCCGTGCGGATCGATCCGCAACGATTCCACGGCCGCTTCAAACAGGACCGGCACATGGGAGAACGCTCGGTTCATTCCGCCGGCGCCGGCTGCGGAACCGGCGAATAGCTCGCGTTGCTCAGATCGATATCGTCTTCGTTGTCCTCGGCGTTGTAGGCCTCCCATTCCGCCTGGTTCCAGAGCTCGATTCTGCCGGCGACGCCGACCACGAGCACTTCCCGCTCGAGCTTGGCAAAGGCCTTGAAGTCCTCTTTGAGCATGATGCGCCCGGCGCTGTCGAGGTTGATGCGCTCGCTGCGGTCCGCCAGCTTGCGCTCTGCACGCGCCTGCATCTTGCCGGTGTAGGAGGCGGTCACGCTTGCGCTGAAGCGTTCCCAATCCGCCAGCGGGAAGATGACAAGGCACGGATCATCGTGAATCGATTTCACCAGAACCGCGCCCTTCCTGAGATGCTCACGGAATTGCGGCGGAATCGCCATCCTGTTCACTTGATCGAAACAACGGGTTTCTTTGCAAATTTCCAGCACAGCGTCCGCCTCCTTCCATGCGTGCTCTCCGGAATGGTTCAGATTTGGTTTTGCTGAACAAAACTCAACATTACTCAACATCCGTCCCCATCATTATAATGGATGATCCCCAAAAATGCAAGCCCTTTTTTGTCAAAAATTTGATTTTTTCATTTCAATTCCGACGCCGGACAGCAAAACAGCCGGCGGGATCAAGCAGATCCTGCCGGCTGAAGCAATCATAGGTTGTGGCCGCCCCGCGAATGCGGCACAAGATATGGCGCATCCGCGATTTTCGCGTCGGCGGGCGGGTCGGAACGACGCAAAAACGCGCAAAGAAAATTTTGTATATCTGCACAAAAACAGAGGAAGATTCTTTTGCACTTTGCCGAACTTATGCCGTCAGAATCAGCATATCCTCCGGTGAAATCTCCGGCTGCAGGGCACAGTTGAGCGCGAGCGCGGTCAGCTTTGCAGCGCGTTCGATCAGCAGATCGATCTCCCGCGGGGTCACCATCATGGCCGCCGTCGCGGTATCCGCTTCTCCCCGCGCCTGCGCGAGCAGCGCCGCAGCGTCCACCACGGTCGGCACCCCGACGGCAATCACCGGCACGCCGACCGTCGAAGCGCTGATTTCCTGCCGCGCGTTGCCCACGCCCGAGCCGGGCACGATCCCCGTGTCGCACAGCTGCACGGTGTTGCCCAGCCGTTCCGCGCTGCGGGCGGCGAGCGCATCCAGGGCGACCACCGCCGCCGGATGCAGCATCTGCACCGCGCCGCGGATCCATTCGCTCGCCTCCGCGCCGGTTTCCCCGAGCACGCCGGTCGCCAGCACGCTCACGGGGCGCAGCGCCTGCAGCCCGGTCTGCGCCAGCAGCTCCCCCGTGATATGCCGCGTTGCAAACATCATGGCCGCGCACCGCGGCCCGAACGCGTCCGGCGTGATGCGCGGATTCCCGAGCCCCGCCACCAGGATCTCCCCCTGCTGCGGGAGCATCCGTGAAAGCTCCGCGCGCAAAGTCGGAAAGCTGCCGTCGATATACTGCGCATGCGTGGCAAAGGGCGCGACCTCCACCGTGACGTACCGCCCGACCGGCTTGCCCGCGGCGGCGGCGCCCTGCGCGTTGAGCACATCGATCCGGGTCACCTTCGCCTGCGGCGTTTCTTCCGTTTCGACGTGCAGCCCGGGCGTCTGCGGCGCGAGCGTTTCGCAGCTTTCGAGTGCCAAATCCGTTCGAATCGTCATAAAAAAGCCGTTCCCCCTCTTGATTTTTTTTGGATTTGCGTGTATAATCATCGCGCACACGGCTGTTTTGACGGCATTTTTCGTGCGCAGCGCATATTTTTTTCAAAAATTCCTTGCATTTGAAGAAAAAGTGTGTTAAGATAATTTCCTGTATGAAGAAGGAGGTGTCGTGATGCCCAATATTAAGTCGGCGAAAAAAAGAGTGATCGTCAATAAGACCAGAGCCGCCAGAAACAAATCCCGCAATACTGCGCTCAAAACTGCGATCAAAAAGGCAAATGCCGCTGCGAAGGCGCAGTCTCCCGAGACGGAAGCGCTTGTCAGAGCAGCGATCAAAAAGGTCGACCAGGCTGCTGCGAAGGGCCTGATCCACAAGAACAATGCCGCGCACAAGAAATCTGCGCTCGCACAGCTTGTGAAATAAGACTGCCATCAAAAGACTGCGACATAAATTTTATGGCCGCAGTCTTTTAAATTTTATTGACATTTCCCCTGTCATTCGTTATAATAGAGCTATAAAAATGAAAATCGGAGGTTCAAACCATGGAGTTATTCAAAAAGATTCTGAAGATCACTGCCATTGTCATCGCCGTTGCAGCCGCTGTCGCCGGCGTTTGCTTCGCGGTCAAAAAGCTGCTTGAGAAGAAGAATGCCAAGGCCGACCAGGAAGAGAACTACGTTTCCTGCTCCTGCATGGAGCAGCCGGAAATCGCCGCGGCACCCGCACAATAATTGCAGTTCCCGATCTGCCGGGCGTGGACGCACGCCCGGCTTTTCTTTTTGCTCATTTTTCTTTGGGCCTTGTGAGAAAGGCCGCCGCCAGCGCGCAGAGCACGGCCGCCGTGATCCCGCCCGCGCCGGCCGTCAGCGCGCCGGTCAGAATGCCCGCCGCGCCCTGCGTTTCCACCGCCTTGCGCACGCCTTCCGCCATTGCGAAGCCGAAGCCGGTCAGCGGCACGGTCGCGCCCGCGCCCGCCCAGTCCGCAAACGGCGCATACACGCCGCACGCAGTCAGCACCACGCCGAGCGTCACATAGGCCACCAGAATCCGGCCGGGCGTGAGCTTCGTGCGATCGATCAGCAGCTGACCGACCGTGCACAGTGCGCCGCCGACCAGAAACGCTTTCAGCAGTTCCCGCATACTTTCTCCTCCGATCCGCGCGGATTTCTCCGTTTGTCTGCAGTTATTTTTGAAAAAAAGCCCGGAATTATGCGTGATTTATGAAAATTGCCTATTGACAAATGCGCGTTGACCACATAATATTGTTGTAGACCCGGATGCGCGCGCAATGCGCGCAGCAGTCAACGGGGGGTCATTTTTCACTAAAACGAGAGGAGCATCATATCTTATGGTATTTGAAAAACTGAAAATGATCATCAGCGAGCAGCTGGAAATCGATCAGAGCATCATTACAGAAAACGCTTCCATCATCGGCGACCTCGGCGCGGACAGCCTCGACCTGATCGACCTGGCCATGTCCATCGAGGATGAGTATGACATTGAAATGGGCGACGATGCGCTTGAGCAGATCAAGACCGTCGGCGATCTTGTGGAATACATCGAAGATAAAATCTGAACGATCCGGCATCCTTGGCCTGTGTCAAGGATGCTTTTTTCAATCCGCGCCGCTTTCTGCGCGGCGCACGGAAGGAGCAACCGTCCATGATCTTTAAGAACGCCGTGCTCTGCAACGCGGAGTTTCAATGGCAGCAGACCGACCTGACAATCGAAGACGACCGGATCGCCGCCGTCGGGCCGACGGATGCGCCGGGCGAGGATTTCAGCGGCTGCCGCATCCTGCCGGGCATGATCGATCTCCACATCCACGGCTGCGCCGGCGCGGACGTTTCCTGCGGTGACCCGCAGGCCGTTGAAGCCGTCAGCCGCCGTCTGGCCGCTTGCGGCGTGACCTCCTTCTGCCCGACGACGATGACGCTGCCGGAGGAAACGCTTGCGCAGAGCCTGCGCAGCATCGCCGCCGTCATGGGGAAGGAACCCGGCGCCTATATCCACGGCGTGAACCTGGAAGGCCCGTTTTTATCCCCGGAAAAGAAGGGCGCGCAGGCCGCGGAGGATCTGCAGCCCCCTTCTGCCGCGCTGGTCCGCCGGCTGCACGCGATCTGCCCGATCCGTCTGGTGGCGCTCGCGCCCGAGCTGCCCGGCGCGCGGGACTTCCTGCGGGAAATCGCGGCGGAATTCCCGGTTTCCGTCGCGCATACGGCAGCCGACGGCGCCTGCGTGCGGCAGGCGCTTGCCGACGGGGCGTGCCACGCGACGCATCTGTTCAACGCCATGACCGGGTTGGACACGCGCGAACCCGGCGCAGTCGGCGCGATTCTGGACAGCAACGCCACGGCCGAGCTGATCTGCGACGGCGTGCATATCTGCGACACCACCCTGCGGCTGGCCTTCCGCCTGCTGGGCAGCGACCGCGCGGTCGTCATCAGCGACGCCATGATGGCAGCCGGTCTGCCGGACGGCGTCTACACCCTGGGCGGGCAAACGGTTTATTCCAAAGACGGCGCGGCCAGGCTCGCGGACGGCACGCTGGCGGGCAGCGTCAGCGATCTGTTCAGCGAATTCCGCCATCTGTGCGCAATCGGCATACCGGTCATGCAGGCCATCCGCGCCTGCACGATCAACCCGGCGCGCGTGATCGGCGCGGAGCAGACGACCGGCAGCCTCGCGCCGGGCAAAACGGCGGACCTGTTGGTGCTCAGCGAGGATCTGCAATCCATCCGCGGCGTTTTCGTGCGCGGCAGACGTATCATATAAGATAATGTTATTATTATCTTGAATCTTATCTTGCAAATAACATTGAAAAACGCAGGCGCGCGCGCCTGCGTTTTATACATCCCTTATGCGTAAAGGAATCCGCTTTACACAAAACCGTGTAAAGCGGATTCCTTGCATGTGTGGAAAACTTCGTTGAAAACGTGGAAAACTCCGCATCTTACTTCTGCTATGGAATATTAAGCGTAAAGTTTTCCACTTTACAAGCTCTTTTAATTCGGATTTTGCAGAATAAAATGCTGTATATTCATCGCCCGGGTGTATACTTTTTTGCAGGATACAAGTCAGACGCTCGCAAAAAACATATCTGTAAAGGTGACTGCCTTTACATTTATTTTTCTGATTCGGAATGATTGTCATCGATTGCCGCCCCTGCTTCGACGGCGACCGGCACGCGCGGCTTCGGCTTGGAGAGATGCAGCAGGCGGTCGAGGGCGTCCATCGCGCGCTCGAAACCCTCCGCAAGCAGGAAGGTGGCGACGATCGTGATCGCCGCAAAGGCAACCGACGGCAGGCCGGGGCAGAAGTTCGCCAGCAGGATCATCGGGATCCGCTGTAGAATATAGATGCCGAACACACGCTTGCCGCACCAGCGCAGCGCGGCGTTTTTGATCTGCACACGCATGGAGATCAGCGGCAGCAGCAGCGCAAACAGGAGCGCGGCCGCCATGAACCAGCGCCGGGTTCCGGGGTTTTGGTCGATCTGCGCATGCAGAAGCAGGAAGCCCGCCAGCGTCACGCCTGTAAAGGCGCACCACTTTACAGGACTGCGCAGCAGCTTGTTGAACTGCGGCTCGGCAATCGCGTACCACATGCCGAGCGGATAGCAGGGAATCGTGTCATACCACCAGTATTCCTTGCCTTTCCAGGCGCGGATCGCCAGAAACAGCGCGGCCGAAAGCACGGTCGCGGCCACCGCGCCGGCTATCGGATTCCTGCGGAAGAGTGTAAAGGCCAGATACGTTACAAGGTAGAGCAGAATGATCACGATCACGAACCAGGCGCTGTTACCCAGGCCCTTGACGCCGATGGTGGAGAGCAGCAGATCCTTGACCGTGTAGCGCTTGCCGAGCGCGAGCTGCAGGATGAAATAGAGGCAGACGGCCAGCGCGAAATGCAGCCAGACGCGAAACGCGCGGCGCACCGGCAGGGTTTTGACATAGCCGGGCTTTTTGCGGATGCTGACGAACACGCCGTAGCCGGAATAGAAGAAAAACGCCACGACCATCAGCTGCCCGAGATCATGCAGGATCTCCTGATACGCCTGATCGTACCAGGCGCCGGAGAGGTGGATATACTGCCGCAGATGGGAAAAGAGCACGATCACCACGAAGATGCCCTTGATCGCGCCGGTCGTCTGCGGGGACATATAATCGTCGAAGCCTTCTTTCCAGCGAAAGCGAATGCCGATCAGGCAGACCGCCGCCAGAAGCACAAAATACAGGATCATCCGGTTCCCTCCTCCGAATAAGCATGCGGCTGCAGCGCAGGATGCGCAGCGCCGTCCCGTTTTTATTATTATAGATGGAATTGCGCGGAAAGTCAACCACACGCGGTCTGATCGGGCGCACGGTGGGGCACGAGGTCTATCACTATCTGCAGGAATATGCCGCGGAGAACGCGCAGGCGCTGGAGAACTTTGTGCTGCAGAAGCTGGGCGGCCGGGACAGCAAGGCCGTTGAGAAGATGCTGGAGAAATACGACGCGGAGATCTACCCAACGGATCAGGCGCGGATCGACGAGCTGGTCGCGGACAGTATGTTTGAGGTGTTCAACAATGAGCAGGTGATCCGGGAGCTGACCGGCAAGCATGCGAAGCTGACGGAGAAGCTCAGCCGCCGGCTCGGGCAGATGGTGCAGGTGGTCAACAAGACGCTGCGCGCCATGGGCGCGCTGCGCAGGGACGACGGCACGGCGCTCAAGCCGGAGATCGCGGCGCTGATTGACGACGCCGAGGCGCTTGCAACGATCAGAAAGATGATGCTGGATGGTCTGAAGCAGGCCGGCGAGAACCGGGCGGCGCAGCTTTCCAATGCGGGAGAAGTCGCCATCCCCGCCGCCAAAGGCGGCACCCCCTCCGTTCTCGGAGAGGGCCAGAGCGCCGTCGAGGCAGAAAAAAACACCGCGGGAGCGGTGCAGTTCAGCAGAATTGGATGGACAAAAGATGGATATGAAGTATATGAAACGGATCCGGCAATTAAAACACTGACAAGAAAAGAACAGCTGAAACTTTTTGGGGATAGTTTTTTTGACCCTAACAGTCCGAATTATATAGGAAAAACAATTCCACTAATTCGAAATGCAAAAGTTGAGATAGTTGTCATTGATGATTTCACATATAGTGAGAATGTTGAAAAAATCAATCCCAACAATATGCTGATTGGGCAAAAGAAACTAATCAGAATTGGTGCGTCTGGTGACTTTGCCGATGTTATATCTAATGCTGTTTGGTATAATAATCAGCCAAACAAAGATCCAAAACAAAATGAAGCAAAGAAAAATGTTAATTCTTTTGATTATTACAAAAAGAAATTCTATCTTGATGGTGAGCTTCATTTTATAAGAGTAAATATCAGAAACAAGAACAACGGTGAAAGACCGATTTATCAAGTTACAATCGGAAAAACAAAAGGCACCCCCCTCCGTGGAGCACAGACTCAATTATTGAGTCAGCCTCCAGCGCGCGTGGCGTCGTCACCTTCGGGGAATGCCAAAAAGAATAATAACACAAAAGGTGGGAAAAAGCAAGCAAAAAATAATCCAAATGGAAAACGATCCACCAAGGACGCCGACTATCTGGCGGCCGTGAAGCGGGGCGACACGGAGGCCGCGCAGAAGATGGTGGACGCAGCGGCGCAAGCAGCGGGGTATCGGCCGGTCGCGCGCTTCCATCAGACAGGCAAGGACAATGATTTCACGCGGTTTTCAACCGATCACCCGGTTTCCGGAAGGTATGACAGCGAGACGCCGAACGGGATCTTTCTGAAAGACAACGACCATTTCATACCGCTGGGCCTGAATGATGAAGCAGATACGACCAAGCAATTGCGCTTCTATTTGAAAGCGGACAATCTGCTGCATTTTGCGAATCGGGAAGAGGCAAACAAGTGGTACTGTGAGAACATCCAAGGATATAACGAGCTGCAGAATGAGATGAAAGCAAAATCGCAGCCGTTCACGCAAAAGCTGGATGAGCTGAATGACCGCTGGATGGATGCGCTGATCAAAAACGATTCCGCAGAGGTGGAACGGCTGGAAGCCGAAGAAGATCAGACGTATGATCAGTTGATTGAGATCGAGCATGACTACAGCGAAAAGCTGCGCGGCCTGCTCAATGATTACTTTATCGGCGGTCAGAGCGGCTATGATGGAATCGAGCTGGATTATGACGGCCATCGATATGTGGACGGCAAGCGGGAGAATGTGCATACCTATGTGATGTTTGATCCTGCTCAGGTTAAGAGCACCGAGCCGGTGACGTATGACGACGACGGGAACGTGATCCCGCTGTCGGAGCGCTTCGATCAGAGCAAGGAGGATTTCAGGTACAGCATCAAGGATGATATCGACGGCGTGCCGTTTGTGGACGTGGAGGATGATATTCTCGACGGAACGGGTGAAAGTTACGTACAGATCTTAGATCGCATCATTACTGATAAATTTCATCGTCTCGTAATTGCGAATGGGCAGAAAATCGTCCTGCCCAAAAATGATACAAGCGGGAAATGGGTCTTTTCGAAAGATGCAGAACGACTGCGCAATAATGATATTGTTACTTTCGAGGACAAGATCCGATCATTTGACAATGCAGACGAAATTCTTGCGGCGGCTCGGGATTGGGTAGGCGAAAAAAGAAGGCACAATAAATTTAAAGAATTTGCCAGAGGCAAGGTTAATTTCAGAGTGGGCGGCAATGGCTATTCCGCTGATGTTGTTGTGGGGATCAATTCAAAAGGTATTGCGATTCTTTATGATATGGTGAATATCATACCAAAAAAAATAACAGAAGCGCCGCAGCGCGTACAAGACCAAAGTCAAGTCGCGCGGGTTGGCACCTCTGCTGTAAATAATGATACCACATCCGGCGGCAAAAGTCAAGGCCAAAAATCCACCAAAGACGACATCAGCAGTTATTATGCCGAGGCGCTGCGGAGATCCGCAGGATGATGCTCGAGGGTCTGAAAAAGGCCGGGGAGAACCGGGCGGCGGGGATGGCGAACGGCACGGCACAGGCCGGGGCAGAAAAAAACACCGCGGGGGCGGTGGAGGAACAATTCAGCATTGTGAATCTCGACAATGGTATGAGTTACGTAAAAGCGGATCGGCAGGTGATTTATGGGAATACATTAAAAGAGCAGAAATCTGCTATTATTAGATTCATCAATGGGATTATTCGTGGAGGAAAAGACCTCACTATTACAGCGACAAACGGGGATCCCTTAACAATTACACATGATACAGCAGGAAAGATTTCAGATAATTATGAAAGGGTGGATGAAGTTCATGAGGTGAATGGTAAAAAAATAGTAGAGCACAAACAAAAACCATTATCAGAAGAAATGTTTTTGGTGAAAATACATGCAGGCGCCCATATTGATGAATTATCAGAAATTTCAAAACCTTTTCCGAACCAAAAGCCACGAGAAGATAAAATGGATCATTCATTTGCGAGGAAAGGATTCACATACAGGAAGGTCTTTTTTGAGGATTATGATGGATCCTATTATATGATAACACTTTCCATCGGAATTGATGAAATATCAACTGTTTATAACATCGGAAGAATAAAAGAAGCCAAATTCCCCCGCGGAAAAATCATATCCGCAATTGGCTCAAAGGCCCCCGGGGAATTGGCTTCTAAAGGTAAGATTACCACATCCGGCGGCGGAAGTCAAGGCCAAAAATCCACCAAAGACGCCGACTATCCGGCGGCGGTGGAGCGGGGCGACAAGAAAACGGCGCAGCAGATGGTGGACGCGGCGCAAAACCGGCCGTTTTTTCATCTGAAGCGCCGGAAAAAAATTTTTTCAAAAAAAATCGAACATTTGTATTGACAAGCGAACAAATATTCGCTATAATAAAGCCGTAGAACAAATGTTTTTGCTTTTTGTCAGGAGGATTGAATGATGACACATGCTGATTTCTGGAAAACGCTGTTTGATTTTGCGCTCGTGGTGCTCGCCGTGCTGAGCGTCGTCTTTGAGAAGCGGCTGATCGCCTTTGAAAAGCGGATCGGGCAGGCGCTGCGCCGCCGTATCCGCAGCCGCAAGGCCGCCGCAGACCGTTCGTCCGCAGAGCGTTCCGCCGCGCTGCATCGCGCCGCGCCGCAGGACGACCGCCGTCCGGCCGCGCCGGTCGTCCCCCGCCCCTGCCCCGCCATGCCTTCGCCGCATCGCGTGGCCTGATTTCACCATTCCTCTTTTTATATCCACCATATCAAAACACGGATGCCGCTCTGCATAATGCCGGGCGGTATCCGTGTTTTTTGAAATATCAGCCGTAAACCGCGGCTTTCAGCGCGAGCAGCTCCGGTTCCGTCACATAGGCCGAGAGCGCGCCGACCTTGGTGACGGCCTTGCCGCCGGTGATGTTGCCGAAGCGGATGCAGTCGCGGAACGGATATTCATGAAACAGGCCGTAGCAAAAGCCGGCCAGAAAGGCGTCCCCCGCACCGGTGCTGTCCGCATGGCGGAACCTATCGACGCTTTTGCAGAAGAAGGGGCCGTCCTCATCCACGCCGATGCAGCCGTCTTTATCCACCTTCACAATCACGCGCCGGAAGTGCGCGGTCAGCGCCTGCGCCGCTGCCTCGGGCGTGCTGCAGCCGGTGAGCTTGAGCGCCTCCTTGCGATTGGGCATGTAATAATCCGCAAGGTCCAGCAATTCGCCGTAGGCCGCAAAGCTGAGATCATCGTCCCAGCCCATATCGAGCACCAGCGTCGTGCCCTCCTTTTTCAGCGTGCGGTAGACGTCGAGGAAATCGCCGGGCGTCATCAGGCAGAGCTTCGCGCCGGTCGCCATGCGGTAAAACGCCTCCTGCGCCGCGGCGCTCGTTTCCATTTCGCCCTTGCCGTAAGAGATGAAGCTGCGGTCGTTCGCCAGCAGGACCGCGCTGGTGATGTTGACCGGAATCCGGTCGCCATTATATAGATTGAGCGGTTCGACCCCGGCGGCGGCAAAGGCCGCGCGCGCAAACGCCGAAAACAGATCCGTGCCCAGCTCCGTGGCGATCCTGGCCGGCACGCCCAGACGGCCGAGATTGATCAGCGTGGCGGGCAGTCCGCCGCCCAGCTGCATCGAAAACCGGTCGGTATAAACCTCCTCCCCGACGTCGGGAAGCTTCGGCATATTCTCATAAAGCAGGTCCACGTTTGCCGCGCCTGCGCCTGCAACAAAGCTCATGTCCAATCCCCCGTATAGGGCCGGTTGAGCGCCAGATAGGCGTCGACCAGCGCGGTTGCCAGACTGTAGCTGCCGACCAGCGGGTGGAGCGTGAGCGCCTCGACGGCGCGCGTTCTCGACCTGGTGCGGATCGCCTCGCTGGCCAGCCGTTCATAATTCTTCACACGGCGGATCAGCTCCAGATTCTGCGCGTCCACGCGCCCGAACCGGTGCGGGATCGCCTCGCCCCCGATGATATCGCAGGTCACCTCGACCACGTCCGTCGGCAGCAGCCCGTCGATCGCGTTGCCGTTGGGCACGCAGAGGATCATCGAATCGGGCGTTCCGCCCTGCGCGATCTCAATGAATTTCAGCGCGACGCCGGCATAGCCGCCGTCATCCTTGCCGAACATATCAAAGCTCCATTTCCCCTGCCGCTTCACGCCGGATTCCGCGGCCATATAGTTGTTTTCGCGCTCGCCGTACCAATGCTCGAAGATCGCCAGCGCCCGGTCGAACTCCCAGTTCACATCGAACTGCGAAAGCTCCTCGGTCATGCGGCGGTTGATCTCGGCGATCTGCTCGCCGCGCGTCTGCGGCGCATGCAGGATATTCGCCACGGCCTTTTCGCGGTAATAATAGTAATACAGATATTCATTCAGGATCGCCTTGCGCTCGCGCAGAAGCGATTTTTCAAAATAGCGCAGATCCGTTTCGGCATAGGCGCGGTCATTCTCGATCAGGGCGGGCAGCACCTCCTCGCCGTTGATTGTCACGGACTGGAAATAGGACAGATGATTCAGCCCGTAGAGCTCGCCCTTCGCGCTGCCCTCCGGCGCGCCGTAGAGCTTCTCAAAGGAGCGGAGCATCCCGCTCGGCGCGTCACAGATGCCGTAGGTAAAATCATAGCCCAGATCCCGCAGCGTCTGCGACACGACGCCCGCCGGATTCGTGAAATTGAACACCTTGCAGCCGGGCTTGGCGCAGGCCTTGATCAGCTCGCAATATTCCGCAAGCGCACCGACGCTGCGCATGGCAAAGGAGAAGCCGGCGGCGCCGGTGGTCTCCTGCCCGAGCAGGCCCATGGAGAGCGCGATGCGTTCATCCTTCACGCGCATGTCGTCCCCGCCCTCGCGGATCGTGGTGATCACATAGTCCGCATCCTGCACGGCTGCCCGCGCGTCGCTGGTCAGGTGAAACTCCATGCCGCTGTTGAGCCGCTCGGCCACGGTCTGCGCCATGGCTCCGTAGATGCAGAGCTTCTGTTCGTTGCTGTCCATAAATACCAGCTCGGTGATGCCCAGCTGGGCGGCCTTCTGCGCGATGCTCTTGGCAAGAAACATCGAGCGCACACCGCCGCCGCCGATGACGGCCAGTTTCATATTCGGCGCCTCCCTCCGGATTCGATTGCGTTCATTATAGCATAAGCCGGCGCGTTTTTCCATCCAAAACGCAAAAATACAAAATTATTTTATAAAATATGAATTCTTTTTGACATTCCGATTCTTTTATGCTATACTTTATTCTGTATTTCGACGGAAAGGAGATATGAAATGATCTGTCCCAAATGCGGGGGCGAGATCCCTTTCTTTGATCTCAAACCCAACTGTCGGCACTGCGGCGTCAACATCCTGTATTACACGCAGGAGGAAGGACTGATCCGCGACGCCAAGCGCACGGAGCTGGAATCCGCATCCGCCCGCATGATCATCGCGCGCATCAAGGCGGCGTTCATCGGCGGCAAGCTCCAGATCGCCCGCATGATTTTCACCGTCGGCGCGGTCTGCGCGCTGATGCTCGCGTTCGGCGGCGCGCATTACTGCGTCCCGTTTTTTGACGGCAAGCTCTCCGTCGGGCTGATCGGCCTGATCCAGGCCTTCAGAAACGGCATGCTGCTGAAAACGCCGCAGCTGCTGCAAAGTGCGCTTTTCGGCAAGGCGACCGTCTCCGCGGCGGTGCTCATCGGTTTCTTCCTTGTGATCACCGTGATTGATCTGCTGATTTCCGGCGCTTTTCTGCTCGGCTTCCTGAACCTGACCAAAACCACGAAGTTCATGAAGCGCTGCGCCCTGATCGGCGCCGTCATTTCGGCGCTCGCGCAGATTGCGGCGCTCGTGCTGAAATTCGCAATGCCGTCCAACGCCGCATCCGCCGTGACGCTCGGCTTCGGCGGGCTGCTGAGCTGCGCGGTGCTGCTCGTGGTCTTTTTCCTCAACCGCGCGCTGCTCAAGAAGGGCATCGAGCCGACCTATTCGGAAAACGACATCAAGCGCAAGGAGCTTCTGAAGAAGTACCGCGCCGGCGAGATCGATCTGGATGCACTGCCGCTGCCGGTCTTCGAGAGCGAGGAGGAGCGTGAAGAACGCATAAAGGCGCTCGAGGAAGCGCTCAAGGCGGAAGAGGAGGGCAAGGAGCTATGAGCAAGCCGATGACCAAAAAGACCAAGATCCTTCTCGGCGTTCTCGGCGCTTTGGTGGCGCTGGGCATCTGCTTCACCGCCATCGGTCTTTACGCCAAAGCCGAAATCGAAAAAGAACGCTTTCAGATGCCGGAAATGCAGCCGCTGCCGTCCGTGACGGCGCTGCCGACCGACGGCGCACAGGCGGCCGCCTATGTGCAGCGGCTCTATGACGCCGCGCTCGCGGCCGACGACGTGGAGCTGAGCCTGCACACCGACGTGAATCTGGGCGGCGACGCTTCGCTGCCGTTCGGCGACGCGGACAACGATCTGCTGCTGTACATCCGCGATCAGGCAGGCGGGCAGATTGCCGCGCTGTATCCGACCTTCTCCAATACCGTGATGCGCGACGAGGCGGACAAACCGCAGCTGCCGCTGACCGCCGGCGTGCTCGAATGCACGGCCGTGCAGGGGCAGCTCGATGAAGAGGGCGAAGTGACGGAGGATCAGTATTATTTCATCACGCTGACCCTCGATCCCGCCGCCATCGATACGCAGGCGATGCTTGCAAGCGACGTCTATCGTGGCCTTGCGGAGATTCTTGCTCCGGCCGCCGCCGTTGACAAGGCGGCACTCACCCCGCAGGAAATGTCCCTCAGCGCGAAGATCGACCGCGTGACCGATCAGCTGCTGACCGTGGACGTCACGCGCACGTTTCAGGTGGATGCGACGCTGACGCTCACCGACGCCTACGCGGCGCTCAGCGCGGAAAAGACGGCGCAGGTCACGCTGCCGTATCAGACGACCGAGCATTTCACCTTCAGCCATTACGGCGCCCGCTTCACCGAGCGCGCGATCGTGGTGCAGGCGAACGATATGAAACAGCTGCCCGCAGCGGTCACGGTCGACGCGGACGCGACAAAGGACGACTACAAGCTGACCTTTGAGGTTTCGCACCCCGACTTGATTTCCGTGGATGCGGACGGCGTGCTGAGCGTGGCAAAAAAGATCGAACCGGTCGCCGCCACGGTCAAAATGACGCTGGACTACGACGGGCACACCTATGAGGATACACTGACGGTTTATGTGACGGATCTGGAGGTGGAAACGAATGTCTGAGCAAACGCAATCGACGGCGTTGGAAGCAAAAGCGGAGGAGCAGGTCAATCAGAACGTCTTCCGAAGCTACAATTACGTCGGCACAAAGGAAACCCTTGCCTATCTGTTCAACGACTGGTCCAACACCTTCAGCAACATCGGCTACGGCCAGCGCTATATCTGGGACGTTGTCAAGATCGACTTCGGCATCGCGGCCATCGTCGGCATCTTCACCGGCGCGTGGGATATCATCAACGATACCTTTATTTCCGCGATCGTCGACAACACCCGCACGCGTCTTGGCAAATTCCGCCCGTATCTGGTCGGCTTCCAGATCCCGATGACGCTCATCGGCCTGCTTTACTGGTTCATCCCCTATTTCTTCCCCGGCTCGTCAGCCACCTACATTCCGAAGCTCATTTTCTACTATCTTTTCAGCATCTTCACCGAAACGGCCGGCACCTTCACGGGCGTGGCCCGCAGCGGTTATATGTCAACCATCACGCCGAACCCGAATGAACGTGTGCGGCTGATCACCCTCGCCGAGCTGCTGACCGGCTACATGGGCGAGGATATGCCGCGCTACATCTTCGGCTTCATGTATGACATGGTCTCCACGGGCAAATGGAAGGTCCAGATGCGCACCATCTTCATGGGCGCCGGCGTGACCACCGCGCTGATTTCCTCGGCGTTCACGCTGTGGTTCTTCCTCGTTTCCAAGGAGCGCGTGCCGCAGACGATCGAACGTCCGAGCGTGAAGGACGGCTTCAAGGCGATCTTCACGAACTACCCCGTGCTGCTCATGTGCCTGTCCGAATTCCTGCAGGGCTTCGGCGTGGGCACGAGCCAGGACAACTACTGGATCGACGTCTTCGGCGCCAACTCCATGATCAACACGCTCAAGGCGCTCGTGAGCGGCATTTCCGGCCCCGTGGGCAGCATCAGCTACGCCTTCGTCGCCCCGCTGCGCAAGCGCTTCTCCTCCAAATTCCTCTGGGTCGGTTCCGACATGTACGGCGATATGATCACGCTCGGCTTCTTCCTGCTGGGCATCACCAACAAGAATTACCTCAAGCTCAAACCGATGCTGACCGGCTACGGCTTCACGGAATTCCTCAGCAAGCTCCTCTTCGGCGTCAACAAGGTCATCAACGCCGATCTCTGGAACGAAGCGATGGACTACTGCGAATGGAAAAACGGCTACCGTATGGAGGCGACCACGGGCGTGGCCAAGGGCCTTGTCATCAAGCTGCAGGGCGTCTTCATGGGCTCGCTGAACAACTTCGTGATGAAGAAGGTCGGCTATGTCCAGGGTCTGAAAATCGGTACGCAGGATGAGCGCACGAAGAAATGGCTGTTCTACCTGAGCACGATCGTGCCGCTGGTCACCAGCGCGCTGGGCATCGTGCCGAAGATGCTCTGGCCGATCAACAAGAAAAAACGTGCGCAGATGTATTATGAGCTCGCAGAACGCCGAAACAAGATGGTGACCGACTATGTCGACAGCATCAAAGAAGAGGCGTAAACAATCCGATATGCGCGTCCGCCGCAGCCTGTACGGCTGCGGCGGTTTTTTGCTTTATTCTTTAAACAGATCCTTCATGCCGTCCGAAAGCTCGGCTTTCAGATCCTCCCACGCCCGCGCGCCGCTCTGCAGCATCGCGGCCGTGCCGCGCAGAAGCGAGCCGAATACGCCGTCATGCACCAGATCCGGATCCGTGTAGGTGCGCTGCACGTCCGTGCGGTCAAGCTGCCTGGCCGTTTCCCGCAGGACCGGATCCTCCGGCAGGTCGCCGCCGGCCTGATCGTCATAGGGCAGGATCGCGCCGAAGGTTTCCGCAAAACGGCGGCGGCCGGTCTCCCCGGTCATCAGCCAGTTCAGAAAGCGCTCCGCATTCTTCTGCTGCAGCTCCGCCGCGCCGGCGTGCATACAGAGATAGAGATCCGCGCCGGCCGTGATGCCCCGCGCCTGCGCGCTTTCCGCGCCGAGATGCAGGGGCAGCAGACCGAGATCCTGCTCCGAAATCCGGCTGCCCTGTGCGGAAAACAGGGACGCAGCCGTGCGGTCGCTGCTGAACATCATGGCACTGCGGCCGGAGGCAAACTCCGCGCGCGCCTGCGCCTCATCGGCCGCCGCGTCGCGCGTGACGGCATGGTCAAACCAGAACGGCAGGAACGAACCGAAGGCGTCCGACTGCGCGAGCGCGGCGTCTGCCGTTTCCTTTGCGCTGCGCCGCGTGCCCGCTGCATCCTGCCCGACCGCCGCCGCGTCGGCAAACAGCTGCGTGTGCCAGGTGTGGGTCTCCCCCTCCTTCAGCGGTGCGGAGGAAAAGACGGCTTCGATCCCAAGCTCCGCCTTGTGCGCATCGAGATCCTCGGCCAGCGCGCGCAGCGCCGCCTCGCTGTTGATCTCGTCCATCGACGCATAGGCAGTCCCGCGCTCCGGCAGATCAAAATACTGCTGCATCACCGCGCGGTTATAGAGAAGTCCGAAGGTTTCATAGCGCAGCGGCAGCGCATAGGTGTGGCCGCCGTCGCTCAGCGCGAGCGCGGGATCATCCAGATGCGCCGTCACCGCCAGGCTCTCCAGCGGCGCGCAGGCGTCCGCCACGGCCGCGCGCTCCAGCGCGCCGTGCACAAGAAACAGCAGCGGAGCGTCGCTGCTTTTGACCAGCTCCTGCAGGCGGGCGCTGTAATTCTCCGCCGGCAGCGTTTCCACCGGCAGCTGCACGCCGGTTTCCTCCGAATATGCCGCCGCCAGCTGCGCAAACTGCTCCGCTTCCGCGGTCGACGGAACGACAAGCTTCTCCGCGACCTTGACCGCCGTCGTCACGCCGACGCCGTTTTTTTCGACCATGCCGCCCTCCGCGCCCTTGCAGCCGGTCAGACCGCCCGCGAGCAGCGCCGCGATCAGCAGCATTCCTATCCATCGTTGCTTCATAGTTCCGACCTCCGTTGTTTAGTCGCAGATAGTATGCGACCGATTCTTACGATTATGCATAAAAACGCCATCGGAGGATTCCGATGGCGTTTTTGCTGTTGATTCATTTTATTCTGTCGGTTCCGGTCCTGTCGCTTCTGCTGTCAGCTCTGCCTTCGCCTGCGTCACCAGCGCCGCCCTGCGCGCCTTGAGCGCCTGCTCCACTTCGATCCTGCGCGCCTTGTCATCCCGGACGAACACGATCACCATCAGATACAGCACCGCGCCGACGATCGGCCCGAGCATGAACATCGGCCACTGCCATTTCATGAACAGCGGCCCCTGCGCGGTCATGGGCTTGAATTGATCGTATTTGACAAGCGTGAGAAGTTTGCCGTTGATCAGCAGCGAGATCGCGTCGCCGATCTTGGTCGCAAAGTTCTGCATGGAGAAGGTGATGCCCTCCGTGCGCTTGCCGGTCAGGTATTCCACCTCGTCGATGGAATCGCTCATGAGCGAGCGGTGCGCGATATTCACCATGTTGGCGGGAACGCTTTGCAGGCCCATGATCAGGATCACGACCAGCATCCGCCAGATGCTCCGGAAGCCGACGAAGAACGAGAGCACGCGCAGCACGATCGAGGAAATCTGCGCAATGAGCAGAATGCGCTTCATGCCGCCCACCTTGTCGACGATCTTCGTTGCCGCAAACATCGCGAAGGTGCCCGGCGCGCCGCTCAGGCCGCCGTACACCATCTGCGCGGTGCCGCCGCCGATCTCCAGATTGCCGATCTTATAGCTGACCTGACTTTCAAAGAAATACTGCCAGGGCACGGACAGCTTGCAGTACTCCAGAATGCGCGCGAGCGAAATGAGCAGCATCGTGCGGTTGTGGCGCAGCACAAAGAGCGCCTCGAAGAAGCCTTCTTTTTCCTTCATTTCCTCGCGCACCGTTTCCTTTACCCGCCCGGCGCTCATGGCGATCAGCTGACCGCCCAGGCCGAAGAACAGCGCGCCGATCAGAAACACCGTTTCCTGCCGCATGCCGAGGCTGCCGACCATGATATCCTTCGCCGTCAGGAACAGTCCCGCCAGCGCGCCGCCGGCCGTCACGCCGATGGCCGTCCACTGCGCCGCGCGCGCCCGCTGCTCGGAATGCGGACTGCAGACCGCCAGCATGCCCCAGAGGGCGACATCCTGCATGGAATACAGAACGTCCCAGACCAGATAGCAGATGATGATATACACCATCTTGCCCCGCAGGCTGAAGCCCCAGTCGCGGAACATCAGGGGCGCGAGCACGCCGATGAGCGGCGCGGTCAGGACGATGATCGGCCGCAGCTTCTCTCCGGTGCGTCTGAATGTGTGCCGGTCGATCAGCACGCCGACGATCGGGTCGTTGACCGCATCCCACAGGCGGCTGACGCCGGTGATATAGCCGACGATGTTGGCGTTGATTTTCAGAATGTTGTTAATGAAATAAAACAGCCAGCCGGTGACGAATCCGTAGTGCATATTCTGGCCGGCAATGCCCGCGGCATAGGCAAACAGACGGTTGCCGGGAAGCCTGTCCTCCGCCGCAGTTTCAAGCGCAGTGGTTTGCTTTCTCATCTGCATCCCCTCCCATGTTATTGTAACATTGATTCCGCGCAGAAACAAGCCCTATCTTAATGAAATCTTAATGAAACCTTCCGCACTTCTTTCGCAGTTCGCTACTGGAATCTTAATCGGCGGCGTGCTAGACTGAAAGCAGAAAAAAACGGAGGGATCATCCATGAAGCTGACAAACGCCCTGATCGCCTTGATTCTGACCGCCGCGCTGCTCTTTTCGCTCGCCGCGCCGGCCGCGGCCGAAGGCGCCGCGCGCGGACAAAACGGCTGGGTCCCCGCACTGACAGTCGATCAGTCGACCGAACCGCCGTAGGAATCGGAATTCCCCGAAAAGCCGGAGGAACCGGAAGAACCCGAAGAGCCGGGCGAGCCGGAAGAGGAAATCGAAGTCTATTCTATCACGCAGGAGCAGTATGAAATGCTGCGCGACGCCTATTTCAACGAGCCCTGGACCGATCTGCGGCTCTTTGGGCGGCTGATGGTCGAATCGCTCTGGCTGCCGGTGATCATGCTTTATCCCATCCTCAATCTGCTCGCCATTGTCAACCTGCCGGGCGCTTACGTCGAGGTCTTTTTCAATGCGGTGACGGCGCCGTTCCGCGCGATCTACCGCAAGCACCATTTCAACGACAATATGCTGCGCTACGACCCGATCACCGGCAGGGTCTATGTGGCGGAGCCCGGCTCAGACGAGTATCTGCGCGGCATTCCCGTGGAGGTCCTGCCCGCATGATCCGGCCACGGATTTGACGTAAAGAAAGGAGGGTTTCAAATGGGTATGGTCATGGTCATTGTCCCGATCTGCCTGCTGCTGTATTATCCCTGCCTGGCGATCGAGGCGCTCAACGATGTGATCCGCGCGCTCGGGGCACCGGGTCTGCAAGAGCTCGGCAACGCGCTGCATGATCTGTTTTCGTTCCTGAATCTTTGATGCTATTATTCTTTTTCGTTTGCATAGGATTCCTATGAAATCAACTTTTCATCATAATAATGGACACAAGAAAAGCAAGAAAGGAGGAAACAGAATGGGGCTCTTGCTGCCGGTCTTTCTGCTGAACGCATTTTTGCATCTGCCGGAGCTCCTGGGGGCGGTCGCCGAATCCGTCGGTTCGTTCTTTATTCAGGACCTGACGAAGCTGTTCGGACCGTTCCTTGGCTGAATGCTTCACTCTGCTAACGCGATACCGTGCTGAAAATTTTTTTGAGAAAATTTCAAAAAAACCCTTGACAAATCGAAAAATCGGGATTATAATGCGAACAACTTCACAGTTGAAACCGATGAAAAAGTGTAAGTAAGCGATGCAGTTCATCTCCCAGCGAGCCGCGGCCGGTGCAAGCGCGGCAGACAGAAGCAACGCCGAATGGGCTTTTGAGGGCGGTACGAACGCCGAAAGGCAAGTAGTGGCCGACGGGGACTTCACCCGTTATCAGGGAAGCGCATATGACCGTATGCGACCAAAGCGGGCGGCGTTCGCCGTCAATGTGGGTGGTACCGCAGGAGATTTGTTTATCAGCTCTTGTCCCTGGATCAGGGACAGGAGCTTTTAATTTTATCAATCAAAAATAATTGGGAAGCGGCGTTTTCACCGGCGGTTCCCCAGAAAAGGAGAGAGAATCATGGCAAACAAACAGAACATCCCTTATCGCATTACGCTCCCGGAGGATCAGCTGCCGAAACAGTGGTATAACGTGCGCGCCGATATGAAGGAGCTGCCGGATCCGATGCTGAATCCCGGCACGCTTGAGCCGCTGACCAAAGCGGAAGATATCGATGCGATTTTCTGTCACGAGCTGTCCGAGCAGGAAATGGACAACACGACCCGCTTCATCGAGATCCCCGATGAAATCAAGAAGTTCTACAAAATGTGCCGCCCCTCGCCGCTCATCCGCGCTTACTATCTGGAAGAGAAGCTGCAGACCCCGGCGAAGATCTATTACAAATTTGAGGGCAACAACACCTCCGGCAGCCACAAGCTGAACTCCGCGATCGCGCAGGTCTACTACGCGAAGAAGCAGGGCATCACCAGCCTGACCACGGAGACCGGTGCCGGCCAGTGGGGCACCGCTCTGGCCATGGCCTGCGCTTACTTTGACATGCCGCTGACCGTCTACATGGTCAAGGGCAGCTATGAGCAGAAGCCCTTCCGCAAGCATGTGGTGGAAACCTTCGGCGCGGACATCATCCCCTCCCCGAGCGATACGACCGAAGCCGGCAGAAAGATCCTCGAGCAGTACCCCGGCACCACCGGCTCCCTGGGCTGCGCGATTTCCGAAGCGGTCGAGAAGGCCGTCACCACGCCGAACAGCCGCTATGTGCTCGGCTCCGTGCTCAACCAGGTGCTGCTGCATCAAAGCATCATCGGCCTCGAAGCCAAATCCGCCATGGCCATGTATGACGAATATCCCGATATCGTCATCGGCTGCGCCGGCGGCGGCTCCAACCTCGGCGGCCTGATGGCCCCCTTCATGGGCGACAAGCTCAAGGGCGAAAAGAATCCATATTTTATCGCCGTTGAGCCGGCCTCCTGCCCGTCGCTCACCCGCGGCAAGTATGCCTATGACTTCTGCGACACGGGCAAGGTCACCCCGCTTGCGAAGATGTATACCCTCGGCTCCGGCTTCATCCCCTCCCCCAACCACGCCGGCGGCCTGCGCTATCACGGCATGAGCCCGATCGTCAGCAAGCTCTATCATGACGGCTATCTGGATGAGGCGCGCTCCTACATTCAGAGTGACGTCTTTGAGGCGGCCGTCAGCTTCGCCCGCTGCGAAGGCATCCTGCCCGCGCCCGAATCCTCCCACGCGATCAAGGCCGCGATGGACGAGGCGCTCAAGTGCAAGGAAACCGGCGAGGAAAAGACGATCCTCTTCGGTCTGACCGGCACGGGCTACTTCGATATGACCGCCTACGCCTCCTTCCTGGCCGGCACGATGACCGACTATGTGCCGACCGATGAAGAGCTGGAAGCCGCGTTCGCGAAGCTCCCGCAGGTGGAATAATCCCGCAATCGTTCAGCCAATTGAAACAGCAAAACGCCCGGGTGCTTTACGGCATCCGGGCATTTTTATGTGTTTTCCTGTTTTTATTTCAGCGCCGTGAGCGTCTCCATGACGTAGTTGCCGAAGTCCTCGCAGGTGCAGCCGTCCGGGCGGCCGGTGATGCGCAGCTTCTTTTCCTCATACATGCAGATATCCAGCGCGCGCTCGAGGCGGTCGGCCTCCTCCTGCCGGCCGATGTGGCTGAGCAGCATCACGGCCGCGCGCAGCATCGAGCAGGGATCGGCGTAAGCGCCGCGGCCCTCGCGGATCATGCGCGGAGCGGAGCCGTGGATCGCTTCGAACATCGCGTATTTCTTGCCGATGTTGGCGCTGCCGGCCGTGCCGACGCCGCCCTGGAATTCCGCGGCTTCATCCGTGATGATATCGCCGTAAAGATTCGGCAGCACAAAAACCTTGAAATCGCGGCGGCGCTTCTCGTCGATCAGTTTCGCCGTGGTGATGTCGATATACCACTCGTCGGTCGTGATCTCGGGGTATTCCTTGCCGATCTCCTTGCAGAGATTGAGGAATTTGCCGTCCGTGGTCTTGATGACGTTCGCCTTCTGGATGATCGACACGCGGTCCTTGTGGTTGCGGCGGGCATATTCATAGGCCAGGCGCGCGATGCGCTGCGTGCCCTCGGTGGTGGTCACGACGAAATCCATCGCCAGGTCGTCCGTCACATGCATGCCTTTGGAGCCGACGGCATAGGCGCCCTCGGTGTTCTCGCGGAAGAAGGTCCAGTCCACACCCTGGTCGGGCAGCTTGACCGGACGGATATTCGCAAAAAGATCCAACGCCTTGCGCATGGCGACGTTGGCGCTTTCGATATTCGGCCACGGGTCGCCGGCCTGCGGGGTCGTGGTGGGACCCTTCAGGATGACGGGGCACTGTTTGAGCTCCTCGAGCACGTCGTCGGGGATCGCCTTGTTGACCGCCACGCGGTTTTCGATCGTCAGACCGTTGATCTCCTTGAATTCGATCTTGCCGCTGTCCACATCCTCCTTGAGCAGGAAGGCCAGCACGCGCGCGGCCTCGCGGGTGATGATCGGGCCGATGCCGTCGCCGCCGCACACGCCGATGGTCAGCTTGTCGAGCTTGTCATAATCGATGAAATCGCCCTGCTGCTTGATCGCTTCGCTGCGGGCGTCCTGTTCGCGGATGAGCGCTTCAAATCTCGCAAGCGCCGCCTGTACCTGTTGCTCTGTCATGGATGGTCCCTCCTCAGTTTGCAAGTTCTTTGGTATAATTCAGCAGACCGCCGGCCAGAAGCATCGCCGTCTGGCGGTCGGAATAGTCATACTGCAGCGCGTAGGTTTCGCCCTTGGTCACGTTGCGCAGCGTCACGGGCGCGCCGGCGGCGATCTTTTCGCGGATGCCGTCGAGCACCAGCAGATCGTCGGTGTCGATGTTGTCATAATCCGCGGGATCCGCAAAGGTGAAGGGCAGGATGCCGGCGTTGATCAGATTGGCGCAGTGGATGCGCGCGAAGGACTTGGCCACGACCGCCTTGATGCCCAGATAGAGCGGCACAAGCGCCGCGTGCTCGCGCGAGGAGCCCTGGCCGTAATTCGCGCCGCCGATGATGATGCCCTTGCCCGCCGCCTTGCAGCGTTCGGCAAAGTGCTCGTCGCACTGGCGGAAGCAGAAGTTGGAAAGATAGGGAATATTGGAGCGGTACGGCAGGATCTTCGCGCCGGCCGGCATGATATGATCGGTCGTGATATTGTCGCCGACCTTGAGGATCGCGGGGGCTTCGATGTCGGCAGGCAGCGCGGTCGAGGTCGGGAAGGGCTTGATATTCGGGCCGTACTGCACTTCCACGGCGTCCGCTTCCTCCACGGAGGCGGGCGGCTCGATCATGTTGTCGTTGATGATGAAGCGCTCGGGCAGCGTGATGGCGGGCATCTCGCCGAGCGTGCGCGGATCGGTCAGCCGGCCGGTCAGCGCGGAAGCGGCCGCCACCTCGGGACTGACGAGATAGATCCCGGCGTCCGCCGTGCCGGAGCGGCCCTCAAAGTTGCGGTTGAAGGTGCGCAGGGAAACGCCCTGCGACTGCGGGGACTGCCCCATGCCGATGCACGGGCCGCAGGCGCATTCGAGCAGCCGCGCGCCGGCGGAAAGAATATCGGAAAGCGCGCCGTTGAGCGAGAGCATATTCAGCACCTGCATCGAGCCGGGGCTGATGGTCAGGCTGACGTTCGGCGCCACCTTTTTGCCCTTGAGGATCGCGGCGACCTTCAGCAGGTCGAGCAGCGAGGAATTCGTGCAGGAGCCGATGCAGACCTGGCTGATCTCGATCCCGCCGATTTCTTCGACGGTTTTGACGTTGTCCGGCATGTGCGGCATGGCCGCCATCGGCGCGAGCGCAGAGAGATCGATGTCGATGATCTCGTCATAGACCGCATCCTCGTCTGCCGAAAGCGGAATCCAGTCCGCTTCACGCCCCTGCGCTTGCAGGAAGGCTTTCGTGATTTCGTCCGAAGGGAACACGGAGGTCGTCGCGCCGAGCTCCGCGCCCATGTTGGTGATCGTTGCGCGCTCGGGCACGGACAGCGTTCTGACGCCGTCGCCGCCGTATTCGATGATCTTGCCTACGCCGCCCTTGACGCTCAGGATGCGCAGCACCTCGAGGATGATATCCTTGGCGCTGACCCAGGGCGAGAGCTTGCCGGAGAGGCGCACAAGCGTCATTTTCGGCATGGTGGTGTAATAGGTGCCGCCGCCCATGGCGACCGCGACGTCCAGACCGCCCGCACCGATGGCGAGCATGCCGATGCCGCCGCCGGTGGGCGTGTGGCTGTCGGAGCCGATCAGGGTTTTGCCGGGCTTGCCGAAGCGCTCAAGATGCAGCTGATGGCAGATGCCGTTGCCGGGCTTGGAATACAGCAGTCCGCGCTTTTTGGCCACGCTCTGGATAAAGCGGTGATCGTCGGCATTCTCAAAGCCGGTCTGCAGCGTGTTGTGGTCGATATACGCCACGGAAAGCTCCGTGCGCACGCGCGGCACGCCCATCGCCTCAAATTCCAGATAGGCCATTGTGCCCGTTGCATCCTGCGTGAGCGTCTGGTCAATGCGCAGACCGATCTCCGTGCCGGGGATCATTTCGCCGCTGCGCAGATGACTTTGAATAAGTTTTTGACCGATTGTCAGACCCATATCAGAACCTCCTGTCCGGATTATCCCATTATAAATATGATAGTATTATTCTATTGCAACCCGCTGCGTTTGTCAAGTGCCGACCGGAAATCCGGCAAAAAAAGCGTGCTTGCGCTTTGCGGTGAAACATGATAGAATCATAGCAAAGGAAGTGATCACATGCTTTATACGATTGAGAACGACGCGCTGCGCTGCGAGATCGACACGCAGGGCGCGCAGCTCCATGCCCTGACAGACAAGCGCACCGGCAAGGACTATCTCTGGTGCGGCGACCCCGCGATCTGGTACGGGCAGGCGCCGATCCTCTTTCCGATCATCGGCCAGCTGATTGACAACAGCTTCTGCTACGGCGGCAAACGCTATACCATGCCGAAGCACGGACTCGCCCGCAAGCTGCCCTTCACGCTCGATGCAATCGATGCGTCGCAGGCGGTGTTCCGTCTGGACAGCAGCGCGGCAACGCGCGAAAGCTATCCCTTCGACTGGTCGCTGTACGCGTCCTTTTCGCTCGACGGCGCAGCGCTGACGAACCGCCTGACCGTGGTCAACCGCACACACGGGCCGATGCTGTTTTCCGTCGGCGCGCATCCGGCCTTCAACTGCGCGATCGGCGACCGTCTGGTCTTTGAGCAGGCGGAAACGGTCAGCGCGGAGAAGATCGACAAGGAGAATCTGCTGCGCCCGGAGCGTTTTCCCGTGCTGGAGAATGCACGCGAGCTGGTGCTGACAAAGGAGCTTTTCAACGAGGACGCGCTGATCCTCTCCGGCCTGCGCTCACGCAGCGTCTGCCTGACCGGCGAGCACGCGCTGAAATTCACCTTCGGCGACTGCCCGTTTCTCGGCATCTGGGCCAAGCCCGGCGCGCCCTACGTTTGCATCGAGCCGTGGTACGGCGTCAACGACGATCCCGCGCCGCGCGCCGATTTTTCCGAAAAACGCGGCATTCAGCGCCTGGAGCAGGGCGAAACCTTCTCCTTCGCCTGGACGGCGGAGATCCTGTAACACTCAAATCGCATAAAAAACGGCTTTCCCGGCGAACAACATCGGGAAAGCCGTTTGCTTTTTTGCGTTTCTTATTTCAGTGTTTCGAAGCCGTCCGCATAGCCGACGATCACATTCGGCAGATTCTCGGAGAAGGCGGCGGCAGCGAAGTCCTTGCCGCCCGCTTCGGTCAGGCGGGTGATTGCCTGGGCGGTCGGATCCTCGGCCTGCGTTTCGCCGAGCAGATCAAAGGCCGTAAATACGGCGGCGTCCAGGAGTGTAGCTGCCAGCGGGAAGGTGTAGGCTGCCAGGCGCGCCTTGGAGGCGCGGCCGGCCACCGCTTCCTTGAGCGCGGTCAGGAAGCTCGCGGTATCCTTCACGCTTTCCGGCGCGGCCAGATCGGGGAACAGCTCGGCAACGCCGCTGTAGATGCTCGGGAAGGCGGGCGATACATAGACAAAGCTGTTGTTCTCCGCCTGCTCAATCAGCGCCGTCTGCACGGAGCTGTCGGTGGAGAAGAAGCAGACGTTTTCATTGCTGAGCTTCTGGTTTTTGCGCATGCGCGCCACGATTTCGCCCAGGGTCTGCTGGGCCTTGGAGATACCGCCGGAGAAGATCGGATCGAGCGAGGATTCATAATAGAATTTCAGCTCCTGCGTCTTGCAGGCCTCTTCAAAGGCGACCCGCGCGCCGCCGGTGAGCGCATTGTCATTCAGCTGGCGGTCGAAGGAGAGCATGACGAAGGTCTCCGCGCCCTGCGCCTTGGCCTGCGCGATGATCGCGGGCGCCGCCTTGCTCCAGTCGCAGCAGAAGACGAAGTCCGAACGCTCGGCGTATTTTGCCAGCGTCTGCTCCGGCTCCACACACAGAATCTTCAGCGCGGGATTCGCGGATTTCGCGGCGCTGATGGAGATATCCGCAAACTGCGTTGCACGCGCGAAAACCAGCGCGCCGATCGAAGCGTCGGCCGCAAGCTCCTCGGCGATCTTCTTGATCTCGGGGTCGCCGGCCTTGAGCACACGGCTGTCGGGATATTCACGCACGACCACATTTTTCGAATAGGTCTTTTCCAGCTCTTTGGCGCGGCGGTAGGTCTCCGGATCCTGACTCTCGGGCGCGACAAGGATCGCGACCTTCTTTTCGGGCAGATCGACCTTCACTTTGTTTTTGCTGCAGGCGGCGAGGGTGAACACAAGGGTCAGCACAAGCACGGCTGCAAGTATCTTTTTGAGCATGATTCAAAGCTTCCTTTCTGTTGTTGATCGCTTATTTTTGTTCCGTCGCGGCGCAATAGCTGCGCACTGCGGCGGCAATGGTATCCTTTACATAGACCGGGCGCAGGATCTCCACTTTGCCCTCCATGAGAATCAGCCAGCCGAGCAGCGACTGATCCACCACGGCGTTGACCTTGGCCAGACAGACGTCTTCCGCATCGTCGCGCTTGAAAAACACCGGCGATTCGAACTGATTGGCCACGCTCTCCGCAAGCGCCGTCGGGAAGCGCAGGAGCAGCCAGTCGATGCGGCGGGCGCTGGCCTGGGTGGGCTCGCCGTTGAAGAAATTCAGCGGGTTGTCCGTCGGCCCGTCATAGGGCTGCCGCGGCCACTCCAGCTGCTGGGCGGCAAGGATCCGGCGCATGTGGATGAATTTCGGCGTTTCCGGATCGCCTGCCGTGGTGAAGGTCAGCGCGACCGAGCTGGTCGAGACCGTGATTTTCAGCGGGTTGACCGTGAGTGTCTCCGTGCCGGTTTCCGTTTCGAACGCCGCGCCGGGATCGAGCACCGTCACTGTCAGCGCCGCCTGGCGGTCCTCGGCGATCGCCACGCGCAGGGTGTGCAGCGTTTCGATCGAATACGGCGCGCGCTCCGCACGCGGGGAGATGATTTCGATCGTCTCCGCCACGAGATCGAGCGTCGGCACGCAGGCATGCCTGCGCAGATCGTTGAGCACTGTCAGGCGCTCCGCCTGCGTCAGATAATCGGAGGTGAAGACGCTTTCCAATATATAATGCAGCGCCGATTCCGAATAGTTGCCGGCCAGATAGAAGCGTTTGCGGCGGGCGTCCGCCCAGACGATCTGCATCTGGAGCTTATTGAGCTCCTTGAGATCGGAAAGCACGGTGCGGCGGTTGACGTCGTAGCCGTATTCCTTCATCTTTTTGCAAAGCTCCTCCACGCTCATCAGATTGTATTCATCCGTATAAAGCGTCAGGATCTCAACCAGCGAAACCAGACGGGTACGCGCGCTCGGCCTTTCCGTCATCTCCGTTTCTCTCCTCCCCTGCCCGTGCCGGCGGCTTTAATAAGACAGCAGCCGGTTGACCGCGCGGAGCATCTCCGCATCCATTTTGAGCACCTTGCGGTCGTAGGAATAAATGCCGTTGACCTCAAATTCCACGTCGCTCACCTGGGTGTAGACCGTGGCGCACAGGCCCTTGGCAATCAGCGGCGCCACCTGCTTCTCATGCAGCTTTTTGTAAGCGGCAGACAGCGTTTCGCTGTTTCTGAACATCATATAGCCGAACGAGCGCCGGAGATTCCAGACGTGATCGCGCAGGATCGCGCTGTAGCCGCCGTATTCGCTCAACACGAAGGGACGGCCGGCCGTGCGGCGCGCCGTGGGCAGATGAATCGGGAAAATGTATTTATGCACGCTCTTGAAATCCGGGCCGCCCTGATCGTGCCAGCCGCTGGCATGATCGACAAAGCGGGAGGGGTCGAACGCTTTGACGGCCTTGCCGATTTCCAGCGCGTCGAACTGCCCCCAGCCCTCGTTGAAGGGCACCCAGCAGCAGATGGAAACGCAGTTGTAAAGCTGATCGAGCAGCTCAAACAGCTCCGCCTTGAATTCCTCGCGCCAGGCCGGTTCATCGCGATTGAAGCTCTTGTAGAGATTGTCCTTCACATGAACGTTGATATTCGGCAGCGCGCCGGCGAGGATCGGATTCAGGGGCTTGCCGCCGCTGATCATATCCTGCCACACCAGCATGCCCAGACGGTCGCAATGATAATACCAGCGCATCGGCTCGCGCTTGATATGCTTGCGCAGCATATTGTAGCCGAGCGATTTCATCTGCTCGATATCAAAGATCATCGCCTCATCCGTCGGCGGCGTGAGCTGGCTCTCGGGCCAATAGCCCTGATCGAGCAGGCCGCGCTGGAAATACGGCGCGTTGTTGAGCGCCAGACGCGGCAGACCGGCCGCATCCTGCATGATGGAGAACTTGCGCATGCCGAAATAGCTGCCCACCTCGTCGGTTTCGCCGTCGGCGGTCAGCGTCAGACGCACGGTATAAAGGAAGGGATCCTCCGGGCTCCAGAGATGCGCCTGCGGCACAGGCAGCACCGCGTGCGCGTCGATCGCGCCGCTGAACACCGCAGTTTCGCCCTCCAGGATCTCGGCGGTCAGCACACTGCCCGCTTTGCCGGTATGCTTCACATCCAGCGTCACCGTGCCTTTGTCGATATCCGGCAGCAGGTGAATGGATGCAATATGCGCGGGCGTTACGGGCTCGAGCCAGACCGTCTGCCAGATGCCGGAGGTCGCGGTGTACCAGAAGCCCTTGACCTGCAGGATCTGCTTGCCGCGCTGCTGATGCCCGGCGTCCGTGGGATCAAACACCTGCACCAGCAGGTCGTTTTCACCCTCGCGCAGCACCTCGGTGATATCGAACGCAAACGGGTTGTAGCCGCCGGTATGTCTGCCGACCTCGACGCCGTTGACCCAGACGGTGCACTGCCAGTCCACCGCGTCAAAATGCAGGAGCGTGCGCTTGCCCGCAAAGGCGTCGGTCAGTGTGAAGGTCCTGTGATACCAAAGCCGTTCCTCGGGCTGCAGCGCCCGGCCCACGCCGGAGGCCGCGCTCTCAATGGAAAACGGCACCAGAATTTTGCCGTCATACGCCGCAGGCGCCGCCGCGTCCGCCGCCGTCACGGCATAATCGTAGCTGCCGTTGAGGCAGAGCCAGTCCCTGCGCGTGAGCTGCGGACGGGGATACTCCGCAAGCGGGAGCGCCGGATCAATGCGGTCAAACCACGGAGATCTCAGATCATTCATCTCTGCATCTTCCTTTCTCAGAATTCATAAAACGCGGCCAGCCGCCATGCGCCGTCGCTGTTTTTCGCGGTCATGGTCAACCTGGTCCCGCCGGCATACACAACGTCAAAGGTGATTTCGTTCTCGCCGATGCTGCCGTTTTCGATCGTAAACGCTTCCGCTTCGCCGCCGCCCGCGGTTTTCGGCGCGCGCGGCATGCAGCAGTACAGCTTGCCGTCGATCTCGGCATAAACGCCTTCGGCCAGCAGATTCTCCGCGACCGTCGACTGATAGGTGGCGCGCAGCAGAGATTCCAGGGCTTCGTAGCTGGTCACGCGCCCCGCGGCGACCCGTTCATACGCCTCGCCCTCCTGCGTGACGGCGTCGTTTGCGTCCGTCGGCAGGTGGTTCTGAACAAACGCATCCCGCACAAAATAATCATTGGCGTTCACAAGCTGCGTCAGAATGCTCTTGATCCCCTCGGGAATGTAGCCCTCCGGCATCGCGTCGGGATCCGCAGCGGATCTTGCGTCCTTGCCGCCGCAGCCGCCGAGCAGCAGCACGCAGCAAAGCAGGAGCGGGAGCCATTTTTTCAACATTTCAGCGCCTCCATACATGAAAATAGCTATAGATAAATGATATTATATATGATTTTCGCCGTCGCGTCAATGCGTTTTTCGCGTTTGCGCGCACAAACTTTCCCGCGTTTTTTTGTGCAGGATGGACCGCTTCGGCCGCTTGTCACAAAAAGTGACAAAAGATGTCATTGACAATTCCCAGAATTCCCTTGCATTCGCAGGCGATCCGTGCTTTATTGGAACCTGTCCCCCAAAAGGACAGGAAGGAGGCTCTGCCATGGAGTCGCAACCCGTGCTTTACCGCGCAAACACAATGCAGTCGGAGACCGGCCCGCGCTACGGCGTGGAGGCCGTGCTCTGCGAGGGCGGCGCCGAAACCGTGCTGCACGCCTACGACGACGTGTTCGATTCGCCGCAGGAGGCCGCGGCGTTCGCGACGCAGCTGAATGAAAACTGCGTCGAACTGTGCCACCTGGTCGAGATCCTGGAGGATCTGCTCGGCTGACGGCTGCACAGAATTCCCGGCACAGGCTCTTGAAAAATCCCGCTCAATATGCTATAGTTTATTTATTGAAGTGATTTGGAGGGACTCCTATGCTGTATACCGTTCTGCCGTGGAAAGCGCTGATGGCATTGATCGCGGTCGTGCCGCCGGTGCTTTGCGCGCTGCTGCTGCGGATCTTCCGTAATAAACTGCCCCGCGATCACGGGCGTGAATTTGCCGTCAACGGCATGAAATCCGCCGGCAAAATCCGCGGCGCGGGCATCATTTTCGTGTGCACGTTTATCGTCTGCGCGCTGCTGTTTGTGCCCATCCACGCGGAATTGCTGATTTATTACGGCGCGATCTTCCTCGAAATGCTCTCCGGCTATCTGGACGACCGCTCCGAAAAGCCCTGGGGCGAATATAAAAAAGGCCTTGTGGATCTGGTCATCTCCGCGGCCGTGGCGGCGAATTTCGTCATCTGCAATCCGGATCTGCTCTCCGTACGCTGCTTCGGCTTCTCGCTGCATCTGCCGGCGGTGGTCTTCGGCATTCTGGCGGCGCTCCTGGTCTGGATGCTGATCAACGCCGTCAACTGCACGGACGGCATCGACGGCTTCAGCGGCAGCCTGACCATCGTTTCGCTCGTTTCCGTGAGCGTTGCGATCTTTCTGCGCACGCACGCGATGGACGACAGCCTGCTGATGATCCTGCTGATGATCCTTGTGCTGCTGCCCTACCTGTGGAAGAACGCCGAGCCGAGCACCATGATGATGGGCGACGCCGGCTCCCGCGCGCTCGGCCTGTTTCTGGCCGTGGCCGTGCTGAAAACCGGCAACTTCCTGCTGGTGATTCCGCTGTGCCTGCTGCTCTGCCTGGACGGGCTGCTGGGCATCGTCAAGATCGTCACCATCCGCTTTCTGCATATCAATCCCCTGAAGAATATCCGCACGCCCCTGCACGACCATGTGCGCAAAAACATCAAAGCGCCCTGGTCGAATACGCAGGTCATTTTCCGCTTCTGCATCCTGCAGATCGTGATTTCCGCGCTCACGCTGCTGCCGATGCTGCAAGCCTGACACAACAGAATCTCCGGGCCGTCAGCAACCACTGCCGGCCCGGTTTTTTTATGCTTCTGTCTGCGGCGCCGGCAATGCGGGCGGCTGCGGCAGCGCACGGCCGCCGCGGGAAAGATAGGTCAGATACAGCAGGTCTTTATACAGCTGCGAATAGGTATAGGTCCACAGCTGATAAATGCCGCTGAAATTCTCAAAGGTTTCGTCCGGCAGCCGCTCGACGCGCCCGCACGCATAGGGCAGCGGGATGCGCACCGTGCCGTCGGAGGCAATGTAGTATTCTTTGCTCAGCGCGATCGCCGTGCGGTTGGCCGCCTGACGCGGCAGCTCCTCATCGAATTTGATCCGCGTGACCGGAAACAGGCAGCAGGGCGCGGCGGCGCGGCGGTAGAATTCCGGCGACAGCCCCGCGTGCCCGTGATGGGAGACCTGCAGCACGTCGCAGAGCAGCGTTGTTTCGGTATAGCGCCCGCACAATACTCGGTCGCTTTCGGCCGCGCAGTCGCCCGGAAACAGGATGCGGCTGCCGGCGACTTCCGCAAGCAGCGCGGTGGAGGTATCGTTATAGTTTTCCAGCGAAGCCGGAAATACGTCCTCGTGCGTGCAGAGCACCGTCAGGCATATATCGCCGATATAAAACCGCTGGCCGGTATGCAGGCGGACGCGGCGAATCTCCGGATGCGCGTCCAGCACCCGCTCAAACCGCGCCGCCACCCGGCTGCTCGAGGGGCACCAGGCGGCGCTGTCCCGATGGTCGGCGGGCGGGAAATTATAATAGACTGCGCGGATCTCGATCTGCGGCAGCCGGTATTCCACAATGTTCAGAAACTGCGTGATGTGGTCGTCATGACCGTGGGAAAAGAACCAGCCCTCCACCACCGGCGTCTCGCCGCCGGTCTGCGCGCACAGGAAATCGCAGATGCGCTCGTCATCCCGGATGGAATAGCCGTGGGGGCTGTCAATCACAAAGAAATGCCCGTTGCCGGCCCGAAGGATGTAGCACATGCCGCAGTCGATCAGGGCATGATCCACCTCAAACTGCCAGAGCGCGGGTTCACAGACCCGTGTCGGATCCGTCGCAGCGGGGCCGAAGGCCGCGGAGGGGTCGCCGATCAGGCGCAGCACGCCCTCCGACGCACAGTAGTAAAGATGCACGGTCACGTCGGCGGCATAGGTGCGGTGATGATTCTCCTCCAGCACCGTTTCCCCCTGCAGGGCAAAGCCCGCCTGCTCCAGCGCGGCGCAGGCCGCCGTGAAATCCGCAAACGCCGCGTCGTCCCAGCGCAGCAGGCAGCTGCCGCGCCCGGCGTCATAGCAGCCGCTCGGCGCAGCGGAAGGCAGAGGCACACCGGCAAAAACAGGATGCATGGCGCAGACTCCTTTCCGAAAGGGGTTTCTTCTTTTGTATTGTAGCACGCCGCGGACAGTCAGACAAGAGCGAAAGTAAAAAGCAATTGTGAATTTTCGCAAACCCAAATGTTAAATTTTTTGCAGCGGTTGCATAACCGGCGACTATATGGTAAAATATAGTTTAAATGATTTATTATTTTAACTATTATGAAGGGATGCGACCTTTTGAAACGCTTGTTTGCAATTCTTTGTACGTTCCTGCTGCTGCTCTCGGCGCTGCTGCCTGTCGGCGCGGCAGCGCAGCCGGACCCGCCGCTGATCCTGATCTCCGGCTTCATGTGCTCCAAGCTGTTCACGGACTTCGGCACCGACGCGCAGCAACAGGTCTGGGGGCTGGACGCCGGTGAAATCGCGGCGCAGATCAAAGCGGACGCCGGCGCATTCGTGCCCGCCCTGTTCGGTCTGCTCGCCGGCGACGTCGAGCGCTTCGGCACGGTGGTCGGCAACGGCGCGATCCGTGTGATGGAAAAACTCAAGTGCACGCCGCAGGGCACCTCGCTCTATCCCGTGACCCATTATCCGAACACGCCCGCGACCTCCAGCCTCGCCTATATGCGCACGCATGACGACGGCATGTATCTTTATGAAAAGAACTTCTGCGACTATATTTCCGAACAGACCGATCCGAACCGGGTGTTCTGTTATCAGTATGATTCCCGGCTGGACGCCGTCACCCTCGCAGAGGAGCTCAAGGACTTCATCGACGCCGTGCGCGCCGCGACCGGCAGCCCGCAGGTCAAGCTGTTCGCGCTGAGCTACGGCGGCCTGATCGTTTCCACCTATCTGACCTATTACGGCGAGGAAAACGCCGTGGAACGCGTCGTGATGAGCGTGCCCGCGCTCGGAGGCACGGATATTCCCGCCCGCATCCTGCACGGCGATATCACGCTCGCAAAAGAAAGCCTGATGATGTTCATCGGCACGGCGCTCAACAGCGAAAGCAACTACGCCCGTCTGCTGGAAACCGAACGCGCGACCTGGATCGACCGCTTTGCGCAGGCGCTCAGCGGCGGTCTGCGGGAGATTGCGCGCAACTGGGGCAGCGTCTGGTCGCTTTGCTCCAACAGTGATTACGCCGCGCTGAAAGCGGAATTCCTCGACCCGGCGGAAAGCGGCGGTATGATCGCGCGGCTGGACCGGATCCACAACGAAGTGATGCCGCATCTGCGGGCGACCTTCGCCGCCTGTCAGGCGCGCGGCACACAGATTTCCATCCTCTGCGGCACCGGCAGTCCGCTGGTGACCGGCGGCGAGCTCAACGGCGATATGATTCTCCCGGCCGCCGGCGTGAGCGGCGCAAAAACCGCCCCGCTCGGTCAGCGCTTTGCCGACGGTTATGTGCCGGACGGCGCGGGCTGCAGCGATCCGTCGCACTGCCATGTTTCTCCCTCCATGGAGATCGACGCCTCCTGCGCCTATCTGCCGGAGAATACCTGGTTCATCGACGGCCATTATCACGGCCAGTATTTTTATGAGAACTACACCCGCTCGCTCGTGACAAAACTCCTGCTGACGGATGCGATCCGGGATGTGCACAGCGACCCGGCCTATCCGCAGTTTGAAGCCTCCTCTCACCCCTACCGCACGATGCACGTCGCATTTGACAGCAGCCCGAACGGCTTCGTTTCCGACGCGGATCAGGCGCTGGAAATCCGCAACCTCTCCGAGGACTGCTACATCCGCATCCTCTCCGTGGTCGCGCAGGATCTGCCGCTGACCTTTGACGTCGGGGGCTCCGGCCTGCTCGCGCCGGGCGAGACCGTGCGTCTCCCCTTCTCCGGCGCGCTGCCGCAGGTTTCCGCCAGATGCACGCAGCTGACGGTCAATTATCTCAAGCTCGGCAGTCCGCATCCGCTGTGCACCTGCACGGTGAATGTGACGGTGCAGAACGGCCCGCCGCTGCCCGCATCCGAAGAACTGGTCCCCGCCGCGCAGGACAGCAGCTTCCGCCGCGCGGTGCCGGAATCTCTCTACCGCGCCGTTGAAAAATGCTCCATGCGGCAGAGCGTGGAATGCATCTATGACACCGTGCGCAGCCTGTTTCGCTGAATCCGACCGCCGCCTTCGGCCGCAAACCCGGTCAACGGCGGCGGTTTTCGTCTTATTTTCGCCTTTCTCCCGGAAAACCGTGAAGAAATACTTGCTTTTTTTTGAAAAGTATGTTAATATACGTTTACGAGTGTTTGAAAAGCTTGAAAGGATCAAGGACGGAAGGCACCTGACGTCCGGAAAAAAGGAGGATCTCCGCTTTGAAAAAACTGAAAGCAATTATCTCAATCCTGCTGGTAATCTGCATCTTCGCTTCGAGTGTTGTCATGGCCAGCGCAAAAGGCGTCAACTCCGAAGGGCAGAGCTCGCTGGAGAATGTCGCCACGATGTATCTCTGCGTTTCCAACGGCAACCCCAGGATGCCGCACATGTGGATTTACATTCTCAACACCTCGGATACCCCGTTGGACGTTGCGGGCTATCGCATTAAGCCCGGCAGCGCGCTTTCGATGGGCTGCTTCACGGACCGCGGCAGCGGCGAAGGCATTCACTTCAACCTGGAGCGCTACTGGGTGAAGGACGCCACGTATGACCGCACCTTCTGCATGTCCACGCAGGTTTCCCGCGGGGAGCTTGACAGCGTCGTTTCTCTGCTCAAGCGCCACAACTACTGGAACTACATGTTCAACTGCGCCTGGTTCGCCGTGAGCGTCTGGAACACCTGCTCGCCGCGCAAGATGATTTATCTCTTTGCACCGCAGATTGAACGCGTGATCATGCTCGTGCTCGGCGCGCGCAGACCCACCATCAAGTTCCAGAAGCTGTATGACGAAAGCCTTGTGCTGAAATACAGCCGCGACGGTCTGACCCCGGTCAATCATCGCGTCGTGCTGACCAACACAGGCATCTAAATCCCATCCGAACCTGAGAGGCGGCCGATCCGGTCGCCTCTTTTCCGTTGTATTCACACCAGAGAGAAGGAGACGATATTATGAAAGTCACCCCCGACAGCACCCTGCGGGATATGATGGCAACGCCGGTCGGCAGCGACCTCGTGAAGATGGTCGCCTATCATGCCGGCATCCCGGATCCCGTGATCCGCAATCCCCTCATCGGCAAGCTCCGGCTGCGCACCCTGCCCCGTCTGCTGGGCGACAAGCTGCCGCCCGCAACCGTGGAGCATCTGTGCAATCTGGTCGGCTACACACCCGAGCCCGTGGTCCTGGCCGGCAAGACCGAGCCGAAGTGGTGGAAGGAAGCCGTCATCTATCAGATCTATCCCCGCTCCTTTATGGACGCAAACGGCGACGGCATCGGCGATCTGCCCGGCATTCTCTCCCGCCTCGATTATCTCAAATCGCTGGGCGTGGATGCGCTCTGGCTCAGCCCGATCTATGACTCCCCCAACGACGATATGGGCTATGACATCCGCGACTACCGCAAGATCATGACCGAATTCGGCACGATGGAGGATTTTGACACCCTGCTCGCTGAAATCCACAAGCGCGGCATGAAGCTGATCATGGATCTCGTGGTCAACCACACCTCCGACGAGCATGAATGGTTTCAGAAGGCGCTGGCGGGCGACGAGAAGTATCAGAATTATTATATCTTCCGCAAGGGCAAGGGTCCCGGCGTGCCGCCGAACAACTGGACCTCGCTTTTCTCCGGCCCCGCGTGGAATTATTATCCCGAGCTGGACGCCTGGGCGCTGCATCTGTTCTCCAAAAAGCAGATGGATCTCAACTGGGAGAATCCCGAGCTGCGCGCCGAGGTGGCCGACATGGTCTGCTGGTGGCTCGAAAAGGGCGTGGACGGCTTCCGCATGGACGTGATCAACATGATCTCCAAGGTCGAGGGTCTGCCGGACGGCAATTCCCTGGTCGGCGAGGTCATCGGCTACGGCGGCGAATACTATTTCTGGGGCCCGCATCTGCAGGAATATCTGCATGAGCTGAACGAAAACGCCTTCAAGAAGTTCCCGGACGCCTTCTGCGTGGGCGAAACCGGCGGCATCGGCACGGAAATGGCCAAATTCCTGGTGGACGATTCCCGCGAGGAAATCCGCGAAACCTTCCTGTTTGACCAGCTGGAAACGCCCGGCAAGGAGCGCTGGAGCGACTACCGATACAACCTGAAATATCTCAAGCAGCTTTTCACGCGCTATCAGCTGGAGATGCACGGCTCCTCCTGGCCGACGCTCGTGATCGAAAACCACGACAATCCCCGCATGGTTTCCAAGGTCAATCCCGACGACAGCTTCCGCCGTCCGCTTTCGAAGCTCATCGGCGCCATGCTGCTTACCGGCCGCGGCACGCCCTACATTTTCGAGGGCGAGGAGTTGGGCATGATGAACTGCGATTTCAGCGATATGAGCGAGATCCGCGACGTGGAATCCATCAACAAATACGCCGCGCTGCAGGAAAAAGGCAAAACCCCTGCGCAGGCGTGGAAGACGATCCTCGCCGGCAGCCGCGACCACGGCCGCACGCCGATGTGCTGGGACACCTCGGCGCACGCGGGCTTTACCACGGGCACGCCGTGGATCCGCGTCAACGGCGATTACCTGACCTGCAACGCGGAAACGGAAGCGAAGGATCCCTTCAGCCCGCTGAATTACTACAAAGCGCTGATCGCGCTGCGCAAGGCGGAGAAGGAAACGCTGGTCTACGGCGACTTCCGGCCGCTTGAGACCAACGACCGCACCTTCTGCTTCTACCGCACAAGCAGCACGGGCAAATTCTACATTGAGATGAACCTCACGGACCGCTGGATCCGGCGTCCGCGTGCGGCGCAGGGCATCTGCGCGCTCTCGAATTACGCCAAGCCGACCGGTCAGCTGCGGCCGTATGAAGTCAATCTTTACCGCGTCTGAAACCGGCGCGGCAACCCGTAACAACTGCAATTGGGAGGAATGGCCTTGAAACCCGCTTCTCTGAAATCCTATCGCATGGAGATGATCCTGTTTTATCTGCTGGCCGCCGGCGCGCTGATTGCCGCCGCCTTCACGGATCTGAAGCTGGATATCGCGCTGAACAATACCTCGGATTTCATCTCCAACTGGTTTGCCCGCACGGGCGAAATGCCCGCTTACTGCCTGCTTCTGCTTGCCTCCGCCATGCTCTCGAAGCTCCTGCCCGCGCGCTGGATGCGCATCGCCGCGGCGGTCGCCTGCGTGGGATGCGGCGTCTATTTCGGGCTTTACGTCGCGCGCCGCTTCTTCCTTGAGGATGCGTTCCGCACCGGCTGCGGCATCCTGTACGGCGCGGGCTTTGCGCTGGTGCTGCTGCTGGCATTTCGCTTTATCAGCGTTCCGGAGCCGCTGCGCAAGCCGCTGATCTGCATGGCCGTGATCGGTCTGGCCGTCTGCGCGATCGAATCCGGTCTGATCACGCTGATGAAAGAGGTCTGGGGGCGCGTGCGTTTTCGCGACCTGGACGGCACTTATGCGCAGTTCACCGCCTGGTATCACCCGAACGGCGTCAACGGCAACCGCTCCTTCCCCAGCGGCCACACCGGCAGCGCGGGAATGAGCTATCTGCTGATGCTCCTGCCGTTTGTGAGCGACTTCTGGCGCAGACACCGTCATCTCGCCTTCTGGCTGGCCTTCTGCTACACGACGGCCGTCGCTTTCACGCGGCTGGTGATGGGCGCGCATTATCTGAGCGACGTCGCCGTCGGCGGCACGATCGCCTTCACCTGCGTGCTGATCGGCATAAAAGTGTATGAATCGCTCGAAGCAAAAGGCAAGCTGACCTGAAGCACAGAACGCCGTCGCGCAGCAGCGCGGCGGCGTTTTCTTCTGCGGCGGCGGAAAGTACCGCACGGGCGACAGGTTTCGCTTGACATTTACGGAAAAATATTGTATAGTAAGGAAGCAAAAGCGGCACTGCCGCAAATATCTCCGCTCGTGGCGCAGTTGGATAACGCAGCAGATTCCGATTCTGAAGATCGGGGGTTCGAATCCCTTCGAGCGGGCCATGAAAAAAGCACGCTTCGGCGTGCTTTTTTCAACGAAGTGTGCCTGACGGCACGAGAAGTGCGCTGCGCGCGTGAAGTTAACCTGCGGTCAGTGAAGTGCCTGCGGGCGTGGGTGGCACACTTTACTTCACTTTCTGCGAAGCAGAAAACTTCACTTGTGCGAAGCACAAACTTCACAAAAGAGTGTTTTCAATCTTTTTCGACTCAGTGTGCCTGACGGCACGAGAAGTGCGCTGCGCGCGTGAAGTTAACCTGCGGTCAGTGAAGTGCCTGCGGGCGTGGGTGGCACACTTTACTTCACTTTCTGCGAAGCAGAAAACTTCACTTGCGCGAAGCACAAACTTCACATAGAACACAAAGGACGGTTATCTATGTCAGAAAGCAAGCTGAAAGACCAACCCCTTGATTTTGCGGTCGAAATCATCGCTCTCGTGAAAGACCTCAAGTCAAAACGCGAATCCATTATTTCAAACCAGATCGGCAGGAGCGGCACTTCCATCGGCGCGAATATCAGAGAAGCGCAATATGCGCACGGAAAAGCGGATTTCATCGCAAAGCTTCAAATTGCCCTGAAAGAAGCAAATGAAACGGGATATTGGATCGAGCTTTTATTCAGAACAGGGTATATTGATGAAAGCCGATTCAAAAAACTCGATTCTGCTTGCGCAAACATCAGAGTGATGCTCATCGCTTCCATCAACACCGCAAAGCAGAGTATGCGGGCGGATTAAAAAGCGCTTCTCAAAGTTGCACTTTCGTATAGCAAGCACAAAGCGAAAATCCTGTCGTGCAAACGGCAGGATTTTCGCTTTGTATTATTCATTTTTCAGTCTTCAGTATTCATTATTCAATATAATAAATCGACAGGATTTTCTAAATGAAGAATGAACGCTGAAAAACCGTCAAATGAAGAATGCAGGGTGGGCTACGCCCACACCTATTTTAGATTGAATTGATGCTTTCGTTTCAATTCAAAGCTGCGCTTGCTATAGTTCACACATGAAAACCCGTCCTTGATCCGCTCTGCTCGGGTGTAGGACGGGTTTTGTTCTATCGTGCGGCAAAGCCGCTCGGAGTGATCCGGGCGGCTATTGGTTTGCCTGTTTACTTGCCTGTTTGCTTTCCTGTTTTCTGTTTATTATGCGTGGTGCTGCGGGAAAAATGCGTCTGCCGCCTGATAATATAGCGTCAGGGCCTTGACGGCGGCGACGAGGGCGTCGCTGACGGCGGGATCGTTTGCCGCGTACTTCGTGAGGGCCTTATAAACGTAGCTCATTGCGGAGTAGCGCCAGGTGTTGACCGCGTTGCCGTCGCCGTCGAGGACGGTCACGGTGTAAGCCGTGCCGAGGTGTCCCGAAGCGATGTCGGGAAGTTCCACAAAGCAGTAGCCCCCGCTCGTCTGCGGCGTCAGTCGGATGGCGGCGTCACCCTCGCCGAGCAGGAAGGTATAATCGTCGAGCGTTTTGCCCGCAGGCAGGGTGAAATAATGCTTGATCGCGGTTTCGCTGCGCAGCATGAGGCTCGAGCCGACGTAGGTCACGCCGCCTGCTTCGTTTGCAATCTGCGCTTCATAATCCGCAAGACTCGCCGCCGTCACGTTCACAAAGCCGCGGTCGTCAAACAGGTCGTGCTGCGTGAATTCTGGATTGTAGGCAAACAGTTCGTTTGCGTAATACCCGTAGGTAGCAAGACTGCTCACAAGCGTCATGAACGCCGCGTTGTCGCTCATCGTCTGCTGCGCCTCGGTCAGATAGGTCTGCACGGAATAGGTGAATGCCTCGCTCTGCGTTTCGCCATTGACAATCACGCCGGTGATCTCGGTGTCGATCTGCGCGGCGGCGACGTCGCAGGTGAATTTATAGAACCGCCGTCCGCCTTCCACGGTATAGTTGCCCAGGTCGATCGGCGCTTGCGTCTGCACGCCGTCCACGGTGAAGATCACGCTGGCCCCGGCGATCGGCTCCGGCACGCGCAGATAGAAATTGACGCCGATATCGCCGTTCAGGGTCAGGCTGTGTCCGGCACACAGCGGCACGTCGACCGTCAGTGTGTCGGTATAACTCACATCGCCGACGGTGACCGACGCGGTGTAAACCGTCTGATCCGGGTCGTAAACCGCCGTGATTTCCTCCGCCGCCACGGTGGCGCGATACGTGCAGCCGTTGCAGTCGAAGGTCGCCTGCGCGCTGCTGCCGTCTTCCGCCCAGTGCCAGGTCGGTTCGGTGTGACGATCGAGCCCGATGAAGGGCACGGCGCTGCCGACCTTATTGCGCAGGCTCGTGGTGTGATAGCCGTAAACGGTGACCTGATCCGTGCCGTTGGTGAACGGATTATAGTATTTCCCGCTGGTGAAGGTCTGGCGGGTCGTGGAGGTGAAGCGCGTGAGCGCGGGGCAGTTGTTGAACGCCTCGGAATACATATAATTCAGCCCTGCGCCGACGAACACCTCCTGCAGCTGCGAGCAGCCGTTGAAGGCGTGCCAGCCGATCATCTGCACCGTGTCGCCGATGGTCACGGCGGTAACTGCAGTATTCTCAAACGCATAGTGATTAATCGAGGTCACGGTCTTGCCCCTGACTGTTTCATCGGGATAATTCATCGGCACCGTGTCGGGAACGGTCACGACCGCGTCGCCGCCGTAATATTTGACCACGCGGACGTATTCGCCGTTGTCGTGATAGGAGCAATACGGCAGCACGGTATCGGCCAGCGCGATCTCCTCCGTGCCATCCGCATCGGCGAAGTATCTGCCGCAATCCGCGCAATACCAATAGGCGGTATGCCCGTTTTCGATCTCGCCGTTTGCATCGCGCACCTCCGCAGTCGGCAGCACCGCATCGTTAAACTGCAGGTCATGCCGGTGCTTCGGCACGGTCTGCACATCCTGATACTCCGCGCCGTTGAACGGCGCCGTCGCCGTGTAAACGAAGCTGTCCGTCTGCTCTTCGCTCGTCACGACCGCTTCCGCCTCGTCCTCATAATCGCAGTTTTCATCCGTGCAGCGGAACAGCGCGGTCGCATGCTGATAATTGTCGCTCCAGCTCCATTCCGGATCGCCGAAGTGATGCAGCGCATAGGGTGTGAGCGTCTTGTTTCGCACGGCGCTCACCTGCGAAGACGTCAGCGTGCCGGTGTAAACATTCGTGCCGTCAGTCAGCGCCTGCCCTTCGGCAATCGCGATCGAGCCGCTCTGAATCAGGGAAACATTGTTGAATTTGATCGTATCCGTCAGCTGCGTCCAACCGAGGGTATTCGGCGTTCTGGAGATGAACGTAGCGATTTCCGCATTGCCGCCGCTGATCGTCATGCCTTCGCCGGCGCTGACGGTCGAGGCTTTGAATTCGCCGTTTTTCACGGCAAAGCTGCCGGTCGCGCTGAGCTGACTGATATTTTCGATTTTACCGCCGACCTGCGTGAGATGATAGACGTTGACGCGTTTATTCGCGCAGTTCAGCTTGCCGGTCTGGGCGGTCTGGCCGTAGACCGTGATCAGCGACTGGCCGGTATAGGCCGTGAGCGCGGGCGTCGTATCCGAGCAGAGCGTCAGGGTCTTGCCGTCCGCAAGGATCAGATTGACCTTGCCCCGGAAGGCCAGTGGGATCGTCATCGTAAGATCCTGATCCACGACGTACCAACCGGCGGTGAGGCAGGCAATATGGCTGTCGTTCAGACGCTTTGCCGTTTCTGTCTGCGCAACGCCCTCGGCGTCGATATAGGTCGTTTCGGCAACGGGAAGATAGACCGCCTCCAGGATCGTCTGATCGACCTCGACCGAATCGCCCGGGACGTAATAATTCGCCGACTGCGCCCAGGCGACGAACGCCATGCCATCCGGCACGTTTTCACAGTCCGGAAGCGCAATCGTCGCATGCCGCAGCGCATCGATCTCGCGCCGGACCTCGCCCTGCGCGTTCTGCTCGATCAGCGTCACCGTGGAATGCTGCGCGCTGACGCCGCAGACGGTGCACTGCTCGTTCGCATTCCAGATATGATCCTCGAAAACAGCCAGCGCGCTGCCGCAGTCCGTGCATTTCCGGACGTGGGAGACGCTGTTGCTGCACGCCCAGGTCGCATTGTTGTGCGGGCAGGGCGTCAGTTTTGCATAACGGTTGGAGGAAACAGCGTCGTAACGGGCGTTGCCGATGAAATGCGACGTGCTGTTGAGGCTGCTCCCGGCATCCGCCGTCAGCGCTTCGGCAAAATAAAGGCTCACGACTGCGCTTGAGAAGAAGAAATCGCCTCTGCCGATGGCCACGGCGTCGCCGTCGCCGGCAGTCGCTTCCACGGTGCTGTCCCCGTAGATCAGGATCTCGGCCGTGTCGCCGGATTCGCCGGTGCCGATGCCCGCGCCGCCGCGTTTTCCCTCTGCGGTCACCTGCGAAGAGGTGATCGTAATGGTGCCGCCGCTGCCGTCCTCGCCGCCGCCGATGCCTGCGCCGTCCTTGCCGCCGGTCGCAGTGACGGTGGAATCGGTGATGGTGATCGTGCCGCCGTTGCCGTCGTCGCCCCCGCCGATGCCCGCCGCGTAGCTGCCGCCGGTTGCGGTGACGGTGGAATCGGTGATGATGATATTGCCGCCGCTGACCTCGTTGCCGCCGCCGATGCCCGCGCCTTCCGCGCCGGCGTTTGCGGTGACGGTGGAATGCTCGATCCGGATCGTGCCGTTGCGGCTTGCCTCATCGCCGCTGCCGATCGCCGCGGCGTATTTGCCGCTGTTGGCGATCACGTTGCTGTTGCGGATCGTCAGATCCGTGCAGCCGCCGTCGTCGCCGCCGCCGATGCCGGAGGCGTAGTTGCCGGAATTGACCTCGACGCAGCTGTCCTCGATCAGGATCGTGCCGCTGTCGCCGCTGTCGCCGCCGCCGATCGCCGCGCCGGAATGATTCGGCGCAAAGAGCCAGACCATGAACCGCATCAGCACGGAGCCTGCGGTATAGAACGCCACCGTGCCGTAATCATAGCTCATCATCGCCGTCACGGTTGCATTATAAATCGCTTTCTGGAAATAGTTGAAGAAGTTGTAGTCGCTTTTTTCATTTTTGGAAAGACTTATGACGTTGCTGCGCCGGATCGTGATGCTGCCGCCGTTTTTGCCGTCGCCGCCGCCGATGCCCGCACCGCCGCCGCAGCCTCTGCTGACCACGCAGCTGTCCTCGATCAGGATCGTTTCCGCCGCGCCGCCGTCACCGCCGCCGATCCCGGCGCCCTTGTTGGAGGAGCCGCCGACAAAGCTGCTGCGGATCGTGATCGTGCCGCTCTTGCCGCCCTTGCCGCCGCCGATGCCCGCGCCGTAACCGCCGCTGATGCTTGCCTGCGAATCCTCATAGCAAACGGCCTCCACGGTGCTGTTGGTGATGTTGATCACGCCGCCGTTGCCGCTCTGGCCGCCGCCGATGGCCGCGGCATAGGTGGATTCGGCATACACATTGCAGTTGGCGATGTTGATCGCGCCGCGCTGGCTTTTCTCTTTGCCGGCGCCGATGCCCGCGCCGTTTCTGCCCCAGGCGACGATTCTGCCGCCGAGAATATCGATCGGGCCGTTTTCGGAATTGTGGCCGCCGCCGATCGCAGCGCCGCTGCCCGCCGTGGATGCGGAGCAATAGGCTTTGATCTCGCCGCCGTAGATCACGATATGGTTTTCATCCGTATAGGAAGCGCTCTTGCCGTTGCCGATGCCCGCAAGGCCGCTCGCTCTGATTTTGCCGCCGAAGATCGTGATATGCCCGCAGCCGCCGTTTTTGCCGCCGCCGATGCCGGAGGCCGAGGTCTTGTTGCTGCTGTCATAGCCGAGCACGTCCAGGTCGCCGCCGTAAATGTTCAGCGCGCCCAGACGCTCGCCGTTATCGCCGCCGATGCCGGCGTTGTCTTCATGATTTGTTTTCGCGTACAGCTGCCCGCTGCCTTCACTTTGCGCATAGATATTCAGCGCGTTTCGGCTGGAGATCCGGATGCCCTTGTCGGCGCTGAGCTTCACGCCGCTGCACAGCAGGAGGTTGGCTTCTCCGCTGACCTGCAGACGGTTGTTGAGCGTCACATTCCCCGTCACGGCATACCATCTGCCGTTTTCCAGCGTCGTCAGGGCGCCGGTGACGACCGTATAGTCCGCGCAGTGACCAATCGTCCGCTTGGACATCGCGGCGTCCGCGTCCCAGTACCGGCCGACATAGACCAGCCCTTCCGTGGCGAGCTTCGCTTCGCCGTTGACAAGAGAGACGGGAGAAACGCCGCTGCCGTTTTCATAGAAGAAGTCTGACGGCTGCGCGCTGTTGTAGGTGCCGTAGCCGCCGGTGATCACGGCCCTTGCGCTCTGCGCAGTCACACCGATCTGCGCGCCGCTTGCAAGACTGCCGGTCACGGCGATGACCTTCCCGTCGGGAAGAAACACGTCGTCGCCCGTGTTGCCGGTGATCGAAACTGCGCCCTGCACGCGAAGCGTGCCTGCGGCAAAGACGCCGCTGCCGCTGCGGTCCGCGTTGTTGCCGGTGATCGTGCCGCCGGTGAGCGTACACACCGCGTTTGCGCCGATCCACACGCCGCCGCCCTCGGTATAGGCGAAACCGTCGCTGATTTCCGCCCGGTCCGCTACGGTCAGCATGCCGCAGTCGGCAATGTTGCCGCCGGATTCTTTCGTCGTTTTGTTTGTTGAAATCAGCGCGGTGCCGGAAAGCGTCACCGTGCCCCCTTCCGCGTTGTAAATGCCGCCGCCGTTCGCGCCGGCGTTTTCTCTGATCGCGCCGCCCGCCATTTGCAGCGTGCCGCTGTTGTAAACGCCGCCGCCCTGTTCGGACGCCAGATTCTCCGTCACTGCGCCGCTCTCGATCCGGAGCGTGCCGCCGTTATAGATGCCGCCGCCGTTTTTGGCGTAGCCGCCGGTGATGCTGCCGGCGCCGCTGCCGTCCGAATCCCGCACGGTCAGCGTGCCGCCGCTTTTCACCTCAATGACGCAGCCGCCCTCCTTCTCCGCGGTCAGGCCGCGCGAAAGCGTGTGGCCGCAGAGATCCAGCGTCACGTTTTTGCCGCTCGCAATGACGATGCAGCCGTCGTTTTCGCCGGCCGTCACGTCCTGCGTGAGCGAAACGGTGACGGTCGCGGCTGCTGCGATCTCGCTTTGCAGTCCGCTCCAGGAAGAAACCGCGGCCGCCGACGCGACAAACGGCGTCATCAGAAACATGCCGGCCAGCAGAGCTGCAGTCAGCAGCAGACTTACGGTTTTTCGCACATAGTTCATAATTCCCTCCGCTCCGGCGGATCCGATACCCGCCGAATCCTTGTTGAACAAATCGGGCTTTCCCCGAAGATCCCGTTCAGAAGTTGCAACTCATTCTCGTTGCCGTATTCCGGACCTTGCCTGCCGCGCGATTACGCGGCGAGGTTGGCCTTCAGCGCGTCGATCTGCGCCGCGGTCATGCCGGCATCCAGCAGCAGGCGCTGCGCCGCACCCGCAAGATCGGCGGCGGAAAGATCCGCTGCATCCTCGCCCACGATGCTGCGCACCATCGGATCGAGCACGTTTTCCACGATCACGTCGTAGCGCTCCGCGTCGTCCGTCGGCGTGATCTTGTAATAATTGTCGTAGGTGATCATGTAGTCGTCCACGATCTCCTGATAGCTCGCGCCGCACAGCGCCTCGAGCAGCACACAGACGAAGCCGGTGCGGTCTTTTCCTTCCGTGCAGTGCACGAGATAGGGCCCTTCATGCTGCGTCAGTTCGATCAGGCCGGCGGCCACCTTTTCGCGGAATTCCGCGGAGCCGAAATTCATGTTCAGCGCCAGCGGGATCACGTTTCCGCTCTCATACAGGGAACGGAAATACGGGGAGATGAAATCCTCCGCGGCAAGATACCCCTGCAGCTTTTCTTCGTTGTCCGACAGGTTCAGAATGCACCGGACGCCCGCCTCCTTGATCAGCGCGTCCACATAGGGCGCGCGGTTGTGCTGATTGTCGCACGGGGAAGCGGAGCGGAACAGCACGTTTTCGCCGATGCCGTGCACCTTGACGCTCCGGAAATTGGCAAACACCGCGTCGCTCGCAAACAGAGCGCGGTCGTCCTCGTAATGGATATCGCGGGCGTGCTGAATGGCGGCAAATGCGCCGCCCTCGGCAAGCGTAATCTCCGCGGTATCGGTTTCGGTCAGGCCCGCAAGCGTCCAGAGGTCGTCTCCGTTGTTGATGCAGGCCTTGATGTACGGATAGCCCGGGTACGCCACAAGCAGCGGCTGCCCGGTCTGCGTATAATACCCGTTATAATACGGGAGGTCGTTCAGTGTATAGCCGTTGGAGAATTTGATGTTCACGCTGTCGCCGCAAGCAAAGCCCAGCGCGTTGAAATCGTCGATGGTGCAATCGAGATACACGCCGCCGAATTCCGTTTCATGCATGACGGCAAACTCTGCGGCAGCCGGATCGGCCTTCTGTTCCTTGCCGCAGCCGCCGAGAAGCGCCGGCAACAGGAGGCAGGCAATCAGAAGCACGCAAAAGGATCGCTTGAAACTCGTTTTCATTTGTTCTTCCCCTTTCATTCCCGAATCGTCTCCGGACAGTTCCCGGACCGTCGTCGCCGGTGAATTCACCTTTACTATACTATATCAGCCGAAAAATGTCCAGCGTGAATTATGAATTAATAAAACGAAAGGTCGCAATATCGGCGCTGAAAACTTGTTCGCGTGTGATCAACAGTGTTTATTATTCAATTCCGTCCGGAATGACCTTCCCTTGTGCGGTTGCCGGACCGCCTTTCGGCAGGCGCGCGGTTTCCGAACAGAGAAGCAAAACCACCCGCAGAACGGGTGGTTTCGATTAAAAAGCTGAAACTCATTATCCGAAATAAATATCCAGCACCATCATCAGCACGAAGCCGGCGGCGAGGCCGACGGTGGCGATGTTGGAGTGCTCGCCGCTCTGCGAATCGGGGATCAGCTCCTCGACCACGACATAGATCATGGCGCCGGCGGCAAAGGCGAGCAGATACGGCAGCGCGACCAGCACGGTGCGGGTCACCAGCACGGTCAGCAGGCCGAAAACCGGCTCCACCGCGCCGGAAAGCATGCCCAGCAAGAAGGCCTTGCCCTTGGAGCTGCCCTCCGCCTTCAGCGGCATGGAAACGATCGCGCCCTCGGGGAAATTCTGGATCGCAATGCCCGTGGCCAGCACGATGGCCGAGGCGAAGGTGATGCCGGATTCGCCGCTGAGCGCCGCCGCGAGCGTAACGCCGAAGGCCATGCCCTCGGGGATGTTGTGGAGCGTGACGGCCAGGACCATCATGGTCGCTTTTTTCAGCCGGGAGGTTTTAATGCCCTCCTGCGTGTTGCTTTCCACATGCAGATGCGGAATGATGCTGTCCAGCGCGAGCAGGAAAGCAATGCCGAACAGGAAACCGACCGCAGCGGGCAGAAACCGCAGCTTTTCGTTCGGCGCGAGCTCCATGGAGGGGATCAGCAGCGACCAGATGGAAGCGGCGATCATCACGCCGGAGGCAAAGCCGAGCAGCAGCTTCTCCAGCTTTTCATGAATGCCGTTCTTCATCAGGAACACCATGGCGGCGCCGAGCGTGGTCCCGAGGAACGGAATAAGCAAACCGATTGCGAGCATCGCAGTCCTCCCCTTCCGAATCCTGCGGCAGGATTCTGCCGGATTTCCTATATTATAGCACCCTTCCACAGGATGCGCAACCGTGTTAGCTTTTGCTAACCGAAGTTTTTTTAGCCGCGGCTAACCGCAGTCGTTTTTCCGTGCCCCGCCGGAGGATTACGAAACCGTTTTTTGCAGCGCAAAACCGGAGGATTGCTTGATTTTGCGCGGCGATTCGCCGTCGTCCGGTGCGGGATCAGATGCGCGGCCGGACGCCGCGTCGGACCGCCGGGGGGCGGCGGTTTGGATTGATGCTGCAGGGCGCGCTGCCCGCGGCGGTGCGCAGGCGCGTAACAATCGGGCCGCATTTGTCAACCGAATTGCCGGATTGAAAAAACATTTATGAAACCGATTGACAAAAGGAGCGTCGAACCTGTATAATAAATTAATTATGAATGATATAATGGGTAATTATGTGATTCTAATATATGGAGGGATTTGAATGCAAGGGAAAATGAAAAAAGGGCTTTCGCTGCTGCTGACCGTCGTGCTGACCCTCGGCGTCTTCGCCGTCGGCCTGCCGGGGCTGGTGACGATCGCGCGGGCGGATACATGGGACGGTACGTCCGCAAGTGGCGACAGCAATATCACGATCAACACATCATCAAAAGTCATTCACATCAAAACTGCAAAAGGATTTGCTTATTTTGCAGAACAGGTTAGAAAAGACAATGAAAACAATGAAGATGTATGCGGTAATTATTCGGATTATGATGTATATTTGGATACTGATATTGATTTGAACAATCGTTCATTCAGCGGAATCGGACAGGAAAGGAAAAAAGAGGGCGGCTTTTTAGGAATCGGAAACTACACATGTCGCCATTATTTCCATGGCCGTTTTTACGGTCAAAACCATACGATCTCCAATATTTACATGAGTCTCAGCGGGGATTATAATAAGAACCGTGTCGGATTATTCAGATATGTGAAAGACACGACGATTCAAGACCTGACGCTCAGCAACGTTTCTATTAACGGAACTACAAGCGATTATGCGGGCTTCGGTGCGCTGATTGGCTTTGCAGACGGCACTCTTACAATCAATAATGTTCATGTCAACGGTGGATCTGTTTCGGGCCGTAAGTATGTCGGCGGTCTGGTCGGCGAATACGGTGCTGATTCATCGTTAATCCTCACAAATTGCTCCAACACAGCAACTGTCACCTCCAGCGGCGATCGCGCCGGCGGTCTGGTCGGTCATTGCAAGGGCTATATCACTGCAACCAACTGCTCAAATTCTGGCAACGTCACTGCCGGCAGCAGCGACGGCGGCGGTATTGTCGCTTACATTGAGGATGATCATTCCATTTTCACGAACTGCACGAACTCCGGCACTATCATCGGTCCAAGCTGCGCGGGCGGCATATTCGGTTATCTGGGTGATAATGATGACGTCATGGAAATGTATAATAACGTCAATACCGGAAATGTCACCAGCTCTAGCAACGGTGCCGGCGGCATGGGCGGTTCCATTGCATCCGACGGTCATCATATTTTCAGCGGCAATATCAATCGCGGCGAAATCACTGCAAACGGGTCCGGTGCGGACGCCGGTGGGATTCTCGGCTATAATGAAGGCTTTGGCACCTTTACAAACAATCGAAATTACGGGAAAATAACCTCGAACAGCGACAATGCCGGCGGTATTCTCGGCGATATTCAGGACGATATGCAGACATTCGAGCATTGCTACAACATGGGCAATGTGACCGGTTCGCAATCCATCGGCGGCATTTTCGGATGCGGACGAAGCAGCAACGCATTCACCTTTACAAATTGCGGCAACAGCGGCGTGATCACATCGACCTCTCTGAATGCAGGCGGCATTATGGGTCATCATGCGGGCAATGCCTGTCCGACATTTACCGAATGCTGGAACATCTGCAACATCAAAGCCTACAATGACGCCGGCGGCATCAGCGGCCACAGCACCTGGCACACCTATGCCTGGCGCTGCTGGAATGCCGGCAATGTTGAAACATATAATCACAACGGAAACGGTTCTCACGGCGGTTTGATTGGTTACACCGGAGACGACGGCAACAATTCCGATGTGGTCATGCAGGATTGCTATAACTGGGGCGCGATTTCCGGCGCCGCATACAATGCGGGTCTTGTCGCCTATGTCAACGGAGGCAAAACCTACAATATCAAATACAGCTATAATGCCGGCAGTGTTTCCGGCAACAATTCAAAAGCGATCATTTCCTACGGCGGCGCCGCATCAACGGGATGCTGGTATGATTCCGGCGTTTCTATGGGCACCGTGCAGGGCACGGCTTACACTGACAGCGCATTGATCGCCTCTTCCGGCCCCTCCTCCAACTTCTGCAAAAACACCTGGGGCGTCAAGATCGGCAACACCATCTATTATTACCCGATCCTGACCTGGTACCGCAACATGTTCACCTTTACGTCGGTCTTCCAGGATACGTCGACGAATACGAACACGACCATTGAAAAAACCGTTTACAACAACACCTTTACTACACCCAATCCCACACGCACGGGCTATACGATCGGAACATGGTACAACATTGACAACAGCGCGCAGACCCTGACCCCCGGCGCAACCGTGACGGCGGGCGTGACGAATCCGATGCATCAGTATGTTGTGGAGCAGAGCTTCTCCGAGCTGACGCAGATCACCAACACCACAACTTATAACCTGACCTGGACCGCGCACAGCTATACCGTCACCTTTGACGGCAACGGCGCGACGAGCGGCAGCATGAACCCGCAGGGCTTCACCTATGACCAGGCGCAGGCGCTCACCGCCAACGACTTCTCGCGGGCTTACACCGTGACCTATCAGTATAACGACGGTGCAACTGCCAATACCACGGACACGGCGACGGCGACCTTCAACGGCTGGGCCACGAGCGCGGGCGGCGCAAAGGTCTACAACAATCAGCAGAGCGTGAGCAACCTGACCGCGACGGACGGCGGCAACGTGCCGCTCTATGCAAACTGGACGCTCGGCAGCGTAACGCTTCCGACGCCTGCCGCGCGCACGACCCACGCCTTCGTCGCCTGGTGCACGGACAGCGGGCTGAGCAATCAGCTTTCCGGCAGCACCTACACGCCGACGGCGAATGCGAGGCTCTACGCCAAATGGCTGCAGGTCGTGACCAACGATTCCTATGTCATCGACTTCGGTCTGCCGATTCAGCTGAACGTTGTTTCCAACGATCTCTCCGGCGTAACGCTGGCATCTGTGACCGGCGGCACGGGCTTCACGACCGCGGTTTCGGGCGGCAAGGTGCTCTTTACCCCGACCGCGGCGTTGAATGCGCCCGTGACCTTCACCTACACCGTGACCTACAACGGCGCGGATTACACCGCGAGCGTGACGGTCATCCCGGCAAACAACGTCTACTATGAGGAATCGTTCTTCACGTTCGTGGACGGCAACAATACGCAGAGCAAGCTGGATGCGTCCTGGACGACGGTCAGCGACGAAGAGGATTATTCGGCCCTCGTCCAGAATGGTCTGCGTCCGGGCGACCCGAATTCTCCGGTCTACGGCTTCGACTCTGCTTACAACAGCGAGAGCGAAACAATCTACTCCCTCGGCACGGCGCAATATGTCGAAGTCAGCGCGGACCACAAGGGCGGCGCGACCGCAACCTTCACCTTCTCCGGCACGGGCTTCGACTTCTACTCCGTGACGGATAACGAATCCGGCCTTGCGTTTGTGGATATCTACAAGATCGAAAACGGCGTGGAAACCGAATACGAATCCACCCTGATCAACACCTACTTCGGCTATCGATACGGGCAGCTCTATCTCAAGAATGATGTGGTCACACTTGATTCAACCGGCACGCCGATCTATCTCGCGCCCGCCGGGCAGACGGACGGCACCTTCTTCGTGAACGGCGAGACCCGCGGCTGGACGTCAAAGTCGTATTATGATACGGACGGCAAGACCGTGATTGCCGGTGAGCTTTCCGGCGCAACGCCCGCCTATGCCTACGGCTGGGTCGCCGGCAGCAACGAGGTTGACGGCGTCTATCAGGTGCCCGTCATCAGCCGCACCGGCCTGCCCTACGGCACCTACAAGGTCGTCATCGAGCCGCGCTGGTCCGCACGGCAGAATCTGACCGGCGGCAGCAGCTACAGATTCTATGTGGACGCGGTGCGCGTCTATAACCCGATCGATCCGTCGACGATCACCTCCGGCACGGCGACCTATGACGCCTACATCGCAGACAGCGAATACGGCGCGACCTGGCAGAGCGTGCGCGACCTGCTCATCACGGCAAATTCCTTCGGCAACACGGACGGACACGGCACGGCGGGCGTCGCCTTCCTGGAGCCGGGCACGGAAGTCACTGTGGCGAATTACAAGAACGTCGGCCCGAAGAACGAGGTCTATCTCGAGCCCGGCCAGGCGATCGCTTTCAACCTGACGACGGCAGCACAGACCACGCCGGCGAAGCTGAGCGTCGGCCTGAAGATGGCGAAGGGCACAACCGGCAGCATCACGGTCTACTCAAAGGATACGACCGGCGTGCCGATCACGGTCAACGGCGCAACAGAGCTGTACCGCGACATCACCGCGGCCGTTGCTTGGCAGGCGACAACCGGCAGCGCCTGCACCACCTCCGCCCCGATCATCATTGCAAATACGAGCGCGAGCAACAGCGGCGCTGTGATTTCGATCACGAATCTGAAATGGTCCTACAACACGGAAGTCACGCCCGTGAACCGCATGCTGAGCTTCAGCTTCGCGCCGCAGGATCTGGTCACAGCCTCGGCTGTGATGCGGCAGGCGGCGGCGGACACGGTTGCGCCGGATGCGAGCGGCGTGCAGCTGCAGTGGAATGCGCGCATGATCCGCCGCGGCGGCGTTGCCACGCTGGCCATCACGGCGCCGGCCACGTTTGAAAAGGCCTATGTCAACGGCGCGGAGGTCGCGGGCTACACCGAGAACGCGGACGGCACGCGCACCTGGCGCTATGACTTCACGAGCGCGCGCGCGGGCAAGCACGCGTTTGACGTGCGGCTCGCGGATGCGAACGGCTACATGACGAAGACGCTTTCGGCCGGCGAGGTCGAGGTGGTGGAATCCACCAACGGGCAGGGCACCCTGACGCTCCAGGCCCTGCTTGCGCGGATCTTCAACAGCTTCTTCGAGGCGCTGCGCAATCTCTTCCGCAGATAATCCAACAGAATCAAGCGACACCGCCCGCGGGGATCCCCGCGGGCGGTGGTTTTATATAATAATGTATATGCATGTGAAAGGCGCGCCGCAATCAGCAGCGCGCCTGATTCTGATCGTCAACCGGTCTTTATTCTCCGTCCCGAAACCAGCCGAGCGCTTCATCCAGCGTCGTGCGGCCGATGTTGTTATAGGGATTGAGCACGGTGAACACATGCGGCAGCTGTTTGCCCTCTTCGCCGCCGAAATCCATCAGCTTGCATTCCGTGCCGTGCGCGCGCAGATCTTCCGCGGCCTGACAAGTCTGCGTATGCGCGAGCACATCGCCCGCGCTGGTGATCAGGCAGGTTTTCGGCAGGGGCGCAAACGGCAGGATCGCATCGAAATTCATATAGGGGAAGGTCGGCTTTTCTTTATAATCCGCACCCCACATTTTCGGCGTATACAGGCCCATCACGCCCTTGCAGTTCATATACGCCACGGGCGAGGTCAGCAGCAGGCCCTTGAACTGCAGCCCGTGCGCCTGCGCGGCGAAAATCGACCGCAGCTGCTCGGAGCCCGTGAGCACGGCGAGATAGCCGGCGAGCATGCCGCCCGCGGAGTCGCCGGTGAGCAGGATGTCGTTTCTGTCCGCCGGGAACTCGTCCAGATGCGCGTCGATCCACTGCAGCGCGCACATCAGATCCCGCAGCTGCACCTCCGCCGTGATATCCGGCACGAGCGGATAGCTGATGTTGAAGACCGTGTAGCCGCGCGCGGCGAGCGCCAAACAGTAGAGCTTGTTCAGCTCCTTGTCGCCGTACATCCACCCGCCGCCGTGCACATCGATGATCACCGGATTCGGCGCGGAGGAAGACGCGGGGTAGTAGACGTCCAGCAGATGATAACGGCTGCCATCCGGCAGATACGGCAGATCGCACTGCTCCGTAACGCCCTCCGGCGGCGTCTGCGTCGCGTGGTTCGCGTCGTCGCTCTTTGCCGTGCGCAGCCAGAGCAGCTGCAGCAGGCGCACCACCGGGTCGCGCATGAGCCGGCGATCCCGCTGCGCCCCGTAGTCATGGGCGTCGGAAACCAGCATGGCGCCGATCGGCACAAACGGATCCTTTCCTTCTTTGCGCGGGCGCGTCAGCACGCCGACAGCGGCGCACAGCGCAGCGGCCAGGAGCAGCAGAATGCCCAGGATAATCAAAAACACTTGCATACCTTCACCTTCCAGTCAGATATTCATTCATCGCTTTTCAGCGTTAAACTTCAATGCGTGTCCTGCTCACGCCATAGGCGTCCTTTGTGACGATGATCTGCCGGTCGATCCGCGCTTTCAGCTCCGGCCGGTGCGAGATCAGGCCGATCAGGCAGTTGCTGTTTGCCAGATCGTTCAGCGCCTCGATCACCTGCGACACGGAATCCTCATCGAGCGTGCCGAAGCCCTCGTCCACAAACATGGTTTCCAGCTGCACCTTGGAGGCGGACTGGATCACATCCGACAGGCCGAGCGCGAGCGAAAGCGACGCTTTGAACTGCTCGCCGCCGGACAGGCTCTTGACGCTGCGCTGCGTGCCGTTGTAATAGTCGATCACATTCAGATCCAGCCCGCTCTGCCCTCGCTTGTTTTCGGCGTCGACCGCGCGCACGAGCTTATACTGCGCGTGGGTCATCACAAGCAGGCGGGTGTTGGCGTGATCGATGATCCGGTCGAAATAGGCCGTCTGCACATAGGTTTCCAGCTTGATCTTCTGCTTCTGATTCAGATCGCCGTTGGCCGTGCGGGAGAGCTCCTGCATCCAGCTGCAGCGCGCGGCCATACGGCTGTAATCATCGAACCGGCGCCGGATCTTCGCGGCGGCGTTCTGATTGATCGACATGCGCAGCTGCAGCGCATCGCGCGCTTGGACCGCCGCCTGCTTTTCTCCCGTCAGCGTCTGCTTTTTCTCCTGCTCCGCGGCGGCATCCGGCAGCTTCGCTTCCCGAATCTGCGTTTCGAAATCCGCGATCGTCGCGCGCAGCGCAAGCAGCGCCGCGTCGGACCCCTGCAGGTCCGCCTCCGCCTTTTGCGCCGCACTGCGCAGGGCTTCGGCCTGCTGCGTGAGCGACTGCAGCGTTTCCCGCGCTTTTGCCGGGCTGTCATAGGTCAGCTGCGTTTTCTCCTGCGCGAGCTGGGCGGTCTGCGTTTCCACCGACGCCTGCAGCCCCGCGATCGTCTGCTGCAGGGCGGACTGCTCTTTTTTCTGCTCCGAAAGCGCGGCTTCCGCCTGCGGCAGCGCGGCGGCAAGCTGCTGCTTGCGCGCTTCCCGCTGCTCCTCCTGCGTGATCTGCGCAGTCAGCGCACGGATGGTCTCTTTTGCCGCGGCAACGGCGTCGGCTGCGGCCGCTTCCGCCTGCGTCGGATCGCAGGACGGCAAATGCAAAGCGCAGAGCTTCTCCGCGTCCTCCTGCTGATGGGCCTCCTTCGCGAGCAGATCGCGGCAGTCGATTGCCTGCGCTTCCCGCGCAGTCCGGCAGCGATTCGCCTTTTCCTTCAGCGCTTCCACCTGCTGCTCGGTCGGCGCGTCCTCTGCGAGCGCGGCAGGCTGCGGATGATGCAGCGCGCCGCAGACCGGGCACGGCGCATTCTCCGTCAGCGTTGCGGCAAGGATGCCGGCCTGCGCGTGGAGATAGCGCGTGTTGCCGTCTTCGTACGCGCGGTTTGCCGTCTGAAAGGCTGCTTCCTTTTCCCGCAGCAGATCCTGCGCCGCCGCCAGCTCCCGCCGCGTTTTCTTCAGCTGCGTCCATTGCGTCTGCAGCGTGGAAAGCCCTTCCAGCGCCGCGTTCGCTTTCTCTTTTTCACCGCGCAGGCGCTGCTTTTCTTCGCCCGCGTTTGCAAGCGTCTCCAGCTCCTGCCGCAGCGCAAGCAGCTCCGCTTCCTTCTGCGCGATCGTTTGCGCCGCAGCTGCTTCCTTCTCTTTTTTTGAATTCAGTTCCTGTGCGGCTTCTTTGCAGCGCTGTTCCGCCGTCGCGAGTGCATCATAGCGCGGCAGCGCGGCTTCGAGCGCATGCACTTCCCGCTCCAGCGCCGCGCGCGCGGGCGCCTGCGCTTTTTCTTTTTCGGCGGCATCGCGGCAGGCTGCGTTGCGTTCTGTTTCCTGCGCGAGCTGCGTTTGCTTCTCGGCAAGCTGCGTCTTCATGCGTTCGATCTGGGCGATCTGACCGAGCGCCTGCTCGATCCCGGACAAGGCCGCCTCGAGCGTCTGAATTTTGGAATTCAGCGCATCCAGGGCCGTCTGATCCTCCGCGTCGATCTGCGCAATCAGCGGCAGAATGCCTTCCGCCCGCACCAGCTGCGCCTGCTGCTCCCGCGCGAGCGCCGCGGCAAACCCGCTGCTCTCATCGCAGCGCAGCTCCTGCACATGCTGCCGGATCTCATCGCTGAGCCCCTTGCATGCGCGCTCGAGCTCGTTTGCTTCCTCGCGCAGCGCGGTCTGCAGCCGGTCATAAATCTGCGTGTCAAAGATACGCGCAAAAATCTTTCTGCGCTGCTCCGAATCCGCCAGCAGAAGCTTGAGGAAATCCCCCTGTGCGATCATCGCGACCTGCAGAAACTGATCGCGGTCGATGCCCAGCAGGTCAATGATCGCCCGGTTGACCTCGTCGATCTTCGTTTTGACGCTGCCGTCGGGCAGCAGAAGCTCGGCATTCGCCTTCTGTTTCGTCGTGCCGCCGCCCTTTTTGGCCGGCCGCTCATATTCCGGATTGCGTTTCACAGTATAGACTTCGCCGCGATAGGCGAAGGTCAGCGTCACCTCGGTCGGCGTTTCTGGCACCGCATACTTGGAACGCAGCATTCTCGCGTCCCGGTGGTCGCCGCTCGCCGCGCCGAACAGCGCATAGGTGATCGCATCGAAAATCGTCGTCTTGCCCGCGCCGGTGTTGCCGGTGATGATATAGAGCCCGCTGCTGCCCAGCTGCTCAAGATCAATCGTTTCCACACCGCCGTACGGCCCGAAGGCGGACATTTGCAGCTGCAGCGGTCTCATACGCTCTCCTCCTTGAGGCTTTGCAGCTTCGCGGCGACATACGCCTGCTGCTCCTCACTCATCGGCCGGCCGTTCTGCAGCTCAAACAGCTCCGCAAACAGCTCCAGCTCGGTTTTCTGCCCGACCTGCTCCGCGGTATCCACGCGGCTGTCGGTGCGAGTACGGGTGTTGTCATAGGTCAGCTCCATCAGGTTGTGATAGACTGTGCGCAGATGGCCGATCGCATTCGGCAGAAAACCCTCGTCCGTGAGCGTGATCTGCACATAATCCTCCTGCAGCGTCGTATCCGCATAAAAGGAACGCATCATCAGCTCATCGAAGCTGCCGCGCAGGCAGACCATCTCCCGCTTCGGCTTGAGCGGTTCGGTGCGCACCTGCAGCTGCCCCTTCTCCCCCAGCTCGACGAGCGTGACGGATTTGACGCTGTTCGCCTCCGAAAAGGCGTATTTCAGCGGCGCGCCGCAATAGCGGATCCGATCCGACCCGCAGCGCTGCGCCCCGTGGATATGGCCGAGCGCCACGTAGTCGAACGCCTCGAACACCGACGCATCCACCGCGTCCGTGCCGCCGACGGACAGCTCCTCCGAACCGGCGCAGGCGGCGCCCGTGACAAACTGATGGGTGATCAGCACGTTGCGCGCAGCAGGATCCACCGCCATATGGTCAATTGCCGTGCGCACGGCGTCCGTATAGGTGCGGATCTCCGCCTCGGGAAAGACCGCGCGCACATGCGCGGGCTTGAGAAACGGCAGCAGATAGAAACGGACCGGACCGGCATCGTCCTGCAGCGTCACCGGCGTGACCTGCCCGTGGTACACGGGCGAGAGATGCAGGCCGACCGCGCCGAACTGACGGGCGCCGAAAGCGATCCGCTCCGGCGAATCGTGGTTGCCGCTGATGATCAGGACCGGCACCTGCCGCACGGACAGGTGATAAAGGAAATCATCCAGCACCTGCACCGCTTCGGCGGAGGGCACTGTTTTATCATAGACGTCGCCGGCAATCAGCACGGCGTCCGGCGCTTCCCGATCGATCAGCTGCAGGATCTGCGCAAGGATGAATTCCTGATCCTCCAGCATGGAGAAGCGGTTCACGGTCTTGCCGATATGCAGGTCGGACAAATGCAGCAGCTTCATGCGGTTTCTTCCTTCCGTGATTATTGAAAAAGGACGCCCTTCGGCATGGGCTGGCCTGCCAAAGGACGTCCGGCATCCGTTAATACTCTCTTACGTAAAACAGCTCGAGGATCATCTCAAACAGCGCGGTTTTATCCACGTGATATTCCGCGAGCTTGGGCCCCTGCACATAGGTGCCGGGCACGGTTTTGTAATCCGTGATCGCCACATGATTGCGCAATGCCGTGGTTGCGGCGTAGGTCACCTTATCCAGTGTGATATCGGTCACCACATAGGGCATCGCCTCATTATACAGCTTGCTCACAAGCGAGAAATCCTGCCGGACCTGCTTGAGCGTCTGGGCGAGGAAGGCCTCCATATACTGCTTTTGCCGCGCGCGGCGGGCCGTATCGGCGTCGAGCTTGCTCATATCACGGTCGCGGACATAGGCATCTGCGTCTTCGCCGTGCAGGGTCACCGTTTCGCCCGCTGTGAAGCGGCCTTCGGTTTCAAGGCAGGTCACCGTAACGCCGCCGATCGCGTCGTTCAGCGCGGGAATGCCGTCCATATCCATGGCCAGATAATAATCCGCGGGGATGCCCATGAGCAGCCGGTTGATGCTGACCATCGTATTCTGGCAGCTGGACTCCTTGCCGTCGCCGTAAGCATAGGCCACACAGATCTGCTGCTCCTTGATGTCGATATAACCGCCCTCCACGTCATAGGTGTTGATCTCCACCATCGTATCGCGCGGAATCACGACCACCTTCATCGCGCCGGACGACGTATCATAGAGCACAAGCGCCAGCGTATCCGCCTGGCCGCCCGTGCCGACCTTGCCGTAATCCGTGCCGAGCGTTTCCTTATCCACACCGATCAAAAGGAAGGAGACGATGTCTTCATTAAAGGCATAGATTTCTCCTTTGTATTCGATCCGCTTGCCGGAATCATGCACCACGGGCGCCGTATCATCCGAAAGGCCGATGCCCTCCGCCTCCAGATGCAGCTCGTTGTCCGTGTGCAGACTGTTGCGCCCGCGCAGCCAGATGCCGCCGAAGACGCCCGCGACGATCAGAATCAGCACCAGGAGCAGGATCAGCACCACGCGCAGGATCTTTCGCCCCTTGCTGACGTTTTCCCTGCGCTGCTTTTTCTCCCGGGCGATCAGGTTTTTGCGGATCTCCTTCGGGTATTCGATATACTTAAACCGTGACCACATCGTTGATCAACACTCCGTTTACTAAATATCTGGCGCTTCCGCCGCTGCGCGGCTCCGCACAGGTGGAAAGCACCACGATCTCACTGTTTGCATCCAGGGTGACGCCGCTGCGGACATTCCGCTCGAGCGCCGCGGGATCGAGCAGCATCTGCTGAAACTCCGCGAGCACCTTTGCATCGGAAAAATCATACGCGTTCATAATGTGGCGATCGTCAAAGGTATGCGCCGAAATCACCTGATACACCAGAATATGACCGGGGATAAAAATATAAAAAAGATCATGCGCTTCAAAGAAGGCCGGATCCTGGAAGTTCAGCAGCTCGCTGAACATATCCCCCTTATCGGTGTTGTGGCCGTAGACCACGGTCACCGGATCGGTGAATTCCTTGGCGTTGACGGACTGCGTGAAGATGCAGCCCCGATAGCTGCTTTGCCCCTGCCAGGTGCGGCGCAGGTAATAGGAATCGCTGATTCCGCTCTGCACGATGGGGTAATCGATGTTGGTGCCCGGCACGCGGATATAGGCGTAGGCCTCGCGGTTGACGGATTGATACTCCGCAAAATCCACGGGATCCGGATAAGCTGCGCCCGCCGCCGTCGTTGCGTCGGGCAGCTGCGTCACTGCAGTCGTTTCTGTCGGCGCATCCGGCGGCTCCCGCCTGCAGGCGCAGAGCAGCATGAGCGTCAGCGCCAGCAGCAGACAAAGCGCGGTTCGGATTCGATTCTTCATAAGCATTCTTAAAAATAAATGACGCCGCTTTTAAAAAGGGAACCTCGGAAAGGTTCCCTTTTGACTGCAGCGTTCAGTTTTCTTCGGTGGATTTTTTCTTCGTCACGGCAACGGTGCAACCGGCCGCAGCCATCAGCAGACCGACTGCCGCAAGGACGGCCGTCTGCGGCTGCGCGGCAGCCATATCCGGCGAGGTCGGAGAATGATCGGAAGAAACCTCCCGATCCCCGGTGTAATTGGGGCTGAAGGGATCATCCGCTCCGTTATTGTCGAGTTGAGACGGCATCACGTTTTTCGTGGTTCGGTCGCCGCCCCCGGGAGAGGGCCCGCCGCCGCCCCCGGTCGTTGTTTCCTCTTCGCCGCCGCCGCGGCCGGAACGCGTGGTATAGGTGGAAGCCTCCGGGCTCGGCGCTGCCGATGCAACCGCGGCAAAACTCACAAATACAAGCGCAGCGCAAAGAATCAGCGCGCAGATCGCAAGCAGTTTTTTCATCTGAATTCCCTCCGAGACATTATATATAGCTATTCTATCATATAGATAAAACAATTGCAAGAGCAATTTTTAAAAAAACAAAGGTTTTCTTACGGAATCATTCCGTACTGCCGCAAAAGTGCGGCGCGGCGGTCGGCCGTATCCAGCGCGCGGGAAGAATCGTGGTCGGATACCGCATACCGCAGCAGGCGCGAAAGATAGGCAACGGGCAGCAGCCAGCCGTGTTTGATTAAATACGGATACCTGCGCTGCATCCGCTCCCGCGGCGGAAACAGCGCGGCAAGTCTGGTGGACCGCTTCCCCGCGAGCGTGGCGGCATACTGCTGAAAGGTCAGCGCGCCGGAATGCAGATGGTCCGGATTCTTGGAGCCGTAAATCCCGCCCTCCATCACATCCTGCAGGAGCGCAGCGGCGTTCGTTTCGGCGCAGAACTGCGGCGCGTCAATCTCGGAAAGCTGCAGGCCGAAATACTGCCCGCCGATCACCAGCACGGCATTCAGGAAGCCTGTCAGCCGCACCGATGCGCAGGCGTCGAACAGCGCCTGCCAGTCCACCGGGTAAGCGCGCGCAAACAGCGCAATATCCGCAATCTGCCGGATGCCGACCCCGGAAATCAGAAAATGCTTGTAGGCATGCAGCACCAGATAGAGCAGATGCTGCTGCGGCGCGGGGCAGAACAGCGTCGTCTGCCCGACGCAAAGGGGCAGCGGCGCGGCAAAGAGATCGCCGATCAAGGCGTTGAAGCGGGCATAGACCCCGCCGTCCTGCGGGAACATCGAGCGATGCAGCTCGATCCTGCAGCCGCTCTCCGCATGGAAATAGCCGACCTCGCCGTCCTTGGGCGTGCCGACGGCAGTGAAGCCGAGCGATTCGAGCACGTTTGTGCAGGCGGAGAAGGCCGCCGGCTGCACGAGCAGATCCTCATCGGCGGAGATCCGCAGATCAAAATCCGGATACAGCGCGCGGCAGACAATTCCTTTCACGCAAAGCGGCGTTACGCCCGCTGCCTGCAGCGCCCGGCAGGCCGTCAGAAACTGCTCCGTTTTTCGTGTCTGCACAACCACCTGCCCGAGCGCCTCGGTCCGGACCGCTTCCTGCGTTTCCGCCGGAAGCGGCTGCTCCGCCTGGAGCAGCACCTGCGCCGTCATCGGCAGGATCTTATGTCTGACCGACACCCGGACAAACTCCTGCGGATCCTCCACAACCTGCGTCATCGGCGTTTGCATCAGATAAGCGGAAAAGGCCTCCAGCACCGCACATTCGGCTTCGCTCAGCTGCGCGCGCGCAACAGGCCGCTGCTTTTTCATCCGGCGTTTGGACAGCAGGTGCATCACGGCAACGGAAAGCGCCGCACCGCAGGAATCCATCAGCACGTCAAAGAGTTCGGCTGCGCGACCGGGCACAAACAGCTGATGCACTTCATCGGAGACTGCATACAGCAGGCAGACCGCAAACGCGGCAATCCCCCGCCAGCCGCGCGAGAGGCGGAAGGTGGAGAAGAACAGCCAGACCGGCACTGCCAGAGCGGCATATTCCAGCATATGCGCTGCTTCCCGCACCAGATTGTTGAGCATGCGCGCCCCTTCCGGCCCGCGGAAGAAGAAGAGCAGGAGCGCAAATCGGATGCTCAGTCTGTCCGAATCCGAGCCGGGTTGGGAGGATAGAATAAAGATAACGCACATCAGCGCCAGCGCGGCAATCGCCGCACCGACGCGCTGATATCCGGTTTTGGATCGTGATTCATTCATGTCGATGTTTTGATAATAAACAGTAAATCAGGCAGGCACTCGCACCGAACGCGGCGCCCACGACATTGCTGAGCACATCGTCTGTTTCGCAGCGGCCGAGCGCAAAGGCATATTGCACCGCTTCAATCGCGACGGAAAGCGCCAGCGCGATCAGCGCCGCAAACAAAGCAAAGCGCGGCGCGGCCTTGCCGGCCGGCATCAGCGCAAACGGCAGCGTCAGCCCGAGCGGCACGAACAGCAGCACGTTCATCAGCAGCTCGCGATACATTTCGCGCTGCTCCTTCGCTTCCGCAAAGGACTGCAGCGGCATCAGGATCACCTCGTGCTTGCTCCCGTCGGGGCGCAGTACGGTAATATAGACGATGCCCGCCAGCGCGATCAGCGCCAGCACGGCATTGAGCGCCCGCACTGCTTTCGGGCTCGCCTTGGCAAGCAGCCCCATCATCAGACCCCAGATCGGCCCGATGAGCACGATCCCGATCGCCGTTTCAAGCAGGGGGAGGCGGTAGATATACCAGAACAGCATATTATTTGACAACCTTGTGCATGATTTTATAGAGGATATTATGATGCATCAGATGGAAATAGTCCGCTTTTTCTTTCTGATTCGTTGTATACGTGCGTTTAAAGCTGAACTCTGCAATCCGCTTTGCCTGCTCGATCGGCTGATCAATGATTCTATACAGGAATTCCTCTAATCCTTCGGATGTAAAATTGTGCGGAATCTGATGATCAATAAACATCGGTTCAGACAGGATTTTTTGATACAGCTGCGGATCATTGTCAACTTCTTTCACATACGCAACGACCTGTTCGAGAGATGCAAAATCGTGACAATTGATAAACGCGGCCGGATTGAAATCATTTGAGATATAACGATTCCCCCAGTAGATCGGAATAGCGCCGGAGCGAAAAGCATCCAGTATTTTTTCTGACGTGTATCCGTCGGAAGAGTCGTTCTCAAATGCAATACAAAACTTATAGTGGCTTTGAAATTCAATTTTGTCTTCAACCGGTCCGCCGACGTTATTCAGAAATCTGCCGCCGGATGCAACGGGTTGATACTCCGAAAGGAGATGAAACATCTCTTCTCTGATCGGATTTGCATTTCCGTTTGAAACAACGAAGCTGCAAAAGCCCGTTTTCTGCGCTGCTTGTTCGACCGCAGTTTCGTGAACTTCAACTGCCTTTTTGACATTGTCGGCAATTGCAAAAAACGGAAACCGCAGATATCTGTCGCCGAAGGTCAGATGATCATAAGCAATACCGTAATCATAGAGATTAAAATCGGGGGTCAGATCCTCACCGGTCCAGAAAATCTTTACGCAATCACGGTATTTTAAGCTCTCATCGCCAAAACAGCTGCAAATCAGATAATCCGGTTGATCGGAGAACTCAACATCGTATTTTTTGCGAAGCGCGCGGATGATGAAGTTGTTCTCTTCATTCCATGCGGGGAAAAAGTCAACGAATTTTATTCGAATCGTTCGCATCTCGTCAATCCTTCCAAGTAATACTATGTTTCCATTGATTTAATCACAACTTAATCAAACAGCAGCGCGCTGTTCCAGACATCCACAGGGAAATCCTGAAACACGGATTTCAACCGCGCATGCAGCGCTTCCCGCTGCACGCCTCTTTTCAGGATGACCTGCAGGAATCCGCCGCCGCCCGCGCCGCAGACAAAACGTCCGTCAATCAGGTCGTCCACGGCGTTGAAAATCAAGTCGATCAGCGTATTGGTTGATTCCGGATTGATCTGATTGCTGAATGCAAGGTGCGTGTTCATCATCGCAGCGAAGTCGTCCACATCCCCGCGCACAAGCGCGTCTTTCATATCCACAGCCAGCTGACGAATGGCGCGATGCGCCTGCACGCTCTCCGGTTCATTGCCGACGTAGCGGCTGATGACATCGCGCAGCAGATTGCGCGCCAGTCTGCGCTGCCCGGTATAGATCAGGCAAAACCGCTCGTTCAATTCGGTTTTTGTCTTTTCGGATAACGCAACGGGCTCCACCCGGACTTTCTGCATCACGCCCGGTTCGCTGGTGATCAGCTTCACGCCCGGCGTCAGACCGCCGACCTGATCCTGCCAGCCGCCGCCGGTTGACATGATCTGCTCCATGGCGAGCACGTGGTGATAAAGCGTGTCCTGCGTATAGGCGACGCCGAAAAAGTCAAACACGGCTTTCACGCAGGCGGCAGAAAGAATGGAGGATGTGCCAAGACCGCTGCCCTTCGGAACATTGGTCACTTCGGAATGCATTTCAAACCCGCCGCCGATCCGGGAAAGAATTGCAGAAAGATTGCCGCTCTCTTTCGGCAAAACGCCGCAGGCTGCAAGGCAGGCCTTCTGCAGCGCAAACGGATCATAGGGGTCGCCGAACTGCTGCAGCGGTTCGATCGTCTCAAACTCTCCGAATGCATTGAGATCCCGTGAAACGAGCACAATTTTATGCGCCGGAATCCTGTTGATTGTCACGCTGACAGGATACTGCCCGTCCAGGAGAATCGCACAGTTCAGGACCGTTCCGCCGTTTTCGATGCAGTACGGCGGCGTATCCGTCCAGCCGCCGCCCCAATTGACCCGCAGCGGCAGTCTGACGCAAAAGCAATCGCGCGCGATCTGAAGCCGATCGTTAAAACGCAGCGTCTCCAATGAGCTTCGCAAAACGGTATCCGAAATCATCGAAAACCATGTTTTCTGCTCCGATTGCTGATTGAGCGCCGCATCCGTGAACCGATGAAGACGAATTGCTTTGGCGAATTGCGAAGCATCATGAAAATCAAAATCGGCGATCTTTTTCTCAAGCCATCGTTTTTGCACCGTGGATAAAGAATCTCCGGATAAAACGCCTTCCGCCTCGGCAGCGGGGCGGCCATCATCAATCAGCTGCTCGATCCGGAACATCCGCACCAGATCATCCATACGGCGGAACCAATCGATCAGCGCCTGCGGATCCGCATTATGAAAGCCGGAGCGCATCGACGCTTTTTCTGCGCTTCTCCAAAGCGCGGCGTCGCCGTCGCCGGTCACAAGAAGGCGGTGAAGATTCAAAGCGGCGTCAACGGCCTGCGGAACAGACTCGCAGATCGGATAGAGCGCCGCTTCCCATAACGAGTCTGCTTCGGTCAGCCCTGTTTCGGAAAGCGGAATGCCAAAGATGCGGTCCTGCTTCGGATTGTCGTCGATCCCATAGATTCTGCAGACAAACCGGCCGTCCGTCTGCTTGAGACAATGCAGCGCAACATGATCCGGGACCATTTCATCGTGAATATCCACGCAGGAAAGCAGACAACCATTGCCGACCACCGACCGGTGATGAAGATAAGAACATTCCAGGTAACAGCCGGCGCCGATCTGCGCGCCGCTGCTGACGACACTGTTATAGGCGGCCACATCACCGCTGACGCAGGAATGAATCTGATCATTCCAGCCCTGCAGCTGAAATGCGCGCCATCCGCCCTGCATCAGCGCCATGATTTCTCTCGTTGTGCCGAAATGGACAAACCGCGCAGGAGAAAGATGCAGCAGCTTGAGTCGATACGGCCGCAGCGTTTTCCAGAGAACCGTTCTTGCGGAACGCAGCGCGTCATTCAGCACACCCTCCGGCGCTTCCTGATAAAACGCTTCCAATGTGGAATCCTCCGCCAAAGGATAAAGAAAATCCGCATAGAACGACAGGCGCGTATCCGGATGAATGAAAGCGTTCACACCGGACGGCGTGCTGACCAAAGAATACAGAGCCTCCAAAAGGTCCGGCGCCAGCAAAACCGCGCCGGTATCGATCGAAACATGCCCCTGCGCATTGACAGCGCCGCAGGCCTGCAGCGTTTCCGCGCTCTGCTTATGCAGAAAGCGAGCAACATTGCCATTCTCACCCGCAAGATAAACGCCGTGGTTCACCGCTGTTTCGACGCGTTCCTTAAATGAGATTGCAGCCGCGCCGGAACCGGAGAAATCGACCTGCAGCGGATTGAAAAGCAGCAACACATCGCCGGACATGACGAGCATGCCTTCGCGGAACCGGCCGGGCAGGCTGGCAATGGAAATCATGCATTCGTCAAACAGCGAGGAGGGGCGCCCGTCGGGAAGCAGCCGCGGTACGGGCGAAAACAGCTTGCCCATCGCGGAATAGTTCGGCGTACGCTTGCCGTCTCCCCCGCTGTGCAGCACCGCGACCCTGCGGCCGGAAAAGCCGCCATAGGTTTCCTTGATATATCTGATCACGGCCAGCGTCGCGCCGCCGGAACCGACACGCTCCCCGTTCGGATCCGGGATCACAACAAACTCCGTTTGTGCCGGAAGCACTCTCTGGCGCAGCTGCGCGCGAAAAACCTCCGCCTGGTGTTCATTCGAGGCGGTGAGCACAATCAGATCAAAATGCGGGAACAACGGATCGTTTTTCGCGCGTTCGTAATCCGCCTGCGCATCCAGATAGGACTGCTGAAGGAACAGAGAAACAAGCGACTCCTTATTCAGTTTTTTCATTTCCTGTTTCATCATCGCGAAATCCTTACTTTGTGAGCTTCAACGCGATGCGCGGCAGAATCTTCCCGCTTTTATCAACAATTCGTTTCCAATCCATTCTGTCCAATTCATAACGCGCTCGCCATGTATATCTACAGCGTCGAGAGGCTTGATCGAGCGGCTGACTGCAAATATGAAGAAGAAACGCTTCCGCCGTCTCCACTCGGAACCTTTCGGGGATCCTGCCATCCTCAAAGATCGGAGTCGCAAGGATACTTCTGTAGAGCGCATCATCGTTGTCGATCTCAATGACCCGCGCAATCATATCGTCCAGATTGCCATAATCCCAGTAATTTACAAAACTCCCGGGATTGAAATCCTTTGCGATCTCCGGATTTCCCCAGTAAATCGGGATCGTTTTTGCAGCAAACGCATCCACGATTTTCTCCGTTGTATAACCGGGCTGCGCACCGTTTTCAAAAGCAATGCTGAACTTGTGCCGCGACTGAAAATCCAGCTTGTCTTCTACCCGTCCGCCAATGTTGTTCAAATACCTTCCGCCGGCATCAACTTTTTTGTATTCAGAAAGCTTATAAAAGATTTCGGTGCGGATCGGGTCGCCGTTTCCGTTTGACACGACATAATCGCAAAACCCTGTTTTTTTCGCTAAATCCTCTTCCGTAAAAAGATGTTTGTTTGCGGCAGGGATTAACCTGTCTCCGGAAATCAAACGCGAAAAGCGCAGGTACCGATCTTCAAAAGAGATCAGATCAAAGCCGAAGGCATAGTCGCACAGATTAAAATCCGGTGAAATATCTTCGGCAGTATAAAAGATACGGATACCGTTATACTTCAAATGCTCCGTGCCCCACACGGAATAAAAAATATACTCCGGGTCATCACTGAATTCCAAAGAAAAGTGTTTTTCTAATAGCTTTGTAATCCAGTTGTTGCACAGATCAAAGCTCGGATGCCAGTCGCAGAATTTAATTTTGATGGTTTTCATTCGCTCAATCAACATCCTTTTTTCTCATTTTAGGTGGAAGGGTAATCATATCGCCAAACAAATAATTATATTTTTCAGGGCTCCAAAGATGCCTCCCTCCGCTCGAAAAAAAAGTCATCTCACTAAAATAGATTGCTTCGTTTGCATAAAAAAAATCTACACGAACATGAGGAAATCCACAAGAAAGGATCTCAGCGAGTGAAATCATTTTTTTAAAATCGTTTGGTATTTCATCGTCTTTCTCAGTCGATTTGTACAGCTCATGTTTGATTGGGATACGCTCCCAATCTGGATAGTAATAATTAATAACTGCATTATCATGGTTGCCCAAAGTACTGACATACAAAAACTTCACTTTTCCATCGAAGCAAAAAAACTTATAGTCTTTCAGGTCGTGAAGATGATCATCAACCAAATACGGCTCACATAGAATACATCTCTCTTGGATATTCTTATACGGCCATTCTCGACTTTTATAGAAATGATTGATTTTCAAACAAGCTTCAAGTTTTTCCTTTGCTTTTTCATAATCAAAAGAACTCTTGTTCTTGCAAATCACAACGCTTCCGCTGTCATGATTGCATTTTAATACAAACTGATCTGGAAGTTCTGAAAATGGAATATCATCAAAACTATGAAACACGCCAAGCAATGGGATTAAATACTGTTCTCCTATTTTTTCTGCAACCCAACTACGAACTTTATATTTATCCACAAGTGTTGATTGAATTGGATTGTGATAATAATACTTTAGCCACTGCAATTTTTCCTGAAAAGTCACCGGATGCCGCAGATTGAGTTTCCTGCCAGTGTGGATTTTATAGTCCCACTTCTGAAACGCCTTGTCCGGAAATGGAATGCGGCCATTGCTTGCAGCATAGTAAAGACTTAATCTGCATCGCTGCGGAATTCGAACAACATACAATAACAAATCCTTAATCCATCGTGGAATAAGCTTCCTGATCATGTAATACCAATCCTTTCATTCATGTTTCAATGAATAGACGATGGTCCCATCAATTCTATTGTTGTACTCTGCTAATTCGTCCGCTGTCATTTCATTGATTTTAATATCCCAATACAAAAGGCTTGGGTCGCTTGTAATTCTATTTTGATGCTTTTCAATATACTCCTGACAAGTACCAATTACTCTGGCAGGATTTCCGACCGCGACGGAATTATCCGGAATATCTTTCGTTACAACACTGCCGGCACCGATCACAACATTACTGCCAATATGGACATTTGGAAGGATAATCGTTTTCAATCCAATAAAAACGTTATCACCGATCTCAATTCGTCCTATTTTATTGCAATCATTCCCAATAAACTTTTTTAGGCTTGCATCATGCGTAAGAAAATGCGTATAAACGCAAGTGACATGGTCACCGATTTTAATTCTTGTGGCATCATACCAGGTACAACTACATTCAATTAAATCAACATCTTCACCGATGATGGCACCATTTTTGCGATACCACTCCACCGGAGAAAGCCGCGGGGGATCCATCGGCCTCCCGAGTAATCTTTTAATCAATCTTTTGAATTTTTTTCCCATTTAGAATTATCCTCCAAGAACAATATCCGGATATCTTGTAAAACCGCCGAGCCTGAAATCTCCGATGATTCTTTCTTCGCAAGGCGTGTCATTCAATTGAAACCGCAGTGCGTTTCTGCCCAGATCAACTGTGGTACTCATTCCCAACTCATTGGCATAGTACAGAGCAAATGAAAGCTTGTACTTGCCGGCGCTGAGCATCTTTGTTTCAAAAGAGAACGGAATACTCCTGGTTTCGCCGACACCGAAATGGCCAATATAGTCGGAACAGGCAACGCCTGTCAAAGATTCGGTCGCATTATAAAACTCAATCCTCAAGCGCAAATTGTCAATCTCCGCATCGGACCGGCATGTCAAACTGCAGCGAATCGGTTTTCCCCATTCAAAAATACAATCTTTTGAATCAAGAAACTCTACGGAAAGCATTTGCGTCGTACGTGCATAGTAATCCCAATAATCTGCTTTTTCAAAAACATGACGGTAGTCATATGAGCGCTCACTATTTGAATAGATCTCAATCGCCTCATTAACATCACCGTCAAAAATGATCTTGCCGTGATCGAGCACAATGCATCGCTGGCAAAGGCGTTTGATCGTGCTCATATTGTGGCTCACATAAAGCACCGTGCGTCCTTCCTGATTGGAAACGTCGCTCATTTTGCCCAGGCATTTGTCCTGAAACTTCATATCGCCGACCGCGAGCACCTCATCCATGACCATGATCTCACTGTCCAGATGCGCGGCGACGGCAAAGGCCAGCTTCACATACATACCGCTGGAATAGCGCTTGACGGGCGTATCAATGAACTTTTCCATTTCGGCAAATTTGACAATATCGTCAAACTTACGGTCGATCTCCGCCTTGTTCATGCCGAGGATCGCGCCGTTCATATAGACGTTCTCCCGTCCGGTCAGCTCCGGGTGAAAGCCTGTGCCGACCTCGAGCATGGACGCGATGCGCCCGTTGATGCAGATGCGCCCCGCCGTCGGCGCGGTCACGCGGGAGAGGAGCTTGAGCAGCGTCGATTTCCCGGCGCCGTTATGGCCGATGATGCCGACGATCTCGCCCTTCTTCACATCCAGGGACACGTCGTCCAGTGCCAAAAATCTCTCATTTTTATGATACGCCGCATCCGAGCCGATCTTGCTGTTCGGATCCTCCTGCCCTTTCCGGCGCGCGATAAAGGATTGAATGTCCCCCTTGAGCGTGCCGCCGCCTATGGCGCCCAGCCGGTACTGCTTCGACACATGTTCGATTCTGATCGCTAAATCATTCATAGCCTTGGTTCCTTTTTACTCATTTTCGCCGAGAATGGCGTCCAGCATCTGCTGGCAGATCACATCCGGCCGCAGGCGTTCGCGGATTTTGACCGCGTTGCGTGACAGCTTGTCCGCGAGGCCGGGCGTTTCAATGACTTCCTTCATTGCCTTGTAAAGCGCGTCAACGTCCCGCATCGGAACGAGCAGACCGTTTTCATGATCCTCGATCATCATGCGCGCGCCGCCACCGGCGCAGTCCGTGCAGACGCAGGGCAAACCGATCGCCATGGCTTCCAGCATGGAATTGGAAATGCCTTCGCGATCGGATGAGGATACGAACATCGCGGAATCAAGAATTCGATCGTGTATTTGCTTTTCAAATGGAAGTATTTTGACACTTTGATTCAATTTCAATTTGGTTATGTGATTAAGTAGAACATCTCTTTCCTCGCCGTCACCAATAATTGAGAGCATATAATCAGGATAATCCTTGAGCAGCAGGGAAAAAGCGTCAATCAACAGCGGAAGATTTTTCGTAGCACTTAATCTGCAAAAGTTTACTATTTCTTTTTTTCGAACACCCACAAATGGTACTGGAAGCTGCTCTGAATTAATAAAATTCGGTATAACCTTTTTATTGACCGCTGGAAGAAAAGAATAAAACTCCAACTGATTAGGCGTTTGGAGCAGAGCCCCTTGTGCTCTTGAATAATACTTTTTTCGAAGCACGCAAAAAGGATGCTCCGGAGGATACTCGGTTGCAACATCCGTGGTATCGGCAAACAATACACGATTCGGCAAATTCCAAGCAGCCATCATCGTCACTATATTCGGCACAGTCATGAACGATGCTACAACCGCCTCCGGGCGCTGCCGAAAATAGGCCTCCAGCGGCGCCGCACAGGTCTGCCGGAAATACAGCTCCTTCTCGGCAAGATCGGCAGCCTTCAATCCGGACGCATGTGCCAGCCGTAGCCGCAGTTTATCCCGCAGTCCGGTTCTGACCGGCCGCTCCATCTGAAACAGGCTGCATTTTGCCGGATCGTATTCGGTCAAATCCGGGCGCTGATTGACGCAGACCACGCGCACAGCCGGGTGCATCTCAAACTTCACAACCGGATTATCCAGCAGAAGAACAGTCACAGGATAGCCGCGTTCGGCGATATAATTTGCGACGGAAGAAAGCCGCCGCTCCGCGCCGCCGACCGCGAGTGAATGCAGCACAAGGATGATCTCTCGCTTCATAATCACACCGTATCCATAAAGGTTTTTTCCACTCTGCTGAACAGCAGGATGCCGATAAATAAAATCACAAATGTCGTGATCCAGCTGATGCCCAACATCTCCGGGCGGAACTGCGCCGCGGCGGGGCCGAGGAACGCAAAGCGGATCGTTTCGATGATCGGGCAGGTCGGATTGCACCAGTAAAGGAATTCCACCTTTGAGCCCGCAAACATGTTGGCGGAATAGGCCACGGGCGTCGCGTACATCCAGAGCTGCACGCCGAACGAAACCAGCATTGCCAGGTCACGGTATTTCGTTGTCAGCGCGGAAACGATGATGCCGCAGCCCAGCGCCAGCAGCGCCAGCTCCAGCACAAGCAGCGGCAGCAGCGCGATCTGCCAGCCGGGCTGCATGGAATAGCCCGGAATGAACAGGAAGATGACCCACGCGACAAGGAAAAAGGAAAACTGGATGGCCAGCGAGATCAGATTCGTCAGCACCGTGGAAACCGGCAGCACCATGCGCGGAAAATAGACCTTGCCGAAAATATTGGAATTGCTTGTGAACGTATGACTGACCATAGTCAGACACGAGGCAAAATACTGCCAGAACACCGTGCCGAGCAGATAATAGATAAAGCCGTTGACGCCGCCCGGCGCCAGCTTTGCGATGCCGCCAAACACCAGCGTAAACACCACGGTGGTCAGCAGCGGCTGGATCACGGCCCAGGCCGGACCGAGAACCGTCTGCTTGTACTGCGAAATGAAATTCCGCTTGACAAACAGCAGCATCAGGTCCTTGTATTTCCACAATTCCTTCAGATTCAGATCGAACCATTTGTTTTTCGGCTCGACGATCGTATCAAACCGGAGCTCCTCCGAGCGAGGATTGATTTCCTTCTTCACAACGCACCTCAGAAAACAGTTATTCAAAAAACGCTTCAAACGGCTGGGCGCAGCTTTCCGCGGAAAAATCGGAATGGCCGCTGACAAACAGACGCTCAAAAACAGCAAGGTAGACAACGCACAGATATTCGCGCAGCTTCAGTTCCTCGAAATAATACGAATCATTTTTTCCGGCATGCAGCGCAGAAAGCGCCGCGTTTCTGATCTTCGTTTTCAGCGCAGTCACGCCGGTCTGCCGTTCTTTTTCTTCCGTCGAATGCCGGATGATCAGCTCTTTATGCGCCTTGAAGAACGCAGTGCGCTCGACCCTGCGGAAAAATGATTGGATCTCGTCCTCTGAAGCGAACAGGGAGTGACAGTCCGTTGAGCCGCCGATCTTGCTCATGTTTGCGATGACCTCCGGCGGCAGGCAGGCGTGGCAGTTGGCAACATGCACGCGCTTATCCTTGCGGCTGATCTCGCCGAGCGGCGCGCAGACAGAGATCAGGTCTTCATCCAGATAGGGATATCTGGTCTCGATACCGAATGAATTTGCCAGAATCCCGTTCTTTTTCAGGATCAGATAGCTGGAGAAAATGTAGGGATACTCACTGAATTCATAATAGAGCGGCGCCTCATCCGGGCGCTGCGGATAGATCCGGTCCTTGCGGTGGTAATGCAGATTCATGATCTGATCCGCACACTCGCCGCAGACCAGCGTCGATTTTCCTGCTTTTTTCACGAGATTCATCAGCTCATATTGCAAAAACAGACCGGATTCAAACACATTGCCCTCCAGCCGCCAGACAATATCCGGGAAATGCGACAGGGTTGCGCCGTCTGTTGCTGCGGTGCGCAGCGTCAGATTCGGATAATACGGCGCGTTTTTTTCAACGATCGGCACCTCATTCTTTCCGCGGCTGCCGCCGACCGAAAAAGCCGTCGCAGATTCCTTGCTCTTCGTTGCAACATAGGCGATATAGTTGGAATCATACCCGCTGGAAAGCGGGAAGCTGACGTCGTCAAGATCGGCGATGCACCGCTCAATGGCGCAGTCAAGGGTCGGCTTGAAACGATCCAGCGCCTCGCCCTTCGTCATTTCCGTCTTCGGATATCGGACCGGGAACTGCCCGGCAAGCCCGTTTTCGACAGAGAGACAATGATATGCCTTGATTTTGAATACATCCTCCAGCAGCGTGGCTTCGCCGTAAAGGAACCCGTTGACCAGGAATTCTTCCACCGCCTGCTCATTGAGTCTGCATGTCATGCAGGAAGCGGCAAGCAGCGCTTTCAGCGACGAGCTCAGATACAGCCGATCGCCGACCTTTGTATAATACAGCGCGACAGGCGACGTCGCACGATCCTGAAATACGCGAAAAATCCCGGTCTCTTTTTCAAAAACCAGAAGCAGATAAGCGCCGTTGAGATGCTCGGTGATCTGAAGGCCGAACTGTGCATACAGCACAGAGAGCGCAGCGCCGTCGTTGAAGGCCTCGCCGGAGCGCACGTTGCCGAACACCCGGAGCAGAAGCGCTTCGGTTTCAAAAGCAAACACGCCCTCGGAAGCATCCCGATACTGTTTTTCATTCAGATCGTAGAATCCGCACAGGTTTCCCATCTTTCAATCTCCTTTTTCAAAAGAATAGATTTCCCCATTCAGAAACGCAACCGCATCGAAATCATCCAGCCAGCGGCGTTTCCAGAAGCCCGGCTTCCAGTCGGAGAGCACGCCGACTTCGCCTGCATCCTCAAAGCCGGGAATATAGCAGGCGCTCTTGAATTCCGGATACGGCTTATGCGTAAAAATCACCTTGTGGGCAAACGGCAACGCGTCGAACGCCCGGATCATGTCATATGTGCAGCCGTTTTTATCGGTCATCATAAAAAACGCATTCTCCGGGTCCACCCGCGCGGCGCGTGCAATCCATTTTTGCTTTGCTTCTTCGAACGAAGCAAAATGCATGAAATAGACCGGCAAATCGTCCAGCCGCCCGACCGGAAACGGAAGCTCTGACGGCACTGCTTCCGGGACGGCACTGAGGTAGTGCTTCAGATCGGAAACAAAGCGCAGATAATCCGGCGCTTCAAAAAACAGATTCACGGTCGGACTGTTGAATCGGCATTTGAGATCGTGGAGGATCATAGCGCCGTTGCAGTTGGAGGAAATCACTGACGGCGTCTTGTTTTTCAGCTTCTGCCGTTTCCGTTCAAGATAGAGCTTGTGCTCCGCACGGGCAAGCAAGCTGTTCCCCATGCTCGATCCCTCCCCTATTTTCGAATGATCCTGCGCAATGCTCTGAGGGCGCCGTGCGTGCGCAGCTTTTCATACTTTTCCGCCGTTGAGACCGCATATTGAAAAACCTCCGGTACAAACGGTGCCGGCAGCGCCTGTCCGTTTTCGGCCAGCCACGCCGGATCCACGGCGCGGAAGGCATCCAGATACGCCGCGAGCAACTGCAGGCGATCCTCGCCGTACAAATTGCGGATTGCCATGAACGACCCTTCCCGATCCAGGCGCATAGCGCAAAGCCGGTGCAGCTTTGCCAGGCCGTTCTGACGGGAAAACACCAGGTTGTCCGTCAGACCCTTCAGAAAATCCAGGGTGCTGTCGATCGAATACTTCTGCGCGCCGGGCACCATGCGGTAACAGTAGCTTTCGCAGTCCGCCGCATAAAACGCCCCTGCCGCCTGCATGGCGCGCACGAAAAACGGCGGATCCTGAAAACGGCGATAGGGAGGGAAGAAAATCTCATGCTCGATCAACAACGCACGGCGATACAAATACTGCCAGTACCCGTAATCATATTGATACTCCTCGTATCGCACCAGACCGGAAGCTGAGAAGGTCATGCCGTATGCTTGAGCATCGCCTGCATCCCGTTCGATCTGCCCGTCTGCGAGCAAGCGGATCTTCCTCCCGCCGGCAATGCTGACATTGTGGGCCGTTGCGGCCTGATACAGCGTTTCCAGCACCGTGTCGTTCGGGTAAAAGTCATCGGAATCCAGAAAAGCGATGAATTCACCTGTCGCCGCCCGCAGGCCGTCGTTGCGCGCCTTGCCGACGCCTTCGTTCTTTTTGTCAATGATGCGCAGACGTGCGTCCTTCGCCGCATAGGTCTGCAGGATTTGAAGCGATCCGTCGGGGGAACCGTCGTTGATCGCAAGGATCTCAATCTCGCGCAACGTCTGGGACAGCACGGAATCCAGGCACTGCGCCAGATACTGTTCCACATTGTAGACGGGTATGATCACACTGACTTTTACTTCCATGGGCAACTCCTTAGCCAGAGCAGTACAACCCGAACCCGGTTTCCGTTGGCTGCTTTGGCCCCATACTTTGTTAAAAATGCTCGGAATACGGAAAGTATTCCTGCGCTTTTTGCCGCGTCTGAGACCAAATCAGCCGAACGGAAACTGCGCAGCACGCAAAAGGCAGGCAGTTTCGATGGGATTTGGCGGCTTGAGCGCGCAGCTTGGCT
>JAFRQQ010000018.1 GCA_017428525.1 Clostridia bacterium | reverse complement strand
ACAGTTTTGCAGGAGCAGAAATTGTTCAGAAAAAGGAAAAGCCGCACATGGCATACTTGATGTATGTCAGTGCGGCTTTGACGCATTTATGGGCGATTTATGCCCCGCAAAACCAATACTGGATTATGAAAGGCTGCCGAATCGGAAAGAAAGTCTGCAAAACGGATTGAAAAACAGCGGCCGCCTATGGTATAATTTGAATGCGACATATAATGCGTGGGCATTCTGCCGTTCGGGTGCAGAAGACAACGGAACAGAATCCCATGAATGAGACCCCGGAAGGAGCAGAAAAATGAAAAAACTGAAAAAAGCAACAGCGATCATCCTTGCCGCCGCGATCCTTGCCGGCGCATCCGTCAGCGCGTTTGCCGCGGACGGCGGCGGGGAAGGGTACGGCTTCTTTGCGCACGCGGTGGATCGCGTGTTCGGCGTTGTGCAGGACGGGATTTTTGCGGCGCTCACGGCCGTGAATCTCCGCTTCGGCATTCCAAACGCGAAGGACTATAAAATCGGCGAGAGCGACTGTTTCTATCCCGGCATCGACGGCAGCGTCAGCGGCACGGGCTGGAAAGCCGGCTTTGCCGACAACAGTGTGATCCCCGTGCAGTGGCGCCGCGACGCCGCGGGCAATCCCGACCCCGCGGGCTACTGCCTTGATAAGATGCACAGCGGCGGCGGCTATCAGGCGGAAATCAACAAGCTCTATTCGGATCAGTATGTCAACGTGCTGGTGCTTTCCAATCATTGCGACACAAACAGCAACGGGCAGGAGGATCTGCTGATCATGATCAGCGTTGACGGCGTGGGCATCACCAGCCGCACCTGCCGCGACATCCGTAAGGGCGTGGAGGAAATGCTGCAGCCATACGGCGTCACGGCCGCGGACATCCTTTCCTGCACGGTCAGCGCCACGCATTGCCACGCGGGCCTTGACATTCAGGGCATGTACTGGAAACGCATTGTCAGCGTCCTGCTTGCCAATCTCGTCAAGCGGTTTCTCCCGGGGCAGTATCTGCTCACGCTCGATGAGGAGATGCACGACACGCTGGTCGACAAGGCGTCGGACGCCGTCGCGCGTGCGTTTGCGGGCATGGAAGAGGGCACTCTTTCCTTCTTCAATACCGCCGAAACCGACGGTGCGCGAGATAAGTTCCACAGCGGCGCAAAAACGCAGAACCGGTTCTCCTCGTTCCTTTTTGAATCCGACAGCGGCAAAAAGACCATTGTGACCAATATCGGCGCGCATCCCGTGTCCGCCAATGCGCAGGATACCCACATGACCGACTGCGATTATCCCTACTATATAAAGCTGGCCATGAAGGACGCGGGCTATGATTTCCTGTTCCTGCAGGGCACGCAGGCCGGCGTCTCCTCGCCGGATGTTGCCATCGGCGCGGACGCCGAGGCGTGGGCGGCTTCCAAAGCGCTCACAAGAGAGGACTGGGTGCGGCGCTACGGCGAAGACGTCACGGCGGAGCTCTATGAGGGCTGCGAGCCGGGCTTCGGCGACATGTATAAAAAGGGGTATGCCCTTGCGCATTACGTCATGGATGCGGCCGTTGAGAAGCAGGCCGTTGCGCCCGTGATTAACGTCAAGGCGACGGAGCTGTTGCTGGACTGCGATTTCGGCCTGATGGAGGTCGGCGCCGCGACCGGCGTGCTCGGCTTCAATGCCGTGCGTTCCTCCACGGCCGAAAGCGGCTACGGCATCATGGTGGAGCTCGGTTACATCGAGCTCGGCGATGACGTCGCGTTCCTCACCGTGCCCGGCGAGCTTGCGCCCGCCTGCGTTTACGGCACGAAGGAAGACTATGACGGCGCCACAAAATGGACCGGTCCGCAGTCCTGGAGCGGAAAGGACTGGGAATACAGAACCCTTGAATCGATGGTCAGAGAGACGTCGGGAGATGCGGACAAGCAGGTGCTTGTGATGGGCATCACAAACGACGCGATCGGGTATAATCTGCCCGACACCATCACAACGCAGGGCATCCTGACGCCGCTGCTCATCTATAACGGCGAGGGCGGCAACGAGGTGTCCAATTCCATGCTGATGACCGTTTCCGACCACAGCGCCTCCGATATCGTCAAGGGCTTCGGCGGGCTGCTGGAAGTCGATCCGAAATAAGAAAAGAACCACAAACGATCGGGGAAAAAGCATCCTGACAGGCCGAAGAACCACGGAGGAAAATGCGTTGGAACAGATATGGGAAGCGCTCTATCAGGCGGCGAAGGCCGTACAGAAGCAGAGGGAGATTTCCGCGCGCATCAGTGCCGGCGGCGTTGCGGCCGCGATTGAATCCGCAAGCGGGAAAATCTATACCGGCGTCTGTGTGGATACATCCTGTGCGCTCGGAATCTGCGCAGAGCGGAATGCGATTTTCAATATGATCACAAACGGCGAAGATGAGATCCGGCGCGTTCTTGCGATCATGCCGGACGGCACCACCGGCGCGCCGTGCGGCGCCTGCAGAGAATTCATGGCGCAGCTGATGCCGGGCAGGTATCGGGAGATCGAGATCATGCTGGACTATGCGCGGCGGAAAACGGCAACGCTCGGGGACTTGACGCCGGCATGGTGGATCTGAAAACATGAAGCGACAGCTCGCTGAAAAAGAGCTTTTGCTTCTCGGCAAAGTCCCGGAAACGGAGATGCGATATGAAATTCGGATGGATCAATCTGTTCGGGGCGGTCATCGTCCTTCTGATGCTGCTGCCGAATATCGATTACGCGATCAAAAACAAGGACGAAAAAAACCTCTGCACCAACCGGCTGATGAATCTGACGGAGCAGATCGGCAGATACGCCTGCATCGTTCTCATGTGGCTGCCGCTGCTCGTATGGGAGTTCGGCTTTCAAAGCGTTGCGCAGATGCTACTTTACGTGGCAGGCAACGCCGCGCTCCTTGCGGTGTATTACATCGTGTTCGCCCTGTATTTCAGGCAGCGGAGCATAGGGCGCGCGCTTGCGCTGGCGATCCTTCCCGCGTGCATCTTCCTGCTCAGCGGGCTCCTGCTGCGGCACTGGCTGCTTGTCGGCTTCGCCGTCCTGTTTGCAATCGGGCATCTCTATGTGACCGTCAGGAACGCGCAGGGGACGGCGGCATGAACGTCATTAGCCTCTGCGGCAGCGACAGGCAGTCGCACCGGCGCGGAAAAAACGGGAAAAGCGATCGTCGCGCGAGCGCTTTTCTTCATAAACTGCTGCGCGCATACACGTTTTGATTTACGAGGTGCAGTTGAATGAATCGGATCATTTCTTTCTTTATGGCGGTCGCCGCCTTCTTTTCCTCCCTGTTCGGCGGCAAAACCGGAGAGCCGTCTTTCAAAAACGACTACGACGTGCCCGAAACGTCTGTGCCCTACAGGCGGATCGACACAACGCCGAAAACCGACTGGACGGCCGATTATATCTGGGACGCCTCGGACGGCAGCGAGGAAAACGTGTGGATGTGTTTCCGGAAAACCGTGGAGCTCTCCGAGCTGCCCGAAACGCTGACGGCCTGTATTTCCGCCGATTCCAAGTACTGGCTGTATATCAACGGCGAACCGGTCGTCTTTGAAGGCGGGGTCAAACGCGGGCCGACGCTGCAGGACAGTTACTATGATACCGTCGAAATCGGCAAATATCTGCACACCGGCAGGAACGTCATCTGCGCGCTTGTCTGGTATTGGGGCAAGGATCAGAGCTTTTCGAGCACCGACAGCGGCAAGGCGGGCTTCCTCTTTGAAGCGGGGGACATCCGCTCCGATTGCAGCTGGAAGGTGCAGCGCAACGCGGCTTATCGGAATGACGCCGGCGGGTCGCAGCCGAATTACCGGCTGCCGGAATTCAGCATCTATTATGATGCGCGGCAGGAAATCGGCGACTGGCTGTCTCCCGGGTTTGACGACAGCGCCTGGGCACAGGCAACAGAAAACGGGATCGGCGGCTGCGCGCCGTGGGGGCAGCTCTATCCGCGCGGCATTCCGCTGCTGAAGGATTACGGGCTGCGGAACTATGAAAATTCAGAAAATTACAAGGGCTTCAGGCCTTGGTTCAAAAGAGTCATCACGCTGGAGATTCCGTATAACGCGCAGTGCACGCCCTATCTGAAAATCGAAGCGAAGGCGGGCAAAAAGATCCGGATCCTGACCGAGAACACCTGGATCGGCGCCGTGAGCGACACCTATGTCACGAAGGACGGCGTGCAGGAATTTGAGGCGCTCGGCTGGTTCAACGGGGAGCAGATTTCCTATGAGATTCCGGCGGGCGTGAAGATCTTGGAGCTGAAATACAGGGAAACCGGCTATGATACGGCGTTTTCCGGACTGTATGAATGCGACGACGCGGCGCTCAATACGCTCTGGCAGAAATCCCTGCGCACCCTGTATCTCACCATGCGCGACAACTTTATGGATTGCCCGGACCGGGAGCGCGCGCAGTGGTGGGGCGACGTGACAAACGAAATGGCCATGTCGATGTATGCGCTGGACGCCGACGCGTATCTGCTTTATCAGAAGGGCGTCGCCTCCATGCTGGGGCACATCGACAGCGAAACGCATGTGCTGCAAACCGTTGTGCCGGTCGATCAGGCCTATCATGAGCTGCCCGTGCAGCAGCTTGCGGGCATCTGCGGCTTCTGGACGTATTATCTATACACGGGCGACCGGAAGTTCCTGGAAACGGTCTATGACGCGGCCGTCGTTTACGTTGATCTCTGGACGATCGGCGACGATCATCTGGTCGTGCATCGCACCGGCTCCTGGGACTGGATGGACTGGGGCAATTTCGCGGATACGGCAGCGATCGAGAATGCCTGGTATTATTATGCGCTTTCCTCCATTCGGAATATGGCGGAGGTCCTCGGCAAAAACAGCGATGCGCTCGCGGCAAATATGCAGGAGATCAAAACCGGCTATGCGTCGCTCTGGACGAGCGGCGGCTACAAAAGCGGCGGCGTCCTGCGCCCGGACGACCGGGCAAACGCGCTGGCCGTCCTTTCCGGGCTGGCGGAGTCGGATCAGTATGACGCCATTGCGTCCGTGCTGACGGAAACGAAAAACGCGAGCCCCTACATGGAGTATTATGTGCTCGAAGCGCTCTGTCAGATGGAGCGGTTCGACGCGGCGAAAGCCCGGATGCTGGATCGATATGACGCGATGATCAAGGAAGACTACTCCACGCTCTGGGAGGGCTGGACAAAGGCCGACGGCACGATGAATCACGCGTGGTCCGGCGGACCGCTGGTGATCATGAGCAAGTATTTCGCGGGCATCCGGCCGGTGCAGGCAGGGTATGCCGCCTTCCTCATCCGACCGCAGCTGACGACGCCCGACACTGTACGATGCGTAGTTCCGACCGTCAAAGGGTTCATCCGCGTCACCGCACAGCGCTTTGCCGACGGCGCGTTCCTGCTGGATGCGACCGTGCCGAAGGAGGCGACGGCGCGCATCTGTGTGCCGTATGCAGACGGTCAGATGGTGACGCTGGACGGCCGTGTGATTTACCGGGACGGCTGGTTCACCGAAACGGCGGGGATCGCGTTTGAGGGAATCGATCAGGGATTCGCCGTTTTTTCGGTCAGCCCCGATGCGGACCTGCAGCTGCGGTTTGAGGCGAAATAGAAAAACGGATTCCGATCCGGGATACGGATCATCCCGATGCGGGAAAGAGAAATCCGGCGATGACGCCGGAAAAAACAGCGGGAGGCGATCGGATGCTGCAAAGAGCAGGCGCCGCGCTTGCGGCCATTCTGACCTTTTTCACTTCTTTGGCGCAGTTGATTTTCACCCCGGATGTGATCAGGATTGACTTTGATCACGTCGTCGGCGAGATCAGACCCGTGCACGGCATCGGCCGGATGCCGGAATACGTGACGGGCAGCGAAATCAACCGTTATTTTACCGAAGCGAACATGCCTTATTGCAGAACGCACGACATTCACGCGACGGATATCCACTGCATTTTTCCGGATTTTTCCGCAGACGTCGAGGATGAAAGCGCCTATTGCTTTGCGGACTGCGACGAGGTGATCGCGTCGATCGTTGACGCCGGCATGGCGCCGTTCTTCCGCTTCGGCATCAGCTGGAGCGACCCGGAGCGCATGCGTCCGCATCTGCAGCCGCCCGCGGATTTTGAAAAGTGGGCGCAGATCTGCGCGCACATCATTCTCCACTACAACGAAGGCTGGGCAAACGGCTTCCGCTACAATATCGAATACTGGGAAATCTACAACGAACCCGACTGCCAGCCGGTGCCGGCCGAAAACAACTTCTGGCAGGGCACGCCGGAAGAATTCTACCGCCTTTACGACGTGACGGCCACCTATCTGAAACAGAAATTTCCCGACCTGAAAATCGGCGGCTACGGCTCCTGCGGCTTTTACGCGCTGACGAAAACGAATGCGGTCAATACCGGCTCCAGTTCACAGAATCAATATTTCATCACGTTCTTTGAAGACTTCCTTGCCTATATTGCGGCGCACAACACGCCCATGGACTTTTTCACCTGGCACAGCTACACCACGACCGAAAAGAATGCCCGCTACATTGATTACGTGCGGGAAAAGCTGCAAAAAGCCGGCTACGGCGAAACGGAGATCATCGTCGACGAGTGGAACTACAATCCGACGGAAAACGATCTCATCGACCGCCGCTACGGCGCAAATCAGACGTCGATGCTGCTCATGTTCCAGAACAAAGGCCTGGATATGGCGCATTACTACTGCGCGGATGACCTTCCCACGTCGGTGCACGCGGGCATGTTCGTGCGGGATCACAAGCCCTCTGCGGCCTATTACGGCTTCTGGGCGTTCGGGCAGCTGTACCGGCTCGGGCAGCAGGCGGACATCACAAACCTGCGCCTGCGCGACGATCTGTATGCGGTGGCCGCGACGGGGGAGGACGGGCAGGCGCTTCTGATCGCGAATGTGTCCGACAAAAAAGACCGGAAACTCCGGATCGACGCGGGGGCGTATGCCGTGGAGAAATGCATGACGGTCAACGAAGAATGCGCATGGGTCGAGATCCCGCTGCCGGACGTGATCGAAAGCGGCTCGATGCTTTACATTACATTCAAATCATCAGGGTCGGGAGGCTAACCAATGAGAGTGCTCGCGTTTTTTGAATCGGTCATCATCACCATCTCCTGCTTTTTCGGCAGCATCTTCAATCTGCCCGATCGGAATGTGCAGGCGCTCCTCGCGCAGACCGGCGGCTATATTTACGGCGTCTGCCACCCGAATGAGAATTACGAGCTGCTCGGCGACGCGGGGCTGCAATGGGTGCGGTTCGATATTCCCTATCCCTACAATCAGGCCGGGGAGATCAGCGGTCATTATCTGGATTTTAAAGCCCGCGCCAAGGGCTACACCGACCGCGGCTTCAAGGTCATGGCGGTCACGCCTTATCCCAAAGATTATTTCAATATCGGCGGCTTCAATCCCGTGGAAGAGGTTGAAAAGACGCAGGAAATCGCCGTGTTTCTTTATGAGGATCTCAAAGACATCACGGGCGCGTTTCAGGTCACAAACGAAATGGGGCTGGACACCTTCACAAAACCGCTGACGCTGGAAGAAGCGGCGGTCTTTATCGGCATCCAGCTCGAAGCGCTGGACAAGGTCACGGAAAACTTCCCCATCGGCTACAATTCGGCGGATATGAGCCGAAATCTGCACAAGCTGATGAAGCCCTATCTTCCGTATTGCGATTATGTGGGCATCGATCTGTATACCGGCAACCAGGGCAACGCGAAAGCGAGCGACTACGCGAAGAAAGTGAAGGAGTTATACAGGAACACCTGCAAGCCCATTCTCATTCAGGAGTTCGGCTTCTGGAGCGAGGGCGGGCCGAAAACAGCCGAACAGAAGGCGGAAATCCTCGGCTACTACGGGTATGCCACCGAGGCCGAAGCCATCGCGGACGGCATGAATTTCATCCGCAAGCTGCCGCCGCAGTTTCAGCAGCGGCTGAAGGACGGCTATCCGGACGACGAGGACCGCTGGGCGGAGATCGTCTTTGAAAAGGAGTATCAGCATTTCTACGGCGAAACAGCCGCCGAAACGATGGAGAGCATCCCGCACACGCCGGAGGGGCAGGCGGAGTACTTCCGGCGGGTCATGGGCGAGCTGAAAAAGCTGAACTGCCTTGCGGGCATGATCATCTACTGCTGCCAGGATATGGAGCGGTGCTGGGCCTGCGGCCACACCTGGTGCCCGTTTGAAACCAGATGGGGCCTGTTTTACCTTGACGGCACGCCAAAGCCCGCGTATTACGCGGTGAAAGACATCATCACCGGCGCGGAATCATAAGCGCCGCACGCCTCCCCCGAAGCGATTTGCTTCGGGGGATTCTTGTGTTTCCGGACGGTTTGCCGCAGGGTGAAAAATTATTTTGAAAAACCTCTTGACAAATGCATCGAACCTCGATATAATGTATATCGAAGTCCGATGCATCGAAATTTGATAGAAAGGAGGAGCCCCGTATGGACGAGAAAATCAAACGCATCTATGTTCCCATGACCGAATCAGGCTTTTACATTCTGTTCTGCCTGCAGTCGCCGCAGCACGGGTACGGCATCAGCCGGCAGGTGAAAGAGATGACGGCCGGCGAGGTAACGATCAGCGCGGGGACCATGTACGGCACGCTTTCCAAAATGGAAAAGGACGGTCTGATCACGTTTTGCCGCGAGGAGGAGAAACGCAAGCTGTATCAGCTTACGGCGCTCGGCAGAGAAATCCTGGAAACGGAAATCAGACGAATTGAAAGACTCTATAAAAACAGCAAAGGAGAGGAGATCCATGCGTAAAACTGTAATTCGCTTTTATACAATTGCCGATTTTGAGGAAGAAGAACGCTGGCTGAGAACCATGCACGGCAGCGGGTGGAAGCTCGTGAAAATGACGCCGCCTTGCGTCTATCGTTTTGAATCCTGCGAACCGGAGGACGTGATTTACAGGCTCGATTACAAAAACGAAAAGCAGACGCCCGACTATCTGCAGATGCTCGCCGATTTCGGCTGGGAGTATTTTGCGGAATGCCTCGGCTGGCTCTATTTCAGGAAGCCCGCCGATCAGGCGCAGGCGCAGGAGGACGGCGAGCTGTTCTCCGACAGGGAGTCGAAGCTGGAATTTGTAAGCAGCATTGTGAAAACGCGCCTGCTGCCGCTGGAGATCCTGTTCCTGTGCTGTGTGATCCCGAACTTTCTGCACTTCGGCCTCGGGGACGGCAGTGCCTTCGGGAAAGGACTGGCGATTTTCTTCGGCGTGATGTTTGTCCTTTACTCGTTCCTGATCGTCTACTGCGGGATCAAGCTCAGAAAAATCAGGAAAAAATATGAGCAATGAAGCCGGTCTTTCTTTCTGCGCCGCGGTCTGCACCGTCGGAAAGAAAAACGGCGTCACCGGCAGGCAAAAAACGGAGCCGCTGCATTCGCAGCGGCTTTTTGCTTGCTCTGTATTTGATCTTTTGAGGCATGCACAAGCGCGGCCGATTGCGAAAAGGCGGTTGAATGATGCGGGGAAGTATGCTACAATGAACGTAGCGAACCGGATCCGCGTTTTTGCATGCGGCAAAGGCGGCGGACCGGGGAAGAACGGCGAGGGGAAACACGAGATGAAGATCGCAATGATTCACGGGCAGAACCACAAGGGCAGCTCCTGCCACATCGGCCGCATGCTTGCGGCGCAGTTTCCCGGCAGTCAGATCAGCGAATTCTTTCTGCCGAAGGATCTTGAGCACTTCTGCGTCGGATGCTACGCCTGCATCGAGGAGGAAGCGGACTGCCCGTATTACGCGGAAAAGAAGCGCATCACGGATGCGATCGAAGCGGCCGATCTGCTGATTTTCACAACGCCGACCTACTGCATGCGGGCGTCTGCGCCGATGAAGTCCCTGATCGATCTGACGTTCACCTACTGGATGTCCCATAAGCCCAGGGCCTGCATGTTCGGCAAAAAAGCCGTCGTGATTTCGACGGCGGCCGGCTCGGGTGCGAAAAGCGCGGTCAAGGATATTGCGAACGCGCTGTTTTACTGGGGCGTGCCGTATGTGAAAAAATACGGCATTTCCGTTCAGGCGATGGGCTGGGCGCAGGTTTCCGAAAAGAAAAAAGCGCGGATCGAAAAGGATATGAAAAAGCTCGCAGGCGTGATCGAGGAGAAAAAGGACGTCCGCGTCGGGCTGAAAACCAGACTGATGTTCGGCCTGATGCGCAAGATGCAGATCAAGGGCTTGGGCGCGTCGCCGAAAGAGAAAGCATACTGGGAGAATAACGGATGGCTTGCCGCGGGACGGCCGTGGAAGCCAGCAGGAAAACAGGAAACGGAAACGCACGGCGCGCAACGCTGAAAACGACAGGGAAAGGAGCGAGGTCGGATGGAAAAACTCTCGGCGCTGATGCTCAGCGTGCTCATCTTTTTTTCTTCTTTTTTCGGCGCGGGCAGACTGGATTTCGGGCGGTCCGCATCGCTTGCGGCGCATGAGTTTTCGCGGGCGGGCTATGCGCTCACGGAGCTTCTGGTCGATCAATGCTATGATGCGCGCACGCACACTTTTAACAGAAAAATCGACGAAAAGGGGATGCCCTACGTCTGGCCTGCGGCCGCCTTTGCGGAAGCGATGGCGGATGCGTATCGGCTCTATCCCGGCTCTGTCCGGCTGCGGGTCGCCTATGCCGACGCGCTCAAGCAGGGGTTTTCCCGTTATCTGACGGCGGAGGGCGCGCTCGAAACGCCGTCCGGCGCCTATGACGGCATTTGCTATTATAACGCCTCGGCGGGCAACAGCGGCGATTACTATTATGACGACAACGAATGGGTCTGCATCCAGCTGCTGCTCGGCTATCGCAATCTCGGGGACGCGTCGCTGCTTTCCGCCGCGGAGAAGAATCTGGACTTCCTCTGGACGGGCTGGGATGACGTCGCGGGCGGCGGCATCTACTGGTCCGCCGCATACAGCTCGAAAAACGCCTGTTCCAACGCGCCGGGCGCCATCGCGTTCCTGCTCGCGTATCAGATGACGGGCAAAGAAATATACCTTACACGCGGCAGGATGATCTACGACTGGATGAATCGGACCCTGCGCGAGCACGATCTGTTCTGCGACAGCGTCGGATTGGACGGCCGCATCGGCAACCGGTGGAAGGGCGCGTACAATCAGGCGACGATGATTTACGCGGGCAGTCTGCTCTATGAAATCACGGGTGAAGAAACGTATTACGCGCTGACAAAAGCGACGGTCGACGCGACGCTGCCGCATATCTTCACCGAAACGGCGACGGCGCAGGGGGAAACCGTGATCCGGATGAACGCGAATCCGATCTTCAAGGCCTGGTGCATCGGCTGGCTGATGCGCAGTTATGTGAAATTCTATGAGGTCGACCCGCAGAAAGACGCCGCGGCGCTGGCGCACTGCGCGGCCGTGATGCGCAACGAGCTTGCGACAAAGGATGCAGACGGGCTGTACGATCCGTATTTCTGCTCCGGCGCAGAGGATCCGGAGAATTACACCGATCTGCTCTCGCAAAGCGGCGTCGCCTGCGCGTTTCTCAATCTCGCTGATTATGAAACCATGCCGAAGGGCTGAACGCAATCCATCATTCGCTTTTAAGAATACGGAGGGAGAACCATGAAAAAAGCGCTTTCCGGGGTCCTTGCATTTGTGCTGCTGCTCGGCTGCTTTTCCGTCTGCGCAAGCGCGGAGCAAGTGCTTTTGCTTGCGGGAGAAAACGCGGACGCACAGATCGTTCTGCCGCAGGCTGCGCCGGCAACGCTGGGGTATGCCGCGCGGACGCTGCAGAAGTTCTTTGCCGAGCTTACAGGGCAGACCGTTCCGATCGTCACATCCGCCGACGCGCCGACGCAGATCCTTCTGCAGCATGACGCTGTCCTTGCGGAGGGCGCTTACAGCGTCAAGGCGGAAGCGGGCAATCTCCGCATTGCCGGCGGCGGCAAACGCGGCGTGATCTACGGTGTATTTGCGTTTCTCGAAAACGCGTGCGGCTGCCGGTTTTATACGAATGAGGATTACCTGATTCCGGCGGCCCGGACGGTCGAAGTGCCCGCGGATTATGCGCTGGCGTATACGCCGTATTTCGAGTACACCGAAACCGACTGGCGAAACGGGCAGAATCCGGAGTTCACTGTTGCAAACGGCATCAGCGGCGGCACTTATTCCAACACGCCCGAGGAGATGGGCGGCTGCATCCGCTATCTCTCCGGCTTTGCGCATACGCTCACAAATCAGTTCTGCAGCGCCGCCGTCTATTTCGACGCCCACCCGGAGTATTTCGCCCTGCATGACGGCGAGCGCACGCCGAATCAGCTCTGTCTCACGCATCCCAAAACCATCCGCATCGTGACGCAGGAGGTGCTTTCGCTCCTCGCACGCAGTCACGACCCGCAGCAGGCGCTGCAGATCGTTTCGGTCACACAGCACGATAACGGCGATTACTGCACCTGCCCCGACTGCAAGGCGCTCGACGAGGCCAATGGCTCTCACGCCGGCACGATGGTCACCTTTGCCAATACGATCGCCGATGCGGTCGCGGCGGCGGGCTATGACAATGTGGCGGTCGATACCTTTGCCTATCAGTATTCGCGGCAGGCGCCGACGAAGGTCGTGCCGCGGGACAACGTCATTATCCGCCTTTGCTCGATCGAATGCTGCTTCGGCCATCCGCTCGACGACCCCGCCTGCGCGGAAAACGTCAGTTTCATGCAGGATCTGCGCGACTGGTCGGCAATCTGCAAGCGCATTTACGTCTGGGACTACGGCACCAATTACAGCGAATATATCAATTTCTTCCCGAATCTCCACGTGATGCAGCGCAACCTGCAGATCTTTTATGAAAACAACGTCAAGGGCGTTTACGGCGAGGGCAACCCGCAGACGCAACTGTGCGATGGAGAATTCAGCGACCTGCGCCTGTATCTGCAGGCGAAGCTGATGCAGGATCCCTACCGGGATTTTGACAGCGAGATGAACGGCTTTCTGGCGTTTTACTACGGCGACGGGTGGGCGTCCATCCGGACCTTCATCGACCTTTGCTGCGAAAAGGGCGTGACGGCGAAAAAGCACGCGCAGATCTTTGACAGGGCGAAGGGCTCGCTGCCCGGCATAAAAACGAGCGACGTCGCGGCGTTTGACGCCCTCTGGGCCGCGGCGGCGGCCGGCGCGCAGACGCAGGCGCAGAAGGACCGCGTGCACCGCTCGGAATTCTGCTGGCGCTATTGGAAATGCGCCAACAGCAAGGGCGAGTTTTCGGCGTTTCACACGCTCTATCAGCGCATGAAAGCCCGGGACGCGCTGTATCTGGATCTGGTCGACGCGGGGATCACCTGGCTGGGGGAGAGCAACCGTCAGCGGCAGCTGTCGGATTGCTACGCGCTGCATCTGCTGCGCATCCCGTTCTGCTGGACCACGCTGTATGACAACGCCTTCTGGGATTTCATCAGCCCGGCGGTCGTTTCGCTTTATCACGGACTGGCAAAGCTCTACGGCGACATGTGAAGCGGGATTGCGCAGGTCAGCGCCGTTCGGCAGCCTGCCGGTCATCGTCCAGACGGTGAAAGAAACCCTGTAAAACGAATCATCTCTTTCGTAAATCAAAAACAGGCGAGCCGCGCGCTCGCCTGTTTTTCTTTCTCTGTTCTGATTTTGTCTGTTACTGCGCGCGTGCCGGCATGGGCAGGGAGAGCGTTTTTGTTTCGCCCGCCGCAAAGGAAACGCGCTGCGCCGCGCCGCCGTAAACGGAAATGTCGATCGTCTGCGCCTTGTCGCTTGTCACCGTGACCGTCACGATTTCCGCGTTCCACCGCAGGGAAACTTCGGCGTTCGTGCGCGCCCGCAGGCCCTCGATGCTTCCTTCGGACCAGTCTGCGGGCAGGGCGGGCAGCGCCTCGATCACGCCGCTGTCGGAATACAGCAGCATCTCGTCGATCACGCCGACCGTGCCGATCGCCGTATCCGTGCAGAACACGCCCCAGCTCCCGTGCGTATAGTGATCCGTCATCAGCGACGAATAATAGAGATGATCCGCCATGAGCATAAAGAGCGAGTGGCAGGCGGAGGCGGCGTTTTTCAGCCGCGCGGCGACGAGCGCCTTGTGGACCCAGCCGTGGGAGGCGGTGTCGTCCTCGCCCGCGTTTTCGCGGTTGCGGTTTTCGATCGCCTGATTGCAGGCGGCCGCGAGCGCCGGATCGTTCTGCGTTTCAATCGCCGGCCAGGCGGCGTAAAGATGGCTGATGTGGCGGTGCTTGTTGTTTTCCGTGTATTCCTGCATCGCCCATTCGCACAGCGCGCCGCTTTCATCGAACTGATAGTCCGGCAGCAGCGCGGCGAGCGCCTCCCAGTCGGCGACCCGTTCCTCATAGCCCGGCGCCTTGACCGCGTTTTCGATCGCGATCGTCATACGCAGGCCGTCCTTCGCCGCGGAAATATCCATCGTCGCGTTGGCCGTGATCGGCGAATTGTAACCCAGCGGCGCGTTTTCGGGGGAATAGGAGGGGATGATCAGGTATTTTTCGCCCGGATTCAACTGCGTTTTGCCTGCTTCATAGCGCGCCTTGCCGTCGGCGTCCGTGAAGTATTCCGGCGTGACGAGCTGCGCCCAGAAATTTGCCTGCTTGGTCAGCAGCGGCAGGAGAATATCCTTTTCCAGGTCGAGCTGTTCGCCGTTGAATTCGATCTGCCGGTTGCCGTAGCACTGCCAGTATTCGAAAATCGGCAGCAGCATCCAGCTCGCGCCGGCGTTCCAGTATTCGAACGGATAGGGCTTGTAGTATTCCACCATCATCGCGCGGTCGCCGTCGGTGTTCACGGGCACCTGAATGGCGTTTGTCATGCCGTAGGTTTTCGCGGCGTTCTCCTCCCAATCGGGAATCTGTCTGAGCACGAACCGGATGTAGCCCTCGCCCGCGTCGCGCATATTGCCCGTGTTCATGCCGGAGGCCTGCAGGTTGACGTTCGCGTCCATCGTATAGATGCCGCGCCAGGCGGGATTCCATTCGCCGGTCCACATGCCGTAAAGACGCGGGAACGACTGCCCCGCGCAGCAGATCTGCACATAGCGGCCCTGGTTGTAGGCCCGCTCCACCATGGCGGGCAGCAGCGCGTCGCTCTGCTGCTGCATTTTGATCAGGTGCTCGTTCGCCACCTGCTCCTGCAGGCTGTCGCCCAGGTCGAACCGCACGGCGTTGAACAGCGCGGACTGCTTTTCGGCGTGGGGCTGCAGCGCCGCATCATAATCGAATGCGCCGTCGACCGTGTAGCGCGCCGCCACGTCGGCGGTGTCCGCTTTGAGCGTGTCGAGCAGGGCATAGGAATCGGCGGCGGCGAAGGCCCCGTAGTCGCCCATCTCATGCGTGCGGTCGGATTTGGCGATCAGATAAACGGCGGCGGCGTCCGTGATGCGGATGGCGGGATTCTTTTCCGCTGCCACGTTTTCGGAGTCATTGGAATCCGCAAGCACGATGCGCTCCTTTTTGCCGCCCTCGACGAGCACCCGGATGCAGCCGCAGTAACCGCCGCGGCGCAGCTCGCTGTTTTCATAGTCCGGATAATGCGCGATCAGCGCGATGCAGTCCGCGCTGTCGTCCACCAGCTTTTTATAGCGCAGATTCTGGCAGTCGCCGCCGAAGCCGCGCATGGAATAAAGATCGTCCAGCGAGAGCGTCAGATCGATCTTCGCGCCGATGCTGGACGCGGCGATCTTCGTGATTGTCACGTTGTCTGCGCGGGAGGAGAAGGTCGTGCGCGCCCAGGTCCCGTTCAGATCGGTGTACTGCACGCCGACCTCGGCGGTTTCAAAATCCGTCCAGCGGATATAATTGTGATACAGATGCTTCCGGCTTTCCATGCGCAGCACGGGGCCGGGATGGAAGGAGTAAAAATAGGAGGGCACGCGGCCGTTGATATCCCAGCTGTCGTCAAACCGGATCACGGACTGCCGGGCCTGCTCCAGCTCGCCTGTGACCGCGTCCGGCGTTTCACGCGGATCGTTTGAGGGCAGGATAAAATTGATATTCTGATAAATGAGCGTATCGCCGTAGGGCGCGCCCGCGCACACGGCGCCGTTCTCGCCGTTGCCCGTGACCATGCCTTCGCTCCAGCTCAGGCGGTCCTTGTCGTTGTTTGCATACGGCACGAGCGCCGTATAAGCCGTCGCGAAGGATTTTGTGTGGCTGTTCCGGATCATGTCGACATTCCCCGCTCTCAATAGATCTCCGATGCTGCCGAAAAAGCTGCCGCCCGTGATCAGGCACAGCAGGATCGCAGTCAGCACCCGCAATTTCGCAAGCGGCTGCGCGGGCAGCAGGCTCCACGCCGTGATTCGTTTCATAGGTCGCCTCCGTCAATTCTGCGTTTGCAACATTATAGCATCTTTTTTTTCGGGATTCAACTGCGATTTTGCGGCAACACCGGGTTGGCGGACGATGCGCAAATCCGGAAAGAACGGCGAATTTGTGGTTGAAAAACCGTGATTTATATGATAAAATGGAATCAATGTCAATACAGACAAAGGAGGGGCTGCATGGATCCGGTAAAATTCTATCTGGTGACGGATACCCACTATTTCAAAAACAGCCTGGGCGCTTACGGGAAAGAGTATGAGGAATTCATGGATTCCGAGCAGAAATGCTTTGCCGAAACGCAGGCGATCAACGAGGCCGTGTTTGACTGGCTGACCGCGGCCGACGAAGCCGACACGATCCTGATTGCCGGCGATCTGTCTTTCTGCGGAGAGAAGGAAAGCCATCAGGCGTTCACGAAACTGCTGCATGACTGCAAGGAAAAAAGCGGCAAACGCATTTTTGTGGTGACCGCCGGTCACGATTTCAACGACGAGCCGTTCTGCTTCAATGAAAACGGACGCGGCACGGTCGAGGGCACGAAATTCACGGAGCTTTACGATTACTACAAGGACTTCGGCTACGACGACGCGATCGCGTTCAACCGGGAGCATCTGTCCTATGTCGCCGCGCTGTCCGACGATGTGCGGCTGCTGGTGATCTGCAACGATATCGACGGGCAGAAGCACATCACCTATGACGACGCGTTCCTCGGCTGGATCGAGGCGCAGGCGAAGCAGGCGCAGGCGGACGGCAAGATGATGATCGCCATGGAGCATTATCCCGTGCTCGCCGGCCAGCCGGTCCTCTCCGTTGTGCCGGACGCCCGTCAGGCCGAGGCGCAGAAGCTGATCGACACGCTCGCCGACAACGGCGTGCATCTGATCTTTACCGGCCACATGCACAATCAGAGCGTCAACGTGGTCGAAACGGCAAAGGGCAACAAGTTCTATGACGTGTGCACCGGCTCTGCCATCGGCTGCCCCGCCTTCCTGCGGCACGTCACGATCACCGATGCGGACACCGTGGAAATCAAGAGCATTCCGATCCCCGAGTTTGACTGGGATAAAAAAGGGCAGACCGGCGAGGAATACCTCAAGGCGCAGTTTGACCGGCTGCTGCGCACGGTCATCGACGGCATGGCCAACAATCCGGACGTCTTTTTCAGAAAAACGCATGTAAAGAGAACGCCCGCCACGCTGAAGATCATTCCCGCGGTCGGCAAGCGGCTCGCGAAGCTCACGCTCGGCGGAGTCGGTCGTCTGCTGATGATCAAGGTGGATCCGAGCATCAAAAAAGAGCTGTTCGCCGATTTCGCGGTCGATCTCGTGCGCGTGGTCTTTGAAGGCAATCAGCCCTACGTGGAGGGCACGCCCCGCGGCGATTTCCTGCTCAGGGCGTTCAGACGGGTGCGTCCGTTTGTCAAGACCATCAAGGGCTCCCAGGGCGAGACGCTCGACTTTTATGAAACGATGAAACACACGGTCGGAAATTACGGCATCGACGACTACAACGCCGTGCTCAAGCTTTCTTAAACTGATGGACAGGAGGATCCGAAAATGAGTACTTCCGCAACCGCAAGACCCGCAAACGCGCTTCCGCCCGAGCAGCAGAAGAACGTAACGAAATTCGAATACGTCTGCCTGATGCTCGCGCGCATCGGCGGCATGTTCGGCACAACGCTGACCGGCACGCTCGCCGCCGCCTTCCTCCATGAGCTGTATTACGGCCCGGTCGGCGTCGACTCGGATCAGATCGCCAAGATCCTTGCCGTGCAGACCACGCTCACGACGGTCGCCGGCATTCTCATCGGCCTGATCGCCGGCGTCATCGTGCAGAAATGGAAGACCCGCTGGGGCCGGTACCGTCATTGGTACATCATCTGTCTGGTGCCGATCTTCACGCTGACCGTGCTGTTCTTCTATGTGCCCAAGACCTGGTCCGCGGCTGTGATTGCCGGCAATCAGGCGGGCGCGACGGAAGCGGTGAAGGCCGCGGCGTCGGTCGCGCTGCGCAAAATGACGCTGTTCCGCTACGGCATCGCCCTGTGCCAGACGATCTTCAACGCCTTCAACAACTTCGGCCAGAATGTTTCGCAGGTGATTTCGCCCAATCCCAAGGAGAAAAAGACCGTCGCCACCGTGTGGCAGCTGTCCTATTACATCGGCTACGGCGGGGCGTATCTGGGCACCTTCGTCTACGGCCTGTTCAGCGACGACAAGAATAAGATGTACATGACCCTCGCGATCGTCGCGGCCATCGTGACGGCGTTCGGTAACCTGATGTGCGGCCTGTTCTGTCAGGAGCGCATCGAGCTGCCGAAGAAGGAGAAGGTCAAGGTTTCCAAAGCGCTGTTCTCCTTGTTCCAATACAGGAATTACCGCGCCTATCAATATATGAGCTGGGTCAATAACTTCGCGGCGCTCGGCAAATTCTCCACCTATCTCGCCGCGATCACCGTCGGCTCCTCGAAGAACCTGCTGCTGACGATTCCCACCGCGGCGGGCACCGTGGTCGGCAACGTGCTCACTGCGAAGCTTTCCCAGAAGCACGAGCCGACAAAGCTCCTGAAATTCTGCGGCCCGTATTCGATGATTTCCGCGGGCATTCTGTTCCTGATCTGCTTTGCCGAGGCGAAGATGGGCCTGATGTTTTTCACGGGCTGGAACAGCATCTTCTTCTATGTGTTCTATTTCCTGTTCGGCGTGGGCATCGGCATTCAGGAGCTGTCCAACTCCCACTTCGTCGTGGAGTATTACGACTATCTGGAGTGGCAGACGGGCGAGCGCATGGAAGCGATTCAGGGCATCGTGCCCGGCTGGATCAACACCGCCATCAACTACCTCAAGGAGCTGGCGATCCCCTTTATGATCGCCTGGGTCGGCTATCAGTCCTCCTCAGAGGGCAACCTGGTCGAAACAATGCAGAAGGAGCCCACCTACCTCAAAACCTGCCTGTGGCTGCTCGCGTTCCTGCTGTTCGGCTATGCGTTTGCGAATCTGTTCAAGGCGATCATCCTCAAGACGCTCTACAACGTGGAGGGTGAAACGAAGCGGCAGATGTATAAGGATCTCGAGGAGATCCGCGCCGCGCGGCATGAGGAGAATCTGGGCGCGGCCGTGAGCGACGTCGGGGAAACGCCGGAGCTCAGCTGACCTTTTTCGCAGAGGAAGCGCAATTGAATCGGGACCCCGGAGGAATGCAGGTCATTGCTCCGGGGTTTTTGCAAAATCCGGTTGTAATTCTGACGGAATATGGTATAATGAAGCCGGACTCGGCATCATGATTCGGGAGGAAGAAACAATGAACAAAGACTATTGCGGCATGCCCATGCGCTTTGCCCACACGGGCGTGACCCAGTTCGCGCCGGAGAATTCGCTTGAGGCCTTTCAGAAGGCGGCGGAGCTCGGCTGCGAGGGCATCGAAATGGATATCCAGCTCAGCGGCGACGGCGAAATCATCGTCACCCACAACGGCACCATGGGCTACATGACCTTCGAGCGGCACAGGGACCGGCTGCAGGATCTGACCGCCGCGCAAATCAAGCAGTTCGAGATTCCCTATCGCGATGCGCTCAAGCTCAAGTATCCGCCCGATCCGTGGACGGAGCACGACGGCGGACGGCGCATGATCACGCCGCCGGATTACAGAGAGGATCGCGTGACGCACCTGATCACCATGCCGGAATTCGACGCCTGGCTTGCGACGGTGGATTACGAGCTCAACGTCGAGGTCGAATTCAAGTGCAAGGGCATGTGCCCGCGCATGGATGAGATCCTCGCCGCCTCGCCCAATGTTTCCAGATATATTCTGTTCTCAGGCGACTGGGAGGTGCTCGCGGAGATGCAGGCGCATTACCGCGCAAAAGGCAAGCCCGCCGGTCTGCGTCTGGGCGCGAATATCCGCTTTATCAACGAGCAGACCATGGCCTTCGTGCGCGGCGCCGACCTGTGGGAAGTGGGCCTGAACAACGAAGCCTTCACGAAAGAGGACGTCGAGATGTTCGAAGCGATGGGCATCAAGGTGTTCTCCAACCTCGGGGATTATCCCGCGTGGTGGGCGCAGATCTGCGAAATGGGCGTCACGGGCTTCAAGACGAATTATCCGGACGCCTATACGGAATGGTGGCGCGCGCAGCAAAAGGCGTGACGCCGCCGGACCCGGTCAAGGAGGAAGTACAATGAAAACAACGATGAAAGCGCTCCTGTCGCTCCTGCTCTGCGCCGCGATCCTATCGGGCGCTGTGCTGTTTGCCGCCGCGGACGACAGCCTTGTCACCGCGCCGCTGCGGTTCAACGAAAACGGCCGCTTCAGAATCCTGCATATCACCGACACGCACCTGCACGACGACAACGTCGCGGACAGCGTGCGCCTGATCGCCATGGCCTGCGACGTCGAGCAGCCGGATCTTGTGATGCTGACCGGCGACCTCGCCCCGGAGGATACCTATGCGCACACCGCGCAGCTTGTGGACGCGCTCATGTCGGTCTTTGACAGCAGAGAAATCCCCGTGGCCGTGACCTTCGGCAACCACGATTCCGAAAACGGCGCTTACACGCGGGAAGAAATGATGGCGCTTTACAACAGCTATCCCTGCTCGATTTCGATTGACGACGGCGCGGCGCTGACCGGCTGCGGCACCTATCTCGTGCCGCTGTATGCGTCGAAAAGCGACGAGCTGAAATTCCATCTCTGGGTCTTCGATTCCGGCGATTATGACGCGGAAGGGCATTATGCGAATGTGGCCGAGGATCAGGTCGCGTGGTATGCCGCGCAGTCTGAGGCTGCAGAGCGGCAGAGCGGCAAAAAGATCTATTCGCTCGCGTTCCAGCACATCATCGTGCCCGAAATCTACGACGCGCTCGAGGAGAAGGATTACTGGACGGCCTTTTCCTATGAACGGATTTATCACGACGGGGAATATTACCGCTTCTCCAAAGAGTATAAGAATTACGGCATGCTCCATGAAATGCCCTGCCCGGGCTACTATAACCACGGCCAGTTTGCCGCGATGGTCGCGCGCGGGGACGTGCTCGCGATGTTCACCGGCCACGACCACACCAACGCCTTCGGCGTGCAGTATCAGGGCATCGATATCGTCAACTCGCTCTCAACGAGATTCAACGGCGACGCCTTCTCCACGCAGTACGGCTACCGCGTGATCGAGCTGGATGAAGCCGCGCCGGATCGGTATGAAACGCGCGTGGTCCGCTGGTTCGATTTCGTGAACACGCCGCAGGTCAGAGCGCTTGAAAAAACAGGGGAGGACGGCAGCCTGCTTTCGCAGATCCGCTTCCTCGGCGCGCTGCAGAAGTTCTTCCAGAGCTTCGCCGTCGTCTTCGTGCAGGCCGTCACCGGCCGCACCGTCAGATATCCGGACTGAGCTCGGGTCCGCGCAGAGCCGCGGCCGTTTCCGGCATCGCGCAGTCAGGCGGAAGCCTGTATTTTGTCAATAATGCCAACTTTTTCAAAAAAAAAAAAATACAACCTGTAAATAATAACAAGAATGGTGTTTTTTAACCAAAATTATTGACATCTTTTGCATGCTGTGTTATGATAACTGTTAGTTCCAGCTTACTGCAGAACGATGCCGTTTCTGGAGGCAAAATCACGCAAACCGGCGCCTGCCTTTGCGGGAAGCCGGATTGCTTCGGAGGAGGCCGGCGGATGCTCGATCGGGCACAAATCAATTCCCTGACGGCGATCGCGCGGCACATCCTCTATCAGGAGCACACGCCGCTGCCCGCGGCGGAGCCCGCCATGATGCGGCAGCTGTTTTATCTCCACGGGATGGAAAGCATGATCGACTGCTGCGAGGATCCGACGCTCGCGCCGTTTCGCAAGCCGGAGAACGCCTTCGGGCATCTGCTGTATCACCGTTCGCTTGAGCAGACGCTGCTGCTGCTGTTTGCCGAAATGCACAGCCGCGGCATCAAAGCGGCCGTACTCAAGGGCAAGGTGATCAACGAATGCTATCCGGCAAACGTCGTGCGCACGAGCGGAGATATCGATCTGTTTGTGCCCGGCAGGCAGCGGGAAGCCTTCAGCCGGATGATGGAGGAGCTGCAGATCCCGATGGACAGGGACATGGATCACGGCCAGTGCGGCGTGGATACCTACGCAACGTCCGCCGGGGTGATGATCGAGGCGCATTACCTCTATTTTCAGCGTCTGAGCGCCCGGCAGCGCAAGTATCTGCGCGCGCAGGGCTGCTTTTCGGAAGAGGCGATCGTGCCGTCCGCGGACGGGCGGTATGACACGCTCAGGCCGGATCTCCACCTGCTTTATCTGATCTATCACGCGGGGAAGCATCTGATGGTGCATACAGTGACGCTGCATATGCTCATGGATCTGACCGCGTTCATCAACCGCTATGCGCCGGAGATCGACGCGGCGGCTTTCCGGCGGATGATCCGCAAGCTGCGCTTCACCCGCATCTGCAACGCGCTGCTGTGCTTCTGCATGAAGTATCTGGGCATGCGCCGGGATTTCTGGAAGAAGACCGGCTGCAGCATGGAGCCCTTCCTGCGGCTCATGTTCAACGCAGGGCAGGAAACCTACTGGGAGCAGTATATCAGCCGGATGCCCGGCGACTGGAAGTTTTATCCGAATATCTGCATTGAGCGGGACGGCGAATTCTTCCACCAGTATCAATGGCTGCCCAAGCGGATCTTTAAAAACAAATACACCTTTTCCACCTTCGTCGGCTGGGCGGCGATGCGCCTGCTCTGGCATTACGAAGTGGATTTCAGCGGAGAAGTGGCATGATCGAGGATGCATCCATCACCGTCGCGCTGATCGCCGAGGGGCACACAGTCCGCCTCACGCCGCAGGGCACGAGCATGCTGCCGCTTTTGAACGGCAAAACGGACAGCGTGGTGGTCGGCCCGCTGCAGGGCGCGCCGAAGGCCGGCGACCTTGTGTTCTATCGCGACGCGAACGGCACGCTGGTCGTGCACCGGGTGCTGCAGACAAACGAAGCCGCCGGAACCTGCGATATCATGGGGGACGGCAATCTCTCCGTCGAGCGGGGCATTCCGCTGGCCGACGTCTACGGCCGCGCGGACCGCATCTGCCGCAACGGCAGGGAATTCTCCGCGCGCAACATTTTCTATCTTGTCTACGTCCTGATCTGGACGCATACCAAACGCTTTCGACGCAGGCTCCTTGAGCTTGTGAAGAAATAAAAAGAAAAATCATTTTGAAAGGATGGAGATCAAAATGAGAAATTTTGAGACCCCCGAGATCACTGCGATCGCAGCGCTGGAGACTGAGCAGGTCTTCGCGAAGAAGTCCGGCAACAACAGCAACAACGGTCGCTGGGGCGACGGCAATGAGAACAGCAACAACCACGGCGAGGGCCACGGTGATTGGCACGGCAACGGCCAGGGTGGTCATCACAATCCCTGAGCAAGACTGTTCTCAGCGCCAACTGACAGAAATGGTGCGGGCGCCAAGTCCCGCGCCATCTTCCTGTCGGAGGGACCCTCCAACGGGTCCCATTCTTTTTTTACACGGTTTTTTCCGGAGGAAATGAAATGAAACTGAACGATACTTATCAGCTCGAACAGATCGCCGGGCGGCAGGTGCTGCTGCCGCAGGGGCAGGCGGTCATCGACGGCGGCATGGTCTATCAGCTCAACGACACCGCCGCCTGGGTGCTCGGCGCCCTGCGGGACGCGCCGGACGAGGCGACGCTGCTGCGCCGCGCGGCGGAGGAATTCCTGCCCGCATCGCCGGCCGAGCAAGCAACGCTGGAGACGGAGATCCGCGCGTTCTGCGACACGCTGCGCAAACTGCGCCTGCTCGAGGACTGAGCGGTGCGCGTGATCGACGTGACCGGTCTGCGGATCGGTCTGGACGTGCCGGACGCCTGGATTGACCCGGGCTTTCACCCGTATTTCACTGCGGGCGCGCCGGAGGCCTGCGTGCGCCTGGGGGCTGCGGAGCTCCTGCAGCGGTCCGGCGGCGAAACCTATGAAATGGAAGAACGCGTGACCGTCTGGCCGGATGCGGTGCGTATGCTCTACCGCGAGGATGAGCGGATCATCGGCACGCTCCTGCGCCCGGATGCGCCGCTGCCTGAAATCATTGCGGTCGCGAAGGACGACGCCCCCGCGCCGTTTGAGCTCATGGACGCGATCAAGGGCAGCGTTTACTGCCTGCTGCAGCGACGGGGCGTTTACGTGCTGCACAGCGCCTCCGTCATTCTGGACGGGCGCGTCTATGCGTTCAGCGCGCCGAGCGGCACGGGCAAGACCACCCACGCCGCGCTCTGGCGCAAGGTGTTCGGCGCGGAGGATTTCAACGGCGATCAGCTGGCAGTCATTGCCGGCGAACGCCCGGTCACGGCGCACGGCCTGCCCTGGTGCGGCAGCTCTGGCATTGCGCGCGCAGAGGCGCTGCCCCTCGGGGGCGTCTTCTTTCTGGAGCGCGGCAAAGAAAACCGGGCCGAACCGGTCGACGGGCTGCAGAAGCTCGCGCTGCTGGCCCAGCGCATGGTGGCGGATCATTTCACGCCCGGCGCGCTGGGGCGCACGATGAACGAACTGGCGCCGACGGCGCAGGCGCTGCCCTGCGCGCGGCTGACCTGCACGATGGAGGACGCGGCAGCCCGCGTGGCTGTGGCATACGCGCGCCGCGCAATGCGGCAGGAGGAGGGATGCGCATGAGAGAACGGATCCGGAAATCATTCCGCGTGCTCATGGAGCATCTCTATCTGCTCTCCTGGGTCTCAAGGGTGGTCAAACAATTCAAGCTTTATCTTCTCGGCATCCTCGCGCTGAATATCGCGCAGATGCTGATGGGAATCTTCTTCTCCGTTTTTGTCAAGCAGATGATCGACCGGTCGACCACCGAGGATATGTCTGGCCATTTCGTGCTGTATGCGGTGCTGCTCACCGTGTGGACGATCGGCGGCGGCATTCTCGGCTATCTGACCTCCATGTATTACGTCAAGATCACCTTCAGCGTGCGCAAGCGGGTCTATGAGGCCGTGCTGCAGGCGCAGATGCTGAAGGTCACCTCGATGTCCGTGGGTGATCTGAACACCCGCATTTCCAGCGATTCCTCCGAGATTGCCGACTTTGCCTGCGACGTCTTCCCGGGTTTGGTCGGCGCGGCGCTGCAGCTGCTGGTGACCGCCTGCATCGTGTTCACCGTCAACCGGGAGATCCTGCTGGTTCTGCTGGCCGGCGGCGCGGTCTCGGCGGTCACGATGCTGCTCCTGCGCCTGCGGATGATGCCGCTGCAGGAGGATCTGCGTCAGGCGAGCGTGGATGAATCCTCGTTCCAGACGGAGCTGTGCAACAACCTGGCGGTGGTCAAGGCGATGTGCAGGGAGGACGCGCAGTCCGCGCATCTGGAGCAGCTGTATCATGCCAAGGTGGATGCGCTGCGAAAGAAAAACCGCTTCTCCTGCGTCACCGGCACCGGTATGGACGTCTTCTTCAACGCCGGCTACCTGCTGGTCTTCGGCTGGTCGCTGATGAATCTGCACCGGGGCGTCGTCACCTACGGCACGCTGTCGATGCTGATCGCGCTCGAGGGCTATATCCAGGGCCCGGTCTCCCGCTTTGCCTCCGCGCTGCCCGCCTTCGTGCGCACCCTCGTTTCGGCCGGCAAGCTGGATGAGGTGACGTTTATCGGCGACACCGGCGAGATGGAGGACGGGGAGCCGCCGGAAGGCGACGCCTTCCGCATCGTGGCGCGGGATCTGAACTTCCAGTACCCCGGCCGCGACGAAAAGGTGATCAATCATTTTCATTGTGACATAGAGCCGGGCGAGATCGCGGTCATCGTCGGCCCCTCGGGCGGCGGCAAGACCACGCTCCTGCACCTGCTGATGCATCTGCTTACGCCGCAGACCGGCGAGATCGCATACATCACGCCCGACGGCAAGTCCTACCCTGCCGGCCGCGCCTTGCGGCGCAGGATGGGCTATGTGCCGCAGGGCAACACGCTCTTCAGCGGCACGATCCTGGACAACGTCTGCTTCGGCGTTGACAACGCGGATGAGGAGCAGGCGCGCGAGGCGCTGCGCCTTGCGGACGCGCTGGATTTCGTGGACGCGATGCCGCACGGCATCCACTCCCGCATCGGCGAGCGCAACGCCGGTCTGTCCACCGGGCAGGCACAGCGCATTTCCATCGCCCGCGCGCTGATGACGCAGCCGGCGGTGCTGATCCTGGATGAGGCGACCTCGGCGCTGGATCACGATTCGGAAAAGCGGATCCTGACCTCCATCGCCGCCCTGCCGCATCACCCCACCGTCCTGTGCGTGACGCACCGGCACGCGGCGCTCAAATATGCCGATCAGATCATCCGCGTGACGCCCCACGGCTTTGAATACAGCCGGGAATGCGCAGCGGACGCCGCTGCAACTGAATAATACACCAAAGCCGGATGCTTTCATCGTTCACGATTTGAAAGCCCGGCTTTTTTGCGCCCGAAACGCCGCGCAGCGCACACGCCCCGTGGCGGACAGCCGGAAACCCGCGCCGGCTGTATTTTTTTATCTCAAATATAAGAATCTATCAACTTTATATAAAAAAAGATTGAAAAACCGGTTGATTGTTGGTATAATTATCATGGATGAATCTATGGGTTTTGCGCGGCGGCTGTCGATTTGCGCGGCGGCGCCGCAGTGCGGGAGGAAACTGTGAAACAGGCAAAGTGGATCTGGTATCCGGGCGAATTTGAGATCTATCATCATATGCTGCTGTCCTTCCGGCGGCAGGAGCTGGGTTGCGATTATCCCTGCGTCTGGCACGTCAGCCGGCCGGAGGTCAGCGTGCGGTTTCTGAAAAGCTTCACGGTGCAGCGCGACGGCGTTTTCACCGCCGTGACCCGCGGCAGGGGCATGGTGCGCCTCGGGGCGCAGCTGTATCCCGTCAACGCGCCGATCCCGGTGCAAGCGGGCCGCTGCGATCTTGCGGTGGAGCTCTTTGATTTTGACGCCTTTCCCGCGCTCTTTATCGATTCCGAGCTGCTTGTGACGGACGAAAGCTGGATGGCCGAACGCTATGACGCGCAGCCGGTTCCGGCAGCCTGCGCGCCTGCGTTTTGCTCCGCCGCGGATAATCCCGCCGTGTTTCCGTTCGCTTACCGCGCGCTCTCGCCGGTTTCCGTTGAACCGATTGCAAACGGCGTGCTTTACGATTTCGGGCAGGAGGCATTCGGACCGGCGGAGGTCACGCTGCCCGCCGGCGCGTCGGTGCAGCTGGTTTACGGGGAAAGCCGAGCAGAGGCGCTGGACCCGGCGCATGCAATTATACGGGAAACGCTGACGGACCGGGACGAAGCGACGCGGCCCGCGCGGGCCTTCCGCTATATCGCCGTCTGCGGCGACCGGGCAGCCGAGACCGCGCTCACGGCGCGTGAGGAGTATCTGCCGATCGAGGACAAAGCATCCTTTGCGTCCGATGTGCCGACGCTCAATGAAATCTGGGCGCTTTGCGTGCGCACGTTCCACCTGAATACGCGGGAATTCTTCCTGGACGGCATCAAGCGCGACCGCTGGGTCTGGTCGGGAGACGCGTATCAGTCTTTCATGATCGCGCGGTATCTTTACAATGATCCGTCCGTCACGGAGCGCACGATCACAGCCCTGCTCGGCAAGCCGCCCTATCGGCGGCATATCAATACCATCAACGATTATACCGCGTTTCTGATCATTTCCCTTTGGGAGCATTACGCAGCCACCGGGCGCCGCGCCTTTGTGCGGCAGGTCTGGGAAAACGTCAAGGCGCTGTATGCGTTTCTGGTTTCCCGGCTGGACGAAAACGGCTATGCGGTCCGGCGGCAGGGCGACTGGATTTTTGTGGACTGGGGCGAGCTCGACAAGGAGGATCCCGTCTGCTTCGAGCAGATCGTGCTCTGGAAAACCCACCTTGCCATGGCGGCGCTCTCCCGGGTCATGGATGAGCCGGACGGCAGCAGCGCGGCCGCCGCGGCGCTGAAGGAACGCATTCTGAAGGATTTCTGGGATGAGGAAAAGGGCGCGTTTGTGGATTCCTTCTCCTCCGGCCGGCGCTTTGTCACCCGGCAGACCAACAGCTTCGCCGTTTTATATGAACTGGTGGAGGGCGCGCAGAAGCGGCGGGTGATCGAAAACGCGCTGCTGAATCCGGCGCTTCCGGCGATCACAACGCCGTATTTCAAGCTCTATGAACTGCTTGCGCTGTGCGAGGCCGGCAAAATTGCCGCGGCGCAGGCCTATATCCTTTCCTATTGGGGCGGGATGCTGCAGGCCGGCGCGACCGCCGTCTGGGAAGCGTTCGACCCGACGCAGTCCGGCGCGGCGCATTATGCCATGTACGGCGCGCCCTTCGGCAAATCGCTCTGCCACGCCTGGGGCTGCGGGCCGATCCTGCTGCTTTGCCGCTATGTGGCGGGCGTGCGGCCGACCGGCGTCGGCGGCAGCGCCTTCCGTGTTGCGCCGCAGCCGGGAAGCTGGCAGTCGTTTGACGCGACCGTGCCCGTCGGCGCGGGCGAGGTGCGGCTGACGTATCAACGGCCGACCGTGACGGTGACCGCCACCGTGCCCGGCGGGGTGTTTTTCGACGGCAAAACGGAAACGCCACTGGAAGCCGGGAAACCGATGACGTTTCAATTGATCGACTGACAAACGACAGAAAGGGGCGATGAAAACGCGATGAAAGAGCTGTTCGCCGATACCTGGGTGCAGACGGACCGGGGCGTGCGGATCTTCCTGCTTGCGGGCAAAGAACGCGCGCTGGTGATCGACACCGGCATGACGGGCCTGGATATCCGCGCAATGGCTGCGGCACAGACCGATCTGCCGTTTGAACTGCTGAATACGCACGCGGACCGGGATCATATCGCGTCGAACGCGCAGTTTCCGTCGTTCTATATGCATCCGGCCGAAGCGGCGTTTTATCACAATGTGCAGCACGGGCGCGGGCGCATCCTCCCGGTCTTTGACGGCGACGTGATCGATCTTGGTGCGCGGGAGCTGGAGATTCTCCACCTGCCCGGGCATACGCCGGGAAGCATTACCGTGCTCGACCGGCGTAGCCGCTGCCTCATCGGCGGCGATCCGATCCAGGCGGACGGCGACATTTATATGTTCGGGCCGCAGAGAGATTTTGAAGCCTACATCGCAAGCCTCCGGCGGCTGGCCCGGCGGGAGGATTTTGACGCGATTTATCCCTCGCACGCGGCGGAGAAGGTTTCACGCGACGTCATCGCGCCGCTGATCGACGGCGCCGGGCGGATTCTTGCCGGCGAAGTCCCGGGGACGGCGGAAGAGCGGCACGGACAGAGAATTCGCGTATGCGACGTCGGCGTCGCGCGCTTCCTGTGCCCGGCAGATGCAATTTGAAAAGCAAAGAAACCCGAAAAGGAGGAAATAGGATGAAATACCGTACTATGGGGAAGCTGGGCGTGCAGGCCTCGGCTTTCGGTCTGGGCTGCATGCGCTTCAACGGCGCGGCGTCCGGCGACAGCACGATTGACGAGCAGAAGGCGATCGCGCTGATCCGGCAGGCCATCGACGGCGGCGTCAACTATCTGGATACCGCCTACGTTTATCTGGACAAAACCTCGGAGATTGTGGTGGGCAAGGCGCTGCGGGACGGCTACCGCGACAAGGTCACCATTGCCACCAAGATGCCGCTCGGGGCGGTCAAAGATCGCGCGAGCATGGAGGCGCTGCTGGCCGAGGAGCTCAAAAAGCTGCAGACCGACCACATTGATTTTTATCTGATGCACGGTTTGAACAGAAAAGAATGGGAGTCCTTCAAGGCCATCGGCGCGCCGGCGTTTTTTGACGATATGAAACGGGAAGGAAAGATCCGCTTCAAGTGCTTCTCCTTCCACGGCCCGTATGAGGATTTCGAATATATTCTGAATGATTACGACTGGGATATGGTGCAGATCCAGTACAACTTCATGGATATCGATCATCAGGCCGGCGAAAAAGGCCTGAAGCTCGCGGGAGAAAAGGGGATCCCCGTCGTCATCATGGAGGGGCTGCTCGGCGGCAGGCTTTCCCGCGCGCCGGAAAACGTGCAGGCGCTTTACGACGCCTTCCCGGTGCGGCGCTCCGCGGTGGAATGGGCGTTCCGCTGGCTGTGCAATTATCCCGAGGTGTCCGTCGTGCTCTCCGGCTGCAACGAACCGGAGCAGATCGCGGAGAATCTGCGCATTTTCGACAGCGCGGAAGCGGGCTGCATGGATGCGCAGGAGCTGCAGCTGATCGAAAACGTGCGGCAGGCCTATCTCGACCGCACACGGATCGGCTGCACCGGCTGCAAATACTGCATGCCCTGCCCGAACGAGGTGAATATCGCGGGGATTTTCTCCGCGTGGAACAATATTTCGCTCTACTGCACGGATCCCGCGCAGGACTGGGGTCTGCGGCGGATCAAGGAGCAGGCGCACGGCGCGGATCAGTGCGTGGGCTGCGGCGCCTGCGAGGCCGCGTGCCCGCAGAATCTGCCGATTATCGAGAAGCTGGCGCAGGCCTGGAGCGAGCTCGGCTGAAGGGCGTCGTTCCCGGGCCCCGCCCTTTGAATCCACAGTTGGACGCAAAACAAAAAAGACGGTGAAAAAATGAGCAGAAAGAAAGAAGAAAAAAACAAAAAGCGGCCCTTGATGGTCAAAAAATATGACAAGATGCTGCTCGGCGGGACGCTGACGATGATGGTCGTATCCGTTCTTCTGGTATCGGATTCCGTCATAGCCGGCCTGTTTGTCGGGTCAAACGCCGCGGCGGGCATCACGCTTGTGACGCCGCTGTATTCCGTTTCCGCTTTCTTCGGCTCCGTTTTTTCGCTGGGCGTGCCGATCCGCTATTCCCTTGAAATGGGCAGCTTCAAAAAGAAAGAGGCCGATCGGGTGTTCGGCGTCGGGCTTTTGCTTTCGATCGTGGTCGGCCTGCTGCTGTTTTCATTTGCGAGCCTGTTCGGCGAGAGCTTTCTGCAGGCGTTTCACCCCTCGGCGCAGGTGCTCGCGCAGGCGCGCGGCTATCTTTTCTGGATGCGCTTCACCATGCTCCTGATGCCGCTCGATATGCTGATGGCGGAAATGGTTTACAGCGACGGCGACGAAGCCGTTTCCATTGCAGCAAACCTCGTGCAGGGGATCGGCAATCTGGCGGCGTCCTTGGTGCTCGTGCGGTTCATGGGCATCCGGGGCATCGGCCTTGCCTCCTGCCTGTTCACGTTCCTGTCGCTTGCGGTCCTTTTTGCGCACCTGCTCAGAAAGAGCAATTCCCTGCGGCTGAATCTGTATTTCTCCGGCAAAATGCTCGTGAGCATTGTGCGATACAGCGTCATCGACGCGAGCACCTATCTCTACCTCGGCGCGGGGAACGCCGTGCTGAACTGGTTTGTCTGTACCCGCTTCGGCACGGAATATCTGATCCTTGTTTCGGTCGTGACGCTGTGCCGGGAATTCCAGCTGGTGTTTGACGGCATCGGCGAAGCGATCACGCCGATCATCAGCGTGTATCTCGGCGAGGACTGTTTCCCCGGCATCCGCACGATATACAACAGAGCCAGAAAAACCGCGTTTGCGGAGGGCGTCATTCTGACGGTGTTCCTGCAGCTGATCGCACCGGCCGTGCCTGTGCTGCTGGGCATCGGCGACGTCGCCGTTGCGTCCTATGCCGTGGCCGGGCTCCGGATCCTTTCGCTGGGGTCGGCGTTCGTCAGTCTGCTTTATCTGTCCGCATCCTACTATCTTCTGCTGGACAGGATCGCGCTCGGCGTCGTGATCAGCGCGTTCCGCGACGTGCTGTTCTCCGTGCCGTTTGCCCTCGTCCTCGGTCACTTTTTCGGCGTTTACGGCATGTTTGCCGGCCTTGCAGCCGCGTCGCTCGCGGCCTGGGTGTCCTCCCACGCGTTCCTGCGCCTTCGCTACGGCGCGGATGCGCCGATGCTGCTCAAGAGCAGAGAGCAGGGCAAGGAGGCGCTGCTTTACAGCTTTGATGTGGATTCCGATTCCATCGTCGCCACCCGCGATCAGGTCGGCGAGGCGCTGGAGGCGCGCGGCTTTGACGTCAAAACCGTGTATCGCGCGATGCTGCTGTTTGAAGAAATGTTCATGCTGGTGTATGAAAAAAACAGCGGCGTCCATGTGCAGGCGGAATGCGCGATCCTGATTGAAGACAACGTCATTCGCATCGTCACAAGGGATACGGGCAAAAAGTTTGATCTGGCAAGCGCGGATATGGCGATCGATTCGCTGCGCGCGTATGTGATTTCAAGCGTTTCCAATCAGGTCGCGTCACAGAAACAGCACCTGGTGACCATGAGCTTCAACCGGAATATGTTTGAGCTGACCGGCAAGCGGACGATGCCGTCCGCCTGACCCGGCGCTAGGCTTTCTTACGCATAAGACAAACGATCTTATTGTCAATGGAGGGGTTTTCATGTTGTTTTTCCGAAGAGTGGCCGCCGTTCTGGCGCTGCCGGTCGCGCTCATCGCGCTGCTGACCGAGGTTTCGTCCGTTTCGAAAGCGAAGCAGGAAACGCTCGAGGCCGCGCTCGCGCAGGAGCTGGACGACGCATTTGTTCCGGTGTTCCGCTTCGCGATCGCCTCGGACGTCCATATTTCAACGAGTGACAGCACCACCGCCGAGCGGCTGGCTAAGCTGTTTGAAACCGCCTATCGCTACAGCGACAGCCACCCGACCTATCAGTGTCTGGACGCGGTCCTGCTTGCGGGCGACAACTGCGACAGCGGCGCCGATGAGGAATATGAAATCCTCAAGCGCGTCATCAAAGAAAACATCCGCGAGGATACACAGCTGGTGACCGTGATGGGCAACCATGAATTTGCCAAAACCGGTCTGGAAGGCTACGAGAAGCAGATGGGCGAGCCGCGCGACAAGCATGTGGTGATCAAGGGCTTCCACATCATCGGCCTGTCGCCGAATCCGACCGATACCTGGCATACGCCCGATCAGCTTTTCTGGCTGTGGCGGGAGCTCCGGAAGGCGGAAAAGGACGCGCCGGACAAGCCGATCTTCACCATGCAGCACGGCCACATCTGGAAGACGGTTTATGTTTCCCGCAGCTGGTATACGCAGATGTCCGTGCCGCTGCATCTCGTGTATGCGCAGTTCCCGCAGGTGATCAATTTCTCCGGTCATTCCCACGGTCCGGTCAACAATCCGCTGGAAATCTGGCAGAATCAATATACGCAGCTCGGCACGGGTACGCTGAATTATTTTGAAATGGAGCGCGACATCGGCGACAACACGGTGCCCGAGGGCAGCCGGAACGCCGCGCAGTATCTGATCGTGGAGGTCGACGCGCAGAACCGCGTGCGCATTCAGCCCTTCAATCTGCTGACCGACGATTTCTTCCGCACGCCGTCCAACACGGACGACCCGGAGCAGCAGCTGCTTTGGCAGATCGACGATGTGTTCGATACCTCGAATTACGTCTATACCTCCGCGCGCAGGAAGACCGCGACGATCCCTTATTTTGAAGCGGATGCGGCGGTGACCGCCGAAGCGGCCGGGGACGGCAAGGTGCAGGTCACGTTTGACCAGGCGAAGGATGATATCTGCGTTTACGGCTACCGCATCTCTTTCTACAACAAGTCAGCGCCGCAGAAGGCCGTGCTCGTAAAAGAGATCTATTCCGAATACTATTTCGAGCCGATGCCGGCGACCTGTTCCTGCACGGTCGACGCGCCGCAGGCGGGCGATTATATCGTCAAGGTCGTTCCGCTGAATGTCTGGCTCGACGCGGGGGAAGCGATCGGCACGGAGCTCACGCTGCCCGAATAAAGCCGGCAGGTTCCCAATCGGAAGGAGAGGAGACCGGATATGAAAAAGATGATCGCTTTCCTGCTGTGCATGAGCATTCTGGTTCTGTGCGCCTGCCCGGCAGGGGCGGCAGCGCCCGCGCAGGGGACGGCCTATTATATCGACGCGATCGACGGCAGCGATGAAACGGGCGACGGTCTTTCGCCGCAGACGGCTTGGAAAACCGTGCCGGTCACCGAATGCACCCTGCAGGCGGGCGACCGCGTGCTGTTCCGGCGGGGCGGCGTGTATCCCTGCACCCTGACCGTCAGCGGCAGCAGCGGCACGGCGGATGCGCCGATCCTGATTACCGCTTACGGCGAAGGGGCGGATCCGCTTCTGACGACGGATGCCCCCACGGAGGTGCTGCGCCTGTTTGACTGCTCTTATGTGACGGTCAGCGATCTGGAGATTACCGCGCCGAACGGCGGCGGCATCTGGATCGACACGCTGCAGGCGCCGAGCGCCGGAATCACGCTGGAGCGGCTGAAGATGCACAACATTCAGAATTACAAGGTGGATTGCCGCGACAATTTGTCCACCGGCGCAGCGGGCGCGCGTGCCTGCGTCATGGTCAAGGGGCTGCCCGCGCATTCGCTATATCCCGTGGACGGCTTTACGGTCCGGGACTGCGAAATGTATGACTGCGGCAACGGCATCAGCCTCTGGGGCGCCTATGATCAGAGCAAGGGCAGCCCGTGGGAGGATGATGAATTCAGCGAGCTCGGTCCGGTTTATAATAAAGACGCGCTGATCACGGACACCTACTTCCATGATATGGACGCCGAAGCGGTCATTTTCGGCATCTGCGACGGCGCGCTGATGACGCATTGCCGTGCGATCGACTGCTGCCAGGGCGAGGGCGTGGACGAAAACGGAAAGGTCCTGTATTATACGGCCGCCGCCTGGTTCTGGGGCAGTGAAAACAGCACGATCGAATACTGCGAGATCGCCGGGCAGAAGAACGTCGGCGACGGCATGACCGTGGACTTTGATTCGCAGAGCAATCACTGCACCTATCAGTATATCTATTCGCATGATAACATGCGCTTTGTGGTCAACAACGCCAAAACGAGCCTGCAGGTCGGCAACACGGTGCGCTACTGCCTTTCGATCAACGACAACAAGGGCAGAAACAAGCTCACGAACGGCCCGGGCGAGGCGCAGATGAAGTTTTACAACAACACGATCATCAATTCCCAGCGCTTCGATATCGACAGGCTCTATGATTCATATTTCGTCAACAACATTATCGTTCTGCAGGACGGCTACCGCCTGAATCCGTCGATCGACCGCGGCGAATACCGCGGCAGCGTGCTTGCGAACAACTGTTATTATAACTGCATATCCGGCCTGATCACGGGCACGAAATTCAACACGGTCCCCGGCTTCTCGGGGGCGGGCGTCGACCCCGCGTCGTTCACGCTCTCCAAAGATTCGCCGCTGATCGGCGCGGGTTATGTGATGGAGGATGCGTGCAGCACGGACTTTTTCGGCAACGAAATCGTCAGCTGCAACATCGGCTGTTACGGCGGCGCGGGCACGGATGCGCCCTATCGGCGTGAAGGCGTTTTCACAAAGATCGCGCGGTTTTTCCGCTGCCTGTTTGACATGCTGCGCAACCGCATGGAGGGCAAACGGTGACAACAGGAGGGAACACATGGAAGAGAACAGAAGAATGAATATTCTGGTTTTGGGCAATTCCGGCGCAGGCAAAAGCACGCTGATCGAAGCGATCGCGGGCAAGGAGGTCCCGATCGGCATCGGCGAGGGGAAGACGCAGAGCATTTCCGTTTATGAATCGGAAATCTGGCCGCTGACCCTGATCGATACCAAGGGCTTTGAATTCAATTTCCTGCAGCAGATGAAAACGGTCAGCCAGGTCAAGAAATTCACCAAGGAGCAGATCAAGGCGGAGGACGGCCGGGGGATCGACGTGGTCTGGTACTGCATCGAAGGCACCACGCGGCGTACGTTCGCGCACAACATCGATCTGATGAACCGGGCGATCCGCGGCTGGAAGGGGATCCCGGTGTTCGCCGTGATCACGAAATCCTATTCGGAACCGGACGAGGTCGAAAACATCGAGGCGGTGAAGGCCGCGTTCTATAAAGAAAAAGGGATCAACTTCAAATCCGTGATCCCGGTCGTCGCAAAGGAATATCGGATCAACGATGAGGTTGCGGTCCCCGTGAAGGGGCTGGCCGACCTTTGCGCGCAGACGCTGCAATGCGCCGAGGAGGCGCAGCAGATCAGCGTTGACAATCAGTCCCGGCTGGTCCTCGAGCAGAAGCGGTTTTCCGCGGAGAAAACGGTGGTCGGCGCAACCATGGCCGCAGCGGCGGTCGGCGCCGTTCCCATTCCGTTTCCCGATTCGTTCATTCTTGTGCCGCTGGAAACCGGACTTGCCAAAAGCCTGCTGAAGATTTACGACATCGATTTTTCCGGTGATCTGGTGACGGCGATCGTCGGCTCCGCGGCAATCACCACCGTCGCGCGCGCGGCGCTCAACGCGCTCAAGGCCGTGCCGAATGTGGCGGGCTCTGCCATTAACGCCGTTGTGGCCGGGTTCTTTGTGTTCGCGCTGGGCGAATCGGTCATCGCGCTCTCCGAGGAGATCTGCAAGGGCAGGCTCAACAAGGAAAAGATCGACGAGGTCGTCGCGTTTGTGGAGGAGAAGATCGGGAGCAACGCCGTGCTGGCCGCGGCGATCAAGGTGCTCGGAACCAATCCCGAGAAGTGGAAAGGCAAAAAAGCCAAGCAGATCCTGATCGAAACGCTCAAGGCCGTCAAGGAAGTCGCGACGAAAAACAACAGCGGCGAGCTCAAGCCGTGATCCGGCGCGAAGCATTTTCAAGGCAAACGAAAGGGAGACGGGCGCGATGATCATACGAAACGCGGAGGAAAAAGACATCGGCCGCATTCTGGAGCTGCTCAGTCAGGTGCTGGAGGTGCATGCGGCGATCCGGCCGGATATTTTTGTCTCCGGCACCACAAAGTACACGGCAAACGAAGTTGCCGCCATGCTCCGGGACGCAACCCGGCGGATCTATGTGGCGGCGGATGAAACGGATACCGTGCAAGGCTATGCGATGTGCATCCTCAGGCAGCCGGCGGACGCCGCCGTGCTCGTTCCCGTCACGACCCTTTATATTGACGACCTGTGCGTGGATGCCTCCTGCAGAGGGCGGCAGATCGGCAAGGCGCTGTTCGAGCATGTCAAAGCGCAGGCAAAGCAGCTGCACTGCTATGAGATCACGCTCAACGTCTGGGAGGGCAACCATGTGGCGAAAGCCTTCTATGAAGCCATGGGAATGCGGCCGAAATTCACGGATCTGGAATTGATTCTGGACGATTGAACCGCAGGTCGCCCAAGTGTTGAGGAGAGCAATCAAATGAAAAAATACGCGCTGCCGCTGGGTATGTTCGCCGTGTTTGAGGCGGTCGCCGTTGCCCTGTGGCTGACGAAGCACAATCTTTTCTATCTGTTCAATTTCAGCTACATCGGTCTTGCCGTTTCCCTCGGCGTGTTTCTGCTCATCGGCAGACATAAGCACGCCAGGCGGATCGTGCAGCTGCTGGTCGGGCTGTATATGCTGGTGTATCTCGGCCTGATCTGCAGGGAGAATATGCAGATCGAGGGCTTCTGGTATTATCTGTTCACCGGCGTGTTCGAGGCGGCGACCATCCATTATGCCGTCGCCAAGATTTTCGGCCCGCTGATTTTCGGCCGCGGCTGGTGCGGCTACGCCTGCTGGACGGCGATGGTGCTGGATTTCCTGCCCTATAAAACGCCGCAGGGGCCGCGCAGAAAGATCGGCTGGCTGCGCTATCTCACCTTCGCGGCGTCGCTGATTTTCGTTGCGGCGCTGTTTCTCGCGAAGGTCGGGCAGATCGAGCGCATCATGTTTGCGGCCTTCATCATCGGGAATCTCGTCTATTACGCGGCCGGGATTGCGCTGGCATTCGCCTTCAAGGACAACCGCGCATTCTGCAAATACCTTTGCCCGATCACCGTGTTCCTCAAGCCGATGAGCTATTTCTCCCTGCTCCGGATCAAATGCGACAAGGAAAAATGCGTGGACTGCGGCAAATGCAAAAAGGTCTGCCCGATGGAAGTCGACGTCACCGATAATTCCAGGAAACGATGCAACGGCACGGAGTGCATCCTGTGCATGGAATGCGTCAAAAACTGCCCGAAGGATGCGCTTTGAGCATTCATCAAGAATGATTTCACAGAAGGGGATTGCGGATAAAACAGCTTCTGCGCGCCTTCTTTCAGCGCATATTCTTATTAAAAACCGGAGGTGGATGACCATGTATGTTTCCTTCGATCCGCTGGAATCTGCGGCGCTGGTGCATCAGTATCTGACGCAGATGGTAGATCCGGCGGAGGATTACCTGCCGTATTGGCTGGTGCTGCCGAATAAAAAACCGGCGGAGGCCGCGCATTGCCGCGTGGATGACGCCGAGCTGGTCGGCTCCTGGTATGAGGGGCTGACCTGCGCGATGCGCATGCTCGGCACCGAAGAGGGCGAGCAGGTGCGGCAGGGCTTCCGGCGGCATCTGATGCGCTCCTGGGGGGCGCACGGGCTGCGCTTTTGCCATCCCTATCCCTGGACGCACACGATCCACGCCTCCTTCCACGAAATGGGCTATATCCTGCCCGCGCTCAACCTGATCACGGCGGAATTTCCCGAGGACGCTGAGGCGGAGCGGCGCACGGCGGAGCTGATCCGCGGCATGCGGGCGCTGGTGATCGAGCGGAAGGTGCGCACCTTCTGGTCGGGCGACTTTACGGAAACGGAGCCGCTGTTTGAATTCCCCAACGACGTGTATCTCGCACAGGGCGGCTTTGATCTCACGCGCCACACCGGCCGCGGCGAGCAGGCGATCCGCAATGCGCTGATGCTGCCCGCGCTTGTGCAGCGCCACGTGCAGACCGGCGATCCGGTCGCGCTGGAGCTGGCGGTGGGTCTGGCCAATTTCGTGCTGGGGCCCTCCCGCTATTTTAATTACAACATGGAGTTTTTCGGCCATGTGCATTCCGCCGCATGGTTCGCCTGCGGACTGGTGGAGCTGGGCCGTGTGACGGGCGACGAAACCTACATATTAAAGGGCAAGGGCATTTACGATTACATCCGCTCGATCTCCTTCTCCTTCGGCTGGGTGCCGGAATACGCCCAGTGGCATCCGCCGGCCGAGGAGCATTGCGAAACCTGCTGCGTGCGCGATATGATCCTCTGCGCGCGGGCGCTGATCCGCTGCGGCTATCCGGAATACTGGGACGATTTCAACCGCTTTGCCCGCAATCAGCTCATGGAGAATCAGATCCGCTACACCGGCTACATGGTCGTGGACAACGACCGCCCGGATGCAGACGGCCTGACCTATCACGATCTGGATCGCCGGATCCGCGGCGGCTTTACGGGCGGCAGCGAGCCGAATTCGATTTCGCTGCTGCGCTTCCGCTCCGTGGCAGGCTGCTGTGTGGGCACGGCGCCCACGGCGCTGCTGGCCGTCTGGGAGGACGCGATCACGCAGGAAAACGGCGCGTGGATTGTCAACGTGCCCTGCGCGAAAGAAACGGACGCGCTGCGCATGGAAAGCGACCTGCCGAATCACGGCCGCATCCGGCTGACGGCAAAAACGGCCTGCCGCGCGGGCTTCCGACGCTATGACTGGATGGGCAGACAGCCGGTGCTGCTGCACAACGGGCAGCCGGTTGCCGGCGAGGAAGCGGGCGGCTGCCTGACGGCGGCGCTCGCGGCGGGCGATACGCTCACGCTCTCCTTCCCGCTGCGCACGCGCGATGTGCGCGAAACGGTGCGCGGTGTCACCTTCACGGCGCGCTGGCGCGGCTGCGACGTGGTGGAGCTGCTGCCGCACGGCGAGCATGTGCGGCTCTATCAGCGGGATCTGCGCAAAAAAGGATACTATCCTCTGCCGGAGGATGTGACATACACCGGGGCGGTCAATTACGGCCCCACCCAGCAAAAGCAGCTGTCCGCTGCGGGAAAGGAGAAGTCCGAATGAAGAAGAAAGGCAAGATCGTTCTTTGCGCCGTGCTGGCGGTGCTGATCGTTGCCGGCGCGGTGACCTGGTGCTTCCTGCCGCACCCGCTGAGCTATCCGATCAACAGCATCGAACCGGTCGGCAGTCAGGTGACCGTGACGGAAGACGGTGAAGACTGCGTGACGGTGTGCAAGGAAACGGAGGGCGACTTCAAAATCCTGATGTTCACGGATCTGCATCTGGACGGCAAAAACGCAACCTCGAAGCTGACGGTTTCGCATCTGGTGGAGAATATTCAGCGCGAAAAGCCGGATCTGGTGCTCCTCGGCGGCGACAACGTCACCTCCGGCCTGAACCGCATACGCGCAAAGCAGCTGGGCAAAATCTTTGAAAAGCTCGGCGTTTACTGGGCGGGCGTGCTCGGCAACCACGAAGGGGATAACCCCTGGTCGATCACCCGCACGGAGATGGCGGAGATCTTCTCCTCCTTCGACCACTGCCTGATGCGGCGCGGCGCGGAGGAAATCGACGGCGACTGCAACTACGCCCTGTCGATTGTGAATTCCGGCGGGCAGATGCTCGAGACCTTCTATTTTCTGGATACCTTTGACGAAATGAGCGACGCGACCCGCGCGGAATACGCCGTGCCTGCGGACGCTTCGGAATATGACGGCGCGCACGCGAATCAGGTGGCCTGGTTCACCGCGAAGGCGGCGGCGCTCAACGCGCGCTACGGCGCGTTCAAATCCGTGCTCCTGATGCATATTCCGCTGCCGCAGGTCGCGGCGGCGGCCGAAGCGGGGAACTTCGCATTCGGCGGCAAACTGGAGAATGTCTGCTGCACCGGCTTTGACAGCGGTCTGTTTGACGCGGCCAAGGCAGCCGGCGTGGAGGCCGTGTTCTGCGGGCACGATCATCTGAACACCTTCGGCGTGATGTATGAGAATGTGCTGCTCAGCTATATCGAGCCCTCCGGCTACGGCTCCTACACCACGGCGAGCCGCCTGGGCTACGAAGAAAAGGACTGGCTGCAGGGTTATACTGTGCTCACGGTCCACGCCAACGGCGGTTTCACGCAGCAGCAGGTGCGCAACAGTGAACTTCAGACAGGGGAGGTAGCATGATGGCTTCATTGAAAGAAAAATATCAGGCGTTTAAAAACAACCCGCATTTCACAATGAAGGAGCAGCTCGGCTTTGCCTCCGGCTCCTTCGGCAACGCGATGGGGCAGGACTGTGTGGGCACCTACACGGATCAGTTCTTCCGTGACCACATGGGCCTGGAAACCCGGCACACGCTGACGCTGAAATCCACGACGAAAATCGTCAACATCGTTTCCGCGCCGATCATCGGCGCCCTGCTCGACAGCGGCAAGCCCGGGCAGAACCGGTCCAATAAATTCATGCTGGCTTCCGCGCTGCCGCTGACGATCGCTTCCGTCCTGATTTTCACAGTGCCCAGCGGCACGCAGAGTTTCCGTTTCCTCTGGTCCTTCCTGCTGTTTTTGCTGTTCCATATCGCGGATACGTTTTACGACATCTCCCTGATGACGATTTCCGCCCGTATGACGCAGGATGTGGACGCGCGCAAGACCTTCTACACCTTCGCCTCCTTTGCGGCGACGCTCGGTTCGATGCTGCCCGGCTGGATTCTGCCGGTCGTTGTGGACAAGGCGAAGATGGAAGAGCGCAGCGCCTATTTCATGGTGGCGCTGATCTTCGGCATCCTCGGCTTCCTCTCGATGATCGTGCCCAGCTTCACGCTGAAGGAAAAAGTGATGCTGCAGCGGGAGGTGGAGCAGAAAACAAAGATCGATCTGCGCCTGATCCTGCTCAACAAACCCCTGATGCTGCTCGAATTGGGCAAGGTGATCGATTCCGTGCGTCAGGTCTGCTACAACGCGCTGCCGTTCTTCTACAAGCAGACGCTCGATGATTTCAAGATGAAATCCATCGTTGAGGCCTGCTCCGGCACGCTCTCCTATATCGGCCTTGCCAGTGTGCCCTTCGTGGGCAAAAAGCTTTCCTCGCGCGACATGGTGTCCTTCGGCTATCTCTGGACGGGCATCTGCTACATCATTCTGATGCTCGTCGGCTACCGCTCCAAGATCATCGTCGGCATCCTGATCGCCATCGCGGGCTTCCCGAATGCCGCCATGGGCGCGGCGCGGCGTATCCTGCTGGCGGATTCCACCGACTATATGGAGTGGAAGAGCTTCAAGAAGTTCGGCACGGCCGTGCGCAACGAGGGCATGGTCTTCTCCTTCGACAATATGATCGCCAATGTGTCCTCTCTGTGGAAGGATCTGATGATCGACCTTGGCCTGCGCATCATCGGCTACAAGAGCGCCGTGACTGTCGGCGACAAGACCGTCGAGGTGGAGCAGACGCCGCAGACCCTGCGCGGCATTTTCTGGCTGGTTGTGATCCCCGGCATCGTGGGCAACTTCCTTCCCGGCCTGATCATGCGTTTCGACGATTATACCGGCAAAAAGAAAGAAAACATTCTGCGCGAGCTGCATGAGATCCGCGAGATGAGCGGCGCGCCGGCGCCTGTGGAGGAAGCATGACCTCTGCAGCGTTTCGCCCCGTGCTGCGCTTCGCCGTGGCGACGGATCCCCATATCCGCGCCCCGCAGGATCCGCGGCTGGACCGCGTGCGCGCCGTGTTTGACTGCGCCTATGCCGCCGCGCAGGCGGATGACGCCTATCCGGCGCTGGACGCCGTGGTCTTCACCGGCGACCTTGCCGACAACGGGACGCCGGAGCAATTTGAATTGTTTCGCATGGCCGTGACCGACGCCCGCCGGGCAGGCACGGCCGTGCTTGCCGTGGTGGCGAAGAACCACGACGGCTGGACCTTCGGCAAGCGTTCCCGCGCGACGCTGGAGGCGATGCTCGGGCAGACGGCCGATTTCCACCGCGTGCTGCGCGGCTTCCATTTCATCGGCCTGTCCACGAGCGAAAACGAAGAAGAATATTACAGTGACGCCCAGCGCGACTGGCTGGCACAGCAGCTGGCCGACGCCGCGGCGGCGGACGCCGACCGGCCGATTTTCGTTTTTCATCACGAGCACGTGAAGGAAACGGTCTACGGCAGCAGCGCGTTTGACGGCTGGGGGCATGACTTTTTCATCGGCCCGCTCACGCCGTATCCGCAGGTCGTGGATTTCTCCGGCCATTCGCATTATCCGCTCAATGATCCGCGCAGCCTCTGGCAAGGCGCGTTCACGGCCGTCGGCGCCGGGTCGCTCAGCTATGCGGAATTCACCGCGAACGGCGAGCGCAAGCTGCATCCGCCCGGGCATGAGGAGATCGCGCAGTTCTGGCTTGTTGAGGTCGACGCGGCGCATACCCTGCGCCTGCGGGGCTTTGACGCCTTCAGCGGCAGGCAGCTTTGCGTCTATACGCTTTCGCAGCTCGCGGATGCGTCGCAGCGGCAGTACACGCCCGCGCAGCGGGAAGCCGGGGCAGCGCCGCCGGTCTTTCCGGCGGGTGCGGCGGTGACGGTTGCCCGGGAGGGCGCGCAGTGCCGCGTGACCCTGCCTGCCGCGCAGCCGACGGATGACGGCGTCGTCTTCCTTTACCGGCTGGCTGTGACAGACGCCGCGGGCGTCTGCGTCGAACAGCAGCGCGTGATCGCCCCGTACTGGCTGGGCGATCTGCCGCAGACGGTCGGTTTTCTTCTGCAAACTGCGCCGCCCGGCGCGACGGTTGCCGTGACGGCGGAAAACGCCTACGGTCAGCCGAGCGCGTCGCTGACGGCGAACTTATAAAAAAGAGGGATGCATATGGGAAAGAGGATTCTGGTCGCAGGCGCCGGGCACGGCGGTCTGGTTGCCGCAGCGCTTCTCGCGCGGGCGGGGCACAGCGTGACCGTGCTGGAAAAGCAGCCGCGCGAAACTCTCGGCTATGACTGGTCGGATTGCTTTGTCCCGGCGACGCTCACGCGGATCGGATTGACGCCGCCGCCGGAGGAAACTATGCGTCCGATGGGATCGCTGCATTATTTCAGTCCGGCGAAAACCGTGCATGTCCGGCCGCCGGAGGAGAAGCTGAGCAAGACGGTGTATTATATCGAACGCCGCGCCCTGCTGCGGCACCTTTGCGCGCTCGCGGAGGGAAGCGGCGCGCAGCTGCGGTTTGAAACGCCTGTCAGCGGTCCGCTGCTCGACGGTACGCGGGTCATCGGTCTGCGCACGCCGACGGAGGATCTGCAGGCGGATCTGGTGATTGACGCGGCGGGCATGGATTCGCCCGTGCGCACGCAGCTGCCGGCGGGTTGCGGCGTGCCGCGCGAAATCCGCGCGGACGAAACAATGTTTACCTATCGCGCGATCTATGAGAAGCAGGCTCCGGCGTCCGACCTGCCGGACAGCTGCTGTTATTTCTTCCACGCAGGCGCCTGCGGATTTGACTGGGTGCTGCGAGAACCTGCGGCCATGGATGTGCTCGTCGGCGCCTTCGGCGGGATCGATGCGCACATTGTGGAGAACGCGCTTGCGGATTTCCGCGCGGATCATTGCGATCTCTCCGCGCATCTGCTGCGCGGCGGACAGTACGCCAAAATCCCCCTGCGGCGCACGCTTGTGCAGTTCGTCTGCGACGGCTATGCCGCTGTGGGCGACAGCGCCTCCATGATCGAGCCGCTCAGCGGTTCCGGCATCACGCAGTCCATGACCGCCGGTGCGCTGCTGGCCGAAACCGTGATCGCCGCGCAGGAAGCCCCGCTGACGATGGACCGGCTCTGGGACTATCAGACCGCCTGGTTCCGCCGCACCCTGCGCCGGCAGCTTTCGGACGACACGTCAAAATCCTTCCTGCTTGAGGCCGGCGAGCGCCGGCTGAACATCATGTTTGAAAAGCAGGTGCTCACCACCAAGGATCTGCACGGCGGCAAGCAGACCGCGGCCGATCTGCTGCACAAGGCGGCCGGCTTTGTGTCCACGCCGTCGCTCCTGCCGCTGCTGGCCAATATGCTGCGGCGCAGGCGGCTTATGAAAACGCTCGAACGCACGCTCCCCGCACAATATGACCCCGCACGCTATGCCAAATGGCGGGCGCTGTATGAATCATTCTGAGCAGTTTTTTTCAATTGCATCCGGTTTTTTTTGCCCGATTTTTCCATGCTGGGAAAATCGGGCAAATTATTTACAATTTGTTCATAATTCTGCATCCTCGCTGTTGGATGTTCTTATATAATAAATGAGGCAAGAATACATTTGTCGGTGAAGATGCGAAATGCGGAACGCGGAATGCGGAATGAACGCCGCTCCGCAGGGCACGCACAAATCCAAGGCAATCACCTCGCCCGCACGGGCGGATCCATCTTATATGAGATACGGAGGGCTTGAAATGACAAGAATGGGAGAGCGCAGATCGAAGCTGAAAACGGTTGTGTCCGTCCTGCTCGTTGCAGCAATGCTGCTCGGCGTCGGCCTGCCCGGCGTCAGCCTGCTGGCTGTCTTCGCGGATGACAGCGGGCGGATTCGTTCTGCCCAGTGGAACGATATCGTCATCGCCGTGCCGGAAACGGTCTACATGACGCCGCAGAGCAATTTCAATACGACCACTACGAGTGTGAAGTATTATGTCAATAATACGATCAACAGCAGCGGCACGTTTTCCGTCGATACGGTGACGGATAATACGAGTACGGCGACGAAGGGCAAGTTCTACATTTATTCACAATATATTTCCTCTATAACAAGCGTGAGTGTCAGCGGCGCGTCGCTGTCGGGGCTCTCTGCGTCAAAAAGCGGGAACCTGTTCTCTGATACGGATTTCACGATGACGCTTTCGAGCGGCCTTTCATCTTCTCAGACACGCACGCTAGAGTGGACGATTACCTGCAGTATGACGGATGGGACGACCGCAACGTTCTATGCGTGGACGATCGCATATGCGCCTTATCTTTCACCAATCGTTGCAGCAGGCGAGCAGGAGAACGACCGCGGCAGCAACCACTGGTGCGGCGCCCTGGGCTATATCAGCGGCATTCATGATATTACGAATAACGGCAACTATTTTCCGAAATCGAGCTTTCTTCCGCTGATCAGCGTTTCACAGGGCGGCGGCAAGCAGAACAGCAAAGATTTCCTTGAGGATTCCACCAGCATTAACCTGCCCACGAAGGGCTGCTATCATTATGATTACCGACCGAGCGGTCCGGGCAGCGGCGACGTTGTGATGGAGGCGCAGGAGGTTACGCCGTGGGGCAAACTGACTGTGGATACCAGCCGTTACTCCAATCTGAAACAGGTCCCGAATGTGACGCTGGGTCTTAGCATTACTGACACAGACAGTGCAGACAGAGCTTATGCCTATATCAGCAATTTTACCGGAACGACGGCTGTAAACCAAGACGGCAACGGCGATCCGACATCCGGCGGGCATTACGAAAAGGGTTCTTATGGAAACAAGGCATATTGGTACAATAACACCGGTACCATTATCTGGGGCGGCAAGGATAATCAGGTCACGAGTTCCGGCAATACTGCCTATCTGAAAACAGGTGTTCTCTGGAATTGCGCGGTGACAGACGGCACAAGCAAGTATTACTCCAAAGCTGCAGCCCGCAGCTATCAGGGCGGTGACAATTCGATCTGCACGTTGATCTGCCGCATGAATATTACAGGCATCAATAAATCCTCCTGGCGTACTGCGATCAACACTGCGCAGAAATACGGCTTCCAGTCCGGGTGGTTTACCAACGCCAGCGATTTCAACACCTGGAAAACCTATCTGAAAGCGGTGTATGAAGCCGTTGGCAATCCAACCAATTCCACCGCGCCGAATACCACGAACCTTTCCAATCAGACCAACACGCTGCGCACGGAGTATAATACCGCAGAGAACAAAGCGCAGGTCAACGATCTGGCCTACATCAAGGAGCTCAGCAGCACCGGCGTATTCAGCAATGAGTGGAAGGTCATTGCCGTCCCCGGCGTGACGAATCCTGTGGAGACCGAAGCGATCCGCGCAGGCTCATCGCTCACGCTCAAGAGCACAACCTATACCGGGTTCACTTACAAAGGCAATCTGCTGCTGGCGAATCAGAAAGCCGTCGACTTCACCTTCACCAATGCAAACCCTGCGACGGGACTGGGCTTGATCAACACGGATGCGGATGTGGTTTACAAACATATCACGCAGACACAGATTACCAACGGCGAGCACCGCCGCACCTTTTACTATCAAGGCAACGACGTTACGGTGACGGTCAACCCGAACGGCGGCTCCTGGAACGGCAGCACGGCGAATTCCACCATCACCGGTTCCTATAAAACTGTCTGGAATCTTGTGCAGCCGACCCGCACGGGCTATATTTTCGACGGCTGGACACACACCGTCGGCACGGACAGCACTTACACCGAAAGCGCCACGACCGACAGCGAAGGCTACAAGACCTTTACCGCCACAACCTTCACCTTCGGTCAGTCTGCGGCAACGCTGAAGGCAAAATGGAAGCCGATTACTTATCAGGTCGCTTTTGACGGCAACGGTGCGACGGATGGCTCGATGAGCAATCAGACTTTCAACTACGGCACGGCGCAGAATCTGACGGTCAACGCTTTCACGAAATCCTCCTACACTGTGACCTATCAGAATAATAACGGTGCGGCGGATACGACTGATACGGTATATGACAATTTTGCCGGATGGCTCGGCTCTCCGCGCCTGATCAGCGATTTCGGTACCGAATACTCCAAGGATCACACGAACGGCGATCCCAATAACAACCATGATTATCAGGAGATCAAGCAGTATACGATCGCGCCGCCCTTCGCCGCGGGCGAAGTCTTCCATCTGGAATTCGACGCCAAGGGCACCGGCCGGTTGACCAACTACTTCTACGGCACAACCAACTATTTGCAGATTGCTTCCGCTGTCAACGGTGCCGGCGAATCCTCAACCAGCACCGACGGCAATATCACTCACGCGCTCACCGGCAGCTATCAGCATTTTACCGTCACCTGGACCCTGTCAAACAACGGTAACGCGAATGTTGAGAAATACGTGCTCTTCCGCGTGTTCGGCGGCAACAGCGCCACAGTCAAAAACATTGAATTCTGGAAGGAGACCGGATCGGTCAGCTATACGGATGGACAGAGTGTCAACAATCTCTGTTCGACCCGTGGTGCGATCTATCAGATGCGCGCGCAGTGGACGCCCGGCAGCGTCACACTGCCGTCGCCGACCTATGCCAACCATGTCCTCGAGGGATGGTATGCGGATTCTGCATGCACCACACTGGTCGGCGCGGCGGGTGCGAGCTACACCCCGTCAGCCGATATCACGCTCTATGCGAAATGGGAGCGCCCCGCCAAGGACGATTCCTACGTCCTCGACTACGGTCTGCCGGTCCAGCTGAACGTCATCGACAACGACCTTCCCGGCGCAACGCTCAAGAGCGTGTCGGCGAGCGGCGCGGGCTACACGGCGGTCAAAAACGGCAACGCCGTCACCTTCACCCCGACGGCTGTATTGAATGAAGCGGTGACCTTCACCTATACCGCGACCTACAACAACGCGGATTACACCGCGAACGTCACAGTCATCCCGGCGAACAACGTCTATTATGAGGAGTCCTTCTTCTCCTTCGCTGTCGCTCAGGACAGCAGCCTGACCTGGAAGGACGCAGGCGCCGACTTCACCGGTATGTTCCAGGACGGCACGCGTCCGGGCGATGAGGAGTCCCCGGTTTACGGCTTCGACGACGCTTACGACACGACGAGCGAAGCGACCTACTCCCTCGGCCACGCGAAATACGTCGAGGTCAGCGCAGCCAACAAGGGCGGCGCAACTGCGACCTTCACCTTCTCGGGCACGGGCTTCGACTTCTATTCCGTGACGAATAACCAGTCCGGCCTTGCGTTCGTGGACGTTTATAAGATCGAAAACGGGCAGGAAACCAACGTCGAATCCACCCTGATCAACACCTATTTCGGTTACAAATACGGCCGGCTCTATCTCAAGGACGGCAAGGTATCGCTCGACAGCAGCGGCACGCCGATCTACTACACGAGCGAGACCGGCAGCGGCACGTTCTTCATCGAAGGCGAACAACGCGGCACCACAACGCCGACAAACGAAGGCTATGCCTACGGTTGGGTCGCCGGCAGCAGCGAGGTCAACGGCGTCTATCAGGTGCCCGTGATCAGCTGGCACAGCACAACCGGCTACGGCACCTACAAGGTCGTCGTCGAGCCGCGCTGGTCCGCACGGCAGAACATGACCGGCGGCAGCAGCTATAAATTCTATGTGGACGCCGTGCGCGTCTATGATCCGATCGATCCGAGCAGCATCAGCGGCGCAGCCTATGACGCCTACGCGGCGGACGATGAGCTGAACGCCGGCTATCAGCGCGTGCGCGACCTGCTGAAATCTTCCTTCGGCGATACGAACGGCAACGGCACGGCCGGCGTCGTCCTGCTCGAAACGGGCAACGCCGAATGCACGCCGGCGGATTATCAGGACGTCGGCCCGAAAAATGAGGTCTATCTCAATCCCGGCCAGGCGATCGCCTTCCACCTGACCACGTCGTCGGCAACGGCGCCCGCAAAGGTGAGCGTCGGCCTGCGCATGGCGTCGGGCACGACCGGCGAAGCGACGGTGTACGGCAACGGCAGCAAGGCGCTGGAAGTGAAAGGCACGACGGAGCTGTACCGGGATATCTCCTCCGTTATGAGCGGCAACTGGAAGGATTCAGACGGCGTCAAAACGACGACCAGCCCGATCATCATCCGGAATACGGGCTCCGGCGTGATCTCGATCACCCAGCTGAAATGGTCCTATGCGGCCGCGGTACCGGCCGGCGGACGCATGCTGAGCTTCAGCTTCGCGCCGCAGGATCTGGTCACGGCCTCGGCTGTGATGCGGCAGGAAAGCGCGCAGACGGTGACGCCGGATGCGCCGACCGCGTCGCAGACCCCGCAGCCCGCCGCCGGCAGCAGCCGCCGGATGATCACAATCCAGGCCCTGCTTGAGCAGATCTTCAATCGCTTCTTTGAATCGCTGCGCCTGGCGTTTCTCAAAAAGTAAACCCCACTGAAAACAGCAATGCCCCCGACTGCGCAATCTGCAGCCGGGGGCAATCTTGTTATTGTCAGATCAATGCGTCATAGGGGATCGTGCTGCCCGGGAAAGCGTCGGCGTCGACGGGCTTGCCGAGGATCGAGGCGGCGCGCACCTGCTTTTTTCCCTTGACAAATTCCGGCTTGCCGGGGCAGAACGGATAAAAACCCAGCACGCCGAAGACATACCAGAGCGCCATGGAGCCGTTGTCCTCGTCGCCGGGGAAACCGTCCGCCGCGTCGGAAAACGCCTCCTTGCAGATGCGTTCGACCCAGTACGCGGTTTTTTCGACCTCGCCGAGCGCGGCGTAAAGATAGGGCAGGTGGAAGCTCGGCTGGTTGGAGATCGCGCACTGGCCGAAATCGGCCGCCGCCATTTCCGTGATCTCGTGGATCTCGCAGTCATAGCCGACGATTTCATAGATCGGCGGCGTGGCAAACAGGGCGTCGATCTTCTGCAGGAAGGCGTCCTTGCCGCCGTAGAGCGCGGCCAGGCCTTCCACATCATGCGGCACGGCAAAGGAATTCTGCCAGGCGCTGCCCTCCGTGTAATCCCGGCCCCAGCCCACGGGCGAGAAATCCGGGCGGAAGCGGCCGCTGCGATCCTTCGCGCGCATGAATCCGGTCGACGGATCAAAGAGATTGCGGTAGTTTTTCGCGCGCTTGCGGTACGCTGCTTCGATTGCCGTTTCGCCGAGCAGCTTTGCGATCTCCGCGATGCACCAGTCGCCGTAGGCGGCGTCGAGCGTCAGGTTGACGCTGTTGTTCTGATTCTCATAGGGCACATAGCCAAGACGGCAGTAATCCGCCGCGCCGTTGCGCCCGAAATCCGGATGCGGCGGGTCGGTCGTGGCGTGCTTGAGCATCCCCGCAAGCGCGCGCCGCAGCGTCGGCGGGTCGATCAGACCCTTGACCGCGCCGTCGCAGATCACCGCGTCGATCAGCGTGCTGGGCATGCAGCCGCGCTCGCCGATGGAGAGCCACCGCGGCAGCCAGCCGCTTTCTTCATATTCATTGATAAAGGCGCAGAGCATCTCCTTCAGTTCCTCCCGCGCGACGAGCGAAAAGAAGGGGTAGACCGTGCGATAGGTGTCCCAGAAGCCGTTGTCCGTGTAGCGCACGCCCGGCCGCACGCTGCCGTCATGCGGGCAGTAATGGACCGGCGCGCCGGCTGCGTCGTATTCATAGCATTTGTGCGGATAAAGGAACGCGCGGTAGAGGCAGGAGTAGAAGGTGCGCAGCTGCCGATCATCCGCCGCCTCGATCTGCACGCGGGAAAGATAGGATTCCCAGCGCGCCCGCGCCGCTTCGCAGGCGGCCTCCGGTGTCAGACCGGCGGTCTCCGCTTCCAGCGTGCACAACGCCTGCGCGAAGCTGATATAGGAAACGGCCAGGCGGAAGGTCGTTTCGCTCTCCCTGAGCCGCAGATGGATCGAGGTCATTTCGCCTTCCGCCGCCAGACCGGAGGTCAGCAGATCCTCCGCGTTGTCGCGTTCCTGCCCGCAGAGCGTGCCGTCGGCGTCTACGGCGTCGCCGTCAAAGCGCAGCGCCAGATAGGCGCGGAAGTTTTTGCAGTCGCCGCCGAAGTTCATATCGGTCGAGGCAAAGAGCGTCTGCGTCGCCGGGTCGAAGCGGTAGGCGTAATGATCCTTGACCGGCAGCACGGAGAGATACCGCGGCGCATCGTCCGTGAAGGTCACCGTGCCCACCGCGCCGCGCTCCGTGGGCGAAAGGGCGAAAACCGCCCGCGCGCGCAGCAGCTCCAGCTGCAGCAGGTAAGGCGTCAGCGTCGCCTCCTCCGGGCGAAAGCCCGACCAGCGTTCCTCGCCGCCGCAGGCCGGCGTGCCGCGCTGCGGCAGAAACACGAAAGCGCCGTAATCGGCGATCCACGGCGAGGGCTGATGCGTCAGGCGCACGCCCTCCAGACTGCGGTGCGACGGGTGATAATACCAGCGTTTGTCCTCGCAGGTCTGCGGAGCAAAGGAAGCCATGCCGAAGGGCAGCTGCGTGAGCGGCAGCGTGTTGCCGGTGGAAAAGCGGTGGACGGAAGCCGTGCCCTGCCGGATATTGACAAGATCGCAGTATTGCATGAGACACCTCCTGAATCATAGAATCTGTTTTAACTATAACGAAAAAAACACAGCCTGTCAATAGCAATAAAATATGCCGCGTTCCCGCAGAAAACAGGAACGCGGCGTTCTCAATTCAACCGCCGTGCAGACGGTTTTTTATGCTTTCTTGGCGGTTGCGCCTCTGACGATCAGCAGCGTGCCGATCATCAGAACGATGCCGACCGGCAGCGCGATGACGGCAAGCCCCGTGCCGGCAAGCACGCCCGCGAGGATATAGGTCACGAACGAAACGCCCGCCACGGTCAGCGCATAGGGCAGCTGCGTGGAAACGTGGTTGATATGATCGCACTGCGCGCCGGCGGAGGACATGATCGTCGTATCCGAAATCGGGGAGCAGTGGTCGCCGCAGACCGCGCCGGCCATGCAGGCGGAGATGGCGATGATCGTCAGCGGATTATTCGCCTGGAAGACGCTGAGCACGATGGGGATCAGGATGCCGAAGGTGCCCCAGGAGGTGCCGGTGGCGAAGGAGAGACCGACCGCGATGGCGAAGATGATCGCCGGCAGGAACATCTGGAAGGAGCCCGCCGTGCCTTCGATCAGCTGGGAGATGAAGATCTTCGCGCCGAGGGAATCGGTCATGGCCTTGAGGGTCCATGCGCAGGCAAGGATCATGATCGCGGGCACCATGGCCTTGAAGCCGTCGGGCAGGCATTCCATGAGATCCTTGAATTTCAGCACGCGGCGCAGCAGGAAATAGATCGTGACCACAACGATGGTGAACGCCGCGCCGAGCGCGAGACCGACGGAAGCGTCGGAATCGGAGAATGCGCCGATGAAATTCTTATCGTTGTCGCCGCCGAAGAAGCCGCCGGAATAGATCATGCCCACAACGCAGGAAGCGATCAGGATGATCACGGGCAGGATCAGGTCGATTACGCGGCCTTTTTCGTTGACTTCCATCTTTTCCACGGCCTGTTTGGTGCCGGTGGTGAAGAGGTCGTTGTTGTCAATGGCGTTGCGCTCATGCTTTTTCATCGGGCCGTAGTCGAATTTGCTGACCGCGAGCACGATCATCATCACGATCGTGAGCAGCGCATAGAAGTTGAAGGGGATCGCGCGGATAAAGAGCCGGATGCCGTTGGCTTCACCCGCGCTCTTTGCAAAGCCGGCCACCGCCGCCGCCCACGAGGAGATCGGCGCGATGATGCACACCGGCGCCGCCGTGGCGTCGATCAGGTAGGCAAGCTTTGCGCGGGAGACCTTGTGGCCGTCTGTGACGGGACGCATGACGGAGCCGACGGTCAGGCAGTTGAAATAGTCATCCACGAAAATCAGCACGCCGAGCAGGATGGTTGCCAGCTGCGCGCCGGTGCGGGTCTTGATGTGCTTGGTCGCCCAGCGGCCGAATGCAGCGGAGCCGCCGGCCTTGTTCATCATGGCGACCAGCGCGCCGAGCAGCACGAGGAAGATGATGATGCCGATGTTGTAGGAATCCGCAACGCTGGCAATGAAGCCGTCCTGCACCACATGCACCATGATGCCGCGGAAGTTGGCGCCGGCATAGATGACGCCGCCGACGATGATGCCGATGATCAGGGAGGAATAGACCTCCTTGGTGATCAGCGCGAGCAGGATGGCGATGATGGCGGGCAGAAGCGAGAGCACCGTCGCATAGGACTTGACCGACTCACGTACCGTAGCGATCGCGGTCTGGATATTTGTCTCAAAGTCGGGGTCGTTCTCGAGGTTGTCAGCGTAGCTGTCCACATATTCCTGCGCAGCATCCGCGTCGGTCAGGTCGGCCGCAGCTTCTTCTGCTTCTTCTTCCGCGCCGACGGTGAGGACCGCAACGTCCTCAGCTGCCGCCGCATCCGCCGTGTCGGCGGCTTTTTCCGCTTCGTCCGGCATCGCTGCAAGCAGCATCGGCGTTTCGCTTCCGGGCGCAGCAGCAGGCGCGATTTCGGGATTGACGTCGGTGACGACTTCCGTCATGGCCGCTTCCTCCGGCTCCGCCAGCGCGGAGAACGCGCAGAACGAAACGAGCAGCAGGCAGGCAGTCAGCAGCGCGACCAGCCTTCTCTTGTTTTTCATGGATATTCCTCCTAAAATAAAATGCTCCGGCGTTCAACGGATGCCGGAGCAAAAAATAACCCTGTCAGGTTCGATTTCGATAGCGCTCCACAGATCCGTGACAGTCCGCAGCGTCTTTCGCTGCGGCCCGGCACACGCGCGCCCCGGGCGGGCAGGCATGCACCTCGGCGGCGAACCCTTTCCATCCGGCCCGATTCCCGATGCCGCCGGAGCTACTTTTGCGCGCCGCGCCTCTATCTACCTACTGAAGATACCACAGCCACGGGATGCTTGTCAAGCGTTTCTTTACAAATTCTTCATCTTTTATTGCTTTTTCGGCAGTGCATCGCTCAGTTTTGCCAGTTCCGCCATCGTCATGGTTTCTGCGCGCACGGTCGGCGCAAAGCCGCAGGCGGCCAGCGCGGCGGCCACCGCGCTCTTCGGCAGACCGAGTCCGGCGCTCAGCGCGTTTTCCGCCGTTTTGCGGCGCTGACCGAAGACGGCGTGCACCAGCGAGAAAAAGGCGCTCTCATCCGCCACCTGCACCGGCGGCGCTTCGCGGGGGGTCAGGCGGATGACGGCGCTGTCGACCTTCGGCGCGGGCAGGAAGCTGTCGCGTCCGACCTCAAAAAGCACCTCGGCGTTTGCGTAATACTGCACGGCCACCGTGACCGCGCCGGCTGCGCGCGTGCCCACGGCGGCGCACAGGCGCTCGCCCGCCTCCTTCTGCACCATTACGGTGATGCTGCGGAAGGGCACGCCGCTCTCGAGCAGCGTCATCACGACCGGCGAGGTGATATAATAGGGGAGATTCGCGCAGACACAGACCGGCATGTCGCCGAACTGCTCCGCGATCAGCGCGGGCAGATCTGTTTTCAGAATATCCCGGTTGACGATTTCGATGTTGTCAAAGTCGGCGAGCGTTTCCTCCAGCACGGGCAGGAGCTTGCGGTCCAGCTCCAGGCTGACCACCTTGCCCGCGACCCTGGCGAGCTCTGCGGTCAGCACGCCGACGCCCGCGCCGATTTCCAGCGCGCCGCAGTGCGCATCCGCGCCGCAGGCGGCCGCCATGGCGGGGCAGACCTCCGGATCGATCAGAAAATTCTGGCCGAGTGATTTTGAAAAATGAAAGCCGTGGCGGCGCAGCAGCGCCTGGACGGTGCCGGGATCGGTCAGATCAAACATAAACTCCCTCTTTTCTGCAGCGGTCAAAAAAAACATGAACGGAAAATGTGAATAATTGGCGGCGCAAGGTTGATTTTTTCGCGCCGAAACATTATAATAAAGAAAATATCAATTGCGGAGGGTGCACCATGGCGATTTTAGTCACCGGCGGCGCCGGATACATCGGCTCTCATACCTGTGTGGAGCTGCTGAACGCCGGCTATGATACTATTATACTCGATAATCTTTGCAACAGCAAGAGCGAAAGTGTAAAACGCATCGAAGAACTGACCGGAAAAACCGTGAAATTTAACGAATGCGATATCCGTGACCGCGCGGGGCTCGACCGCATCTTTGCGGAAAACAGTATCGACGCGGTAATCCATTTCGCGGGCCTGAAGTGCGTGCCGGAGAGCATCCGCGACCCGCTGTCCTACTATGACAACAACATCGGCGGCAGCGTCACGCTCTTTGAGGCGATGGCGGCGGCCGGCTGCAAAAAGATTGTGTTCAGCTCCTCTGCCACGGTGTACGGCAGCGAAAACCCCTCGCCCCTGCGTGAGGATATGCCCGAGGGCAAAACGACGAATCCCTACGGCACGACCAAGCTGTATATCGAGCGCATCCTGCGCGACACCTATGATTCCGACCCGAGCTGGAGCGTGTGCCTGCTGCGCTATTTCAATCCCATCGGCGCGCACAAGAGCGGGCGCATCGGCGAGGACCCCAAGGGCATTCCCAACAACCTTGTGCCCTATGTGGCGCAGGTGGCGATCGGCAAGCTCGACCATCTGAACGTCAACGGCAGCGACTGGCCGACGCCGGACGGTACGGGCGTGCGCGATTATATCCACGTCGTCGATCTTGCCATCGGTCACATCCGGGCGGTCGAAAAGGTGCTCGCCGAGCAGAGCTGCACCACCTACAATCTCGGCACGGGCGTGGGCTACAGCGTGCTGGATGTGGTGCGCGCGTTCTCCAAGGCCTGCGGCAAGCCGGTCAAATATGAATTTGCGCCGCGCCGCCCCGGCGATATCGCCATCTGCTATTCCGACCCGACCAAAGCGCGCGCGGAGCTGCACTGGACGGCGGAGCGCGGGCTGGACGAAATGTGTGAGGACGTCTGGCGCTGGCAGTCGCAGAATCCGGACGGCTATTGATAAATACAAGAAACAGGAGCAAATCATGAGAGCAGTTATAACGGTTATCGGCAAAGATATGGTCGGCATTCTCGCGAAGGTTTCCACGGAATGCGCCAAGCACAATATCAACGTCATCGAGGTCACGCAGTCTGTGCTGCAGGATCTGTTCGCCATGATCATGATGGTGGATATTTCCGATTCGGATGTGCCCTTTACCGCCTTCGCGGAAACCATCACCGCCATCGGCGCGGAAATGGGCCTGTCCATTCACGCGATGCATGAGGATATTTTCAACGCCATGCACACGATCTGACGGGGTGCGGATATGCTGAACGCAAGAGATATTCTGGAAACCATCACCATGATCCAGCAGGAGCATCTGGATGTGCGCACGATCACGATGGGCATTTCCCTGCTCGACTGCTGCCACAGCGACGTGGATCACATGTGCGCGCGCGTGTATGATAAAATCACGCGGTATGCGAAGGATCTCGTGGCGACGGGGGAACAGATCGAAAAAGAATTCGGAATTCCCATTATCAACAAACGCATCTCCGTCACGCCCGCGGCGATGATTCTCGCCGCCTGCGACGACCGGGATGCGGTCAAGCTCGCGAATACGCTTGAGCGCGCCGCCTGCGATTGCGGCGTGAATTTCCTGGGCGGCTTTTCCGCGCTGGTGCAGAAGGGGTTCGGCCCCGGCGATAAGGAACTGATCGCCGCGATCCCCGAGGCGCTTGCCACAACGGAGCACGTCTGCGCTTCCGTCAACATCGGCTCCACCAAGACCGGCATCAATATGGACGCCGTGGCGCTGATGGGCCGGGTGGTGCTTGCATGCGCACAGCGCACGGCGGACCGCGGCTGCATCGGCCCGGCAAAGCTCGTCGTCTTCTGCAACGCGCCGGAGGATAACCCCTTCATGGCCGGTGCGTTTCACGGCGCGGGCGAGCCGGACTGCGTGATCAACGTCGGCGTATCCGGTCCGGGCGTGGTGCGCGCGGCGCTGGCAAAGCTGCCGGAAGGCGATCTGACGGCCGTGGCCGATCTGGTCAAGAAAACCGCATTCAAAATCACCCGCATGGGTCAGCTCGTGGCGAGCGAAGCGTCCCGCCGTCTGGGCGTGCCCTTCGGGATTGTGGATCTCTCCCTTGCGCCTACGCCGGCGGTCGGCGATTCCGTGGCGCATATTCTCGAGGAAATGGGCCTCGAACGCTGCGGCTGCCACGGCACCACGGCAGCGCTTGCCCTGCTCAACGACGCGGTCAAAAAGGGCGGCGTCATGGCCTCCTCCCATGTGGGCGGCCTGTCCGGCGCATTCATTCCCGTTACGGAGGACGCCGGCATGATCGACGCGGCGCGCGCCGGCACGCTGAGCATCACAAAGCTCGAAGCGATGACGGCCGTCTGCTCGGTCGGTCTGGATATGATCAATATTCCCGGCGATACCCCCGCCGAGGTGATCGCCGCCATCATCGCGGATGAGGCGGCCATCGGCATGGTCAACAGCAAGACTACGGCGGTGCGCGTGATTCCCGCCATCGGCAAGCAGGTCGGCGAGGAGCTGAATTTCGGCGGTCTGCTCGGCGGCGGCCCCGTGATGCCCCTGCGCACGGAATCGCCCGCCAAGTTTATCGGCCGCGGCGGCCGCATCCCGGCGCCGATGCAGAGTCTGAAGAATTAACAGCGAACAGTGGGAAAAGAAAAATGAAAACCTTTGATTTTTTATCGGATGACCGTCTGCGGCAGCAGGTGGAATTCCTTGCGCTGATCGACCGCATGAAGCAGGTGCTGCGGCAGAATCTGGTTGCCGACGCCTCCCGCCGTGAAAACGACGCAGAGCATTCCTGGCACATGGCGGTCACGGCGATGGTGCTCAGCGAATACGCGACCGAGCCGGTCGATATTCCGAAAGCGGCGGAGCTTGCGCTCGTGCATGATCTGGTCGAAATTTACGCGGGCGACACCTTCGCCTATGATACCGTCGGCTATCAGGATAAGGCCGCGCGGGAAACGGCGGCGGCCGAGCGTCTGTTCGGCAGTCTGCCGGGGACGCAGGGCGCGGAATTGCGCGCGTTCTGGGAGGAATTCGAAGCGTGCGACACGCCTGAAAGCCGCTTTGCCAACATCATGGACCGCTTTCAGCCGCTGATCCTCAATTATCTCTCCGGCGGGCACACCTGGAAAACCTTCGATGTGCACAAGCCGACGATCCTCAAACGCAACGAGATCATCCGCACCTGGTCGCCGCAGCTGTGGATTGCGGTCAATGAAATCCTCGATCAGGCGGTCAAAGAAGGCTTATTGAAAGAATAAACAGGGGAGAGAGAAAAATGAAAAAAGTGCTGCTGATCCTTGTGGACGGGATGCGCCCGGACGCACTGACGGCCTGCGGGCATCCGTTCGCAAAGCAGATGCTGGAAACGGGCCGCTGCTTTCTGCAGGCGCAGACGGTGATGCCCTCCGTGACGCTGCCCTGCCACATGTCGCTGTTTCACAGCGTCACGCCGGACCGTCACGGCATTCTGACCAATACCTATGTGCCGCAGGTGCGGCCGGTGCGCGGGCTGTGCGAGACCCTGCGCGCGGCGGGCAAAACCTGCGCGATGTTTTATAACTGGGAAGAACTGAAAGATTTATCGCGGCCGGACGCTTTGACCTTCGGCTGCTATGTATCCGGTCATGTGTACGGCTATGAAGAAGCGAATCCGCGCCTGACCGCGATCGCGAAGGCCTATCTGACGGCGGATGCGCCGGACTTTGCCTTTGTCTATCTCGGCTGGTCGGACGCCGCCGGGCACAAGGACGGCTGGATGAGCGAGGACTACCTGCGCGCCGTGCGCGGCAGCTGGGACTGCATCGCACAGCTGTGCGACGGGCTTTCGGAGGACTATCTGGTGATCGTGACGGCGGATCACGGCGGCCACGCGCGCAGCCACGGCTCCGATCTGCCGGAGGATATGACGATTCCGATTCTTTGCAGCAATGCAGAGCTTTCTGCGGGCAAGCCCGCGGGCGGCAGCATCCTCGACCTCGCGCCGACGGTCTGCGCCGTGCTTGGCGTTGCGCCGGATGCGGAATGGGAGGGCGCGCCGTTGCCGCTGGAGGCGCAATGATTACGTATGCGCTGTATCTGTTCATCGTGCTCTCGGCGCTGGCGCTGCCGGCCTGGGTCTACGGCAGATGGCGGATCCGCAGATACAGGCTGCGCGGCGGCAGACGGCTGCTGGCGCTTCTGCCCGCAATGGTCTGCACGGCCGGCGTGCTCGCGCTGCTCAGCGTGATCATCGCAGGCCTGATCGTATCGTCGGCCATGACATGGTAACGGTGTGAGCCGGAAAGGAGAACCTTATTACGATTCATATTTCAGCGCAGGAGCCGCGGCTGGACGCTTATTATCGGGAATACGTCAACCTGGTGATGCAACGCCGCAAGGTGATGAAGCACCCGTCAACATGGTGGCTGCGCAATTGGTTTTTATATGAATGGATCTGGTGCGTATTTGCCGTGATATGGCTTGCCATAGCCGGTTGGGTCCTGTATATGGATCGGACGTTTGTCCCGGCGATCGTATTAGCTTGTTTTGCGGCTGTGCTTCTGCTGGTTTCGGCTGTGCGGCTGATCCGTTTGTATCGCATGTGCAACCTGCTCAAGCGCAACCGAAAATCGCTGGATCTGATACTGGATTCCGACGGCGTTGAGGTGCGGGTCGAAAGCGGTCAGACGATCCGTATCAAGTGGGAAGGCATCGCGTTTTTCCGTGTTTTCAAGGAAAGCGCCTGCTTCCTTCCCTACGAGATGACCGGTGCGCTGATTGCGGTCAGCCCCAATCATGTTCCGGAGATTTTGCAGTATTTGCGTGAAAACAAGCCGGACGTGCGCATCATCGGCGCGTGATGCTCCCGCAGGTGCTGGACTATCTGAAGCAATATCACCCCGAGCTCCCGATCATCGGGGAATGAACGGGAACGCGGGGCAAGATTGCGTCTGTCACCACGGCGGCTGCGCAGTGTTTTCGCATAGGAATGAGCCGAACAGGAGGACTTGCAGAAATGAGCAGCGGGAAAACCAAAGCCAGAAACTATACAATTGATTATATCAAATTCACGTGTGCGGTTTTTGTTATGATCTGGCACTCGATCGCGCAGCTCAAGGGGGACTACGGATGCACGTTTCATTCGTGGTTTGAGGCGATCATATCTCCGATCTATTTCTGCGTCTTTATTTTCATTCTGATTTCGGGCTACCTGAACCATAAACAGGATCTGAAAAAGTATTATCTGAACAAATTCACAAAAATCATTGTCCCTTTTTTGGTTTTCTCAAGCCTGAAAATCGTCTATACTTTAATCATATCCAATTCATTCGCCCATGCGGACAGCTATCGGGGCATGCTGATTGATGCGTTTGTTTTCGGCAATCTGTATTGGTTTTCCTATTGTATTTTTGTGCTTTTCTGCATCGCGCCGCTCTTATGGATCTGGTTTGAAAAAAACAGAGCCTTTTCGATTGTTGCCTTTCTCCTGTTATTCGCAGTGAATAGTATCATCGAGCTTGCCGGCTGGAATCCGAAAGCGCTTTCCGTCTTCCAGTTCATTACGGCGATTCAGTATTTGCCGTACTTTATATTGGGAATCATTTTGAAATTATACAAAAAAGAGATTGATTCCATCCGGAACAGGTGCCCGAAACTCCTGCTGTTTGCGGGCTCCGTCGCCGTCTATATCCTCGGCTATTATCTGAAAGAGAGTCTGGGCTTGCCGCTGCGGTATCTGCTGACGTTTGCGCAGGTTGTTTCAACCTTCTCTTTCCTGATCCTTGTTTTCGGTTATTTCAGGCCCAATCGTTATATTGTTAAATTATCGTCCTACTCGTATCAGTTTATGCTGATTGATTCCTTTACCAGAGTGGTCATCCTGGCCGTCATTGACAAACTGTTTTCCGTCAGCGTCTATTGGATGTTCCCGCAGGTGCTGCTCAGCGTCATCGCCTGTTATATCATCTGCGAGATTTCGTCCAGATTCAGGATCACGCGCTTCCTGACAGGCCTTTGATTTAAGAATACAGATCAATGAACGCCCCTCTCCGTTTCCGGAGAGGGGCGCTGCTGCTTCTATGATGCCTTGATCGAAGACGAAAGCACCGACCGATCGGGAATTCCCGCAAACGCGAGGGCTTATCGCTCGATCAGCGGGGAATACAGAATGTGCGTCAGGTCTGCCTGAAACGCTTCCCACGGGCAGGTTTCGTCGGCGTCCCGGTCCCACATTTTTGCGGCGGAGGCCCACATGCGCGGCGTCAGGCCGTAATCGTCCTGTCGGAAGAAGAGGTTTTCCTCCGTGTCCAGACCGGCCCAGTCCGCCCAAAGGCAGAAGTAAGCGCCGGCCAGCCGGTCGTCTGCGGCCGTCGTCTGCTGCTGGCTGTTGTAATCCCACAGGCGGGCGGGATGCCAGCCGCCCGGCGAGCGGCAGTCGTCAAACCCGCAGTCGCCGCCGCAGCCCGCGTAAATGCGCTGCGCCGTCGCGTGGTGAAAGTCCCAGGTGTCGCAGGCGGCGTCGCGCGCGTCGACGCCGCTGCCCGATTGCCGCAGCACATAGTAACAGTAGCTGCCCACGCAGTTGAACAGCTGCCGCCCCGCGTCGATCAGCGCCTGCGCGCTGCTGGCGCCGCGGTCCGCGGCCTGCCAGTAGCAGACCTGCAGGCCGGGATCGACCGGAATGGCCGCAGCGTCGGAAAACAGATAATCGTTATTTGCCCGCACGGTGTAGCCCATGCCCTTGAGCAATGCGCACAGCGCGTTGACGTAGCGGATGCAGCCGTCGAGCGCGCTGTTCCCGCCGTCGGCGGCAGCGTAATCTGCCCAGGCGGCGTCTGAACCCGTGACCTCATCCGCGCCGATGCCGAAGCGGTCGCAGCCGTAGTCCCTGAAGAAGTCTGCGTAGGCTTCAACGACCGCGAAGCTGAGATTGCGCGCAGATTCGGCGGCGATGTTGAGCGTGTTGCCGCCGGATCCTGCGGCAGAGAGCGCTTCGCCCGCAGCGACAGTATACGTTTCCCCTTGATAACGGAAACTGAACCCCTCAGCGGCAGCGGCTTCGGCGCGCCGGATCAGATTGCGGCAGTGGCAGGGGAGATCCATGGCGGGGATCACATCGATCTGAAACCGCTGCGCGCAGGTGAGAATCTCAGCAAGATCATCGCGGGTCCAGCAGACGTCGGGATCCTCGGCGTAATCCGGATTCCATGAAACGGCCGTGCAGCCGCAGAGAAAGGAAAAGTCGTTGCCGTTGCAGTCGGGCACGGCACTGCCTGCGCGGTCGCGCCAGATGTTGCAGCGCATGCCCTGCTCCTCGGTCATGTGCAGCTCCAGCGTGTTGAAGCCCATCCAGGAGAGCTGCGCGATCAGGTTCTTGACCCACGCAGCGCTCCATTGCTTGCGCGCGCAGTCGAGCATCATCGTGCGCTCTTTGGTTTCCGGCTGCCGGTTCACTTCGCCGCAGGCCAGCGTGCCGTCCGCCGACTGCAGCATCTGCTGCAGCAGATACTGCGCGCCGTAGAGCAGACCGCGTCCGCTGTCAGGCGCATAATACAAATACAGAATTGAATCGGTGACAACGGTCGAGAACGCCTCTGCGTCGAGCGAATCGTCGGCGATCAGCACCAGGTCGCCCGCCGCTTTGTCGGAAAACCGGCCCGTTTCAGTGACGAGCGGCGTGGCGAACAGCCCCGAGGCGGTGTAAATCTCGGCTGCCAGCGCCGCCGCGTCACGCGCCGTGTCGCCGGCTGCGCCGACCAGCAGCATCCGGCGCAGGGTGCTGACGGTCAGCCTGCCGTTCGGGTCATAGGGGCCGATTTCCGTGACGCCTTCCGTTGCCGGTTCCGTCGTTGCCGTCGTCGGCCCGCCGCCGGGCGTTTTCACGGCGCAGGCAGCGCAGGCGAGCAGCAGCGCGAGGCACAGCAGGAGACAGAGTATGGTTTTCAGATGCTTCATGCGATCCTCCGGTCGGATAAGAGAAAGCCGGCATGGAGTTTCCTCGATGCCGGCGCTGGTTGGTTGATCGGTTTTACTGGTCGCCGCCGACGGAGCCGTCCCAGGTGTCGACCTTGGTGGCCTTCATCTCTTCCTCATCGAACCAGCGGCTGGTGACCGCCTTGGTTTCGGTGTAGAAGCGGAAGCCGTCCTTGCCCAGGCAGTGCAGGTCGCCGAAGAAGGACTTCTTGTGGCCGGTGAAGGGGAAGACGCCCACGGGTACGGGGATGCCGACGTTGACGCCGACCATGCCGCCGTCCGTACGCTTGGCGAATTCACGGGCATAGTAGCCGCTCTGGGTGAAGATCACGGAGCCGTTGGCAAACGGATTCGCGTTCATCACGGCAAGGCCTTCCTCGAAGTTCTTCACGCGCTTGATGCAGAGCACCGGCCCGAAGATCTCGCGGGTGCCGACGGTCATTTCTTTCGTCACGTTGTCCAGAATGGTGGGCCCGAGATAGAAGCCGTTTTCATAGCCGGGCACGACCGGATTGCGGCCGTCGAGCACCATCGTGGCGCCCTCCTCCAGGCCTTTTTCGATCCAGTTGAGGATCGATTGCTTGTGCGCCGCGTTGACCACGGGGCCGAGCTGGGATTCTTTATCATAAGCGGGGCCGATCTTCAGCTCCTTGGCGAATTTGACAAGATAAGCGATCAGCTGATCGGCAATGCTCTCCTGCGCAACGATCACGGGCAGCGCCATGCAGCGTTCACCCGCGCAGCCGAAGGAGGAGTTGATGATGCCGCGGGCGGTGCGCTCAAGCGCGGCGTCCTCAAGCACAAGGCCGTGGTTCTTCGCCTCGCACAGGCACTGCACGCGCTTGCCGTTGGCGGCGGCGGTGGAGTAGATGTGCAGGCCGACGCTCGTGGAGCCCACGAAGGTGATGCCGCGCACGTCGGGATGCTCGAGGAAAATCTCCGCTTCGTTGCGGGAGCAGGTGACGATATTCACAACGCCGTCCGGCAGACCGGCTTCCTGCCAGAGCTCCGCCATGCGCATGGCGGTCATCGGCGTGAAGGAGGCGGCCTTGAGCACGATCGTGTTGCCGCAGGCGATGCACATCGGGGTCATCCAGCCCATCGGGATCATGCCGGGGAAGTTGAAGGGCACGATGCCGGCAAAGACGCCGACCGGCTCTTTGTAAAGCACGGTGTCATAGCCGCTGGAGGTGTCGCGCACGCTTTCACCCATGGTCAGCGACGGCGCGGAGAGCGCAAGCTCCACGGGCTCTTTGACCTTGAGGATATCGCCCTTCGCCTCGCTCCAGACCTTGCCGTGCTCGCGGGCGCACAGCTCGGTCAGCTCGTCCATGTGCTCGATGAGCAGCTCGCGGAATTTATAGATGATCTGCACGCGCTTCATCACCGGCGTGTTGGACCAGCCGGGGAAGGCCTTCTTTGCGCACTCAACGGCGTAGTTGACCTCTTCCTTCGTGCAGCAGGGCGTCTGCGCCTGCACCTCGCCGGTGCTGGGGTTGTAAACGTCCATATACTTTTCACACTTGGATTCCAGCCACTGACCGCCGGCAAAATACTTCAGCTTTTTTACAGCCATCGGGGATCACTCCTATCTAATTATAGTCAATTAATTTTATACCTATTTCGTTTCAAAGTCAATCCAAAACGGCGAGAAAACCGCAAAAACCGAAAAAAATCGCAATAACGGTTGCGGAACTTTACAGGATGTGATAAAATAAATTATTCCAAATCCCGCCGGAAGGAGTGGTTCCGTGAAAAAGGTTCCCCTGCGTGAAAAAATCGGCTACGGCGTCGGCGCGATCGGTCTGGATCTGAGCTACGGCCTGTTTTATTCCTACCTTTCGCTCTATCTGACGAATGCGCTGAAGATCAGCCCGCTGTTTCTGCTGATCCTTGCGCCGCTTGCCAGGATCTGGGACGGCGTCAACGACCCGATGATGGGCTCGATCGTCGACCGCACCCACACGAAAATGGGCAAATACCGCCCGTGGATCCTCACAGGCGCCTGTTTCAACGCGGTCGTGCTTTCCCTGCTGTTCAACATCGCGGGCTTCAACGCCGGCACGATCGGCGTCTATGTGCTCGTCGCGGTGTTCTATGTGCTCTGGGGCATGACGAATACCCTCGCGGATATCCCGTTCTGGTCGATGATTCCGACCTTTGCGACCGAGGAAAAGGACCGCAACCTCGTTTCCACCATCGCGCGCACCTTCTCCGGCCTCGGGCAGGGGATCGTTTCGATCTTCACCTCGATCATCGTCGTGTATTTTGCGGGCGAGGCGAATACGGAGCTCGACAAGCTCAGCCCCGCGGGCCTGAGCAAGGGCTTCGGCAAATGGAGCATCATCGCGTCCGTCGCGCTGGTGGTCTTTGCGTGCATCAGCGTCGCTTCCACCAAGGAAACCGCCGTGGTGAAATCGGAGGAGAAATTCTCCTTCCGCAAGGCGCTGCAGGTGATCCGGCACAACGATCAGCTGCTGACCTTCATGCTCTTTGCGATGATCTCCAACTGCGGCTACTACATGACCTCCGGCATCAGCAGCTATTATTTCCTGCAGGTCGGCGGCGATCTGAAGCTGCAGTCGAAATTCAATCTGCTCGGCTCCGTCGGCTCGATCCTCTCGATCCTTGTCATCCCGATCTGCGACAAATTCATGTCCAACCGCTCGACCTATCGCCTTTCGCTCACGACCGCGACCGTCGGCTATGCCGGCATGGCGGCAGTCGGCTATCTGCTGCCGGGCGACGTCCGGGATAAGGTGATCGCGCTGGGCGTCTGCTTCCTCATCGCCTCGATCGGCATCGGCTCCATGTTTGTCAATCAGACCGTCATGCTCGCGGATATCGTGGATTACGGCGAATACAAGCTCGGCAAACGCAATCAGAGCCTGACCTTCTCGATGAAGGGCTTTTTGCAGAAGATGGCCTACACCCTGCAGTCGATCATCATGTATTCCGCCTTTGTTGCCACGAAGTATGACTTCAGCAAGGGCATGAACGAAACCGTCGTCAACCGGCAGGCGGACGCCGCGATCACCTTCATGATGTTCATCGTGCCGCCGATCATGCTCATCATTTCCCATATCATTTTCACAAAGAAATACAAGATCTTCGGTGACTTCAAGCAGGAGGTCCTGCGCGCGGTCAACGAAGCGCATCAATAAAAATGAAAAAGGAGACGATCCCGATGAAAAAAGCTCTTGCGATCTTCTTGGCGCTCGCGGCGGTGCTCTCCGTCCTGAGTCTGGCGGCCTATGCCACGCGCCTGCCGCAGCAGACGGGCGTGCAGACCTGCACCGATCCGTCGGACATGCTCAATTTCGTGCTCAACGACGCGCCGAAGTGCCCGCCGATCCGCATCGTGGAGGCCAAGCTGAAGGAGAACGGCAGAACGAAGTGGGTGTATCTGCTGGGTCTGGTCGGCACGGACAATGTCGACGGGCAGACCAACAACCTCAACGCCTGCTTCAAAAGCGCCTTCAACAAGGATAACGACTATCTGCAGCAGGTGAAAGCCACGCTCGCGGACGTCGTGCCCAGAGGCAGCGCGCTGGTGATCGCCGGCCACAGTCTGGGCGGCATGGTGGCGCAGCAGCTGATCGCGGATGAGGAAATCAAGGCGGCTTACAATATCATCGGCACCGTCTGCGGCGGTTCTCCGCTGATCGTGGTCAAGAATGAGCAGGAAGGCAGCCTGTGCCGCATGGTGGACCGCTTCGACATTATTTCCATCCTCAGCGGCGCGACCTTCACCAATCCCCGCGCCCAGTTCAACGACTGCCTGCGCGAGGACGGCGGCTGGTTCTTCAAGCCCGATGAAGCGCACAACATCTCCTATCGCACGAAATCCGAATGGCAGGCCTATGACATCTTCGGCGTGCAGGGCGGCACCGCCACCCTGACCTTCGATTATGCGGATGTTCTGATCTTCGGCGGCCCGGAGGGCTGATCCATAGAAACCGACGGGGCTGTCGAATTTAGATGAAAACGGCGTTTTCTTCGACCGAAGGCTGTACAAAGGTACGCCGAGGGAGAAAAAACGTCGAGTCAAAGCAGAAAACCCTTTCGTTTTCGTTTTAAAACAGAAAGAAGAGAGCTTGCGCCCCATGATTGTCTGGGATACAAGCTCCTCTTCTTTTGTTGCTTTGACGCTTTTCGCTAAATGCGACAGCTCCGTTTCGTCACGGAAAGTTTACAGGTTGGACCCGGTCATTGACTTGATTTTTTCGACATTGTGTGCTAGTATTTGAACTATGATGAAACAAAGAATGCAAACAATCAGAGTGCTTTTGTTGGTTTTGCTCCTGCTGCTGCCTGCGATGTCCGGCGGCTGCGCGGTGCGCCGCGGCACGCCCCGGACGCAGTCGGAACCGCCGACGGCACCGACGACCGAAGCCACCGTGCGCGTGACCTTCCCCGAGGGGTCGACCGTCGTGCAGATCGCGCAGAAGCTGGAGGAAAACGGCGTTTGCTCCGCGGCGGATTTTCTTGCGGCGGCGCGGGATCCGGCGGCGCTGGAGGCGCAGGGCTTTTCGGTCGACAACGCGACGGAGCGCCCGTTCGTCTGCGAGGGCTACGTCTTCCCCGACACCTATGATTTCTATCGCGGGGAGGATGCGGCGCGCGCCCTGCGGCGGTTTTTAAGCAATGCCGCCGCAAAATACGACGCGGCGCTGCAGGCCAGATGCGCGGCGGCCGGCTACACGCTCGATGAGATCCTGACGATCGCTTCGATCATTCAGGAGGAGGCGGGCGATCCGGAAGAAATGCCGAAGGTTTCCGCCGTGCTGCACAACCGGCTGAACAGCACACGTTTCCCGAAGCTCCAGTGCGACGTCTCCTCGGTCTATCTGCGGGAATACATCAAACCGCAGGTTGCGGAGGATGCGTATGCGAATTTCGTGGAGCTGTATGACACCTATCAATGCGCCGGTCTGCCCGCCGGACCGATCACGAATCCCGGCATGGAGGCCGTCAACGCCGCGCTTTCGCCGGCGGATACGAACGACTATTTCTTCCTCACGGATGCGGACGGAGTGTATCATTACGCCGAAACGTGGGAAGAGCATCAGGAAAACTGCGTGCGCGCAGGATTATCATGACAATCAGGAAAGGATCTGAAGCAATGAAGAAAATCATCGCCGTTTGTCTGGCGCTCGCCGCCGTGCTGACTCTGTTCTCCGCCTGCGGCAAGCCCAAGCTCAAGACCGTGGAAACCAAGGATTTTGTCTATGAGGTGCAGGAGGACAACACCGCCAAAATCACCGCCTACACCAACACCGACCCGATCGTGGTACTCGAGATTCCGGCCGCGATCGACGATCTGACCGTGACCGCCATCGGGGAGCGCGCGTTTGCCGATCATGACAATCTGACGGAAGTCTATCTGCCCGCAACGATCCTGACCATCGGCGAGGGCGCGTTTGAAAACAGCTCCGTGCGCAATGTGTTCCTGCATAAGGCGCGCAGCATCGAGATCCTGCCGCCCAACTGCTTTGCGAACTGCCACCAGCTGGTGCAGGTGGATATCGGCAACGGCATCAAGATGCTTTCGATCAAGGCATTCTCCCTGTGTGAGAATCTGCTTTACGTCACGCTGCGCGGCGACCCGAGCATCATCGATTCCCTGGCGTTCGACGCCTGCCCGAAGGTGGAGCTGCGCGTGAAATCCGATTTCAAGAATATCATTGCGTATGCCGAGCAGCACAATATCAAATATGTGGCGACAGACGCCGTGACCACGCAGTCGGATCAGGCCGACTGATGCAGACAGCACACGGACCTGCGGATGTTTTTTGCATCGGCAGGTCCGTTTTTTGCCGTTTTTGAAAAAACATGCGAAAGGCGCGTTGCTTTTTTGCATCCACAAGATATAGACAGATTTGACGCATACCGGACGATCGGCGCCGAAATCTGCGGCGAAAACGGCGGCGAACGGCGCAAATTCTGCATTTTTTCCTTATTTCACTAAAAAAATATTGTTGACAAAATTAAAAAAAAATAGTATGATATTCACCGTACAAACACAGCGAGGTAGTTCCATGGGCAGCGATCCGATCGAAAACATGAGCGAAGAAGCCCTGGCGGCGCGCGCCGCACAGGGGGATGACGACGCCATGAGCCGTTTGATCGGGCTGATCACGCCGATCGCCCGTGCGCGCGCGGCGCAGTACGCCGGCCCGCGCATCCCCGATGAGGATCTGACGCAGGAGGGGATGATCGGCTTCGTCAAGGCGGTTTACAGCTTTGACCCGGCCAAGGGTGTGCGCTTTCGCACCTATGCCTACACGCTGATCCAGCATGAGATCCAGACCGCCTATCAGCGCATGGTCAATCAGAAAAACCGTCCGCTGACCGACGCGCTGGGCATGGAGCATGAGCTGCCGAAAACGGCCGCGCAGGATCCCGCCGCGATCACCGACGCGCGCATGGCCTATGAGCAGGTGCACGCGCTGGCGGCGGACAGGCTCTCTCCGTTTGAGCGGCAGGTGCTGGAGCTGCGGCTGAGCGAGGCGCCCCGCGCGGAGATTGCCCGGGCGCTGGGCTGCGACCTCAAGGCGGTGGATAACGCGCTGCAGCGCATCCGCAAAAAGCTGCGCGATTTATTCTAGTTGATTTCGCTTCCGCCGGAAGCGATGCGATACGCCCCCTGTAGTTTAAAAGCAGAACGTTGTATAAACAAAGATGACGGTGCGATCCCGTCCAAGGGCGAAAAAATTTTTTCAAGCGAGGTTAGAAAACATGTACGAAGACAAGACTCTCATCTGCAAGGAATGTGGCAACGAATTCGTTTTCACAGCCGGCGAACAGGAATTCTATGCTGAAAAGGGATTCGTCAACGAGCCGCAGCGCTGCAAGGCGTGCCGCGATGCTCGCAAGAACGCTTCCCGCGGTGAGCGCGAGTGGTTTGAGGCTACCTGCGATGCGTGCGGTGGCCCGGCCAGAGTGCCCTTCAAGCCCCGTGAAGATCGTCCGGTTTATTGCAGCGAATGCTTTGCGAAGAAGCAGCAGGAACAGGCGTAAGTCAACACAGAAGAATAACGAGGACACAGGATATGTGCCCTCGTTTTTTCTTTTATTCCGGATCGAAAACAGCCGCCCTGCCCGACCGGGCAGAGCGGCTGCGGTTGCCGTTTTGGCTTATTTGTTTTCGATCAGCGCGGTGATTTCCATTTCCTTCTCATAGGGAACATAATTGTCCTCCCACGGGAAGATGTACTTCAGGCCCAGCTCGTCGCGCACGGCGTTGATCTCGCCCTGCACGGATTCGTTGATGGGCACGCCGATCGGCTCGCGGCTCTTCCAGATTTCATATTCCTTCTCACCGGCGGAGTAGATGCGCTCCGCGCCGGGCATCTTCTTGGAAGCGCGGATGCCGCGGATGATGTCGCCGGCCTTCTTGCGGCAGATTTCTTCGCCGAGGAAGTGGTTGGTGTCGATCGCGATGAAGAAGTGGCCCAGGTGATAGGGGCGGATGTTGCCTTCTTCGTCCTTGCCGTCGAGATCCTTGCCGTAAACGCCGTCCTGCAGCACGGAGGAAAGCAGCTCCACAAACAGCGCGTAGCCGAAGCCCTTGTAGCCGCCGAGCGCTTCGCCGATGCCGCCCAGGGTGGTCAGCGCAGCGGTGCCGCCGCGGATCATCTTGAGCGCCTCGCCGGCGTCGCCCTCCACGGGTTTGCCTTCCTGGTCGATGACGGTGCCGGGATGGATGTCCTCGCCGATGCGGGCGTAATACTCGACCTTGCCGTTCTGGGTGATGGAGGTCGCGCAGTCAATGTTGAAGTCAAACGCTTCGTCGGTCGGCACGCCCAGGGTCAGGGGGTTCGTGCCGAACATGCCTTCCACGCCGAAGGTGGGGGCGACGGAGGGTCTCGCGTTCGTGCCGGTCAGACCGATGCAGCCCGCCTTGGTCGCCATGGAGGTGTAGTAGCCGGCGATGCCGTAGTGGCAGGAGTTGCGCACAACGACCATGCCCATGCCGTATTTTTTCGCCTTGTCGATGGCCATCTGCATGGCCTTCGTGCCGATGACCTGGCCCATGCCGTTGTGGCCGTCGACGACCGCGGTGGTCTCGGTTTCCTTCAGAATGTCAAAATTGGTGGTGGGGAACTGGATGCCGGCCTTGATTCTGTCAAGGTAAACGGGCTTGAAGCGGTTGCAGCCGTGGCTCTCGATGCCGCGCTTGTCGGATTCCAGCAGCACGTCGGTGCACATTTTCGCCTCGTCGGCGGGGATGCCGTAACCGATGAACGCATCGGTCACGAAATCGGTGATCAGATTCCAGGGACATACGACTTTCGGCATAACAAAGATCTCCTTTGCAATGAATTTTCAACTAGTATTATAGCATACTTTCCGGAAAAGAAAAGGCTAAATTGAGATTATTTTCAGAAATTTGACGAGGTTCGCTCGAAGGAGAGGAACCGCGTGCCCTGAAAGGTCAGCCTTCCGCGGTCGCCCTCGGCGAGCATGCCGTATTCGGACGCCGGCACGGTCAGCTCCATCCGGTCGCCGCTTTCGACCTGAAAGGTCACGTGATAGCTCGTGCTGCTCGTGGAGGAGAAGCCGTGCGAGCCCGTAACGTCGCCGGCCATGGGCTGCTGCATATGGCTGGTGCTGCTGCGCCGGACGACGACCGTTGCATCCACGGTTAACCGCGGAGATTGATTGTTCTTATGCCACTGCGCGATATTTTTGAAAAGAATCACAAAAAACGCGATCAGAAAGGCAAGAAAAACAGGAAAGAAAAACCATTCCATTTATTCGTAGAGTGGGAAGCGGTTGCAGATCTCCGTTACACCCGCGCGCATGGCGTCGGCCTGCGCCTCGAAATCGGTCGCGCACAGGAAGATGTATTCCGCGATCTTGTCCATCTCCGCCGTGCCCAGACCGCGGGAGGTGACCGCCGCCGTGCCCAGACGCACGCCGCTGGTGACGAACGGCTTCTCGGGATCGTTGGGGATCGCGTTCTTGTTGCAGGTGATATAGACCTCGTCCAGACGATGCTCCAGCTCCTTGCCGGTCAAGCCGAGCGAGCGCAGATCGACGAGGATCAGATGGTTGTCCGTGCCGCCGGAGACCATGTCGACGCCGCGGCTGCGCAGGCCGGCCGCCAGCGCGGCGCAGTTGTCGATGATCTGCTGCTGATACGCCTTAAATTCGGGCTTGAGCGCTTCGCCGAAGCAGACGGCCTTGGACGCGATGATGTGCATGAGCGGACCGCCCTGGTTGCCGGGGAAGATCGCCTTGTTGATCGCAGGCGCGAGCTCCGCCTTGCTCAGGATCAGACCGCCGCGCGGGCCGCGCAGGGTCTTGTGGGTCGTGGTGGTCACGATGTCGGCATAGGGCACGGGCGAGGGATGCAGGCCCGCCGCCACCAGACCGGCGATGTGCGCCATATCGACCATGAAGTATGCGCCGATCTCCTTGGCGATCGCGCCGATGCGCTCGAAGTCGATGATGCGCGGATACGCGGAGGCGCCCGCGACGATCAGCTTGGGTCTGACTTCTTTGGCGGTCGCTTCCAGCGCGTCGTAATCGATGAAGCCGTCGTCGTTCACGCCGTAGGGAACGAAATTGTAAAGCTTGCCGCTCGCGTTGACCGGGGAGCCGTGGGTCAGGTGGCCGCCGTGGGCGAGGTTCATGCCCATCACGGTGTCGCCGGGCGTCAGGATCGCGGCATAGGCCGCCATATTCGCCTGCGCGCCGGAATGCGCCTGCACGTTTGCCGCTTCCGCGCCGAAGAGCTCCTTCGCGCGGTCAATGGCGATCTGCTCCACCACGTCCACACATTCGCAGCCGCCGTAGTAGCGCTTGCCGGGGTAGCCCTCGGCATATTTATTGGTCAGCACGCTGCCCATGGCCGCCATTACGGCGGGGGAGACGATGTTTTCGGAGGCAATCAGCTCCAGGTTGCGGCGCTGACGGGCCAGCTCTGCGGCCATCGCTTCGCCGACGGCGGGGTCGTATTTGGAAACAAAACCGATGGTATCCAGATAATCTGCAAACATAATTTCTTCCCTTTCTGCGCGGAACAAAAGCCGTTCCGTTACTGTGCTTTCATGATACCACGAAAAAAGCCGGAATGTCAAACCGCAATATTCACAAAAAACGCTTGTATTATGAAAAGAAATCGGTTATACTGTATGGTAACATCCCTTCCCGCGTTTGCCGCCGGCGGCGCGGAATCCGGAAAAAGGAGAGAAGCCTATGGACCCGATCAAGGTTGATTTTTCAAAGAAGGAAAGCGGCAGAAAAACCGTGGTGATCCCGCCGGAGCGCGCAGGGCTGAAAATCGTGCTCAGCCTGGTCTGCACGCTCGTGTTTGCCGTGGTCGCATTTTATGTGATGCTGCCCGCGCTCAATCCCAAGGCCTTTGACCTCTATCTCTATTTCGGCATGGTCGCAGCCTCTTACGTCGTTTTCAACGCGCTGTTTGTGCGTCTGAATTCCAAGCCCGAATATGTGCCCTATATCCGCCGCCGTGCGCTGGTGCCGGGCATTCTCATCGGTGTGCTGGCGCTTGCGGTCCTCATCGGCTATCTGGTTTCCTGCCAGTTCTTCCGCGCGTCGCAGTACTGCAAGATCATCTCCGTGCGCACGGACAGCAATTTCTCGGAGGAGATCGAGGAGCAGAACGCCGAATCCTTCAGCTCCATCCCGCGTCTGGATGAGGATTCCGCCAAGCAGATCGCCGCGCGCGCGCTCGGCAAGCTCTCCGAAATGGGCTATGTTTCGCAGTTCTCGGTCTATAACGAGAATACGCAGATCAACTATAAAGGCACGCCCGTGCGCGTGGTGCCGCTGCAGTATGCGAGCATCATCAAGTGGGCGTTCAATACCGGCACCGGCTTCCCGGGCTACGTCATTGTTGATATGGCAAATGAGAGCGCCGATTTCGTGGAGCTCGATCAGAGCATCCGCTATTCTCCCGCGGAGCATTTCAATAAGCTGCTCAAGCGCCATCTGCGTTTTGAATACCCGACCTATCTGTTTGCGGACGCCACGTTCGAGATCGACGACGAGGGCAATCCCTACTGGATCTGCGCTCGTCTGGACAAGACGATCGGTCTCTTCGGCGGCACGGACGTCATCGGCGCCGTGGTGGTCAAGGCGAATGATCCCGCGGGCGAGAGCGTCTATTACACCATCGACGAGCTGCGCACGAGCCCCGAGCTGCAGTGGATCGACCGCATTTATGATTCCGATCTGATCGTCGAGCAGTATAACTTCTACGGCAAATATCAGAACGGCTTCTGGAATTCCGTGCTCGGCCAGAAGAATGTGATCCGCACCACGAGCGGCTACAACTACCTGGCCAAGGACGACGACGTCTGGATGTACACCGGCATCACCTCCGTGACCAGCGACCAGTCCATCATCGGCTTTGCGCTGGTCAATCAGCGCACGAAAGAGAGCATCTTCTACAGCGTCACGGGCGGTACGGAGAATTCCGCGCAGCTGGCTGCGGAAGGCCGCGTGAAGGACCTGGGCTACACCGCCACCTTCCCGCTGCTGCTGAATATCGGCGGCGAGCCGACCTACTTCCTTTCGCTCAAGGACGTCACGAACGGCAGTGACATCGTGCAGCAGTATGCGCTGATCAATGTGGCGCAGTACAACAACAACAAGATGGGCGCGAACGGCACGGATCTGGGCAAGTGCCTGGCCAGCTACATCGAAGCGCTCAGCGGCAGCGGCATCAAGGTGGATATCGATCCGAATGAGGTCGTCACCCCGACGCCGGCGGACGCAGACACCGAGAAATCGACCGATCCCGCGCAGCCCGACGCCCCCGCGGCGGACGGCAAGCAGACCCTGACCGGCACCGTGACGGAGATCCGCACGGCGGTCAAGGGCGGCGAAAGCTGGTATTATGTCCGCGTCGGCGAGAATCCGACCTATTACGCCTTCTCCGCGTCGAAGAACGAAGCGGCCGTGATCCTGAATGTGGGCGACGTGATCACCGTCACCTATGCGGATGCCAACGGCGAGATCGTTAAAGCGGACGGCTTCACGAAGCAATAAAGCAAATATCCGCGCAGCCGTCGGCAATGCTCGGCGGCTGCGGCTTTTGAAAGGAATCTATGGAATTATACGAAAACAAAACCACGCCGGAGCAGGCGGTGCTGATCGCCGTGGATACCGGCGACTACGACTGCGAAATCTCCGTCGAAGAGCTGGAGGAGCTGGCGAAGACGGCCGGCGCGGAAGTGATCGGCATCGTCACGCAAAAGAAGGAGCGGCCGGATCCGGCCACCTTCCTGGGCAGCGGACGGCTCGAGGAGCTCGCCGAATTCTGCAAACAGAATGAGGCGGATCTCGTGATCGCCGACAGCGAGCTTTCCCCCGCGCAGCTGCGCAATATCGAAAAAGCGACCGATGTGCGCGTGATCGACCGTACGACGCTGATTCTGGATATTTTTGCGGGCCGGGCGCGGAGCAACGAAGGCAAGCTGCAGGTGGAGCTTGCGCAGCTGCGCTATGCGCTGCCGCGGCTGGTCGGGCAGGGGACGAAGCTCTCCCGGCTCGGCGCGGGCATCGGCACGCGCGGCCCCGGCGAAACCAAGCTGGAGACCGACCGCCGCCACATCCGCCGCCGCATCAAGGCGCTGGAAAACGAGCTGGAGGCGCTCGAGCAGCGCCGTTCCCGCGCGCGGGCGCGCCGCGAAAAAGACGGCGTGGAGACCGTGGTCATCGTCGGTTACACCAATGCCGGCAAATCCACGCTGATGAATACGCTGACCGAAGCAGGCGTGCTGGTGCAGGATCAGCTGTTTGCAACGCTCGATCCCACCTCCCGCGCGCTGACGCTGCCGGACGGGCGCCGCGTGATGCTGATCGACACCGTCGGCTTCATCCGCCGCCTGCCGCACCATCTGGTCGAGGCGTTCAAATCAACGCTTGAGGAAGCCGCCTGCGCGAAGGTGATCCTCAACGTCTGCGACGCCGCCGACCCGGAATGCGCCGCGCATCTGCGCATCACGAATGAACTGCTCGACGAGCTGGGCTGTGCGGGCAAGCCGATCATTCCGGTTTTCAATAAATGCGATCTGCCCGGCGCGGCGCTGTTTCACACCGAGCCGAACGCCGTGCTGATTTCCGCGCTGGAGGGGCGCGGGCTGGACGCGCTGCTCGAAGCCATTGCAAAGGCGCTGCCGCCGACCCGGGCGCGCGCAAAATTTCTCATTCCCTACACCGACGGCGCGGCAGCCGCCGCCCTGCGGCGGGACGGCGTGATCTCCGCCGAGGAATACCGGGCGGACGGGCTCTGGCTGGATCTGGTGGCCGACGTCGCGCTGATCGACCGCTATCAGGCCTATTGCGTCTGACGCGTTTACAAATTGTTAAAAGAATCCAGGTTGACAATTACGGGCAACTGCATTATAATATAAGAGCACAGCCGGATTCCGGCAAATCGTGAAAAAGGGGGACTTTTTCTTATGGGCATCAACACGGAAGGCCTGCAGGAGCTGATCATGGCGTTTATGACGCTGATCGCCAACTTCAACATCAAGGAAATCGATCTGGATATGAATGCGCAGCTGCTTACGCTGTTTGCGCCGATCTGGAATCCCATCTGGGTCTGGGTCACGGATTTCCTTCGCTCCTATTTCGGTCTTTAATCGCAAAAGAAATGAGCACGCCGCCGGTGTGCTCATTTTTTTCTTGCATCTTTTCACAATCTGTGCTATACTGATTCCAATCTTTTTATTATGAGGAGGTGTGTGCGTGCAGGAGCGTCTGATCGATTTTTTGCGGGAGCCGAGCGTGCTGATTCTCGGCTTCGGGCGCGAAGGCCGCGCCACCTACGATATGATCCGCCGCAGCCTGCCGGACAAGCACATCGGCATCGCCGACGTGCGGGAGCTGCAGGTGCCAGATCCCAATGTGACCCTGCATTGCGGCAAGGACTATCTGGACGCCGTGCGCGATTACCGGATCGTCATCAAGACGCCCGGCGTATCGCTCAAGGATGTGTCGGTGCCCGAGGGCGTGTTCGTCACCTGCCAGACGGATCTGTTTCTCCACTTCTGCGCCTGCCCCTGCGTCGGCGTGACGGGCACAAAGGGCAAAACCATTGTGTCCACGCTGATCTATGATATGCTGCGCGCGGGCGGAAAGCATCCCTGCCTGATCGGCAGCATCGGCATTCCGGTGTTTGAAGCGATCGACACGGACGCGTTCGACGTGGCGGTGATCGAAATGTCCTGCCACCAACTGGAATTCACCAGCGCCTCCCCCCATGTGGCGGTGCTGACGAATCTGTATTCCGAGCATCTGGATCATTATAACGGCTTCGCGGGCTACGCGGCGTCCAAGATGAATATCCTGCGCCATCAGGGCGGCGGCGATTATTTCCTTTGCAACGCCGAGCAGCCGCTGGAGCGGTATTATGCATTCTATCAGGCCGCGCCGACGGTGCGCCGGATCGGCGTGCTGGGCAGCAGCGCGGATGCGGCGGTGGTCGCGGCGGCGAAGCTGAATTCCCATCTGCCCGGGCGGCACAGTCTGCAGAATGTCTGTCTTGCCGCAGAGGCGGCGCGGTGCCTGGAAATCTCGGAAACCGCGATCCTTTCGGCGGTGGAGTCGTTCGCGGGCGTGCCGCACCGGCTCGAACCGATCGGTATTCACGGCGGCATCCGGTTCTATAACGACGTGCTGGCCACCATCCCGGAGGCGACGCAATGCGCCGTGGAGGCGATCTCAGATGCGGATACGCTGATCTTCGGCGGCACCGAGCGTCAGCGGGGCTATGCGGATTTCGAGGCGTATCTTGCCGAGTGCCGGGTGCGCAATCTGATCGGCCTGCCGGATTCCGGCACGGAGATCTGCAAGCGGCTGCAGGAGAGCAGCTGCGCAAAGACCATCGTCTTTGCCGACGACATGGAGGCGGCCGTGGAGGCGGCCTTCCGGCTGACGACGCCCGGCAAAAGCTGCATTCTCTCGCCCGGCGCCTCGAGTTACAACGTCTATCGGGATTACGAGCATAAGGGCGCGCATTTCAAAGCGCTGGTCGCGCAGCATGATGCGGACTGAGCGCGGCGGATCTGCCTGAAGATAAAAAATGTGTGACAACAGCCGATGACCGCGGCAACGGCGCTTCGGCTGTTTTTCTGCCGGGGACGGCAATTGTGCGGATGAATTGAAGGAGAGGATACCTTGCCGAGGAAGCTGTTTTGCGAGATCAGTCCGCTGACCTATCGCATTTCTGTGCAGAAGGGCATTGTGCTGAAAAATATGTCGGATCTGTTCCGCGGGGAGCGCTATGCGCGCAGGGTGCAGACCGCGCCCCTGCCGAATATTGTAAAAAGCCATGTTTCTCTGATCGAACGGCAGCTGGCCGGTGTGGACCCGCAGCTGCAGAAGAATAAAGCGACGAATCTGGCTCTTGCCGCGCGCGGCCTCCACGGGCTGGTGATCGCGCCGGGCGAGACCTTTTCATTCTGGCGCGCGGTTGGCCATCCGTCGGAGAAGGACGGCTATCTGCCGGGCCTGACGCTCAGCACCCGCAAGGGGCTGGGCAGCGCGATCGGCGGCGGCCTGTGTCAGATGGCGAATATGGTGCACTGGCTCGTGCTGCACAGCCCGCTGACCGTCACGGAGCTGCATCATCACACCGATGCGATGTTTCCGGATGAGCGGCGGCGCGTGCCCTTCGGCACCGGCACCTCCGTCTTTTACAATCGGCTGGATTATCGCTTCAAAAACACGACCGATCAGCCCGTGCAGCTGCTGATCTGGATCGAGGACGGCTATCTCTGCGGCGAGCTGCGCAGCCTGCGCTCCTTCGGCCTGCGCTACCGCATGACCGAGGAGGATCATTATTTCTCCCGCGAAGGCGACGACTATTACCGCAACAGCAAGGTGTACCGCCTGGTGTCGGACGCCTCCGGCGCGGAAATTGCCAAAGAGCTGGTGCTGGTCAACCACTCCAAGGTGCTCTATGACCCTGCGCTGATTCCGAAGGAGCAGCTCCGTGATTGAGCTGCTGGCGCGTTCCTTTGCGCAGAACGCGGAACGACCCGCCTACCGCGCGGCGGAAACAACACTGACCTTTGCGCAGCTATGGCAGCTTGCGGCGCGGTATGCCGCAGACCTTGCAGGCAGCCGCGCGCCCGTGCTGCTGATCGGCGACAAGGAGCCGCATATGCTGGCGGGCATCCTGGCCTGCCTGATGGCGGGGCGGCCGTATGTGCCCTGCGACCGCAGCCTGCCGCCGGCCCGGCTGGCGGCGATCCGCGCGCAGTCCGGTGCGGCGGATGTGATCGACGGCACGACGACGCCCGCCCGGACGCCGCTGACGGCCTTTGCCGGAACGAACGCCGATCTTGCTTATATTCTGTTTACGTCCGGCAGCACCGGCGTGCCGAAGGGCGTGCCGATCACGCGGGGCAATCTGAAGGCCTTCGTGCAGCGGATGCTGCTGCGGCAGGATGCGCTGACGGCCTGTGCGGGCGGCACAATCCTGAATCACGCGCGCCTGTCCTTTGATCTGAGCGACGCGGACGTCTATTTTGCGCTTTGCACCGGCACCGCGTTCCGGCCGCTGACCGCGCAGGAGCTTTCGGGCCATGCGGCGCTGCTGCCCGCGCTGGTGCAGGCAAATCCGGATGCGGCGGTGATGACGCCCTCCTTCGCGCGGCACTGTCTGCTGATGCCGGAGTTTTCGGCCGCGCAATTGCCGCGGCTGCGGTGCATCTTTTTCTGCGGCGAACCGCTGACGCCTGCGGTGGCGGCCAAGCTCTTTGCGCGCTTCCCCGGCCTGCGGATCCTGAATGCCTACGGGCCGACGGAAGCGACCTGCGCGGTCTGCGCGTCCGAGATCACGCCGGAGATGACGGCGTGGCCGCGTCTGCCCTGCGGCGACCCGGCGCAGGCCTCCTGTGAGATCCGGATCGAAAACGGCGAGATCGTCCTTGCCGGCGCGAGCGTCTTCGGCGGCTATCTCGGCGATCCCGCGCCTGTGACCGTCTGCCGCACGGGCGACGGGGGAGAGATCCGGGACGGCCGGCTGTTCTGTACGGGCCGGTTGAGCGGCTACGTCAAGCTCGGCGGATTCCGGATCGAACCGGCGGAGGTGCGCCTGGCAATCGAAGCGATCCCCGGTGTGGAAGCCTGCACGGTCACAACGGTGCGGCGCGGCGAAACGGTGCTGCGTCTGCGGGCGGCGGTGCTCTCCGAAACGCGCACGGCGGCGGAGATCCGCGCGGCGCTGGCGGAACGTCTGCCGGCCTATATGATCCCGGCGGAGCTGCGGGTGCAGGCATCGCCGTCGGTCAGCGAGAACTGCAAATTACGGCTGTAAGGAGGAAACGGTATGACGGAGCGTGAGGTCGCGCTGCTGCTTTGCGACGCCTGCGGGCTGGAAGCGCCGCCGGCGCCAGACGAGGAGCTGCTTGAGAGCGGTCTGCTGGATTCGCTCGCGCTCATCGAGCTGCTCGCGGCGCTGGAGGATGCGGGCTGGCAGATTCACCCGACCCGCGTGGAGCGCAGCTGCTTTGCCAGCGTGCGGTCCATCTGTGCCTTGTTGAACCGTATAAAAACAGCGGGCGGAAATGAAGCATGAATGGCGAAATTGTTAAAAAATTTCGATTTCCAAAGAATTTTTTAAAATGCGCTTGTTTTTTAGCGGAAAGCGTGGTAAGATAATCCTGTTGTACTGACGAATCCTAGAACAATAATACTATTTACAGGGGGTTTTTCTCAATGGCATTTCAAATAGACAATGAATTTGAAAGCGCAGTGCAGATCAAAGTCATTGGCGTGGGCGGCGGCGGCGGCAACGCGGTCAACCGCATGATCGAAAACGGCGTGCTCGGCGCGGAGTTTATCGCGGTGAATACCGATAAGCAGGCGCTTGTGCATTCCAAGGCGACCAATAAGATTCAGATCGGCGAAAAGTCCACGCACGGCCAGGGCGCCGGCGGCAAGCCCGAGATCGGCCTGAAAGCGGCTGAGGAGAGCAAGGACGCGATCGCCGATGCGCTCAAGGGCGCGGATATGGTGTTCATCACCACCGGCATGGGCGGCGGCACCGGCACCGGCGCTGCACCGCTGATTGCGGCCACGGCGAAGGATCAGGGCTGCCTGACCATCGGCGTTGTGACCAAGCCCTTCAAGTTTGAGGGCAAGCGCCGCATGATCCAGGCGCAGGAAGGCATCACCAAGCTCGCCGAGCAGGTGGACAGCCTGATCGTCATCCCGAATGACCGTCTGCGCGCGATGGACGAAAAGAGAAAGACCATTGCCGAGGCGTTCGCGCAGGCCGACGAGGTGCTGCTGCAGGGCGTCAAGAGCATTTCCGAACTGATCAAGATCCCCGGCTTCATCAACCTGGACTTCGCGGATGTGACCAGCGTGATGAAGGACGCCGGCTATGCCCACATGGGCGTCGGCCGCGCCAAGGGCAAGGATAAGGCAGAGGTCGCTGCGAATATGGCAGTGTCCAGCCCATTGCTTGAGACCTCCATCTCCGGCGCGAAGGGCGTGATCATCAGCATCACCGCCTCTGAGAACGTCGATCTGGAAGAGGTCGAGAGCGCAGCCGAGATCATCACCGCGAAGGCGCACGAAGACGCCAACATCACCTGGGGTATCGCGTTCGATCCCGAGCTCGATGATGAGATGGTCGTCACCGTGGTCGCTACCGGTTTCGAATCCGGCGCGAAGGAAACGGCGAAGTCCGTCACGCCCAGCGCGAATCCGTTCTATGCGGCAGCGCAGAAGGCGGCCCCTGCGGCAGCGCCTGCACCCGCACCGGCAGCAAAGCCGGCCGCTGCCCCCGCACCGGCCGCAGCGCCGGCGCCGGCAGCAGAGCCCGCGCCCGCAGCCAAGCCCGCCCCGAAGATGCCCTCCGGCGGTCCGTCGATCCCGACCTTCGGCGCGCCCGCGATGCCCAGCGCACCGTCTGCGCCGGCAGCGCCCGCGACCCCCAAGGCGGCCGACAGCTCCTATGACGACGATCAGTTCTATGTACTGATCAACGACATCATCAAGAACAACGACAATCAGTAATTGAAAAACAGACACAGCCGGCGGCTATCACAGTCGCCGGCTGTATTTTGCGCAGAAAAATCGCCTTCCCCGTCATTCGGCAGGGAAGGCGATTGCCGTTGCCCGGATTCAGAAGAGATAGGCCAGGATCTGCGCGCATTCTTCGCGCATATAGCTGAACATGTAGCCGAGATCCTCAAAGATGCCGGAGATGCCGTAGCCGTAGAGAATATTGTAAGGCAGGTCGGACATGGTTTGCGTGAAGGCATAGGAAAGGCAGGAGAAGAAATACTTCACGTTCTCGCTGCGGTCGGCAACCTCCACGGGGCAGGTCACTTTTGCGAGCGTCGTGTCGCCGACATAGGCCTCGAGCAGATACTCGCCGATGTCGTCGTCATAATAGGCGTCGATATAGATCGTGAGAGCAATGCCGTCCGGCGTGACCACGTCCGCATAGTAGAAATAGCCGAAGAACCACTCGCCGATCTCCACGTCGCAGTTCTTCTTGCTGCCGTCGGGGAAGCTGACGACCAGTTCGGTCGGGAAATCGTTTTTCAGATAGGCGTCGCCGTTGTAATACTCCGCCACGGTCGGGTCATAGTCCTCCGGAAATGCGACGGCGCTGATCACATCGCTGACCGCGACGCAGTGGAGCGTAAAGTCCGCGGTGAATCCGCCGAATGTCGCCTGCAGTGTCACGTCGCCGGGCTGCAGCGTTCCGGTCACGACCGGATAGGTATAGCAGGTTCTGCCCGACGCAAGCGTGACGGTGAAGGGCAGGTCGATGTCGACGTAAGGCGCCGAATCCTCCGACTGCCAGATGGTCGCGTCGATGACGTAGGTATTCTCCGGCTCATAGGGCACGAGGGACGTGACCGCGTCGACGAAGCTGAGCGTGACCTCCAGCGGCTTGCCGTCCGGCAGGTTGTCAAAGCCGATCAGCTGCGTTTCGCCGGCCGCGAAGCTGTAGAATTGCTCCCATTCCTCAGCGTCGGGGGTGGCGCAAAGGACGTCGTAGGATTTGACCGCGGACGCCTTGCCGTCCGCCAGGTCGTTTGTGACGCCGTACCACATCATGTCGTCCACGTCCGTCGACCCGTTCTGCGTCACGGTGAGCGCATAGAGGCCGGCTTCCGGCGCGGTGAAAAGATAGCCGCTGTAGGATTTGTCCACGGTCTGCGTACCGAGGACGGCTTCGCCGAGTACGGTGTAGGTGTCTGGCTCACCGTCAAAATCCCAGGCGATGGTGTCGCCGGCGTCGGCGGCGAAGACGGTCAGCGGCGCTGCGGCGACGAGCATCGTCAGCGCAAGCAGCAGGGCGAGCAGGGTTTTTGCTTTGGTTTTCATGGTTGGTTCCTCCCGTTTTTCTTTTGTCTTGTCAGACAGGAATATTTTACCATATTTGCAGAGTCTGTCAAGGCGGTTCATTCATTTGTTACCGAATTGTAAACGTCTGCGCCCGGCGCGAATTCCTGCGCGATCCGCTTGACTTTTCGGCCGGTTTATATTATAGTATATACTGTATAATTATATGCCGCCGGGAGGTGAACGCATGGATTCTGCGCTGCTGCAGTTCGTTCTGGATATCGCGCATTACGCGCTGCCGATTCTGGCAGGGGCGGTGCTGATTCTTTGCTTCACGGCCCTGCTGCGCCGCCAGCCGCCCTCGCTCGGCCGGGCGGAGCTGGTCAGCACCGAAGACGGCGAAGTCTTCCCGCTCACAACGCGTGAAACGGCGATCGGCAGCCACAAAAGCTGTGATCTGGTGCTGGATCACGCGTCGGTTTCCCGCCTGCACGCGGTGGTCGTCTGCAGCAAAAACGGCTGGTTCATCTCCGCCGTCGGCAAGGAGAATCCCGTCAGCGTCAATGAGGTGCCGGTGGAGAAGCGCGCCTATCTGCAGACCGGCGATCAGATCGCTGTCGGCGACGTGACGCTGCAGTTCAACAACCGGTGAACCGGGACGGAAAGGATCGCGGCATGAAAGAGAATACGGAAGTCGTTATGCTGCCGAACGGGCTGCGGCTGATCTTCGATCCGATCGATCGGTTGCGCACCTGTGCGTTCGGGATCTGGGTCAAAAGCGGCGTCGGCTATGAATCGTTTGACCGGCTCGGCATTTCCCACATGATCGAGCACATGGTCTTTCGCGGCACAAAGACGCGCTCGTCGCTGGAGATCGCCCGCCAGACCGATGAGATCGGCGGCACGCTGAACGCCTATACCGCGCGGGATCACACCTGTTTTTATGCGCATACGCTGCGCGAGCATGTGCCCAAGGCGCTGGAGATCCTCTGCGATATGCTCACCGCGCCGCGCTTTGATCCCGACGATCTGGAAGCGGAGAAGCGCGTGGTGCTGGAAGAATTCGCGATGTATGAGGACAGCCCCGAGGATCTCTGCTCGGATCTGTTTTTTGAAAACGCCTGGCGCGGGAGCACCTTCGGTGCGAACGTGCTCGGCACGCGCGAAACCATCGAGGCAATGACGCGTGAGGCGCTGCTGACGCACATGCTCAGCTACTACACGCCGGAGCGCATGATCGTCGCGTTCAGCGGCAGCTTTGACCGCGACGCCGTCACGACGATTTGCGAAACCTTTTTCGGCGACAGACCCTGCGGCACATTGCCGCAGAATCGCCCGCGCGCCGTCTACACCCCGTTTCTCATGACAAAAGAAAAGGACTTTACCCAGAATCAGCTGGTGCTCGGCTTCGAGGGGGAACCCTTCGACGATCTGGAACGCTACCATGCGGCGGGCTTTCTTTCGCTGCTGCTCACGGGCACGGCCTCGTCGCGGCTGTTTCAGCGACTGCGGGACGCGCTGGGTCTGGTTTATTCGGTGGACAGCTGCAACTACGGGTTCCCCGGCAGCTCGCTGTTTACGATCAGCATGGGCCTGAATGCCGAAGCGGAGCCGCAGGCCATCTCCGAAACGGTTGCGGCGCTGCGCTTTCTGCCGCAGACGCTCACCGCGCAGGAATTCGCGATCGTCCGCGCGCATGCCCTGACCCGGTTTGAAATGCGCGGGGAAAGCGTTTCCTCGCGTGTGGCGTACCACGCGGAGAATCTGATGGATTACGGCCGGCTGCTCCCGCGGGCGGAGGATCGGGAAATCTCCGCGTCGATCACGCAGGAAACGGTCTGCAGCGTCGCGCGGCGCATTTTCGATTTTGACCGCATTTCGCTGTGCACGGTCGGCAGAGTGCGCAGCGCGGCAGATTACCGCGCGATGCTCGATGAAGCGCTGCAGGCGCAGCCTGACTAAATAGAATGAGGATAGAAACTATGCAAGCAAAAGAAATCCGGCGTCTGGTCGTGAAGGTCGGCACCTCCACGCTGACCTATGAGACCGGCAAAATCAATCTGCGGCGGCTCTCGAAGCTCGCGCAGGTGCTCAGTGATCTGAAAAACAGCGGCATCGAAATCGTGCTGGTGTCCTCCGGCGCCATCGGCGTCGGCGTGGGCAAGCTCGGCCTTGCCGCGCGCCCGCAGGATACGCCCGGCCGGCAGGCGGCTGCCACGGTCGGCCAGTGCGAGCTGATGTTTCTCTATGATAAATTTTTCGGCGAATACGGCAACGTCACCGGCCAGCTGCTGGTGACCCGCGCGGACTTTGAGGATGCGGAGCGGCGGCAGAATCTGCACAATACGTTTTTCAAGCTCTTTGAATTCGGCGCGATCCCGATCGTCAACGAGAATGACAGCGTGGCGGTCGAGGAAATCGTCTTCGGCGACAACGACAGTCTTTCCGCGCATGTGGCGCGGCTGGTGAAAGCGGATCTGCTTGTGATCCTGTCGGATATCGACGGCCTGTTCAGCGCAGACCCGCGCACGGACGAAACCGCCGTGCTGCTGCACAGCGTGGCGGAAATCAACGATGACGTGCTCGCCCTCGCGGGCGGCAGCGGCACGCAGCGCGGCACGGGCGGCATGCTCACCAAGCTGCACGCGGCGAAGCTGGCGACCGAGGACGGCATTGATACGGCGGTCATGAACGGCGCCGATCCGGAGGAGCTCTACAAGCTGCTCGCCGGGCGGCAGATCGGAACGATATTTAAAGCAAAGAAGGGTTGAATGATGCAGGAGATTCATGAAATCGGCATGCGCGCCAGACAGGCGCAGACCTCGCTTGCAGCGGCAGGCAGTGCAAAAACGGATCAGGTGCTGCGCGCCTGCGCGGCGGCCATCCGCAAAAAATCGGATTATATTCTTTACGAGAACGCCAAGGATATCCGCGCCGCGGAGGAAAACGGGCTGAATGAATCGCTCATCGAGCGTCTGACCCTGACCGAAGCGCGCATCGACGCGATGGCCAACGGCATCCTCGAGGTGGCCGCTGCGCCCACGCCGGTCGGCCGGGTGCTCTGGGGTGAAACGCGGCCGAACGGGCTGAAGATCGAGAAGGTGACCGTGCCCATCGGCGTGATCGCCGTCATCTATGAATCCCGCCCGAACGTCACCGCGGATGCGGCCGCGATCTGCCTGAAGGCCGGCAACGCCGTGATCCTCAAGGGCGGCAAGGAAGCGCAGCAGTCCAACAAGGCGATCGCCGAAACCATGCGCAGCGCGCTGGCGGATTGCGGTCTGGATGCGGATTGTCTGATCCTGCTCGAGGATGCGACCCGCGAGGACACCGCGGCGCTCATGAAGCTCAACGACTGCATCGATCTGCTGATCCCGCGCGGCGGCGCCGGGCTGATCCGTTCCGTGATCGAGAACGCGACCGTGCCCGTGATCGAAACAGGCGTGGGCAACTGCCACGTCTATGTGGACAAGGATGCGGATACCGCCATGGCGGCGGCAATCGTCGAAAACGCCAAGGCCTCCCGCGTTTCCGTCTGCAACGCCTGCGAGAGCCTGCTCATTCATAAAGAGGCGCTCGAGCGCACGCTGCCCGCGATCGCGGAGCGCCTGCGCGCCCATCAGGTGGAGATGCGCGGCGATGAAGCGGTCTGCGACCTGCTTGAGGACGCGCTGCCCGCCGAGGAAGCGGACTGGGGCAAGGAATACCTTGATTATATTATCAGCATCAAGACCGTGGAGAGCGTCGAGGAAGCGATCGCGCATATCCGCAAATACGGCACGGGCCACAGCGAGGCCATCGTGACCGAGAATTATCAGACGGCCGAACGCTTCCAGCAGGGCGTGGACGCTGCGGCGGTGTATGTCAACGCCTCCACCCGCTTTACGGACGGCGGAGAATTCGGCTTCGGCGCGGAGATCGGCATCTCCACCCAGAAGCTTCATGCCAGGGGACCGCTGGGCATCGCCCACATGGTCAGCGAAAAATACCTGATCCGCGGCAACGGCCAGATCAGATAAAACGGAGGGACCCACGTGGCAAAGAAACGAAAGAAAAACCAGGCGGCGTTCCCGCTCGGTCTGCTTGCCGCGGTGCTGGCCGTGATCGGTCTTGCCACCGTGATCAGCTATGCGGTCAACGGCGTGAAGCGCCTGACCGATCAGACCGCGCTCAAGCGGGAATATGAGGAATTCCTCAAGCCAGTCGTGATGTTCGACCCGGATCCGTTTGACGACCTGACGCAGGCGGATGTGCCGCAGCTGCTCAACAGCGCGGTCTGGGCGCTGCTCATGAGCACGGATGGCACCGAGCAGTATTCCTATTCCCAGGGCGAGACCTTCGGCATCATCGTGCCGCAGGCCGATATCGAAAAGTACTTTGTGAAGCTGTTCGGCACGGAAATCGACATCGCCTCGATGCACGCGTCGCTGGATATGAGCAAATACGAGATCACCTACGACGCGGCGCTCAAGAGCTATATCCTGCCCGTGACGGGCGTGGAATCCGCCTATACGCCGCATGTGACCGAGATCGACAAGCAGGGCAGCTCGGTGATCCTCACCGTCGGCTACATCGGCAGCCGCGCCTGGGCGCAGATCGAGGACGGCGAATACACCGCGCCGGAGCCGGATAAATACATGAAGATCACCCTGCGCGAGCGCAGCGGCGGCATGTATGTCGCGTCGATTCAGGCGACGGACGGCCAGGAGGTCGTGCCTGTGACGACGCGGGCGGAGGAGCCCGGCACCGTTTTCCAGGTGCCGGAGACCACCACGAAGCCGCAGGAAACGACGGAGCTGACCTATACGGAATATACCGGCGTGACCGACGCGAACGGTCAGCCGCTCACGCTGATCGCCGACCGGACGTATGAGGCAGTGAATCCTTACGCCACCTATAACTATTATGATGACGATGAGGATGACGACAGCGGCAACAATAATTATAACAATAATACTAACTCCGACGACGATTCCGACGACCATTCCTCTGACCAGGAAGAAGAAACGGGTACTGTCTACAACGAAGAAGACATGTAAGACAGCGCCGGCGCGGGGAGAGAGAAAGAGGGGAAGCGTCCCATGTGGTTTGTATTTGCATTGATCGCAACGCTCGGCTGGGGCTGCGCCGATCTGTTCTATAAAAAAGGGACCGACGCCGACGACCGCTATTCCCATCTGAAGATCGCGGTCTGGGTCGGCCTCGTGATGGGCGTTTGCGCCTGCGCGCTGCTGCCGTTTGCGGAGAGCGGCGTTTCCGTCAGGGCGCTGGCGGTCAATGCGGTCCGATACGCGCCGGCCTCCCTGTGCTACATTCTTTCCATGGTGATCGGCTATGCCGGCCTGCGGTATCTGGAGATTTCCATCATTTCCCCCGTGCAGAATGCGTCCGGCGCGCTTTCCACCGTGGCGATGTGCCTGTATTTCCTTGCCGTCGGCAGGATCTCAAGCGTGCTGGAGGAATATTCTGCGATGGATCTGGTCGGCACGGTCCTGATTGTGGCCGGCGTGATCCTGCTCGCCGTTGTGGAGCAGCGTCTGGCCCGTGCGGAAGCGCCGCTGCCCAAGGAGGAGCGGAAATACCGCTTCGGCGCGCTGGCGCTGCTGTTTCCGCTGCTGTACTGTGTGTTCGACACGATCGGCACCGCGGCGGACGGCGTGATCCTGGATGAGGAAACCGGACTGGGGCTCGGAGAGATCGACGTGCTCGTGCTTTACGGGCTGACCTTCCTGCTCATGGGCGCTGCCGCGTGGCTCTTTTTGCTGATCAAAACCCGCAAGGTCTACAATCCGTTCGCAAAGCATGAGCGCCCGAAGGGCGTCGCCGCCTGCGCGGAGGAATTCGGCCAGTTCTTTTATGTTTACGCCATGGCGACCAGACCGCTGGTCGCCGCACCGATGATTGCTTCCTATTGCATCGTTTCGGTGATCCTCTCCCGCATCTTCCTGAAAGAAAAGCTGAAGGCGTCGCAGTATGCCTGCGTTGCCGCCGTTATCATCGGGATCGTGCTGCTGGGGATTTCCGAGGGGCTGTCGGAAGCGGGAGAAGCTTGATTCATGGAATTTTTTGAAAAAAACGCGCGCGCACTGGAATTTGACCGCGTGCTGGAACAGCTGGCCGTCTATGCCGGCTGTCCGGATGCGAAGGAGGCGGCGCTGCAGCTGCAGCCGGAAACGAGTCTGCCGCTCGCGCAGGCGCTGCTGAATCAGACGGTGGACGCCCACCGGCTCCTTGCGCGCTTCGGCGGTCCGTCCTTCGGCGGGCTGAAAAACGTCAATAACGCCCTTGCCCGCGCAGCGGCGGGGAGCGTGCTGCATCCGCGCGAGCTGCTGGATATCGGCAGCGTGCTGCGCGCGATCCGTGCACTGACCCAGTGGCGCGATTCCAACGCGGGCGTCGAGAGCGTGCTGGATCCGCTGTTTTCCGCGCTTGCGCCGAATCAGTATCTGGAAAACGAGATTTTCAGCGCGATCCTTTCCGAGGAGGAAATCTCCGACCATGCCTCGCCGGCGCTGGCGGATATCCGCCGCAGCATCCGGCTGCAGGAGGCAAAGGTGCGCGAGAAGCTCGACAAGCTCACGCGCTCGTCGTCGCTTTCCAAGTATCTGCAGGAGAGCATCATCACGCAGCGCAACGGGCGCTATGTGGTGCCGGTCAAAAGCGAGCACCGCGCCGAGATCCCCGGTCTCGTGCACGACACCTCCGCGAGCGGCGCCACCGTTTTCATCGAGCCGATGGCCGTGGTAGAGGCCAACAACGAAATCCGCGTGCTGCAGTCGAAGGAACGCGAGGAAATCGAGCGGATCCTTGCGCAGCTTTCCGCCGAGGCCGGATCGTTCGCCGACGGCATCAAAAACAGCTATGCCTGCGCGGTGGAGCTGAATCTGATTTTCGCGAAGGCGCAGTACGCCTATCATCTGAAAGCGAGCGCGCCGATCCTTAACGATCAGGGCATCCTGCATCTGCGCGGCGCGCGTCATCCGCTGATCGATCCGAAAACCGTGGTGCCGGTCGATATCGACCTGGGCCGCGATTTCGATACCCTCGTGATCACCGGACCGAATACCGGAGGCAAAACCGTTTCAATCAAAACGCTCGGCCTGCTTTCGCTCATGGCGATGTGCGGCCTGATGATTCCGGCGGGTGACCGCAGCGAGCTGTCGGTTTTCCGCACGGTGCTGGCGGATATCGGGGATGAGCAGTCGATCGAGCAGTCGCTCTCCACCTTCTCCGCCCATATGACGAATATCAAGAGCATCCTGGACGTCGCGGATGACGGCAGTCTGGTGCTCATCGATGAACTGGGCGCCGGCACCGATCCCGTCGAGGGCGCGGCGCTGGCCATGGCGATTCTCGAAGCGCTCCACGCGAAGGGCGCGAAGATCGCCGCCACGACCCATTACGCCGAGCTGAAGGCCTATGCGCTCGATACGCCGCGCGTGGAAAACGGCTGCTGTGAATTCGACGTTGCGACCCTGCGGCCGACCTACCGGCTGCTGATCGGCGTGCCGGGCAAATCCAACGCGCTGGCCATCAGCGAGCGGCTGGGCATCGACCGCGCGGTGATCGACCGGGCGCAGGCGCTCGTTTCAGCGGAAAACCGCGAATTCGAAAACGTGGTCGATCAGCTGGAGGAAACGCGCCGCAAAATGGAGCACGAATACGCGCAGGCCAAGACGCTGACCGATGCGGCCGAGGCCGAAAAAGCGCAGGCAGCGGCGCTGCGTGAGGAAATGGCGCAGCTGCGCGCGCAGGAGATGGAAAAGGCAAAGGCGCAGGCGCTGCGCGTGACCGAGCAGGCCAAGCGCGAGGCCTATGCGCTGCTGCAGTCGCTCGAACAGCTGAAAAAGGAACAGCAGAAGACCAAGGACACCGCGGAGCTGGCCCGCCGCGCCAAGGCGCTTGTGCGCAAGGGCGTGGATGCGATCGACGCGGCCGCCGATCCCGTGGCGGATGCGGAAGACGACGATGAAGATTATGTGTTGCCCCGCCCGCTGGTCAAGGGCGACCGGGTGCTGCTGCGTGATATCGGCAAGCAGGCCATCGTCATCTCGCCGCCGGATAAAAACGGCAACGTCGAGGTGCAGGCCGGCTCGATCAAGACCCGCGTAAAGAAGGAGAATCTCCGTCTGGTGGAGCAGACGCAGAAGCCGAAGCCCGCGCCGAAGCGCTCCGCCGTGCATGTGCAGGGCGAAAGCCGGCTGAATATGGCGATGCAGACGCGGCTGGATCTGCGCGGCATGACCGTGGAGGACTGCCTGCTGGAGCTGGACCGCTTCATCGATCAGTCGCTGCGCACGGGGCTGCATGAATTCACCATCGTCCACGGCAAGGGCACCGGCGCGCTGCGCAGCGCCGTCACGCAGTATCTGAAGCGCTCTCCCTATGTGAAATCCAGCCGTCTGGGCGTTTACGGCGAAGGGGAGGACGGCGTGACGATCGTTACGCTGAAGTAAAGACTGTAAAGCTGAATGCCTTTACTAAAAGAATTGAAAAAATTTTTCCACGCACGCCGCGTGGAAAAGTGAATATATTTTGTGGTGCAGCCGCAAAATTGCCGCAATCCGTTGTGTTTTGCCCGTTTTTCCACTTCAGGAGGTGCGAAACGCGTGGAAAAATCCGCGGAAAAGCGGAAAAATTCCACTTGACAAGGGCGAAAAAGTCTAGTATAATATCGACCTGTAAAGCATCGGCACTTTACAGGTCGATGTTTTTTTCTGCGACCAAAACAGAGCGGAAAGGAGGGGACGTTGTGGCAAAGAATTACGAAATCGCAATGCTGATCGATTTTTACGGCGAAATGCTGACCGCCAAGCAGCGGGATTTTCTGGAATACTACTATAACGATGACCTCTCTCTTTCTGAGATCGCCGAAAACGAGGGAATCACCCGTCAGGGTGTGCGCGATGCGATCAAGCGCGCGGAAACACAGCTGCAGGAAATGGAGAGCCGTCTGGGCATGGCGCAGCGCCATGAAGAACTGCGCAAGCGCCTGACGGAGATCATCGAATGCTCCAACCGCATTGCGGATTATAATCTGCGTCACAGCATTTCCAAAGAGATCAGCGATGATTGCGTGATGATCAAATCGGCGGCGATGACGCTGCTGGAAACGTGAAAATAAGGAGGAACTTCCTTGGCGTTTGAAGGGCTTTCCGACCGGCTGGAGGCTGCGTTCAAAAATCTGCGCAGCAAGGGCAGTCTGACAGAAGCGGACGTTCGCTCTGCGATGCGCGAGGTGCGCATGGCGCTGCTGGAAGCGGACGTCAACTATAAAGTGGCAAAGGACTTCACCAACACCGTCACCGAAAAGGCGATCGGCGAAAAGGTGATGGAGAGCCTGACTCCCTCGCAGATGGTCATCAAGATCGTGCGCGAGGAGCTGGTCGCGCTCATGGGCGGCATCAACGCCCGCCTGGCCTATGCCAACCATCCGCCCACGATCGTGCTCATGTGCGGTCTGCAGGGCTCCGGCAAAACCACGCACTGCGCGAAGCTCGCGCTGAAGCTGAAAAATGAAAACCATCGCCCGCTGCTCGTGGCCTGCGACGTTTATCGTCCCGCCGCAATCAAGCAGCTGCAGGTGGTCGGCGAGCAGGTCGGCGTGCCCGTGTTCGAAATGGGCCAGGGCGACCCCGTGAAGATCGCGTCGGCTGCTATCGCAGAGGCGAAAGAGCGCGGCTATGACTATGTGATTCTCGATACGGCCGGCCGTCTGCATGTGGATGAGGCCCTGATGCAGGAGCTCAAATCCATCAAGGCGGAGGTCAAGCCCCATGAGATCCTGCTGGTCGTGGACGCCATGACTGGTCAGGACGCCGTGAACGTGGCCACCGCGTTTGACGGCGCGCTGGGCATCGACGGTCTGATCCTGACCAAGCTCGACGGCGACACCCGCGGCGGCGCGGCGCTTTCGGCGCGCGCGGTCACCGGCAAGCCGATCAAATTCATCGGCACGGGCGAGAAGCTCGAAAATCTGGAGCTGTTCCACCCCGACCGCATGGCCTCCCGCATCCTCGGCATGGGCGACGTGCTTTCGCTGATCGAACGCGCGGAAATGGCCATCGACGAGAAGAAGGCGCAGGAGCTCGAGCGCAAGCTCGCGCAAAACAAATTCGATCTCAACGACCTGCTCGATCAGTTTGAGCAGATCCGCAAGATGGGTTCGCTGCAGGAAATGCTTGCCATGATTCCCGGCATCGGCAAGAAAGCGGCGGAGATCGACGTCGACGAGCGCAAGTTCGACCGCATGAAGGCGATCATTCTCTCCATGACGGAGAAGGAGCGCGCGAATCCCGATATCATCAATCCCTCGCGCAAGCGCCGGATCGCAGCCGGCTGCGGGCAATCGGTGGAAGAGGTCAATCAGCTGATGAGCCAGTTTCGCCAGATGCAGAAAATGTTCCGCCAGTTCGGCGGCAAAAAGGGCAAGCGCCACAGAAAGCAGCGCTATCAATTGCCCGCAGGCTTTGATCCGAGCCAATTCGGCATGTGATGCGGGCAGCCGCATTTCATTCATAAAAATGTTTATTATTAATTTTTCTAATTGGAGGAAATTATCATGGCAGTGAAAATCAGACTTCGTCGTATGGGCGCAAAGAAAGCTCCGTTCTATCGCATCGTGGTTGCGGATTCCCGCTATCCCCGCGACGGCAGATTCATCGAGGAGCTCGGCACCTATGATCCCACCGCGCATCCCACCGCAGTGAAGGTGGACGCCGACAAGGCGAAGCAGTGGATCGCCAAGGGCGCGCAGCCGACCGACACCGTGAAGGCCATTCTCAAAAAAGAAGGCGTTCTTTAATCGGCAGAGGGCAGCAGTATGGAAGAATTATTGATCAGCATTGCACAGGGCCTCGTGGAGGATCCCGCGGGCGTGCAGGTGACCGTGGATGCCCCGGCTGAGGACGGCACGATCGTCTATCATCTGCATGTCGGCGAGGGCGATATGGGCCGCGTGATCGGCAAGCAGGGCCGCATTGCCAAGGCCATCCGCACCGTGATGCGCGCAGCCGCAACCCGCCAGAACGCCCGCGCGGTTGTTGAAATTGATTAAGGAATTTCTGGAACTCGGTGAGATTGTCGGCACCCACGGCGTTCGCGGCGAATTGCGCGTGAACCCGTGGTGCGACTCGCCGTCGTTCGCTGCGGGCTTCATAACCCTATATTATGACAGCAAGGGAAGCTGTGCGGTGCAGGTGCAGTCTGCACGACCGCACGGCAATCTTGTTTTAATCAAGCTTGCCGGCGTGGATACCGTGGAGCAGGCGCAGCGTCTGCGCGGCCGGGTGCTCTGGCTGCGGCGCAGCGACGCAAAGCTGCCCGCCGGGCGCTTTTTTGTGGCCGAGCTGCTGGATTGCGCCGTGGTGGACGCAGAGGATCCCGTCGTGTGCTACGGCACGCTGACGGACGTCAGCCGGACCGGCGCGAACGACGTGTGGCATATCACGGCGGAAAACGGGCGGGAATACCTGATGCCCGCCATTCCCGATATCGTGATCGATACGGACGTGGCCGCCGGCATCATTCGGATCCGTCCGATGAAGGGACTGTTTGACGATGCGGATTGACATACTGACGCTGTTTCCGGAAATGTGCGAGGCGGTGCTGTCTGAGAGCATCATCGGCCGCGCGCGGGAAGCCGGGTTTGTGGAGATCCGCTGCCGCAATATCCGGGATTACACGGCGGACAAGCATAACCGCGTGGATGACGCGCCCTACGGCGGCGGCACCGGCATGGTCATGCAGGCCCAGCCGATTTATGACTGCTTTCAGGCGCTGTGCGCGGAGCTCGGCACGCGGCCGCACCTGATCTATCTTTCCCCGCAGGGGCAGGTGCTGCGGCAGACGCGGGTCAAGGAGCTGGCAGGCTTCGACCATCTCGCGCTGCTGTGCGGCCATTATGAGGGCGTGGATCAGCGCGTGCTCGATGAGATCGTGGATGAGGAAATCTCCGTGGGCGATTATGTGCTCACGGGCGGCGAACTGCCGGCGCTGATGCTCGCGGACGCCGTGGCGCGGATGCTGCCGGGCGTGCTGCCGAATGAGGAGGCCTTCACGCAGGAGAGCCACTTCAGCGGTCTGCTGGAATACCCGCAGTATACGCGGCCGTTTGCATGGCAGGGCAGGGAGGTGCCGGAGGTGCTGATCTCCGGCCATCACGCGAATATCGCTGCCTGGCAGCGGGAGCAGAGCCTGCGCCGCACGTTTGAACGGCGGCCGGAGCTGCTCGAAACCGTCGAGCTCACCGCAAAGGAGCGGCAGATGCTCGATCAGCTGCGCGCCGCGCAGGAAGAATAAAAGTATAGAAAAAGCGCGCTGCAGATTCCGATCTGCAGCGCGCTTTTTAAAATAGTTATGCCGTCCGGGGGCTGTCATGTTCGGCAAACAACCGGTCGAGCTGTTTCTCGCGCGTCAGGCCGAGGAACAGGGCAGAGGCGATCAGGAAGGTGATGCCCCAGGAGAGCGGATAGGCGATATAGAGGAAGGTCAGCGTGCGGTTCATCGGCAGGAAGAAGAAGACCCAGATCAGCCGCAGGCCGCAGGCGCCGAACAGGGAAACGAGCATGATCTGGAAGGATCGCCCGAGGCCGCGCACCGCGCCGCTTGTGACGTCGAGCAGCGAGCAAAAGATGAAAAACGGCATGATCTGCGCCATGCGCTGCGCGCCGATGGCGGTCACGGCGGGGTCCGCGGTGAACAGATGCACGATCGGCACGCGCATCAGAAAGCCGAAGGTCTGCAGGATGGCTGCCGCGGCGGCGGCGCTGCCGAGCGAAATCTGCCAGATGCGGCGGATGTTTTCCTTCTTTTTTGCGCCGACGTTCTGCGAAACGAAGGTCATGGCCGCCTGCGTAAAGCCGTTGGTCGCGGTATAGATATAGGCGTCGTAATTCGAGCCGGCCGAGATGCCGGCCATGGCGTCGGAACCGAAGCTGTTGACGTTGGACTGAATGATGACGTTGGAGATGGAAAACAGGGCGTTCTGCAGCCCGGCGGGCACGCCGATGCGCAGGATCTCCGTGAGCGCATCCCGCGAAAACCGCAGCTGCCGCAGCTGCAGGCGCACGTCGCTCTCCGTTTTCATCAGATGGCGCACCGCGAGGACCGCCGAGAGATACTGCGATGCGATCGTTGCGATTGCGACGCCCGCCACGCCCCAGTGCAGCACGATGATCGTAAAGAGATTCAGCAGGAGGTTCAGCAGGCCGGAAACGCCGAGATATTTGAGCGGGCGCTGCGTGTCGCCGGTGGAGCGGATGATCGCGGCGCCGAAATTGAAGACCATGGAGCCCGGCGCGCCGAGAAAATAGATGCGCACATAGAGCTTGGACAGATCGATCGTGTCCGCGGGCGCCTGCATCCAGCGCAGGAGCGTGGGCGAAAGCGGCACGCCGATCGCGGCGATCAGGCAGCCGCTGAGCAGGCTCAGCGCCATGGCCGCATGGACGGCGCGGTGCGTGCCGGCCTTGTCTTTTGCGCCGAGCATGCGCGCGGTCAGAACGCCCGCGCCCATCGACAGTCCCGTGAAAAGATTCACGATCAGGCCGATCATGGAGCCGGTGGAGCCGACGGCTGCCAGCGCGGTCTTGCCGGCGAAATGCCCGACGACTGCCGTGTCCGCCGTGTTGTAGACGATCTGCAGCAGCCCCGTGAGCGTGACCGGTATGGCAAACAGCACGATTTTTCTGAAAAACGGGCCCTCCGTCATGGCGGAGGTCTGGATCCTTTTCATTTGCACTTTCCCCCAATGCGATCCGCCGGATTGCGGATCGTCAAGGACGTTATACCACAGGACGGAGAAAAAATCAATATCGGAAAAAAGCAAATCCCAGCTCCGCGCGCGAAAACGGCCGAAAACGTCGGGATTTGCGGTTGCATCCCGGCCGCGTCTGTGGTAGAATAAAGCAAAGAACTTATTTTTATTTCGGCGTGCGGCGGTGCGCGCCGCGGAGGAACGCGGATGGAGACTTTCAGATGGGCCTATGTCGGCAGCGGCAGCATCGCCGGCAACACGGCAAGAAGCATCGTCAAGGGCGATCACGCGATCAGCGCGGTGTATTCGAGAAATCAGGATACCGCCGCCGCCTTCGCCGCAAAATACCATGCCGCCGTCTATCCGACCTTTGAGGCACTGCTTGCCGCGCGCGATTTCGACGGCGTTTATATCGCCACACCCCATACCGCGCATCTCGATTATGCGCTGCAGGCCCTGCGGGCCGGCTGCCCCGTGCTGTGTGAAAAACCCGCCGGCGTGAGCGCCGCGCAGGCTTCGCAGATGCTGCAGGCCTCCCGCGACAATCAGGTCTATTTCTGCGAAGCGATGTGGACCTGGTTTTCGGATTTGCCCTACATGATCCGGCAGTGGATTGAAGAGGGGCGCATCGGCAGCGTCAGGCGCGTGCAGATGGCCTATGCCTTCCCGGGACTGCTCGCGGGCAAAGACTCGCGGCTGCTCAGGCCGGAAACCGCCGGCGGCGCGCTGCTCGATATCGGCGTGTATCCGATCACCTATTGCTACCGTCTGTTCGGCTATCCGGCAAGCATCCGCTGCAGCGGCAGGATCCGCAACGGCATCGACGCGGCGGAAACCGTTGTGCTCGGCTACGACGGCTTCGAGTGCAGGCTCGAGCTCTCGCTCCTGAAGCTGCGCGAGCGCTGCAGGATCATCGGCACAAAGGGCAGAATCGACGTGCCGCTGTTTCACATGGCAAGCGCGGCAACGCTGAAATCACAAGGAAAACGCGAAACCGTGCAGGGCAGAACGGATTACCTGACCGAATTCACGCGCGCGGCGGAAGAAATCCGAAGTGGACGGATCGACTCCGCGTTCGTGCCGCAGCAGGCCACGCTGGATTGCCTGCGGATCATGGATGCGTGCAGGCAGCAGATGGGCCTGATCTATCCGTTTGAAACGCAGACGAAAGAATAGAAAGCAACCAGGGACCGCCGCGCACGCCGGGCGTCTGCGGCGAGAAAGAAAAGGGGAGAGAAAAATGAAACAGATTCTGCTCGGGGGCAGGCTGCCGGTTTCCGCCGTCGCCATGGGCTGCATGCGGCTGACGGACGCAAAGGGCGGCGCCGACCGCGCGATCGGCATCGCGCTCGATCTCGGTATCGACTTTTTCGACCATGCCGATATTTACGGCGGCGGACGCTGCGAGGAATTGTTCGGCGACTATCTCGCCGCGCACCCGTCGCTGCGCGGGAAGATCACGATCCAGACGAAATGCGGCATTCGCAAAGGCTTTTTTGATTTTTCAAAGGAACACATCGTTTCCGCGGTCGAGGGCTCGCTCCGTCGTCTGCGCACGGAGTATGTCGACGTGCTGCTGCTCCACCGGCCGGACACCCTCATGGAGCCGGAAGAGGTGGCGGAAGCGTTTGACACGCTCGAGCGCGCGGGCAAGGTGCGCATGTTCGGCGTTTCCAATCACAATCCGATGCAGATCGAGCTGCTGAAAACCGCCGTGCGTCAGCCGCTGGTTGCCGATCAGCTGCAGTTTTCCGTTCCGGAATCCGGTCTGGTCACCTTGGGGCTGAACGTCAACATGAAAAATGACGAGTCCGTCATGCACGACGGGAGCGCGCTGGAATATCTCCGGATCAAGGGGATCACGATTCAGGCCTGGTCGCCGTTCCAGCAGGGATTCTTCAAGGGGCCGTTCATCGGCGACCGGGAGCATTTCCCCGCGCTGAACGAAACGCTCGACGCGCTTGCGGCGCAATACGGCGTCACGCCGACCGGCATTGCCGCCGCCTGGATTCTGCGCCATCCGGCGAAGATCCAGCTGATTTCCGGCTCCGTTTCCCCGGACCGCATGCGGGAGATCGCCGCCGGGGCGGATATTACGCTTTCAAGGGAAGACTGGTACGCGGTCTATCGCGCCGCGGGCTTCCGTCTTCCTTAATTAAGCAACGAAGATGCAATATAAAAACCGAAAGGAGATCGTTTTATGTTAAGCGCATTTGCAGCGGCCGTCCGGTTCGTGATGGTCGCCATCATGACCGTCGTGACCGTCATCGCACCGTTTTCGCAGAAAAAAGAGGCCAAGATTGCCCGCATGAATGCGGACTGCCGCGCCGCCTTCGCCGCGATTTCCGACACGCATCTGAAGGATAACTTCATCCGGCTGGGCATGTTTGAATTCGGCCTGCAGGATCTTGCGCAGGCGCAGGATCGCCTGGACGCCTTCGTCATCGACGGCGATATCACCGACTGCGGCGACGTGGAGAACTGGGAGGCCGTCGCGAAAACGCTGAACAAATATGATATTTCCAATAATAATATCATGGTGCTCGGCAATCATGACACCTGGGGCGGCGACCGCACGCCGGATTACACGCGCGAAACCTTCATCAAATTCACCAAGGACGCCACCGGCCGGGAGATCGAGCAGGTGTATTTCACGACCGAGATCAACGGCTACCCCGTGATCGTGCTCGGCTCCGAGGGCGACAACACGAGCGCGACCATTTCGCAGACGCAGATCGACTGGTTTGCCGACGAGATGGCGAAGGCGGCCGCGACCGGTCTGCCGATCTTTGTTTTCTGCCATCAGCCCTTCAACGGCACCCACGGGCTGCCCTACAGCTGGGAGATGAATGAGGACGAAGACCCGGATACGGGCGGCATCGGCGACGCCTCCGACGCGCTGCTCGCGATCGTTGAGCAGTATCAGAACGTCATCTTCATCAGCGGGCATATCCACACCGGTTTCACAAACAAAGACAGCAAATACGGCTTTGAAAGCGTGGAGCGCCACGGCAGCTATACGCTGGTCAACCTGCCCTGCTATGAATACCCCGACGTGCAGCGCGGCGGGCATATCAACAACGGCACGGGCTATGTTTTTGAAATCTATGACGGCGAGATCCTGCTGCGCGCGCGCAACTTCGCCACCGGCACCTGGCTGGAGGAATACAACGAAACCATTCCCGTCACGCCGGCGAATCCCGCCGCGTGAGCGCAATATGAATGAAGGATTCATTTTTTGAAAACTGAATCATCCGTCGTGCTGCAGAATGCGCGGGCAACGCCGTTTTGCAGCACGCTTTTTTTGCAAAAACCTATTGTGCATCGCCGCAAAAAATGATAGAATGAAAAAGTCAGAAAGAGAAAATAAAAAAACGGAGGGATGACCATGGCAGACGCACGGCTTAAGCTGGATCCGAAAACGGAGTATCAGCGCTTCGAGGGCATCGGTGCGAGCGGCGCCTGGTGGGCGCAGCTGGTCGGCGGATGGGCGCATCCGGACCCGGCAAGCGACCTGCCGACCTGCGAGCGGATCGCGCAGCTGCTGTTCAGCAAAACGCAGGGCATCGGTCTGCGCGCCTATCGCTATAATATCGGCGCGGGCTCGGCGGACAGCGGCCGGGGCGACATTTCCATGGCGCTGCGGCGCACGCACAGTCCGGAAACGCCGGACGGCAAAATCGATCTCGATCTCGACCGCAACGCCGTGCACATGGCGGAGCTGGCTGTGCAATACGGCGCGGACGAGCTGGTGCTCTTTGTCAATTCGCCGCCGGAGCGTCTGACGAAAAACGGCAAGGCGCACTGCGACAAGGGCTTCCCGCCGAAGGAAAACCTGGCGCGCGCCAATTACGCCGCGTTTGCGGCATTTTGCCTGGACGTGACGCAGGCCTTTTTGCGCCGCGGGCTGCCGGTGACGTCGCTCTCGCCGATCAACGAGCCGCTCTGGGTCTGGACCGGCGGGCAGGAGGGCTGCCATTACCGCCCGCGCAGCGCGGGAAAGCTGATGCAGGTGTTTGCGCAGGCGATGGCGCAGCGTCCGGCGCTGGACGGCGTGCGGCTGGCCGGACTGGAAAACGGCGATATCCGCTGGTTCAACAAAAGCTATGCCCGCGCGCTGCTGCGGGATCCCGCCGTGCGCAGCCGCATCGACGCGGTGGATATCCATTCCTATTTTCTGCAGCCGGTGTCGGTGCCGTTCTTCAGCCGCCGGCCGCCCTATCTGCGGCGCTTTCGCCGGTGGATGGCGCGCCATGCGCCGGACAAACAGATCCGCGTGAGCGAATGGTGCCACATGCAGGGCGGGCGCGACCCCGGCATGGATTCCGCGCTGGTCATGGCGCAGGTCATGCAGGAGGATCTGACCATCCTCAACGCTTCCGCCTGGCAGCACTGGATCGCCGTTTCCGAGGTGGATTTCTGCGACGGCCTGATCTATATCGAGCAGGATGAAGGCACGTTTTCGATGACCAAGCGGTATTATGCGACCGGCAATTATTCCAAATATATTCCTTACGGCGCGGTGCGCATCAAGGCCGATTGCGGGGATCCCGCGCTGCGGGTCGCGGCGTTTCGCAAGGACGGCGGTGTGACGGCGGTCGTGATCAATCCGACGCACAGCGCCGTGCCGCTCACGCTTCCGGCCGGGGCGCACACGCTGATCGTGACGGATGAAAACGAAAACCTGCAGCCGCATCCGGCGCAGGGCGCGCAGGCAGTGCTCACGCCGCGCTCCGTGACGACGATCCTGATCCATGAAAACGAACCGGGGGAGGAAACTGCATGACTGCAAAAATCGCTGCGTTTTTCACTTCTCTGCGCACCTACTGGCGGCATCCGGCCAAGGGCCGCTACATGAGCTTCCGCGAGATCCTCTCGCTCTCCGTGGGCGGCATCGGGCAGAAGCTGGTGGTCTGGTGCATCGGCCAGATGATTATCAGCATCGGCAACACGCTGATCGGCAACACGATCGGCATCGATCCCGGCGCGATGTATGTGATTTATCTGGTCAGCGTCCTTTCCGGCTTTCCGCTCACGGCGCTGCGCGCGCGGATGATCGACAACACCCGCTCCATGAAGGGCAAATATCGGCCCTATATCGTCACCATGGGCATCCCGACGGCGGTGCTCGGCATTGCGTTCATTCTTTTCCCTTATGAACGTGTCAGCCTGATGGGCAAGTGCGCCGTCGTGCTCGCCTGCAACGTCGGGTTCCAGTTTTTCTATAATTTCTACAACGACGCGTTTGACAGCCTGATCTATGTGCTCTCGCCCAACAGCATCGAGCGCTCGGACGTGCTGTCCGTCAAATCCGTGATCGAGAATTTCTCGCCCTCGATCGCCAACATCTTTCTGCCCCTCGTCGCGCGGCTGATCACGGGCGAAAATACGCTCTATGATCTGCGGGTGTTCCGCGTGCTGTTCCCCGCGATGCTCGCAGGCGGGTTCCTGCTTTCCCTGCTCGCTTATGTGAACACGGAGGAAAAGATCGTGCAGGCGCGCACGCACGTGCGGCGCATCCGGTTTTCGGACGCCCTGCGCGCGATCGCGCGCAACAAGTATTTCTGGGTGATTTCGCTCGCGGGCTGGATCGGCTTTCTGGAATCCTCCTTCGGCAACATTCTGGGCTGGATGTATAACTATCAGCACGCCTGCTCGGCGGTGCAGTATTCCGTGGTGACCGCCATTGCGGGCAACGCCTCGTTCTGGCCGAATCTGGTCGCGCCGTTCTTTATCCGGAAATACGGCAAAAAGAAGATTTTGATTTTCACCAACGCGCTGAATGTGTTTTTCATCCTGCTGATGCTGCCCATCGTGCGGCGCACCGGGCAGACCGGCACGATCTGGCTGCTGCTGGGCTGCATTTTCGTCAACCAGTTCATCACCTCGCTCGGCCATCTGCTCAACCCGAGCATCCAGGCGGATATCCGCGACTATCAGCAGTATGTGACCGGGGAGCGGATCGACGGCATGTTTGCCGCCGTGGGCCTGATCGGCAATGTGATCACGCTCGCGACCAGCTCCGTGCTGCCTGCGATTTATAATCGCGCCGGCCTGAATGCCGCGACGGCGCAGGCGCTCGGCTACAACGCTTCCAATGTCTATGACGTGCTGTTCAATCAGGCGTATTTTGTCCGGATCAGCTCGGTGCTGATCATGGCCTCCGTCGTCGGCGCGGCGCTGAATGTGATCCCGTTCTTCTTCTACGACCTGACGGAAACGGATCAGAAGGGCATGGTGGCCGTGCTCAAGCTGCGCGCCATGTTTGAGGATTACGACAACGGCGTGCTGCGTGAGGAAACGCTGATCGAGGTCGGCGATATGATCACGCAGGCGCAGGCAGATCAGGATCTGACGCCGCCGGCTGCGGCGGGATCGACGAAGCAGGAAAAGCGGCAGATCGCGCAGGAAACAGAACGCCTTGCGATCTCCGCAAGGGTGCGGGAGGAGCTGCACCGCTTCGAAACCGCGGCAGGCAAAACGTCGCTGGAACAGGCGCGGCTGATGGTCGCCGCCGGGCCGGAAGGCTTTCTGAACGTCGAACTGCCGACGAAGCAGGAGGTCGGCGCCATGCCGCGCGCGACCGCGCAGGAGCGGGAAATGCGCCGGGATGCGCTCATGCGCATCGAGAGCGTTGCGGTTGCCCGCCGGGCGCTCAAACGCGATTTCCCGCAGGGACTCACGCCCTTTGACAACAGCGTGTTCGATCGCCTGTTCCATGCGGAAGAAGAAAACGCAAAGCAGCTGCAGGAGACGCTGCAGGCCGTGAAGTCGGCAAAAGAAACGGGCAACACGCAGGCCCTTCCGGCGCTGCGGCAGGCGGTCAAGACGCAGCAGGCGCAGCGCGCGCAGATCGGCGCCGAGATCAAACAGGCCTCCGACGACTATGCGCGCTATTACCGCGCGGCCAAGCCCTATCTGGACGCGAAACGGCTGCTCGCGCAGGCGGAGAATTACAGCCGCCTCGAGGAGATCCTCGCGCTGTACGCGCAGGCAAAAGCGGCGCAGAAAGCCGCAAACTGAACGAATGCACTTCAAAAGGAGCCGCTGCATACGCAGCGGCTCCTTTTGCTAATCCGGCGTGATTCTATTTTGCAGGGAATTCGCTGATCAGGCACTCGACAACGCTGCCGTTGGCGGCAACGCGCACGGTCTTGATCTCCTGCGGCCCCCAATCCATCGAAAAGCGCGTGTGCAGCGCGGCAATCTCCACGTCTGCGCGCGTCGCTTTGCCGTCGGTTTCCACAATGCGCAGGATCCAGCCGTCGCCGTCCTCCGCGGCCTTCAGCGCGGTGACAACGACGTTGCTCTGATCGACCGACAGCGCGCCGTATACCTGCGGCAGGCTGCCGTCATGATGCGTTTCCTGATGCGTCTGCAGCGGGTCGTTCAGCACCGCGGACGCGCGCAGCAGCGCGCCGCGCATCCGTGCCGCGTGCGGCACGATCACATAGGTGAATTCCTGCCGGCCCTGATCGAGGAATTCCATCTCGCCGTCGCGTGAGCGCTGCCCGTAGTGATCCAGATAGGCGCAGGCCCGCGCGATCATCATGCGCAGATCGTTGCCGATCGCGCAGAAGCTGTATTTGCCCGTGCTGAGCAGCGCCAGCCCCTTGCCCGCGCCGTCGCTCAGGTCGCACCAGGCCTGCGAGGGCTCCTCCTGCCCGTTCGCCGGCTTTTCGATAAAGCCGTAGGGCATGGAATAGGTGACGGTCGGCGCCTGCACGGCTGCCGGGAACGAGAGCTTGACGGATTGATACTGCGCACGCAGATCCAGCACGGTGCGCACGGTCAGCGCGTCGCTGTCATTGTAAAGCGAGTAATAGCGCGTGAGGATGGAGTCTCCCTGACGGACAACGGATTTGATCGTTGCGCGCACAGGGCCGTTTTCCAGGAGCGTGAGCGTGCCGCCGCCGAAAGCGTCGATCTCCCGGTTGAAATCAAACACGCCGTGCGCCCAGGTGTCGTTGGCCGCGTCGTCGCAGACAAGCGCGCGCCCGAGCAGACCGGCGGCATAGTCCGTCCGGGTTTCCTTGCAGTAATAGGAGGAAACAGCGCCGGTTTCGCGGTCGAATTCGATGCGCACGCGGTCGTTTTCCAGCAGGCAGTCCGTTGCCCGCAGGCGGGTCGGGAACGCCGCTTCCTCGCCCTCTTCTTTGTGATAAAGGTAGTAAACCGCGTAGCCGAGCGCGGGCACCTCCGCCTCGAAGATGCATTTCTGCACGTGCCCGCCGTCCGTGTAGGAGGCGCGCACAAGCTGGAACGGGCAGGGATTGCCGTCGGCGTCGAGCACGCGGGAAATATACTGCGAGCCGAATTCCGCCACGGAACGCACGGGAAACGCGTGGGGGTTAAAGACGACGACCGGCGCGCCCTCACCTTCTCTGTACCACAGCCGGCCGCGCATCTCAGAGGTGTCCGCCGCGAGGAAATCGGTCGTTCGGATCCGCCAGGAGATCCGCTGGGCGGCAAAGGTGTTCACGTCCAGCGCCACTTCCCGCGCGTAGCCGAAGGCGTTTTCCGCGTCCTCATAGGCTTCCTTGATCGCGCAGCCCGCGAGGATGTCGTGAAACTGATTGAACATCACGCGCTCCCAGGCCTGCGCGAGCTGTGCGGTGTGCAGGCCGGAGCCGGTCGTCAGGCAGGCGAGCGCATCCAGCTTTTCCGCCGTGACAAGCGCGGCTTCGGCGGCGCGGTTCATCGCCTTGATCCGGCTGTTCGCGCTGTAGCAGCCGCTGGCGTGGTGCTGCAGATCGCCCGTAACGAGCGGCGCGGGCACCTGCGCGGTTTCCTCAAAATAGACGTCGGGCACAGAGTATTTGAACCGGCCGGTTTCGGTCAGCGCCTGCGCGTGCCGCAGATGCTCCTTCGACGGTCCGCCGCCGTGATTGCCCACGCCGAAAAAGACCATCATCGGCTGGGGCTTGCTGTAATAATGCTCCTCGAGCCGCGCGCTTTCCACGTCGCCGCCGTAGCCGTCGGGGAGGTGAAACGCCCGCACCGTGCTGCCGTCCGGGCTTTGCCACAGATGCAGGGATTCGGCGGGCAGATCGGGCTTTTCCAGGCGGTTGTCCGGGCGCTGATACACGTAATAATCGATCCCCGCCTTTTTCAGCAGCTGTGGCAGCATGCCGTTGTGGCCGAAGGAATCCACGTTGTAGCCGGTGCGGACCGTAAAGCCGAAAGCTTCCCGGAAAAAGCGCTGGGAATAGAGCAGATGCCGGCAGAAGGCCTCGCCGGAGGGCAGGTTGCAGTCCGGCTGCACCCACATGCCGCCGACCACGGCCCACCGGCCCTCACGGACCCGCTGCAGGATCTCGTCAAACATCTCCGGCTCGCTCTCCCGAATGTATTTATAATAGCCCGCGCAGGCGCTCGTGAAGGTGTAATCGGGGAATTCGTTCATCCGGTCCAGCGCGGAGCGGAAGGTGGATTTCACAAGCGCCAGACCTTCCGGCACCCGCCATTGCCACACGGGGTCCAGATGCGCATTCGCAATCAGATAATAGGATGGTTTCATGCTTCGGGCTCCTTTCTCTCTTCGCCTTCCCCGTAGAGCGCCGCGCACAGCGCGCCGACGTCGCCGATCGATTCGCCGAGCGCCGCCGGCAGGATGCGGCAGGCACGCCGGGCGGCCGGCAGGGTTTCTTTTTCGATTTCCTTCTCCATTTCCGGGCGCAGCAGGTCCTCGCAGCGGGCGAAAATGCTCCCCAGAATGATGCGTTCGGGGTTGAGCAGATCGATCAGCACGGAAAGCCCGCGCCCGAGCATCCGGCCGCATTGCCGGAAGACCTCCACGGCGGCCGCATCGCCCGCCGCCGCCGCTGCGGCAACGGTTTTCGCGGTGATTTCCCCGCCGTCGAAGCTGACGGGCGCGCCGGTCTGCGCGTGCGCCTTTGCCGCCGCCTGCCCGAGCTGCGCCAGACCGCCGCCGGAGCAGAAGCCCTCAAACGAGCCGGCCTTGCCGTAGCCGACCGGGCCGAAGTCCGCCAGCCGGATGTGCCCGACTTCTCCGGCCAGACCGCTCGCGCCGCTGTAAAGCCGGCCGTTCAGGATCAGCCCCGCGCCGAGCCCGGTGCCGAAGGAGAGGAAGATCAGGCTCTGCGCGCCGCGTCCCGCGCCGAACCGCCATTCGGCCAGCGCGCAGGCGTCCGCGTCGTTTTTCAAATACACCGGCACGTGAAACGCTTCGTTCAGCAGCCGGACGATCTCCACATGATCCCAGCCGGGCAGGTTGGGCGGGGAGAGAATCACGCCGCGCTGCGCGTCGAGCGGGCCGCCGCAGCTCACGCCGATCGCATCAAACGGCGCCATTTGCCGGGCAATCGCGATGAGCAGCTCGACCGTGCGGCCGCAATCTGCCGTCGGGAACTGTTCCTTTTTCAAAACCGTACCGGTTTCATCTCCCAGCACGACGGCGCATTTGGTGCCGCCGATATCGATTCCCAGAATCCGCATGGCACATCCTCCTTTCATCTGATTTCTATTATACCTCTTTTTTGCCGGCGGTTCAAGGAGAAAATGCAGCGTTTTTTTGTCGGCGCGGGACAAAATCCGCAGTTGAATTGCGCCGCAACTTATGATATAATTATTCTGTAAAAATGCAGTCAACGGGCAGCGCAGGCCCCGACGACGGAAAAAGGAAGAAAAGGGGAGAGGGCATGAAACAGAATCCCGACAGCTATCTGCTGTATGAAGCAAACAAATTCATCACCTACAATATCCGCATCAAGCTGGTCATGACCGCGCCGATCAACGTCACCGCGCTCAAGAAGGCGGCGCAGATTGCGATCAAGCGCTTTCCTTACTACGCAAAGGAAATCAAGCTGCACGCAGACGGCTCGATCGATCTGATTGAGAATCCGCGCCCGCTGACCGTTGCGCCGGCAACGTCCGCGCACACCCGCCTGGGTGCAGCGGAGGTGAATTTCCATCTGTGCAGCATCGAATATGAAGGCGACACGATCTATTTCAATATGTATCACGGCCTGTGCGGCGGCTGCGGCGTGATGTTCTGGATCAAGAGCACGCTCTATCATTATGTGCAGGAGGCCTTCGGCGTCACGCCCGAGAAGGGGAATATCAAAACGGCCGACACGCCCTTTGCGCCGGGCGAAACCGATTATCCCGATCCCGACAAGCTGCCGAACGATCCGCCGGTCGGCACGGTGAAAAAGGATTTCTGCTATATTCCCGCCGCGGATTATGCGCGGCAGATCCTGAAAACGCCGTTTAAGGATTGCCGCTATTTCGAGCTTGAGCTGCAGACGAAGGACTTCATGAAATATGCCCGCAGCAATGACGGCAGCCCGAATTCCATCCTTTCCTCGCTGATGTTCCGTGCGCTGTGCAAGGTGACCTCGCCGTCGGTGGCAAAGGCCATTCGCGGCAACATTCTCTGCAATTACCGCGCGGACGTCGGCTGCCCGGAAACATATCACGATCTGATCCGCCTGCTCTCGGTCTATTATCCGCGCGAGCTGGAAACCAGAGATATCGAGTATCTGAGCACGATCACGCGCAGCATGATGTATCTGCAGATGCAGCCGGAATTCAGCGTGGAATCCTTCCGCGCTACCTATCGCTCCAAATCCGGCATCGATACGGTCAAGGGGCTGGCAAAGAAGAAGCTCTATGCCACGAGCCACAGCTCCTTCACAAAGCCCCCGGTCGGCTCCTTCCTGATCAGTTATGTCGGCAAGGAGGACTGGGCCGGGCTGGAGGACTATATCGCGCGCATCCACTGCATTACGGACGGCCATCTGATGGTGGAGGTCAACACACTGCGCGATAAATTCTATCTGACCTTTATGGAGATGAACCCGGACCACAAATTCTATGACGCCTTCTGCGAAGCGATGCGGGAGGTCGGCATCGAATACAGGGAATTCGGCGGCTTCGACCGCAATCTTGCCTACACGGTCCTGCCCAAAAAGAGCTCATGACGCGGGAACGATTTTACAGCCGGAACGCGCAGACGCTTCGGGACGCACGCGGGCTCACGCCGGAGGATTACTATGAACTGCTGCTGACGCTCTGGAATCCGGAAACCTGTGCGCCGCGTATGCGGGCGGACTGGAGCCCGGAGAATCCGACCAAGGGGCAGTGCTCCGTGACCGCCTTCCTGATGCAGGATTATTTCGGCGGCGAGGTGCGCGGCATCCCGCTGGGCGACGGCAATTATCATTGCTTCAACGTGGTCGGCGAGTGCGTTTTCGATCTGACGAGCGCGCAGTTCGGCGATGCGGCGCTGGATTATGCGCGCTGCCCGGTGCAGGCGCGCGCGGTGCACTTCGCCAAGGAGGAAAAGAGACAGCGGTATGAAAGGCTGAAAGCCGCGTTGGCCGAACGGCTGGCCGGGGAAAGCGCCGCCGCGGGCGAACCATGCGCATGCAGACCGGAAGGTGAAAAAGTGTTCGAATCAAACGGCAGGCAGGATTGACGAACGAGGGTTTTTCGTTATAATTGAATCGGGTAATTGTTTGCGCGGAAGGCCTGGCCGCCGCTTAAAATACGTGCCGCAGGCGCAAGGGCGTTCGGTGCAGACAATTTGATAAATCTATCATGAAATGAGGATGCGAAATATGAAGAAAACATTCAAGAGAAGCATGTCCCTTCTGCTGGCGCTTCTGATGACGGTCGGTCTGCTCACAACGGGAACCGTCACCCCGTTCGCGCTGGATGAGCCGCTGAATCACACCGCGACTTTCCATCTCGCGGGCGGCAGCATCAACGACAGCACGGACGACGTTACCTATGTGTTTGCAGAAGGCGATCCGATCATTCCCCCGCCGGATCCCATCAAGGAAGACTATATCTTCGCAGGCTGGACGCCGGAACCGAGCGAATACATGGGCAATGCGGATCAGGAGTACTGGGCGACCTGGGAAATCCTGCCGCCGCAGACCTATTCTGTGGTCTTTGACCCGGCAGGCGCGGATTACCTGGGCAATATGGACGATCTTTGCCAGGAGCTTCTTCCGGGCGAACCGATCTACGTGCCGCAGGAGTATGACTTCTCCAACCCCGGCTACGTCTTTATGGGCTGGGGTGCGGAAGTGCCCGCCTATATGCCTGCGGAGGATCTCTACTTCACCGCGCAGTGGCTGACCGAAACCAACTCCCTGACCTTCGACCCCAACGGCGGCACGATCAACGGCAGCTCTGATCCGTTGGTTTACGAGGGGCTGTTCGAAGGCGCGCCGATCGGTGCGCCGGAGGATCCCATCCGTCCCGGCTACATCTTCATGGGCTGGGATGACGTCGTTCCCGATGAAATGCCCGCCTCCTCCCTGTATTTCACCGCGCAGTGGGCGCCGCTCTACACCGTGACCTTCCATCTGGAGGGCGGAAATATCAACGGCAGCACGGATGACGTTGTTTATGAATTGCTCGAGGGCGATCCGATCACCCTGCCCGAAGTGAATCCCGTGCGGGACGGCTACAATTTCCTCGGCTGGGATCCGGTCCCGAGCGACCTGATGTATGATTTTGATCAGGATTATTATGCGACGTGGGAAGAGCAGCTGATCCCCGAGATGTACACCGTTCAGTTTGTGACCTCGATTGTTCCGCTCGATGTTTATACTTCACAGACTGTTGATTTTGACGGCTTTGCGGATGAGCCGGAGGATCCCACGCGGACCGGCTATATTTTCGGCGGCTGGTATCGTCCGGTGGATACGGACGACTGCATCTGGGATTTCGACCTCAACGGCATGCCGATCGCCTATATCTATGATGAAGATGAGGATGATTACCTGCCCGTCAGTCTGGTTGCGCTTTATGCAGACTGGGAAGGCTCCGGCCTGGATGACTATATGGAGCCCTGGGATTCCTCCCTGCCGATTGACGAGAGCTTCATGCTCTTTGCCAAGTGGACGCCGGCGGCGCCCATCACGATCGCCTACCATTCCCTGAGCCTGGACGGCGATATCGGCGTGAATTTCTTTGCGGAGATCCCGAATGCGTCCAACGACGCCTATGCAGAGTTTATCGTGAACGGCGCCGCGCGCACCGTGCCGATCGATTTGGATAATTACTATGTGCAGGACGGCAAGGTCTATTACAGATTCACCTGCAGCGTGCATTCCGCGCAGATCGATATGAAGATCACCGGCGCGATTCACAACGGGGACGACATGAGCGACCCGATCAGCTATTCCGTCCATGATTATCTGACCGAAGCCACGACGAATCCCGCCACGCAGAACAATCAGAAGCTCATGGCGCTCATGAGTGCGATCGCCACCTACGGCTATTATGCGAATGCGCTGCTCAACTACGATCCCGATTTCGTGATCCATCCGCTGGCGGATGACACGCCCATGGCAGATGTGACCGCCGCGTCCCTGGCAGACTATGCCGCGCAGATCACGGATACCGCAGACGGTGTGGCTTATTACGGCTCGAGCCTGGTGCTGCAGACAACGACGGCGATCCGCCACTATTTCACCGTGCCCGCGGGCAAGACCGTTGACGACTTCACCTTCCTGTGCGGCGGCGTGATCCTGACCCCGGTGGCCAACGGCAGCCTGTATTATGTGGAGCTGTCAAATATTCAGTCCGGCAATCTGGGCAAGACCTATACCGTGGAGATCTTTGACGGAAGCGGCGATACGCCGGTCAACGTGTGGAGCTATTCGGCGCTGAGCTATGCATACAAGGCGCTGAACAACCCCGATACCGCACCGGCGCTCGCGAATGCCGCCAAGGCGCTGGCCGTCTATTCTCAGCGGGCGGACGCCTATTTCCACGCGGCGTAACCTGCGCGCATCTGCACAAAAACAGCAATTGAAATCCGAACCTGCGGACGGCGAAAACCGTCTGCAGGTTCTTCCTTTTTGCCGTGAAAAACCCGGCGGCATCGCACGAAAAGAAAAAGAAGATTGACAGATGACGAAAAAACGTGTATAATATGGGTGCCTTTTCCGCGGCGGTTCGCCCCGGAAGGGCGCACAGCCGGGGCCCGCGCGGCCGCCGGTCCGGGGATATCTCGACTTGCGCATGGGGGTATCCTTTTCTGAGAATGAACAATGCAGAATTTCATGCGGCGCGGCGTCTTTGTTCGCTTTGCAAGAGCCGATTGTCGGCGCTGCCCGTGTGAAGATGCATTGTTCATTTTTCTTTTTCGAATTTGCCGGAAAGCCTTGCATTCTTTCCTATAAAATGATATACTATATAGAATAATAAAATCTATTCTAATTATTTGATATTATTTTAAATTCAGCCGTATTCGGCGGGAAGGGAGGCGAGATCATGATCCGCAAACAATGGCAGGTCGCAAAATGCGATAAGGACGCCGCCGCGCAGATTGCGCAGGAGCTGGGCGTGGACCCGTTTGCGGCGCTGCTCGTCACCGCCCACGGCACGATGCCGCGGGAGGCGCTGGAAGTGTTTTTTGATCCGGATCCGCCGCTGACCTTCGATCCCTTCTCCATGAAGGATATGTCGGCGGCCGCCCAGCGCATCAATCAGGCGATCGACCGCTTCGAAAGCATCTGCGTTTTCGGCGATTACGACGCCGACGGCGTGACGGCGACCGTGCTGCTGTATTCCTATCTGGAGGCGCGCGGCGCGAATGTGATCCGCTATATTCCCGACCGTATGACGGAGGGCTACGGCCTGAGCGTTTCCGCTGTCGAGCAGCTGTGCGAACTGGGCGTGAAGCTGATTGTGACCGTGGATAACGGCGTTTCCGCGCTGGAGGAAGCGCAGCGCTGCAGGCAGCTGGACATCGATCTGGTCGTGACCGATCATCACAAGGCCGGCGCGCAGCTGCCGGACGCCGTGGCGGTCGTGGATCCCCACCGGCCCGACTGCCCGAGCCCCTTCAAGGAAATGGCCGGCGTGGGCGTCGCGTTTCAGCTGGTCTGCGCGCTTGAGGGCGGGGAAGCCGACATGCTGCTTTCGGAATACGGCGATCTTGTGGCGCTCGGCACGATCGGCGACGTGGTCTCGCTCACCGGCGAAAACCGCGTCATGGTGCAGCGCGGACTGGCGCTGATGAACGCCGAGCCGCGTCCCGGCCTGACGGCGCTTGCGTCAGCGGCCGGCATGGGCGACCGCGCGTTCACCGCGTCCTCGGCCGCCTTTACGCTCTGCCCGCGCATCAACGCCGCGGGGCGCATGGGTTCGGCCGAAAAGGCGCTGGAGCTGCTGCTTTGTGAAGATGAAGAGACCGCTGCGCAGCTGGCAGCGGAGATTCAGGCTATGAATTCGGAACGTCAGCGCACCGAAACGGAGATTTTCCGTCAGGTGCTTTCCCGGCTTGCCGCCGAACCGGCGCTGCTGAAGGATCCGGTCCTCATCGTCGACGGCGAGGGCTGGCATCAGGGCGTGATCGGCATTGTGGCCGCGCGGATGGTCGAACGCTTCGGGCGCCCCTGCATTGTGATCGCGCGGGACGGCGAAACGGCGCGCGGCTCCTGCCGCAGCATCGAGGGTTTTTCCGTCTATGACGCGATTTCGTCCGCCGCCGACTGTCTGACGCATTACGGCGGGCATCCGCTGGCCGCCGGGCTGGGGCTGCAGACATCGAGGATCGCGGAGTTCCGCGCGCGCATCAACGCCTACGCCGCGGCGCAGACGCTGCCCTTCCCGGTGCAGCACATTGACTGCCGGCTGCAGCCGCAGGCGATTTCGCTCGATCTGCTGGATGCGCTGTCCGTGCTCGAGCCCTTCGGAGCAGGCAACCCGCAGCCCTGCTTCGGGCTGTTCGGCGTGCGGCTGGAGGAGATCAGTCCGGTCTCCGAGGGGCGGCACATGCGCATGGTCGTGTCCAAAAACGGCGCGCGCACGGGGGTGGTTTATTTCGGCATGCCCGAAAAACAGTTCCCCTACGAGCGCGGCGATCTGGTGGATCTCGCGGTCAATCTGGACCGCAATGTTTATAATGGAGAAACGCGCATTTCCGTCATTGTGCGCGCCATGCGGCCTGCCGTCACGCAGGAGCAGAAGGTGCTCGACGGCATGCGCCTGGTTGCGCTGCTTCAGCGCGGGCAGCCGTTGACCGCCGCGCAGGCGGCACAGCTGCTGCCGGAGCGTTCGCTGCAGATCGAGGTGTTCAAAAGCATCCGGCAGCGTCCGCTGCGGGATCGCGCCTATGAGCAGCTCTGCGTGCGGCTGGGCGACGACGGCGGGCGGTATCCCGCCATCGCGGCAACGGTCGAGATCATGCTGGAAATGGGGATTCTGTCCGTTGACGAGCTGAACTGTGTGTCCGTCACGGAAAACGCCCCCAAGGTGGATCTGGAGCGCTCGGCGCTCATGCAGCAGATCCGCAGCGGCCTGCAGCGGCGGGAGGAAGTATGAAAGATTTCAGGGAACAGGCGGGGCAGACCTTCGCTTCGCCCGAGGAAGCGCTGGAAGCGCTGATCGCGCTGATCGAGCCGGTGGTATCGCCCGAGGAGCTCAATTCCGTGCGCAGCGCCTATGCCATCGCGAGCGAGGCGCACGCGGGGCAGAAGCGGCTGTCCGGCGAGCCGTATATCATGCATCCGCTGAGCGTTGCGGTCATTCTTGCGCAGCTCGGCATGGACGCCGCGTCCGTCATCGCGGCCATCCTGCACGATACGGTGGAGGATACGGCGCTGACGATCGAGGAGGTGCAGGCGCAGTTCGGCGAAACGATCGCCGAGCTGGTGGACGGCGTGACCAAGATCGGCAAGGTGCCGCTGGCCACGCGCGAGGAGCAGCAGGCGGAGAATATCCGCAAGATGCTGCTGGCCATGTCGCGCGATATCCGCGTGATCATCATCAAGCTGGCGGACCGGCTGCACAATATGCGCACGCTGATGTTCAAGCCCGAGAACCGCCGCCGCGAGATCGCGCAGGAAACGCTGGAAATCTATGCGCCGATCGCGCATCGTCTCGGTATCCGTCCGATCAAGGAGGAGCTGGAGGATCTTTCCATCAGCTATCTGGACGCCGTGGCCTATAAGGAAATCGAGGAGGCGCTCGAGCGGCAGAGTCAGTCGCGCAACGAGTTTCTCGAGGAAACGCGCGCCAAGATCGAGGAGCGCATCCGCACCGTCGTGAAGGACGCGCAGGTGAGCGGGCGCATCAAATCCGTGCATGGCATTTATCGCAAAATGTATATGCAGAATAAAAACTTCGACGAGATCTACGATATCTACGCCGTGCGCATCATCGTGGATTCCGTGATCGACTGCTATAACTGCCTGGGCGTGATCCACGATATGTTCAAGCCCATTCCCGGCAGATTCAAGGATTATATCTCCACGCCAAAGCCCAACATGTATCAGTCCCTGCATACGACGGTGCTCGGCAAGGAGGGCATTCCCTTTGAGGTGCAGATCCGCACCTGGGAGATGCATCACACGGCGGAATACGGTATCGCGGCGCACTGGAAATACAAGCTCGGCATCAACGGCACCCAGAAGTTTGAGGAGCGCCTGGCGTGGATCCGTCAGCTGCTCGAAAGCCAGAGCGACAGCGAGAACGTCGAGGATATCGTTACCACCATCAAGAGCGATCTGGTGCCGGAGGAGGTCTTTGTGTTCACGCCGCGCGGCGACGTGTTCAACCTGCCGATGGGCGCGACTGTGATCGACTTTGCCTACGCCATTCACTCGGCGGTCGGCAACAAGATGGTCGGCGCGAAGGTGGACGGCCGCATCGTGCCGATCGATTATCAGGTCAAAACCGGCGAGATCGTTGAGATCCTGACCTCCGCGCAGCAGGGGAAGGGCCCGAGCCGCGACTGGCTGAAGATCGTCAAGACCAGTCAGGCGCGCACAAAGATCCGCCAGTGGTTCAAAAGAGAGCGGCGGGATGAGAATATCGAAGAGGGCCGCGGAGAGGTCGAGCGGGAATTCCGCCGCCACTTCATCCATCTTTCTCCGCCGGAGTATGAAGCCTTCATCGCGAAGATCGCAGAGCATCAGCACTGCAAGAACGTGGAGGATTTCTACGCCGCCATCGGCTACGGCGGCATTTCCCTGATCCGGCTGATGCCGAAGATCAAGGACGACTATCAGAAAATGCTCAAAACCGAGCAGCAGGTCATTGCCGTCGCGCAGCCGAAAAAGCGCACGCGCACGAAAGACGGCGTCGTCGTGGAGGGCATCGACAACTGCCTTGTGAAGTTCTCGCGTTGCTGCAATCCGCTGCCGGGCGACGAGATCATCGGCTTTATCACGCGCGGCCACGGCGTTTCGATCCATACGCGCAGCTGCACGAATGTGCCGGCGGATCTCACCAAGGCGGGCGAGCCGGATCGCTGGATCGTCGCTTACTGGGATACCAACGTGCGCGAGGAATTCAAGTGCACGCTGCAGATCGTCTGCCTCACGCGCATCGGTATGCTGGCGGATATTTCCGGCACGCTTGCCAATATGCATATCATGATCACCGATATCAACACCCGGAATACCAAGGACGGGCGCTCCTCCGTCTTCGTGACCGTGACGGTCAACGGCGTGGAGCATCTGAATTCCGTGGTGGCCAAGCTCTCAAGGATCGACGGCGTGCTGAGCATTGAGCGCTCGGGCGTCTGACGGGAAAGCAGAAACGGAGGAACGAATATGCGTGCAGTTGTGCAGCGGGTGCTGCAGTCCGGCGTCAGCGTGGACGGCCGGCCGGTCGGCGCGATCGGGCAGGGCTTCAACATCCTGCTCGGCGTGATGGACGGCGACACCGAAGCCGAAGCGACGCTGCTCGCCGGCAAGATCGCCCGTCTGCGGGTGTTCGAGGACGCGGCAGGCAAAATGAATCTGAGCATCACCGAGGTCGGCGGCGCGGCGCTGGTGATCTCGCAGTTCACGCTCTGCGCCAATCTGAAGAAGGGCAACCGGCCCTCCTTCGTGCTGTCCGCCCCGCCTGCAGAGGCGGATCGCCTGTATCGCTTTTTCTGCGACGAACTGCGCGCAAACGGCGTTGCGCAGGTGGAAACCGGCGAATTCGGCGCGGATATGCGCGTGGAAATCATCAACGACGGCCCCGTGACCATTGTGATGGATACGGAGATCTGGAAAAAAGCCTGAGGAACCCATATGAAAATCATGCAGCTTCCGTTGGAGCATCCGGCCTTCGCGAATCGCTATCTGCTGATCGACGAGGCGACGAACGAAGCGGCGGTGATCGACCCGGCGTGGTATGAAGGCGCGCTGGAAGAAACGCTGGCCGCCCTGCCGGAGCTCCGCGTCAAATACATTCTGCTCACGCACGGGCATTTTGACCATCTGCTCGGCGCGGCTGCCCTGAAAGCGGCCACCGGCGCGGCGGTCGTGATCCATGCGCTGGACGCGGACTGCCTGTCCGATCCCTCACGCAGCTTAGCTGCGCAGAACGGGCTGGATCAGACGCCGATGACCGCGGATCTGCTTGTGCGCGACGGCGATACGCTTTCGCTCGGGGGCGAAACGATCCGCGTGCTGCACACCCCCGGCCACACGGCGGGCGGCGTGTGCTATCTGCTCGAGGGCGACCGCGTGCTGTTCTCCGGCGACACGCTCTTTTGCATGACGGTCGGGCGCACCGATCTCGGCGGCGATCCCGCCGCCATGGCAGCCTCTTTGCGCCGCTTGATCGCGCTCGACGGGGATTACCGTGTGCTGCCCGGCCACAACCGGGAAACGACGCTCGAGCGGGAGCGTCAACGCAACATCTTCATCAGAAGGATGGGATAACGTGATTCTGCGAGTGCTCGGGCACAGCTTCCATTATGAATGTGAAAACCTGTGCCGGGTCTTCTTTCCGAATGAAAAAATCGTGACCCGCCGCGACCGCGAAGGCACGGACGCGCGCACGGTCGAGACCGTGCTTGCCGCGGCGCCCGACGGGATTTCGCTGACCGTGAGCGCGGCGCTTGACGGCGCCGCAGCGCAGCGCAGCGACCGCCTGCCCGCGGGGGCGGAGAAGGACGCCTGTGAACTGCGCATGGCGCAGCTGCTCTTCGACGTGCTGTGCACGCTGACCGGCTATGTGCCGCCCTGGGGCGTGCTGACCGGCGTGCGGCCCTCCAAGCTGATGCTCCGGCTGGCCGGCGCGCAGGGAGAGGACGCGGCCTTCCGTTATTTCACGGAGGACCTGCTCGTCAGCCCCGAAAAGGCGCGTCTTGCGCTGACCGTGGCGAAGGCGGAGGATGCGATCGTTGCGCTCTCGCAGCCGAATTCGTTCAGCCTCTATGTGTCGATTCCGTTCTGCCCCTCGCGCTGCAGCTATTGCTCCTTCGTTTCGCATTCCATCGGCAACGCCAACGCCCGCAAGCTGCTGCTCCCGTATCTGGAGAAGCTTGCGCTGGAGCTGCAGGCCATCGGCCGCCTGCAGCGGGAGCTCGGCCTGCGGCTGGAAAGCGTCTATTTCGGCGGCGGCACGCCCGGCGTGCTCGAAGCGCCGCAGCTGGACCGTTTGCTCACGGAGATCGAGCAGTCCTTTGACTGCACGACACTGCGGGAGATCACCGTGGAAATCGGCCGGCCGGATACCGTGACGCACGAGAAGCTGCATGTGCTGCGGCTGCACAACGTCGGGCGCATCAGCATCAATCCGCAGACCTATCATCAGGCAACGCTGGACCGCATCGGGCGGCAGCATACCGTGGCGCAGGCGCTGCAGGCCTATCGCCTGGCCGCCGGCTGCGGCTTCGAGTGCATCAACACCGATCTGATCGCCGGGCTGCCCGGTGAAACGCCGGAGATGTTCCGGCAGTCGCTGGATACCGCGCTCGCGCTCGGCGGTGGCAACCTTACCATCCACGCGCTCGCGCTCAAGCGCTCCTCCGCGCTCAATGCCGACGGGGGCGGCGTGGCGGACGGCAACGCGGCCAAGGAAATGCTGGCCTATGCCGCCGAAACGCTGCCGGCAGCCGGTTACGCGCCGTATTATATGTACCGCCAGAGCAAATGCGTGGGCAATCTGGAGAATGTCGGCTGGACCCAGCCCGGGCAGGCCTGCCTTTATAACGTGTTCATGATGGAGGAGTGCCACACGGTGCTCGCCGCCGGCGCAGGCGGCGTGACCAAGCTGTGCGAATACAGAGGCACGAACGTCGAACGCATTTACAATTACAAATACCCTTATGAATATATCAGCGGCTTTGAACAGCTGCTTAACCGCAAAAACGGCATAAAGCAATTCTATGAAACATACAGAATATAACGTATGACAGAACAGAATCACCGCTGGACAGATGCGCAGATCAACGCTGCCGCCCGCGCGCCGGCCTTTGCCGCGCGCTGCTCCGCCGATTACCGCGGGGCCGTGGCGGAAGCTGCCGACCGTCTGTTTTTTCGCGAAAACAAAACCATTCTGATGCTCGCAGGACCCTCCGCCTCCGGGAAGACAACCACGGCGAAGCTGCTGGCGTCCCGTGCCGCCGCGCAGGGGCGACGGGCGCATGTGATCTCCATGGACGATTTTTACCGCTCCAAGACCGTGCCCGGATATCCGCGCGATGCGCACGGGGAGCCCGATTTCGATCGGCCGGAATCGCTGGATCTGCCGCTGCTGGGGCAATGCCTTGCGCAGCTGCTGGCCGGCGAGGCCTGCGCGCTGCCGCGCTATGATTTCGCCGCGGGTCTTCGATTGCCCGAAACGGTGCGCCTGCAGCTCGGCGAAAGCGATCTGCTGATCGTGGAGGGGCTGCATGCCCTGCTGCCCGCCGTGACCGAGGCTCTGCCGCCCGACCGGGTCGGACGGGTGTTTGTCAGCGTCGCGAGCAGTGTTTACGATCTGCAGGGGCGCATGCTGCTCTCGTCGCGCACGCTGCGGTTTCTGCGCCGCCTGGTGCGCGATGCGCGGGACCGCTCGATCACGCCCGAACGCACCTTTGCGGGCTGGCAGACCGTGATGCGCGGGGAGGACCGCTATCTGTTTCCGCTGCGCCCGTTTGCCGATGTGCAGCTGGATTCCTTTCACCCCTGCGAGCCCTGCATCCTTGCATCGCAGGCCATCCGTCTGCTTTCCGAGGTGCAGGCGCCGCGGTATAGCTCGAATGCCGCGCAGCTGTGCGAAACATTGCGGCGCTTCCGCCCGGCGGATCCCGCTCTGCTGCCGCCCGCCGCGCTGCTGCATGAATTTACAGGAGAAGGAGTGTGAGCCTTTTGGCCGGAGAAAAAAAACAATCTGTCCTGAACGGCGCAATGATCCTGATGACCGCGGTCGTGTTCGTCAAGATCATCGGCGTGCTGTTCAAAATGCCGCTGACCGATATGCTCGGCGCGGTCGGCAGAGGCTATTTCAACTCTGCCTATGAGATTTACACTCCGATTTTTGCCATCTCCATGGCCGGTCTGCCCATCGCGGTCTCCCGCATGGTGGCCGAGAGCATTGCGCTCGGGCATTGCCGGCAGGCGCGGGCAGTGTTTGCCGTGTCCAAAAAGGTCTTTCTGATCGCCGGCATTCTCGGCACGCTTTTGCTGCTGATCGCCGCCTACCCTTATGCACGCTTCTCTGCCGGCACCAAGAGCCTGCCGGCCATTTTCGCCGTGACGCCGTCGATTTTCTTCTGCTGCTATATGTCCGCTTACCGCGGCTATTATGAAGGCCTGCGGAATATGACGCCCACGGCGGTTTCGCAGGTGATCGAAGCTACGTGCAAGCTGGTGATCGGCCTGCTGCTGGCAAAGATGATCATGTCCGCGGGCATCAATCAGTATGAGAGCGGCATGGCCGCTTCCTCCGATACCGCCGCGACCGTGTTCGGCAAAGCCGTCACGAATCTGACGGAAGCCAACAGCGTCATCCGCCCCTGGGCGGCGGCGGGCGCCGTGATCGGCGTCACGCTCGGCTCTGTGGCGAGCCTGCTCTTCCTGATCGTTTACCACCGCGTCAAGGGCGACGGCATCGACCGCGTGCAGCTGGTGAATTCCCCGAAACCGGAGCGCGGCGAAACGATTGCGCGCGAAATGATCCGCATCGCGATCCCGATGGTCGTCAGCGCGCTGATCCTCAATATCACCAACCTGATTGATACCGTGACCATTCAGGCGCGCCTGACCACGGCGCTGGAGAAGGATTTCAACACCGTGGTGCAGATGCACGCGGATTCCGTCAACGCCGCCGTCAATCTGGCCAGACTGAATATCTCCGACCATCTGGAGGTCATGAAATACCTCTGGGGCGCTTACGGCACCGCGCTGGATTTCAAGAGCCTGGTGCCGACGATCACCATTCAGCTCGGCGTGAGCGCGCTGCCCGCGCTGGCCGCCGCGTGGACGGTCAAGAACCGTCAGGAGGTCAAAACGACGATCGAAACCGTGCTGCGCGTGGGCATGCTGATCGCGCTGCCCGCCGGCATCGGCATGGCGTCGCTGGCAACGCCCATTCTGACCATCCTTTACGGCCGCGGCGAAAGCTCCGAAGCGATCCCGATCATCGCGCCGATCATGGCGGCCTACGGCTTTGCCACCTTTGCGATCGCGCTCTCCACGCCGACCATGAGCATGCTGCAGGCGATCGGCCGCACGGATATCCCGATGAAATCCGTCGCAGTTGCCGCCGTGTGCAAGATCCTGTGCAATTTCATTCTGGTCGGCAATCCGAAATACAACGTCTACGGCGCTGTGTTCGGCACCGTGCTGTTCTATGTCATCATTGTCGTGAGCAACCTGATCATGCTCCTGCATATCACCGGCACGCGCGTCAACTGGCTGTCCGTGTTCCTCAAGCCGCTGGCCTGCGCCGCCTTCTGCGGCGTGACCGCGTTTGCCTTCAACGGCCTGCTTGAGCGGATTTTCAAGCCGGATACGACGCAGAGCATACTGAATATGGGCACAGTTTCCGTCCTCATCGCGGTGCTGATGGGCGCGGTTGTGTACGTCCTTTCCCTGCTTTTGCTGCGCGCGATCCTGAAAAATGATATTTCTGTATTGCCAAAAGGAGAAAAAATCGCGAAAGCCCTTGAAAAATACGGACTTTTAGGTTAAAATAGACTTGTAATCGCAGAGGTGAACCGATATGACGGCATTCGAACCGAAAGAACGGTATGAGCTCCCGGATCTGCTGCAGATCATGGCGCTGCTGCGCGCGCCGGGCGGCTGCCCGTGGGATGCGGCGCAGACGCACGAGAGCATCCGCAAAAACCTGATCGAGGAAACCTACGAGGTGATCGAAGCCATCAACAAGCAATCGCCGGAGATGCTCTGCGAGGAGCTGGGCGATCTGCTCATGCAGGTCGTGTTCCACGCGCAGATGGCGCAGGAGCAGGGGCAGTTCGATTTCGGCGACGTGGCGGACGGCATCTGCAAAAAGCTCGTGGAGCGGCACCCGCACGTGTTCGGGTCCGTGCATGCGGAAACCGAAGATGAGGCGCTTTCGAGCTGGGATGCGGTCAAACGCAGGACCAAGGGGCAGGCGACCACGGCCAGCGCCATGGAGAGCGTGCCGCGTGAGCTGCCCGCGCTGATGCGGGCGACGAAAATCCAGAAGAAGGCGGCGGACGTCGGCTTCGACTGGGACGATGCGCAGGGCGCCTTTGACAAGGTCGGGGAGGAATGCGCCGAGCTGCAGGCCGCCGTTGCCGAAGGGGACGGCGCAGCCGTCGCGGAGGAGCTGGGCGATCTGCTGTTTGCGGTCGTCAATGTTTCCCGCTTCGTCCACACGGACGCCGAGGAGGCCCTGACCGCCGCGAGCGATAAATTCCTTGCCCGCTTCACTGCGGTGGAGCAGCTGGCCGCCGCGCGCGGCATCGAAATGAAGACCGCCGGCATCGCAGCGCTTGACGCGCTGTGGGAGGAGGTCAAGGCGGCGCAGAAGCAGCCGCCGGCAGCAACATGATTATGAATACCGTTCGGTATTTGTAAATACTTCAAAAAGTAAGGAGTCAGAAACATGAACAAAAGTGAACTGATCGCAACGATCGCAAAGAATGAGGGCATTGAGAAAAAGTGCGCCGAGAAGTCTGTCAACGCAGTGTTTGCAGCAGTTGCCGATGCGCTTGCAGCAGGCGACAAGGTTCAGCTGATCGGCTTCGGCACCTTTGAGGTGCGTGAGCGTGCCGAGAAGCAGGCGCGTAATCCCCAGACCGGCAAGGCCATCACCGTTCCCGCAACGAAGGTTCCCGTTTTCAAGGCGGGCGCTGCGCTCAAAGAGAAGGTCGCAAAATAAAAAACCAATCGCAGAATCGGGGGCTGCACCTGCGGCTCCCGATTTTTTAAAGGAGAGGAGGTGCCGGCATGCGTCTGGATAAGTATCTGAAGGTGTCGCGCATCATCAAGCGCCGCACGGTGGCCAACGAGGCCTGCGACGCGCAGCATGTCACGGTCAACGGCAAGGTCGCGCGCGCGTCCTATGAAGTCAAGCCCGGGGATGTGATCGAGATCACCTTCGGCGCAAACCGTTCGCGCTATCGGGTGCTGACCGTGACGGAGCACGCGACAAAGGAAACCGCCGGGCAGATGATCGAAGCGCTCAAATGAATCGTTCAGTTATAATTCCGCCTTCCGCCGCATAGAATGAAGAGACGAAGCGTCGTCGGATTTTATGCAGAGGGAGGTCTTTTTTTGCAGGAGGAAAAGAAAACGCCGACCGTGCCGCACACGCTTGTGCTGGAGGACCGGCGGCTGCTGACGGTTTCCGGCGTGTCGGACGTGGATTCGTTCGACGAGGAAACCGTCGTGGTGTTTACGGAGCTCGGTGAGCTGACCGTGCGCGGGTCCGCGCTGCACGTCAACCGCCTGAGCGTGGATGTGGGGGAGCTGACGGTGGAGGGCAACATCGCGGCGTTGATTTATACCGAGCAGGCGCCCTCCGGCGGCAGCGGCGGCTTCTTCAGCCGCGTGTTCCGCTGAAATGGAATATCTGCAAAGCGTGCCGGCGCAGCTGCGGCTGTTTTTCTATGCGGTCGGCTTCGGGCTGCTCATGGGTCTGCTCTATGACGCGTTCCGGTTTCTGCGGCTGCTGACGGCCTGCCGCGGCGCCGTGATCGCGCTGGATCTGCTTTATGTGCTGGCGGTGGGCTTCTTCGATTTCTGCTTCCGGCTCGTGCTGGATCACGGGCGGCTGCGGCTGTATGTGATCTGCGGGCAGGTGCTCGGCTGGATGCTCTATGTGCTGACAGTCGGGCGCTGGAGCGCGCGCCCCGCCTGCTTTTGCGCGGGGAAACTGCGCGGCGCGGCAGCGGCATGCCGCCGTCCGTTTCATCTGATTTCGCTGCGCTGCGCCCGCCGGCTGCGCTGCCGCGCCGGGATGTGCAAAAAAACCGCGAAAAAAGCAAGAAAAATTTGAAAAATCACTTGAAAAACGGTCCGGAAATAGTGTATAATAATCCTAATTGAATGATCATGCCGTTCTGGGCTCTGACAGACCCCTGCAGCTTTGAGAATACAAAGGAACCGACAGATATGCAGCTTTTAAAAAAACGATTTGACCGCATGAATCAACAGGAGCGCCGCTTCAGCTTCATCACGCTGGCAGTGGTGCTGCTTGTGGTTTGTGTTTTTGTTGTGACGATCCTCAGCCTGACTGCCCAGGCGCAGGAGAAAAAGCGTGAGATCGCTTCGCTCAACGCCACGCTTGCCGCCCAGCAGGCGGAGAATCAGCGGGTGCAGGATCTGATTGATCAGGGGGATGAATCAGAGTATATCGAGCGCATCGCCAGAGAGAAATACGGCTATGCGCGCCCGGAAGAACGCGTCTATATTGACTCAGATCAGTCCTGATTCCGTCGCCGGCGGCGGATGGGGATTGATCTGCATTTTTTATAAGACAAAACCGCAGGTCCTCAAGCGCAGGATCCATGCGGATTGATCTAATTTTCACGGGAAGGGTCTTATCATTCTATGCAAATCGAAGAAGGCGCGATTGTCAACGGCAAAGTGACCGGTCTGACCGATTTCGGCGCGTTTGTTGAGCTCGAAAACGGAAAAACCGGCATGATCCACATTTCGGAAGTAGCTCCCACCTATGTCAAGGATATCCGCGAGCATCTCTCCGTCGGGCAGACGGTGCAGGCCAAGGTCCTTTCGGTGTCGCCGGAAGGGAAAATCAGCCTGTCCATCAAGAAACTGAGTGCCGCCGAGGCGCAGCCCGCCCCGCGTGCGGCGCAGCGTCCCCGCCAGCAGCGCAAATCCGCGCCGCAGGTCTGGAACGGGCCGAAATCCACGGCGCCCGCCGCGGGCGAGAAGCAGTCGTTCGAGGATATGATGGCGCGGTTCAAGCAGGTCAGCGACGAAAAGATCACCGATCTCAAGCGCTCCGGCGATTCCAAACGCGGCAGCCCGGGCTATTCCCGCCGTTCTTCCAAGTAAAAGTGATTTCTCAGACGCTCTGCAGTGCCTTCCCGCACGGCAGGGCGTTTTTCTCCGCTCTCCTGCGCGGCAATTACGACGAAACTGTAAATTTTTATGCGTTTTATCGGATTTCTTTCGGAAAAGTCTTTATTTCTTTGTATATATGTGCTATACTTTATTCAAAGCAAGGCGATTGCTTTGAAATAAATTTCAAGGAGATGACTGTATGAATATTACAATTACGGGGCGCAAATGCACACCGCGCGAATCCTTCCGCGAGCATGCCGAAAAGAAGCTGCAGAAGATGGAGCGCTTTTTCGGCCCGGAGGTGGAGGCCAAGGTCAAGGCGACCGTTGAAAAGTCATCACAGACCGTTGAGCTGACCGTGATCCATGCAGGCACGATTTTCCGCGCGCAGGAGAGCGCAGAAAACATGAACGAAGCGCTGGATAAATGCGTGGATACGCTCATTCGCAAGATCCGCAAGAGCAAGACGAAGATCGAGCGCCGTCTGCGCGACGGCAGCTTCGACGCCTTTGCGCAGGCTGAGCCTGTGGAGGAAGAGGTCGAATACGACGTCGTGCGCAAAAAGACCGTTCCGCTCAAGCCGCAGAGTGTGGATGAGGCCATCCTGCAGATGAATCTGCTCGGGCATCAGTTCTATATGTTCGTCAACGAGGAGGACGGCGGCATCGCGGTCGTCTATCAGCGCAAGGACGGCGGCTACGGTCTGATCACGCCGGAAGTGAAATAACAGCCGGTCAATTAAACAGCAATCTGACGGGAACCGTTCTGCGATTCCCGTCGGTTTTTGATGGAGCGTTATGAGTATCAATTTTGTCATTCCCTGCCTGCTGGGCATCGAGGGGCTGATCGCGGCGGAGCTGCGGGAGATGGAAGCGGAAGCGGTGACGGCGGAAAACGGTCGTGTGCTTTTCAGCGGCGACGCGCACATCCTTGCGCGGGCGAATCTCTGCAGCCATTTTGCCGAGCGGGTGCAGATCCTGGTCGGCAGCTTTGAGGCGCGCAGCTTTGAGGAGCTGTTTCAGGGCACGCGCGCTTTGCCGTGGGAGGCCTGGATCGGCCGCGACGACGCATTCCCCGTCAAAGGCTATTCGATCAATTCCGCGCTGTTCAGCACACGGGATTGTCAGGCTATTATAAAGAAGGCCGTTGTGGAACGCCTGCGCGCGGCCCATCATCTGGGCGAAGCGGGCTGGCTGGCCGAGACCGGGCCGGTGCATCAGATCCAGTTTTCGATCATGAAGGATCGCGTATCGCTGCTGATCGACACCTCCGGCGCGGGCCTGCACAAGCGCGGCTACCGGCTGGACGCCAACGACGCGCCGATCAAGGAAACGCTGGCGGCGGCGCTCTGCGCGCTGTCGCATCTGCGGCCCTATCACAAGCTCTATGATCCCCTCTGCGGGTCGGGCACGATCCTGATCGAGGGCGCGCGCATGGCGGCGGGGATCGCGCCGGGGCTGGAGCGCAGCTTTGCTGCCGAACGCTTCGACGTCATTGATCGCCGCGTCTGGCAGGAGGAGCGCGAACGCGCCCGCAGCCTGCGCCGGGACTGCCCGGATTTTGCGGCCTTCGGCGCGGATCTGGATCCGCGGGCGATCGAAATCGCCAAGGCGAACGCCGCGCGGGCCGGGGTCGGGCAGATGATCCGGTTTGAGACCGCCGATGTGCGCGGTTTTTCGCCCGGCACGGACCGGGGCACGCTGATCTGCAACCCGCCCTACGGCGAGCGGCTGAGCGATCTGACTGCCTGCGAAGCGCTTTACCGGGAGCTCGGCCGGGTCTTCGTGCAGCGGCACGGCTGGTCCTACAGCATCATCAGCCTGGACGAGGAATTCGAAACCCTCTTCGGCCGCAAGGCGGATAAACGGCGCAAGCTGTATAACGGCATGATCAAATGCCAGTTGTATATGTACTATAAATAAAAAACGGGACGAAAGGTACACTGCTATGAAACACATTTTTGTCATCAATCCTGCAGCGGGGCAGGGCAAGGCGCTGGAGTTCATCCGGCCGAAGATCGAATGGGTCTGCAAGAAATACGAGCTGGACTATGAGATCTATGTCACAGAAAAAAAGGGCGACGGCATTGAATTCGTCAGCAGCCGCTGCAAGAGCGGCGAGGCGCTGCGGTTTTATGCCTGCGGCGGCGACGGCACGATCTATGAAGTGGCCAACGGCGCGTTCGGTTATCCGAATGCGGAATTTGCCGCCGTGCCGCTCGGCTCGGGCAACGATTTCATCCGTCTGTTCGGCACGAAAGAGGACTTTCTGGTGCTGGAGGATCAGGTCAACGGCGTGCCCGTGCAGCTGGACGTGATCAAATGCGGCAATGAGATCGCCGTCAACCAGTGCTCCATGGGCATGGACGCCGAGGTCTGCGCCATGCAGGGCAAAATCAAGAAAGCGCCGCTGGTCACCGGCGAGGGCGCCTATTACATCGGCTGCCTGTATGCGCTGGCCAGAAAATTCAAGAACCGCTTCACCATTCAGATTGACGATCAGGAGCCCTTTACGCGCGACTGTCTGTTCTGCGTGGCGGGCAATTCCCGCTGGTACGGCGGCGGCTTCATGGCTGCGCCCCTCGCGCAGCCGGATGACGGGCTGCTCGATTTCATCATCGTCGAGAGCAAGCTCACGCGCGTCAAGCTGACCTCCCTGCTCAATAAGTATAAGCGCGGCGAGCATCTCGGCTGGGATATCACCGATTTCCGCCGCGGCAAGAAGCTCGTGATCCACAGCGACAAGCCGGCCGCCGTGAACGTGGACGGCGAAACGAAGTATGTGACCGACACCGCGTTTGAGCTTGTGGAGAAGGGCATCACCTTTGTCGTTCCCGCAAAATCCGCCTTCCTCAAGGAACGCGGCCTCATCGGCTGAGATGGCAAGGATCTGTGTCCATTGCGGCGCGGAGCTGGGGGAGGCCGCGGCCTGCCCGGTGTGCGGCGCCGTCGCGCAGGACAGTGAGGGAAAAGAAAAAAGCGCAAGCCTGGTGGACCAGGCGCTGAATCATTTCAACAGCACCGCGGATACCTCCGCTGATTTCGCGCAGGATGACGTGCGGCGCAACCGCTGGATCTCGATTCCGGCCTATCTGCCGCCGCTGTTTCTGCTCCCGCTGCTTTTGCGCAAGGAGTCCGCGTTTGCGCGCTTTCACGCCAACCAGGGGATCCTGTTGCTGGTGTTTCAGATCGTTGCGCTGCTGCTGTTCCTGATCCCTTATATCGGCAAATTCGCCTGCGCCGTGCTGCTGGTGATCTCCGCGGTGATGGGGATTTACGGCATGGTCAACGCTGCGCGCGGCAAAGCCAAGGAGCTGCCGTTCGTCGGCAAATATCGGGTGTTGAAATGAAGAAAACCAATACGATCTCTTACCGTCCGGACGGCAAGCTGACCGTGCTGCAGGTCAGCGATCCGCAGGATCTGGTGCATGTGCGCAAGGCGATGGTGCAGATGCTGGACCGCGCCTATGACCTGGTGCGGCCGGATCTGGTGCTGTTCACGGGCGACAATATTCTGGGCAATCATCTGCTGGATGCGCGTATCGGCACCCGGCAGGTCGCCGCCGGAGAAGCGGCCACGCGCAAGGCGATGCGCGCCTCGCTCCATCCGATCCTCTGGCCGCTGCAGAAGCGCGGTATTCCCTTTGCCATGATTTACGGCAATCACGACGACCGCAATCTGATCAGCAAGGAGGAGCAGGCGGAGATGTTCCGCAGCTATTCCATGTGCCTGCCGATGAATACGCAGGCGCCGGACCTGGACTGCGATACCTACGCCATCCGTCTGACGGATGCGCAGGGTCAGGTGCGGCAGGTGCTGTGGATGCTGGACAGCGCGTGGTATGACAAGGCGGCAGACCGCTGTTATGAGGCGGTCAAGCCGGAAACGGTTGTGTGGTACCGGCGGGAGAGCGAAGCGCTCCGTGCCGCAAACGGCGGCACGCCCGTGCCGTCGCTGATGTTTTTGCATATTCCGCTGCCGCAGACGTACGGGCTGCTGCAGCCCTGTGCGGCGGATGCGCCCGACGCGGTGCAGACCCCGCAGGGGCCGATGCGGCTGGACCCGGTGAAGGCTGCGGGCGTGCTCGGCGAGCCGCCCTCGGTGCTCACGGACGACGGCGGGCTCTATGACGCGCTGCTCACGCAGCAGGACGTCATGGCGGTCGTCACCGGCCACGATCACTGCAACTGCTTTGTCGGCCGGCAGGATGCGATCGATTTCATCCAGACGCCCTGCGCGTCATTCCGCTGCTACGGCAACGCGCAGCGCGGCGTGCGGGTGTTCAGACTGGACGCGGCGCATCCGGACCGCTACGAAACGGAAATGCTGACCTACCGCGACCTGTGCGGCGACAGCCTGCCCGCGCGGCTGCGGTATCTCTGGGATGCGGATGAATACGAAAAGAAGAAATTCGCGCTCCTCGGAGCCGGCCTGGCGCTGCTTTCCGCCGCGGCAGGGATCCGGCTGCTGAAAACCAAAAGATAGAATGAAAAGAACCGCCGCCGGCGGTTCTTTTTCGTGCGGCGCGTGTGACGCAGGATTACCCGGCTCGGAGCAATAAAAAAAAGCAGCGGATGACCGCTGCTTTTCTTTATATAGTTGGATGTCAGCTGCCGCTGTTCATGGCGATGTTTCTCTTCATCTTGTCGCAGAACTGCTTTGCAACATATTTCGTCCAGCGATCGCTGGAGGTCACGGGATATTCGCCGTCCTCTGCAATCAGCGCCTCGCTGAAGGTGTCGTAAGCGGTGTCGCCCTTTTCGGTGCGGATGGTGTCTTTCCAGTCCACATCGTCGGTGTTGTTGCTCACGAAATACATGATGTGATAGCCGTAGGTCGATTCGATGATGCCGGTGTCGCCGACCTTGCGCTCGGGATTGAAGCTCCAATCCTTGAAGCTGTCCACATAGTTGTCGCTGATGCGGATGTTCTCATAGAGGCCGCCGGTCTCCTGGGAGCCGGTATCCTCGGAATTCTCGGTCGCCATCGTCGCGAAGGAATCCTCGCTCTTGTCGCCCTTGAGCCACTCCTGCAGGAGCTTGTCGGCCTTGTCATACGCGGCCTTCTTCTCTTCGTCCGTCACATTCTCGGAATCCTCGGCGTTGAAGTTGACCAGGCAGTGACGCACGGACACGCTGTTCATCGAATAGATCGGCTTGTCGATAAAGACGATGTAGGAGCCGCTGTCGTTGGAGAAGATCGCCTTGTCGCCGGCCTTGCGCGCGGTGTCATAGGCCCAGTTTGCGCCGTCCTCGGTGATGGCGCTGCTCAGCGTGGAGAACTGCGCATGCTTGGATTCGGTGGTGTATTCCGCCTCGGTCGGATTGTCCACGCCCTCTTCTTTATAAGCCTTGGCCGCCGCCTTGAGGGAGGCCAGGTCGGTCAGACCGTCATAGATTTCCTGAATCTTCTTCTTGGTCGTCTCGTTGGTCGCCTTCTGACGGTTTGCAAGATCCTCTTCGCTCTCGCCGTCCTTGGCGTTGAGCGTGGTATAAGGAACGGCAAAATAGGTCACGTCAACATAGTCGTAGTTCTTTCTGTTCGCGTCGTATTCCGCCTTGATCTCCTCGTCGGTCACGCCCTCAAGCAGCTCGGCCTTCTTCGCCTCGACGAAACGCTGGGTGATGGTTTCCATCTCCAGCTGCTTGCGGAAGGACTTCTCGTTGAAGCCGCCGCCGAAGGTGGCGCGCAGATAGGCGCTCAGGGAGTAATGATTGGTTTCCGCGTTGGAGCGATAATTCTCAATCGTTTCGTTGATCTCGGCCTTTTCGTCCTCGGTCAGCTCGTAGCCGGCCTTGATCGCCTCATTATAGTTTGCAAGCAGATACTGCGTCTGCTCGATCGCGGAGGTGCGGAATTTTTCGCTCCAGGTGATTTCGTTGCCGTCGGCGTCCGTGGTCTTCTGATCATCCGGCGCCTTGCTGGTATCATACCCCATGCTGAAGCCGTAGTTTTCGCTGTAATACTGCGACATATAGTTGGTCTGCTGATACTGCATGGTGTAATAATAATTGAAATCAGAGGTCGAAACCTTCTCCTTGCCGACCGTCACGGCGGTGGTGCATTTGTCGATCACGCCGAAATTGTCGATCAGAACCCAGCCGATGCCGCAGACGATTGCCGCCACGACCACGATCGCCACCACGCGCTTTGCGATTTTCGACGCTTTGTTGCGCATCTCGCCGCCCTTAGAGTTGCGTTTTGCAGCCTTGGCAATGCGTGCTTTTCGCTCCTCGCGGTACAGCTCAGCCTTGCTCTTGGAGCTATCGTTTTTTGCCATGTTGATTCATCCTTTTCTTCTGAATTGTTCACGCCCGACAGCGCAATGATAATATATTATACTATTTTCAGGCATTTTACAAGCGTTTTTTAAAAAAATTATTCAGAAATTCTTTGTTTTCGCGGGCGGATCGAGCGCGCCGCTGCGAAATTCCCGCGCGAACCAGACGTCCTCCACGGCGAAGCTGCGCCCGTTGAGCGCGTTGAGCTCGCCGGCGTCGGTCGTGAAAGCGAAGCGCAGGCGATAGGAATAGAGGAACTGTTTTTTATAGCCGAAGGCTTTGTTCTGCCGGTTCGTTCCGTATTTTCCGTCGCCGAGCAGCGGATGCCCGATGCTGGCGAAATGCGCGCGGATCTGATGCGTGCGGCCCGTGAGCAGCTCCACCTCGACCAGACTCAGCGCGCCGCGCGTTTCCAGCACCCGGTATTTGGTGCGGATCTCCTTCGCGCCGGGCAGCCTGCGGTCAAAGACGGTCACCTTGTTTTTCTCCGCGTCCTTCGTCAGCCAGCCGGTCAGCACGCCCTGCTGCGCGGGCAGCGTGCCGTGAACGACGCACAGATAGTATTTTTCGATCTCCCGGTCCTTGAGCTTCTGATTCAGGATCCGCAGGCTTTCCGCGTTTTTCGCGGCGATGACCAGCCCGCCGGTATTGCGGTCGATGCGGTTGACCAGCGCAGGGGCAAACGACGCCTCCGCCGCGGGATCGTATTCGCCCTTTTCATAAAGATACCGCTGCACGCGGCCGATGAGCGTGTCGCCGAATTCATGATCGTCCGGGTGGCAGAGCAGGCCGACTTTTTTATCGAGCAGCAGCAGGTTTTCATCCTCATACACCACGGAAAGCTGCCGCGAGGCCGACAGGAAATCATAGCGCTTTTCCACGGGCGCGAAGAATTCGTCGCTGATCCAGAGCGCAACGACGTCGCCGGCAGCCAGCCGCTGCGCGATGTCGCCGCGTTTGCCGTTGACCTTGATGCGCTTGGTGCGGATATATTTATAAAGCAGAGCCTGCGGCAGGGCAGGCACGGCCTTGGTGATGAATTTATCCAGCCGCTGCCCTGCGTCGTTGGCCGCAATCACAAATTCTTTCAAAAAAACGCCTCGCTTTGAAAAAAATCTTTTGCATTTTCTGGAAAAATCAATTATAATGATGAATAAGCATGAAACGAAAAGGACGGGACCGCCATGGAAGCAAAGAAAACGAATCCGCATGCAGACCATCGGCAGCGCATGCGCAGTCTGGTGCGCGCGCGGGGCTTTGACGGCATGGCGGAGCACAATGTGCTGGAGTTTCTGCTCTTTTATGCGATCCCGCGCAAGGATACCAATGAACTCGCGCACAGGCTGATCGAGCGGTTCGGCACGCTCGCGAAGGTGCTCGAAGCGTCGCCCGAGCGTCTGATGCGGGTCGAGGGCGTCGGCGAAAGCACGGCGCTGCTGCTCTCCGCGGTGTTTGCGCTGCATTGCAGGCTGACCCGCGGCGACGACGACCGGGAGAAGGTGTATCTGGAAACGACGGAGGATATGATCCGTTTCCTGCGCGCACGGTTTGAGGGCGTGCGGAAGGAAACGGCGTTTCTGCTCTGTCTGGACGCGAACGGCAAACTGATCAGCTGCCGCAAGCTCGGCGAAGGCAGCGCAGAATCCGTGATTGTCGACAAACGCGCCGTGATGGAGACCGCGCTGCACTGCAACGCCAGTCTGGTTGTGCTCGCGCACAATCATCCGAACGGCATGGCCGCCCCGTCGCGGGAGGATCTGATGCTGACGGAAGACTGCGCCAATATGCTGCGCACGGTCGGCATCCGCATGGCGGATCACATCATCGAAGGCGGGGGAGAGTATCTTTCGCTCGCCTCCGTGAGCAGATTCCATCGGTTTTTTCTTTAATCTTGAATGGCGCCCAAAGATGACACCGCACAGAGCCAAATCTGTGCGGTGATTTTTATCGTTTAAAACTGGATGCGGATGCTGTGGCTGCCCGGCGCCGTTTCCGCGCTCAGCAGCGCAGCACCCTCGCCCTTGTCGGTCAGCGTATAGGACCCGTCGCAGACGATCTCTTTCGCGGGCTTGTGCAGATAGATCTCCGTCGGCGCGTCATAGACGCGATCCTGCTCATATTCCAGCGTGAAGACGTCGTTGTCAAGGTCGTAGGCATAGTCCCGGATCTCACCGCAGACGGCCACGGGCGTCGGCCGCTTGAGCCGCGTCATGATGGGATCCTCCAGCAGGCCGGGATAATAGGCCCAGTAGGTCTGGCCCCAGTGATTGCGGTTGAATTTCGCAAGCAGATAATCGATGTGGAAGAGCCAGTCCGTCCCCTCGGACTGACCGCCCCATTCGCCGACCAGCAGGGGGATGCCCAGACGCTCCTGCGAGCGGCGATGCTCGTCAAAGATCGAGCCGACGCGGGTGTTGCTCGCATATTTATAAGCGGGCGTATCCACCATCAGGTCATAGGCGTGCGGCGCGAAGCACAGCTGCGGCTCCTGCCTGCCGTCTACCGTGACCGGCGGCGTGGAATAGGGAATGCCGAGGTTGGAGTAATAGCTGTTTTCCATCATGATGATGCCGTTGTCCGTCACCTCGCGGATCGCTTTCGTCACCCGGTTGAGGAAGGCGGAATAAACGCCGGTGTCGAATTTGCGGATCAGCGCGTCGCCGGCCTGCGTCACCTTGCGGAAGAGGGTCGGATCGTTGAAGGGCTCGAGGCAGCGGATGGCGTTGCCGGTCAGCACCTGCTTTGCCATCCAGATCAGCTTGCAGCGCTTGTCCGTGATCACCACTTTGACCAGCCGCGCGATCAGGCTGCGAAAGACCTTGCCGCCGTCGGTGCCGGGATAGGGTTCGTTGAGCAGGTCGTAGCCGAACAGGGCGGGATGATCCTGAAAGCGTGCCGCAACATGCTTCCACATATCTGCATAATAGGTCTGAATCGGCACGCCGTCGATTTCCGTGTTTGCCCAGAAATGGTCGAAGCTGCGCTGCGTCGCCTTGCCCCAGAAATAGCCTTCCGCCCAGACGAATCTGGCCGGCTGATATTTCGCGCCGTCCGTCAGGCAGGCCCATTCCGGCGCACCGTCGCCGTCGCAGCCCTTGGCGGCGGAAAACAGATCCTGATGCATATCCAGGAAGAAATAGATGCCGTATTTCGCGCACAGGTCGGCGACCCGCTCCACGCGGTCGAGATAGGCTTCGTCATACCGGCGCGGCTGCGGCTCCACAGCGTCCCAGGTCAGGCCCAGGCGCACGAGGTTGAAGCCGCAGGCGGCAAGCTTTGCGATCAGCGCCTCGTCAAAATCAAGGTCATAGCTGCGGCGCGCGCCGTCGGTATCCTTGCGGCCCTTGTCGCAAAGATTGACGCCGTTGAATATGCGCTCCCGCCCGAGGGCGTCCACGAACCGGGTTTTCAGCGTTGAGATCTTCAGCATCTTCCTGCCTCCGTTTCCGTCTTTTTTCTCATTCTACCATGAATTGTGCGCAATTGCAAGGCGCGCAAAATATATTTTATTATCTTATTGATAATCCGTTATTTTTATGATACAATAAACCGATACCATTATTTACTTGAAAAGGAGATGTCGTTATGGCAGCAACAACATGCGAAAAGGCATATTGCAGGGCGTTTCAGGGCGTCATGCGCGGCGCGGTGTGTTTTCTCAACTGGGAGGAGCCGCAGCTGATCAAGGGCGCGGGCAGCGTCAAGCGCCTGCCGGAGACCGTGAAGGCCAACGGCCACAAGAGCGTGCTGGTTGTGACGGATAAGGGCCTGATGGGTCTGCACCTGCTGGACGGTCTGTTTGAGGGTCTGGACGCCGCCGGCGTCAACTACGCGGTGTATGACGGCGTGCAGCCGAATCCCACCATCGACAATATCGAAGAAGCGCGTCAGATGTATGTCAACCATGCCTGCTCGGCGGTCATCGCCTTCGGCGGCGGTTCCCCGATGGACTGCGCCAAGGTTGCGGCGGCGCGCATCGCCCGCCCGAATCTGACCGTGCAGCAGATGCGCGGCACGCTGAAGATTCTCAAGAAGATCCCTGAGCTGTATGCCGTGCCCACCACCGCCGGCACCGGCTCCGAAACGACGCTTGCCGCCGTGGTGTCCGATCCCGCCACGCATGAAAAATACGCGCTGCAGGATCCCGTCCTGCGCCCGAAATACGCAGTGCTCGATCCGGAGCTGACGGTCGGTCTGCCGCCGCATATCACCTCCACCACCGGCATGGACGCGCTGACCCACGCGGTCGAGGCCTATATCGGCCACAGCAACACCAAGGGCACGGCCTCCGCTGCGCGCAAGGCGACGCGTATGATTCTTGACAACATCGTGGCCGCTTATGAGGACGGCAAAAACCTTGACGCGCGCGGCAAGATGCTCGAGGCCTCTTATCTGGCCGGCGTCGCGTTCACCCGCGCCTATGTCGGCTATGTGCATGCCATCGCGCACAATCTCGGCGGCATGTACGGCACGCCGCACGGTCTGGCCAACGCGGTGATCCTGCCCTACGTGCTGGATTATTACGGCGAAACCGCGTATGCGCCGCTTGCGGAGCTTGCGGAAATCGGCGGTCTGCCCGTGGCCGGTCTGAATGAGGAAGAAAAGGCGAAGGCCTTCATCGCCAAGGTGCGCGAGCTGAACGAAACGATGCAGATCCCCGCGCATCTGAAGATCGAAGAGAAGGATATCCCCGTCATCGCCAAGCGCGCGATGAAGGAGGGCAATCCGCTCTATCCCGTGCCGAAGATTTTCGGCTATGACGATTTCGTCGCTGTGATCCGTCAGATCATGGAATAATCCGCTCCGTTCTTTCATTTGAAATAACAACAGGGAAGTGATCGTATGAAACTGCGCCGCATGCTGAGTCTGTTTCTGGCGGCCGTGATGTTCTCCCTTGTGTTTTCAATTCCCGCAAACGCTGCCGACGCGTCGCGGCCGCTGAACGACGCCCCCTTTGTGTTTGTCCACGGCTACAACGGCTGGGGCGGCGCCGAGGGCATCGATTCCGCGCTGCCGTACTGGGGCGCGACGACCGGCAATCTGATGCAGTATCTGCAGGAAAACGGCTATGAAACCTATTCTGCCTCCGTCGGTCCGATCAACAGCGCCTGGGACCGCGCGTGCGAGCTCTATGCGCAGCTGACGGGCACCACGGTCGATTACGGCGCGGCGCATGCCGCCGCCCACAATCACGCCCGCTTCGGCAGGACTTACGACAAGCCGCTGTTTGAAGGCTGGAGCGCCGAAAAACAGATCCATCTGATCGGCCACAGCTTCGGCGGCACGACGGTGCGCATGTTTGTGCAGCTGCTCACGGCCGGCGACGAGGCGGAGCGCGCGGCGACGCCGGCGGGCGAGCTGTCCGGCCTGTTCACCGGCGGCAAGGACGGCTGGGTGCGCAGCGTGACGACGCTTTGCGCCCCGCACCAGAGCTCCTCCGTCTATTATTTCCTCAATCCCCTCGGCCTGATTACGCTCACGAGCGTGCTCAGCCTGCTCTACATCGGCGTGATGGGCCGCTCGCTCCTCAACGGGCGCGCCGTCGATTTCCATATGGAGCAGTTCGGTCTGTCCAATGTGCCCGGCGAGGGTTCGACCGTGCCGCTGTTCAAGGCCCTGCGCAATACCTATGAGAATTTTGACGACAGCTGCATCTACGATCTGACGCCGGAGGGCAACGAGAAGCTCAACCGCTATGTTTCCATCAATCCGGATCTGTATTACTTCTCCTATGCCTTCTGCGCCACGCGCGAGGCGCCGCTGCTGCATACGCAGATCCCGATTCTGTCCGCCAATCCGGTCATTGCGCCGATGGCCGCAATCATCGGCATGATGCAGATGACCGATCCTTACAACGGAACGGTCTATGATAAAAGCTGGCAGCCCAACGACTGCATGGTGAATGTCGAGAGCGCCAGGCATCCGAAATATGAGCCGTATACCGAGTATGACGCCGGCGATGTGGAACCGGGCGTGTGGAATGTGATGCCGGTGCAGCAGGGCGACCACGGCACGGCGATCGGTCTGCTGGCAGATAAGGAACAGACGCACACCTTTTATATCGAGCTTTGCGAAATGCTCAACGCCCTGCCCGCAAAGCAGTGAAGTCCGGAGAGAGAATCAGATGAACTATGATATTGTCATTGTCGGCGCAGGCCCCGCCGGTATTTTCACCGCGCTGGAGCTGCGTCGGCGCAGCAGCAAACAGTCGATCCTGATCGTTGAGAAGGGGAGCGCGATCGAAAACCGCCGCTGCCCGAAGGCGCAGGTCGGCCATTGCGTCAACTGCAAACCCTATTGCCACATCACCACCGGTTTTTCCGGCGCGGGGGCGTTTTCCGACGGCAAGCTGTCCCTGAGCTACGAGGTCGGCGGTGATCTGCCGCAGCTGATCGGCGAGGAGGTCGCGCAGGAGGCCATCAACTACACCGACCGCATTTATCTGGAATTCGGCGCGGACGAAAAGATCGAGGGCGTGAGCAATTCCGAGGCGGTCAAGCAGATCCGCACCCGCGCCATCCAGACCGGTCTGAAGCTGGTGGATTGTCCGATCCGCCATCTCGGCACGGAGAAGGCGCACGATCTCTATCAGGCGATCGAAACCTGGCTCGCGGCGCATCAGGTCGATCTGCTGTTCGGCCATGCCTGCCTGGATATCCTGATGGACGGCGACGCCTGCAAGGGCGTTGTGATCTCGGACGGCAAAACCGAGCAGACCGTTTATGCCAAGCACACGGTCATCGCGACCGGCCGCCGCGGCGCGGACTGGCTCGAGGCCAAGTGCGCGCAGCACAACATTGCCCATCAGCCCGGCACGGTCGATATCGGCGTGCGCGTCGAGGTGCGCAATGAGGTCATGGAGGTCGTCAACGAGGTCCTGTATGAATCGAAGCTGATCGGCTATCCGCTGCCCTTCAAAAACAAGGTGCGCACCTTCTGCCAGAATCCCGGCGGCGTGGTCAGTCAGGAAAACTACGACAACGCCCTCGCGGTGGTCAACGGGCATTCCTATAAGGAATACAAATCCCAGAATACAAACGTCGCCATTCTCTGCTCCCATAATTTCAACGAGCCGTTCAATCAGCCGATCGCCTATGCGCAGAAGATCGGCGAGCTGACCAATATGCTCGGCGCGGGGCACATCCTCGTGCAGCGCTACGGCGATATCCTCGACGGCAAGCGGACGTGGCAGAAGGAGCTTTCGCGCTCCAACGTCCGGCCCACGCTTGTGGACGCCGTTGCTGGCGATATCACGGCGGCGATGCCGTACCGGTCGATGGTCAACATCATCAACTTCATTCAGGCGGTGGATCACGTTGTGCCGGGCTTTGCCGCGCGCGAAACGCTGCTCTATTCGCCGGAGCTGAAGTTCTACAGCAACCGGATCAAGATGGATCGGAAATTCAACACCAACGTGGCCGGCCTGCATTGCCTGGGCGATTCCAGCGGCTGGACGCGCGGCCTGATGATGGCGTCCGTCATGGGCGTGCTCATGGGGCGTTATCTGGCGGAAGAGGACGATTGAGTTGAAGAAAAAGCGATTGCTGATTCCGGCGGCGCTGCTGATTCTGGCGCTGGCGGTCTGCATCCCGAATGCCGGATTCCGCGTGGTCAGCGGCATGGTGCAGGAGCTGCAGCGCACGAAGTTTTCGCCCGTGCGTACGCAGGCGTTCGCGCCGTATACGCCGCTGTTTCCGACCCCGGAGGTTGAAAACGGCTATGTGCCGCAGGGCCTGTGTTATCTGGAGCAGGCGCAGATTTATGTGCTTTCCGCCTATCACGAAACGCAGCCTTCCGTGCTCATTTTAACGGACGCCGCATCCGGCGCGCGCCTGAAAACGCTCGCGCTCGCGCAGGCGGACGGGCAGCCCTTCACCGGCCATGTCGGCGGGGTTGCGACGGACGGCGACCGGCTCTATCTCACCGACGGGGCAAATGTGCGGCGCTTGGCGGTTTCCGCCGTGCTGCAGGCGGCCGATGGCGAGACGCTGCCGCTGACGGAATCGTTCCTGACGGATCTGCGCTGCAGCTTTCTCAGCTGCGACGGCGCTTATCTCTATGCGGGTGAATTCTATAATTTCACGTTCGACGGCAGTTTCGATACCGATCCCGGCCACTGGCGGCGGGTGAGCTTCTTTGAGCGGTACTATGCGCGCTGCTGCGCCTATCCGCTCGCTTCGCTCGACGCTGCCTGCGAGGCGGGGACGGTCACGACGCCCGAATATGTGCTCACCCTGCCGCGCTGCGTGCAGGGCCTTGCCCGCATGCCGGACGGCAGCCTGCGTCTGAGCGTTTCCTACGGCAGAAACAATCCCTCGTATCTGCTGACTTATGCGGACGTGACGGCCTGGGATCCGGACGGCTCCGTGCTCTACGGCGACGAGCATGTGCCGATCTATTATCTTTATCAGAAAGCCTGCACCGCGCGTGCAGAGCTGCCGCCGATGCTCGAAGGGATCACTGCGGTCAACGGGCAGACGGTCGGCGTGTTTGAATCCTGTGCGGCAAAGTATGCGGACGGCGCATTCCCCGTGGATGCCGTTTGCAGTTTTTCATCATGAATTTAGGAGGCTTTGATTATGGGTAAAAGAGTCATTGTGGCCGGCATGGGGCACGGCGGGATTGCCGCCGCTGCGCTGCTGGCGCAGGCCGGCTTTGATGTGACGGTCTATGAGCAGAAGGCAGAGGGCAAACTCGGCTACGACTGGACGGATATTTTCGCGCCCGGCGCGCTGGGGATCGCGGGCATTCCGATGCCGCCCCTCTCGAAGTTTGAATACAAGGTGGATATGACCTTCTTCGGGCCCTCTTTCACGGTCGGTCTGCAGCAGCATGTGCCGCTGGATAACCGCGAGATCAAGATGGAGCGTTCGGATATCTACGACCACCTGATCGGTCATGCGCTCGCGCAGGGCGTGAAAATCAGATACGGCTGCGCGGTCGAAGCGCCGATCCTCTTCGGCAGCCGCGTGGTCGGCATCAAAACGTCCGAAGGCGATTTCTACGGCGATCTGGTCATCGACGCCTGCGGCGTGGATTCGCCCTTGCGCACCCAGCTGCCGGACAGCCTGGGCATCGAGAAGGAAACCGGCGAGATGGGCAAAATCTACATCTACCGCGCGTTCTATAATAAGGGCGAAGGCGCGCCGGCCGAAGCGAAATACAAGGTCATGCTCTTTGCCGACGGCAAGCAGGGCATCAGCTGGGTCGCGGATGAGGAGGAATATACCGACGTGCTCGTCGGGCGCTTTGAGCCCTTCGATGAGGCGGAGGCGCTGCGCTTTACCGAGGTGCTGCGCGAGACCAATCCCCGCATCGGGCGCGAGCGTCTGCGCGGCGGTCAGTTTGCGCAGATCCCCGTGCGGCAGCCGCTGTCCATCCTCGTGGCGGACGGCTATGCGGCCATCGGCGACAGCGCGTTTATGACCGTGCCGCTGATCGGCTCCGGCATGGCGAACTGCTTCAAGGCCGCGCGCATCCTCGCGGACACTGTGATCGCTGATGCGAACGGCGCGTTTGACAGCAGCACGCTCTGGCCCTATCAGGTCGGCTACTACAAGCTGCTCGGCGCCGGCTTTGCGACGCTCGCGGCCGCCAAGACGACGGTTTCGGAGCTGACGCCTGCCGAGATCGATTACATCTTCGAAAGCGGCATGGTGACCGAGGAGGACATCACCATGGGCGCGGATTTCACCAACCTCTTCGCCGCCGTGAAGCTCGACCCGAAGGAGCTGATCACCAAGGCCAAGGGCGCGATCTCCGATCCGACGCTGCTCAAGAAATTTGTCGGCGCCGCGATGCGCATGGGCAAGGCCTCCGCGGCCTGCGCGATGATGCCCAAGAAATGGAACCGCGACCGCGTACTCTCCTGGGCGAAGGTCTATCAGTACGCGTTCAAATAAGACAAACATAAGCAACATGAAAAAAGGTGGCCGTTCGGCAGCCTTTCATAATCCAGTATTGGTTTTGCGGGGCATAAATCGCCCATAAATGCGTCAAAGCCGCACTGACATACATCAAGTATGCCATGTGCGGCTTTTCCTTTTTCTGAACAATTTCTGCTCCTGCAAAACTGT
>JAFRQQ010000017.1 GCA_017428525.1 Clostridia bacterium | reverse complement strand
TCCCGCAAAACTGTCCCATCGAAAAGAGATGCAATTTGCGTGCAATTGCGGATTTCTTCGGCGCAGGGATACTTGACGTATCTCAAGCCGAAAAATCAGCAAGTGCGCGTGAAGGGCGCTCTTTTCGACAACACTGGGTTACGAAACTCTGCCGAATCTGCACCCTGTTGAAGTTTTGATTCTTATTTCGCGAAGAAGAAGAGCACCCGCAGCACGGACATCAGCGCATTGAGCAGCTTGCCGCCGATCAGGGCCAGGCGTGCCTGCGCGGCGGAAAGATCGCCGTAATCCGTGATCGTCGAGCCGGGCTGCAGCGCCTGCTCCGCCATGGTGTAGGTGTAGGTCTGATAGGCGGCGGGATCGGCTTCATTCAGCTCGATCACGCGGCAGCCGCGGGTCAGCGTGTTGCCGTAGGAATGATAGGTGCACCCGGCGGTATTCGTCACGTTGATGCCCTTGAGATTCAGCGTATAGGAGTTTGTGTGATCGTGGCCGGAGAAGACGGCGACCACATCGCCGATTTCCGCCATGGCGTCCAGCTGGCCGTAGTTGAAATAGCCCGGGCAGGGCGCTTCAAACAGGAAGCCGTCCCGAATGGCCGCCACCTTGGGCAGATAGGTGTAGGAAACGCCGTCAAAATCGTTGGTGAGATCGCCGCCGGACTGCGGCGCGCGATAGAACAGCGCGTCATACGCCTCCTGCACCACGATGTGCTGGAAGGCCATGGCCGGCACGACCTTGCCGCCGTTTTCCGCCGCCAGCGCCGCGGAGGTAGCCTTGTACCAGTCGAGCTGATCCGTATGCACGGCGTCGTAGCCCAGGCGGTTGCCGTCCGCGTCGTAGGAATAGGTGTTGGAATCGAACATGTAAAGGTTAAAAGCGACCTTGCTGCCGTCCGCGCTGCGGATGGGCAGGTTGTGGGTGCCCACGCCGAAGAGCGCGGGATCCGCGTCATAGGCCAGGCAATAGTCGCCGCCGTACTGCTGATAGTAGCCGAGCAGCGTCTCCTTGTCGACGCCCTGCTCGTCGTCATGGTTGCCGAACACAAGGGTGAAATACGTTTCGCTGCCCACGAACAGATCGCACAGCTCCTTGATCGCCTCCGCCTTGACCTCCGCCGGGGCCACGCAGTTGTCGCCGCCGAGGATCACGAGATCCGGCTTGAGGGACGCCAGGGTTTCTTCCAGAAACGCGCGGGTGGTCAGGTTGATCGGATAGGTATCCTGAATGTCGCAGATATTCAGGATGCGGAAGGTGCCGTCCGCGCGGAATTGCAGCTGCTTTGCGGTCCCGTCCGCGGCAAACGCGGGCACGGTCAGGCTCAGCAGCATCAGCACGGCCAGCAGCACGCTCATCAGTTTTTTCATCATGAAAACGCCTCGCTTTCCGATTGTTTTTTCACCCGCATTATAGCATTTTTCGCGCGGAAATGCAATCAATTATGAATAAAAAATGACAATTGTAAATTAAATTTCAGCCTCTTGCAAAACCGGAAAAAATCGTGTAGAATGAGGGCGAACGGCAAGCGCTGTTCCACTTGTTTCCCAAGGAGGAGCCACTATGACCTACCGATACAAAACCCGCGGCACCTGCTCGCGCGCAATCGAATTCGAGCTCGAGGACGGCGTGCTGCACAATGTGCGCTTTGACGGCGGCTGCAACGGCAATCTCAAGGGCATCGGCGCTCTTGTGGAGGGTCAGCGGGCGGAGGATGTGATCGCGCGGTGCGACGGCATCCTGTGCGGCTACAAATCGACCTCCTGCCCCGATCAGCTCGCGAAAGCGCTGAAGGAGGCTTTGCAGAATGGATAACAAAAAAACGATCCGCGTCACATTCTATGTCGTGGCCGGGCTGCTGCTCGGCGCGCCCTATCTCTGGAAGCTGATCCGGCTGATCCCGGAGCTGCTGAGCACCCTGCCGAACGCGGTCGAGATCCTGACCGCGACCGGCTACACGGCTCTGCTGATCGGTTCCATGGTCATCGCCTTCAAGCTGGGCGAGGCGCTCTGGATCCGCATCGTCGCTGTTTACAGCAGCGTGGCGCTGGGTGTGTGCGTGCTGGTGCTGCTGACCCGGGCGCTGGGCGGCAACGAGATCTTCCGGGTCCTGTTTGAGCTGGTCTGCGCGCCGTTCTACGGCATCGACTCTCCCATGACGGTGATCGTGATCATGCTCGCGCTTGCCATCACGGGCTACAGCCTGCTCAACCGCCTGCCGCAGAAGACGCCTGCCGCGCCCGCGCCTGCGCAGAATCCGGCGCAGTGCCCCCCGCAATATCCGCCGCAGTATCAGACCCAGTATCCGCCGCAGCAGGCGCCGACAGCGCCTCCGACGACGCCCCCGACGAATCCCCCGACGCAGGGGACGCCCCAATAAGTACATACGCGCAGCAGACGGTCTTCCGCCTGCTGCGCATATTTTTTCGCCCGCCCGCATATAGAAGATCAGAGGCGGTGATGCAGATGTTTGTCTATTCGGTCAAAACGTCAAAGGTGAAGCTGATCGTGCTGTGCGCTGCGGTGGCGGCGCTCGCGGCGGCGCTGCTCTGGGTTCTGCTCGGCGCGCGCGCCTCGGAGACGGCGCAGGAGGCGGTGATCAGCTACAAGGCCGGTTCGGCGCAGGAGCGCCTGGCCTTCATTTCACAGTTCGGCTGGCGGGTTGCCCCCGACCCGACGGAGGTCAGCGAGGTGATTCTGCCGGAAATCTATGACGCGGCGTTTACGGAATACGTAGAGATGAATCAGGCGCAGGGGCTGGATCTGACGCTCTATCGCGGCGTGCGCGCCAAGCGCTGGACCTACGAGGTCCTCAACTATCCCGGCTATGAGGAACGCCCGGGCACGGTGGAGCTGAATCTGCTGATTTATGACGGGCGGGTCATCGGCGGCGACGTCTGTTCCCTTGAGCAGGACGGCTTTCTTTACGGCTTCGACGGCGGACGGCAGACGCAGCCCGCGCCGCAGACCTCCGCCGCAGCGCAGACGGAACCGCCGACTACAGGCCCTGCCGGCCGAAGCTGATGCCGAGGCTGACCCCGAGCGCCTGATCCACGCGGTCCATATCCTGCGCGCCGAGATTGCCCATTTTGCTGCGCAGGCGGCGCTTATCCAGCGTGCGCACCTGCTCGAGCAGCACGATGGAATCCTTGGCCAGCCCGCTGCCGCCGGCATTCACGCGGATGTGCGTGGGCAGATCGGCCTTGTTATGCCGGCTGGTGATGGCCGCGGCGATCACCGTGGGGCTGTGCTGATTGCCGACGTCATTCTGTACGATCAGCACGGGGCGCGTGCCGCCCTGCTCCGAGCCGACGACCGGACTGAGATCGGCATAGTAAATATCTCCCCGTTTGACATTCATGAAACGATCACTCCTATGCAGTTTTCCGGCTGCGTTCTGCGCGCAGCCGCTTGTCATTAGTTTTGACGCCGCACACGGGAAATAAACGTCCGGTTTCCGTGTGCGGTCATTTTTTTTCGCGGCAGGCCCGTCGGCGGCGCTGTCGCTATTCCATCTCTATTCAAAAAACTTTGCGGCGGTGATTGACTTCTTTTTTTAAGAATGATAAGATAAGGTTATCGACGGGCGCGGCGCGCAGACCGGCGCCCGAAGAATGGAAAAGGAGGGAGTCCCTTGGATCAATTCAAAGCAAGCCCCGCCATGTACGCCATCGCGTTCGGCGTGATCGCGTTCATCCTTGCGCAGTCTCTGTTCTTCATCGTAAAGTCGTGGAAGCACGGCAAAAAAATCGGCATCAAAAAAGAAACGCTGGTCAGCACCGTGACCTCCAGCATCCTGTTTTCCATCGCGCCCGCGATCTCGATTCTTGTCACGGTGTTCGTGCTTGCCAAGGCGCTCGGCGTCATCCTGCCGTGGATCCGCCTGACCGTCATCGGCAACCTCGCTTATGAAACCGTCGCCGCCGAAACGGCGCTGAACAACCTCGGCGGTTCTTTGAGCCAGGAAATCACGGATATGAAGCAGTTTTCGACCGTGGTGTGGGCGATGACGATCGGTTCCGTGTTTCCGCTGACCTTCCTGCCGATCGTGTGCAAAAAGCTGCAGACGAAAATCGGTGACGCGGTCAACAAAGATGAAAAAGCCAAAAAGATGGGCGATATTCTCTCCGCGGCGGCCTTCATCGGCATCATCTCCGCCTTTATTGCCAGAGCCATCAACGGCTGCACCGTCGCCAAAGAGACGGCGCTGGATGCATCCGGGCAGCAGGTCACGCAGAGCGTGGTGACCGAATCCGCCGGTCTGCTCTCCATTCTGACGCTGTTTTTTGCGATCGTCTTCATGCTCCTGCTCATGCAGCTGTGCAAAAAGGTCAAGGCGCTGGAGAAATTCGAATCCTTTGCCATGCCGGTCGCGATGTTTGCCGCCATGGGCTGCGCGATCCTGTTTTCCAGGATCCTGCCCCCGGAGCTGGCGAATTTCACCTGGTACGAGATCGGAAAGGCGGTGCAGTGATGGAAAAGAAGACGTATTTTGACAAAGTCCACATCTGGGGCGCCGTCTGGAACTATGCGGCGCTGCTGATGATGTTCGGCGTTCCGGTCGCAATGTCCCTCGTGCTGCAGCAGTGGCCGAGTTTGAGCGTGATCGGAAAGGTGGTCGCGACGCTGGCGCCCCTTTACTGGGTGACGGGCATCATCGAGGTGGTGACCTATGTGCCGATGCTCGGCGCGGGCGGCACCTATCTTTCCTTTGTGACGGGCAATATTTCCAACCTCAAGCTGCCCTGCGGTCTGAACGCCATGGAGAACGCCAAGGTGCGCCCGAACACGGAGGAGGGTGAGGTCATCAGTACGATCTCCATCGCCGTGTCGTCCCTGACGACGACCGTCGTCATTGCCGTGGGCGTGCTCGCCTTTGCGGGCGTCTTTGCGCGCGCGAGCGACAACCCTGTCTTCAAGGCGGCGTTCAGCAACGTGCTGCCCGCCCTGTTCGGCGCGCTGGGCGCGAGCTATTTCAGCAAGCACTGGAAGCTCGGCATCGCGCCGATCCTGTTCGGCGTGATCGTGCTGCTGTTTGCGCCGTCCACCGGCGTCGGCATTCTGATGTTTGTGACGATCATCGTCGCCCTCGTCGGCGCCGCGCTGATCCACCGGGACCTGTTTTTCCCGCTGCTGAAATCCATCGGCAAAAAGAAAAAGGCGGACTGACCGCCCCGCAAGATGCAAAATGCGCCCTGCCAAACGGCGGGGCGCTTCGCTTTATTCGGTTCAGTCAAACAGCTGCCCGGGCAGCTTGAGCTTTTCTTTCGGCGGGAAGCCCTTGTCGAAGGCTTCCACATCCGCATCATCCACATAGTAGCCCTGCGGCGTCTGATAAACGCCGGTGACGTCGTCCAGATAACCCGGGATCAGTTCCTTGCAAAGGAAGAAGGAATCGTCCGCGTCCGCCGGCAGATCGTGATAGCGAATGCCGAATTTGCGCGCATAGTCAAAGCCGCTCTTTCCGTAAAAGCCGATGTTGCCTTCAAACAGGACCGCGCCGAAGCCCAGCGCGGCCGCCTTTTCCAGGGAGGCGTCCAGCAGCTGCTTGCCGTAGCCCTTGCGCTTGAGCGGCGGCGTGATGCAGATCGGCCCCATGGTCAGCACGGGGATTTCTCTGCCGTCGTCGGCGAGGATCACGGTTTTCATGAATATGTTCTGCCCGATCAGTTCGCCGTCCAGCTCCAGAACGAAATCCAGCGCCTGCACGAAGGCCGGGTCGTCCCGCAGCACATGGATCACATAGTGCTCGCTGCAGCCGGGGCGGTAGACGTTCCAGAAGGCTTCCCGGACCAGCGTTTCCACGGCGCGGTGATCCGCTGCCGTTTCCAAACGAAAAACAAGATTTTTCTCCATCAGGGGTGCTCCTTTAAACTGTGAGATCAAAAAACTGCATCACGAGTTTATTCGCGAGGCTCATATGAACGGGATTCTGGAACCTGTGATCCGCATTTTCCACGGGAATGAACCGGATCCCGTTCTGCGCGGCGAAGGACTGCCCGCTCTCGAAGGGGACGACCTCGTCCGCGGTCCCGTGCAGGATCAGAAGGTTCTCCGCGGCGGCCGAGAAATCGCGCTGTCGGATGTCGTTTTCCTTCAGCGATTCCAGAAACACGGGCGTCACGGGGATCTTCCGGTCAAAACCGACCGGCACGTCCTTGCCCTTTTGGATGCGGTCCAGCTCGTCGCGGCTCATGATGGCGCGGGACAGCACGTCGTACATATCTACGGCGGGGCAGCGCAGCGCGATCTTTCGGAACGGATTCGACTGCTCCGAGATGTATTTCAGCAGCAGATAGCCGCCGAAGCTGGTGGCGTAGCCGTAGAGCTCCTGCGCGCCGAAGCGGCGGCGGACCTCGTCGACGACCAGATCCAGATAGAGGCTGCAATCGGCCAGCGTCGGCTTTTTCCGGATGTCGTCGCCGTGGGCCGGCCAGTTGAACACGACCACGACCGTGTCCTTGCGTTTGGACAGCAGCTTGTCTGCAAAGCCGTTGGCGGCGCGGTTGTCCTTGTGACCGGCGAAACCCGTGCAGCAGATCACCGCTTTCTCTGCCTGCGGTTTTTCTTTGTAATAGACCTTGCAGCGGACCTGACGGCCCTGTGCGCGGACGTCAAAATACTTTTCCATGTGTGCTCCTGTGATGCTTCAAAATTTGCAGCCGTTGCGCTGCGGCCGCAGGCCGGACCTGCCCGCGCGCCGGCTTTTATTATAGTCTGTTTTCCGGCAAACGTCAAGCGGGAAGCGCGCCGCCGGCGCAAATGATGCGATGTGTTCCTTCTCATGTGCCGCAGGTACACATCATGTGCGCAGCGCACATCATTTGCAAAGCAACCATCATGTTCCGCGCAGCGGGATTTTTCTGTGCTGCGCGAACGGATTGGCAACTGAAAGAAATGATTATGCACCAGCGCAAGCAGCTTTGAGACGCTCATTTGTGAAGCATGCGCCTTGCGGCACATGTGAAGCGGTTCGCTTCGCTTACCGTGAAGTTTTGCGGCGACGCCGCAAAGTGAAGTGAAGTGTACCACCCACGCCCGCAGGCACTTCACTGACCGCAGGTCAACTTCACGCGCGCAGCGCACTTCTCGTGCCGAATGGCACACTTCACTGAAAAAACCCGTTGCTGATGCAACGGGTTTTTTCATGGCGGAGAAGGGGAGACTCGAACTCCCGCGCCGGTTACCCGACCTACGCCCTTAGCAGGGGCGCCTCGTCACCAACTTGAGTACTTCTCCATGGCAGCGTAATGCTTTCTATATCAAATTGTGTTGCAATTGATTTCAATGGCGGAGAGAGTGGGATTCGAACCCACGGTACCCGGAGGTACGACGGTTTTCAAGACCGTTCCGTTATGACCACTTCGGTATCTCTCCGTTTCGATGCCCCACTATGTTAGCACATTCCTGCCGTTCTGTCAATAGATTTTTTGATTTTTGCAGCAAAAAACCGGGAGACGCGCTCCCGGTTTTTCTGCCGATTGATTACTTGCCGCTGGCGGAACTGAGCATGCCCATCAGCTGCTGAACCAGATTCATCATGGTGGTCATGAGCTTCTGCCAGTCAACCTTCTTGAGCATATTCATCACCTGGGTGAGAATCGCTGCAAAATCGATGCTGCCGGCATCTGCAGCAGCTGCTGCATCTTCCGCGCAGGCGATCACGGTGCAGAACGAAAGCGCAAAAATCAAAGCGAGTGCGACGGCAATGATCTTTTTCATGGTGATTCGATCCTTTCATAATAGTATTCTGCGTTCGCAGACAAAATCATAATAGCACGTTTTTTCTTTTTTGTCAATGGCCAGTCGCCGCCGATTCGTCGATTCCGATCCACATTTCCGAAAAACTGTGGCCGGAAAGCGCTTCCAGGGTGCGGATTTCCTCCGGCGTCAGGTCGGCGCGGCCGGTTTCGTGCTTCTCGGCGATCGCCCGTTTGAGCATCGCGTGATCCGCGCGGGTCATTTTATAGCGGCAGATCATCACAATTGCCAGCGTGAAGAAAACCAGCGGCACCACGGAATAGGCCAGCCGCAGTCCGCGCAGGGCGGTGACGGTCTGCTGCGCCGCGGACGCCTGCGTGTCGAAGCCGAAGGCCGTCAGCAGCAGGCCGACGCCCAGGGACGCAAAGCCGTTGACGAATTTCTTGACGAAGGAGGAGAAGGTCGCGATCGTGCCCTCGCGCCGCTCGCCGGTGATCAGCTCGTCCACGTCCGTCACGTCGGGGAAGATGTTGCTCTGCACCGAGGCCATGCCGGCGAGTCCCAGACCGTAAAGGAAATTGACCAGGAACATCAAATACGGCGGCGCGCCGGCGCTGAGGAACCAGGTGATGACCAGCGCGAGCATCGACACGGGGATGAAGACCTTCGCGGGCAGCTGCTTGGTCTTTTTGATCGAGAAGAAATAGGCGGGGAAGAAGCCGACGGCCTCCGCGATGCCGGAGATCGTGGTGATCATATTGTAGCTGCTTTCCTGCTGCATGACGTTCTCAAGGAAATAATACGACGTCGTGGAAACAAAGCAGGAGGAGAGCATCGTGAAAAAGCCGAAGGCGAAATAAAGCCGGAACGCACGGTTGCGGAAGATGTTGCGGTAGCGGTCGAGAAATTCCTGCAGGCTGAAGGGCGGCACATGGTCGTCCAGCGAGCTGCGCTCGTGCGTGCCCTTATAGGTGAAAATCAGCGGCAGGCTGACCCAGAGGCAGAGGATGATGCCCATCCAGGTAAATTTCGTGCGCGAGGCGGGGGAGAATTTCTCGGTGTGAAACAGACCGAAGAAGCAGGCGGAAATCAGGAAGGAGGAATAGCTCGCCACGGCGTCCATCACGGTTTTGACCGCGTTGTACTGCGTGCGCAGCGAATAGGCCGGCGCGATCTCGGGCAGCATCGCCGTATGCGGCACAACGACGTAGGTGTAAGCCGTTTTGAAGAGCATATAAACGAGAATGTAGTAGACCATCGTCAGCGTGGAATTGCCGCGCCCGGACAGGCCGAAGGAATTCCACATCATCAGATAGGTGATCATCACGGGGATCACGCCGCGGATCAGATAGGGGCGGTGCCGGCCGCGGATATCCCGCGTGCGGTCGGTGATCACGCCCATGATCGGGTCGGTGATCGCGTCGCAGATCGCGGCGAAGAGCACGACCAGACTGTATTGCGCGGCGGACAGGCCCTCCACCTTGGTCAGGAAGGGCAGGAAGTAGCAGCCGATGATATAAAACGCGCCGCCGCTCAGGAAAATCGCGGAGTTGTAGGCGATCATCGGAAACAGGCGCGTGCCCGGCTCGACGCCGATGAGCTGCTTGCATTTTTCCCAAAGCGCGGATTGCTTTTTCTCTTCCATCAGACCGCCTCCCACGGAGCAGAATCGCCGCGCCTGCGCGCAGCCCGCATTCAGTATATACCGCCGCCGGGGGCTTTGTCAATCGCCGTTTTGCGCGAAAAAACAAAACTGCCGGCATCGCACTTGCCGGCAGCTTTCAGAAAGGAAACGATGATTGAAAGGAATGATCGGTTGATCCGGCGGTTTACACCGCGCGGCCGTAAATGACGTTGTGGTCCATGCGGCAGGCGCCGAGGTCCAGACCGAAGTGGTCGGCGACGGTCTGTTTCCAGCCGCTGCCGCGCAGCAGGGCGGGCAGGCGGTCGAAGGCGATCACGAGGCAGTCCGCGTCGGAAACCAGATCGCGCACCTTGGAAACGTAGATGCTTGCGCCGCCGTAGCTGTAGGTCTCCGTCTTTGCGCCGTCGAGCGCCCCGGAGCCGAGATACACAAGCTTTTTCGCAGAAAACTTCTTCATGCTTTTGTCCCCCCGTTAAATACGTTTCTGTATTATTTGTGTCGGATCGTTCGCCGTTTGTTGCACGATCCCGGCAGTTTTTTCTTCTTTTCCGGAACCTGTCTTTATTATATGCACGCCGGCCTTAAGATTCAACTGCACAAGTCCTTAAGATTTCCTTAAGATTTCAGGTAGATTTCCGAAAGGCAGGGGCAAAAGAAACCCGCAGGGCGAAATGCCCTGCGGTGATCGGGTAAATTAAAGCGAAGGGTAAGATTTTTCACTGTTCCTCCCCCGCGTCCTGCGCGAGCGGGAAGGTGAGGGTGGTTTTGAACAGGTCGCCGTCCACGTGCAGCGCGAAGGTGCCGTTCTGCAGCTCGGTGAAGCTCTTGGCGATCGAGAGGCCCAGGCCGTTGCCGCCGCCGCCGCGGGATTTGTCGTTGCGGCGGAAGCGCTCGAGCAGCTCCTCCTCGGTCAGGGTGATGCGCTGGGCGGAGGTATTGCGGAAGGTGATCTCCGCGCAGTCCGCCTTTCGCTCCACGCCGATATAGACGCGCGTGCCGGGCAGGGCGTATTTGCAGATGTTGCCGATCAGGTTTTCAAACACCCGCCAGAGCAGCGTGCTGTCGCAGCGGATCAGCACGGCCTCCTCCGGGAAATCCGTTTCGGCCTCCAGCTCCTTTTCCGCAAGCGCGGGCGAGCATTCATCCGCGAGCTGAGAGAGATACAGCACGATATCCAGCGTTTCAAAGGACGCCTTCAGATTGCCCGAGTTGAGCTTGGAAACCTCGATCAGGCTCTGCAGCAGGCCGTTGAGCTTCTGCGACTGGTGGCTGATGACGCCGAGATAGTTGCGCAGCTCCTCATCGTCGCAGCCGCCGCTGCTGATGATATCGGCATAGTTGATGATGGAGGTCAAGGGCGTTTTGATATCGTGCGAGATGTTGGCAATCAGCTCGTTGCGCATCTCCGTGCTGCGGTTCTTTTCCTCCAGCGCGCGGATCATATCGTCCTTGATATCCTCAAAATCCTCCGAGATTTCACGGAAATCGCCGAAGAGGATGTTCGTGTCGTCCTCATGCGCGAGGTCGCCCTGCGCGAGCCGCTTGCTGCTCACGCGCAGATGATACAGGTTGATCGTCATCATGAAAAACAGCGCGCCGATGATGCTCACGACCAGCAGCTGGAAAATCGCGTAATAGGTGAATTTGAATTCCGACAGCCGTCCGGCTTCATGCGTGCGGTACTGAAACAGGAAATAGAGCGTGGTCAGGATTTCCAGCAGCGCCGTGGCGCCGATGGTGATCAGCGCCTTGCCGACGAAGGGCACCTTGAAATAGCCCTCGTTCGCCTTGCCGCGCTTCTTGCGCAGACCGGCGATCGCCTTGAAAATCAGCGTGTTGCGGTAGACGTGGCCGTATTTGATGCGCGTGGCGAGCGTGATGCTGAAGAGCAGGAGCGTTGCGGAAATGATAAAGGAGAGCAGCAGCACGATCGCGTTCCACAGCACGAGGTTGGAGGTCTTGATATCCGCCACGGAGGTGAGCACGATCAGCATCGTCACGAAACCGACGATCGCCGCCATGATCAGCAGCAGCGCGTCAAAGGGGATCTTGTCGATGAAGCGCTCGGGCATGGCGTCGGGATTCTTGTCGCTTTTGCGCCCGATGCTGCTCATCAGCATGCCGAGCACGAGGATCGAAGCGAGCACGAGCACCACGAGCAGCCCGAGGATCGGATAGCGGATGATTTCCGCCATGCGGATCAGCCCGGCGGCCAGGCGGTAGCTGTCGTGCGCGGGGAGGCCCTTGCGGATGCACAGGCGGATCGTGCCGGTGTGCACGGCGCCGGAGCTGTCGCAGACGCTGAACGGGCGCGTGGCGGTGTAGGCCGCCTGCGTTGCCGGGTCGAAGGTTTCCTCCGGACCCAGACTGCTCATCAGCGGCGCGCCGGAGGCGTCCTCGGCAAAAAAGACGACGTTGGAGATCTCCGGATCGAACTGCGCGAGCAGCGCGGCGTCGGGTGCGCCGGAGCAGGCTGCCGCAACGCAGCGCTCCGCGGTTTCGAATTCGCTGCCGGTTTTCACGCGCAGCGCCTCCTGCATGGCGTAGGTGCCGCTGTCCGCCGCGTAAAAGTGATAATCCGCCATACAGTCGATGGCCAGAAACATCGCCACGACCAGCTCGGCCAGGATCAGGTAAACGATGGCTGCCGTGATTTTATCCGACAGGCTTTTGATCATGTATTTCATATCAGTCCAGCTTCTCCAGTTTATAGCCATAGCCGAACACGGAAATCAGATAGCGCGGCTTGGCCGGATAGATTTCGATTTTCTCGCGCAAATGGCGGATATGCACCAGCACCGTGTTCTCTGCGCCGAGCGGGTCGCTGCCCCAGACCTGCTTGTAGATCTCCTTGAGGGTGAAGACCGTGCCGGCGTTCGCCGTGAGCAGCTTCAGGATCGCGTATTCGGTCGGCGTGAGGCTGATCGGCGCGCCGTCCACCGTGACGCGTTTGCCTTCGTCATCCACCACGATCGGCCCGTTGCGCAGCAGATTCGGCTGCGCGGGCGGCGCAGATGCGCGGCGGCTGTTGCGCCGCAGCTGGTATTCCACGCGCGCGGCGACCTCGATCTTGTTGAACGGCTTGGTGATATAGTCGTCCGCGCCCAGACGGAAGGCCATGCGCTTATCCTCCGCTTCGCTCTTTGCCGTGAGCAGGATCACCGGCACGTCGGAGGTCTTGCGCAGCGCGCAGAGCGCCTCGATGCCGTCCATTTCCGGCATCATGATATCCATGAGCACGAGGTCCACCGTGTTCTTTGCCAGCAGGTCCAGCGCCTCCCGGCCGTTATAGGCCTCGAGAATCCGGTACTCCCGGTTATCCGCAAGCAGATAGATGCGCAGCGCGCGCACGATATCGCGTTCGTCGTCGCAAACCAGAATGCAAGCCATAAGCGTCCGTCCTTTCCTTATGCGCAGCCGTCTGCAGGCTGCCTGAAACAATTATAAGGAATCGTCCGTCAAAAAGCAATCGTCTTAATAAAAAAAGCGGCGATCTTAAGGAAATCTTAAGGTCTGACGCGAAAAAAACGGAAAAGCGGCCGCCCGAAGCCGGGCGGCCGCTGCTGCGAACCGGATATTACGGATGGAAGTAGGCGTCTGCCGCCTGATAATACAGCACCAGCGCCTTCGCCGCGTTGACCGTCTTGGTCGTAACGGTGTCGGAGGTCAGCGCTCTGTAGGCGTAGCTCAGCGCGGAATAGGTCCAGGTGTTGACCGTGTTGCCGTCCCCGTCCGTAACCGTGACGGTGTAAGGAACGCCGAGATTCCCCGAAGCGATGTTGGGGATTTCCACGTAGTAATAGCTTCCGCTGGGAATCGGCGTGAGCGTAACGGCCGTGCTGCCGGAGCCGAGCGTGAAGGTGAAGTCGTCGATCGTCGTGTTTGCGGGCAGCGAGAAGTAATGACGGATCGCCGTGGTGGTCTGCAGCATCAGGCTCGAGCCGTAATACAGCACGCCTGCGGCGGTATCCGAGATCTGCGCGGCACTGTCCAAAAGCGATTCCGCCGTGACGGTCGCCATGCCTCTGTCGTCAAACAGCGCCTGCTTCGTGAAGTTGCTGTCATGGCCGAGCAGCTCGTTTGCGTAGTAGGCATAGGTGGCGATCGAGGCGGCCAGCGCCATGAATCTGGTGTTGTTCTGCGTGAGCGGATTCGCCATCGCTTCGTCCAGATAGGTGTGGACGGAATAGGTGAAGGGCTCGCTTTGCGCGTCGCCGTTATACACAACGCCGGCGATGGGCAGCGCCGTCTGCGCGGAATGCACCTCACAGGTGAATCTGTAAAGCTTCACGCCGTCCAGGACGACATACTGATTCAGGTCGATCGGCACGTTGATCGTATTGTTCGCGACCGTGAATTCCGCATAGGCGGCACGGGTCGCGTTGGGGATCTGAACGTAGAAGTTTACGCCGATATCGCCGTTCAGGCTCAGGGAGTGCCGCAGGACCGTGATGGGAAGCAGCTCCCAGGTCGCATAATACGTCACGTCGCTGTCCGGCATTTCGTCGCTGACCTGCGGATCCCAGCCCGTAAAGGCATAGTCTGCCAGCACGGGATCAGCGGGCGCTGCGAGCGGATCGCCTTCGCACAGCTCAAAGACCACATCGGCCGTGCTGCCGTTGATGCTGCCGCCCTCCAGGCAGAAGGTCGCGGTGTAGAGCTGCGCCCACACGGCGGTGAAGGAGGCGTCGCCCGCGGGCATTGCATCGGGCACCGCCGGATCCCAGCCGAGGAAGCGGTAGCCTTCCCGGACGGGAACGGGCGCGGCGATCGGATCGCCTGTATGCAGTCCGGTGGTCACGTTTGCCGTGTCGCCGTTGACGTTGCCGCCGTTGAGATCGAAGGTCGCCGTGTGCACGGCCGGATTCCATTGCGCGGTGTAGGTGACGTTGGCGGCAGGCATGACGCTCGGCACTGCCGGGCTCCAGCCGGCGAAGACGCTGTCGTCTTTTACGGGATCGGCGGGCGCGGTGATCGGGTCGCCTGCGCACAGCTCAATGGGCGAAACCGTCGTGCTGCCGTTGATGTTGCCGCCGTTGAGATCGAAGGTCGCGGTGTAAATCTGCGCCCACACGGCGGTGAAGGACGCGTCGGACGCGGGCATTGCGTCGGGCACCGCAGGATCCCAGCCGAGGAAGCGGTAGCCTTCCCGGACGGGTTCGGGCGCGTCGATCGGATCGCCCGTATAAAGCGTATCGGTCACGTTTGCCGTGCTGCCGTTGACGTTGCCGCCGTTGAGATCGAAGGTCGCCGTGTGCGGGGCGCGATCCCATTGCGCGGTGTAGGTGACGTTGGCGGCGGGCATGACGGACGGCACTGCCGGGTTCCAGCCGACAAAGACGCTGTCATATTTCTCGGGATCGGCGGGCATCGCGAGCGGGTCGCCGGCGCACAGCGCAGAGGTCGGATTCACCGTGCTGCCGTCAATGTTGCCGCCGTTGAGATTAAAGGTGGCAGTGTAGAGCTGATTCCAGATCGCGGTGACGGTCAGGTTCTCGCCGGGCATCGTTTCGGGCAGGGCGGGGGACCAGCCGCTGAAGACATAGCCGTCCTTCGTCGGATTCGCGGGCGGCGTGATCGCCGTGCCGGCTGCCTGCGAGATCGGCGCGACCGCGCTGCCGCCGTCGGTGTCAAAGGTGATGGTGGGATTGATCCACTGCGCGGTGACGGTCAGGTTCTCGGCGGGCATCGTTTCGGGCAGGGCGGGGGACCAGCCGTTGAAGACGAAGCCGTTCTTCGTCGGGTTCGCGGGCGGCGTGACCGCCGTGCCGGCGACCTGCGAGATCGGTGCGACCGCGCTGCCGCCATCGGTATCAAAGGTGATGGTGGGGGTCACCCACTGCGCGACGACGGTCAGGTTGGCGCCGGGGATCGTTTCGGGAATCGCCGGGTTCCAGCCGGCAAAGAGATAGCCCTCCTTGGTCGGATCTGCGGGCGGCGTGACTGCCGTGCCGTAAACATCCGAGATCGGGCTGATTTCGCTGCCGCCGTCGGTGTCAAAGGTGATGGTGTAGCGGTTGATCAGCCAGTTTGCCTTGACTGTGTAGCTCTCGGCGGGCATCGTCGAGGGAAGATAGGTGACGTCGCCGTTCTTTGTCCAGTAAAGGAAATAATGGCCTTCCTTGGTCGGATTGGGGGGCACGGTGATCGCCGCGCCGTAATCGGCCGTGATCGGATCGATCGGGGTGCCGCCGTCGGTGTCGAAGGTGATCGTGAACTGATCGAGGACCCAGTGCGCGGTGTAGTTGCGCTCGCCGGTGCTGCCGGCGGGGATCGTGACGGTCATGTTGTTTTCACCCGTCAGATTCGTGCCGCTCCAGCCGGTGAAGCGGTAGCCGGTGCGCACGGGCGTGACCAGCGTGATGTCGCCGTCCTCAATGGTATACGTGGAGGGATATGCGCCGGGGAAGCCGCCCTCGTTGAGCGTGTAATTGATGTCGTAAACGGCCGGCGCCCAGATGGCGTAGACCGTGTTGTTGTAACCGACGGTCACATGGTTGGCGGGCTCCGCCTGCGCGGCGGTCGCGTTGGGATTCACGCTCCAGCCCTGCAGCAGGTAGCCGGTGCGCTGCGCACGCACGGAAACGATGCCGATGCCGTACTGATCGGTGCCCACGGTGGTGTAGCTGTTCTGATAGTTGGACAGCTCGCCGCCGTTGCCGTTGACCGTGTAGTAGGTCTGGATCGCGTCAAGCGCATTGTTCAGGCTGTTCGTCAGCGACAGGACGGTGGAAGCGTCCGTATCCAGGCGGGTCAGGCCCTTGCTGGCCTCGTTGAAGGCGCTCTGGAAGGCGGCCCATTTGTAGTTGGCGTCATCCGCGTCGAAATAGCAGCTGGTCATGCCGTTGCCGCTGATGCCGTTGACGCCCAGCGCGGGCATCTTGGCGATCGCGCGATTGACAGCGGCGCGCAGCGCGGTCTTGTTGACGTAGGTCGCCTTCAGGCCGACATAGCCGCAGGCGTTGGCGTCATAGTTGCTGCCGGCGGATTTCTCGGCGTTGCCGTACAGACTCTTGACATAATACATCTGCTCGATGCCGCTTGTATTCAGCAGCGTCCGGTTCCATGCGCCGGCGTAACGGATGCCTTCATTGGTGTCGTAGCTTCTGGTGTGCCAGTTGTTGCCCTGGCCGGCGAAGATATAATCGCGCTCCATAGCCGTGGACTCCAGACCGCTCTCGTCTGTTTTATACCAGGTGCTTCTGTGGGCGAAGGAGGTCACGGAAATATCCGCCATCCACCAGCGGCCGGTGCCGTCGTCGCAGGCCTTGTCCGTGGTGACGGCCAGGCCGACCGCCAGATTCGGGATCTGATTCAGGTTCGTGTAGCGGCTGGTATCGATCGTGATCGTGCCGATGGATTTTGCCACTGCCTTGGTGACGATATCCTTGTTGTTGCCGCGGTATTTTGCAAAGGTCGTGTTGCGCACGCCCCAGTTCTGGTTGGTATCGCTGCTGCCGTTATTATAGCTGGTCGGTTCACGGTTGTTTTCGAACAGCATATAGGCATAGCTCTTCGGCGTGCCGCTGGTGTTGGCAAAGACCACATAGCGGCGGTCGCCCGCCTTGCTTGTATCATGCCCCGCCCAGCTGCTTGTCGCAACGCCCTGCGCGGCGACGTTGACCGCCGTGCCGCCGACATAGGCCGTGGAGGCGCTGCTGGTGAAGCAGGCGAATTCTGTGAATTTCAGAAAGTTGTTCGCTTCATAGCTGTCCAGCGAATCCGCATAGGAATAATCCGGCATACCGTCCACGGAAATGCCGTGCATGCCGGACAGCCAGGTCAGCGAGCCGGCCCAGTTGGCGCCGCTGCTCGTGCCCGTGCCGGCTAGCGCCGCCGCCGCAATGGGGATCACATACGGCTTGTAGACGTAGGTGTAGGCATAGGCCTTTTTGGCGATGCTGTTTTCCGTAAAGGACAGCGTCCAGCGCAGATAGCAGCCGTTTGCGCTCGCCGCGAGGGAGGGCGAGGTGCCGCCGGTGATATTCACCGAGCCGCCGTTGGAGATGCTGCTGCTGTTCAGGGTGACCGAGCCGCCGCTGAGCGCGTTGAGCGAAGTATCCAGGAACTGATATGAGAGCGTCGCGCCGCTGCCGCCGGAGAGAGAATAATAGATCTTGCCGGTCGTTTCGGCGGCGTTCGCCGTGGTGGCGCCGGATTGGCTGTTGTTCACATAGTACTGGAACGGCGTGCTGGTCGCAATGCTCCAGGACCGTGCGTCCGGCGCGAGATAGATGGTCTCCGGCACGGTAAAGGAAAGATCGCCGGAGGTGACGGACGGCAGCTTCGACGTGCCGACGGCAAACGCCGAAAGGACGCCGAGCCCGGGCGCGAGCACGCCGAGCATCAGCGCGGCCGCAAGCAGGAACGCGAGCAGTTTCTTCATTCTGATTTCCTCCTGTTGTGTTGTCTGGGATCGATTCGTTGCGGATGGGTCCAATTTCACATCTTACATTATAAATGATGAATCGGAATTTGGCAAGTATTTTTTTATATATATGCGCCGCGATCGGGCGCTGCGGCTTGATTGTCGCGCGGGAGTATGGTATACTGCCGGAAGAAGCAGGGCAATCCTGTCGGCAAAGGCGCTGTGTTTTTCTGAAAAAACAGGCGCGCCGGCGGGCGGTCCGCGGAGGAAAGATTCCGGAAGGGAGAATGAGGATGAACAACCTGAAGCTCGGTATTTTCGGCCTGCGGCGCGGTCTGGATTATCTGGAGGCCGCGCAGATGAACGGCTTTGAAGTGACCGCTGTGTGCGACGCGGATGCGTCCTGCCTTGCGGCGGCAAAGCAGCGGCTGCCAAACGCCGCGGTCTATACGGACCCGGAAGACCTGCTCAGGCACCCGATGGACGCGGTGTTTCTGGCAAACTTCTTCCATGAGCACGCCCCGTGGGCGGTCCGCTTTCTGGAACAGGGCGTGCATGTGCTCAGCGAATGCGCCTCCAACGCCACCATGGCGCAGGGCGTGCAGCTTGTGCGGGCCGACGAGAAAAGCGGCGCGGTCTACATGCTGGCGGAGAACTATCCCTTCATGCTCTTCAACCGCGAAATGAAGCGGGTCTATGAGGGCGGCACGCTGGGCAGGGCCCTGTATGCGGAGGGGGAATACAACCACCCGTTCGATCTCTTTGATGCAGGCAACGTGCGCGCGCTGCGCTCCTACACCTCCCACTGGCGCAACTGGCTGCCCCGCAGCTACTATATCACCCATTCGCTGGCCCCGCTGATGTATGCCACCGGCGCCGTGCCGCGGCAGGTGAGCGCCCTGCCGGTCTTCGCGCCGGATCCGCCCGAGGCCCCCGTGAGCAACCGCTGCGGCGACAAGGCCGCCGTGATCACCACGCTGAATGACGACGGCTCCGTGTTCAAGGTGACCGGCTGCGCCGCCTTCGGCGCGCACGGGAATTCCTACCGCCTGTGCTGCGAAAACGGGCAGATCGAGAATCTGCGCGGCATGGGCGACAAGGTGATGCTGCGCTATAACGGCTGGCAGATTCCGGAGGGGATGGAGGAGGTCAATTTCTACCTGCCCGCGCCGGACGACATGGATCCCGCCGTGCTCGCGAAATTCGGCCACGGCGGCGGCGACTACTTCGTGATGCGGTATTTTTACAACGCCGTCGCGCACGGCGCGCCCGTTCCCTTTGACGTCTATTTCGCCACGACCATGGCGAGCGTGGCCATCCTGGCGCACCGCAGCATCCTGGAAGGCGGCCGGCCCATACCGGTGCCGGACTTTCGCAGGGAAGCCGACCGCGCGCAGTATGAAGCCGACACGCGTTCGCCCTTCCCCGCCGGGCCGCAGGATCGCCCGGACCTGCCCTGCTGCTCCGATCCCGCCTACGCGCCGTCCGCGCAGCAGCTCGAAAAATACCGCGCGATCGTCGGGGATGCGATGTTCCGGAAGTGAGGACAGCGCGTCCGGACAGCTGATTATTTTCGATCCGGCAAAATTGGAAGTTGATAAAATGTGAATAATATGTTAAAATAAAAGAAGCATTTAATTCTATTTCAAAGATAAACCTGAAAAGGAGGCAGCTCTATGCGGTTTTTCAGAAAAACACTGAGCATCCTGCTGTCGCTGCTGCTGACGCTGGCCATGCTGCTCGGTATGGGCGCATTCAGCCTGAACGCTGCGGCGCTCGATCTGCAGGGCAACGGCACACCGGATGATCCATATCAGATCGGCAGTTACGCCGATCTCAAGGCGTTTGCGGCTGCCGTCAACGGCGGCGAAACCGCGCTCTGCGCCGAGATCACGGAGAATATCACGGCGAAATACGGCGCCGATGATCTGAATTACGCAACCGACTGGATCCCCATCGGCAATGATTCGAACGCCTACGTCGGCACGTTTGACGGGCTCGGCCACACCGTCACCGGTCTGTGCACGCCGGCGGGCAACGACGCAGACTTCGTCGGTCTGTTCGGAGCTGTCGGCGAGAGCGGCGTTGTGCAGAATCTCGATCTGATCGATGCATCCATCGGCGGCAATGGGGCCGTCGGCGGCATTGCCGGCAGCAACGACGGCACGATTCAGAACTGTTCCTCCGCCGGCACGATGACCGGCACAAACGCCGTCGGCGGCATTGCCGGCATGAGCTTCGGTCAGATCCTGGATTCCTACAGCGTCTGCAACGTCACGGGCGATGTTTTTGTTGGCGGCATTGCGGGAACGATGGGCGGGATCATCCGGAGCTGTAATTTCGCCGGCGCCGTGACCGGTGAATCTTTCGTCAGCGGTATTGCCGGCGGTATAAATGCCGGACAAATGCAGGATTGCCGCAACGACGGCACGGTTTCCGGAACGGATTACAATATCGGCGGCCTTGCGGGAGACATCGTGGACGGATCGATTCTGAACTGCTGCAACACGGGCGACGTGAGCGGCAAAGAATACGTCGGCGGTCTGATCGGTGAGAACCGGGGGCAGCTGCAGTATTCTTTCAACACCGGCGCCGTATCCGCCACGGAAGGGTATGCTGCCGGTATCGTTGCAAATAATCTCGGAACGGTTCGGTGCTGCTATAATCGGGGCGACGTGAGCGGGGAAACTAATATCGGCGGAATTGCGGCTGGGAACGACTACTCCGGAACGATTTCTGACTGCTACAGCGCATGCTCCCTGACCGGCTACGAGGAAGATGCGGCTGCCGGAGGCGTTCTGGTAGACAATTACGGGGCGGTTGAAAACTGCTGTTACGATTCCACCCTTTTCGGTTACACCGCTGTCAATAAACCGTTTGAGGGAAGCGTGGTCAATGCAGAGGGTTTCCCCACGGATATGTGGACACAATACGGAATTGATTTCTTAATTACTATGGCAGGTTTTCAGGAGAATGACTGGTCGTACGTCGAGGACGATTACCCCGTGCTGAGATGGCAGATGGAAACGCCGATCACGGCCGGTGCGCACTCACTGTCTCTGGGCGGCGATATCGGCGTCAACTTCTACGCGGAATTGCCCGTGCCGAACGAGCAAGTCGTCGCCACATTCATCGTGGACGGCGAAAAGCAATCCGCGCGGATCGATCCCGAGCAGTTCATCATCATGGCCGGACGCAAGCTGTATAAATTCACGTGCCGCGTTGCCGCGGCGCAGATCGATACGCCGATCACCGGCCGGTTCCGCTACAACCAGAGATATGAGTATGATGAATTCACTTATTCCGTGCAGACCTATCTGACCGAAGCGCAGCAGACGATGGCAGACAAAGCAGATTTCATGGCGCTCGCCGGCAGCCTTGCGACCTACGGGTATTACGCAAACGCGCTGTTTGACTACAATGACGATTTCACGCAGCATGATCTCTTTGATGACACCGGCTTTGCGGGCGTGACCGCGGCGAGCCTTGCGGATTACGAAGCGCAAATCACCAACACCTCCGACGGCGTGAATTACGTCGGCTCGAGCCTTGTGATGCGCACCGAAACGGCGATCAAGCATTATTTCACCCTGCCAGAAGGCAAGACGCTCGACGATTATACCTTCCTGCTGGGCGAAGGCGACGATGCCGTCGAACTGACGCCGCAGGCAAGCGGCAATTACCACGTTGTGGAAATTCCGGATATTCCCTCGGCGGAGCTCGGTGACGCGCTGACCGTCAACGTGATCTGCACAGCGGATTCGAACCACACCGGCGGCGTGGTCGGCGGCAATTCGGGCACGATCGAAAACGGCTATAATACCGGCAGCGTCGGCGGCAGCACGGTCAACACCTGGACTTACTCCGCCATGAGCTACGTTTACAAGGCGCTCACGAAATACGAGGCAAACGACCCCGCCGTCAGCGACGCGCTCGCCAACGCCTGCAAAGCCCTGACGCTTTATTATCAGGCGGCGGATGCGTTTTTTACGCAGAACAACGCCTGACACGTTTTCACCGAAAATCAAAAACCCAACCCAAAACAGCCGCTCGGACAGAAACAATCCGGGCGGCTTTGCTTTTGCATGCAGTTTTTTTCGGAGCGCCCGCAGGCGGCGGTTTCAAAAAAGGGGCGCTGCCGTATTGCACAGAATGGATAAAATTGTTATAATAATCCACAAAGAGGGATTGCCACACAGATCCGTCGAAAAAGATGAACGGCAGATCGGAAAGGAAGTCTTTGTATGAAGGAATTGCCCGAGGTGCGCGCGGCGGCGCTGCTGCGTGAGATGACAACAGACGAAAAAATCCGCCAGGTGACCGCCGACATGTATTTTGACGTGGACGACGATTACGACGCGCGCCGCGATCCGCTTTGCGGCAGTTACCGCAACCCCGGCCATTTTATGCATCAGAACCACGCGACCCCCGCTTCCCCCGCGCAGGTCGCGGGGAAAATCAACGAGGATGTGCGCCGCAGCATCGAGGCGCAGCCCCACGGGATCCCGCCGATTGAAAACGGGGAAGCGCTGCACGGCGCGCAGTGGGGCATGTGCACGAATTTCCCGCAGCCGATCGGTCTCGCGTCGACGTTTGATCCCGCGCTGGTCGCCCGCGTGGCTGACGCCATCGGCAAAGAGTGCGCCGCGGTGGGCGTGCGCCAGGTGTTCGCGCCGGTGGTCAATCTTGCGCGTGACTGCCGCTGGGGCCGCACGGTGGAAACCTTCGGCGAAGACGTGCTGCTGACAAGCGATCTGGGCGCGGCCATGTGCCGCGGTTTTCAGCAAAACGGCGTGATCGCCACGCCCAAGCATTTTGCCGACAACTACGGCCCCGGCGGGCGGGATTCCAACTATGCCGAAACAAGCGAGCGCACCATGCGCGAAACGATCCTGCCGCCGTTCAAGGCCTGCTTCGATGCGGGCGCGGGCGCCGTGATGGCCGCCTATAACGGCTGGGACGGCGTGCCCTGCAGCGCCAACCGTCGCCTGCTGACCGGGATCCTGCGCGATGACTGGGGGTTTTCCGGCTTCGTGGTGTCCGATTACTGGGGCGTGGAAGGCCTGCGCTCCGCCCACCGGATCGCGGCGTCCGACGCATATGCGGCGGCGCTCGCGCTCAAGGCGGGGCTCGACGTGATCCTGCCGTTCAACGAGTTCAGCGCCGTGAAGGAAGCACTGGAAAAAGGCTGCCTGACCGAACAGGAGCTGGACGCCAACGTGCTGCGCGTGCTGACCGCGAAGTTCCGGCTCGGCTTGTTCGACGCCCCGTATGCCGACGCCGAAGCGGCAGACGCGCTCGTGCGCTGCAGGGAACACCGGGCGCTCGCGCTGGAAGCGGCGCGGGAAGCGATCGTGCTGCTGAAAAACGACGGCGTCCTTCCGCTGCAAAAAAACAGCGTGAAACGCATCGGCGTATTCGGCCAGAGCGCGAAGCTGATCCCGATCGGCGCCAACTATTCCGGCCCCTACAAGGCGCCGTGGCAGGGGAGCGACGCGCCGACGCCGCTCGAGGCGCTGCGGGAATTCTTCGGCGGCGCGGCAGAGGTGATTTTCGGCGAAAGCGACGAGATCGAACAGCTTGCGCCGACCTGCGACGTCAATCTGTATTTCACCGCCATCCTCGAGGGCGAGGGCAGCGACCGCAGCGACCTGCGGCTGCCGTCCGTTGCCGTGCAGCGGACCGAAACCCACGGCGGCGGCCTGATTGTGGACGAAGCCGAACAAAGCGTCACGGACGATCAGGAAGCGTCGATTCTGCGCCTGTGCGATGCCGATCCCAACGCGATCATTGTGCTGCAAAACGGCGCGCCGATCGATATGACGGCATGGATCGACCGCGCAAAGGCCGTGATCGAAAGCTGGTATCCCGGCGAGCAGGGCGCTCGGGCGCTGACCGAGATTCTCTTCGGCGTCACGAATCCTTCGGGCAAGCTGCCGATCACGATGCCGAAAACGGTCGGCCAGCTGCCGCTGTTTTATGCCCACAAGCCCTCCGGACGCGGTTACGGCTATTGCGACGATGACGGCAAGCCGCTGTATCCGTTCGGCTTCGGCCTGAGTTATACCGACTTCTCGATCGACGCCGCCGCGCTTGCTTTGACCGGCGACGGCGCTGCGGTCACGTTCCGGATCACGAATACCGGCGCGCGGGACGGCGCCGAGGTGGTGCAGCTGTATCTCAGCTCTCACGACTGCCTTGTCGTGCGTCCGGTCAAAGAGCTGAAAGCGTATGCGCGCGTTGCCCTGCGGGCGGGCGAGACGCAAACCGTGACTCTGCGGCTTCAGAAAGACGCGTTTTGTTACTATGATGCGGATCTGCGTTACGGCCTGCATGACGGCGGACACACCCTGCTGCTCGGCACGTCGTCGGAAAAGACTTGCGCGACGTTTGAACTGACCGTCCGGAACGAAACGATTGCCGCCGAAAACGAGCAGGACCAGCCGAAAGCAGAATTATATTAACACAACCTAATCAAATATCCAGCCGCTCGGAGCAATCCGGGCGGCTTTGCTGTTGCGTAGGCTTTTCACCGGAGCGCCCGCAAGCGGGTTACAGAAAGCAATCAGTTTAGTGTTACAAAAAGCGTCGGTGTTGCGGAAAAGTGCCGGCGATTTTGTTTCAAAACGGGCAGCGCTTGCCGGAAAATTCTGACGGGCTTTCATATTGTCGCCGAATCCGTGCATACTAGTGCTGCAAAACGTCACGAAAAGAAGGAGAAAGCGCAATGAAAGCAACCGGTATTGTCAGACGGATCGACGACCTCGGCCGGGTCGTCATTCCGAAAGAAATCCGCCGCACCATGCGTATCCGCGAGGGCGACCCGTCACAGATAACATTGAAAAACTGGCAGATATTCTGCTTTGCTTTGTTGGATTTAGCCAAACGCATGGGCTGGTAGTCGTACATAATGACGAAAATCGACCGGCCTACCGTGCATATCTGCAAGGGGTGTTTCTTGCAAAATTCTCAAAAACTGCCATCAAATCAACCCGAGGCGTACCGATCCAACGACCGATACGCCTCGGGTTTTTGCTGCTGTAAAGCGAAAAAAGGGGTCCGTCTTTGAAATTAACAGCGAATGGCGCCTCTGGTTTTCGGTTTCCCCTGTCGCATGAGGATCGTCCGACAAACACGGTCCGCAATCAAGCCGCGATCACGCTGCGCGTAATAAGTCAGCGGTTCTTCCAGCTCACGGCGAAGCGTTTCTTCCGAGAATTGGGGTATGTGAAGCTGCGGCCCATACAAGCTCCGCGCATGGATGACCTGCCGGTTGAAGGTCGTGTTGAACGGCCGCGCCTTCGCGGAACGGATCAGCGCGGCGGGATCAATATCCATCGGCGCCATCTGCACGTTGGACAGAAGCCCGGCGCCGTTGTCAAATATGGGGCAATAATCAAACTGTCCGTCCTTTTCCAGCACGGCGATGTTGTTCAGATGCCGGTCGTCGTTCAGAAACAGGGCGTCTACTTCAAAGAGCAGCGTCAGGTACTGCGGAAACAGTTCCAGACCGGTGAGCGCCGCCGTCTCCTCGGCAAGCCGGGCGATCCGCTTCCTGTCGCTGGGAAGACGCAGCAGGAAGTCCTTCAACGGGCGGCCCTCTCTTTTGAAGAGGTGGGACAGTGTGATTATGGATTCTCCCGGCAGAAGGAAGTTCTCACTGGAGCAGCCGTTGCGGTCCCGACCGTGAACATGCATTCGCGCCATCCGGTATCGAACGAAGCGAAAGGGGGTTGCCGTTTCTATGCTGCTGCGCTCCAGCAGACGGGAGATCACCGTCTCGGCCAGCCCCTCATAGCCAAACTGATCCAGCTTGTACCACCGACCGCCGTCCTTCCACTTTTCCTGGTTGCCTTTGGAAGAGGTCTCTGCCACCTTCTCGTTCGTTACAAACTGTACGGTCATTGGATCTCATGCACCTCCATCCACTGATCGTCCTCAGCCATGCGGCCTTTGGTCTTTTGAATGATTGCGAGGGGATCATATGCATCCAGTCCGAGCGTCTCCAGATATTCCCGCAGACCCGCTCGCTGACGGGGAATGCAGCGCTCTTCCAGGAACGACTCCAAATCCGTCCAGGATGGAAGCAGCTTCTTTCCGAATGCGGTTTTCACGGCTTGCTCCGTATAGTTTTCCGCCACAAGATCCTGCACGGTTTTGTCTGCGTAAATCAGGGTACAAAGCGCGTTGCCGTTGTAGTAACGAATCTCCATCAGCGCGTGTCCCAGCGCCAGGCGCGACGCCCGATACTGCTCCATGCTCTGTTGCGGGCGAATGATCATCTCCGTCCCGTCGAAGGAGATGGTCACGTGTCCGCCGTTTTCGACCAAGCCCATCGCGGCAACCCACGCGGATGGCAAGGATAGCTTATAGGTTTTTGCTCCGCTGCCCGCGGTCCCGCCCGCCTTGCTGACAGTGACTTTTCCTTGCCTCGTCTCCATTCCGATCGCCTCCAGCAATTATTATAGATTATTCGGACCGAATTGTCAAGAATAACAACGATGCTTTCGGCATGAGAGAGTCTCTCATAAAAGGGACCTGTATTTTTTTCTTCGCCTTACTGGCTTTCTTTTTATTCTAATTTACCATTGATTTTCATCACCAAATTGTGTATAATACAATTCGGAGGCGAAAATCGTGATTATTTCAACATCCATGCTCATGGATCAGCTCAGTGCATACAGCGATCCGGCGGGCAAGCTTTTGAGAATGAAGCGCAGCGGCGAACTCTATCCGCTCACGCGTGGGCTCTATGAAACAGACGGAAACGCGCCGGGTTACTGTCTCGCCGGGGCAATCTTTGGGCCGTCCTATCTGTCCTTTGATTATGCGCTTGCTCATTACGGCCTGATCCCGGAGGCGGTCTATACCTTCACATCCGCGACGTTCAACAAAAAGAAGGCGAAGGCGCTCGAAAACCATTTCGGGAGATTCTCCTATCGGGACGTCCCGCCGGAAGCATATCCGTTCGGCATTCATCTCATAGAGGAAAACGGTTACGTTTATCAGATGGCCTGCCCCGAAAAGGCGCTGTGTGACAAGCTCTATACGATGCCGCCTGTGACAAGTCAGCGGGAGATTGAACGGATGCTCTTTGAGGATTTGCGGATCGACCGCGCAGAATTTGCAAAGCTGGATGCAGACAGCATTCTGCAGATCGGCGGGAAATACCATTGCAACAACCTGAAGTATCTGATGAAGTATCTGGGGAGGCGGGCAGGATGAACAGTGTCATTACGGAAATGCTGAACAAATACCATGCGGAAGGCCTGACAGACAAGAAAAACGCTGTGAAGGAGATTATGCAGGAAATCGTGCTGTGTGGACTCTCCCGTGCGGGCTTTTTCAAGGACGCCGCGTTCTATGGCGGCACGGCGCTGCGCATCTTCTACGGTCTGGACCGGTTCTCGGAGGATCTGGATTTCTCGTTGATGGCGCCGGATCCCGCGTTTGCACTGTCTGCGTTCTTCCCGACGCTGAAAAAAGAGGTCGCATCTTACGGACTGAACGTCGAGATTACAGAAAAGGAAAAGACGAAAGAATCCGCGATTCGTTCGGCGTTTCTGAAGGGCAACACGAAGGAGCATTTGCTGCTGTTTTATGCATCCGATCCGGCGGCGAGCGGCATCGCCGGCAATGAAACGATCCGGATCAAATTTGAAGTCGATACCAATCCGCCGGCAGGCGCGACTTTTGAGCATATATTTCGCCTGCTCCCCGCACCGTATGAGGTAACGCTGTATGACATGCCCTCGCTGTTTGCGGGAAAAGCGCACGCTGTGATCTGCCGCGCATGGCAGACCCGCGTCAAGGGTCGGGATCTGTACGATTATGTGTTCTATCTTTCCCGCGGGGCGTCGATCAACACGGCGCATCTGAAGGCGCGCCTTGTTGAATTCGGCGTCTGGAAGGCCGAAGATGTATTTCGGATCGACGATGCAAAACGGCTGCTTTGCGAGCGCTTTGATCAGATCGATTACGCGCAGGCAATCGAAGACGTCCGCCCGTTTATCAAAGACACCGCGTCCCTTGAATTGTGGAGCGCGGATTTCTTTAAGCAGATTACCGACGGTCTGCGCGAACGTGCGGAATAGATGCTGTACACTGTTACGCTATCTTCAATTTTTCTGCGTTTCTGAATACACCAACTGTTGAGATAATACACCAACTGATACACCAACGTCGGTTGGTCAATTACTTGATATATCGGCAGTCTTGGATAACCGTTTTGCACCGAGAGTTTTTTGCGGCAATAAGGAAAAATACTTACGGCATGAAAGGATAGCAATTTGAACGACAAGCAACTCCGCAGTTCTGGTCATTTCTATACCCGATAAGGTATATTCTGGATACAAGCGCTAATAATATACCCGTAAAGGTATATTTTTTGTTTTGCTCCTTGACATTATACCCTAAAGGGTATATAATAAGCAAAGAAATCAAAAGCGGGAGAGTCGAATTATGAATCCGATTGCTGAATTTGTGAAGAAGAATCGAAAAGAAGCAGGGCTGACACAAGAAGAGTTTGCGATGCGTTCAGGATTGGGACTTCGCTTCGTTCGTGACCTCGAACAAGGCAAAGAAACCGTGCGCATGGATAAAGTCAACGTCGCGCTTGAGATGTTCGGCGCCACAGCTGTTCCGGGTAGAAAGGACGATAAGTAATGGATGCGTTCAGAAAGGCTTATGTGTATGTGCGAAACGTCTTTGCGGGCGTTCTCTCTGAAACAGACGCCGGTTATTCGTTTGCTTATGATGAGGACTATTTGAAATCGGAAAACGCATCGGCGGTTTCGCTGACGCTGCCGCTTTCAAGTACGCCCTATACCTCGGCGACACTGTTTCCGTTTTTTGACGGTCTGATTCCGGAGGGTTGGCTTCTCGGCGTGGTCAGTCGGAATTGGAAAATTGATACGAAGGATCGCTTTGGGCTATTGCTCGTTGCTTGCAAAGACGGCATCGGAAACGTGAGCATTGCGGAGGAAAAGAAATGAATTGTTTTTGCTGTGGCAAACCGTTAAGGAAAAAAAATATCAACGGTTGGCATCCGGCGTGCGTGAAACGCTTTTTCGGAACGAACACCATCCCGCAAATCGAAATTGACGATCACACGCTGGAAGAAATCGCAAAGGAAAACACAAACAAGGGAATCACCGTCCCCGGCGTTCAAAAAAAGCTGTCACTTCATTTGCATTCGGGCGACAATACGCCGCGCCTGACGCTTGTGAATTACCCGACCGGCTATATTCTGAAACCGCAGGTAGCGGAATTTGAGTGCTTGCCGGAGGCCGAGCAGCTGGTGATGACCATGGCGGATAGGACCGGCATTTCGACCGTTCCCCACGCGCTCATCAAAAGCGGCGATACGTTTGCCTATATCACCAAGCGCGTGGATCGGATCATTGATAAAAACGGGATTCAGATGCTGGCGATGGAGGATTTCTGTCAGCTTGATTTGCGCCTGACGCAGGATAAATACAAAGGGTCCTACGAACGCTGCGCAAAAGTGATTGCAAAATACTCCTCACAGCCGAAACTGGATATGACCGAGCTGTTTATGCGTCTGGTCTTCTCTTTTGTGGTCGGCAATTCGGATATGCACCTCAAAAACTTTTCCTTGATTGAAACGCAGGAAGCAAGCGGCGTTTACGTGCTCTCGCCTGCGTATGACCTGTTGCCCGTCAACGTGATTATGCCGGAGGATACAGAGGAATTTGCACTCGCAATGAACGGCAAAAAGGCGCGTATCCGCAAGCAGGACTTCTTTGCATTTGCAGAAAAATGCGTGATTCCTGGTGTCTCAGCTGAGAAAATGATCGCTAAAATCGTTTCGCTGAAACCGAAGTATCAGGAACTGTGCGCAAACTCCATGCTGTCGCCGCCGTTGAAAGAGCGGTTCTCGGAATTGATCGAAGAAAGATGCCGGGTGCTGAATGGCAACATGGATGTTTTGCCGGAGGATGCAAAAGGGGCAAAGTAACCAAATATTACGTTTCAAAAAATGGAATATGTTTGGACGTGTGTTTGTTCTTGTATGCATGGTTAAAGCAAATCAAATCGCGATGAGGAAACACGAATGAAGACTTACACCGACTTATTGCAGGAAATCGAAGCGCTGAAACGGGAAAACGCAGAGTTAAAAGCGCGTTTGTCCGAAATGAAACCGGGCGAATCCATAACGGCGACGGAAGAAGCGTCATCAGTGGAAGAAACGGCAAGCGCAGAATCAGAAGCTATATCGGGGGATTCCAACGGCTCCGATGGATCTGAAGAAGCGACATCTGTAAAGCCGAACGACTTGACAGGAAACCCTATGCCGCGACCGAAGGTCAACCGCTTCAGCCGTCCCGAAGAAAAGATTGCATTGTTTCGCAGCCTGTTTGTCGGTAGAACAGATGTGTTTGCCCGTCGCTGGCAGAGTAAATCTACCGGCAAAAGCGGCTATCAGCCGGTCTGCGGCAATGAGTGGGACGCTGCGCTGTGCGACAAGAAGAAGTATAAATGTGCCGATTGTCCGAACAGAAAGCTGATGCCTCTCACTGACAGCGACATATACAATCATCTTGCCGGGAAAGACTCCAATTGCCGCGACGTCGTTGGGATTTACCCGATGCTGCCGGACGAAACCTGCTGCTTCTGCTGCCTGGATTTCGATGAGGGTGATTATCAAGCTGCTGCACGGATGTTTCAGACAGTTTGCCGACAATGGAACGTACCGGCTTATATTGAGCGCTCGCGTTCAGGCGAAGGCGCACACGTCTGGATCTTTTTTGCCGAAGCGATTCCGGCGAAAAACGCGCGCGGGTTTGCAAGCGCGCTGTTGACCCGCGCCATGGAGCAAAGCGACGCGCTTACGTTCCGCTGTTACGACCGGATGTTTCCCAATCAGGACACCCTGCCGCAGGGTGGCTTCGGCAATCTGATCGCCCTGCCGCTGCAGGGACAGGCGCGCAAGCGCGGCAACAGCGTATTTGTGGATGCAACGTTTCAGCCGTATGATGATCTGTGGGCGTTTTTGTCAAACTGTGAAACTATCGACGCTTCCCATGTTGCTGCCGTTTTCTCAAAACTCGGCAAAACCGCCCTCGGCTGTCTGGTCGAATCGGATGAAACGCCGTGGAAGCCGGAGAAAGCCGCCGTTCTGACCGGGTTTGATTTTCCAGCCGAGCTGCAGATCGTGCGCGCAAATCAATTGTATATTCCAAAGGACGGGCTCTCTGCCAACGCAAAAAACCGGATACGCCGCCTGGCGGCGTTCCGCAATCCGGACTTCTACCGGGCTCAGGCCATGCGGATGCCTGTTTACAACAAGCCGCGCATTATTTCCTGCGCGGAGGAAGAAGAGCGGTTTCTGATCCTGCCGCGCGGCTGCGAGGAGGCGCTGGTTGATCTGTTGGATATAGGAAGCGTCAACTATGCAATCCGGGATGAAACCAATGCCGGCACGGAGATTTCCGTGGCGTTCAACGGCGTGTTGCGCGAAGAGCAACAACCGGCCGCAGAAGCACTGCTTGCACATCGCATCGGCGTATTATCCGCAACAACGGCCTTCGGCAAAACTGTCATTGCCGCAAACCTGATCGCACAGCGGCAGGTCAACACGCTGATTCTCGTACACACACAGGCCTTGATGGCGCAGTGGAAAAAGGCATTGGAACAGTTTCTGACCTTTGATATCGTCCCGCCGGAGCCAAAGAAAGGGCGCGGCAGGAAACGGACGTGGTCGCCCGTCGGCCTGCTCGGCGCCGGAAAACACGAGCTGCGCGGAACGGTGGATGTCGCGGTAATGCAGTCCCTTCTGGATGGTGATGGCGTAAAGGACATCGTTCGCAATTACGGCATGGTCATCGTGGACGAGTGCCACCACGTTTCCGCTGTCAATTTTGAAGCGATTCTCAGGCAGGTCAATGCCCGCTATGTTTACGGCTTGACCGCCACGCCGACACGGCACGACGGCCATCACCCGATCATTTTCATGCAATGCGGACCGATCCGTTACCGCGTCGATGCAAAAGCGCAGGCCGAGAAGCGCCCCTTCGCACACACGATGATCCCACGGTTCACGTCGTTCAGAAAACGGTATCCGGAGGGTGTGAAGCTCCCGCAGATCTATGATGATTTGATGCACAGCGAGCTGCGCAATCAGCGAATCATTGAAGACGTCGTGCACGCGCTGGCCGCCGGCAAAACGCCGCTGATCCTGACGGAGCGGAAGGAGCACGTTGCCACATTGAGCGACATGCTCGACGGAAAATGTGACCATCTTATCACCCTCACCGGCGGTGCTTCCGCAAAAGAAAAGCGGGAAGCTCTGCTAACGCTGGAGCAAATCCCCAATGAAGACACGCTGGCCGTCATCGCCACGGGGAAATATGTTGGCGAGGGCTTCGACTATCCGCGATTCGACACATTGTTTCTGGCGCTGCCGATCTCCTGGAAAGGGAAGCTTGCGCAGTATGCCGGCCGATTGCACCGCACCTATCCGGGCAAAACGGAGGTGTTGATCTACGACTATGCCGACATCCATATTCCGATGCTGGAAACGATGTATCAGCGACGGCTGAAGGGCTATGCCTCGATCGGCTACTGCGTCAAGCTGCAGCCGGAAGCCGAAGCGGAAAGCGTGATCTACGACGGCAGGAGCTTTTATCCGGTCTTTCTGCAGGAGCTGCGCGATACGCATTACAATATTACAATTGTCAGCCCCTTCCTGCGGATGAACCGTTTGAGAAGCCTGCAATCCACACTTTGCGATGCGGTTCAGAACGGGATCGCCCTGACTGTTGTAACCCGCCCGCCGGAAGACTTTGCCGATTCCGACGCGCAGTTTTGCCGCGAAGGTATTGCATTTTTAGAATCCCTTGGCGTTCATGTGAAAACGAAAACTGAATTTCATCAGAAATTCACTGTGATCGATGATCGGATCGTCTGGTACGGCAGCATCAACTTTCTCAGCTTCGGCAAGGCGGAAGAAAGCATCCTGCGCTTTGAAAGTCCGGATCTTGCAAACGCATTACTGGATACGGTTTTATAAAAAGAACTGCCCCCACCGCATTGAACTGCGATTGGGGCAAACGTGTTTTTTTGTTCAAGATGAGCGTACCGAACCTGAAAAACTATTCAGCGATCTGCACGACCTCGCCCGTTTCCGCGGAACGATAAACCGCGTCAATGATTTTCATCAGCCAATAGCCGTCTTCACCCGTTGCAAGGCAGGGCGCCGTCCCGTCGCAGGCGTCAAGGAACGCGCGGACTTCGTTTTTGATTGACGGCATAAACTCAAAGCCGGACTTGCCGGCGGGCGCAAGATTGACGTACATGCCCGCCTGATCTTCAAACACCGTCACCCGATCCGTGATTTCCGCGCCGGCTTTTGTGCCGAAGAGCATAATGCCGCCCGTATCCGCACCGATATTCAGGTTGAAGCTTGCCTCAACGCGGAGCGTCAGCCCGTTTTCGAAGCGCACGAATGCGCAGGCGAGATCCTCAACGTTGTTTTCATACCCGCTCTTGTCGGAGGAGAGCTGCCACTGACCGATGGCGTTTGAGGCGCGGTTGGAGCCGAGATTTGAATATGTGACGCCATAGACCTTGACCGGTTTCGGATTGCCGCCGAGATATCTGACCAAGTCGATCACATGCACGCCGAGATCGATCAGCGGGCCGCCTCCGGAGAACGCCTTGTCCGCAAACCAGCCGCCCGGGCAGCCGTCACGGCGAAGATACTGCGCGGTCGCGTAATAAATGTCACCGAAAGCGCCGGCAGCCTTAAAACGCAGAATGACGTCGGCGTCCGCCCCGAACCTGCGGACAAAACCGATCTGGATCACTTTACCGGCAGCTTGTGCCGCTTCATTCATTTCGCGCGCTTCAGCGGCGTTCATCGCCATGGGTTTTTCGCAGAGAACATGCGCTCCGCCCCTGAGCGCGCAGATGGAAGCGTCTTTATGCGCGCTGTTCCATGTGCAGACACTGACGCAGTCCAGCGCCTCGTTCCGCATCATTTCATACATGTCCGTATAGACACGCTCGAAACCGTGCTTTTCGGCGCAGGCTTCCGCCTTTGAGATATCAAGATCGCAGCAGGAAACCAGCTTCACTCTGTCTCCCATGGACGCGTATGCCGCGGCGTGCGCGTTGCCCATGCCGCCCGTGCCGATGATACCGATTTTCAGTTGTTTCATCACAATTTCCTCCGGTCTTTGAATTTCAGAACGGCATCGGAATCGTCCATGCCGTGGGGTGCAATGGTGTGTTTGCGCTTGCAATGATCGGCGCCGCAGCAGTTCCGGGAAGAAAGGATCATCAAGAATGCGCAGCGCGAGAGCTTCCTCGAAGGGCAGCATCAGTGGCAAAAATATGAAATGTGTGTTTTTTCACCGTGTTTTTCTATTGAAAAGTGTACTTTTCTGCCGTCTTACCGAAAACTCACTGATTATTCACCGAAAATTCGCTTTGTTCGCTCTTCAAGGGTGAATATCGTGTCATATGCTTTCTTCCATCATATTCTCTTTTCTTACGTTCAGATTATCGAAGAACATCACATCATAAATCGGCAGATAGGTGATCTTGCCGTTCGTCGTGATTTCGCGGGTGTTGGACAGAACGTAGGCCTTTTTCACGTGATAGTCGTCGTTCTTTTCAAATGCGCTCAGCGCGCTGTGGACGGTGTAGTCCTTGCCGGACTTGACCTCGATGGGAACGGCGGAGAGACTGTCGTAATCGTCGATCAGATAATCCACCTCGCCCTTGCTGCGGTTATCGTAATAAAACAGCTTATAGCCGTGCGCCGCTAACTCCTGGGCAACAACGCTTTCATACACGGAGCCGAGATTGATCCCCGTTTCATCGTCCAGGATCGCGCGGATATTGATGCCATACAAAACGTCCGTCAAAAGGCCCACGTCGTTCCAATAGAGCTTGAGCAGGTTTTTGCCGACAGACTGTGTCAGGGGAAAGACGGGGGTGGTGATGGCGTTGACGTCCAGAGCGATTCCCGCGGAGATTAGATAATCAAACTCATCCTGATAGTCGGAAAAACGCTTGCCGCGTTTGTCCTCGATATCCTGAAATACCACCCGTTTCTTCTTGTTCTCCAGATTGGAGGGGATCATATCGTAGATCCTGCGGATCTTCAGCTTTCTGTTGTTGTCCGCCTCATACTTCGACGCGTCATCGGCATAGAACGCGCGGATATCTCGATGAATCGTCCTGACCTTGACGATATTGGTGTCTGCAATAAAGGAATTCACGGCGTCGGGCAGCCCGCCGATCAACAGGTATTTCTTGAAGAGATCCATCACTTTCCCGTGCATCGCCTCATCCAGACTCTCGCCGGCGAGAAACTTCTGACGCATCGTATCAATGGCAAACCGATTGAATCCGTTTGCTAGCAGAAACTCCTCAAAATCCAGCGGAAACATGCGCTTGATTTCGATGCTCCCGATGGGGATCGAGGTGGTCTTTTTCAAGGTCACGCCGAGCAATGACCCGCTGGCGATATAGGTATACCTATTATCCAGCTTCAAAAACTTCAGCATGGTCAGCAAGTGCGGATATGCCTGGATCTCGTCCAGAAAGATCAGCGTGTTATTCTTCTCGCCCATCCTCTCGCCGGCAACGGTGCTGACCTGAAAATAGAAATCTTTGACGGTGCGGACCTGCTCAAACAGCCTGGGGCCGTTATAATCCTCTGCGAAGTTCAGCTCGATATAGTTTTCAAAGAGCTGCTGCCCGACGTGACGGATAATAAACGACTTTCCGATCTGCCGTGCCCCGTCGATGATCAGAACCTTGTTGGAATCGGATTTCAGATAGCTTTCAATATACGGTTGGATTTTTCGATATAGCATAGCGCACCTCCGCACTTTTCAGCAAAATCAACGCGCCGGATGATACATAGTTCAACCAATCGGATGCCGCGAAATTTGCACATTTCAATATATATTATACTCAAAAATTCGCACAAATCAATAGATTGCGCAAAATAAAAATATCCTTTTGTCAAGATGCGCATTAAGAAATACTGTTTTCTTTGGTGAGCTTAAGAAGAATATAGACAAACTACAAACCAAGACCTCTTTTGCACGTTTGTCGTGCGAAGGAGGCCTTGGTTCGTCTGATGTGTAATTTGTCTTGTCCGCTCAGATCGCTTTTGAAAAGCTGTACAGGTTCTGCTTGTTTTCAATATATGCCAGCCGCAGATGGCAGATTTTGCGCAGGGCTTCCAGTGCCGATGTTTCTATTTTTTCTGCATCTGCATAGGAAATCCCGAAATGCCGTGCGCAGGCGGCGCGGGAATGTGCCTGTTCTTCGCCGAATCCGAAACGGTAGTCTATATAGCGGGCTTGGCGCGGCGTCAGAGATGCCAGTGCCAGCTCGATCGTTTCGGCAAAATACTGCCGGAAGAAGATCGTTTCCGCTGACTGGGAGAGTTCGCTGAAGCCGAAATAGGTGCGAATGCTGTCGTCTATTTCATTGACCCTGCGCGTCGCAATATTGTCATTGTAACACAGGTCGGATTTGCCTTCCGATTCCCCGCGCAACCAGTCGATCACACGGTTCCGGACGCACCTGCCCGCATATGTCAGAAAGCGGAACCCTTTCTCCGGATCAAAGCTATAAACGGCTTCCACAAACGCGATGCCTGCTTCCTGATACATCTCATAATAGTTTGTCCCGTCGGGATCGCCGCAGAGCTTGTGTGCCTCGCGGGCGATCTCTTTGACAAATCCTGCGTTCTGATTGTAGAGTGTGTTCATTGCGTCGCGGTCACCGGCGGCTGCCTGCATTACCAGATCTTCATTGCTTTTGATTTCAAGTGTCAGCCCCTTTCGTCGGATGATTCGTTCTGCCGAACAGGAAATCCAGCGATACGCCAAAGAAATCGGACAAAAGCAAAGCGTAATCCGTTGAAACGGACGCGCCTTTTTCGATCCGGCCGATCGTGCTTTTGCTAACGCCTGTGATGGATGCCAGATCGTCCATTGTCAAGTTCTGCTGTTTCCGAAGCTCCCGTACCCGTTCGCCGAAGGTGGCGGGCAAATTTTCCGCCCGGTTTAAACAACCACTCCGTTTCATACACGTTTCTTTGCAGAAGGATTACAAAAACGTTCGATTATCAAGAGAAAAAAGATTATCGGCCAAAAATCTGATAATCAGGCCGAAAAAAGTGTCAATTCTGGGATATAGGCGAAAAAATCCGGGTTTTCGGTATAATATTTAATGAGGGGAGAAAACGAAGCCGGTATTACGCTTCACATTCAGCGTTGTTGTTTCCTGCAACAAAATGATTGCAAAGACGCGCGCGATATGATATAATAACCAATTAGAATTATATCCAATACTTTGCATTCCTGAAACAAGGAGGTCATAGCATGATACGGATGAAAAAAGGGATCTCGCTGCTGCTGACGCTGGCGATGCTGCTCGGCGTGCTTGCCGGCGTGCCGGTGATCGCGCGCGCGGAGGGCGCGCCGTATTCGATCAAAAACAACGAATACAACGAATACGATGATCTGATCGACGCGGTGAGTGCCGCTGACGCCGACACGATCGTGCTGATGCGCGACGTCGACGAGCGCGTTTCTCCTTACTGCAAAATAGCAAGAAATGTCGTCTATCTGGATCTGAATGGGCATACCGGTTCTTACGTGGTGCCGTATTCCGAGATGCAGCCAAGGAATACTCTCTTTTACTGTGATGAAGCTGCTGAACTGATAATCGAAGATAACTCCGGCGTACAGGGCGCCATCTCCTGTGATGGCACACTCGTCTTTGCCAGACAACATTCTCGCATCGGCTTTTTCGACGGCAGGTTCGAATGCGACACACTCGCCAACGTCACATCTGACTCAGAGATCAGCATCGCCAGCGGTATGTTTGAATGTGGCACGCTCGCCGACGTCTCCTCCTTTGGAGCATCAATCCTCATCACCGGCGGTACGTTTGAATGCGGCACGCTCGCCGACGTCTCCTCCTCCAGCGCATCAATCAGCATTTCCGGCGGCACGTTCGATTGCGACACGCTCGCCAACGTTGACTCTGGCTCATCAATCAGCATTTCCGGCGGCACGTTCGATTGCGACACGCTCTTCAACGCCTCCCCTGACGCAGAGATCCGCATCACCGGCGGCAGATTCAATCAGGACGTGAGCGCGTGGATCCCGGACGGGTATTATCAGACCGGCCCCGACGCCGACGGTTTCTACACAGTCAGGGTTGCCCCCAACTTCATGATCGGCAGCGTCGGATATGATTCGCTGCAGGATGCGATCGATGCGGCGCAGGACGGCGACACGATCGTGCTCATGCGCAACGTCAGCGAGGATTTTTCCGATAACCTCTTCTATGAGCTTCGTTATTCTGTCAATAAACCCGTCACGATCGATCTGAATGGGCACAGCTATTCCATCCGCGGAGTGTATGTCACTTTTTACTGCGTTGGCGCCGCGCTGACCATCTGCGATTCCTCCGGCGGGCGGGGATCCGTTGCCTGTGACGGCAGGCTCATCGAGGCCCTTGCGGCGTCACAGATCACCATCACCGGCGGCGCGTTCGATTGCAGCACGCTCATCGACGCCTCCTCTGACGCACAGATCAGCATCACCGGCGGCAGATTCACGCAGGACGTGAGCGCCTGGGTCGCGGATCGCTATTATCTGACCGCCCCGGATGCGCAGGGCTACCGCACGGTCCTGTTCGCGATTCCCACGGTCGGGGCGCATTCCCTGACCCTGGGCGGCGATATCGGCGTGAATTTCTATGCAGATATTCCCAGGGTGACCGATACAGCTTACGCGCAATTCACCGTGGACGGCGTGACGACGCAAGTGCCGGTCGATCCGGAGAATTATGAGCTGAGCGGTGAAACGAAGCTCTATAAATTCACCTGCAGCGTCGCGGCGGCGCAGATCGATACGCCGATCATCGGAAAAATCGTCAACGGGGACACGGAGAGCGAAGAATTTGCCTATTCCGTGCAGGACTATCTGACCGAGGCGCAGCAGACGATGGCGGATAAAGCGGAATTCATGGCGCTGGCAGGCAGCCTTGCCACCTACGGGTATTACGCCAACGCGCTCTTTGCCTATAACCCCGATTTCACGCAGCACGCCCTGTTTGACGACAGCGGTTTTGCGAATGTGACTGTGGTAAGCCTTATAAATTACGCGGCGCAGATCACAAATATGAGAACCGGCGTGACCTATGCAGGCTCCAGCCTCGTGATGCGCACTGAAACGGCGATCAAGCATTATTTCACTCTGCCCGCGGGCAAGACGCTCGACGATTACACCATCCTGCTGGGTGAAGGCGACACTGCGGTCGAACTGACGCCGAAAGCAAACGGCAGTTACTACTATGTGGAGATCCCTGACATTCCCTCGGCCGAGCTCGGCGACGCGCTGACCGTCCGCGTCCTCGACGGCGACGGCAGTACGGTCAACGTGTGGAGATATTCCGCGCTGAGTTACGTCTTCCGGGCGCTCATGAATTATGAGGCAAACGACCCCGCCGTCAGCGACGCGCTTGCCAACGCAGTCAAGGCCCTGACGCTCTATTATCAGGCGGCGGACGCCTATTTCTCTCAGAATCCCGCGTAACAAGAATCCGACGATCAAAAAGGGCGTGCTGCAAAATGCAGATGCAGCACGCCCTTTTCACAATGCGTAAGGCGAAAGGCGTACCTGATTTATAGTATTGCCAACGGCAGCGCACCCCTACAGCGGGATACTGGTTGCGTTGTGCGGAATTGCGATCCTTCGACTCGCTTCGCTCGCTCAGGATGACAAGGCTATAATAATGCTGAGGGTAGGAAACGCCGTTCCGGCGGTGCGGGTGCCCAGCGGGCACCTCTGCCGAAGGCAGAAGCACCGACCGAAGCGGCAGCGGAGAATCCGCATGCGCCGCAGGCGCATCACGGAAGTTTACGCGAATGCGCGGCGTCCCGCCGCGTCGGAATGTCCGAAGGCCATTCCCTACGATTGTGCGGCGCCGTCGGCAAGGCGCAGTATCCGGGCGGCTGATTCTGTATATTTTGAATAAATATTTTTAAATCGGATTGCTTTTTTTCGATCATACTGTTATAATGATTTTTAGAATTTATTTTAAGAAATATTATCCATAAATTCTATTGTCCGAATTGACGCGGAAAAGGAGGATCTGAAAATGAAACAGATGAAAAAACTGCTTTCGCTTCTGCTGGTGCTGACGCTGGTGTTCGGCGTGTGCGGCGGTCTGCTGCTCACGGCGCGGGCGGACGGCACGTACAACGGCTTTGATTACGAGGAGAATTCGGACGGCGTTGCGATCATGGACTATAGCGGCTCTGACACAACGATCACGGTGCCTGCCGAAATCAACGGCAAGCCGGTGAACCGTATCGGAAATGGCGCTTTTGCATATTTCTACGATGTAAAAGAGATCACACTGCCGGATACGGTAACATCAATCGGTTCCATGGCCTTTGCTTCTTCAACGTTCAGAACGATCAATCTGGGCAAGGGCGTTCAGTCGATCGGGGATTTTGCGTTTCAGGATTGCTACAACCTGGAGCATCTGATTCTCGGCGACGAGCTCGTTAACATTGGGTCAAATGCGTTCCATAACGCGGGCACAATTACCGACAACGGTTTCACGCTCTACGTTACCGAAAATAATTTGGATTATACCAGAGGGCAAGTAACCCACACTGTTCAGATCGGCAGTTATGAACCGCTGGTCACCTGCGGCAAGACCACTTATGTGAAGATCTTAGACGACGGCAATTTGACCGCGGAGACCATTTCCTGCGAGATCGGTGAAGGCTATGAGGCCATTGTCTCTGAAGATGCGGATCTGACGATCGATCTCGGCATGGAGGTCGCCAGCTTGAGTCCTTCCCTGTTCATGTTCCAGATCGGCACTTACGCGCAGCTGCGCCGTTTTTCCGTTTACGAGAATTTCGTGGATCCTTCCGCCTGCGCACAACTGTGTCAGGATATCGTTGCGGAGGATGACGCCTGGCTGCCGATCGGCAGTGTGTGTCCCTTCGAGGGTGATTTTTACGGCTTTTCTTTAAGCGACTCCGGAAAGAATCCCAAGTATTACACGATCACGGGCCTTTCCTCCGCGCAGACGCCGGATGCATACCGCGGCGCGCTCGGCCTCTTCGGCAATATCGCGTCCGGAGGCGTCGTGGCAGGCGTCGGCCTTTGCAACACGACCTTTATCTCCGACGAGGCGGACGCGCGCGTGGCAGGCATTGCCGCGGTCAACAACGGCACTGTGGACAGCTGCTACTGCTTCGGCACCACCGCGCTCTGGTCGACCGGCGCGAACGGATACGTCGGCGGGATCGTCGGCGATAATACAGGCAACATCGAGAGGTGCTTCGTCACCGGTTACGCCACCATCGAGGGCAGCGCAACCTCCGCCGCGGGCGGCCTGGTCGGCGTGCTCCAAGGCAGCCTGAAAAACTCCTACTACGCGGCAAGCGGCAGTATCCGCGGCAGCTATGCGGGCGGTCTGGCGGGTGATGCGTCGTCGGGTGTGATGGAGGACTGCTTCTCTTACGTCGCCGCCACGATCCGGAACATCGAGAATGACTCTTCCTTCACGGTCTCAACCGTTCGTGCGGGCCTGATCGCCGGCTATATCGGCGGACGTTTGAGCGGCGAGGGCGTCTTCTACGATGATGATCTGGATCCCAATAGACCCGTCGGCTACGGCTATTGGCCCGGATTCATACAGAGCGTCAGTTTCAGCAACCTGCAGAATGCGCAGGCAACGTTTAAATCAAGCTTCGATTTTAGAGATACATGGTATATGGGCGAAAAGTATCCGGAGCTGCAGATTGCCCGCGACTGCGTGCCGGAGGGCTGGAATACCGGCGACGTGATCCAATACGGCAACTATCCGCAGAGCGAGGTCGCCGAGACCGACGCGCTCAAGGCCGCCGCCGACGCCGCCGCGTGGAAGAGCTTCGGCGATTACAGCGGCGACAGTGATGATTATTCGGGCTACTATATTGCCGGCACGACGATGGCGCCCGGCGATTTCTTCCAGTATGCCGATTTCGTTCAGGATGGCGTGCAGTACCGCGCGATCCGCTTCACGGAGTATCGCCCGTTTATGTCGTGCCAGATCCGCAAAGAAGACTATTCCAATCAACCGTCGAACGGCTATGCGCCGAATACGGTCTATTACTTCAAATATGAACCGATCGCATGGCGCGTGCTCGATCCCGCCGCGGGGCTGGTGATGTGCGACACCGTGCTGGATTCCCGCGCGTTCCAGAATTTCATTACGAAGATCGGCGATCAGTTTTACGGCGACGCCGGCGGATCGGCGTATGCGACGGATTGGGCGCATTCCGAGCTGCGCGCCTGGCTCAATCAGGATTTTTACCAGACGGCGTTCACCGCCGCGCAGCAGGCGAATATCAGGGAAACGACGCTCAGCACAGTCGGCTATAATGAACAAGCGAATATTGTCTTGCCCGACAGCACGGAAACCGTCGACCGCGTGTTCCTGCTTTCTTACGATGACGCAATGAATCCCGGTTACGGCTTCGTCGTCAATCTGGATGAAGCAAAACGCATCGAGGGCAGCGATTATGCGAAAGCCCGCGGCCTGTATTATATCGATAACGGCGGCTTCGCAGCAGATGACGTCCATGCCTTTTGGAATCTGCGCACGGCGTACAGCACACAACGCGTCTACACCATCTATCCGACCGGCTTTGTCAACAACATAGACGTTTCCTCGACGGATCAGGGCGTCGTGCCCGCGATGGTGCTCAACGAGATCCGGAACGATACCGAAGTGGCGCCTTACCACGAGGATGACGTGATCCTCTACGGCAGCTATCCGCAGAGCAGGGTCACGGATGCGGCCACCATCGCCGCGCTGGAAGAGACCTTTGTCAACGAGGGGCTCACTGAAAACGTATACATTTACTATGCCAGCTACGATGATTCAGAAATCCCATTCCTACAGGGTGAAATGTTTTACTGTGACATGCTCTACAACGGCGCAAAATACCGCAGGGTCGACATTGAGAGATGCCGTCCGCGCGACACACGCCTAACGATCGATTTAAACAATTCCTATCAGGACGAAAACGGATATCTGTCATATTATGATGACGCACACTACCCCACAGGAAGCGGCGTCTATTGGTTCCGCTATGAGCCGCTGCGTTGGCGCGTGCTCGATCCCGACACGGGGCTGGTGATGTGTGAGACGATCATCGACAGCCAGCCGTTCAACGAATTTGCGCTGACGGATGGCGCGGACGTCTACGGCGCGCCGCTCGTCTGGGGCAATATGGGTCAGAATTATTATGCGAGCGACTATCGGCGCTCTTCGATCCGCGCGTGGCTCAACCATGATTTTATGTATACGGCGTTCACCGAAGCGCAGCGCGACGGCATTGCGGAAACGACGCTCGATAACAGCCTGGGCAAGGTCTATGAGGATCGCCCGCTCTCTGAAACCATCTATGATTATCAGTCCACAACGGACAGTGTCTACCTGCTTTCGCTTGAGGATGCGCGCAACGACGCCTACGACTTCACGCAGCCCGTGCGCGGCAGCGATTACGCAAAGTGTCAGGGCCTCGGGGTCTCTGCGGACGGCAGCTCCGACTGGCTGCTGCGCACGGCGGCGGAAACCTCCGATGCGCTCTGGTACGTCGGCGCAGACGGCAAGGCGGCCCATGCCGTGCAGACCACGAATACGAGCCTCGGCATCCGCCCCGTGATGACGCTCAAGGAGTTGAAAAACGACGCCGCGATTGATACGCGGATTGCGCCGAGTATAGTGATCTGCATTGATGACGTGACCTACAACCGCAAGGCGGTCGCCGTGATCACCGTCTCTGACGATGCGAACGGTATGGTCAGCGTCACGGTGGAGGGCAGCGGCACGGAAACCTACACGTATGAAGGAGCCGTCTCGTACGGCGTAGCGAGTGTGGATCTGACAGATCTGCCCCCCGATTTCTATATCGCGACCGTAAATTTCTACTCCGGCGAATACGTCGATGACGCCGAATCCCCAACCGGAAAAACCTTTGTGCGCGATGATCTCTTCGCGCCCTCGGTCGGCGTCGCGGCGTTCTCAGTCAAAGGGCTGGAGGTCGAGATCAGCTCTGCCATTCCGGAAGGCATTCTCTTCGACAGCATGCCGTTTAACATTTCAACCAGCCTCTTCGATGAGGCGGCGTTTGAAAGGATGGGTCTTGAGCCGCCGGTGGATACCCTGTTTGCAAACGGCAGCGCGATCCTGTATATCGACGGCGAACAGTATGCGACCAAGAGCGGGTTTTCCAACGTGGCCCATTTCGGCGTCGCCGGGCTGAGCGCGGGCAGTCACGCGGTGAAGGTCGAATATCTGGGAGACGCCTTCCACCAGCCCGCCGTGGATGAATTCGAGCTCAACGTCGAAAACCCGACCGCACTTAAATCGTTTGTTCTCGAATGTGCCGACTATCGTGTCGGTGAAACGGCCGAATTCCGAGCTGAACTGCCCCTGGATGCGATGGGCACGGTCACCTTCACGATCTCTGCGATCCGGGAAGGCGGTTCGGTCGTTGTCAAGGAAATCGAAAACGTGCCCCTTGAGGACGGCGTCGCAAAGGCAAGCACCGCGGAGCTTCCGGCGGGCGAGTATCAAGTGATCGCCGCCTACAACGGCTACAATTATACGGCAGGCACCGCGCAGGGAGACTTTACCATCACTCTGCATCAGAGCTATATCACCATCGCGCTCGAAAAGGATCACGTCAGCGTCGGCGAATCCGCGGTCGTTTCCATTGAGATCCCCGAAAACGCCGGCGTGGATCCCAGAAGCGCAGGCAACGTCTCCGTGCTGCTCAACGGTGCGGAGATGCAGACCATCACCGTTGAGAACGGCGTAGGGCAGTATACGATCCCTCCGCTGGAGGCGAACACTTACACGATCACCGCCGTCTTTAACGGCGACGCTCAGTATTACTACGCCTCCACCTCCGACCCGCTGACGCTGGTCGTGGAAAACAACGCGACTTCGATCGCCCTCGCGGTCACGCCCGAAGACGTGATCGAATACGGCGACACGGTCACCGTCACCGCCACCCTGTCGGGCGACAAGGATCCGACGTTCGTCGCGGATACGCAGGTCCCCGCCGGCGGAAATGACACAGGCGTTGCCGGCGGCGTGACGATCACCGTCGACGGCAAAGCGTATTATACGGTCGCCGCGCAAACCGGCGACCCGGTGATCGCGCTGAGCGGCAACGTCGCAACGCTCGCGCTCACCGGCCTGACTGCCGGGGATCACACGGTCAAGGTCGTTTACAGAGGCGATGCGGCCAATATCGGCAGCGAAGCGGAAACCACGTTCAAGGTCGAAAAGGGAAAGCCGGCGATCGACGTCACATACACGCCGGCAAATGAAGAAATGACCGCGATCCAGCTCACGATCACCAAGCCGCTGGATGCCGTGGACGGCGTGTCGGTCGAAGTGCTGCATGCGGAGTATAAGAGCAGCACGACCTCGATCGATGCCAACCAGTTCGAAAACGGCCGGTACGTCCTGTCGTTCCCGGAGTGCTTCGGAGATCTCTATAAGAAACCCGGCATTTATAAATTCATCGTCACGTATTACGGCGAGACCGATCCGAATTATACTGTTGGCGATCAGGAATTGTGGGTCACGCTCAACTGCGCGCACGAATGGAAAGAGCCGGTATGGAACTGGGAGGATGACGTTCACAATCCGTCCTACTCCGCAGAGTGCAACAACTGCACCGAAAAAGCCGAAGGCAGCGTGGCAAGCCGGCCCGGCGCGCGCGTGGAAGCGACCCTGAACGACGACGCTTATACGCCCTATACTGCGCAGGTCACGCTCGGCACGCAGACCTTCAACAGCAGCTTTAAGAAATACGAGCCAGGCACGATGCATGAAGCCCGTGCAAAAGCGCTTGAAGATTACAAGGAAACGCTGATCAGCGCGGCCAACGGCAAGGCGCTTGCGGGCGACAGCGAGAAAGCCGCCGCGCTGATCGCCGCCACGGTCGATGCGATCAACGGTGTGACCTATGATCCGGATCGTTCGCTCGAGGATAACTACGCCGCCGCGGACGCCGCCGCGGACCTTGACGCGCTCGACGCCGCGCTGGCCGATCAGCGCGCCGCCGACGCGGTTGAAGCGAAGATCAACGCCATCGGCGAGGTCGAATACACGCCCGAATGCAAAGCGAAGATCGACGATGCAGTCGGCGCCCGCGACGCCCTGACACCCGATCAACTGGGTCTGTTGTCCGATGATGCGGCGGTGACGCTGAGGAACGCGATCAAAGCGTATCAGCAGTTGGAGGACGCAGTATCGTTTGACGATTACAAAGAAGCGAAGAAGGCGGAAGCCGACGCCAAGGCGCTCGAGGGCGACAGCGAAAAAGCTGCCGCGCTGATCACCGCCGCGAAGAAAGCCATCGACGACGTGACCTATAATGAAAACATCTCGCTTGACGAAAATAAGCAGGCCGTGGACACAGCCGCAAATCTGGCCGGGCTTGACGCCGCCCTGGCCGATCAGCGCGCTGCCGACGCGGCGGAAAAAGCCATCAGCGACATCGGCGAGGTCGAATACACCGACGAGAGCAAGCGCAGGATCGACGCGGCAAGAGCCGCTTACGACGACCTGACCGATACGCAAAAGACGCTCGTTGAAAATATCGACACGCTGACCGATGCGGAAGCCGACTATGCGCTGCTTGAAAGCAAAGCGGCATTTGAGGATTACAAGGATGCTGTGAAAGCCGCCGCCGACGCGCTCGGCCAGGCGGGCGACAGCGCGCAATCCGCCGCCCTGATCGAAAACGCGAAGAAAGCCGTCGACGATCTGGCCTATGACGAAAGCAAGTCGCTCGACGAGAACAAGCAGGCGGTCGACGACGCCGCAAATCTGCAGCAGCTCACGGCCGGTCTGGATAACCAGCGTGCCGCCGACGCGGTGGAAGCGCTCATCGACGAGATCGGCGACGTGGCGCTCACCGACGAGAGCAAGGGCAAGATCGACGCCGCCCGCGCCGCTTATGACGCGCTGACGCCCGAACAGCAAGCGCTGGTCGAGAATCCCGACGTGCTGACCGCCGCCGAGCAGGAATACGACGACCGTCAGGCGTTCGAGGACTACAAGGATGAAGTGATCAACGCCGCCGAAGACAAGGCGCTCGACGACGACAGCGATGAAAGCTCCGCGCTGATCGACGCTGTGAAGGACGCGGTCAACGCCATGACCTATGACGATACCAAGCCGCTCGCGGAGAACAAGCAGGCCGTCGATACCGCCGCGAACCTGCCGCAGCTCGACAAAGATCTGACCGATCAACGCGCCTCCGACGCAGCGGAACGCGCGATCGACGCGATCGGCGACGTTGCCCTCACCGACGAGAGCAAGGAGAAAATCGACGCCGCACGGGAGACCTACGACGCCTTGACTGACGAACAGAAGGCCAAGGTCGACAACCTCGACGTGCTGACCGCCGCCGAGCAGGAATACGCCGACCGCGAGGCGTTCGAGGAATACAAAGAAGAGAAGAAAGCGGAGCTCGACGCGCTCGCAAAAGAGGGCGACAGCAGCGCCGCGCAGCAGATCATCGAGGACGCCAAGGCCGAGATCGACGCGATGGAATACGACGACACCAAGTCCCTCGAAGAGAACAAGAAGGATGCCGACGCCGTCGTTGCCGACACGGAAAAGACGATTGAGAACCAGCGTACCGCGGATTGTCCGCTCTGCGGCAAGGGCCACGAAAACGGCTTCTTCGACAAGCTCCTCGGCATCTTCCACAAGGTGCTCTATTATATCAATCGTTATGGCTGCATCGCCATCAATATTATCTGTCAGATCATCATGAAGCTGTAACGCAACGGTCGAAACACCCGGCACGAACGGCATGCGGACCTGGACGAGCAGCGATCCCGAAATCGGTCTGATCACCGACTTTGCCATCGTCGGCGGCACAACCGTCGTCAACACCTGGATCTGTTCCGCGCTGAGCTGCGTTTTCAAGGCCCTCACGAAATACGAGGCGAACGACCCCGCCGTCAGCGACAACCTCGCCAACGCCGCCAAAGCCCTGACCCTCTACTTCCAGGCCGCAGACGCGTATTTCACGCAGAACAACGCATAACGCCTTTTCATCGACAACACGCAATCAAAACAGCCGCTCGGATCATCCGGGCGGCTTTGCCGTTGACGGCTACGTTGGCTCCCCTGTGCAAGAGGAGCCGGCGCAGAGCGCCTGAGGGGTTGTGCAGGGCACGGATACATCCGTGCCGATCGCGCGGGACGTGCGGAATGGAGCGGCGATATGTTGCTGCGCAACGTGAAATAATTTGCTGCGCAAATTGCGATATACGTCGCTTTGCGCCGTGCGATATAGCTTCGCTGCACCCTGTGCCTGCGGCACAGTCGGCACACATGTATGTGTGCCCTACGGTGCGCTGCCTTCCAATGACAGGAATGACGGCGAATGACAGAGAAAACGGAACGCCCTGTCATTGCCGGATCCCTTGATACGCAAGGGATTTCGCCGTTCCATGACAGGAATGACAGAGAATATAATAAAAAAAGCATAAAAATAATAAAAATAGTACTGCAGTCTGAGCGTTTTCTTTTCATAATGTATCTCGGCTGCAATGGCACACCTGCCCATTGCGGCCTTATTTGCACCACGGCGGAAACCGGACGATTTGTCAAGGGCGGCTTGCCGCGAAGTTTACCCTTGAAGAATCGGACGGGTTCTGCAACCGTTCAATATACGCCAGTCGCTGATGGCAGATTTCGCGCATGGCGTCGAGTGCCGCCGTTTCTATCTTTTCCGCATCTTTGTAAGAAATCCCGAAATGTCTTGCGCAGGCGGCGCGGGAATGCGCCTTTTCTTCGGCGAAGCCGAAACGATATGCCACATAGCGGGCTTGCCGCGGCGTCAGTGCTGCAAGCGCCAATTCGATCGTTTCGGCAAAATACTGCCGGAAAAAGATCGTTTCCGCTGACTGCGAGAGTTCGCTGAAACCGAAATAGGTGCGGATGCTCTCATCAATTTCATTGACCTTGCGCGTTGCGATGTTGTCGTTGTAGCACAGGTCAGATTTGCCTTCCGATTCCCCGCGCAGCCAGTCGATCACGCGATTCCGGATGCACCTGCCCGCATAGGTCAGAAAGCGGAAGCCCTTCTCCGGATCAAAGCTGTAGACGGCTTCCACAAACGCGATGCCGGCTTCCTGATACATCTCATAATAATTTGTCCCGGCGGGATCGCCGCAGAGCTTGTGCGCCTCGCGGGCGATTTCCTTGACAAATCCTGCGTTCTGGTTGTAGAGCGTATTCATTGCGTCGCGGTCGCCGGCGGCTGCCAGAATTACCCAGCTCTTCATTGTTTTTGATTTCAACTGTCAGCCCCTTTCGTTGGATGGTTCGTTCTGCCGAACAGGAAATCCAGTGAAACGCCGAAGAAATCGGATAACAGCAGCGCGTATTCCGTGGAAACGGACGCGCCTTTCTCGATCCGGCCGATGGTGCTTTTGCTCACGCCGGTGACGGATGCCAGGTCGTCCATTGTCAGTTTTTGCTGCTTTCGAAGCTCCCGCACCCGTTCGCCGAAGGTGGCGGGCAAATATTCCGTCCGGTTCAAACAACCCCTCCGTTTCACACACTTTACTTTGCAGAAGGATTATAACAAACAAATGTTCGCTTGTCAAGCGCTTTTGTGCCCTTTTTTCGCCCGAAAAAGTGTCAATTCTGGGATATAGGCGAAGAATTACGGTTTTTCAGTATAATAGTTTAGTGGAGGGGAGAAGAAAGACAACACAATTGCCGATTGGAAAAGAGGAATAAGCCTGTAAATTGATGCACGGTAATTCCTTGCATTCTATGTAATTGTATGTTACAATTAAAATGATAACAGAGGAGTCACATTGAATACCTCATCATTTTTCAGAATGGAGAGCCGACATGAATAGTATAGTGCGTCGAGTAATTGCTTCTTTGCTTTGCTTTGTTCTGTTGATCAGCGCCACGCCGCTCGGTAGCTTGGCAGGGTTTGAATTTCCGACCCTGTCCGCATTAATTGTTTCGAAAGCACGAGCAGAAAGCCCCACGAGTGGGGTTTGCGGTCCTAATTTGACGTGGAGTTTTGACACAAAAACTACCACTCTCACCATCAGCGGAACAGGATCGATGAATTCTTTTGAAGCCACTTTTTTAAATTCTATGGTTCTTACCACAGCTCCTTGGAAACTATATTATGAGGCCATGAGTACTCTTATAATTGAACCCGGAGTGACGAGTATTGGTAACTATGCTTTTTATGGCTGCACAGGATTAAGGAATATCACAATTCCCGAAAGCATTAAAAGTTTGGGTGATCATTCTTTTTGCTTCTGCAGTGGTCTTACAAGTGTTAATATTCCAAACAATGTTACAAGTATTGGTAATGAAGCATTCTTTTCATGTACAGGTCTCACGGATGTTACTCTTCCAAATAGTTTGACCTGTATTAAATACCATGTGTTTTGCGAGTGTACGGGTTTGACAAGCATTACTATACCCGACAGTGTTACTACAATTGAAGCCGAAGCGTTCTATCATTGCAGCGGATTAAAAAGCATTTCTGTATCCAACAATATCACAAGTATAGGCACAGGAGCATTTTTATATTGCTCTGGATTGGAAAGAGTCGACAATCTAAATGGAATCACTAGTATTAGCAATAGATGCTTTATGGGGTGTTCAGAATTAAAGAGTTTTTCAATCCCTGATTCTGTTATTAACATTGGTTCTGAGGTGTTCCGCAATTGCACAGGGTTAATTAGTATTGATATTGGCTGTAATGTTATGACTATTGGCAAAGACATACTCTCTGGATGCCCAAACTTATCAATAATCACAGTTGCTGAAGAGAATCCTGTGTTCCTTAGCGAAGGAAATTGTTTGATCAAAACAGCTAGCAATACATTGTTTATTGGGTGCAAGAACTGCATCATTCCCAACAATGGAATTGTCACAAGAATTGGTGATTATGCTTTCTGTGACTGCACCGGATTGACGAGTGTTGCGATCCCAGACAGCGTAACGAGCATCGGCAATTATGCTTTTTCCGGTTGCACCGGGCTAACAAGCGTCACGATCCCGGACAGCGTTACGGGCATCGGCAATTATGCCTTTTCCGACTGCGCCGGGCTATCAAGCGCCATAATCGAGAACGGCATCGCCAGCATCAGCGGTTATACTTTCTATGACTGCACTGGACTGACAAGCGTCACAATCCCGAACAGTGTCACGAGCATCGGAGATGATGCATTCTCAGGCTGTACCGAGCTGAAAGATGTTTATTATCAAGGGACTAAAGTCGAATGGGAAAAAATCATTATTTGCGGCGGAAATTGGTTTTTGCTTCATGCACACATACACTACCTCAACGAAACCTTCACCGCCACTTTCCTTGTCGACGGAATAGTCTACGCAACAGAAACCTTCACCGCGACGCAGGAATCCATTCGCCTGCCCGACGTGCCGGAAAAGCCCGGCTACACCGGCAGCTGGTCGCCGTATATTCTCAACGAGCAGGACATCACAATTGAAGCGATCTACAAGCCGATTACTTATTACGCCACCTTTATGGCCGACGGCGCACAGGTGGGCGAAGCGATCCCGTTCACCGTGCTGACGGAAAGCATCACCCCGCCCGCCGTGCCGGAGAAAACCGGCTACACCGGCGTCTGGCAACCGTTCACGCTCGGGACCGACGATCTGACGATCGTGGCCGTCTACACGCAAAATACCTACTACGCCACGATCATCGCGGACGGCGCAGCCATCGCGAAGATCCCGTTTGTTTACGGGCAGAAATCCATCACACTGCCCGACGTGCCCAAGAAGGAAGGGCATGCCGGCGTCTGGCCGACCTATACCCTCCCCGCGCACGACATCACGATCGAGGCGGTCTACACGCCCATCGAATACACCGTGACCTATCTCGTGGACGGGCAGAGCATCGGCAGCGGCCCAATCCCTTACGGCAATCCCGTCTGGCAGCCGCGCATCCCTCAGAAAGAGGGCTATACGTTTGACGGCTGGACGCCGAAGGTACCTGCGACGATGCCCGCCGAGGATCTGACCTTCACCGCGGTGTTCAAGGCGAACAGCTATGCCGTCACCTGGATCGTCGACGGCGCGGCGTATCAGAAGGATTCCGTCCTGTTCGGCGAACCGGTCACAGCGCCGACGCCTGAAAAAGCCGGCTATACCTTCTCCGGCTGGGATGCGGAGATCCCTGCCGCCATGCCCGCAAAGCCGCTGACCTTCCGCGGTAGCTTTACGAAAAATTTATACACCCTTCGATTAATCGTTGATGGAAGCGAGTATCTGCAAGCTAAAGTTGAGCATGGAGAACCTTTCCAGATGCTCATTGCTCCCTCGAAGGAAGGTTATACATTCCTTGGCTGGTCAAAATCCACGGATACCGCTGTTG
>JAFRQQ010000001.1 GCA_017428525.1 Clostridia bacterium | reverse complement strand
GGTCGACGTGACCGATGGTACCAATGTTAACATGGGGCTTGGTACGCTCGAATTTTGCTTTTGCCATTTGTGTTTTCCTCCCTTTAGTCGCAAAGATTGTCCATGCTGTCGCATGGTACTATTGTAACAAGTTCATTCGTAAATTTCAAGCCTTTTTTTAAAATTCCTAATACAAATTATCGTTCACTGACGATTTTTTCGGCGATGGACTTGGGAACCTCGGTATAATGGCTCGGTTCCATGACATATTGCCCGCGTCCCTGCGTTCTCGAACGCAGCGCCGTAGCGTAGCCGAACATATTCGACAGCGGGATAAAGGCGTTGACCTGGGTCGCGCCCGTGCGCGTTTCCGTGCCCTGGATCTGGCCGCGGCGCGCGTTGATATCTCCGATCACGTCGCCCAGATAATCATCCGGCACGATGACGGAGGTTTTCATGATCGGCTCCATGAGCACGGGGGCCGCCTTGCGCATCGCGTCCTTGAACGCCATGGAAGCGGCGATCTTGAACGCCATCTCAGAGGAGTCCACCTCGTGATAGGAACCGTCAAAGAGCGTGACCTTGACGTCCACAACATTGAAGCCCGCGAGCACGCCGGAGAGCATGGCGCCCTTGATGCCGGCCTCGATCGCGTTGAAGTATTCCTTCGGGATCGCGCCGCCGACGATGTTGTTGACGAATTCATAGCCCTTTTCAGGATTCGGCTCGATTCTGATTTTGACGTGACCGTACTGGCCCTTGCCGCCGGACTGACGCGCATATCTCGTATCCGACTCAGCGGGCTTGGTGATGGTCTCGCGGTAGGCCACCTGGGGCTTGCCGACGTTTGCTTCCACGCGGAATTCGCGCAGCATGCGGTCCACGATGATCTCCAGATGCAGCTCGCCCATGCCGGCGATGATGGTCTGACCCGTTTCCTCGTCGGTATAGCATTTGAAGGTGGGATCCTCCTCTGCGAGCTTGGCCAGCGCGATGCTCATCTTCTCCTGACCGGCTTTGGTCTTGGGTTCGATGGCCACGCGGATGACCGGCTCCGGAAATTCCATGGATTCCAGAATGATCGGGTGCCGCTGGTCGCAGAGCGTGTCGCCCGTGGTGGTCTGCTTGACGCCGACGCACGCGGCGATATCGCCCGCATAGCAGCATTCAATATCCTGCCGGTGGTTGGAGTGCATCTGCAGGATGCGCCCCATGCGTTCGTTGGCGCCCTTGGTGGAGTTGTAAACGGTGCTGCCTGTTTCCACCTTGCCGGAATAGACGCGGAAGAAGCAGAGCTTGCCGACGAAGGGATCGGTCGCAATCTTGAAGGCGAGCGCGGAAAACGGCTCGTCGTCGGAAGAATGGCGCACCTCTTCCCTGTCGTTTTTGGGGTTGACGCCTGTGATCGAAGGCACGTCCGTCGGCGCGGGCATATAATCCACCACAGCGTCCAGCAGCAGCTGCACGCCCTTGTTGCGGTAGGATGTGCCGCAGGTGACGGGCACCATTTCGTTGGCCAGCGTGGATTTGCGGATGCAATGCTTGATCTCATCGATCGTGAGCGTTTCGCCCTCGAGATATTTTTCGAGCAGCGCGTCATCCTGCTCGGCGACATGCTCGAGCATCTCGTCGTGGTAGGTCTGCGCAAGCTCCTTCATATCCGCGGGGATCTCCGTCACTTCGATATCCACGCCGAGATCGTCCTTATAATAGTACGCCTGCATGGTGACAAGGTCAATGATGCCCTTGAACTCCGCCTCCGCGCCGATGGGCAGCTGGATGGGCACGGCGTTGCATTTCAGACGATCCTTCATCATATCGACCACGCGGAAGAAATCAGCGCCCATGATGTCCATTTTGTTGACATAGACCATTCTGGGAACATGATATTTATCCGCCTGGCGCCAAACGGTTTCGGACTGGGGCTCCACGCCGCCCTTTGCGCAAAGGACGGTCACGGAACCGTCGAGCACGCGCAGGCTGCGCTCCACCTCAACGGTGAAATCGACGTGGCCCGGCGTGTCGATGATGTTGATGCGGTGGCCCTTCCAGAAGCAGGTTGTCGCAGCAGACGTGATGGTGATGCCGCGCTCCTGCTCCTGCTCCATCCAGTCCATGGTGGCAGCGCCGTCGTGGGTTTCACCGATCTTGTGCGTTTTCCCCGTGTAGAACAGGATACGTTCGGTTGTCGTTGTTTTACCGGCGTCAATGTGTGCCATGATGCCGATGTTTCTGGTCATTTCCAGGGATACCTGTCTGGGCATAAGAACCTCCGTGTCAGAAAGACGTGAAAAATGTGCGGGGCGCGGAGATTACCATCTGAAGTGGGCAAACGCCTTGTTGGCCTCTGCCATCTTGTGCGTATCTTCGCGCTTCTTGAACGCGGAACCGGTGGAGTTGACGGCGTCGATGATCTCGTTCGCCAGGCGCTCCTTCATCGTCCGCTCGGAGCGGGCGCGGGCATAGTTGGTGATCCAGCGCAGACCCAGGGTCTGACGGCGCTCGGGACGCACCTCCATAGGCACCTGATAGGTGGCGCCGCCGACACGGCGCGCCTTGACCTCAAGGGCGGGCATGACGTTTTCCATCGCTGCCTCGAACACCTCAAGGGGCTCCTTGCCGGTCTTGTCTCTGATGATGTCAAACGCATCATACACGATCTTCTGCGCGACACCCTTTTTGCCGTCATACATCACGTTGTTGATCAGGCGGGTGACGAGCTTTGAGTTGTAAAGCGGATCAGGCAAGACTTCACGTTTTGCAATGTTGCCTCTTCTTGGCACTTTACTTCCCTCCTTCATAATAATGATATCATAGGTACTCGGTGACAAATTCCCCGTCGGCGCCAATACGAGGCATACTATAACTTATATAATACACCTTGCATTGGGCGAAAATAGCTGTGGTTTTCAGCCTGCAAGAAGATTTGTCTGTTGCTGGCGGTCAGGAATTATTTCTTGACCTTGGGACGCTTCTGGCCGTACTTGGAGCGCGCCTGCATTCTGCCGCTGACGCCCTGCGTATCGAGGGTGCCGCGAATGATGTGGTAACGCACACCGGGAAGGTCCTTGACACGGCCGCCGCGGATGAGCACAACGGAGTGCTCCTGCAGATTGTGGCCGACACCGGGGATGTAGGCCGACACCTCGATGCCGTTGGTCAGACGCACTCTGGCGATTTTGCGCAGAGCGGAATTCGGCTTCTTGGGCGTTGCGGTCTTCACAGCGGTGCACACGCCGCGCTTCTGCGGAGAGTTCTGATCCGTCATCACGTTTTTCTTGGAGTTCAGACCCTTTAACAGAGCGGGAGCCTTCGGCTTTCTTTCGAGTGTTTCTCTGCCGTTACGAACAAGCTGATTAAAGGTCGGCAAAAACAATCTCTCCTTTCATAAGATTTTTATCGTGCAGCGCCCCTTTGGGAACCCGCAGGGGCGCGGAACACCACAATTGCGTATTTTAACACAACAAACGCCGGGTTGTCAACACTTTCTACAAAAATTAATCGGCATTTTCGGCACTATTCACCAACGGTTCGGCCGGATAGACCTCCACCTTGTGGTAGCAGCGCATGCCGGTGCCGGAGGGCAGGAGCTTGCCGATGATGACATTTTCCTTCAGACCGATCAGGCGGTCGGTCTTGCCCTTGATCGCGGCGTCGGTCAGCACGCGGGTCGTTTCCTGGAACGAGGCGGCGGACATGAACGAATCCGTGGCAAGCGAAGCCTTGGTGATACCCATCATCGTGGGCACGACAACGGCCGGGCGCAGTGCTTCGCCGCTTTCGGCGGACAGCTTCGCCAGACGCTCGTTCTCCTCGCGCAGCTCGGATTTCTCCACGATGACGCCGGGCAGGAACTTGGAATCGCCCGGATCCTCCACGCGCACCTTGCGCATCATCTGACGCACGATGACCTCGATGTGCTTATCGTTGATATCAACACCCTGGCCGCGATAGGTGCGCTGCACCTCGCGGATCAGGTAATCGTGCACGGCCTCGACGCCGAGAATGGCCAGGATGTCAGCGGGATTCTGCGCGCCCTCGGTCAGCTGCGCGCCCTTCTGCACCCGCTCGCCTTCCTTGACGTCGTTGCGCAGGCGGTAGCCGTAAGGAATCAGGTAGGTCTTTTCGTCGCCGTCGTCGCCGGTGACAACCACATGCTGGCTCTTCTTGATCTCGCGGAAGGAGATCATGCCGTCGATTTCGCTCATGATGGCAAGCATCTTGGGCTTGCGCGCCTCAAACAGCTCCTCAACACGCGGAAGACCGGTCGTGATATCGGACTGGTCGGCCGCGCCGCCGGTATGGAAGGTACGCATCGTCAGCTGAGTGCCGGGCTCGCCGATGGACTGGGCGGCGATGATACCGACCGCCTCGCCCACGGTCACGGGCTGACCGGAGGCCAGGTTCGCGCCATAGCACTTGATGCACACGCCGTGCTCGGAGCAGCAGGAAAGCAGCGAGCGGATCTTGATCTGCGCGCGGGATTTCTCAGGCAGCTCTTTCGCGGCGACCTTGCGGTCATGCTCCGCATGCACGCTCGCCGCAATGCGCTCGGCGACCGCGTCGGTGACCATCTGATCCTTGCTGCAGATCAGTTCGCCGGTTTCGGGATCGACATAATCCTCCAGCAGGAAGCGGCCGGTCAGACGCTCGGCCAGACCGACGATCTTTCTGCCGCCGTTCTTGGGATCTCCGTCGTAAATATCATAGACGTTGATGCCTTCGGTGCCGCCGCAATCCTCCTCGCGGATGATCACGTCCTGCGACACATCCACCAGACGGCGGGTCAGATAACCCGAGTCGGCGGTACGCAGCGCGGTATCGGCCAAGCCTTTGCGCGCGCCGCGGGAAGAAATGAAGTATTCCAGAATATTCAGGCCTTCGCGGTAATTCGCGCGGATCGGCACCTCGATGGTCTTGCCGGCGGTGTTGGCGATCAGGCCGCGCATGCCGGCCAGCTGACGCAGCTGAGAATCGTTGCCGCGGGCGCCGGAATCCAGCATCATATTGATGGGATTAAAGCGCTTGAAGTTCTTCTTGAGCTCCTCTGCGACCTCTTTGGTGCAGAATTCCCAGGCCTTGATGACTTCCTCGGAACGATCCTCGTTCGTCAGGAAGCCGCGTTCATAGTTGCGGGTGATCTCGGCGACCTTCGCTTCGGCCTGCGCGAGCAGTTCCTTCTTCTGCGGCGGGATCGTCGCGTCGATGACGGCGACGGTGATGCCGCTGCGGGTCGAATAACGGTAGCCCTGCGCCTTGATCTTATCGAGCACATCGGCGGCAACGGCGGTGCCGTGCACCTTGATGCAGCGGTCGATGATCTTGCCGAGCACCTTTTTGTTGACCAGCTGATCCACCTCGGGCGTGAAGCGGTTGGCCGGATCGGAGCGGTCGATGAAGCCCAGATCCTGCGGGACGGGATCGTTGAAAATGATCTTGCCGAGCGTGGTGGTGACCAGCTCCGTGACGGGCACGCCGTCAAATTCCTTGGTCATGCGCACGCGGATATTGACATGCAGACCGATATCGCCCTCGTCGTAGGCCATCATGGCCTCGTCGACGGTGGAGAAGGTCTTGTAAACGAGATGGACGCTGCCGTCCTCATCCGTCTCCTCCCACGGCGCGCCCGGCTCATAGGGATCGTCGGGGTTGTAGTCGGAATTGGCGGGGTTGTTGTTGTTGACCATCGTCAGATAGTAGGAGCCCAGGATCATATCCTGCGTCGGCACCGTGACGGGGCGGCCGTCGGACGGCTTGAGCAGGTTGTTGGCGGCCAGCATCAGGAAGCGGGCCTCCGCCTGCGCCTCGGCGCTCAGCGGCACGTGCACGGCCATCTGGTCGCCGTCGAAGTCCGCGTTGAACGCGGTACAGACCAGCGGATGCAGCTTGATCGCGCGGCCCTCCACGAGCACCGGCTCAAACGCCTGTATGCCCAGACGGTGCAGCGTCGGCGCGCGGTTGAGCATGACGGGATGATCCTTGATGACGACCTCGAGCGCATCCCAGACGGCGGGATTCGAGCGCTCGACCATCTTGCGGGCGGATTTGACGTTGCCGGCCACCTCGGTCTCGACCAGGCGCTTCATGACGAAGGGCTTGAACAGCTCAAGCGCCATCTCCTTGGGCAGACCGCACTGATACAGCTTCAGCTCGGGGCCGACGACGATAACCGAACGGCCGGAGTAGTCCACGCGCTTGCCCAGCAGGTTCTGACGGAAGCGGCCCTGCTTGCCCTTGAGCATGTCGCTCAGGGATTTGAGCGCGCGGTTGTTCGGCCCGGTCACGGGACGGCCGCGGCGGCCGTTGTCGATCAGCGCATCGACCGCTTCCTGGAGCATCCGCTTTTCGTTGCGGATGATGATCTCGGGGGAATGCAGCTCGATGAGCTTGGCAAGACGGTTGTTGCGGTTGATCACGCGGCGGTAAAGATCGTTCAGATCGGAGGTGGCGAAGCGGCCGCCCTCCAGCTGCACCATCGGGCGCAGCTCCGGCGGAATGACCGGAATCACGTCGAGGATCATCCATTCCGGGCGGTTGCCGGACTGGCGGAAGGCCTCCACGACCTCCAGCCGCTTGAGGACCTTCGCCTTTTTCTGCCCGGCGGCGCGCTCCATCTCTTCTTTCAGCTCGGCGGAAAGCGCGTCCAGATCGATCTCCGCAAGCAGCTCCTTGATGGCTTCCGCGCCCATGCCGGCTTTGAAATCGTCGCCGTAATACAGGCGGTATTCCTCATATTTCGCTTCATCGAGCGTTTCGCATTTTTTCAGCGGCGTCTCGCCCGGATCGATCACGATGTGCTTTGCAAAATACAGCACCTTTTCGAGATCGCGCGGGGAAATATCCAGCATCAGGCCCATTCTGGAGGGAATGCCCTTGAAATACCAGATGTGAGAGACGGGCGTGGCCAGCTCGATATGGCCCATGCGCTCGCGGCGCACCTTGGAGCGGGTGATCTCGACGCCGCAGCGCTCGCAGATCTTGCCCTTGAAACGGATGCGCTTGTACTTGCCGCAGTTGCACTCCCAGTCCTTCGTCGGCCCGAAGATCTTTTCGCAGAACAGACCTTCCTTTTCCGGCTTCAGGGTGCGGTAGTTGATCGTCTCCGGCTTTTTGACCTCGCCGTAGGACCATTCGCGGATCTTTTCGGGCGAAGCGAGGGTAATATTGATCGACTCAAAAGTGAGATTGGTATTGGTTTCCATCGGTTCCATGCATCGATGCCCCTTCCGTTAAAATTCAGTCATGGGATGCGGTCATCAGTCGTAGTCATCCTCGGAGGACAGGAATTCATCCATGCCGTAATCCTCGTCGAGACCTTCCACGAGATCGGACGGCAGGAATTCGTCCTCATCGCCTTCTTCGTCATCAAGGAAGATGTTGTTTTCCTTGCTGTCCTCATCGACGATGAATTCCTCGCTGCCCTCCGCGTCGTTGACGGTCTGGAAGTTCATGAAGCCGTCTTCGTTCTCGTAGGTCTGGCGCAGGTCGATCTCTTCGTTGTTTTCATCGAGGACCTTGATATCCAGCGCGAGCGACTGCAGCTCCTTGACCAGCACCTTGAAGGATTCGGGGATGCCGGGCGTGGGCACGTTCTTGCCCTTGACGATCGCCTCGTAGGTCTTGACGCGGCCGACTACATCGTCGGACTTCACGGTCAGGATCTCCTGCAGGGTGTAGGCGGCGCCGTAAGCCTCAAGCGCCCAGACTTCCATTTCGCCGAAGCGCTGGCCGCCGAACTGCGCCTTGCCGCCCAGCGGCTGCTGCGTCACAAGGGAGTACGGGCCGGTCGAACGGGCGTGGATCTTATCATCGACCAGGTGATGCAGCTTGAGATAATACATCACGCCGACCGTGACGGGGTTATCGAAGCGGCGGCCGGTGCGGCCGTCCGTCAGAATGGACTTGCAGTCCATGCGCAGCTGCGGCACGAGCGTGGGATCGAACTCCTCGCCCTTTTCGAGCGCCTCCTGCTGCGCCTTTTCCATGGTCCTGCGGTTGGCTTCCTTGAAGGCCTCGGTGATATCCTCCTCATGCGCGCCGTCAAAGACCGGCGTCATGATGTTGAAGCCGAGGGAACGGGCGGCAAAGCCGAGGTGCACCTCGAGCACCTGCCCGATATTCATACGGGAGGGCACGCCCAGGGGGTTGAGCACGATGTCGAGCGGCGTGCCGTCCGGCAGGAAGGGCATATCCTCCTGCGGCAGAATGCGGGAAACGACGCCCTTGTTGCCGTGGCGGCCGGCCATCTTATCGCCGACGGAGAGCTTGCGCTTCTGGGCGATGTAGCAGCGCACGACCTTGTTGACGCCGGGGCTGAGCTCATCGCTGTTTTCACGCGTGTAGACCTCGACGTTGACCACGATGCCGTATTCGCCGTGCGGCACCTTGAGGGAGGTGTCGCGCACTTCCTTGGCCTTTTCGCCGAAGATGGCGCGCAGCAGGCGCTCCTCGGCCGTCAGCTCGGTTTCGCCCTTGGGCGTGACCTTGCCGACCAGGATATCGCCGGAATGCACCTCCGCGCCGATGCGGATGATGCCGCGGTCATCGAGGTTGCCCAGCGCGTCGTCGCCGACGTTGGGAATGTCGCGGGTGATTTCTTCGGGGCCGAGCTTGGTGTCGCGGGCCTCGGTTTCATATTTCTCAATGTGGACGGACGTATACACGTCGTCGCGCACGAGCTTTTCGTTGATCAGAACGGCGTCCTCGTAGTTGTAGCCTTCCCAGGTCATGAAGCCCACGAGCGCGTTCTTGCCCAGGCTGATCTCGCCGTGATCGGTCGCGGGACCGTCGGCGATGACCTCGCCGGCCTCCACGCGCTGACCGACCGCAACGATCGGGCGCTGATTGATGCAGGTGCCCTGGTTGGAGCGCATGAACTTGATCAGCTCATAGTTGCGCTTTTCGCCGCCGTCTTCCTGCACGGTGATGCTGTCGGCGCAGACCTTGGACACGATGCCGCCGGCCTTTGCCAGCACGGTCACGCCGGAGTCGACCGCCGCTTTATACTCCATGCCCGTGCCCACGATCGGGGCGCAGGTCTTGAGCAGCGGCACGGCCTGACGCTGCATGTTGGAGCCCATGAGCGCGCGGTTCGCGTCGTCATTCTCAAGGAACGGGATCATCGCCGTCGCGACGGAGACGACCATCTTGGGCGAAACGTCCATATAGTCCGCGGCGCGCCGGTCGATCTCCAGGAACTCGTCTCTGTGACGGGCGGTGATCTTTTCGCGCACAAAGCGATGCTCCGCATCCAGCGGCTCATTCGCCTGCGCAACGATGTATTCATCCTCGGTATCGGCGGTCATATACTCGACTTCATCGAGCACGACGCCGGTCTCTTTGTCAATCTTGCGGAAGGGGGCCTCAACGAAGCCGTATTCATTGATGCGCGCGAAGGTGGCCAGATAGGAGATCAGGCCGATGTTGGGACCTTCCGGCGTTTCAATCGGGCACATGCGCCCGTAATGGGAATAATGCACGTCGCGCACCTCGAAACCGGCGCGGTCACGGGAAAGACCGCCGGGGCCGAGGGCGGAAAGACGGCGCTTATGCGTCAGCTCCGCGAGCGGGTTCGTCTGATCCATGAACTGCGAAAGCGGCGAAGAGCCGAAGAATTCACGGATCGCCACCATCACGGGGCGGATATTGATCAGGGTCTGCGGGGTGATCTTGTCGTCATCCTCCTGCACCTGAATGGCCATGCGCTCGCGCACCACGCGCTCCATGCGGGCCAGACCGATGCGGAACTGGTTCTGCAGCAGCTCGCCGACGGAACGGATGCGGCGGTTGCCCAGATGGTCGATATCATCGACGTTGCCCACGCGCTTTGTCAGGCAGTTGACATAGTTGACGGAGGCAAAAATATCATCCACGATGATGTGCTTGGGAATCAGGTCGTCGCAGCGCAGACGCATCTCTTCAAGCAGGGCGTCCTTGTCGTCGCCGCACTTCTGCAGCACTTCCTGCAGCACGGAGAAGCGCACCTTCTCATTGATGGAGGCGGCCAGCAGCTCTTCCTTGCTGATCGAATCGGGCAACAGGGCAAGCGGCTCGACCATGCCGTTGGAAACGACATACAGCTCGCTGCCGTCCTCACAGGCGACAATGACCTTCGTGATGCCGGCTTCCTCGATCTCGCGCGCCTTCTGCTTGGTGATCACCTCGCCGGGCTCGGCAAGCAGCTCGCCGGTCAGCTCGCTGATCACAGGCTGCGCCACCGTGCACCCGGGCAGGCGGTTGAGCATGGAGAGCTTCTTATTATACTTGTAACGGCCGACCCGCGAAATATCATAGCGATAGGGATCGAAAAACAGCAGGTCGATCTGATGCTGCGCAGCTTCCAGCGTAACAGGCTCGCCGGGACGCAGCTTCTTGAAGACTTCGATCAGGGCTTCTTCGGAGTTTTTGGTGGTGTCGTGCTCGAGCGTGGCCTCCAGCTTTTCATCCGGGCCGAAGAAGGCGCGGATGTCCTCATTGGAGCTCAGGCCGAGTGCACGCACAAACGTAGTGATGTAGATCTTTCTGTTCTTGTCGATGCGGACATAGAAGATGTTGTTGGCGTCGGTTTCATATTCGAGCCAGGCGCCGCGATTCGGATTGATGGTGCTGGTATAAAGCTCGATGCCGGTCTTGTCGTGCGTCATGCCGTAATAGACGCCGGGCGAGCGGACGAGCTGGGAAACGATGACGCGCTCCGCGCCGTTGATGACAAAGGTGCCGCTCTCGGTCATGATGGGGAAATCACCCATGAAGACCTCGGACTCCTTGATCACGCCGGTTTCCTTGTTTTGCAGGCGCACAGTCACACGCATCGGCGCGGCATAGGTGGCGTCGCGCTCCTTGCACTCCCGCACGGTATACTTCGGCTTGTCGTCCATGCGGTAGCTCACGAAGCTGAGCACCCAGTTGCCGGTGTAGTCCGTGATATCTGCCGTATCGCGGAACACTTCCTTCAGACCGGTTTCGATAAACCAGCGGTAGGACGCCTTCTGCACCTCGATGAGGTTGGGCATATCCATGACCTCTCTGATTTTACCGAAGCTCATGCGCGTGGTGCTGCCTCGTTTCACGGGATTCACTTGCAGCATTGATTCATCACTCCGTTTCAAAAAGTCTCATGGCGGACTGCGCCTGTTCCCCTTTGCCGCCTCTTATTAACTAGAAAATAAGGGGTCGTGCAAAGGGCACAATACCACCATAAATGGAATTATGATTATAGCAAGGGATCGGCGGCTTGTCAATACTTTTTCTGTAATTTTTTTAAAATATTTCTTATTTTTTTTAAAAACGGCTTTTTAAGTCTTATAATGGTGCATTTTCCCGCACCCGCGCAGGGTTTTGCAAAGGGGAAAGGATCTCAGCCCGTTCCGGCGGCTGCGCTCCCGCCGGGGCGCAGGGAGAACCTAGTCGGCATTGTGCAGCTTGCATAAATTATCGGCTGAAAATTTTACATTTATGCAACTATACGAAATTTTTCGCTTCTATGATGAAATCTTTGGTCAATATTTTCTATTGATTGGATAGTTTGCACAATCTGCGCCGGCAGAATTCGACCTGTGCAGCGGAGAAAAGCTGCCGGCCTGCCGGCGCGGCCATTTTGCCGCGATTCTGCCGCGATTGCGGGGCAAGGCGTCGTCACAGAACCGCCTGCGATGCGGCGAGCGGGCGCGCGGCGCCTGCTTCCCTGCCGCGCGGATCCCTTTATATATAATGAAATAAAATAATAGCAGGCAGGTGCAGCTGTGTGCATCCGCCTGCTCTTTTCGCCGTGTTCGGTTGCCGTGCGGCCTTACGCCTGCCGCGCAGACTCGATGAAACTGATGACGTCTCCGACGGTTTTGAATGCGCCGAGCTTGCTGTCCGGGATCGTCACGCCGAAGATGGCCTCCGCCGCCGTGGTCACGGAAACAAGGTCAAAGGAATTCAGACCCAGATCCTTGCGCAGGACCGAATCCTCCGTAATGGCGTCCGGATCCACATCCACGAATTGGCAAATCAGCGATTTCAGTTGTTCCAGCATTATAACCATCCTTTCCAATTGTTCCGATTCATATTTGATCCAGAATCTCGCCGATGGTGAGATCGGGGTTGTCCGTACCAAGCTGCAGTGCAGCGACCGTGCCGGCCTGCAGAGCGTCGATATCCTCCACGGTGACAAAATGCGTGCGGTGCTGATAGGTCATCTTCAGGCAGCCGCTCTTGGGATCCTGAAACGCGAAGGTGTAGAGCACCATCACATAGCGGCCCAGGCCGTAGCCGATGAATTCATACTCCCAGTCGCCGAACGACGTTTCGGCCAGCGGCAGCCAGGAGAACATCATCGTCGAAGCGCCGGCGGCCGCGGGATAGTGGAAGACCTTGCGCTGCAGTTCGCGGTATTCCATATAAGGATAATCCATATGGCGGAATGCCCAGACCTGCGCTTCTTTCATCTTGCCCAGCGCCTCGCGGAAGGTCATATCCTCCGTCAAAACCACGCGCCAGGGCAGCGGCGCGGTCACGGAACCGCCCGAACGCTTTTCCTCCAGCGTGCGGCGGCGGGGGCACAGGGTGATGAAATAGGTATCCGTGTGGCGATTGTTGATCTTTGCGATGTGCAGACGCATGCCCAGCTGCACCAGGCATTCGCCGCCGACCTCATTCTCCTCCATGAAGGCGACCAGCTTTTCGCTGATCTCCGGCGGCACGGTGTGCTTCGTGAACGCCGCACGGTCATGGATCGGATCAAACAGCGAGGGCGCCATGATGGTGGGATCCTTTTTCCGCGCGCGCTCGGCCTCCAGCAGCCGCGGGCCTTCCACGCCCAGATAGAGCGGCTCGCCGTCCTTTGTGATATATTCGGTGTAGGCCGCTTCCTCGCGCTTGAAATTCTCCGGATTTGCCGCATAGGCCAGCTCGCGCTGGATGCGGTCCTCGAATTTGCCCAGGGGCTTGGGCAGCGGCTTGCCCTCCTTCAGATGGTCATAGACCGCGAGCAGATCCTGGAAAAAGACCAGGCAGGCGGCGTTGTCCATCACCAGATGGTGGATGTTGATAAAGATGCCGTACTGCTTGGGCGCGTCGGCATTCTCCACTGTGAAGAAATAAATGCGGTAGGTTTCATCCTTGAGCATGCGCACGGGCGTCTGCGCATCCTTGGAAAAATGCGCCTCCATCTCCGCATGGTCCGCGAAATGCAGCACGGGGATATTGTGCATCTCAAAGGACGGCAGGAAATACTGCTTGATCTTGCCCTTTTCTTTGAAGAAGCGCAGGCGCAGGCAGTCGTTGCGCTCGATCTCCGTGTTGAAGGCCTGCTCCATGACGGGGAAATCGATTTCCTTGGTGACAAGAATGGATTCGGGAATCTGCGTGACCTGTTTATGGAAGAAGCTGTACTTCAGCATAAACTGAATCATATCCTGCGGGGGAATCAGGTCATAGGCGGTCGAGATGTTCTTTTTCATTGGCCATCCTCTTTCTTTATCCGATTTCGGTTCGTTTCCGGAACAGCTTGCCGCTGCCGGTTTTGGGGAACGGGGTATTGCGCACGCGCAGATCGGAAATGATATGCGCGGATTTGGCTGTTTCGTTGCAGGTGTCGACCAGCAGCTCGAGCGCCTCGCGGATATCGCCCACACCGCTGCGGGCGGCATACTCCTCATCCGGATAAAACTCCGCAATGATGCGGTCGTTTTCGGCGTAAACCATGACTTCCTTGATCAGCGGCTCCGCGGCGAATTTCTTCTCGATCGCCTCGGGCGAAACGTTCTCGCCGCCGGAAAGGATGATCAGATTTTTCAGCCGCCCGGTGATGAAGAGCTGACGGTCCGGCGTCACATAGCCGATATCGCCCGTGCGCAGCCAGCCGTCGGAGGTGAAGACCGCCGCCGTTTCCTCGGGCATGTCATAGTAGCCGGACATCATCGTCGGCGTGCTGACCTGGATCTCGCCGCCGCGCACGCGCACGGTGCAAAGATCGATCACGCGGCCGACCGACGCGGGATCCGCCGTCATATCCGGCACGGAGATGCGGCAGCCGGCCTCGGTCATGCCGTAGCCCTGCCGCAGGTGAATGCCGAGATCCTCATATTCGGAGATCAGCTGCGGATTCAGATAGGCGCCGCCGGAGATCATCCATTCGAGGTTCGGACCGAAGACCTGCTGCTTGATTTCCGAAAGCGGGACGCTCAGCATCGCATGCAGCGCCTTGACCCGCCGCAGCAGCGACTCGGCAATCAGCGGCACGCAGCGCAGGATGCGCGGCGCAAAGAGCGGCAGATTCTTCGTCAGGTCGCGCAGATTGCCGTTCAGGCAGACCTGCACGCCGTCCTTGAGGTTTTTGATATAATCGCCGGAAAAGCAGTAGCAATGATACATCGGGAGGATCGAAAGCGATACGTCGTTTTCGCGGAAGACTTCGGTGCAGTAATCCCGATACATGATGTTGCCGATCAGCGCGTCGGAGGAGAGCATGACGCCCTTGCGGATGCCGGTCGTGCCGGAAGTGAAAATAATGATGGCGGTTTCCTCGGGATCCACGGGCTGCTCGGAAAGCGCGGCGAACGGAGAATCCGGGCCGTAGGCGTCGTAATACTGCGCGATCTCGTCAAGACACACGATTTTCAGCGCTGGGTCGGCCTTCTGCAGCTCCTGCGCCCGCGCGGCAAACTCCGTTTCATAAAACAGCAGGCCGACGTGAACGCGCGCAAACAGCATGCTTGCCTCCTTGGCGGAGATCTCCGGCGCGAAGGGCACGGCGACGTTGCCGCTGAGCAGCACGCCGGTCATGCACACGAGGAATTCATACGAGGTTTTGCCGATCACGGCCACCTTCGTGCGCGGCGCGCAGCGGTCGCGCAGCAGCCGGCAGACTGCCAGACTGTCGCTGCGCAGTTGCCGATAGCTCTTTTCCTCAATCACATCGTGTCTGAGATATTTGATGAAGGTTGTGTCCCCATGCTTTTCCGCGCCCTGATCGAGCAGCGCCCGCATGGAGGGCACGTTGAATGATTCCGTCATAAGCTCCGTTCCTCCTGCGATCCGTTCCGGCGCCGCATTTTGCGTCGGAAACCGCAGACTTCCACGATATATTGCTAAATATTATAATTCTTTTTTTTATATCTGTCAAACAACAAATTCGGCCTTTTGTCTGAAAATCGAACAGTTTTTTTCAAAAATGACCAGTCTGCGGCGGGGGTTCCCCGACGTTTTTTGCGCTGAAGCGGCGCATTTGCGATTTTCATCTTGCAAATCCCACAAAGATGCGGTAAGATAGTACTATTATTTTCGGCAATAAAAAGAACGATCTCCTATTGACTTTATCGTGATAATATGGTAAAGTGTTACCACGCTAAAGTGCCGGGCGTCGTGTGCGGGCCGCAACTGCCTGCGCCGGCTGCCCGCCGGGCACAGCCATCCGCGGCACAGGCGGGAATCAAAACGAAAAACGGAGCATCCTTATGAAAATCGACAGTCAGATCCTGGATCCGGCCGAGGCGCTCGGCTGCACCCTGCGCGCGCTCTACCGTGCGCACGGCTACGTCCACTACCGCATGAGCAAATTTGAGGAATACGATCTTTACAGCCGCAACAAGGACTTTCTGGTCTCCGACGGCGTGATCACCTTCACGGATACGGACGGCAAGCTCCTGGCGCTCAAGCCGGACGTGACGCTCTCCATCATCAAAAACAGCCGTCCGCTCGGCGACGGCGTGCGCAAGCTCTATTATAACGAAAACGTCTATCGCGTTTCCAAGGGCACCAACGCCTTCCGTGAAATCCCGCAGGTCGGGCTGGAATGCCTGGGCGCCGTGGATGATTACTGCGTGGGCGAGGTGCTGTGGCTGGCCGCGGAAAGCCTGCGCGCCTGCGCGCCGCAATTCGTGCTGGAGGTGTCGCACCTCGGGCTGCTCAAGCGTTTTCTGGAAACGATCACTGACGATCCGGCGCTGACTGCCGCACTGCTGCAGTGCATCGGCGAGAAGAACCTGCACGGGATCACGGCGCTCTGCTGCGCAAACGGCATTCCGGACGCCACCGCAGAGCCCCTGCGCACGCTCCTGCGCACGGACGGCAGCGCCGCTCAGACGCTCCCCGCCGTTGAGGCGCTCGCAGAGGACATCGGCGCCGGCGCGGAGGCTGCGGCCTTCCGTCGGGCGCTCTCGATCTTTGACGGCTATGAACTGCAATCGCAGATCTGTATTGATTTTTCCGCCGTGAGCGACCTGCGTTATTATAACGGCGTGGTCTTCAAGGGCTTCCTGCCCGGCGTGCCGGAGCGCGTGCTCACCGGCGGGCAGTATGACCGGCTGATGCAGCGGCTCGGCCACGCAGCCAAGGCGATCGGCTTTGCGGTCTATCTGGATGCGCTCGAACGCCTCACGCCGGCGGATGCGCCGTATGACGCGGATCTGCTGCTGCTTTATGACGACAGCGCCGATCCCGCTGCGCTGCGCGCCTGCATCGCAGGCTATATTGCCGAAGGGCAAACCGTCTGCGCCGCCCGGGCCGCCGTGCCCGGCGCGCGCTACCGCAGCAAGCTGCAATTCCGGAACGGGGAGGTGACCGCAGTTGACGCCGATGCTTAACATTGCGCTGCCCAAGGGACGGCTGGGTGAAAAGGTGCTGGCCATGTTTGAGGCCGCCGGCTTCCCCTGCCCCGCCATCCATGAAACCGGGCGTAAGCTGATCTTTGAGAATCCCGAAGCCGGCGTGCGTTACTTCTGGGTCAAGCCCTCGGACGTAGCCATCTACGTCGAACGCGGCGCGGCGGATCTTGGCGTGTGCGGCAAGGATATTCTGCTCGAATATGCGCCGGAGGTCTATGAGCTGCTCGACCTGCAGCTCGGCCGCTGCCGGATGGCTGTGGCTGCGCCGGCAGACTTCCGCGACAGCGGACGCGGCGCCCTGCGCGTGGCCACCAAATTCTCCAATATCGCGCGGCAGCATTACGCCGCCCGCGGCCGGGATATCGATATCATCCACCTGAACGGCTCCATTGAGATCGCGCCGATCCTCGGTCTGTCCGACGTGATCGTGGATATCGTGGAAACCGGCGTGACGCTGCGTGAAAACAAGCTCGCCGTGGTGGAGGAGATCGTGCCGATCAGCGCGCGGCTGATTGCCAACAAGGCCGGCTTCAAATTCAAACGCGGCCCCATCGACGCGATCGTGCGCGAGATGGCGGCCCGAACGGAGGAACAGGTATGATTAAAATCTTCCAGTACGGCGAAGTGCCGAACAGCGAGATCTTTGCCCGCGTGACCCCGAAGGTCAATGTGGCGCAGATCGTGGCGGACATCATCGCCGCCGTGCGCGCTGAAGGCGACGCCGCGCTTTTCCGCTACTGTGAACAATTCGACAAGGCAAAGCTGACGTCCCTGCGCGTTTCTCCCGAGGAAATGCAGGAGGCGCTCGACGCCGTGGAGCCGGAATTTCTGGACGTGCTGGAAACGGCGGCAGAGAATATCCGCACCTTCCACCGCGCGCAGAAGCGCAACAGCTTTATTCTCAACGAGCAGCCCGGCGTCGTCATGGGGCAGAAGGTGCTGCCCGTCGACCGGGCCGGTCTCTATGTGCCCGGCGGCACCGCGGCCTACCCCTCCACGGTGCTCATGGATGCGATTCCCGCAAAGATCGCCGGCGTGAAGCAGGTGATGATCACCACCCCGCCGAATGCCGAAGGCAAGATCAACCCTGCCATCCTCGCGGCCGCACATGTGGCCGGTGTGGACTGCATCTTCAAGGTCGGCGGCGCGCAGGCGATTGCCGCGCTGGCCTACGGCACGCAGAGCATTCCGAAAGCGGATAAGATCGTCGGCCCGGGCAACTCCTTTGTGGCCGAAGCGAAAAAACAGGTCTACGGCACGGTTTCCATCGATATGATCGCCGGCCCGAGCGAGATATTGATCGTTGCGGACGGCAACACGAATCCCGTTTACGCCGCGGCGGATCTGCTCTCGCAGGCAGAGCATGACAAGCTCGCGAGCGCCGTGCTGGTCACGGATTCCCCCTCGCTGGCCGCCGCCGTGCAGGCGGAGATCGAGCGGCAGCTCCCGCGGCTCGAGCGCGAGGAAATCGCGCGCGCCTCGATCGACGACAACGGCAAGATCATCGTCGCGCCGGATCTGCGCGCTGCCATCGAGATCGCCAACGAGATCGCGCCGGAGCATCTGGAGCTCTGCGTGGACGCGCCGTTTGATTATCTGGACAGCATCCGTCACGCCGGCTCCGTTTTCCTCGGCCGGCACTGCCCGGAGGCCCTCGGCGATTATCTGGCCGGACCGAACCACACGCTGCCCACCGGCGGCACGGCGCGCTTCTCGAGCCCGCTCTCCGTGGATGATTTCGTCAAGAAAACGCAGTATACCTATTTCACGGCCGACGCGCTGGCCAATGTCGGCGAAAAAGTCGCTCGTTTCGCACAAAAAGAAGGGCTGACCGGACACGCGCGCAGCGTGCTCTGCCGTCTGGAGGAGGAGGACGCATGAGCCGGTTTTTCAGTGAAAAATATGCGGCGCTCACGCCCTACACCCCGGGCGAGCAGCCGCAGGATCAGCAATATATCAAGCTCAACACGAACGAATCCCCCTTCCCGCCCGCGCCGGAAGCACAGCAGATGGCGGCGGAAGCGGCCGAAAAGCTGCAGCTGTATTCCGATCCGACCGCCGCGCCCCTGCACCGCGCGCTCGCCGAAACGCTGGGCGTTGCGCCGACCGAGGTGCTCGCGACAAACGGCTCGGATGAGATCCTGAATTTTGCCTTCATGGCCTTCTGCGACGCGGCGCATCCCGCTGTCTTCCCGGATATCACCTACGGCTTTTATCCCGTCTTTGCCGCGCTCAACGGCGTGCCGGCGACGGTGCTGCCCCTGCGCGACGATCTGACGGTCGATCTTGACGCGCTCGCCGCGGCGAAGGGGACGATCTTCCTGGCGAATCCCAACGCCCCGACCGGCATCGCCCTGCCCCGCGCGGCGATCGAAGCGCTCCTTGCCGCGGATCCCGACCGCATGGTGGTCGTGGACGAGGCCTACGTCGATTTCGGCGCGGAAAGCTGCGTGCCGCTGATCAAAAAGTACGACAACCTGCTGGTCACGCAGACCTTTTCCAAATCCCGCTCCCTTGCGGGCGCGCGGCTGGGCTTCGGCGTCGGCTGCGAAGCGCTGATCAACGACCTGAATACGATCAAGTATTCGACGAATCCTTACAACGTCAATCGCATGACCATGGCCGCCGGCATCGGCGCGCTCGCGCAGGAAGCCTATACCCGCGCCAACTGCGCCGCGATCATCGAAAACCGCGCCTTTGCGGCGGACGGGCTGCGGGCGCTGGGCTTCGAGCTGACCGATTCACGCGCGAATTTCCTGTTTGCGAAGCATCCGCGCATCGGCGGCGAGGCATTTTATAAAGCATTGCGCGCGCGGGGCATCCTCGTGCGGCATTTCAGCACGGAACGCATCAAAGATTACAACCGCATCACCGTGGGCAGCCGGGCGCAGATGCAGGCGCTGCTGGACGCGGCTGCGGCAATTCTGGAGGAAACACCATGAGAACCGAGATCATCAAGCGCAACACGGCGGAAACGCAGATCGAGCTTTGCCTGTGCCTGGACGGCAAGGGCGAAAGCCGGATTGACAGCGGCGTCGGCTTTCTGGATCACATGCTCACGCTCTTTGCCAAGCACGGCAGCTTCGACCTGACGCTGACCTGCAAGGGCGACACGCAGGTGGACGACCATCACACCGTGGAGGACATCGGCATCGCGCTCGGGCAGGCGTTCGCGGCTGCCCTGGGCGACAAGCGCGGCATCACGCGCTACGGCAGCGCCATCCTGCCCATGGATGAGGCGCTGATCCTCACGGCGGTCGATCTCTCCGGCCGCTGCTGCCCGGTCATTGATCTGCAGATCCCGACGCAGAAGGTCGGCACCTTTGATACGGAGCTGGTGGAGGAATTCTGGCTCGGCTTCTGCCGCGCAGCCGCGTGCAACCTGCATATCAAGCAGCTCGCCGGCAGCAACGCGCATCACATCATCGAGGGCGCGTTCAAATCCGCCGCCCGTTCTCTGCGGCAGGCCGTCGCCGTCGATCCCCGCGCCGCCGGACAGATCCCCTCCACGAAAGGGGTGCTCTGATGATCGCCATCATCGATTACGGCGTGGGCAATCTCTTTTCGCTGCAAAGCTCCTTTGCCGCCCTCGGCGTGCAGGCGGTCGCCACGCGCGATCCCGCGGTGATCCGCAGCGCGGACCGGCTGATTCTGCCGGGCGTGGGCGCCTTTGCGGACGCGGCGGAGAAGCTGCGCGCCACCGGCATGGACACGCTCGTGTGCGACGCGGCGGCTGCGGGCAAGCCCCTGCTGGGCATCTGCCTCGGGATGCAGCTGCTGTTTGATACAAGCTACGAATACGGCGTGCATAAAGGTCTCGGCCTTTTGCGCGGCAGCATCCGCCCGATTGCGGACGTCATTCCGGCGGGGCTGAAAATCCCGCAGATCGGCTGGAACGCCCTGCAGATTCAAAAAGAAACGCCGCTGTTCAAATACATCCACAACGGCGATCACGTCTATTTTGTGCATTCCTATTACGCGGCCGACTGCGGCGACGCGCTGGCGGCAACGGTCGAATACGGCGCGCCGCTGACTGCGGCTGTGGCCGACGGCAATGTCTTCGGCTGCCAGTTCCATCCGGAAAAAAGCGGCGACGTCGGCCTTTTGATCCTGCGCGCCTTCTGCGAAACGGAGGTGCCCGCATGATCCTCTTTCCCGCCATCGATCTGTATGACGGCAAGGCCGTGCGCCTCTATCAGGGCGACTACGCGCAGATGACCGTCTACAGCGAGGACCCCGTTTCCGTGGCGCGGGACTTTCTGGACTGCGGCGCGGATCACATCCATCTGGTCGATCTGGCCGGCGCGCGGGACGGCGGCACGCCGAATCTCGACACGGTCTGCCGCATCAAGGCCGCGACCGGCGCCTTCTGCGAAATCGGCGGCGGCATCCGCTCCATGGACGTGATCGACCGCTACGCCGCGGCCGGGCTCGACCGCATCATTCTCGGCACGGCGGCCGTGACCGACCCGGACTTTCTGGCGGCGGCCGTGGACCGCTGCGGCGAAAAGATCGCGGTCGGCGTCGATATCAAGGACGGCTGCGTCGCGGTCAAGGGCTGGACGGAATCCTCCGGGCTGGAGGCCTTCGCCTTCTGCGAACGGATGCAGACGCTCGGCGTGCGCACGCTCATCTGCACCGATATCAGCCGCGACGGCGCGATGCGGGGCACGAATCTGCCGCTGTATCAGGCGCTGAGCGCGCGTTTCCCGATGCAGATCGTCGCCTCGGGCGGCGTTTCCACGCTTGCGGATGTGGAACGGCTGGCCGCCATGGGCCTGTACGGCGCGATCATCGGCAAGGCTTATTACACCGGCGCAATCGACCTGCGCCGTGCCGTGGAGGTGGCTTCATGATCACAAAACGCATCATCCCCTGCCTCGACGTCAAGAACGGCAGAGTGGTCAAGGGCGTCAATTTTGAGGGGCTGGGCGACGTTGCCTCCCCCGTGGCGCTCGCGGAATATTACAGCCGCTGCGGCGCGGACGAGCTGGTGTTTTATGACATCACCGCCTCCGCCGAGGGGCGCGCGCTGTTCACGGACATCCTCTGCGAAACGGCGCGACGCGTCTTTATCCCGCTCACGGTGGGCGGCGGCATCAACACCGTGGACGATTTCGACCGTGTGCTCAAATGCGGTGCGGACAAGGTGAGCGTCAATTCCGGCGCGATCCGCGATCCGTCGCTCGTGGAGGCGGCGGCCAAGCGCTACGGCGATCAGTGCGTCGTGCTCTCGGTCGATATCAAGCGCGTGGACGGCGCATTCCGCGTCTTTGCCAAGGGCGGGCGCGAGAATACCGGCATGGAGGCGATCGGCTGGATCAAGCGGTGCGTCGCGATGGGCGCGGGCGAGATCGTCGTCAACTCCATCGACACCGACGGCGTCAAGCAGGGCTTCGATCTGGAGATGCTTGCCGCGGTGTGCCAGGCCGTCAGCGTGCCCGTCATCGCCTCGGGCGGCGCGGGCAAAATCGAAGATTTCATCACGCTGTTCCAAACCCTGCCGCAGGTGGATGCGGGCCTTGCCGCCTCGATTTTCCACTTCGGCGAGGTTGCGATCCGCGATCTGAAGGCCGCCATGGCGGCGGCAGGCATTCCGGCCAGACTTTAAGGAGGCAAAGCCATGCTGAATATCGACGAACTGAAATTTGACGCAAACGGGCTGATCCCCGCCATCGTTGTGGACGCAGTGACAAAGCAGGTGCTCACGCTCGCCTATATGAACCGTGAAAGCCTGCAGATCACCATGGAAAAGGGGCTGACCTGCTTCTGGAGCCGTTCACGGCAGGAACTGTGGCTCAAGGGCGAAACGAGCGGCAACTATCAGCACGTGGTTTCGATCACCGCCGACTGCGACCGCGACGCGCTGACCGTGCTCGTGGAGCCGGACGGCCCGGCCTGCCACAAGGGCACGGTTTCCTGCTTCAACGACCGCGTGTGGGAGAGCGACGAACTGCACGCATTCTCCCTCGAGCAGCTCATGGCGCTGATCCGGGGCAGAAAAGAAGAAAAAAAAGAAGGCTCCTACACAACCTATCTCTTTGAGAAAGGGCTGGATAAGATCCTGAAAAAGATCGGCGAGGAAGCGACGGAGGTCATCATCGCCGCGAAGGCCGAGGACCACAAGGAAACGGTCTATGAGATCGCGGATCTGGCCTACCACGTCATGGTGCTCATGGTGGAGGCGGGCATCTCGCTCGAGGAAATCCACCGGGAGCTGGCCGGCCGGCACGTGATCGACCACAAGGTCAAACAGGAAAAAATGACGAGTTGACGCTGTTCCGTGCTCTGTGAAAAAGCAAATCTGCGCATACTGCAAAAGCGCTCCCGATGGGGAGCGCTTTTTTCGTTTTGTGCGTTTATTCCGCCGTGTGCAGCAGGCCGTTCAGGCCCTGCAGGCAGAGGACGCCGACCGTTTTGGAGACCGATTCCAGCGAGCGGCTCCGGTCGCTGCGGAACCATTCCTTATAGACGGCCAGCATGCCGGAAACCAGAAACTCCGCCGCAAGCTCCAGTCCGTCCCCGGCGGCGGGAAACTGCGTGCGCAGCGCCTGTGTTGTGCGCTGCTGCAGCAGACGCGTCATTTTTTCACTCAGCGCGGAATTCGTTTCCATGCGCAGCAGAGAACCGTAAAAATCCAGATCGCTGCTGATGATCGCGTTGAGCTGATCGAAAATCAGATAGGGCTTCTCCAGGCAGGCGTTCAGATCCATGCCCTGCATCCCCTGCGCGAGCTGCGTGGTGACCTCATTTTCAATCTCCCCCATCAGCTCATAGATCCCAGCGTAATAGCGATAAAAGGTTTTGCGGTTAATGTCCGCCGCGTCGGCGATTTCCTTGACCGTGATGTCGTTGATATCCTTCTGCGCAAGCAGCTGCGCGAATGCGTTGTGCACGGCGCGCCGGGTCTTGAGCACGCGGCGGTCCTGCGGTTTCTGATTCTCCATATTCCCTCCGGAAAAAGCAACATTATTATTTGAATTTGGATAATATTCTACAAAACTCGACAGATTTGAGGCATAATCCACAGTTTTTCGGATGTTGACCATTGCCGAGGCAACATCTGTATTATATGATACATGTGTGGCATAAGTCAAGCCCTTGTTGAAGAAACTGCGGCGCCGCAGGAACGCCGCCCGGAAAAGGATGTGAAGCGGATGGCAGGCAAAAAAAGCGGAAATATGGCAATCCGCGTCGGCGTTGCCGTGATCGGCAGCGCGCTGAGCGCCTGGATTCTGACCGCCGCGCCCCCCTGGGGGACCGGTCTGCTGCTGACCGTGCTGACTGCGCTGATGGGATTTGAGCTGACCGTGCCGACGGGGCTGGTCCATACCCGTTTGCTGCAGGTCTGCGCCGTGCTCGGCGCTGCGGCGACGCCGTGGATCTTCTATTTCCGCCTGCCGCTGACCGTTTGCGCCCTGCTGCTGTTCGGTGCGGCCGCCATCCTGTTTCTGATCGCCATTCTGCAGGCGCACGGCCCCTCCCCCGCGGAGCTGGCCGTCACACTGGCGTCTGCCGTCCTGTTTCCGTCGGCACTATCGCTGATGCTGGAAACGCTGCGCATGGAAAACGGCAGAAAGCTCGTTGTGATCCCGCTGATCGCCGCCTGGTGCGCGGACGGTCTGGCGCTGATCACAGGCATGCTCATCGGCAGGCACAAGCTGATTCCCCGCGTGAGCCCGAATAAAACCGTGGAGGGCTTTTTCGGCGGCATCGGCGGCAGCCTGATCGGTCTGGCCGTCTACGGCGGCATTCTGACGCTGCGCGGCTTCCGGGTGCCCTGGGTCGCGTTCGCGGTCTACGCCGTGGTCGGCGCGCTTGCCGGCGTGCTGGGCGACCTTGCGCTCTCCTATATCAAACGCGCCTGCGGCATCAAGGATTTCGGCAAACTCCTGCCGGAACACGGCGGCGTGCTGGATCGCTTCGACAGCGTTTCCTTCGCCGTGCCGGCCTGTTATTTCTGTTTTCTGCTCTTTCCCCCCACGTTTTGAACAATGACGAGGTGATTCGTATGCATACAAAAAGAATCCTGCTGATCTATAATCCCCGCTCCGGCTCGAGCTTCAAGCGCCCGTCTGCGGAGAAAATCGCCGCCTGCTTCGATCCGCAGCGTTTTACCGTGGAGATCGCGCAGACCGCCTACCGCGGCCACGCCACGCAGATCGCGCGCACCCGCGCCGCGGAATTCGACCTTGTCGTCTGCTGCGGCGGCGACGGCACGCTCAACGAAGTGATCGCCGGCCTGATGCATGCGCAGTCCCGCCCCGCCCTCGGCTATTTCCCGATCGGCACGACCAACGACATGGCCAAGGCCATCGGCATCCCCGCCGACCTGCAGCAGGCGGCCGCGCTGATCATGGACGGCCACACCCGCGCGCTGGATCTGGGTCAGTGGAACAACCGCTATTTTGCCTATGTCGCCTGCTTCGGCCTGGGCGTGCATGTTTCCTACAGAACGCCGCAGCTGATGAAGAATCTTCTCGGCTACAGCGCCTACATGATCAACGGCTTCGGCCTGCAGACCATCCCGACCCTGCGGCAGGTCAAACCGCGGCACATCCGCATCGAATTTGACGACGGGGAGGTGCTGGAGGACGATTTCTATTTCGGCACGGTTTCCAACGCGACCGCCGTGGGCGGCGTGTTTCATTTCAATCCCGACGACGTGCGGCTCAACGACGGCAAATATGAGCTGCTGCTCGTGCGCCGGCTCAAGAAGCCGACGGATATCTTCCGCATGCTCCGCCGCATCAAGGCGCGGGATTATGACGGCGATTCGCTGATCTTCCAGAAAACCACCGGCGCGCGCTTCGTCTTTGACAAGCCGGATGCCTGGTCGCTCGACGGCGAATTCGGCGGCACCCCGGAAACCGTGGACTTCCGTCTGCTCCCGCAGGCGATCGAAATCTTCGCGCCGGAGAACCCGCTTTTCCTGCCGGACGCGCACGAACCGCAGAACACCACGGTCAATCTCTGATTGTTCCCTCATTCATATTGAAACAGCACCTCTGCAGAAAACGCGCTGCGGACGGTGTTGTTTTTTTTGCACATTCGGCCAGAGTCCGGCATTCTTCTCTTGCATCTGCCGGCGTTTTCCTGTATACTGGAATGAAAAAAAAGAAAAAAGGAGACGATTCTATGAGAGCTGCCCTCGAAAAGCGTTATTCCGTGCGCACCTATACTGCGCCGCCGACCGAGGCACAGACGGCGTTCCTTTGCGCCGCGCTGGAAAAGATGAATACCGCAAGCGGGCTGACCGCCGCCTATCTGGACGACGGCGCGGCGGCCTTTGCCAGCCGCACCAAAACTTACGGTATGTTCAAAAACGTGCAGGCGCTGATCCTGCTCAAGGGGCCGCGGGACCTGCCCGATCTCTGCGAGACCGTCGGCTATTACGGCCAGGCGCTCGTGCTCGATCTGTGGGAAAAGGGTGTGGGCAGCTGCTGGGTCGGCGGCACCTTTGAAAAAGAAAAGCTGGAGATTCCGGCGGGCGAGGACCTGGTCTGCGTGCTGACGGTCGGGCAGTTTGAAGCGCCGGGCACAAAGGACAAGGTGATCCTGAACCGCCTGCACAAGCGCAAGCCGATCTCCGCGCGCATCACCGCCGACGCCCCGCTGCCGACCTGGCTGGCCGCGGCGATGGAGGGCGTGCGCCTCGCGCCGAGCGCCGTCAACGCGCAGTCGCCGCAATTCGTCTGGCAGGGCGGGATCGTGACCGCCACGATCGGCGACGAGCACCCGATGCATCTGGTGGATCTCGGCATTGCGAAGCAGAATTTCGTGCAGGTCGCCGGCGGCAGCTTTGCGCTCGGACGCGGCGGCAGCTACATCCCGAACGCCGATGCTTAAGCCGCATATCGTCAGCACGGACAGCTTCCTGTGCTTTGAGCTGGTCGATGAATCGATGGAGCGGGTCGACTCCACCGTGATCACAAAGCAGTATCCGCACACGGTGCTGCACTTTTTCCCGAGCGCGCAGGCCTATCTCGACGCGGCTTCGGCGCAGCTGCAGGCGCTGCTCGCGCAGCACGCGGATGCGCTGGAATTCGACGCCGCCATCGAAGCGCGCACCGAAGCGGAATTCATCCTCTACCGCGAGGTGCACGGGCTTTGACGCCCGCGCCGCACGCAGCCGAACCGAAAATATTCCCGATGCTCCCGCCCGCTGCGGCCCTGTGCCGCGGCGGGCGATTTCGCTGTATTTCCCGCACGCTTTTTGCATGTTTTTTCAGCCGGATTTCCGACGCGCGTTGGCTTCTTTTCCCGTCCTGTCCCCTTGAATCGGCAGGCGAACTTTTCCCCTTGTGAATCTTTCTAAAAAATGTGTAAAATCAGGCCGAAAGTTGTGGCATATTTTTTCTGCAAAAATCGTTTATTTTTCAGAAAAATCGTTTATAATGAATGTCGGAACAGCGCGAATTCTGTCGCTGTATTTTTTGATCGATACGAGGATTCCCACACCATGGTTTTTTCCGGATTCCCTTTTTTATTATGGTTTTTGCCGTTTTTTCTGGCGACCTATTATTTCGCGCCGAAAAAATGGAAAAATCTGACGGTTTTATTCTTCAGCCTGGTCTTTTATGGCTACGGCTGTCTGGAGCATCCGCTCTATTTTGTGCTGATTGTTGCGCTGGTGCTGCTCAATTATCTGTTCGGGCGGGCCATCGGGCGCGGACGGGGCAAAAAAGCCGTTCTGATCCTGGGGCTGCTCTGCGATTTCGGCACGCTCTTTGTATTTAAATATCTGGATTTCACGCTTTCGACCGTGAACCGTTTCTTCGGCACGCACCTGCCGCTGACCGACTGGGTGCTGCCCATCGGCATCAGCTTTTTCACCTTCCAGATCGTTTCCTATCTGATCGACGTTTACCGCGGCACTGCGCCGGCGGAGAAGAATCCGATCGATCTGGGCACCTATATCATCGCCTTTCCGCAGCTGATCGCCGGACCGATCGTCAAATACGACGAGATCCGCTTGCAGCTGCATGACCGCGACGTGACAAAGGACTATATCATCGAGGGCGCCGAGAAATTCATCATCGGTCTGGGCCTCAAGGTGCTGCTGGCCAACCGGCTGGCCGGCCTTTGGGTGGAGACCGCCAAAATCGGCTACACCTCGGTTTCCGTGCCGATGGCGTGGCTGGGCATTCTCGGCTATTCGCTGCAGCTTTATTTCGATTTCTACGGCTATTCGCTCATGGCGATCGGCCTGGGCAAGCTGATGGGCTTCGATTTCCCGGAGAATTTCCGCGAGCCCTACACCGCCCGCTCCATGACGGATTTCTGGCGGCGCTGGCACATGACGCTCGGCAGCTGGTTCCGCGAATACGTCTACATTCCCCTCGGCGGCAACCGCAAGGGCAAGGCGCGCACCTATCTGAATCTGTTCATCGTCTGGATGCTCACCGGCATCTGGCACGGCGCAGGCGCAAACTTCATCCTCTGGGGTCTGTTCCTTGCCACCGTGATCCTGCTGGAAAAGGCGTTCTACGGCAAATTCCTGGAGCGGCACGCCGTGCTCGGCCATCTCTATATGCTGCTGCTCATCCCCATCTCCTGGCTGATTTTTGCGCTGGATTCCCTGCAGGATCTGCGCGATTATCTGCTGCGGCTGATCGGGCAGGGCGGAGAATTCGTCTATACCGGCGACTGGATCAAGAACCTCAGATTCTTCTGGCCGTTCCTGGCCGCCGGCATCCTGCTCTCCACGCCCCTGGGCAAAAAGCTCTATGAGAAATGCCGCGGCAAATGGATCATGATCCCGGCGCTGCTTGCCATCACCGCCGGCGCGATCTATTGCCTCTATCGCGGTCTGAACGACCCGTTTATGTATTTCAGATTCTGAGGATAACAGTATGAAACAAAAGCTCTTTGCAGGCGTAAGTCTGCTGCTGGCAATTGCATTTTTATATACGGGTCAGCGATTCGTGCTCAAGGACGCGTTTTCAATGCTCGCAATGCCCGCCGAAAAAACGACGGCGGCTGCGACGACCGTCCCGACGGCAGACGAGACAACGGAATCGCCGTCCACGGCGCCGACAACGACAACGCCCGCTTCCACCGCCGCAACGCAGACGGATCCGTCCACCGCCGCCACGACCGCGACGCAGCCTGTCACCTCCACCTCTGCCGCGCCGTCTTCCGCCGCGACGACGGCGGCGCCGACGCAGACGCAGAAGCCGACGACCGCGCCCGGCACGCAGACGCAGCCGACGGAACCCTCGACGCCGGCGCATTCGACGCAGCCCACGCAGCCGACAGACCCGACCGATCCATCCACGCGGACCCCGCCGGTTTCGCCGCCGGCGGATCGCGTGTTCCGGCAGGCGCCGCCGGATTATTTCAAGGATGCGCTGTTCATCGGCGACTCCCGCACGGAGGAGCTGATGGAATACGGCGACCTGCCCGGCGCGACCTTCTTCGCCCGCGTTTCGATGAGCATTTACAACATGCATAAAAAGACCTGCAAGGTCAACAACGGCATCGGCGACATTTCCTTTGACGACCTGATGGCCAACTACAAGTTCAAGAAGGTCTATATCATGCTCGGCGTCAACGAAATCGACTACGACCGCGCAACGACGGTGAATAAATACCATGCGCTGATCGATGAGCTGCGCGCCAAGCAGCCGGACGCCATCATTTTCATCCAGGCGAACATCCACCTCACGCAGAAGGAATCCGACAAGAGCAGCACGATCAACAACAAGGCGATCGACGATCTCAATGAGAAGATCTCCCGCTTCGCCGACCAGAAAACCGTCTTCTATATCGACCCCAACGAGCGCTTTGACGACGGGAACGGCGCCCTGCGCGCGGAATGCTCCGGCGACGGTACCCATCTGAAAGCCAAATACACCCGGGAATGGGCGGAATGGTTAAAGACCAAGGCCATTCTTTGAATCGATTCATCACAATATCCTCCGGCTGCGCTGCGGATCGGCAGCACAGCCGGAGGGTTTTTTATTCCCGCGCCGCAGCGCCTGCAAAAAACTGGCATGCGGATATTGATTTTTTCTGTCATTCATATTATAATGAAAAACAGAATGAACAGAGGAGTGATTTGATGGGTAAAGCTGCAAGCAACCCGAATCCGAACGTCAAAACCTACACCAAAAAAGAACTCGTCGGCTATCTGACCGGTCTGGCCGGGCAGAACATCATCTACAACATCATCGCCACCGGCCTCGCGTTCTATTTTCAGAGCGTCATCTTCCTGCCGGCGATCGCCTGCTCGCTGATCTTTGCGCTCGCCCGTGTCTGGGACGCGATCAATGACCCGATGATGGGCACGATCGTTGACAAAACGCACACCAAGTGGGGCAAATGCAAGCCCTATCTGCTGTTTGTGCCCGCGGTGATCATGGTCACCACCATCCTGCCCTTCCTCAACGGCATGTACGCGGAGCCGAACGATCTGCATGAGGTCACGCTGCAGGAGCAGAACGCCTATGTTGCGTTTGCAGAAAGCGATCTGACCAAGGAGCTCGAATATGACGGCGTCAAGTATCTCTTCGTGCCGGCGGACGGCAGCTGGGAGCTGCAGAAGGACGCCGAAGGCAAGACCCTGATGGATGCAGACGGCAACATTGTCAAGACCAAGGTCATGGTCTATACCGCGGATGACAAGCAGCCCGTCACGGATACCGCGCTGGCGGAAACCGTGCTGCAGGAATTCCAGAGCGAACTCGGCTTCGTCAAGAAGGACGGCACAAAAGCCGTGCTCATCATCGCGTGGGCGGCCATTTCCTATATCCTTTGGGGCATGACCTACACGATCGGCGATATCCCGCTCTGGGGCGTCACCTCCCTGATGACCGAGGATCAGAACGACCGTGCCAAGGTACTCACCCTTGCCCGTGCCGTGGCGAATGTCGGCATGATCGGCACGCTCTTCACCATGATTGCGCCCGCCTTCCAGGGCATGTTCAAAGCGCGCGGCATGGATGAGGCGCATTCGCTGCGCATGGCCTACATCACGCTCGCGGTCGTCATGACCGTGTTCGCCTCCCTGCTGTTCCAGGTCGCGGGTCTCTCCGTGAAGGAAAAGGTGGAGGCAAAGAACGAAAAGACCTACTCCATCAAAGAGAACTTCAAAATCATGTTCGGCAACAAGCCCTTCCGCCAGATCCTGATCTCCGGTATCCTGCGCAGCCCGATCCAGCTGCTTGCGATCGTTGCCATGACGCTCGTGATGTATTACTTCTTCAATAACGATATCGGCGCAACCCTGTTTGTGGACGGCGCGCTGAACGTCCAGCTCGTGCTCAAGATCCTGATCCTTGTGGTCGGCCTGTTCGGCGGCATGATCGGCTTCCCGCTCATCGTGCCCAAGCTGGTGCAGAAATTCGAAAAGAAAAAGCTCTATAATTTCTTCACCCTGATCGGCGCGATCCCCTTTGCCCTGATTTTCGTTTTCTTCAAGCTCTCCAAGGGCAACGTGCTGACCTGGGTCGGCATGGTCGTCATGGCCGTCCTGTTCTTCATGGCGGCCGCCGCCATGGGCTCGCTGAACGTGCTGCAGTCGGTGATGATCGCGGACTGTGTGGACTACGAGGAATACCACACGGGCAACCGTCCGGACGGCGTTTTCTTCTCCGGTCAGTCCTTCATCACGAAGCTGTCCGCGGGCATTGCCTCGCTGATTTCCGGCGCGGTCTATGCGATCGTCCACTTCTCGGATAAGAATGTTGCGCTGCTGAACAACGCGCTGATCAACGGCGCGGACTTCAAGACCTACAACGACGGCAAATTCGCCGCCGCAATGTTCTTCCTGATCTCTATTCCGCCCGCCATCGGCATGGTCCTTGCCGCGATTCCGACGCTTCGGTATGCGCTGCCCAACAGCGAACACAAGCGCATTCTGGATGAACTCGTCGCCAAACGCCACGCGAAGGAAGAAGAATAATCCATAACAGAATACCGCCGGGTGCAGCTCCGTTTGCTGCCCCCGGCGGCTTTTTTATGCTTCTTTATCTGATGCGTATGCGCGCCCGATACGGCCGGTGGTCGGCGGCGGTCACGGGCAGGATCTCTGCGGAGAGCGCCTCCAGATCCGCGCTGAGCAGGATGTAATCGATTTTGCGGTCCGGCCGGTCGGAGGGGAAGGTCAGGCAATCCTCGCCCAGCAGCGGCGCCGTATCGACCAGACGGCTACGGATCGGCACGAGCACGGGCGCGTCGGGCAGGACGTTGAAATCCCCCATCAGCACGCAGCGCGTCTGCGGCAGGCAGCCTGTCAGCGTGCGCACGGCGTTTTCCTGCTCATCCGGATTCAGGCCGAAATGCGTCACCGCGAATTCCAGCCGCTCCCCCGCGGCCTCCACGGCGCAGCGCAGCACACAGCGCGTTTCATAATAGCCATCATAGCCGCGCGGAGACGGGTCGGGGATCGGCACGCTCCGCGCCTCCAGAATCGGAAAGCGCGAGAGGATGCCGTTGCCGAAAATGCCTTCCTCCTCGATCATGGCCGCCGGCGCAAAATACCAGTGATAGCCCAGCGCCTGCGCGATCTCGGCCACCTGCGCCTGCGCGGCAAAGCTGCTGCCCGGCCCGTAGCATTCGTTGATGCCGATCACGTCCGCGCCGCTTTCACGGATCACCCGCGCAAACAGCGGATAATTGATGCGCTCTTGCCGGTATTCATTGAAATGCTGCACGTTGTAGGACATCACGGTCCATTCCATGCCGCTCTCCCCTTCCTTCCGAATAGAATCAGCGCCCGCCGGAATCCCGTGCGGACGCTCGTTTTTTATTCCACTTCAATGCCGGCTGCACGCAGCGCGTCAAAAAACGCGCGCACGTCCTGCAGCGCCGTTTCGCGATCGGTGTCATACCGCTCCAGAATGCGGTCCGTCACCGCCTCAACGTCGGCGCACTCCGGCACACAGTCAAAAATGAATGCGCCGAGCTCGTTGATCGCAATGATCCCGTCAAACACCTTGGCCGCTTTCCCGATGGGCACGAGAAAGTATTCTCCGGCAATCTCACGCTTGACAAACTCATAATTGCTCTTCATGCGCATGCTCCTTTTCCGTTTCTTCGCTGTACTTCTGAAATGCCGCCGGCACATGGGCGGAAATCTCGCAGATATAGGGCGGGGGCGCGTCAAAGCCGCCGGTCTCGCACAGCTGTGACGCCGCGCAGAGGTTGCAAAGATGCTGATACTCGCATTTCTTGCACTGCAGCGGCATGCGCACGGCGGCAGCCTGCCGCTTGGTTTCCTCCCAGCAGGCGTCAAAGCCCCGCGAGAGCACGTTGTTGTCCGCCGACGCGGGCACCATGCCGCAAAAGCTCATATTGCCGCGCCAGTCGATCCATGCAGAGGTGGAACCCGCCCGGCAGCGAATGCCGTCGCACTCCAGATGCTCCGGGCAGTCCCGATCCCGCTCATAGGCAACGCCCGCGAGGATCCGCTGCGTCCGGTCGGCATATTCCTCCGCCGAAAGCTGATGCCGATCCGTCTCTGCGCGCAGCGCAGCCACCTGCGCCGCAGGCAGACGGTCGCCCGTCGTGCCCAGCCGCGCCGAGGGGAACATATAGGCCGTGCCCTTGAATACCAGCGCATGCGCGTCGCAAAACCGCATGATGTTTTCCAGATCGTCCGCATTCTGCGGCGTGATGCTGGAATTGACCTTCACCGGGATGCCGTTCGCCTGCAGCCGCTCGATATTGGCCGCAACGGTCTCAAAGGCGGGAACGCCGCAAAGATCGGCGTAGATTTCGCTGCGCGTGCCGTAGAGAGAAACGTTGATCCGGTTCGGCGGATAGCGGTCAAACAGCGCAAGATGCGCATCCGACAGCAGCGAAAGATTCGTATTCAGCGACACCACGAACCCCATTTGCGCAAGCGCTTCATAGATTTCACAGAAATCCGCCCGCACGAACGGCTCGCCGCCCGTGAGCAGCAGAAACATCGCTCCGGCCGCTTTCGCCTGCCCGGCGATCGAAAGCCACTGCGCCGCCGTCAGTTCCTCCGGCTGAAGCCGGTTGCAGTCCTTGTTGTGGACATAACACATCCTGCAGCTGAAATTGCAGCGCGCCGTCAGCTCCAGCGTCACATCGAGTGGTATTTTATTCTGCGCCGCCCGCTGATGCAGATACTGCACGATAAAGGGCTCCGAGGATTCTCTTACCTTTGCCATAACGTCTTCTCCAGCAGGGCAACCGCCGCAGCCTCCGGCCGGCATGTCAGCGCATAAACCGGCACGCTCTGACAGACCTGCAGCGCAAACTCCGTTGCCCGCGCATTCTGATAGGTTTCATAACTCAGCTGCGCCAGCAGCGGCAGCATTGCCTGCATGCCCGTGCGCGGCGTAATGATATTTTCTTCTCCCTTCCCGAGCAGGACGATCGCCCTCACCGGCGCAGACCGGTTCAGCGCAATCTGTGAGGACCCGCAGTAAGGCGTGCCGAACGCGGTCAGCCTGCCGTCCGCCATGCGCAGGATCGAGCGGTCGCCGTTGACAATCTCCGCGCCGCGTTCCGCCGCCCAGAGCGCCGCCTGCGTGGACTTTCCGGCGCCTTTCTCGGCGACAAACAGCACCGCTTCTTCGCGATAAAGAATGAAGGAGCTGTGGCAGAGGAAGCAATCCCGCTCCGCCAGAAGCTCCGGCAGATTCAGCCCGAAAAAGAGCATCGAATCCCACAAACCGTCCGGATAATCCACGGTCAGCAGCACCCGATCGCCCTGCATTTCGCGGCAGGCAAACGGGACCGCGCGGCCCGGTCCGGGGTAGGTGGTAAACAGGCGCAGCTGCGCGCCGTCGCGATAAAACACGCGATCCGGCTTGCGGTCGATCAGATCGCCCGTCGGGGACGGGAGCGCCCCTTCCGTGACGGATACCGTCAGATCGCATGCGCCTGCGGGGGCATAAAACGCGCCGTAAAAGCGGCTGTCCGCCACCGGACGCTGACTCTCCACGCCGATGCGCAGACCGGCCAGCGCATAGTATTTATTCCTCATAGGTGATATCCATCACTTGACCGAGATGCGCGGACACCTGCTGACGGATCTCGCCGGCCTTGATGCCGGTGACCGCAGCGCGGTAGGTGATGCCGCCGAGCAGCCCGTTTTCATCGACGTTTTTATAGTAGACCGTAAACGTGCCGGGCAGGTCGTGATCCGTCTTGTTTTTGAGATTGACCGTGCCGGGGGAAACATAGACCTCCAGCAGATCCTCCTGCAGGCTCGGCGGCGTGAGATACTCCGCCTGCGTCGTCACTGCGCCGCCCGTGATCGCAGCGTCCGTATAGGGCTGGCGGTCACGGCTGAGCACGGTCACGCGCGCGCCCGCATGCACGGCGCTGGCAACGAATGCGTAATCCTGATCGCCCGCCTTCACGGTGAATTCCAGATACTGATAATCCGTTTCACCGGTATTGAGCAGGCGCACGGCCGCGATATTTTCCACCGGTTCATCGCTGCCGTCCTCAATGAACTTGCCGCTGTAGGAAATCAGCTCCGCGACGGCAAGATCCTTCGTCAGCTGCAGCTGCGGCTGCGTCGTTTCCGCCTCCTGCGTCGGCGTATTTGATTTTGCGGGTTTTTCATGCAGAATGATAACCGCCACTGCGCCGATCACGAGGATCAGCGCGGCGGCGAGAATCACAATCAGCATCGGTTTCTTTTTCATCGTCATCGATTCCTTTGCCGAGGCAGACCTGCCCCGTGGCTGCAGGGCAGGACCGCCTATGATTATGAGTTGTAGACGTTATAGTCCGCGACGGGGACGTTATAGCAGACGTTGCCGCCGCCGGTGGTTCTCTGGCAGGTCGGGCGGCTTGAGAAAATCGTTACGCCCAGATCTTCATCATACACCGGACAGACATAGTCATCGTGCGTGGCACGGTAATAGCAGCCCGTGCCGGCGCCGGTCACCAGCGGAATCTGATGAAATTGAAATGCCGGTTTCATATAGGCCAGTTTTGCCATCTTATTTCACCGTTCCTTTCATAAAGCTCAGTCT
>JAFRQQ010000016.1 GCA_017428525.1 Clostridia bacterium | reverse complement strand
TGCACTTGGTTTGATTTGGTACAATCGCAGATCGCGGGCATGGCTGCGGGATCCGGCAGGGGATACCTCCGAGGAAGTCACCCCGCACGGGATACCGACCAGCGCGTCACCCGACCGGCCGGAGCTGTGCCTTGCAATCACTTCGCGAAGTTCGTCTTGAAATACTCTCGACGCCGGAGCTCCTGCATTTCGAGCTCTTCTTTCCAGATCTCCCGCAGAACCGGGTTCCAGTATAGCTTGGCGATCGCCTTCGTGGTGCGTGCCCTGACTTCGTGCTCCGTCCAGCTCAGACGCTCGGCCGCCTGTGCGATCGTCAGGCCGTCGAAGTATCTCAGAACGATGATGTCCCGCAGGTCGTCCGGGAGACGCTGCACGGCCTCGCGGACCGCTGTTTCTGTGCTCTCGATCTCGGCCAGCTCGTCAGGCGTCGGCTCGACCAGGTCAACGAGCGTTTCCGCGAGCGTCAGATCGTCGCCGTCGCCGCTGCCTCGGCCTGTCGGGAGCGGTGCGTCCAGACTGTCGGCCAGGTTGAGCGCGTCCCTCCGGCTCGTCCGCCAACCGCAGAGCGTGGCAAACTCGCTCATGATGTACTTGTTCAGGTAGGTTGTGAACCGGAAGCCCTTGCTGCGGTTGTAGGCCTTCGCGGCATTCACAACCGCGAAGAATGACGATTGCTTCAGATCCTCGTCTGTCACTCCGGCTCGATCGCAGTGGTCACGGTATCGGAAATAATAACGGCTGGCGCGCAGATAGAGCAGCACGCGCACTTCCTCGAATAGCCTTGCAAGTGCATCAGGCTCCCCACGCTGCACGGCCTCGGCGAGCTGCTCCGGTACGCCGTAGTTGTCCGGCTCCGCCTCAGCTCGTGCCAGCGTCTCGGTTATCGTCTCAATAACTAAGGTTTCGATCTCGTTCATTGACAAAGCCCTCCCTGTGTGGTATACTGACTTTGTCAAAGTTCGTTTTTGCGCCTGCGGGGGATTGTGAAGCCCGCAGGCGCTTTTTTGTCTGCTGCCAGCTCGTCAGCTGAACACCTCCACGGTGAGGCCCTCGGCGATCGTCGTGTCAAACAGGATCCGGACCGTGCTGCCGTCTGTCCTCCGGAGAATAACCTCGCAACCTTCCGCGGATCCGTCCGCGTAGTTCTCGCCGTATGTGCTGCACTCGCACACCGTGGCGCCGTCGAGGGTTGCTCCCGACTGAAACATTGAAGAAAGCTGAATACCGTTAATCCGCATGATAAGTCCTTTCTGAGCCTCGCGCGCGTGCGCGTGTGCGTGCGCGCGCCTTTTTGGCTCCCGTTTTTGTTGTGTGCCTCGGTTTCTGCTTTCCTGCTTTCCTTCTCTTCCTCTTTGCTGGTGGCGCTGCATGTATGTTCCTATGCTTTGTTAGCTTTCCGCGCCTCTGTGACCGCGTTTTTCCTGCCTGCTTTCAATCACTTCTCGCCGAAAACCGGTCAGAAGTGCATCCAGTTCCGCGTCAGATCGGCCTCGCCGTCGTCGTCTTCGTCGTCTTCGTCGTCCAGGTCGTCGGCCTCGATGACCGTCGTCTCGATGTCGGCATCGTCCCGGAACAGCTCTTCCGCCCGGGCATCGAGCTCGCGGAGCAGCTGCTCCATGTGCGGGCGGTCTGCCTCCATTTGCGCTTCGAGCCTTGCAAAATCCTACGCGTAGTCCTCGATGTTCAGCGTGCACTCGAGCTCGGGCCGCTGCTGCTGGTCGCTGTTCTTCTGGCTCATGTTCAGATCCTCCTTTGCATTCCAGGGTGAACGGTGGTGAACGGTGGTGAACGGTGCAATTTTCGCTCACCGTTCACCCTGTTTTTTAGCTGTTACGTGCTTTTTATAGTCGGTGAACGGGTGAACGACAAATTTTCTATACTACGTATTTTTCACGCGCTCTCACGCGCTCACGCATACGCACTTCGCGCTTCGCGTCTTGTCTTTCTTCCTAAAAAATCATAACATATAGTGTTTTACCGTTCACCCGTTCACCCTTTGCATGAAAAGCGCGTATTTACGCATTTGCGAGGTGAACACATAGCGGCATTTTGCACCGTTCACCTGTCGTTCACCCGTTCACCCGTCGTTCACCTTTTACGGAAAAAGCCCCGCTCCGGCAGGGGAGCAGGGCCTCACGGCTGCCTCGTCGCTGCCGGTTTTGTCCTGATCGGCAGGCGGTCACCGTCGGCCGTATTCGTTCCGCACGCGGTCAATTCCCTTTTCTGTCATTTCCGCATATGTCGGCGGAATAAAACGCTTTGCGCGGGCTTCGGCTTCTGCCTGCTGCTGGGCTGCCTGCTGCTGTATCCAGCTTTCCCCGAATTTCTCCGCAAGGAATTTGTCCATCGTTTCCGGGTCGAGCGCGTCCCGGATATGTCCGCAGATTTCACCCGCGCCCGCGCACATATCCATTTGCAGCAAATACTTTACCGCGTCGATAGCTTCGGCGGTCTGGTCGTCGGTCGCCTTGCCTGCTTCGATCGCCGGGACAATCTGCGCGAGCTGCGTCAGCTTCGCCGCGCATACGGTCAAATATTCCAGCTCGTTAGCCGGAATCAGTTTCTTTTCGTTCATGTTCTTTTCCTTTCTGCGGCTGCTGCCGCCTCTCAATTCTTCGTCATGCTGCGCAGGATCCCCGCGCAGGCTGTGACCGCGCTGCGGGCATCGGCCGCCAGCTCGGCCGCCCTGCGTTCCTCGCAGGAGTTCGCCGCGCCTGTCGCCTTCTTCTGCTCGAGGCCCGCCAGCTCGATCAGGATCTGACCGGTGGCTGCGAGCTTCGTGCGCTGCTGGTCGTCAATGAATGATTGCATGGTGTACCGTCCTTTCTGGTCGTCATTCCTCCGGCATCGTCCGCGGGATCTGTCCCACGGAATCGAAGTGCATCATGGGCAGGAGCCGGTCTTTCGTGATATGTCCGTTTCGCTTTATGCGTTTCTCAGGGATACCGCAGGCGGTGAGGGCCTTGCCGATCTGCCCGGTGGAATAATGCTTAAGGACCGGCCACGCTTCTTTGAATTGCGTTGCATTCATGGGTATGTATTTATACGCGCTGTTGTCCCGCGTCATTTCCAGTATGTCGAGGATCTCAGCCTGCGCCGGTATCAGAGCGGTGTGTGCTCCGTTCCGCTGCTCGAGCTGGTCCAGCTCCGAGGGGCTGAGACGGAACGACTGCGGGCCGGTCAGTCTGACCTTCGCCAGCACTTCCGCCCACAACTGCACGACGTTCATCTCGTCGAGTGCTGCGAGATTGAAGCGCTCGGAGCATGGCACCGTCCAAAACCTTCGGTTTCCCGTCTGATCGAGCAGGAAGTCGGAGCTGTTGCAGGTGGCAATAAAGGAAGATCGCCGCGTCGTCTTCTCTGTCGTCCGACCGTAGGGCCTCCGGATCTCGTCGCTCTCGGCGGTCAGAAAACTTTTCAGAGCCGGGATGTCTCTTTTCATGGTCGTTTCGAGCTCGCCGATCTCGCCGACAAAGCACGACGTGGCTTTCAGGAGCGTGTCCTTGTCTCTGGGATCAATGCAGAGCCCGCCCTTGAAAAGCTGCGGATTGATACCGAGTGTCCGTGCAAACGTCGTCTTGCCGCATCCCTGCGGCCCGCAGAGCACGAGGACACCGTCAGCGCCAAACGGTCGCCGGTAGTCGTTGAACATTGCGAGGCTGATCGCCTGCCGGAGCCACTTCCGCACGAGGACCGGAGAGAGCGTGTCGTCTTCCGGAAGGTTCATTGCTGCGATCAGATCCTGCACGCGGCTCCTGCCGTCCCATACAATGCCGTTCAGAGCTTCGGCCACGGGGTTGAAGTGTTTTTGCGAGGCAATAACCTCGATGTAGCTCTCGACGTTTTGCAGGTTCACTCCCGCACCCTTGACGTGCTCCGCCCTAAGTAGTGAGAGAATGATCGTGCCCGCCTGAGCCTGCGAGTGCTCGCCCTGGTACTGCTCCGGGATCCCGTCAACCTCGATTATGTGCTGAATGTCGTTGTATCTGCATCGGATCTTGTGCTCGTCCAGAAACTGCGCCAGCGCCTCGATTGTGAATGCCTTTTTCTCACTTTTGCCGCTGAGCTGCTCCTGCTCTTTCTTCTTCTGCCGGGCGGCCTCGATCGCGGCTTTCTGCTTCGCGTTCAGATCCTCGATATATCCGCGGTATCTGGTCGCGTCGTGCTGCTGCGCGTAGTGTTTCAGGGTTGCTATTGTCGCCGGAGTGCCGGTGCCTCTGCATGTACCCGTGAAAACCTTTTCAGACTGCCGGGGCTTGTTTCCTTCGTACTGCGCGCACCAGGAGAGCCACTTCTCGAGGCTGCCGCCTGCTGCACGGTAGGCTGCGCCCACGCTCACCCACTCGGTATAGCTGAGCCCGTTCGGGTTTATCAGATCGAGCAGCGCGTCCGGCTGCGCGTTGAAGTCCTCCGGGTTGTAGTCCGGCAGGGTGGTTTTCTGGCGCTTGGCGTTGAGCTCGCGCTCGGCCTTCTCGAGCTTCTGGATCTCCGCGAGGGCGGCTTCGTGCTGCCGGATCTCGGCGAGGATCGCGGCCGTGCTGCATTGCACGTCCTCGACGCGAAACACGCTGCCGGGGCGGCTGCCGTAGAAAAGCCGGTCTTTGTTCGTGCATCCCTCGTCGATCGCGGGCTTGCCTCCGAAAATCTCAATGAGCCAGCGTGCGATCTTCTCATGCTCGGCCCTGTCGGTGATCTCCCTGTCGAGTGCGAATATCAGACGGAACCGCTGCCACGGCTCCGGTGCGTCGTGCTGATCGGAAAACGACCAATAGGCGAGCGCCGGTCTGATCTGGAATTGAGAACAGATTTGCAAGGCATCCTCCGGAGTGAGAGCGCCTTCCTCGGGTGTGGCTCTCCGCTTCGGCTGCGGCTTCGGCGGTGTGACCGTGTTGTCGAAGTCAACCGCGAAAAGCTGCTGGCGCTGCCAGTTCTCCGCCTTCTTGCCGCCTTGCAATACGCCGCAGATCAGCGTCTGGCCGCGCTCGATCGCCTGCGCGAGCTGCTCCACGGTGACGGTCTGGGGCTGTGCTGTCCTGAATCGCGTTGTTATTGCCTTGGCCTGCTCTTGCGTGGGCTTCTCTGGAAAAATCATGCCGTCGAGCATGATGTCGTATTTGTTCACTTTCCGTTCACCCCTCTACTGCCAGAGCTTCGGCCCGCTCAGCTTTCGCTCGTTCCAGATCTCGAGCGAAGGCCTGCGCCTCGATCTCGGCTTTGTGCTTCTTGCGATATTCTCGCATGTATTCGCGCTGTTTCCTGCGCCGGTACTCGGTCACGAGCTGGCGGTCTTCCTCTGACGCTGCTGCTGTGTTTGGCATCTGTCGCCCCTCCTATCATGAGTATTTGTCAGGCAACAAAAAAGCGAGCTGGCCTCTTGTTCAGAGATCAGCTCGCGCATATCCGTACAAAACCTTCATAGCATAACACACAATAGCACGGCCGCCTGACCGCGCATTTTCTGCGCATCTTCTGTCAACTATTACTTGACAAAGTCAACGATTTGTGATACAATGAGGGTGAACCAGAGTACGGAGGTTGTGAAGCCTGCTCTGAATCATGAAGGCATCGAGGGTAGGATCTCGGTGCTTTCGCTTTTTTTATGGTTACCTTAACAATTAGAATTATAGCACACCTGTTCTCAAAAAACAAGTGTTTACGCCTACTTTCTACAATGTCAAGCAATCGTTGACAAATCCGGATTGTGATTTTTCAGCTTTTGCTTGCTTTTTCTTTTCTGGCGTCTTGTCCCGTCTGTCCCGCTATGGTCATATTAGCCAAAGTGTCACGGATGTAACACCCGGAGCAGCTGCTCCGCTGCCGGTCAGGGTGACGCGCTGGTCGGTATCCCGTGCCGATCAGCGTTTGAAGATCCTTGCAAACAATCCTCGCCGCTTCGGTGGTTCCTCCGGCTCGGCATCGGCTCCGGCCGTCTGGCTACCCTGACGGCTGCCGTGCTCGGCATCGGTGACGGTGGCCTGATCGGCTGCACGGTCGCCGTCCTGCATGGCGAGCTGGATCTGACCGGCCTGCAATGCCTGGGATGTGGCGAGGGCCTTTGACATTTCGAGCGCCGACTGCTGCGAGGCGTTGAGCAGCTCCGTCAAGCGGGTGATCTGGTCGGCGGATCGTGAGGCGGCCTCGCGCTCGCGGTCCTCTGCTGCCTGTGCTCGCCGGTCGGCGGCATCGGCTCGGGCTTCCGCTGCCTGCGTCCTCTGCTCCGCTGCGTCAGCTCGGGCGGTGGCTTCCTTTGCCTCTCCGGAGAACCTCTCACGGTCGAGGCGGGCTCCCGTGAGCTCCGTCTTCGTCCGTTCGAGCTCGGTGCGGATCCGGTCCAGCTCGGCCGCCTGACGGTCAATCTGTGCTCGCATCGCCTCCATGGCTGCCAGCTCGACGGGATTGCAACCGTTTGGCGGTGGGTTGACAACTTTCTCCGAGTTGTCAACCTCTGCCGTTTTGGTTGCATTCAGGGCGGCGGAAAGTATGAGCGTGCGCCCGTTTTCCTGCTTCGTGTATGGTTGCAGGGTTGTGTTCAATCGCTTGTATACGGCCTGTGTGGTGCAACCGCTTGCAACCGCAAATTGCTTGACGGTCAGCCACTCCGGGCCGCTGGTCGTGTCCTGCATCATTTCTTCCTGCCTTTCCCTAAATTTCGGAGAAGTTTAGCCGGTCTGTGCTGTGCGTTTGTGCTCTGTTTTGATCGCCTGCGTGCAAAACAGATATTGGGTAAACGGTATCTGTTTTGCACGTTGCTGTCCGTTTCAGACTGTCCGCCGGTCTGATCTCCGGCAGGGGTTCAAGGGGTTTCCCCTTGCAAGCTACGGCTGCGTGTGGGAGTACACCAGCCCTTGCTTGCTATAACACTTTTCGGGCCTCTTGGGTTTACCTCCTCGGCGGTATCCCGCAGGTCGTCAGGAGCAGCTCCGCTGCCGTCTGCCTGTCAACCTCTGCGGCATCGCTCGGAAGTCTACCTCCGCCCGGATCCTGACCAGGCAGGCGGGCTCCACGGCATCGACCAGGTACACGCCCGGCCGATCTGGTACCGCGGTGATGTGTATGTCGGTATAGCCTCGGTGCTTCATGCGCTTCCGGTAGGCCATAACGTCGGTGCTTTGTGCCATTGCTGCACGTCCTCTCTGTTTGCCGCTGCTGTCACCGCTGCGGCCTCTATCCGTCGATTTCCGGCCGGTCTGTGCGTTTTCAGGTCAAACTATACCCCGCGCACAAACCGGCCTGAAATCGCTTGTATGAGCGTCTGAGAGCGTTTCAGAGCTTCGCGGCCTGCTCTAGTCGTCGGATTGCCTGCCGGAGCAGCTCATTCTCGCGCCGCAGGAGCTCGTTCTGCTCGTCTGTGAGACGGTGCGCCTCTCGACGCTGCGCTCGTAGCCTCCGCATGTACTCGGCCTTCTGTCGCCGGTGTACGTCCTCCGCGCAGGCTGGGCACCATTTCAGGCGGATGTACTTGAAATAATCGCAGGAAGCCTCCCTTGCAATCACTCTCCCGCATTGCTGGCAATACTTGACCGGAGACATTGCTCACCACTCCCCCACGGTCACGGGCTCGGTCGTTTCGTCTACTGTTTCGTCTACTGCGTCCACGGTCAGAGCCGGAGCGACACCCGCATCGAGGGCCGCTGCCATTGCGCGCACCGTCTCGATGATTTCCGCGTTCAGGCGCTCGCGCTGTTCCTGGGCTGCCTGCCGCAGTCCTGCCGTCTGGCCGTTCCTGCCGTCCGTCATGAAGTTAATGCGCCGCTGCTTCCCGTCAATTCCGCACCAGTTCGCACGGAAGAACCGGAGCAGGCTCCGCGGGTGACACGCTCGCAGATCGGCGAGCAGGGTGTCCACGTTCTCGAGTTCCTCGGAGAGTGCAGCGAGCGCTCCGATCGCCTCGGAGAGCTGTGCTGCGTCGTACTGGTCGCCGGTGCCGCCTCGCCGGTGTTTGATATACTGAGACACCGCTGCAATGGCTGCGAGGCCGACCAGAAGGATGATGACGTTCGTCATTGTGCCTCGCCTCCCTCGTCCTGCCGGGCGGCTCTGCTGAGCTGGGTTGTCAGGTCCTCGAGCTTATCGGCTGCGGCCTGCATCAGATCGAGCTCGTCGGAGAGCGCCTGCAATACGGAACCGGTTGCAAAGTGGTTGACAACGAGGTTGTATTTCTGGGTTTCCGTCAGCTCCTGCGAGGCAAACGTGAGGTTTTCCAGCGCGAGCACGAGGCCGCGCGCCGTTTCGATCTTTGCGGAGATCTCGAGAGCGAGGTCGTCCGCTGCGGTTGTTCTGATCTGGTTTGTCATTGCTTTTTTTCCTTTCTGCATTGACAAAACCGCAGATTTCAGGTATAATGAAATTTGAGATCCGCGGCTTTGCCGCTGGTTGTGCCCGTTTGCTTGTCTTCCGTCCAAAGAGTTCAAGCAAGCGGGTTTCTCATTTGATCGGCTTGGAGAGCTCGTGCTCGAGGATGTTCCTTGCAATCTGCGCTCTGGTGGTCCCTTCACGCTGCGCCAGCTCGTCGAGCCTGGCTGCCGTCTCGGAGTTGATCCTGACGCGCAGGTCATAGCTCAGGGCCTCGGAGCCTTTGCGGTATCCCCGCTTCTGCTTCTCCGTTTTCTTCTCGTCGCTCATGCCTTCACCGTCCTTTCAATGAGTGACATTTTGATTATAGCACACTTTCGCCGGGTTGTCAATACTATGAGTGACATTTTCAGAGAAAAAGAGAAGCGGCTGCGGGTGGATCCCCGCGGCCGCTTTGTGCTGTCCGGTCACGCCTGCTCTGCTCTGAGCTCGGCCTTGTACTTGTAGTAGCTGTTACGGCTGCACCCTGCGAGCTTCATGCACTCGATGTCGTTCAGGCTGCCGTCGAAGTCCTTGGAGTGCTGGCGGATGATCTCCTTTGCCGCTGTGCTCTTCTTGGTTACGAGTTTCACGCCCGGCTGTGCTCCGTAGGTCTTAACCTCTCCCCGCTCCGCTGCGGCGATCTGGGCGGCCCTCATGCCGTCCTTGACGCGCTTGCAGATGTCGAGGCGCTCTTTCTCGGCCTGCTCGAAGGCGATCTCGATCTGACGCCGCGCCAGAATCATCAGCACCTTGTTCGTGGCCTCGATGTAGATGTCGGCGATCTCGTTACCTGTCGCCGGGATGCTTTCCTCTGCCGACTTCCGGTAGATCTCCGTGTTGCACTGCGGCTCGTTCAGGAATACCAGCGTCACGCCCTGGGCGTACAGCTGCGCGTACAGTGCCGCGCCGCTCTCGGCATCGCGGCTCATTCTCGAGACGCTGTCAAAGACGATCGTGTCGCCGGTCTTCACCTTCCGGAGCAGCTTCTGCCAGCTCGGGCGGTCCTGAGTGCTGCCGGTGAATTTGTCGCAGAAGTAGGCGCTGCCGGGGATCTCCGGAAATGCCTTGCTGATATTCTCGGTCTGACGCTTGAGGCTCTGCCGCTCCGTGCTTACTCTGCAATATGCGTACATCATAGCTCTGTACCTCCACAAAAGTATTAAAACAAGGTTCTCTTTGTTTTGCTACTCTCATTATAGCACATGTAAGCGTAAATGTAAAGTAGATTTGGTACTAAATTTTTGTGGGTAGATTTGGTACTTTTGACGATTTGCAAGGAACGGCCGGGAAATGCACCCGGCCGCTGCACTTGGTTTGATTTGGTACAATCGCAGATCGCGGGCATGGCTGCGGGATCCGGCAGGGGATACCTCCGAGGAAGTCACCCCGCACGGGATACCGACCAGCGCGTCACCCGACCGGCCGGAGCTGTGCCTTGCAATCAC
>JAFRQQ010000015.1 GCA_017428525.1 Clostridia bacterium | reverse complement strand
TGTTAAAAATGCTCGGAATACGGAAAGTATTCCTGCGCTTTTTGCCGCGTCTGAGACCAAATCAGCCGAACGGAAACTGCGCAGCACGCAAAAGGCAGGCAGTTTCGATGGGATTTGGCGGCTTGAGCGCGCAGCTTGGCTGACGCCATGCAAGCGCGAAAACGGCAAAGGCCGCGAAAATGGCGCGTTTTGCGCGTGTTCCAGTTATGCTGATCTGGCTAGGGGCGATTTATGCCCCGCAAAACCAATACTGGATTATGAAAGGCTGCCGAATGCAGGCCTCCGCTTTTTATATACTATTTTTATAATATCATTTGATCCGCAATGTGCGCATGGAATTCAGGATCGCGAGCACCGAAACGCCGACGTCTGCAAACACGGCCATCCACATATTTGCAATCCCCAGCGCGCCGAGCACCATCACCAGCAGCTTGACGCCGAGGGCAAACCAGATGTTTTCCCGCACGATGCGCATGGTTTTGCGCGCAATGCGCACCACGGTCGGCAGCCGGCGCAGATCGTCGTCCATGATCACAATGTCAGCCGCTTCGATCGCGGCGTCCGAGCCGAGGCTGCCCATGGCAAAGCCGAGATCCGCGCGCATGAGCACCGGCGCGTCGTTGATGCCGTCGCCGACATAGCCGAGGATTTCCTTCGGCCCTTTCTCCGCCAGCATGGCCTCCACGCTGCCGACCTTTTCCGCCGGCAGCAGTTCTGCGTGCACGGCATCGAGCCCGAGCTGCGCGCCGACCGCCTGCGCCGCCGCCTGCCGGTCGCCGGACAGCATCACGCATTGCCGCACGCCCGCCGCACGCAGGTCCGCAATCGCCTGCGCCGCGCCGTCCTTGAGCGCGTCTTCGATCACGATCGCGCCGCGATACTGCCCGTCTGCGGCAAGATACACGACCGTGCCCGCCGTTTCCACCGGCGGCGGTGTGATTCCGAGGCGCGCCATCAGCTTCGCGTTGCCCGCGGCCAGCCGCTGCCCGTCCGCCAGCGCCTCCACGCCTTCGCCCGGCGTTTCCGTCAGGTTGCTGACCGCTCCGGTCTGCGGCGCTTCTCCGCAGGCGGCAAGAATGCTGCGGGCGACCGGATGATCGGAGCCGCTTTCCGCCAGCGCCGCCAGATGCAGGAGCGCCCGTTCGTCGCCGTCCGCAGGGAGCAGCCGTGTCACGCGGAATTCGCCCTGCGTGAGCGTGCCGGTTTTGTCGAAGACCAGCGTCGTCACGCCGGCGGCGGCCTCCAGGAAATTGCCGCCCTTGACGAGCACGCCGCGCCGCGAGGCGGCGCCGATGCCGCCGAAAAAGCCGAGCGGCACAGAGATCACCAGTGCGCACGGGCAGGAAATCACAAGAAAAATGCAGGCGCGCTGCAGCCATTCGCGCCAGTCGCCCGTCACGATCGACGGGATCACGGCGATCAGCAGAGCGCAGGCCGTCACAAACGGCGTATAGATTTTTGCAAACCGGGTAATGAACTGCTCGGTTTTTGCTTTTTTGCTGCTCGCGTTCTCCACGAGCTCGAGGATTTTGGAAACCGCGCTGTCCTCAAACGCCTTGGTCACGCGCACGGTCAGCGCGCCGCTGCCGTTGATGCAGCCGCTGACGATCGCGTCGCCCGGCGATACGCGGCGGGGGACGGATTCGCCCGTGAGCGCCGCCGTATCAAGCAGGGACGTGCCGGTCAGCACCTCGCCGTCGAGCGGCACCCGTTCGCCGGCCTTGATCAGAATCACGTCGCCGACCGCAACGTCGTCCGGATCCACCTGCGTCACCGTGTCGCCCTGCATCAGATTCGCATAGGCGGGCACAATTTCCATCAGGTCGGAGATCGAGCGGCGCGAGCGGCCGACGGCCACGCTCTGAAACAGCTCGCCGATCTGATAAAACAGCATCACCGCCACCGCTTCGGCATATTCGCCGATGCAGAACGCGGCAATCGTCGCAATGAGCATGAGCAGGTTTTCATCAAAGATGATGCCCTGCCGGATCCGGCCTGCCGCCGCAAGAAAGATGTCATAGGCGATCAGCCCGTAGGGGAGCAGGAACAGCAGCACCTGCCGGCGGCCGAGCGATTCCAGCCGCCCGGTTTTTTCCAGAATCAGCAGCGCCGCGAACAGCCCCGCCGTCACGAGGATGCGCGCGAGCGTCTGCTTCTGACGCTTCGTCATCGCCGTGGCCTCAAAGCAGGATACGGGCGCCCTTGTCGATCCGGCCGACGGCCTTCTGCGCCGCGTCGAGAATCGCCTCGAACTGCGCTTCCTCCGCCTCGAGGATCAGCTTCTGCGTCAGGAAATTGACCGAAGCGTTCTGCACCCCGGGCAGCTTGCGGATCTGCTCCGCCATACGCTCCGCGCAGACCGCGCAGTCCACGCCTTCCATCGCAAATTTCTTTTTCATTGTATTCCGCCTCCTGTTTCAGTCTTCCATCACATGGTCCATGCAGGCGCTGAAGATCGTTTTCACATGCTCGTCCGCCAGGGAATAATAAACCACGCGGCCGACCTTGCGGTATTTGACCAGATTCACCTGCTTGAGAATCCGCAGCTGATGCGACACGGCGGATTTCGTCATGCCGAGCAGCACGGAGATATCGCACACGCACATTTCGTGCGCCTTGAGCGCGAAGAGGATGCGCACGCGCGTCGAATCGCCGAAAATGCGGAAGGCCTCCGCCATATCGATCATCAGATCCTCCTCCGGCAGCTGCGTGCGCACGGCGGCAACCACGTCCTCATGAATGCTCTCGCAATCGCAGACCGCGATCTCCGGCATAAATGACTGCTGCATCTCTGCACCCCCCGTTCGTTGTTGATAGTTGAACAACTGTTCAACTGTTAGTATAATCACAATCCACGCATTTGTCAAGCGGTTTTCCCAAAATTGAATAGATTTGCAGACATTTAAACAGAATTGTCTAAATTGTAGGATTGACAAACTTTGCCTTCTGCTTTATAATTACAATTTAGACGGGCTTGCCCCGCCAATCTAAACGGGAGGTAAGATCATGGAATTCGTCACCAACATCATTGCTCAGGTCAGGGATCTGGTTGCAGGTCTCGGCGAGTTCGATGCCGCCGGCGTTCTCGGTCAGGTGAAGGATATGCTTGCAAACCTGAATCTGGACAGCATCAAGGCGTTCATCGAGAACATCATCGCTATGTTTGCGTAATCTTGATTTTCTCGCGTCCCACAGGTCCGGCAGTCCCTGTACTGCCGGGCTTTTTTATTGCCGACGCCTTGACGAATGCATATAAATATGATAGTATAAGAAATTAAGATATTCCAACCAGAAACCACTCCGCCGGGTCCGGAGGATCCGGTTCTGAAAAGGATCGATGCATATGAAAACGACTGTTCTTGTCCTGTTCGGCGGCGTTTCCGGCGAGCATGACGTTTCTCTGATTTCCGCCGCCTCCGTGATGCGCAATATGGATCCGGAAACCTATGAGATCCTGCCCATGGGCATCACAAACGACGGGAGAAGCTATCTTTACACCGGCGCGCTGGAAGAGATCGAGCAGAACCGCTGGGAGCAGGACGCTGCGCATCTGACGCCGGCCGTCATTTCTCCCGACCGCGGCCACCACGGCATTCTCGTGCTGGAAGGCGAGCGCTATTCCGTCGTGCGCGTGGACGTTGTGTTTCCCGTGCTGCACGGCAAAAACGGCGAGGACGGCACGATGCAGGGCCTGCTGACCCTGGCCGGTCTGCCGTTTGTCGGCTGCGGCGTCACCGCCAGCGCCGACTGCATGGACAAAGCCGTTACGAACGCGCTTGCGGATATCTACGGCATCCCGCAGGCGAAGTGGCTCTCCTTCACCCGCCACGACTATGACCGCGCCCCCGCGGCCTGCCTGCAGAAAGCGGCGCAGACGCTGGGCTTCCCGCTCTTTGTCAAGCCCGCAAACGCCGGCTCGTCGCTGGGCGTGAGCAAGGTCACAGACGCCGCGGCGCTGGCCGACGCCTGCGCGGAAGCCTTCCGCCACGACGGCAAGCTCGTGCTCGAGGAGGGGATCCTCGGCCACGAGGTCGAATGCGCCGTGCTGGGCAACGACGAGCCGCAGGCTTCCGTGGTCGGCGAAATCGAAGCGTGCAACGAATTCTATGACTTTGACGCCAAATATCTCGCCGGCACGAGCCGCCTGCAGATTCCGGCGCCGCTGCCGGAGGAAACGGCGCAGGCCGTGCGCGCAATGGCGATCAAGGCCTTCCGCGCCATGGGCTGCCGTGGGCTTTCCCGCGTGGACTGCTTCGTGCGCAGCAGCGACGGCGCCGTTTTGCTCAATGAAATCAACACCATCCCGGGCTTCACCTCGATCAGCATGTATTCCAAGCTGTTTGCCGCCTCCGGCATCCCGTATCCTGCGCTGATCGACCGGCTGATCGCCTGCGCTCTGGAAGAGGAACCCAAATGAAAAACGCCATTATCCACATCAAAATGACCAACCGCGACCGCATGACCGGCGAGGACGCCGTCACGGAGCTGACCACGACCGGCAGCATCGACGGCACGGCGGACGATCTGCGCATCGGCTACACGGAAACGGACGAAGCGATGCAGGGCTGTCTGACCACCGTGCGCATCGAGCGGCAGCGTCTGGCAACCATGACCCGCACCGGCGCCTATGCCGCCGCGCTGACAATCGAGCAGGACCGCCGCCACAACTGCCTTTACACCACGCCGTTCGGCGAGATGATGATGGGCTTTTACGGCAGGCGCGTGCAGTGTTCGCTGAACGAGCGGACCGCACAGGTGCTGCTGGACTACGCCATTGATCTGAACACGAGCCCGTTTGCCGATGTTTCCATGCAGATCGATGTGAAAATGAAGGAGGAGTGATCATGTCCACCCTTGTGAAAGAAGCCATGCAGCAGGTGCGCCGCGCCGTGATGGACGCCGCCGGCATTGCCGTGGCGGAGGGTGCGTTCCCGCCCGTGCCGCTGGGCGATTTCATCGTGGAGGTACCCAACAACCGCGAAAACGGCGATTACGCCGCGAACGCCGCCATGGCCTGGGCGCGGGATCTGCACAATGCGCCGCGCAAGATCGCCGAAGCGCTGGTCGCGCGCATGTCGCTGGAAGGCTCTTATTTCGACCGCTGCGAAATCGCCGGCCCCGGCTTTATGAATTTCTATCTGCGCAAGGATTTCTATGCCCGCATCGCGCAGGATATCCTGCAGAAAGGCGCGGATTACGGCCGCTCCGGCTACGGACAGGGAAAAAAGATCAACGTGGAATTCGTTTCCGCCAATCCGACCGGACCGATGCACATGGGCAACGCGCGCGGCGGCGCGCTGGGCGACTGCCTGGCCGCCGTGCTCGAAACCGCCGGCTACCAGGTCCACCGGGAATTCTATATCAACGACGCCGGCAACCAGATCGATAAATTCGGCCTGTCGCTGGATATCCGCTATCAGCAGCTCTATCTCGGCGCGGACGCGCCGGCGCTGCCGGAGGACAGCTATCACGGCGAGGACATCAAGGAGCGCGCGGCGGAATTTGCCGCCGTTTACGGCGACGCGTATCTGACGAAGCCCGAAGCGGAGCGCCGCCAGGCGCTGATCGATTTCGCGCTGCCGAAGAATATCGAGGCCATGCGCGCGAATCTGACCAAATACCGCATCGAATACGACACCTGGTTCCATGAAAGCACCCTGCATGAGGACGGCGAGCTGGCCGAAACCATCGCCATCATGAAGGAAAAAGGGCTGACCTATGAGCAGGACGGCGCGCTGTGGTATAAGAATAAAGAAGTGCTCGGCGCGCGGCTGGCGCGCGAGGGCAAAACGCCGGAAGAAATCGAAAATCTCCAGCTCAAGGATGAGGTGCTGATCCGGCAGAACGGCAATCCGACCTATTTCGCCGCCGACATCGCCTATCACCGCAACAAGCTGCTCATTCGCGGCTTCGACCGCGCCATCGACGTCTGGGGCGCGGATCATCACGGCCATGTGGCCCGCATGAAGGGCGCGCTGGACGCGATCGGCTGCAGCGGCGACGATCTGGATATCATTCTCATGCAGCTCGTGCGTCTGACGCGGGACGGCGAGGTCGTGCGCATGAGCAAACGCTCGGGCAAGGCGATCACGCTGACCGATCTGCTCGAGGAAATTCCCATCGACGCGGTGCGCTTTCTTTTCAACATGCGCGAGCCGGGTTCCCAGATGGAATTCGATCTGGATCTCGCGATCAAGCAGAGCGCGGAGAATCCCGTTTACTACTGCCAGTACGCCCACGCGCGCATCTGCAGCATCCTGAAAAAACTCGCCGCCGAGGGCAAGGCGCCGCGTGCCTGCACGCTCGAAGAGCTGACGCTGCTGCAGGCGGAGGAAGAAATCGCGCTGCTGCGTCATCTGGCCGCGCTGACGGATGAGATCGTGCTCTCCGCGCGCAACTACGATCCCGCGCGCATCACGCGCTACGCCGTGGAGCTGGCCACGCTTTTCCACAAATTCTACAACGCCTGCCGCGTCAACTGCGAGGAGGAGCCGCTCATGCAGGCGCGCCTGCATCTGTGCCTGTGCGTCAAAACCGTGCTGAGCAATATCCTGACCATGTTCCGCATCACCGTGCCGGAATCGATGTAAACAACAGATTATAATTTTCCGCCCGCAACACTTTGGATGCTGCGGGCGGTCTCTTTTTGCTTTTCTTTATTATTATGTCCACAAAGACGTAATGAACATCGGCGAGGCGTCGCTGCTTTTCACAAAGCCGCAGCGCTCATAAAACTGCAGCTCGTCGTTGTAGGCGATCACGGCGATGCGCAGATAGTCTTTATAATTCTGTTTGACCATCTCCACGAGCGTCCTGCCGACGGTGTGGCCGTGATAGGCCGGATCCACGAGCAGATAATGCACATAGGCGTTCATGATCCCGTCGTCCATCGCGCAGATCATGCCGATCAGCCGATCGCCGTCCCAGGCGGAACAGACCGTGTCAAAATTCTGCATGGCGATCACCAGCTTCTCCGGAAAATGCCCCGACGACCAGTTGACCGAAAGAAACAGCCGCTCCAACGCATCGCGTTCAAACGTGTGAATGTCCTTATATGTAATCTCCAGCTCAATCTCTCCTTTGTGCCGTCGCCGCGTTGATCTGCTCGGCAAAGCGCACCGCGCCCATGGCGTCCGGCGAATAGAAATCCGCGCCGATCCGGTCGGCATAGGCCTGCGTGAGCACCGCGCCGCCGACCATGACCTTGCACCACGGGGCCTCCGCGTGCAGCAGCTGTACGGTTTCCGCCATGGCGGGCACGGTGGTGGTCATCAGCGCGCTGAGGGCCGCAAGCGGCGCGTGCTGCGCAATCACGGCGTCCCGGATCGCTTCGGGCGTGACGTCCTTGCCCAGATCCGTCACTGCAAAGCCGTAGTTTTCCAGCAGCAGCTTGACGATATTCTTGCCGATGTCGTGGATATCGCCACGCACCGTGGCAATCACAACGGCGCATTTACCGCCGCGTGAGCCCGCCGGCACCGCCGCCTTGATGACTTCAAATGCAAATTTGGCCGCCTCCGCGCTCATGAGCAGCTGCGGCAGATAGAGCTGTTTCTTTTCGTAGCCGACGCCGACCCGGTCGAGCGCCGGAATGATTTCATTGTTGACGATTTCCAGCGGCGCCTGCGTTTCCAGCAGCGCTTTCGTCAGCGCCGCCGCCTGCTCGCGCAGTCCCTTGCAGATCGCTTCCTGCAGCGCTGTGCCGCTTTCCGCCGCCGACGGTGCGGGCGCAGCGGCAGCCTGCGCCGTCTGTGCCGGCTGCAGCCGGGCGGCAAAGTCGATATATGCGCCGAATTGCGCATCCATGCCGTGCAGGGCGCGGAAGGCATGGTAAGTTTTCATCATTTCCGCACTGTCCGGATTCATGATCGCCGCGGAGAGCCCGCGCTCGAGCGCGCAGGCGAAAAAGACGCCGTTGATCGCATCCCGGGCAGGCAGGCCGAAGGAAATATTGGATACGCCCATCGAAGTCAGGCAGCCCATGGCATGCAGCCGGCGCACGGCTTCCAGCGCGGTTTCCGCCGCCGTCGGATCGGCGCTGACCGCCATGGCCAGCGGATCGAAGATCAGGCGGTGACGGGGGATGCCGGCCGCTTTTGCCGCCGCAATGATTTTTTCGGCAATCGCGACGCGGCCCTCCGCCGTTTCGGGGATGCCGGTTTCATCGAGCGTGAGCGCGATCGCGACGCCGCCGTATTTCTGCATCAGCGGGAAGATGGCGGTCATGCTTTCGGCCTTGCCGTTGACGGAATTGATCAGCGGGCAGCCGTTATAATAGCGCAGTGCGCGCGCCATGGCGACCGGATCGCTGGTATCGATCTGCAGCGGCAGATCCGACACGGCCTGCAGCTCCTGCATCACCTCGCACAGCAGCGCCGGCTCGTCGATTTCCGGCAGGCCGACGTTGACGTCCAGCACCTGCGCGCCGTTTTCCTGCTGCCGCAGGCCCTCGCCGAGGATATAATCCAGATCGTGCGTGCGCAGCGCTTCCTTGAAGCGTTTTTTGCCCGTCGGATTGATCCGCTCGCCGATCAGCACGGGCGACGCGCCGAAGGTCACGGCATGCGTATAAGAGGAAATGACGGTTTCTTTCTTTTCCTGCACCGGCAGCAGCGGCAGATCTCTGACCGCTTCGGCCAACGCCTCGATATAGGCAGGCGTCGTGCCGCAGCAGCCGCCGGCCGCGCGCACGCCCAGACGCACCGCTTCGGCAACCTGCGCGGCGAAATCCTCCGGCTGCAGGGTGTAAACCGCCTTGCCGTCGATCTCCGTGGGCAAACCGGCATTCGGTTTGAACAGCACGGGGATGCTCGCGTGCGCCAGATACTCCCGCACCGCGGGCAGCAGCGCCTGCGGCCCGAGCGAACAGTTCAGGCCGATCGCGTCCGCGCCCATGCCTTCCAGCATCGCGACCATCGCTGCAGGGGAGGCGCCGGTCATCAGCTTGCCGTCCGCGCCGTAGGCGTTGGAAACGAACACGGGCAGATCGCTGTTTTCCTTCGCCGCGAGCAGCGCCGCCTTGGTTTCGAGGCTGTCGTTCATCGTTTCGATGAAAATGCAGTCCGCGCCGTGCTTTACGCCGAGCTGCACGACCTGCGCAAAGATGGAAACCGCGTCGTCAAACGAAAGATCGCCGTAGGGCTTGAGGAGCTTGCCGGTCGGCCCGAGATCGAGCGCGATGAATTTCGGCTGATTGCCGGCAGCCTCCTCCCGCGCCTTCCGCGCCAAAGCCAGACCGGCGGCAACGACGGCCTCCAGTTCCCCGTTGCCGAAATGCAGGCGGTTCGCGCCGAAGGTATTCGTGTTGACCAGATTGCTTCCGGCCTCGTAATACTGCCGGTGAATATCGCAGACCAGGCTGCTGTGCAGCGGATCGAGATTCCAGCGCTCCGGCGCTTCGCCGGGCCGGAGCCCGGCCGCCTGGAGAAGGGTCCCCATGCCGCCGTCGAGCAGCAGCAGATGGTCCCGCATAAACTCTGTGATTTTCATATAGTATCTCCTGTTTTCAGCCCCACAAAGGCTGTGACAGATTTGGACGGCGTCATCAGCATCGAATCCTGCAGCGCCAGCCCGATGCGTTTGCAATCCAGCAATTGAAATACCGTCTGCTGCGTTTCCAGCGGCAAATCGCCGTAGCCGGGGCTGAACCGCTGCGTGCAGGCAGCGTCTGCGGCAAGCGCGGCGCAGAAGGCGTCGCACAGCGCCTCCACCCGCTCCGCGCCGACGGCGTTGAGCAGGAGCGCGCGCGGCGGATCCGTCCGCTGATACCGCGCGATCAGGCGATCCAGCGGCAGGCCGACCGTTGCGGCAAACAGCACCGCCTGCGGGCAGTCCGTCAGCCGCTCCGCCAGCTGCCGGCTCGCAAAAAAGAGCGCCGCCGTACCGACGCCCGCGGGCGTCACCGTGATGTCCAAGCGGCGGCAGACGACGCGATAGGTCAGCAGCGGCGCCGCTTCCTCCAGACATGCCGTCAGCAGCGCGTCCACAGCCCCGCCGTCCGCGCGCGCGCGGGCATAGCGCAGGATCTCGCGGCGATCCACGGGCGGCGCGTCGAAGGTCAGCACCTGATTCTGCATTGAAATCTGCATGTCAGTTCCCCACAATTTCGGAAAGGTTGGCCAGAATCTGCGCGGCGACCTCCGGTTTATTCATCGAATAGACATGCACATGTGTCACGCCGTTGGCAAACAGATCGATGATCTGATCCGTTGCATAGACGATGCCCGCCTGCTTCATCGCCGCCGGATGGCTGCCGAAGCGGTCCACCAGACTCTGGAAGCGATGCGGCATAAAGGAGCCGGAGAGCTTGATTGCCCGCTCCACCTGGTTGGCGTTTGTGATCGGCATGATGCCGGCCACGACCGGCACGGTGATGCCGGCCTCGCGGATTTTATAAAGAAAGCTGTATAGCAGCGCGTTGTCAAAAAACATCTGCGTGGTCAGAAAATCGACGCCGGCGTCCACCTTTTCTTTCAGATACCGGATATCCGTCTTCTGATCGGCGCTCTCCGGATGGATCTCCGGATAGCAGGCCGCGCCGACGCACAGGCCGGGCGCGCGTTCCCGCACCTCCCGCACCAGCTCCACGGCGTGGCGGAAATCCCATTGACTGCGGTCGCTCTGCGCAAGCTCCGGCGTCAGGTCGCCGCGCAGGGCCATCACATTCTCCAGCCCGGCAGCGCAAATGGCGTCGATCTGCCGCCGCACGGCCGCGCGGTCGGAGGAAACGCAGGTCAGATGCGCCAGCGTGGGCACGCCGTACTGCGCTTCGATGCTCTGCGCGATCTCCAGTGTATAGCGGCTCGTGCCGCCGCCCGCGCCGTAGGTGACGCTCATAAAGGACGGACGCAGCGCGGCGATTTCCAGCGCTGCGGATTCCACCTTGTCAAAGGCGTCGCTCGTTTTCGGCGGAAAGACCTCAAACGATACGGCGGGTGATTCACTTTGCAAAAGGGTGCTGATTCTCATGACTTGCCCTCTTTTCTCTTCCGAATATTATGCCTGCGGCCCCGCGATTTTCAGATCGCAGGCGCGGATTTTTGCGTCCCAGGCGCGAATGGCCGCGCGGTCAAAGGCCTGCGGCGGCGCGGCGTAGAGGCCGGCTGCTTTGCCGCCCTTGATCAGCCCGCGCAGGACCGCGAAGAACCACGGCGGATTTTTCATGCCCCGCACGAATTTGCCCAGCAGCGCGCCGAGCTGCATGTTTTTGCCCGCCCCGGCCAGATCGGCCGCCTGAATGACGGATTGCTCAAACAGGAAATCCACGCCGGCGGAGGGCAGGGAAAGCAGCGCGTTTTTCAGCCCCGCGTTTTTGGAGGCTGCCGCGCCGTATTCGATATGGTAGCGCCGGTTATATTCCCAAAGCACCTCGGCGGTCATCGGCTGCCCAACGTTTGCGGCGACGGTTTCGGCCAGCAGCGCGCCGGCCTGCATCGAAAGATCGATGCCCATGCCGTTCATCGGCGTGGTCATAAAGGCGCTGTCGCCCACGGCGGCGTAGCCGTCGGCCACCAGCAGCGTCAGCGGCCGCCGCACGGGAATCCGGCCGTACTGCCCGCCGTGCAGCAGCCGGTCTCCGATCCACGGATGGTCTTTTTTGTAATTTCCGATCTGCACGCGGACCTTTTCATCGGTCAGCGGATCGATCCGCCCGATCAGCAGGTCGACGGAATCCGGATTCGTGCAGCACCAGGAGAGCCCCTGCTCGCCCTCATGATAGAGCGAGACCTCAAACGGGCAGCGCGGCATGGTGCCGTCGATTTTATTGAAATAGCCGCGCCAGGCATAGAACAGATCGCCCCGCTGCGGCGACTGCTCGATCTCACACGCCGCGGGCAGGCCCATGCGCACCGGCGAAAACACGCCCGCCGCGTCGATCACCAGCGCCGCTTCCATCTCGCCGGCTTCTGTCCGCAACCCGGTCACGCGGTCGCCCTGCAGCAGCGGCCCCAGAACGGGGGTTTCAAACAGGAAGTTCACGCCGGCCGCTTCCGCCGCGTCAAGCAGCAGACCGATCAGGGGCTTGCGCCACATCACGCGCTGCGCCTGCGTTTCGTCATAAAAGATTTCCACGCGCTTGCGCTTGGCGGGGCTGATGAACGCGCAGTCGCCGCGCACCCGCCAGCTGCCGGCCGGAAAATCCGCTTCCCGGATGCCGAGCAGCGTCTCCGGCAGGGAAAAGGTGAAACGATCCTCCCAGTCGTGGCCGAGCGCCGCGCGCGCTTCCTTTTCAATCACCGTCACGTCGAAGCCCCGCTTTGCCAGCTTCGCCGCCGCAACCAGTCCGCCGTGTCCGGCGCCTGCAACCAGAATCCGCTGCATCGTTTTTCCCTCCGTTTCGAATGGATTCTATCAAAAATGAAAATAAATGAAAAGCAAAAAACCGGAAAAAGCGTTTGAAGCCGCCTGCCGCAAACGCTTTTACCGTTCCATCAGCATACCGTTTTCAATTTCAAAGGTTTTGCCGCGCCCCGCCCGCTGCAGCTGAGAGGGATCGCAGCAGGTCACGAACACCTGCCAGGCGTCCAGAAAATTCAGAATAAAGGTCTGCCGACCCTCGTCCAGCTCGCTCATCACGTCGTCGAGCAGAACGATCGGGCATTCGCCCGTCACATCGCGGATCACCGACGCCTCGCCGAGCTTGAGCGCGAGCGCGCAGGAACGCTGCTGCCCCTGCGAGCCGTAAACGCGGGCGTCGCGCCCGTCAAGCTGCAGCACCAGATCGTCCGCATGCGGGCCGACATTCGTATAAAGCCGCTTCAGATCGGCCTCGCGGGAACGCTCGAGCGCGGTCTGCAGCTTTTCACGGATCGCCGCTTCGTCCGCCGCTTCCCGCTGGAAATCATAATAGAATGAAAACACTTCGTGCCCGCCGCTGATGCCGTGATAAATCTCCGTCGCCGCCGCGTTCAGCTTTTCCAGATATTGCAGCCGATACTGAATGATCCGCGTGCCGAGCTTGACCAGCTCCGCGTCCCACGGCGCGAGATCCTCCGCATGAAAGCGGCGCTCCGCCACTTTTCGCAGCAGGGCGTTGCGCTGATCGAGCGCGCGTTTATAATTGGAATACAGCAGCGCATAATTCGGCTTCATCAGGCTCAGCGCGATATCCAGCAGCCTGCGGCGCTCGCCAGGTCCGTCCTGCACCACGGAAAGCGTCTGCGGGGAGAAAACAACTGCGGAAAACCGCCCCATCATCGCGCGGGGAGAGGCCTCTTTTACCCCGTTGAGCGTGATTTCCTTGCGCGCCTGAATGCGCATTTCCACGGTTTGCCCGCGGCCGCCGGAAAAAAACTGATCTGTGATAACGGCTTCCTTTTCTCCGTCCTCGATCAGATGCACGTTTTTATGGCTGCGAAAGCTGTAAAAGCCCGTGAGCATCCACAGGCTTTCAATCAGATTCGTTTTTCCCTGGCCGTTTTTTCCGAAAATGACGTTCATTTCCGGATCGGGCGTCATTCGGACCGCCGCAAGATTGCGGAAGCGCTCTGCGGCGTGCTCCTGCACATACATCGCGCCTCACTCCACAAGATAAATCACATTTTCAAATTCCACGCTGTCGCCGGGGCGCAGCTTGCGTCCGCGCTGGGTGCAGACCTCATTGTTGACGCGCACGGCGCCGTCCTGCACCACGAGTTTGGCGTAACCGCCGGTCTGCACGGCGTCGCACAACTTCAGAAACGCGTCCAGTTTAATAAAATCCGTTTGTATTTTTTTCGTTACGCGGCGTTTTTCAACGCGCTTCACCTTTATCTTCATTCTTCAACCTCACAGGCAGAATTAAAAACAGGAAGCTGTCGCCGCTGTGCGGCACGATCAGAATCGGCCGGATGGCGCCGCTGAGCAGGATTTTCACTTCGTCCGTCTCGCAGTTGCGCAGCGCGTCAAGCATGTATTTATTGTTGAAGCCGATCGTCAGCCCCTCGCCCTCGATCCGGCATTCCATGCGGTCCTGCGCGGTGCCGAGAGAGGAAATGCAGGACATCTGGATCTCATTGTCCTCAAAGGTACACTTGATGGGGCTCTTGATTTTATCGGTGATGATCAGCGATGTGCGGTCCACGCAGTCCATCAGCTGGCGCGTATCAACCGTGATCACGGTTTTCGCCGTGTCGGGAATGGCGGATTCATATTTCAGAAATTCACCGTCGAGCAGGCGGGAAATGATGCCGTAATTGCCCACGTTGATTTCAATATGCCGCTTGCCCACGCCGATGCGGATCGGTTCTTCCTCATCCGACATGAGTTTGATGACCTCGGAAAGCGTTTTTGCCGGCACGACGAACGTCAGGTCCTCGCCGTCGTAAGCGATTTCTTCATTGCGGATGGCCAGACGCACGCCGTCCACGGCAATCAGGCGCAGATGATTTTCCCGCACCTCGAAGCGGATGCCGGTGTGCACGATCTTGCTGTCCTTCGCCGCCACGGAAAAGATCGTCTTGCGGATCATATCCTTCAGCAGCGTCTGCTCGATCTCCACGGGATACCCGCCCATCACGGCCGGCAGCTCGGGATATTCTTCCGCGGAAATGCCGATCAGCGTGGAGGAAAACGCGCCGCTGCGAATGGAAGCGATGTTGCGCGTGTCGCTGTCGATCGCCACCACATCCGCCGGCAGCTTGCGCAGCGTTTCGCTGAACATATGCGCATTGATGACCAGCGCGCCTTCCTCCTCCACATTGGCGGAGATCGACGTCGTGATGCCCATTTCCAGATCGTAGCCGGTCAGATAAAGCGTCTGATTCTTCGCCACAAGCAGAATGCCCTCAATCGCGGGAATCGCGGTCTTGGTCGACGCCGCGTGGGAGACATTCTGGCAGGCGGACGCCAGCGCTGCCGTATCGCAATACAATCTCATTCTTGTTTCCTCCTTATGCAAATAGGTAACGGTTGCAGGTTTGCCGCGCAGCGAAAGAAAAACAGAAGTCTGCGGCAAAAAAGCAAGGATATGACATGCAATATTTTAGTAGTAGTAGTAGGGGACGTGGAAAAGTAGGAAAACCTCGGAAGTCCTTGAAAATCAAGGAAAACGGCGGCTGAATTTTCCACAGGGACACGTGGAAAAAATGTTGGCTTCCACCTCCCTGTTTTTGCCGTGTGGAAACAGTGGAAGCTGTGCAGTGAAAGTGGAGAACTTTGTGGAAAACTCCATGCAAAAAATCTGAATATAAATTCAAATTTTATGTATATTCGTACTTTTATTTATTATTTATAACGTCTGGCGGCCTTCCATCGCGCGGATCAGCGTGAATTCGTCGGCATATTCCAGATCCGCGCCGACCGGCACGCCGTAGGCCAGGCGCGTCACGCGGATGCCCAGGGGCTTGAGCAGGCGGGAGAGATACATCGCCGTCGCTTCACCCTCCACGGTCGGATTTGTGGCCATGATGACCTCCTGCACCGTGCCGTCGCCCAGACGCTGCAGCAGCTCTTTGATGCACAGATCCTCCGGGTTCACGTCGTTCATCGGCGAGATCACGCCGTGCAGCACGTGATACAGACCGTTGTATTCATGCGTGCGTTCAAAGGCGCTCACGTCGCGGGGATCCTCCACCACGCAGATCACGCTCCGGTCCCGCGCGGGAGAAGCGCAGATGCTGCAGGTTTCGCTGTCTGTCAGATTGCAGCAGCACACGCAGCGCCGGATCTTTGCCCGGGCTTCCGTGATCGTATCGGTAAACTGCTGCGCTTCCTGATCGCTCATGGCGAGCATATGAAACGCCAGACGCTGCGCGCTTTTTTTGCCGATGGAGGGCAGACGGGCGAACTGCTCGATCAGCCGTTCCAGGGAGGGCGTGAAGCCGTCCATCAAAGCAGACCCGGGATCGACAGGCCGCCCTTGGCCTGCTCCATGCCTTTTTTCATTGCTTCACCCGCCTTGCGGATGCTTTCGTTGCAGGCGGAAATGATCAGATCCTCCAGCATTTCCACATCGTCGGGATCGACCACTTCGGGATTGATATGGATAGCGGTCACTTCATACTCGCCGTTCACGACGACCTCAACGGCGCCGCCGCCGACCGTAGAGGAAAACTCGGTCGCTTCCACTTCCTGCTGGATGCGCTGCATATTCTCTTGCATTTCCTGGACCATTTTCATCATATTGGCGACGCCCTGCGGCGCGCCGGGAAAAAGCTCGTTCATAAATCGTTCCTCCGTAATTATTAATTATAAATAAAAACCCTGGAATTCAGATTTCCGTATTTCCGGTGGGTCGGTGGCTTTCTTCGTTTTTCCGCATGGAAAACCGCGTTATTTGCCGATGGAGGGCGTAAAGCCGTCCGTCAAAGCAGACCCGGGATCGACAGGCCGCCCTTGGCCTGCTCCATGCCCTTTTCCATCGCTTCGTTCGCCTTGCGGATGCTTTCGTTCGTGGCGGAAATGATCAGATCTTCCAGCATTTCCACATCCTCGGGATCGACCACTTCGGGATTGATATGGACGGCAGTCACTTCATGCGCGCCGGTGACGACGACTTCCACCGTACCGCCGCCGACAGAGGAGGAAAATTCGGACGCTTCCACTTCCTTCTGGACGCGTTCCATATTCTCCTGCATCTCCTGGATTTTTTTCATCATATTGTTGCCGCCCTGCGGCGCGCCGGGAATGCGTGCTTTCATAAGTCGTTCCTCCGTATCGGTGAATTATTGATTCTCATTGAAATCCTGAATTTTGGATTTGATTCTTTCCAGCGGGCTGACGGCTTCCTTCGGTTTTTCCACATTGGAAACCGCGATTTTCATGCGGAAGCCCAGCGTTTCCGCCACTGCGCGGGAAAGCGCGCGGGAATGGGTATCCTTGCAGATGAAGTCAAACAGCGTCGGATTGTCGGAATTGATCAGCAGCCGGCTGCTGCGCACCTGCGCCGACGTATCGGCCAGAATGCCGAACAGCGGCACGTCGTAGGTTTTGAGCTTGTCCAGCACTTCCGCCCAGGCTTCAAACGGACCGTCCGGCAGGGCAGGGGAAGCGGGCGGAACGGGAGCGGCAGACGCCTGCTGCGCGGCCGGCGGGGGAGCAGGCGCTTCCGGCAGCGGCGGCTGTTCCGGTTCTTCGGCTGCGGGCGCCTTTGTCTGCGGCTCCTGCCCGGCGGAAAGCGCGGCGACGGCCGTTTCCAGCGCAGCCAGACGCGCGGAGAGCTCCGGCGCGGGGGCAGGGTCCGCTCCCTGCAGCGCGCACAGCCGCACGAGCGCGGCCTCCAGTGTGACGCGCTGGTTGACCGCGGTTTTCAGTGTCGCCGCCGTTTCGGTCAGCACGGCGAGGCAATCCAGCAGCCGGGAGAGCGAAACGGAAGCCGCCCGTTCCTTCAGCTGCTGCAGCTCCTCGGCGGAGCAGATGATCAGGCCTTCGCAGTTTTTGACCACGCGGGCGATCAGCAGATTGCGAAAATGCAGCGTTAATTCGGAGCAGATGCTCTTGACGTCGCCGCTTTCGGCATACAGCTTCGCGCAGAGGGCGAGCGCAGCCGGAAAATCCTGCGCCGCGATCGCTTTGGAAAAATCAAACATCCGGGCCGTGTCGGCAATGCCGGCCGCGGCGGAAACCTGCGCTTCGTCGATGTCCGTGCCGGATGCCAGGCAGCGGTCAAAGAGGGAGAGTGCGTCGCGCATGCCGCCGTCCGCGATGCGGGCGATCAGATGCGCCGCGCCGTCGGTGAGCGAAATCTGCTCCTGCCCGGCGATATACTGCAGGCGGCGCGTGATCTCCTGCGCGTCGATGCGTTTGAAATCAAACCGCTGGCAGCGGGACAGGATCGTTGCGGGCAGCTTATGGATTTCGGTGGTGGCAAGGATAAAGATCACATGCGCCGGCGGCTCCTCGAGTGTTTTCAACAGCGCGTTGAATGCGCCGATGGACAGCATGTGAACCTCGTCGATGATGTAAACGCGGTAGGTGGTGTTGACCGGCGTAAAATTCGCTTCCTCCCGCAGATCGCGGATATTGTCGACGCTGTTGTTGCTCGCGGCGTCGATCTCGATCACGTCGAGGATGCTGCCGCCGTCGATGCCGCGGCAGATTTCGCAGGCATTGCAGGGATTGCCGTCCACGGGATGCAGGCAGTTGACCGCCTTGGCCAGAATCTTTGCGCAGGAGGTTTTGCCCGTGCCGCGCGAGCCGGTAAACAGATAGGCATGGGAGATCCGCCCGCGCTGCAGCTCATTCTTGAGCGTTTTGGTCACATGCGGCTGACCGTAAACATCGTCAAAGGTCTGCGGCCGCCATTTGCGGTAGAGCGCCTGATACACCGGATCACCTCCCTGAAAAGAATAAAAAAGCTTTATTTCGGTCATATGGCGGCAGGCAAACTGTGGCGCACAGAAACGGCCGCTTAATGCTGCTCGGTTCACCCGCCTGACATGGTTCACGGTGTTCTGTCGCACAGGACCCACACGCCACATGACCCAAATAAAGCTTCATTCGCTCGTTTGGTATACTATATTATATAATAAAAAACAGATAATATCAAGCCTTTTTTTTCAGTAAATTTCGGTTTTCCGGAAGAATTTTGCATTTTTTCCGGAAAAAACGAGCGAGATCGGGATTTGTCGCTGAAATTCCCCGCGGCTCTTGACAGCGCACGGTTTGCAGTGGTATGATAGGCAAAAAAGCAGGGAGGCTGCAGGCATGGAAAAAAAGGAAATGATCTATGAAGGCAAGGCGAAAAAGGTGTTTCGCACCGAGGATCCCGCACTGCTGATCGTGGACTATAAGGATGACGCAACGGCATTCAACGGCCAGAAGCGCGGCACCATCGGCGGCAAAGGCGTCATCAACAACCGCATGACGAATTATCTGATGGCGATCCTGGAAAAGGAAGGAGTTCCCACACATTTTGTGCAGGAGCTGAGCGAGCGCGAAACGCTGGTGAAGAATGTGCAGATCGTGCCGCTGGAGGTCATCATCCGCAACATCGCGGCCGGTTCGTTTTCCGCGCGCTACGGCGTGGCGGAGGGGACGCCGCTGAAGATCTCCACCATCGAGTTTTCCTATAAAAACGACGATCTCGGCGATCCGCTGATCAATGACTATCACGCGCTGGCGCTGGAGCTGGCCACGGAGGAAGAGATCGAAACGATCAAAAAGTATGCCTTCAAAGTCAACGACGTGCTGCGTGCGCTCTGGGCAAAGCGCGGCGTGACGCTGGTGGATTTCAAGCTGGAATTCGGTCGCCTGGCGGACGGCACCATCGTGCTGGCCGACGAGATCAGCCCCGACACCTGCCGCTTCTGGGATGCGGAAACCGGCAAGAAGCTGGATAAGGACCGCTTCCGCCGCGACCTGGGCAACGTGGAGGACGCCTATACGGAAATCATCGGCCGTCTGGTGGACGGGGAATAATCGGAACAGAACAGAATCACAACAGCGCTTCCGGCAAGCTTTCGGGCTGCCGGAAGTTTTTTATGAAAACGGGAGGGCAGCGCGCGGAAGGAAAAAACGGCTCTCTTTTTTCATATTGCAAATATGACGGCGGTATGCTATACTGACCTTGCGACACAAATTGAATCACGGATTTGCAGCCGTTGTCTTGCATTTTTATCTTTCGGTAAAAATGCAGGCTCCGATTTCCTATGCCAGACAATGGTTGTGAAATCAATTTGTGTCGCAGCAAATGGAGCTATGCGTTTTTCATGCGTAGCTTCGGCTGCGCATTTTTTATTTGGAGGGGTTCAAAGATGTCAAAAATCAAACGCACAATCGCCATACTGCTTGCGGTGCTTCTGCTGGTCGGCGCCGCACCGCTGAGCGGCTTTGTCGGACTGGAATGGCCGGAGTGGCACTTGCCGAAACTGTCTGCGCTGGTTGCAACAAAAGCGCAGGCCGCCGACCCTACAAGCGGAAGCTGCGGTGACAATCTGACGTGGAGTTATAACAAGGGCACAAAAACCCTGACCATCAGCGGGACGGGGGCGATGAAATCCTTTGCTTCTGAAGACGCGCCGTGGCAACCCTATCGTGCTGTAATGAAAACGGTCTCAATCGGCAACGGCGTCACAACTATTAGCGTTTGTGCATTCATGGATTGCACTTGCCTGACGAATGTTACTATCCCAAACAGCGTCACAAGCATTGGCGATCAAGCATTCTGGGGCTGCACCGAACTACCGAACATCACGATTCCAAATAGTGTTAAAAGAATCGGCGATGGTTCATTTTGTGAATGTTTCAAACTAACGAGCATCGTGATCCCAAACAGCGTCAAAAGCATAGCCTCTCAAGCATTCAATGGTTGCAGTGGACTGACGAGCGTTACAATCGGGAACGGCGTCACAAGCATCGGTTATTATGCATTCAGCCGTTGTAGAGGGCTGACGAGTATCACGATTCCAAATAGCGTAAAAAGCATCGATGATGATGCATTTTATAGCTGCGGGCTGACGAGTTTCATGATCCCGAACAGCGTGACAAGCATTGGTTTTGGTGTGTTTAGCAATTGTGATAATTTAACTAGCCTAACTGTAGCGTCTGATAATTCTGTTTATCATAGTGCGGGTAATTGTATCATTGAGACAAAAAGCAAAACCTTGATTGCTGGCTGTAAAACCAGTGTGATTCCGGAGGATGGAAGCGTCAGCAAAATCGCCAAGTATGCATTTGGAAGTTGTTCTCTTGTAAAAATTACAATCCCGAACAGTGTCTTAAGTATTGGTAAATGTGCCTTCATGGATTGCTACGGGCTGACGAGCGTCACAATCCCGGATAGTGTTACAAGCATCGGAGATTATGTATTCAAAGGCTGCACCGTGCTGACGGATGTTTATTATACCGGCTCTGCAGCAAAATGGAAAACTATTTCCATTGGTTCCAATAATGACCCACTTTTGAATGCCACCATTCATTATAATTCCTCCGGAGAAACGCCAGGGGGTGGCGGCGATTTTATTGCCGAATTTTTCCAGAAGCATGTAGTTGATGATTATAAAAACAAGTATTCTCAATATTCGAGATTATACAGTGGGGATCCTATGGACGGTACGTGCGGGAATCCCGACTATTGTATCCCCGGACTGAGCAGCGGCGACGACAGGACGCCGCAAGGAATGACCTATTACGCCGGAAAGAACTGGATTTTGATATCTGCATACGACCGTCATCAAAAGCATGCAAACGTGATTTATGCATTGGATGCCGGCACAGGAAAGTTTGTTGCACAATTCAATATTTATAATAAAGATGGATCAGAAAACATTTCTCATATCGGGGGGATTGCCGCAACCAATTATAATCTTTATTTAACAGATAATAATAGCAGCATCAGCTATATTCCGTTGTCGCTTTTGACCACCGGCAATAAGCCGAAGAGCGTCACAATTGCCGGAACCGCCAGTCTTTCTGGAAAGCTGAACAAAGCCGAAACTTCTTATCTGTCATATGGGGACGGTTATCTTTGGACCGGTAATTTCTATGAACCGGTAAAGTATAATACACCTGCGAGCAGTTCCAATAAAAGTCTGGTACTTGGGTTTAAAGTGTCCGGCGCTTCCTCTGAAGCGGAATGGAACAATCTGAATAATTTCAGTTCGGTAAATAAAAAATATAAAATTCCAAACTCAATCAATAAAATCCAATCTGCTGTCTGCAACAATGGTGTTTTGTATCTTGTCTCTTCTTATGGAAGAACCAATGATAGTGCAATCTATAAGATTTCGGGTACAGATTATAGCGGTGCAAAAGTGGTGAAAATGCTTCCCATGGCGGAAGGCATGTTTATCAAAAATGATGAGCTTTATTTATTGTTTGAGTCCGGAGCCTTTTGCTACAGAAATGGAGATAACGGCGGTTATTCATCCAATCCCACGGATGTGATCTGGAAATTCAATCTGGACTTCAGCAGAACAGATATATATAATATGGGCGATGAAACCTACCAATTCAGTAATTATGGCTTTGGGGAGGTCGACGATTCGTTTTGCAATCCAAAACATGACGGCCACTGCTTTGGAATGTCTGTCACAAGTTCAGGATACTATTTAGGCTATCTAAATAAAACGGAAATCGGAGGAAACGACAGAGAATCATTATATTCTTTTTCCAGTTCCGCACAAGTCAGAGCCCCTATTTGTCATTACTATAAAATCCAAGGATCAACGGAGAGAAAATCTATCGTTGCAGGGGGATATATTGACCTACATCTGTTTGGCAAAGATACGCAAGGAGATTGGGAGGCTTGTGTTAATTATGTGAAAAACCATCAATATGATAATAAAGGTTCCCTGCAGGTAGGATCATGGTATGATGACGGCGGTGGCCATGCAGTAAATTTCTTGTATTATAAAGAAGTTGCCGGTCAACAAAGAATCTATGTGTATGACAACAATTTCCCGGAAATCGAAACATACTATTATATGGGCTTGGATGGAATGATCTATCAAGCCCCGGAATGCACGTCGCCAGACGGTATTGTTGGCCTTGATTTGATGGATTTGAATCAGTATTTTTCTAGAGCAGAGGATTTCAAGCAAAGCAAATATCTATATGGAAACCGTTCGGAGATTACGGTGAAAAATGCAGATGTCTATCCTATGAAGGGCGGCCATGATCAAACCGATTATGTTATGTTTGAGATTCCGGATGGCGTAGAATCCGTAACGATTACGCCTCTTGTTGACAATGCAACATTCGAATACTGCGATCTTGAGTATGCCTTCAATTGTGTGGATGACGATACCTATGGCGTATTAACAGTTTCGGATGAAAACAGCACACCGTCTCGTCAAGATTTGGTAATCTACAATGCACCGTCAACGGTAAAGATTAACAATTACACTGAAAGCCGATCCGTAGATTATAAAACCACGATCACTTTCACGGCAATCACGACCGACGCGCCGGATGGAGCGACCGTCCACTGGTTCGTGAATGACAAGGATGTCGGCACAGGCGTAGGCGAAACCTATACGGTCAAACAGGCAACCGCCGATTACACCGTGCAGGCAAAGCTGATCGGCCGCGACGGCACGGTGCTGGCGGAATCCGAGGTGGAGACCGTCAACGTCAACACCGGCTTCTTCGCTCGCCTCGTCGCCTTCTTCCGCTCGATCTTTGGCTCCCTGCCTGTGATCGTGCAGACGGCGAAGGAAACACTGTAAAGCAAAAACAATTCTCAACAGCAACGCGCTCCGTGCAGCCGCAAAAGCCGCACGGAGCGCGATTTCTCTGTTTCGTTTATCCGTTCGTCCGCTGGGAAAGGCCCTTGATATTCGTCACCGCCCAGTCGAAGGTATCGGTGGTCAGGACGCTGTCGCAGTAGGGGCATCTGGCGCTGTGGTTCAGGTCGATCGGCGCGCCGCAGTTCGGGCAGTAATTGACCGTTGTGCCCGTGGAGCTGCCGGTGGTCACGCCCGTCGTGCGCTCGAGCACCCATTCATAATGCATGAATTTTTCCGCTGAGCTGCTGCCGCGCACGATGGCGCCGGTTTCATCGCTCACCACGTAATCCACGATGCGCGTGCGCAGCTGCGCCACCACGATATCCTTGCCGCTCTGCTGCTTCCAGCCCATGAGCTCCACGCCCAGCACGGCGATGCGCTCGATGCGGTTCGTCTGGCGCTTCTGGCGGTAATTGCTGTCCAGCTGCCGGTCGCATTGCGCATAGAAGGCGTCCGTCATATAGGGCCGCAGGGGCTCAAGGTTTTTATCCTGCCAGGCGTTCTGGAACTGCACATACAAATTGGAGAGCTTTTCCTGGAAGGCCGCGCTGTCAAAATCGGGATCGATCTGCAGGTATTCCTGCATCGGACGCAGCGTGCTCTGATCCGTCGGCGTCGCGCCGGGCGCAACCGGCTTATGCTGCGATGCGGAGCTGCTGCCGGCCTTTCTGATGATTGCACGGATCAGGAGGAAGAGCAGCACGCCGATGATGATCAGAAAGACGACGCCCGCCGTCTGCAGCTGACCGTCGGAATATTCATAACTGCTGCCGCCCCCGCCGGAGCCGAAGGGAATAACAATCCCGCCGCCGCCGTAATTATAATCGTCGTCATCATCGCCCCAGTCCCAGCCGGAATCGCCGGAATCCCAGCTGTCGCCGGAGTCCCAGCCGCCGCCGTAGTCGGAATCGCCGCCGTAGTCGCCGAAATCCGCATGGCCGAGCGCCGTGAGACCGACTGCGATGCAGAGAAACACCGCGAGGACGCAAAGAATCCGTTTCAGCTTCATGCTGTTTCCTCCTTTCGGTCGGCAAAGAACGCCGTGATCGTTTCTTTTGTTGCCGTGACCGCGCCCTGCGCGAGCTGCGGCTTGCCGCCGCCCCGCCCGCCACAGGCTGCGTTGAGCGCCTTTGCCACCGCGCGCACATCCGCCGTGCGGCTGGCCAGCGCATATTTATAATCTCCGTCCGCGCCGGCAAACGCCGCCGCGAGCGTAACGTGCTCTGCGAGCGCATCCGCCAGCTGCCGGGCGTCCTCCGCGGAGCCGCCCGGATAGAAACGGCAGGCCGTTTCGCCGCCGGCGTCTGCGCACAGCGCCGCAAAGAGCTGCCGTTTTACGCCGCCGAGGGCGAAATCCAGCGCTTTGTTCTTCTCCTGCAGCTTTTCCACAGCCGCCGCGATTTCATACGGCTTTGCGCACAGCAGCGCGGAGACCGCCGCCGTTTGCGCGTTCTTTTCGCGGTAATCCGCCAGCGCCCGCCGGCCGATCTGCAGCGTGACGCGCACGCCGCCTTTATAATTCATGCAGTCTGTCACCTTGATGATCCCGACCTCGCCCGTGCGCGCGACATGGGTGCCGCAGCAGGCGCAGAGATCGACGCCGGGGATGCGGGTCAGACGCAGCTGCCCTTCGACCTCTTTTTTGCTGCGGTAGCTGTATCGCTCGGCCTCGTCGGGGGAGGGGCAGAGGATCTCGATCGGCAGATTCCGATAAATCGCTTCATTCGCAAGCTTTTCGATCCGCAGCAGCTCCTCCGGCGTGATCCGCCCGTCGAAATCCACCGTCACCGCGGTTTCTCCCATATGGAAGCCGACGTTGTTCCAGCCGCAGACGCTGTGGACGACGCCGGAAAAAATATGCTCGCCCGAATGCTGCTGCATGAGTGTAAAGCGCCGGTCGAAGTCGAGCTCTCCGTGCACCGCGCCGCTGAGCGGACGGTCGCAGAGATGCACCGGATCGCCGCCGCGCAGCTGCGTATCCAGCACCCGCGCGCCGCCGAGCGTGCCGACGTCGCCGGGCTGTCCGCCGCCTTCGGGGAAAAACGCCGTGCGGTCCAGCGTCACGGCATACCGGCCGTCTTCCGCCATGCAGGCAAGCACCTGGGCGTCAAAGGACGCGCAGTAGCTGTCGGTTTCATAAAGTCGTTCTGTCATAGGACGCTCCCGGTCTGCGCCGCAGCGCAGGGTTGAATTCTGATTCTATTATATCAAATGAAACGGTGTTTGTCTACCGGAACTTTCCGCAGGCAAAGGGAACGCCGGATCCGCGCTTGACCGCAGACCCGGCGTTTTTTTAAAATGAATTTACAGCAGGATCGGATCCATGCCGAACAGCCCGCGGAAGAAATTCAGGATGCTGACCAGCCGCATACGCAGGAACAGCCCGGAATGCGAAAGAAAGAATGAAATGCGCGAGAGCATGTCGGAGGATGTTGAGATCAGCACGGACGAATCCTCACCGGGATCGGCGGGGTCCTCTTCCGCTTCCTCCGCGGCTGCGGTCTGCGGCGCGGCCGCGAAAGCGGGCAGCGCGAGCGTGCCGAGCAGCAGGAAGCAAAGCAGAAGGGCGAGCAGTTGTTTTGCGAGTTTCATGAAAAACACTCCTTTCAAAAACAGACGGTACGGTTCAAAAAAGAAGCGCGGATCGATGAAAGAAAAGGGATCAGAAGTGGCCGCTGCCGCCGCCGTGGCCGCCGGAGCTGCCGCCGCGGGAGGAAGAGGACGACGAGGTGCTCTTCGGGATCGCCGTGCGGCTGGTATCCGTGCGGATGAAATCATCCGACTGTGCCGACAGCAACAGGCTTTCCGGCACGATGTAGGCCGTGGCGTTCTGCTGCTGATGCACGGATTTGAGCGAGGCGGCGCGTCCCTTCTGGATCAGATAGGAAATGATGAAGGCGACGCCGAGGCTCACGAGCAGCCAGAGCGGAGAAACGAACGGATGCACCACTTTTTTCACGCCTTTATAGAGCGTGTCGGTCAGCTTGGGCAGCGCGGCGGCAAAGTCGTTGTCGTGCAGCAGGTCGCCGACCTGCGCCACGGCGGCTTCGCTCTTGCTCTGCGTGCCGAAGGCCTTGTTTGCGGCTTCGCCCGTGGTGGTGATGCTCCAGGCACGGTCCTCCATGCTCATCAGGAACAGCACGCCGCTGCGGTCGTCGCCCCGGCCGTAGCCGAAAGAATCATAGAACCGGTCGGCATAGTCTTTGGTTTCCATGCCTTCGGTGGTATTGGTGGTCACGATCACGAAATCGCAGCCCAGCTCGTCGCTGTAGGCCTGCAGTTTTTCCAGCAGGGCGGCCGCGTCCGCGTCGGAGAGCAGACCGGCGCCGTCCACGAGCAGGGGCGCCGCGTCGCCTGCGTTCTTCATCCGGGTGTAAACGCCGTCCCTGGACCAGCCGGCTTCCGTCAGCGAGGTTTCAATGAAATTCAGGAAATCGGCGCCGGCGTCCGCGTAGGTTTCCGCGGCGTCGTAGGTTTCCTCAAAGGCGTCCAGCCGGTCGTCGTCAAAGTAGAATTCTCCGCGGCCGACAGGTTGAAGCAGGATCTGCTCCCGCTCGTCCGGCTCGAGGCAGACCAGCAGCACCAGACCGTCGTCGCAGCCGGTTTCCGCAAACCGCGTTGCGGCGTAGTCCTCCATATCCGCGCCTTCAAGATCCTCTGTGTCGCACAGCAGAATCAGCGGGCAGAAGCCGGTGTCCGCTTCGAGCTTCGCCGCGCGGGTCTCGAGGGAGGACAGCGATTCCTCTTTAAGCAGATAGGCCGAGTCATACACATGCAGCGCGTCCGATGCGGGCGCGGCAGGGGCCGTTGCGGCAGCGCCGGTGCTCTTGAGCATCGAATCGACGAGCGAATAAAACGCCGTGCAGGCTTCATAATACGTGGCAATGGAAGAAAACTGTTTTTCAAAGGCGGTCAGCACCTGCGCGGGGAAGCGCGCGGCGGCGGTATCACCGGCGATCTGCGTCGTGTAGGCGCTCTGATCCCCCTGCTCGTAAATGCCGAGCACGATGCCGTCGCGGCTGCCGCGTTCGGCGTTGAGCTGCGCGAGCGAGAATGCTTCGATATTTTCTTTGCCGTTCAGATCATCCGTGAGGGTGATCATGGCGTAAACGTCATAGGTCTGCTCCAGCCGCTGCGCCGTTTCTTCCAGCGCGTCGATCTGCGCGTCGGTCAGCACATATTGCTGATTGGCGTCAAACACATGCAGGGCGGAGGCGGGCAGAACGCTGCCGAGCAGCAGGGCGGCGGCCAGCAACAGGCCGAACAGCTTGGTTTTCATCTTGCCGCCTCCTTTCAAAGCAGGGCGATCAGCCACATCACGGCGTAAGCCGCGCCGCCGAGCGCTGCCGTGAGAATGCCGACCCATTTCCAGAATGCGTTTTTATCCAGCGGCAGGTCGCCGACGAATTTGCCGGTCTGCCCGTTCATGGCGAAGGTGTATTTCTGCCCGTTCCAGGTGGTGTTGAGCAGCCAGACCGGATAAAGCGCATAGCGGGCCTTGCCGTTGGTCGTGTCGATTTCCGCGGAGTCGGTTTCCACGCTGTCATAGCCGGACACCGTGTCGCGGAAGGCGTCGACCGTGCTCTTGCGGATGCGTTCGTCTGCGCGCGCGGCGCTCTGCTCGGCGCTCACGTCATATTTATCGGCCAGATAGCCGGAGAGATAAGCGGCGTTGAAGGGCACCGCCTCCGACGCGTCGAACGGTTCGATGGATTCCATGAGCGTATCGTCCATTTTCTCCGATCCGTCCACGGGCAGCGCGTCAAAATGCAGCGATCCGGTGCGCAGCACGTTATAATAAGAGGTTTCGGTATAGCGGTAATTGCTGTCGCTCCAGTTTTTGCGCGTTTCCGCTTTATAGAGAATGTTGGCGTTCGCGTCGCAGCTGAACAGCCAGTAGGGCACATACAGGCCCTTGATCTCGTCGATATGATTCTGGTCCTTGAAAATCTTCGGCAACAGCTTCTTGCCTTCCAGGTGCTTGTTGAGCGCCGCCTTGGCCGCCGCCTTGTCCAGCTTGAAGGGGAGGATCAGGTCCGGCCGGAGCATGCCGGAAAACTGGCCCTTCATGACCACGGGATTGCCGCAGTAGGGGCAGCTGGAGGCGCCTGTGGTTTCATCGCCGACCACTTCGCCGCCGCAGGATTGGCAGCTGTAGACCAGCAGTCCGCTGGTTTCCTCCTCGGACCAGGCGGCGTTTTCGCTCTCCCATTCGCCGGGTTGCGGTTCGGCAGGCTGGGACAGATCCCCCTGCATACCCGCAAAATCTTCGATGGAAAACACGGATTCGCAGTAGGGGCATTTCAATGCCTGGGTTTCGGCGTCGAAGACCAGCGCGCCGCCGCAGGCCGGGCATTTATACTCCAGTAATTCCGACATGGCAGTCCCTCGTTTCTTTCGTTATTGTTTCGTTCGCAGCGGGTCAGGGTTTGCAGCTTTTGCAGCAGTCCGCCAGCACGCAGCTGCCGCATTGCGGCCGTCGGGCGATGCAGGTGTCGCGGCCGTGAAGCACGCAGCGGTGGCAGAAATCGTTGCTTTCCGCCGGATCCAGCAGCTTGCGCAGCGCCAGCTCCACCTTGAGCGGATCCCTGGTTTCCACCAGACCGAGCAGGTTCGTGATGCGGATGACATGGGTATCCGTGACCACGGCAGGCTTGCCGTAAACGTCGCCGAGGATCAGGTTGGCGGTTTTGCGCCCGACGCCGGGCAGCGCGGTGAGCGCCTCCAGCGTATCCGGCACGACGCCGTCATAGTCCGACAGGATTTTCCGGCACATGCCGACAATGTCCCGCGCCTTGGCGCGGTAAAAGCCGCAGGAATGCACGAGCGCCTCCACCTCTTCCACATCCGCCGCGGCAAAGGCCTCGGCGTCCGGAAACCGCGCAAACAGCGCGGGCGTGACCAGATTGACGCGCGCATCCGTGCATTGCGCGGACAGACGCGTGGCGATCAGAAGCTGCAGCGGGTCCGCGGCCTCCAGCGAGCAGAGCGCCCCCGGATAGCGGGCCTTCAGCGCGGCGACGGCTTTGGCAGCGCGTTCCTTTTTTGTCATTTCAAGCCTCCCAGATCCTTCTCCGGATTCCATATCACATCCATTATAATAAATAAACCACAAAAAGAAAAGAGAATTTTTAATGAATTTTAAACTTTCGGTGACTTATTTTCAAAACGGTTGATTTTGCATGGGAATTGTGCTAGATTTAATTTGTATCAAAGCCGCTTTTTTCAGCGGTCGAAGAATCTTTTTTGTGAGGAGTGGACCCGGATGAAAAAGAAATTCTCCGCCGCGCTGTGCGTGCTGATGTGCATCATGCTTGTGCTGAGCACCTTCGCCGCCTGCAGCGTCAAACGGAAAAATACCAACGAGGACGCCACAACGCTCGCACCGGAAGAGAATTGGCAGGCCGGCGCGGATCAGACCTATGCTCCGGTGAATATCACCAGCATGGAGCTGGCGGATCTGGTCAATGAGGCGCTCGGCGCGGAGGCCGCAAACTTCAACGGCGACCTGAACACCCTCACCGGGGAGCAGAAGGAGCGCGTGAAGCAGCTTGCCCAGGCAAAGGGCTACACCGTCACACAAGACGCCAGCGGCAACACGGTGATCCAGAAAGAAGACCTTCCCACTGAGCCGGCAAAGCAGGAGGAGGTCAACAACATCCTCAGCAGCGCGAGCGTGAGCGATCTTTCCAACATTTCTCCCTCCGACTACAGCCGCATCTATCAGGCGGCGAAGGATAACGGCGCGACCGCCGTTTCCAAAGAGGACGGCAGCGTAGAGATCGTGAAGACTGTCACCACCACCGCGCGCGCGACCACGCCCGTTTCCCGCCGCGTGACCACCACAGCCGGCAACGGCACCACGGCCGGGAACCAAACGACGCTGAAGCCTGCGGAAACAACGACCCGCCACGGCCAGTCCACGGCGCTACCGACCTATCGTCCGGTGCCCACGTCGCCCCCGCTGCCTGCGGGCACGACGCTTTCCTCTGCGCAGTTTGCGCAGCCCGCGTGGGTCACCACCTCCAACATGGGCGGCAGCACCGTGCTGAACAACATTGTCATGGCCAAGGACGGCGGCGTTGTGACCGCCGGCACCACCGTGGGCGACGCAGACAGCGGCAATGCGGACGGCAGCGGCGTGGTCCTCAAATATGACGCGAAGGGCAAGCAGCTCTGGAAGGATACGGTCAAGGGCAACAAGAGCGTCATGATCAACGACGTGGCGGTGCTCACGGACGGCAGCGTCATTGCCGTGGGCGAAACGATGGCCACCGATCTGGTGCAGGATTCCCTTTATAAGTGCAAAGACACCGTGGAAGGCATCCTTGTCAAATACAGCGCTTCCGGCAACCGCCAGTGGATCAAGATCATCGGCGGCAGCGGCGCAGACGAATTCTATTCCGTCGCGGCGACGCCGGACGGCGGCTTTGTGGCCGGCGGCAGCTCCAGCTCCGTGGATCTGGATATGAAGAACGTCGGCACGAGCGGCTCGAACAAAGCCTTCTGCTTCAAGTTTGACAACAACGGCAACATCGCGTGGAAGACCGCCGTTGCGGGCAACCGCCACTGCTCGGTGGACGGCCTGGCCGTCAACAGCGCCGGCACGGTCTTCTCCAGCGTGACCGCCTACTGCGTGGACGGCGACTTCGCCTCCCTGACCGGCACGCGCGCCGGCCGCCGCTACAGCGTGGCCATGAGCCTGACGCCCGCGGGCCAGATCGCCTGGGCAACCGCGATCTGCGACAACGGCGCCATCCACACACCCTCCGTTGCGGTTTCGCCGGACGGCGGCTGCGTGCTTGCGGGCTTCTACAGCTGCAACAAGGAAGGCAACACCATGTTCCTCAAGGACATTTTCAACGGCGGCAACATCGGCACTTATGACGGTCTGGCCGTCAAGTTCAACAGCCAGGGCGGCGTTGCCTGGATCACCACGCTCGTCGGCTTCGAGAGCGATTACATCTATGATATCGCGCCGGTGAAGGACGGCTATGCCGTGACCGGATATTCCAAATCCTCCAACCGCGATTTCGGCGCGAACAACAACGGCAATTATGACGGCTACATGTATATCATCGGCGAATACGGCGACAAGCAGACCCGCTCCTCCTTCGGCGGCAGCGAGTCGGATACGCCCAGAGGCGTTTGCACCGACGGCGCAAACAAGGTCTATGTCTGCGGCATGACCAATTCCGGCGACGGCTTCTTTGCCAGCGCGCCGGCCAAGGGCACCGCGAGCACCGGCGTCGGCCTGGTTGCCGCGTTCGATGTGACCAGGTAACAGCAACAGGCGATTCTCCCCGGCGTCAGCGATGGCGCCGGGGCTTTTTGTCCCTGCGCGCGGCGGAAAAACGTAAATAATATATGAATTTCAGAAATTCCGTTTGAATTTTTCCCGCGCGCGTGCTATGATGATAATAATATAAAACAATATGCATCTGAATGGTGCTGCAGCTAGAGACTGAAAGGAGGGCTTGCATTGAGCCGTAAAGACATACCGGCTTTTCCGGCAGAGGATCCCGCGGAGCGTGAGCAGGAAACAGCGATGCCGGAAGAAGCGGCGGCGCCCGGGACGAACGTGCCGACCGATCTGCAGACGGAAGAAACCGAAGCGATCGATGACGCGATCCCCGCGGCGTACGCGGAGGAAGAAAACGCGGCAGACGTCGCGGACGAAGAAGAGGACGATGAAGTCCCGAACAGGGGCAATGTGCCGCTCTGCCACCGCTGCATGGAGCAGCCGGTCGAGGAGGGCGAACGGTACTGCGCGGCATGCGCGGAGGAGATGCGGAAGATCCGCATCCCGGTGTTCGGCTGGATCGGCGGACTGCTGGTGCTGATCGCCGCGGCAGCGGCGCTGGTCAGCGCGTTCCTCAACAGCGCGCCCGCGCTGCAGGTCGCCCGCGCGGAGGCCTCGGCGAACAAGGGCAACTGGATGATCGCCTATAAGCAGTACCGCAAGGCGGACAACGTGGTTTATCAGGTGGATCAGATTCTGGATGAGGACGGCACGTCGACGGTGTTCATCAAAATCGGCTCCGCGGCCCGCGCGAAACAGGCGGAGGCCGCGCTGCGCGGATACAATCCCGTGGATGCTTACGACTTTCTGATGAGCTATTTCCCGACGGCCGAAGCGCAAAAGCGCTGCCCGATCGCCGCGGACATTCTGGAGGAATATGAGATTTACGACGCCGCCTATGCGGAAATCGAAGATCCGGCCCTTGCGCTGATCAACGGCGAAGCGACGGCGGAAGAGGTGAACGCGCAGCTCGAGGCGCTCAGAGCGCAGGTCAGCCCGGTCTATGTGGATTATTTCCTCGCGGCGCTCACCGAGTATTATGACTGCACCGACGAAGAGGCGCTTGCCCGCTATCAGAAGCTGGATGAAACGGCGAAGGCGAGCGGCCGGGACTATCACTGGCTGTATTACGAACGCTATCTGAATACGCTCCAGAATCAGGGGCAGTATGACGCGGCGCTGGCGCTGGCGGAGGAATACCTGCAGAAGGATCCCTCCAACCTGACCATGCTGGGCAAAAAAATCAAGCTCGCGCTGCTGGTGAACAAGGAAGACGTCGCCGAGGAGGCCTACAAATCCCTGACGGATCTCTACGGCGACACCGACGCGCAGGCAATCGCGACCGAGCTGCTGATGCTGCGCTTCCGCGGCGAATATGAAAAAGCGGAAACGCTGGTGACCGACGCGATCGAGAGCGCCGATACGGATACGGCCGTTGAGCTGCACCGTCAGATGGCGCTGATTTATCTGCTGCAGGAGAATTACAACAAGGCCTTCGACGAGGCTTACGAGGCCAATTATAACGCCTACTATGTCTACGAATACTACGGGGATGACAGCCTGTATTCCGACGAGCTGGACAACACGCTGTATGTCTGCGCCTATCTCTGCCAGCTGTACGGCGACGGCTCCGCGGAATATGCGGACAAGATCTCCGAGGTGCTGGCCTCTTATGCGGGCGCGGAAAAGCATTTCTCCGCGCAGACAAGGGCCATCCTCAGCGGTGAAAAAACAGCGCAGCAGGTGCTGACGGAAGGAGTGTACGATCTGGCATGAGGATCCTCTATATCATTACAAAAATCCTGACCTTCCCCGGCGCCTATCTGCGCGCCTTCTGGGAGCACTTGACCTGCCGCATTCTCAAGCTGCCCGTGGAGCGCGACGGCTATCTCCATCTGGACGAAACCTGCGGGCATGTGGAGCACGGCATGGCAAGCGGGAAGTTTGCCGCGTTTCTGATCGAAACCGGCCCCGGCTTCATGAATTTCATCACCGGACTGCCGCTGTTTCTCTGCGGGATGATCCAGGTGCGCGCGCTGGGCGTGCGCTACGCGGACGTCGGCTGGCTGTTCTTTGTTTACATCGCGGCGCTGTATGTCGGCGCCTCCCTGCTGTGCAGCCTCTTTCCGATGGTGGAGGATGCGCTCAACGCGCACTTCCTGATCTATCAGGCGCCCGGCAAAAACCCGATCGGCATGCTGTTTGCGGCGATCCCGCATTTTATCGCGCTGGTCGGTTCCTATCTGGAAAAATTCTGCGTGCCGTTCCTGCTGATTGCAGGCGGGCTGATCTATTCCTTCCTGCATGTTTAAGGAACGGTTGAAAAATCGATGGGTTCGGCTGCTCGCCGTGCTGCTGACCGCAGCTGCTGCGGCGCTGCTGTTTGCGGGTGCCGCCTGGGCCGTGCCCGCCGCGCCGGATGCCGGGTTTGACGGCGCGCACGCGGCCTGCCGCTCCCATGCCGGCGCGGTTGTGACGCCGGCGGACGTTGCCGCCCGACCGGGAGCGGCGAAAAAAGCGCCGACGGAGGGCAAGCCGCAGACGGCCCTTCCGCTGGCCGTGATCGTTGTCGGTCTGGACAACATCGAATACAGCCGCGTCTATGACTGGAGCGCAACGGTCTTCACCGGCGCGCGCTCCCTTGCGGCCTATTATGAAGAAATGTCCTTCGGCAGCTTCACCTTTTCTCCCGTGGCGGAGACCTCGGCCCGCGGCGTCGGCGGCAACAGCAACACGGCCGACCGTGAAAACGACGGCGTGATCCATGTCACGCTCGCGGAGCCGCACAGGGACTGGACGCTGGAGGAGGAGACCTCCGAATCGGATTACCGCATGATCCGCATGCTGATGCACGCGCTCGAGCAGGCGTCGGACTATCTGGATTTTGCCGCCTATGACAGCAACGGCGACGGGACGATCACCACCAACGAGCTGGCGCTTGCCTTTGTGGTCGCGGGCTATGAGGCGGCGATGGACGCGACCTGTTCGCAGGGCGGCCCGACCTACTATCTCTGGTCGCACGCGTGGAGCATCGACGAGGCGATCGGAGAATACGGCTGGACCATGTCGCTGCCGCGCTATGACGGTGTGGAAGTGTCGTCCTATATCGCGATCGCCGAGCGGCTGGACGCCGAACAGCAGGAGCCGATCGGTCTGCTCGCGCACGAGCTGGGGCACTACCTCGGCCTGCCGGACCTCTATCCGACCGCGGGCGGGGGCCCGTGGAGCGCCTACGATGTCAATTATCTGAGCCTGATGGCCTCCGGTTCATGGTGCGAGGCCGAGGACGGATCCTTTCAGCCCTGCGCGATGGACGCCTGGTGCCGCTGCGCGCTCGGCTGGCACACGCCGGTCACGGCCGACCGGGACGGCGTTTATCCCGTCACTGCGGCAAACAGCGCGGACGGCTACGCCGCGGTGAAAATCCCGACGCAGCGCGCAGAGGAATATTATCTGGCGGAAAACCGGCAGCTGACCGGCTGGGACAGCGGCCTTGCCCGCATCTATGTCGGGGAGACGCAAAAAGGCGGTCTGGTGCTCTGGCATGTGGACGGGGAGATCGTGCGCGCGCATCTGGAGCAGAATTCCGTCAACAACCCCGACCACCGACCCGGCGTGATGCCGCTGTATCCGGAATCCGCCGACGGCGTATTCGGTTATCTCGGCGCGCAATCAATGGTCCATACGGGCCGGCCGTTTCTCAGCGCGTTGTCCGCACCGGTGGATCTGCCGCTTTACGGCAGCGGCGCTGCCGCCGATCAGCGCAGAGCGCGCTTTGCCTCCGGGCTGCTGCTTACGATTCCGGATGCGTCCGCGCCGGTCATGCGCCTGCTGCTGGATACCGCGCAGCATGCGCATCTGCTGCAATATCAGCCGGAGCGTCCCGCCGCCTGCGAAACGGACGGGCGCGCGGCAGTCTGGTGCTGCACCTATTGCGGCGCGCTGTTTGAAGACGCCGCCGGCACCGTGCCGACGGAGGAAGCGGCGCTCTGCCTGCCTGCGCCCGGACATACGGAGCCGGATTTTCACGGCAACTGCACGCGCTGCGGCGCGCATCTGATCGACCTTTGCCCCTGGTGCGGGCAGCAGCACACCGGGTTCCCGGGCGTGCTGGTCGGATTCTGGCACAGCCTGCGCTGGCGTCTGCACGCCGCGCTGCAGCTTCTGCGGGCTGCATCCTGAGCGCAAACTATACAAAATTAAACAGAATCATAAAAAAAGACAGGTTGACGCTTGCATCTGCGGCGGCAACCTGTTATACTATACCCATTCACCTTGCTTTGATTATTTTACAATCGGAGGCGTCGGCATGAAGATTCAGAATGTGGATTTTGACACCTATTTTCAGCACTATCCGGACAAGGACGGGTATTTCGGCAAATACGGCGGCGTGTATGTCGACGACAAGCTGAAGGCGGCCATGGCGGAGATCACGCAGGCCTATTATTCCATCTGCCAGTCCCGCAAATTCATTGCGGAGCTGCGGCGCATCCGCGCGGAATTCCAGGGTCGGCCGACGCCGATTTCCCATCTGGAGCGGCTGTCCGATGCGCTCGGCGGCCGGGTGCAGCTCTATGCCAAGCGCGAGGACCTGAATCATTCCGGCGCGCACAAGCTCAACCACTGCATGGGCGAGGCGCTGCTGGCCAAATACATGGGCAAGAAAAAGGTCATCGCGGAGACCGGCGCGGGCCAGCACGGCGTCGCGCTCGCAACGGCGGCGGCGTATTTCGGCCTGGAATGCGATATCTATATGGGCGCGGTCGATATCAAAAAGCAGGCGCCGAATGTGGCGCGCATGCAGGTGCTCGGCGCAAACGTGGTCGAGGTCACGCACGGCCTGCAGACGCTCAAGGAGGCCGTGGACGCCGCGTTCGAGGCCTACAGCAAGGAGTATAACGACGCGATTTATTGCATCGGCTCCGTGCTCGGGCCGCATCCCTTCCCGATGATGGTGCGCGATTTCCAGAGCGTGGTCGGCATCGAGGCGCGGGAGCAGTTCATCGATATGACCGGCCATCTGCCGGATGCGATCGTGGCCTGTGTGGGCGGCGGCAGCAACGCGGCCGGTCTGTTTGCGGGCTTCCTGAATGATCCGGTCGAGATCTACGGCGTGGAGCCGCTCGGCCGCGGCGCAAAGATCGGCGACCATGCGGCGAGCCTGACCTACGGCTCGGAGGGCGTGATGCACGGGTTCAACAGCATCATGCTCAAGGATGAAAACGGCGATCCCGCCCCGGTGTATTCCATTGCCAGCGGTCTGGATTACCCCTCCTCCGGCCCGGAGCATGCGTTCCTGCAGGAGATCGGCCGCGTGAAATATGATCTGATCGACGACGAGGAGTCGATCGACGCTTTCTACAAGCTCTCCCGCCTGGAGGGCATCATCCCCGCGATCGAAAGCTCCCATGCCGTCGCCTACGCGATGAAACTGGCAAAGACGATGGAGCACGGCGCCGTGCTGATCAATCTCTCCGGCCGCGGCGACAAGGATCTGGACTACGTGATCGAAAAATACGGGATCCGATAACGTCAGAATCCGCTTGACAGGAACCCTGTTTTGTGTTAGAATGTGCAAAATCAAACAGTTCGGTTGAAGCTTGCAGAAGAAGGCGCTGTTCTTTGACTGTTTGCTGACGAGCTCCGGAGAATTCCGATCGCGATCGGATGCCGAAGGTGCAAGGGGACGCGAGTTCCCGAATCTCTCAGGCCAAAGGACGGAGTGCGGCGCAAAACTTTATGCGTTCAGACAGTCAGCAATCCTGTTGCCGGCTGTCTTTTTTTGTTTGATTCAGAAAGAAAGAAGGAAACAACTTATGTGGAACCAACTGCTGTCCGCGATTGAACGCGTCAACGACGTGCTCAACGGCATCGTCTGGGGCTGGCCGGTGATCATTCTGATCCTCGGCACGGGCATTTATCTGACGATCCGCACCCGGGGTCTCCAGATCACGCATTTCCGGGAATCGCTGAACAGCACCATCGTCCCGACGCTCAAAGGACTCGGCAAGAAAAAGACAAACGAAGACCGCCTGCGCTCCGTTTCGCAGTTTGAGGCGTTCTCCACCGCCATTTCCGGCACGGTGGGCACCGGCAACATCATCGGCGTCGTTTCGGCGATCCTCACCGGCGGCCCCGGCGCGGTTTTCTGGATGTGGATGTCCGCGTTTTTCGGCATGGTGACGAATTACTCCGAAAACGTGCTGGGTCTGTATTTCCGGAAGAAGGACCGGAACGGCAACCTCTCCGGCGGCGCGTTTTATTACATTGCCAACGGTCTGAAATGGAAGTGGCTGGGCTATCTGGCCGCGATTTTCTGCATGTTCGCGGCGATCGGTATGAGCGGCGTGCAGACGAATAAGATTTCCGGCACGCTTGCCGAAGCGGTTTCGCGCATCAGCGCGTCCGCCGACACCGCGACCGTGCGCCTGATCGTCGGCGTCATTGTCGCCGTCATCACGGCGGGGGTCATCATCGGCGGGATCAAGCGGATCGGCAAGGTCGCCTCCATGCTCGTCCCCATCATGTCGCTGCTGTTTATCGTTCTGGCGCTGATTGCGATCTTCACGCATATTACCCGCCTGCCTGCGGCGTTTGCCCTGATTTTCGGCAAGGCGTTCAACTTCAGGGCGGCCGGCGGCGGTATTCTGGGCTATTCCTTCGCGCAGGTTATTAAAAAAGGCATGGCGCGCGGCGTCTTTTCCAACGAAGCCGGTCTCGGCTCCTCGGTGATCGCCCATTCCGCCTCCGAAACGCGGGAGCCGGTCAAGCAGGGCCTTTGGGGCGTGTTTGAGGTGTTCTTTGACAGCTTCATCATCTGCACCCTGACCGCGCTGATGTTCCTGACGACCTTTGACATTGCTTCGCTTTCCGCCGAAAAGGAGGACAGTGTGATGTCCATGACGATGTTTTCCGACAATTTCGGCGCGTTCGGCACCGCGGCGTTTGCCGTCATTCTGCCGCTGTTTGCCTTCACGACGGTGATTGCCTGGTCGTATTACGGCGAAAAGGCCGTGGAATTCTGCTTCGGCTGGCTGAAAAACGACCGCAGCCGGATCGCCGTAACGGTTTTCAAGGTGGTCTATGTGGTGCTCATCGCCGCCTCCGCCACGATCCACAGCGAGCTGATCTGGGCGATTGACGACACGTTCAACGGCCTGATGGCGGTGCCGAATCTGATCTGTCTGCTCGCGCTGGGCAGTCTGGTCAAGCAGATCACGCAAAACTATTTCGACCGCAAAAAGGGCAAGGACGTGCCGCCGATGCTTTCCGCCTATCCCGAGCTGAACGAGGAATTTGCCGCGGATATCCGGACGGAAAACGAGGAAATGAAATAAACCTCCCGTTCGAACCTCTTTGCCTGAAAAACAAATACATCCTGTGAGAAAAACCGCTCCCCGCCGGCAAAAAGCCGATGAGGAGCGGTTTGTTTCCGGTTTGCGGAAATCAGAAATATAATTTGTCAACCTGCGGCACGAGCGCGCAGAGCCGCGCCTTGCAGTGCTCGATGAGCGCGGTGTTGTCCGGCGTGCGCTTGCACGTGCGCCGCAGCAGGCGCGCATAGCCGATGATCTGCGCCTTCAGAACGGCGTCGTCGATTTCCGTCTGTGGCCGGCCGTCGAAATAATCCTGCAGCGAGCAGGTCCAGAAGGCGGTCGCCGTTTCCCGGTCGATGCCGAGGAAGCGCTTGATTTCCTCGTGCTTGAGCTCGCTGAAGCCCTGATAAGCCAGGAACATCTGCGAGAGCTCATAGACCGGATGCCCGACGGAGAGCGTATCCATATCGATCAGCAGGTTTTCGTTGCCCTGCCGCATGATGTTCTTGATGTGATAATCGCCGTGCAGCATATTGTTCATTTCGGGGATCTCCGCAAACATGGCGGTCAGCTTCTTGCCGATTTCCTCGGGCAGCGCCGGTACGCAGGCGGCCGCCCAGCCGAGCGCCTCCTGCTTTTTGCTCGGCAGCTCGCCGTCCCTGAGCACGGTGCCGTGGATGGTTTTCAGGATGTCGATGCTCTGCTGCGCGAGCGTTTCGACCGGTTCGCCTTCGTTGAGGAGCTTCGAGAAGGATTTTGCGTTCAGCAGCTCAAAGACGGAGCCGTAGAGCTCGCCCACCTGCACCACGTCGTAGGGGATCGCCGTGGGGATGCCCATGACGAACGCTTTCCTTGCCAGCTCCCGCTCTTTATGGATTTCTTCCAGAGAATCCGGGCTCTTGTAAACCTTGACGATCGTATCCGGATCGGTGCGGTAGACCACGCCGTTGGAGCCCTCGCCCAGCTTTTCGCAGCCTTCGATCGAGAGCTTGCGGTAGGCTTTTTTCACCGTCATCATCTCCGTGAAGCCGGTCATATCGAGGATGTCGTAGACCTCCGGGCAGCAGTTGACGACGGCGGTGTCGGGATTGTCTTTTTTCAGCCGCAGGATCACGCGCAGACCCGCGCTGGAGATATAGGTCAGCGCCGCGGCGTCCAGCACGATCGTGCCGCGGAAATCGCCGACCTGCTTGCGAAGGGTGTTTTCGACTTCGGCGGCGTTGGAGGAATCAATGCGGCCGGAAAGGGGGATGTTCATATGCAGACTCCTTTCTTCTTACTGACAGTTGTCAAAGACCTGATGAAACAGGGCTTCATATTCCCGATAGGCCGGGCTGCCCTGCAGGTCCCGGATCTCTTCCAGAATGGTTGCGTGATACCAGCGCTGTTTTTTCGGATCTTTTTCGTTGAAACGCTCGAAGACCGCGTCGCCGAGCTCGGCGTGTGCCCGCGAGAGCGCGCGCATATTGGAGAGCTTATCGCCGAGCCAGAGGATCTTGACGGCAAGTTCGCTGCCCCTGAGCTCCGCCAGGCTTTCCTCCTTGCGGATCTGCCAGGAATCGCGCGGATCCATGTCCGGGCGCTTGTCTTCGGTTTCACAGGCGACCAGCGCCGCCACGCGCGGGCCGAAAGTGCGCAGCAGGTCGTCGGCCGTCACGTCCGTGTCCTCCACGGTGTCGTGCAGCACCGCGGCTGCCAGCACGGCTTCATCGTTTGTGAGCGTGCCGACGATCGTCGCCACCTCCATCGGATGCAGGATATAAACGGTGCCGTCCTTTCTCTTCTGCCCCCTGTGGGCGACCATTGCGAACTGGACGGCGGATTCAAACAGATGCTCCATACGAACCTCCTTGGCAGGGTGCCGGGCCGAGCGGCCAGGGGAATTAAAAAATGGCGGTCATAAGGGTGAATACCCACACGACGGGAGAGAGGATCCCGTCAACGATATCCTTGAAAAACGGACGCGACTCCCCGTCGACGCCGGCAAACAAATGCGCCGGCAGGCGGGCCGTCATGGCCGCGGGGCGCTCAATGCCGAGCGCATACAGCGCAATGGCCGCGATGTCGCGGTCGCGCGTGATTTTATCCAGCGCGCCGCCCTTCTCCACGGTGCGTCCGGCGGCGGCAATCGTCGTGAGGGATTCCCGCATGGTGATCCCGCCGTGGCCGCCGGTCGCTCTGTGCCCGTGGTCCGCCGTCACGATAAACAGACTGTCCTCGAGCAGGCCGTTGCGCTCAAGCGCGTCATAGATCTGACCGACGTAGCCGTCCGCCGTATGCAGCGCGGCGAAGTATTCCTCGGAATTGCTGCCGAAACTGTGGCCGGCGGCGTCCACCTCATCCAGCTGCACGAAAAACAGCGTCGGGGCGTTGCCCGCGTCGAAGTAGGCGCAGATTTCATCCGTCAGCGCAGCGTCACTGCCGACCTGCACCTTTTCCACGCCGATATCGGTTTCGATGATGCCGTAATTGATGTTGTTCCAGTGCACGAAGGACGCGAGCGCGGCCTCCGGCATCGCGCGGCGCACACAGGTGAAGATCGAGGGATATTCCGTATCGCTTGTGCGCTGCTCCTCGCCCGAATTGCCGTTTTGAATTTTATGCTGGAAATAGGAAACGCCGGTCAGCATTGAGCCCCAGTTCGGGCCGCTGTCGGTCTTCACCTCCGCGCGTACCGCGTAATCCACGGCGCCGTCGGCAAAAATGCGGTCGAAATTCGGCGTATCCGCATCCTTAATGAAGCGGCCGGCGCCGTCCACGCCGATGATGAAGACGTGCGCATAGGCGCCGAAGCTGCCGCTGTCGTCTGCCGCAAACGCGGTGAGCGCACAGGGCAGAACCAGCGCGGCGGCGAGCAGCAGGGCGATCAGTTTTTTCATTTCCGACACAACCTTCCCTCTACGTTTTCTGACTAATAATTATAACAAATTCTTCCGCAAAAAACAAGCGCTTTCGGCAGGTCGGGAGACATCTTTTTTCGTCCGCGGGCTGCCAGAAATTTCCAAACAGGAAATTATTCCGCAGAAGCTCTTTACATTGTGCCGGAATTCCATTATAATTTGATTACAGTTTTTTAGGCAAAGCGGCGCCGCAGCCGCTCTGCCGGGGGAGAGAGAAACATGTACGAACTGAATATGGCGATCAACGTGATCATTTCCGCGCTTCTGGTGATCCAGTCGGCCCTCTGCCTGCCGCTGGAAACCCTGCTGTTCCGCTTTGACACCGCGGCCTCCGTCTTCGAAAGCGGGGACGACATGTACACGGTGATCTGGTCGACCTCGCTGCCCGGCACGGGGTATGTTACCTACGAGTATGAGGGGCAATCCTACACGGTGACGGACGAGGAGAATGCCGCGATCCGCACAACGGACACGGTCCACAGCGTCCGCATTCCCAAAGCGCATCTGGATCAGAACACCTACACCTATCATTCGCAGCACATCGGCGTCAAGCGCGCCTATGTGGCCGTGAAGGGGCGCACGGTGTCCTCCGACCCCGTCGCGTTCAAGGGCTACGCGGGGCAGGAGGCGATCCGCGCGCTGGTGATTTCGGATATTCACGAAAATCCGGATACGGCGGCGAAGGCGGTGGCCGCGTTTGACACGGCGCCGGATCTTGTCATCATGAACGGCGACGAGGTCAGCTACATGACCTCCGTGGTGAAATTCAAGCAGATTCTGGCCTACGCCCACCGTTTCTCCGGGGGCACGGTTCCCGTGATTTATACGCGCGGCAACCATGAGAATCGCGGAGAATACGGCTCAGCTGCCGTGGACATTTTCAAGACGACGACCGGCGGCATGTATTACACCTGCTCCTACGGGCCGATCAGCATGATCTGCCTGGATTCCGGGGAGGACAAGGCCGATTCCGACTGGACCTACAGCGGGCTTGTGGACCACGAGGCCTATATTGCGCGGGAGACGGAATGGATGCGCACCCTGACGCCTGACGAGGACGCGGCATACCGTATCGGCATCGCCCACATCCCGAATCTCAAAAACCGCTACGGCAACAACTGGGTCGAGATCCTGACGGAATTAAAGCTCGATCTGTTTGTAGGCGGGCACAAGCACCGCGTGAATTTTGAATACAACAAGGGCGGCGCGCCCTTCTATCAGATGCTCGACGGCGGCAAATCCAGGGACAACGGCTATGTGGCAACGATGCTCACCTTTGCCGACGGGCGGATTTCCGTGCTGTGTTATGACGATCAGCACAATGTGAAGGGCGAGCATACCTATACCCTGCCGGTGGATCTTTCGCCGGTTGAGGCGGCCTGAAAAAAGACTATACAGAACGGGAAATCTGTGCTATAATCAAACAGACGCGGCGGACGCAACCGGATCCGCGCGCACCCAATGAACGGCAGCTTCGGCAGAAAGGCGACTGGAACCTGTTATGAGTGAAATGAGCGTACTATTTTCGAGAATGATCGGCACGCTGGCCGTGATCCTGATGATCGCGGCGTTCATCGGCAGCAGCGACATCATTTCAAAATGGATGGAGCGGACGCATTCGCGCTGGAAATACGCGGTGCTTTCCGGTGTGCTCGGCGGCGTTTTCGGCATTTACGGCAACATCTCCGGCTTTGAACTGAACGGCGCCGTGGTCTCCGTGCGCGATATCGGACCGATGCTTGCCGGCTTTCTCGGCGGCCCGGTCGGCGGTCTGCTTGCCGGCGCGATAGCGGGCATCCATCGGCTCACGCTCGGCGGCATTACGGCGTATGCCTGCGTCGTGGCGACCTGCTGCATCGGCCTTGGCTGCGGCATCATTTCAAAAATCAAGCATGATTTCATCGTCAAGCCGTATTGGGCGCTTCTGGTCAGCGCCGCGATGGAGGCGTTTCATCTGGGCGTTGTGCTGCTCATGGTCAAGCCCTTCGAAACGGCCTATGACATTGTCCGGCAGATTGCGCTGCCGTTCATCGCGACCAATGCGCTCGGCTTTGTGCTCATGACGAGCATCATGACCTACACGGAGCGTCAGCGCAGCCTGGCAATCGAGCGCAGCCGCCTGCAGTCGGAGCTGGAGGTGGCCAACGTCATTCAGCACTCGCTTCTGCCGACGATTTCAGCCGACTATCCGGGGCGCGGCGAGATCGACGTGGATGCGTCGATGGAAGCGGCGAAAGAGGTCGGCGGCGACTTTTACGACGTCTTTTTTGTGGACAAGGACCGCCTGGCCTTTGTCATCGGCGACGTTTCGGGCAAGGGCGTGCCCGCGGCGCTCTTTATGGCGAGCGCAAAGATCACGCTGCAGAACTGCATCCGGGATATTCCGGCGCTCTCCGAGGCGGTGGAAGCGGCCAACAACGCCCTTTGCGCCAGAAATGAAGCGGAAATGTTCGTCACGCTCTGGGTGGGCGTGCTGGACCTGACAAGCGGCGCGCTGACCTATGTCAACGCCGGCCACAATCCGCCGGTCACCGTCCTGGACGGCCGCGCGGACTTCCTGAAAACCAGAAGCGGGCTGGTGCTCGCCGGCATGGAGGGCGTCCCGTATAAGGAGCACCGGCTTGAAATCCGCCGGGGCGACATGATCTGTCTGTATACCGACGGCGTGACCGAGGCGGAGAACGCGCAGCACGAGATGTTCGGCGAGGACCGCCTGCTCGCCTGCTTTGAAAACGCCGCGGAGATCGGCGCGACGCAGGTGATCAAAACCGTAAAAAGCGCCGTCGACGGATTTGTCGACGGCTACAGTCAATTTGACGATATCACAATGCTTTGTTTCAAATACCAATAAAGAAAAAAATCAGATATAAAAAAGGCCTTCATTGAAGGCCTCTTTTTTTGTTCCTAATTATGTTCCGCTGGCGCCGTAGTTGGAGAGCACGCGGGCGGAAGGGTCGCTGACGTTGCAGCCCTCCCAGGCCGGGTTCGGCATCCAGAAGCCGGTGACCATGCCGGCCTGCCCGGGATAGTATTTTTCAAAGAGCTCCCGATAGAGCAGGGATTCCTTTGTGAACGGCTGCGCATAGAGATAGCGGCTCTTCTTTGCTTCGAATTCCGCGTCGGAATACTGCGCTTCGGCATACTCCTTCAGATCGTCCACCATCGAATGGCCGACCGCGTCGGAAAACGCCGCTTTTTCACGCCAGAGGATGGCGTCCGGCAGGCAGCCCAGCCCCTCGAAGGCGTGGCGCAGCAGATACTTGCCCTTGCCGTAGGTGTTCATCTTCATCGCCGGATCGAGCGAAAGCACATAGGAGGCGAAGTCCAGATCGCCGAAGGGCACGCGCGCCTCCAGCGAGTTGACGGAGATGCAGCGGTCCGCGCGCAGCACGTCATACATATGCAGCTCCCGCACGCGCTTTTCGCTCTCCGCCTGGAAGGCCGCGGCGTCCGGCGCGAAGTCCGTGTATTTGTAGCCGAACAGCTCGTCCGAAATCTCACCGGTCAGCAGCACGCGGATGTCGGTCTTTTCATGGATGTATTTGCAGACCAGATACATGCCCATTGAGGCGCGGATCGTTGTGATGTCATAGGTGCCGAGCAGGGAGATGACCGTTTCGAGGTTGGCGAGCACTTCTTCTTTCGTCATAATGACCTCTGTGTGCTCGCTGCCGATGAATTCGGCCACCTGCCGCGCATATTTCAGATCGATCGCGTCCGTATCCATGCCGATGGCGAAGGTGCGGATCGGTTCCCGGCTGCAGCGGGCGGCAATGGCGCACACGAGCGAGGAATCCAGTCCGCCGGAGAGCAGATAGCCCACCTTGGCGTCCGCGACCATGCGCTTTTCCACACCGGCGATCAGCTTTTCGCGGATGTTGGCGCAGGCCGTTTCCAGATCATCCTGCGAAACGGTCTTGACCGTGGAAATGCTGCGATAGCAGACGAAAACGCCGTCCTTGTAGTAATGGCCGGGCGGGAACGGCAGGACCTGCGCGCACAGGCCGACCAGGTTCTTTGCTTCGCTCGCAAAGAGGATCGCGCCCGCCGCGTCATAGCCGTAATAAAGCGGGCGAATGCCGATCGGATCGCGCGCGGCAATGTAGGAGCCGGTGCTACCGTCAAAGATAATCAGCGCAAATTCGGCATCGAGCAGGGCAAACATTCCCGTGCCGTATTCCCGATAAAGCGGCAGCAGGAGCTCGCAGTCCGAATCGCTCTCAAACGAATAGCCTTTTTCGATCAGCTGTTCGCGCAGGGCCTGAAAGCCGTAGAGCTCGCCGTTGCAGACCACATAATTGCCGTCCAGTTCAAACGGCTGCATCCCCTCCGGATGCAGGCCCATGATGGCCAGCCGGTGAAAGCCGAGCAGGCCCTTGCCGGTGTCGATGATCCGGCTGTCGTCCGGGCCGCGGGATTTCGTTGCGGCAAAGCCGCGTTCAAAGGCGTCGCGGGCAGCGTCTTCGCTGCAGTAACCCATAATGGAACACATAGTATCAGAACTTCCTTTCCGGTTGTGAAATGGAGCGGCGCTTCAATGCCGCAGCAGCGTTTCGATCCGCCGCGCCGCTTCCGCCGTATCCGCCGGATCGCCGAAGGTGGTGAATCGCAGATAGCCCTCGCCGCAGGCGCCGAAGCCGGCGCCCGGCGTGCCGACGACCTGAATCTCATGGAGCAGCCGGTCGAAAAACGCCCAGCTGTCCAGGCCGTCCGGGCAGGCGACCCAGAGATACGGCGCGTTTCTGCCGCCCGTATACCACAGGCCCGCCGCGTCCAGCGCCGCCATGAGCACCGCGGCGTTCTGCTTGTAAACGGCCAGCGTTTCGTGGATCTGCCGCTGCCCTTCGGGCGTGAATACGGCCGCCGCGCCGCGCTGCAGGATATAGGAAATGCCGTTGGTCTTCGTCGTGCGGTTGCGCACCCACATGGAATGAAGCTGCGCGCCGCCGCGTTTGAGCTCGTGCGGGATCACCGTGTAGCCGCAGCGCGTGCCGGTGAAGCCGGCCGTTTTGGAGAGCGAGCAGACCTCGATCGCGCAGGTGCGCGCGCCCTCGATTTCAAAGATGCTGTGCGGCACGCCGTCCTCCGCGATGAACGCTTCATAAGCGGCGTCAAAGAGGATCACCGCGCCGGTTTCGTTGGCGTAATGCACCCATTGCTGCAGCTGCGCGCGGCTGAGCACCGCGCCGGTCGGATTGTTCGGGGAGCAGAGATAAACCACATCCGCCTGCTTCTCCCACGGCGGGGACGGCAGGAAGCCGCTCTGTCTGCCGGTCGTCAGATGCACGATCTTGTTGCCGGCCATCACGTTGGCGTCCACATAGGCGGGATAGGCGGGCTCGGGGATCAGCACGGTCTTGCCGGGGCCGAACAGATCAAGCAGGTCGCCCAGCTCGTCGCTCGCGCCACTTGAAACGAAGACCTCGTCGGCGTCAAGCGTCACGCCGCGGCCGGCATAATGCGCCGCGATCGCCTCCCGCAGGAACGGCGCGCCGCACTCCGGCATATAGCCGTGGAAGGTCGCCTGCGCCGCCTGATCGTCCACCGCCGCATGCAGCGCTTCGATCACGGCGGGGCAGAGCGGCTGCGTTACGTCGCCGATGCCAAGACGGTACAGCCGCCGGTCGGGATGCGCCTCCAAATAGGCGGCGGTTTTCTTCGCGATATGGAAGAATAAATAGGAATCCTGTAATTCCAGATAATGCAGATTCGGCGTCATCATGCGGGCACCTCACATTCACAAACCATCGCGGCAGGGCCGGTCATCTGCACGCTGCCGTCCGCCTGCACGCGCACGGTCAGCACGCCGCCGTCCAGATGGACGGCAATGTCCGCGTCCGCGTCGCAGTATCCGGCCGCAACGGCCGCCGCGGCGCTCGCGCACGCGCCGGTGCCGCAGGCCATCGTCACGCCGCTGCCGCGCTCCCAGACGCGCATGCGCAGCGTATTATCTCCGGTGACCGTCACGAATTCCGCGTTGACGCCGCCCGGGAACGCCGCGTGATGCTCGAGCAGCGGGCCGAGCCGTTCCAGCGCGACCGCGTCCGCATCGGGCGTAAAGATCACGGCGTGCGGATTGCCGACGGAAACGGGCGTGCACACGACGGTTTTGCCGCCGGCCTGCAGTGTCAGCGGCGGGCGCACCTCGGCGGTGCCCATCTCGACCCGCACGGCGCGTACCTTGCCCGCCATGGTCGAGAGCGTCAGCGTTTTGATGCCGGAGAGCGTTTCCACCGTCAGCGTGGTTGCGTCGGTATAACCCTTGTCATAGACGTATTTTCCGACGCAGCGGATGCCGTTGCCGCACATTTTTGCTTCGCTTCCGTCCGCGTTGAAAATGCGCATTTTGAAATCCGCGATGTCGGAGGGGAGGATCAGGATCAGACCGTCCGCGCCGACGCCGCGGTGCCGGTCGGAAAGCCGGATCGACACGCCGGCGGGATCCTCCACCGCACCGTAGCTGTATAAATAATCATTCCCCAACCCGTGCATTTTCGTCAGATGCAGCGGCTGCTTTTCCGTAAACGTCCCGTCCGCGTAGGGCGGCGGCGTGCCGATCTGCATGGCCGGCGTTTTTTCTTCAAAATAAGCCGCGCCGTCGGCGCTCTGATAGAATTTCATAAAAATGCGCTCCTTTCCGTTGCCGCTGCAGAGTCGGTCAGAAATGCAAAAGACAGCGGCGTCCTTTCGCACATGCGGTGAAAAGACGCCGTTGCCTTTCATTACAGAGGGGTCAAATTGAACGAATGATCAAAACTGGTATGCGGCAAAAAAGAAAAGCGCCTTTGAGCCGTTGAGCCCAAAGACGCCGTTGCCTTTCTGCCTGTATTCTACACCGGGGATCGGGATTTGTCAACCCCCATTTTTCAATTGTGATTTGCGCGCCGGTCAGTCCGGCTGCGACGCCAGAAGCTCTTCGGCGACGGCGCGGCGGGTGATGCAGCGGTCCATCGCCTGCTTTTCGATCCAGCGGTGCGCCTGCGGCTCATCCATCTGCTGCTGCTCGATCAGCAGCCATTTAGCGCGGTTGATCAGCCGGATCTCTTCCATTTTTTCCTCGAGGGAGAGCGATTTGTGCTCCATGCGGCGCAGCCGCTCCCGTGCGCTTGCCATCCAGTCGAGCGCCATAAGCATCGTCTGCTTCGAGAAGGGCTTCGCGAGCGTGAATGCGCCGTAGCCCGTCGCCTTTTCCGAAATCTCCGCGAGCAGCTCCGCCCGCACGAGCAGCAGAACGACCGTGCCGGCGGACCGGCAGCAGTCGACGGCGAAGGAAACGCCGGAATCATCCGGCAGGGGAGAGTTGAGGATCACGAAATCGTAGCTGCGTTCGGCAGTCGCGCGCCCGGCGGCAGCGATGCTCGCGACCGTGTGCACGGGATCGAATTGCAGCTCCGGCAGCAGGTCACGCAGCGCGTGGTCCGCCTGCGTGGACGCCGAAACGATCAGCACGCTGTAAACGCGCCGCTGCAGCTTCATGCCGTTCTCCTCCTTCCTTCTGTGATCGACGATGTGTTACGGTCTGCAATAAGCGTTGACGAGCGCCTCCGGCAGGCTGGTGCGGATAAACGCGCTCTGCGCCGCGATGCTGCGCGCTTCGGCGAGCGATCCGGGCAGGGTCCGGTACTGCGCGAGCGTGGCGGCGTCCGCGGTGAACAGGTTCAGGTCGGTCTGCGGCGGCAGACGCAGCTGCCGCTCGATGCCGTCGAGCGCGGCGTCGATGATCAGCGCAAACGCGAGATAGGGATTCGCGGCAGGATCGGGCGAGCGCAGCTCCATGCGGCGGTATTCGCCCTCGGCGGCGGGAATGCGCACGAGCTGCGAGCGGTTTTCCTGGGACCAGGTGATATAGCGCGGCGCTTTGTTTTTGCCCAGGCGCAGATAGGAATTCTCCGTCGGGTTGAGGAAGACCGTCAGCTCCGGGGAATGCGCGAGGATGCCGGCGATCATCGCTTCGAACGCAGGCTCCGCGCAGGGCTGCACGGAAAGGTTGATGTGCAGGCCGTTGCCCGGCGCGTCCTCCAGCGGTTTGGGGGAGAAATCCGCCCAGTAGCCGTTGCGGTGCGCGACGGTTTTGACCACGGTCTGGAGCGTCACGGCATGATCCGCCGCCGTGATCGCGTCCGCGTAGCGGCAGTCGATCTCATTCTGCCCCGGCCCCATTTCGTGATGGGAGCTTTCGGGGCGCACGCCCATCTGCTCGAGCGTCAGGCAGACCTCGCGGCGCACGTTTTCGCCCCGGTCCTCGGGCGCGATATCCATATAACCCGCGCTGTCGCACGGCTCTTTGGTCGGATTGCCCGCGTCATCCTGCCGGAACAGATAGAATTCCTGCTCCGCGCCGAAACGGAAGGTGCAGCCCTTGGCTTTGGCCCGCGCGACCGCGGATTTGAGCAGCGCGCGCGTGTCGCCCTCAAACGCCTTGCCGTCCGGATAGGTGACGCCGGAGATCATGCGCACCACGCGCCCGTGCTCCGGCCGCCAGGGAAGCGCCACGATGGTTTCCGGCTCCGGATGCAGAAACAGATCGCTGTGCGCCTCATCCCCGAAGCCGGCGATGGAGGAGGCGTCGAAGGCGATGCCGTGCTCAAACGCGCGCGGCAGCTCCTCGGCCACGATCGAGATATTCTTGCGCTTGCCGAACACGTCGCAAAACGCCAGGCGGATAAATTTGATATCCTCCTCGCGGATGAACTGCATGATTTCATCTCTGGAAAACGCCATCTTTGCACCTGCTTTTCATTGAAATAAAAAACGCCCATTTTTACACGGAATCTGCTCCATATAAAAATGAACGCCTTTGCTCATTTGACAGAATTATAGGCCATTTGCCCGCGTTTGTCAAGAAAATTCTGCAAAGTCGGACAAAGGAAACGGAAAAAGAGGGGTTTCACGTCAAAAAAACAAAAAAAGGGCTTGACAAATGCCGCCGCGGCGCGTAAAATAGCTGCATAAAGGCAAGGGCGTCTTTGGGCAACGGGGCTCAAAGCCGCTTTTTTCGTTTTTATACCGTATTTCAAAAGGCAAAGGCGTCTTTCACAGCGCGGAGCAATCCGCGGGGGAGCGCCTTTGCTTTTATTTTTAGGAGGATTGGTTATGTCTTATGTTGATGAAGTCCTGGAGGAAGTCGTCAGAGAAAACCCGCACGAACCGGAATTCCATCAGGCGGTGAAAGAAGTGCTGGACTCATTGCGTCCGGTCATCGAGAAGAACGAGGCGGTTTATCGCCGGGATGCGCTGCTTGAGCGTCTGGTCAATCCCGAGCGGCAGATCAAATTCCGCGTGCCCTGGATCGACGATCAGGGGCAGGTGCATGTCAACACCGGCTACCGCGTGCAGTTCAACAGCGCGATCGGCCCTTACAAGGGCGGCCTGCGTCTGCATCCCTCGGTGAATCTGAGCATCATTAAATTCCTCGGCTTCGAGCAGATTTTCAAAAACAGCCTGACCGGCCTGCCGATCGGCGGCGGCAAGGGCGGCTCGGATTTCGACCCGAAGGGCAAGTCCGACCGTGAAATCATGGCGTTCTGCCAGAGCTTTATGAGCGAGCTTTGCAAATACATCGGCGCGGATACCGACATCCCGGCCGGCGACATCGGCACCGGCGCGCGGGAGATCGGCTATCTCTTCGGAGAATACAAGAAGCTGCGCGGCCTGTTTGAGGGCGTGCTGACCGGCAAGGGACTTTCCTTCGGCGGCTCCCTGGCCCGCACGGAGGCGACCGGCTACGGCCTGCTTTATATTACGGAAGAAATGCTCAAATGCCACGGCATCCCGCTCGCGGGCAAAACGATTGCGGTCTCCGGCTCGGGCAATGTTGCGACCTACGCCATCGAAAAGGCGCAGCAGCTCGGCGCGAAGGTCGTCACCTGCTCGGATTCCTCCGGCTGGATCTATGACCCCGACGGCATCGACGTAGCGCTGCTCAAGGAAGTCAAGGAGCGGAAGCGTCAGCGTCTGACGGCCTACGCCGCTGCCCGCCCGCAGGCGGTTTATCACGAGGGCAAGGGCGTCTGGAGCACGCCCTGCGACGTGGCGCTGCCCTGCGCGACGCAGAATGAGCTCACGCTTGCGGACGCCGAGCAGCTCGTTGCCAACGGCGTGCTCGCCGTGTCCGAGGGCGCAAACATGCCGACGACCGCGGATGCGACCGTTTACCTGCAGGAGCAGGGCATCCTCTTCCTGCCCGGCAAGGCGGCAAACGCCGGCGGCGTCGCGACCTCTGCGCTGGAAATGTCGCAGAACAGCGAACGTCTGCGCTGGAGCTTCCAGGAGGTCGATGCGCAGCTCAAGGCCATCATGGTCGATCTGTATCACCACATCGACGACGCAGCCAAGCGCTATGACCGCGAGGGCAACTATGTGGACGGCGCGAACATCGCGGGCTTCGAAAAGGTGCTCGACGCCATGATGATGCAGGGCATCGTGTAATTCTGTTTCAGACCGGCGCCGCAAAGTCAGAAAAAATACGAACGAAAGAAGGAAATCAGGAGATGACGAAGTATATTTTCGTAACCGGCGGCGTCGTTTCGGGGCTCGGCAAGGGCATCACCGCCGCTTCGCTCGGCCGCCTGCTCAAGGCGCGCGGCCTGAAAGTGGCGGCGCAGAAGCTGGATCCTTATATCAATGTGGATCCCGGCACAATGAGCCCCTATCAGCACGGAGAGGTTTACGTGACGGAGGACGGCGCGGAAACCGATCTGGACCTCGGCCATTATGAACGCTTTATCGACGAAGACCTGAACCGCTTTTCCAACCTGACAACGGGGAAAGTTTATTGGAACGTCCTGAATAAAGAGCGGCGCGGGGAATATCTGGGATCGACAGTGCAGGTCATCCCGCATATTACCAACGAAATCAAGGACTTCGTCTATCGCGTGGGCAAACAGACCGCCGCGGATGTGGTCATCACGGAGATCGGCGGCACGATCGGCGACATCGAATCGCAGCCCTTCATCGAAGCGGTGCGGCAGATTTCGCTGGAGGTCGGCCGGGAAAACAGTCTGTTTATCCACGTGACGCTCGTGCCCTATCTCCACGGCTCGGAGGAGCACAAGTCCAAGCCCACGCAGCATTCGGTCAAGGAGCTGCAGGGCATGGGCGTGCATCCGAATATCATCGTGCTGCGCTGCGACGAGCCGCTGGAGGAGAGCATCTTTCACAAGATCGCGCTGTTCTGCAACGTCAAGCCGGATTGCGTGATCGAAAACATCACCCTGCCCAATCTCTACGAAGCGCCGCTGATGCTCGAGCGTTCGCAGTTTTCCGACGTCGTATGCCGCGAGCTCGGCCTGCAGACGCCGCCGCCTGCGCTCGACGACTGGATCGATCTGGTCTCGCGCATCAAGACCCGGCAGCGCACCGTGGAGATCGGGCTGGTCGGCAAATATGTCGGGCTGCACGACGCGTATCTTTCCGTCGCGGAGGCGCTGCGGCACGCGGGCTACGCCCACAACGCGCGGGTCAGCATCCACTGGATCGATTCGGAGACGCTCACCGCGGACAACCTCGACGCGCAGCTCGGCGGGCTGGGCGGCATCCTTGTGCCGGGCGGCTTCGGCAGCCGCGGCATCGAGGGCATGATCCTTGCGGCGCAGTATGCGCGGGAGCATCAGATCCCGTATTTCGGCATCTGCCTCGGTATGCAGATCGCCGTGATCGAAATGGCGCGCCACGTTGCCGGCATCCCGCATGCGAATTCCGGCGAATTTGACGAGCAATGCGCCGACAAGGTCATCGACTTCATGCCCGGGCAGAGCGACGATATCGACAAGGGCGGCACCCTGCGTCTGGGCGCCTATCCCTGCGAGATTCAGCCCGGCACGACCATGGCGCGCTGCTACGGCGTGCCCGAAATCAGCGAACGTCACCGCCACCGCTATGAATTCAACAATGATTACCGTCAGGTGCTGCAGGCCGCGGGGCTGACGCTCAGCGGCATGTCGCCGGACGGCACGCTCGTGGAAACCGTGGAGCTGAGCGAGCGGCCGTTCTTTGTGGGCGTGCAGTATCATCCGGAGTTCAAGAGCCGCCCGAACCGCCCGCATCCGCTGTTTCTGGGCTTTGTCGGCGCGGCACTGGAGGCACAGCATGGATAAAATTCTCGTTCTGGATTTCGGCGGGCAGTATGACCAGCTCATTGCCCGCCGCATTCGCGCCGCGCACGTCTACGCGGAGATCAAGGCCTATCGCGCCGTTTCTCCGGCAGAGATCCGCGCGGCGGGCTATCGGGGGATCGTCTTTACCGGCGGCCCCCACAGTGTTTACGCGCCGGACGCGCCGACCTGCGACGCGTCGATCCTCACGCTCGGCATTCCGATCCTCGGCATCTGCTACGGCCATCAGCTGCTCGCGTTCCTTGCGGGCGGCACGGTCGCGCCGTCGGAAAGCGGCAGCGAATACGGAAAAACGACCGTCCGCGCGGACGGTCATGCTTTATTTGCGGGGATTCCCGCCGAGAGCGTCTGCTGGATGAGCCACCGGGATGCGGTGCAGACGCTGCCGGCGGGCTTTTCTGCGATCGCACGCACGGAGCAGTGCGCCTGCGCCGCCTTTGCGGACGACCGCCGCCGGCTCTACGGCGTGCAGTTCCACCCTGAGGTTGCGCACACGGAATACGGCGACAAACTGCTGCAGAATTTCCTCTTCGGCATCTGCGGCTGCGCGGCGGACTGGCGCATGGAAGACGCCGCTGCCGCCGCGGTGGAACGCTGCCGCCGCACGCTTGCGGGCAAGCGCGTGCTGCTCGCGCTCTCGGGCGGCGTGGATTCCGCAGTCTGCGCCGTGCTGCTGCAAAAGGCGATCGGCGACCGGCTGACCTGCGTCTTTGTCGATCACGGTCTGCTGCGCAAGGGTGAGGGCGATCTCGTCGAGCGCACCTTCGGCGGGCAGTTCGGCATCCGCCTGATCCGCGTCAACGCGCAGGACCGCTTTTTTGCGAAGCTGGCCGGCGTGGCAGCGCCGGAAGAAAAACGCCGGATCATCGGCACGGAGTTCATCCGCGTGTTTGAGGAAGAAGCAAAGAAGCTCGGCCGGATCGACGTGCTCGCGCAGGGCACGATTTATCCCGACGTGATCGAAAGCGGCAAGGGCGACGCCGCCGTGATCAAAAGCCACCACAACGTCGGCGGCCTGCCGGAGAATATGGCGTTTTCCGAGATTGTCGAGCCCCTGCGCGATTTATTCAAGGACGAAGTGCGCGAGATCGGCCGGCAGCTCGGCCTGCCCGCGGCGATCGTGCAGCGCCAGCCGTTCCCCGGACCGGGGCTCGGCGTGCGCATCATCGGCGAGGTCACAGCGGAAAAAGCCGACCTGCTGCGTGAAGCGGACGCGATCTTCCGCGAGGAAGTGGACGCGGCCGATCCTGCGCTGCGGCCGGATCAGTATTTCGCCGTGCTCACGGATACGCGCAGCGTCGGCGTGATGGGCGACGCGCGCACCTACGGGCGCACGGTCGTTCTGCGCGCAGTGACGACCGATGATTTCATGACCGCCGCGTGGACGCGCCTGCCGTATGAAGCGCTCGAACGCGCGAGCAGCCGCATCACCAATGAGGTGCCCGGCGTCACCCGCGTGGTCTATGACGTCACCTCCAAGCCCCCAGCCACCGTGGAATGGGAATGAAAGCAAGAAAAAACCGCCGAATCGGCGGTTATTTTATCACGCTTCGGGCAGCGCGACCGGCGTGCCGCCGCGTTTTCTGGAGGCCTCTGCGGCCAGCGCAATGTCGTGGCTGATCACGGTCGCGTCGATCGTGGTCACGTCGGTCAGATCCGTCGTTTCGCCGCACAGCAGCCGCACGAAGCCGGCGATGAGCCGGAGATCGCCCTCCACATGCCCGCTCGGAATGAAGCCGGTGCGGATTTTTTTGGATTTGCCGCCGAAGATGTGCAGCGTCAGCCTGTTTCCGTAGCCGACAAGCTCGCCCTTTGTGCCGACGATGTGGCATTCCCGAAACATTTTGTCGGAAAAGGCGTTCATCTGCAGCACGGCCGTGACGCCGTTGCGGAAGGTCATGGTGACAAGCTGGTTGTCGCACACGTTGTTGTCATTGAGAAAGACGCATTTCCCGTAGTCGCCGGTCCGCAGCGCCGCTTCGACGTCGCGTTTCCGGCTGTGCGTTTTCCCCGTGAGCGTGCGCCGCATATATTTGATGAATTTGGCTTTGTAAAACGGGTCTTTGATATACAGCTGCTCCGCGTCGTAGGGGCAGCTCTTTTTTGCCTTGCAGCCGCCCATGCAGGTCGGCGCTGCGCCGTCGGGCGCGTTTTCTTTGCAAAAATAACGCAGCGAGCCGATGGAGCTCACGCTCTCGCACGGCGCGTCCGCATACCAGGCGATCAGGTCGATGTCGTGGCAGCATTTTGCCAGGATGGACGGCATGGACGTGTGTTCATCCCGCCAGTTGCCGCGCACGAAGCTGTGGGCAAAATGGAAATAACCGACGTTTTCCGTGTGGTTGACAGAAACGAGATCGCCGATCTGCCCGCTCGAGATGATCTGCTTGATCTTGCCGTAATAATTGGAGTAGCGCAACACATGGCAGATGATGAGCAACGCGCCGGTTTCGTTGGCGAGGTCGCGCAGCTCGAGATACTCCTCCCGCACGCCGCTGATCGGCTTTTCGAGCAGGATCAGCTTGTAGCCGGTCAGGAGCGCCTGCTTTGTGATTTCATAATGGCTCGCGTCCTGCGTCGTGATGATCAGCGCGTCGGAGAGGACGCCCTGCGCAAAGAAGGCGTCGGTGCTCAGGAACTGCCGCGCTTTCGGTACGGCGTAGTTCGGCGCGATATCGTCCAGCGCCTGCTGCCGCAGATCGCACAGGGCGCTGATTGCGACTTTGGATGAATGAAACGCCTTCAGAAACCCCAGATATTCCGTGCCTCTGTTGCCCAGGCCGATGACCGATACGGTTTTTTTCATAAGCATCTCCTTGCTGCCGCAGCACAGGCTTTCGCCGGTTGATGATTGCGGATATATTATAGCATGAAACGCGGGCGGCTTCAACAGCAAAACGCATGAAAAAAGCCGCAGGCGAGGGGGCGCACCATCGTCTGCGGCGGGGATTCGGATTTGTTCTTCTTAATTGGCGCGGTCAGGGCATGCGCGGATCAGAACGAAAGGAGCGCCTTGATGCTTGCGAGCAGGAAGCGCAGGAAATAGCCGAAGTGCTCGGAATCGTCCACGGTGCGGGATTCGGACATGAACAGGTTGTAGGCCACTTCGTCGTTCCGGTCAAACAGATCGAAATAGGTGACGGTTTCGGTCTCATAGGTATCCGGCGCGGATTCGTCGAGGGTGATGAGCCGCACGCCTTCCTCGATGCTGTTGTAGGAGCGGAAGCCGACGCCGGTGGTGTTGACGAGATCGACGCCGCGATAGCTGATTTCATAGGAATTCACGTGGTCGTGGCCGAAGAACATCGCCATCACGTCGCCGCGCTCGACCACCGCGTCAAACTGCCCGTTTGTGTAGTTCGGCGGGCAGGGCGTCTCGCCGAGCGTGCCCTTCGCGTCCGCAGTCAGGGTATAATATTTGCCGCCGTGCTCGACGCTGCCCTCGACCTGCGTGTCATGCGCAACGAGCGCATCCCAGATTTCGGGCACGACAATGTGCTGGAACATCAGCGACGGGATCTTTTTGCCGTTTTCGCGCTCGAGCTTTTCGGAGGCCGATTTGTACCAGTCGATCTGCTTTTTCGTCACGCAGCCGTAGCCGCCCAGATCGTTTTCGTTGTTATAGGTGCCGGAGTCGATCATCCAGATGTTGCTGACCATCGCGTTTTTATCGGTCGAGGAATAAATCGGGACGTAGTAGGTGCCGAGGTTGGATTCGCCGAAGTCCTCGCCCGCGCAGCCGATGAAGCAGCTGTATTTTTCATAGACGGACATCTGATAGGCCTTGTTCGCCGTCGTGTTTTCGTCGTCATGATTGCCGAAGACCATCGCGACGGGGATGCCGCGGCGTTCAAAAACAGACATGAATTCGTTGATGGCAAGCGCGGCGTAGGGCTTGACCAGGGTGGAGCTCGCGATGTTGTCGCCGGTGAGCACGATCAGATCCACGGGATAGGTGTCCAGCGCCTGATTCAGCACGCGCCTGGTGATGGTTTTCAGCGGGAAATAATCCTGGATATCGGAGATCTGCATGATGCGGAATTTGCCGTCTTTGCCGTATTGCAGATGGGTATCCGCTTCCTCGCTCGTCTTTGCAAAGGCAGACACGGCGGCGCAGGAGAGGATCAGCACAACGCACAGCAGGATGGAAACACATTTTTTCAGCATGACGAAACAGCTCCTTTTCATTGAATCGGGTTCGGCATCGGTCCGGCGGCAAGCCCGCAGGGGCCACCGCGCGGCATCTTGCGGTTAGTTTTCGCTAACCGAAGAAAAGTATAGCACAGATTTGCGGGAGAATCAAGCGCTTTCCGAAAAAAACCTGATAATACGCACCTTTCGGATAACGGCAGGGGACGCCTCGCAAAAAAAGGGGCTGTCGCATTTAGATGAAAACGGCGTTTTCTTCGACCGAAGGCTGTACAAAGGTACGCCGAGGGAGAAAAAACGTCGAGTCAAAGCAGAAAACCCATTCGTTTTCGTTCTAAATCAGAAAGAAGGAGAGTTTGCACCCCATGATTGTATGGAATGCAAGCTCTTCTTTCTTTGGTCGCTTTGACGTTTTTCGCTAAATGCGACAGCTCCCGACATGGCCGAAGGGAAACTACATTGCAAAGGAAGCGTTGTCCTGCGCAAATCGCCGCGCCGCGAGCGAAACAGGCGGCTCAATTCGCGCCGCGAAGCGCATGGGTTATGATCGGAAGCGAGCCGAACAGCTGCTTGAAGAAGGCGACCAGCCTTGCAAAGAAGCCGGCGTTGACCTTGACGGCTTCGACGCCGGAAACAGCCAGGATCCTGCCGTCGCTGCCGATCAGCTCCGCCTGCACGGTGAAATCCGCGGTTGCCTTCTTTTTTTTGAACGTCATGCCTGTGCCGGCGTCTTTGCCGTCGACGAGCCAGTGCACCGTCGCCCCGTCGGGCGCGTTGGCTGTGATCGCCGTGAACGTGACGGTCGTTTTGTAATCCACGGACAGGGTCGCTGCATAATTGCGGATATACACCGCCGGAGGAAGGATCTCCGCATAAACCGCATGGACAGTGATCCCGCCGACGGTCAGCGAATAGGCTTCCCACGCGCCGGTATAGCCGGGCTTTTCGGGCACGGCGGGCGGGGTGACGCCTGCGGATTCAACGGTGTAGGGAAGCGGCTCGCCGACCTGCGCACCGTCCGCGACAAAGGTCGCATAATAGGTGATCGGTTCCAGCACGGCGGTGAAGGTCAGGTCGTTTTCCGGCATCGTCAGCGGCACCGCCGGGGACCAGTCTTCAAAAATGTAGCCGGCCACGATCGGCTCCTCCGGCTCCGGAATGCGGTCGCCGGCA
>JAFRQQ010000014.1 GCA_017428525.1 Clostridia bacterium | reverse complement strand
TCGCCGATCGAAAGCACGCTCGACGGGATCGTCAAACTTTTCAATGCAGAACAATAACTGAATGCGTAGCTCCCGATCGCCGTCAGCGTATCGGGCAGCGTCACGCTCGTCAGATACTGGCATTCCGCAAAGGCGTTCTCGCCGAGCTGGAAGCCGCCGGTAACCGTGACCTTTTTCAGCGTGGAGGGCAAACCATAATAATGATTATAAGTTGGCACATCAAAAATATAGCCAAAATGGCAGTTGCCCGTGCCCGAGGCGTTCGCGCCGACGAAGGGCAGGGTGATCTCTGTCAGCGCGCTGCAGCCCTGGAACGCGCCCAGCCCGATCGTTTCCACAGAGGACGGCACGGAAAGGATCGTGATGTTGGCGCAGCCGGAGAAGGCGTTCGCGGCGATCTCCGTGACGGGATGGCCGCCCAGCGCCGCGGGGATCGTCACCTCGCCGGCGGCGGCCGTGTCGCATTTCGTAACGGTGGCGTTGCCGTCAAACACCGTGTAGGTGAACAGACCCTCCGTTTCCGCGAAGGTCATCACGTGGCCGATCACCACCGCGCCGATCACCAGCAGCGCGGTGAGCAGCACCGTCAGCACACGTTTGCGGTTGTTGCTTTTCATTTCAAGTCCTCCCAAACATATTTTTATAACCAAATAGTTATAAATCGAAATAATCATAGCACACGGATGCTATAATGTCAATATAACTATTCGGTTATGAGGTGAAAATCTTTGAGCTATTACCCGCGCATCCGCGACCTGCGGGAGGATCATGACCTGACGCAGCAGCAGGTTGCGGATTATCTGCAAATGAAGCAGCCGCAGTATAACCGCTACGAACGCGGCCTGCGGGACCTGCCCTCAGATGTGCTGATCGCGCTCGCCAGGCTTTACAACACCTCGGCCGATTATATTCTCGGTCTCACCGATCTGCCCTGATCCCCTGCCCTCCGATCCGGCGGCAGGGGTTTTTTGTTCATAATCCGCAGACAAAAAAACAGCCGACGGGTCCATTCCGTCAGCTGTCTTTCTTTTTTTCAAGTATACAATTCCGTTATTCACAACAACGCAGCGCGCGGGCTGCGACGCGTCCCGCGGGTTTTTTCTATCTGCCGAACACCAGCCGATACACCTTGCATTTTTTCATGCATTGAATGAGCGCCAGCAGGCCGACGGAATAGGCGACGGCAACTGCGGGCGTCACCACAAGGTTATAGACCCAGATATGATCCGTCCATTGGATCCCGAGGATCGGCAGCACCCGTCTGGAAATGATCTCCATCCAGTACGAGAGCAGCGAGGTCGAGAGCGCATAGACGGCCAGGGAATCCTTGCCCAGACGTTCGACCCCGGCGCAAAAGCGCCCTTTCAGCAGCTGATAGAGCAACGAAAACAGCCACACCGCGGCCACGCTGCCGCACAAGCCGATCCCCCAGCGAAACAGGTCGATCTTCAGGCTGTCCGTCAGCGTTTCCCCGCCGAAGATGCCCGAAACGTAGATGTAATGCTCCTTGCGGTAAAAGAACCGCATGACGATGAACCCCGCGAGACCGGCCGCCCCAAAATAAGGAAGGAATTTCTTCAGCCGTTCCTCATTGCGGGAATACAGATAGCCGATCACAAAATACGGATACATGAACACATTTTTCTCTCTGCAGGGAAACACTGCCACTGCAACGATTCCGGCCGTAAGCAGCAGCCCCTGCAGCGCGGGGCGCTTCGTCACTTTGACGGCAAGGGCCGCAACGACGCTCACGGCAAGCACACTCCAGAGGAACCAGAGGCCGCCCAGGGATAACTCTCCCAATTCCTTCCTGCGGATCAGAAAAACGACGCCGTTTGTCAGGAGAAAATTCAGAATCGAGCACATCAGGATCGGATACAGCATCGATTTCGCTCTGTGTTCGACCAGGCTCGTCAATCCGCGTCTGCATGAGGAATAATAAAACAGATAGCCGCTGATCAGCATAAAAAACGGCATGTGGAACGCATAGATCGTCTTGAACATCACGTTGTCATAATGGTCAAACTGTCCCCCGCTGCAAAACTGGATGCAGTGCCCCCAGAGCATCAGGAAAATCGCGATCCCGCGGAGAAAATCGATCAGCGTATTGGTCTGCGTCGTTGCTGTTGCTGTCGTTGTTGCTGCTGTTGGTGCTGCTGTTGCTTTTGTCTCTGCCATGTCGTTGTGAACCTTCCGTTTTCGTCGTCTGCAAAGCGTTTCAACCGGCGCGCCCCGTTTTTGCGCGCATTGAAACGAATTGCCTTTTTCTACCGATTCATAATAGAACATCGCGTTTGATTTGTCAACAGAAATCGTACACATTCTTCCGAAATTAACGCTTTTTGTCTGCGCATCGCGGACGCACTTTTGCCCCCCCCGCATTGCCGGCAGGCGATCAAAAAAACAGCCAACGGGGCAACGGCAGAGTTTCATTTTGATTCGGTTCCGTCATTCAAAACAGATCACGGTGTTCTCGCGCACGTCGGCGGAGAAGGTCAGCTCATACACCGTGCCGTCCGGCGCGCCGCCGGAGAGGGCGAAGGGCGCGGCGTCGGCGTCCTGCCGCACCGCGGTGAACGGCACGGCTTCCCCGTTGACCGTCACGGCGGAAAGGGCGTCGGCATGGATGCGCACGGTGTACTCCCGCCGCTCAATCGCCCGCGGCCCCGTGAACGACCCCTGCGCGGGCGCCACGGTGAGGGTGTTGCCGCACAGCGTGAGATCGGTGGTGCGGTACTGCCCGTCTTTATACGCCACGGTTTCGCAGTCGTCTTCATACAGCACGGTCTTCGCGTCGGCAGCGGCGTCGGCGTAAACGTCCAGCGTCAGGTGACTCCAGTCGCCCGCCTGCGTGCTCTCCATCTGATCCGCCAGCGCAAATACGCTGCCCATTTTCACAAAGATCGGCGAGGTGTCGAGCCCGTGCGAAACAGTGACCGTCGCGGGGCCGGTATAGGTCTGCCCGCTCCAGACGTCCATCCATGTGCCGTCCGGCAGAAACACGTCGCGGGCAACGGCGCCGTCGGTCAGCACGTCAAAATAGATGTGCGCGTGGTTGTTGCCGTCGAAGTATTCCGCACGGAAGGTGTGGGTCGTGCCGGCGGGCAGATACTCAGTGGTAAACGTCTGGTCGAACACGTCCCAGGCGTCGATCACGAGTTCGTCGTCAATCCACAGGCGGAAGCCGTCATCCGACGAGACGCGGAAGAAGACGGGATCTTCGCCGACATGGATCTCCCCCGTCCAGCGGGCGGTAAAATAGTCGGAAACGCTCAGGCCCTCCGGCGCGTCGAACACCCAGTCGTGCGCGGGGGAATCCTCGTATTTCACGACCTCCGGTGCGCCTTCGAAATTCTGATTGGCGAAGTATTCCGCCTTCAGCCCCGCCTGCCCGTCGCAGGTGAAGGTGTGCGTCGTGCTCGCGGGATGATCCTCCGCGATCGGCGCGACCAGCAGACTGTCGCCCAGCAGGTATTCATCGTTGCGGGCGGCGGCTTCATACTGCGGATACTCGATATCCAGCCGCCGCACCAGCGGCAGACCGGTGATATAGTTCTCGTGCGCGAGGGCATAAAACAGCGGCAGCAGGCGGTAACGCATGTCGATGTAGGTGTGCGCGACGTTTTCCAGCGCTTCGCCGTAGAGCCACGGCATGCGGGAATAGGGCTTGGTGCAGTGCACGCGCATGATGGGCGAAAGCGCGCCGTACTGCAGCCAGCGGGCATACATGGACGGCGTGACCTCGCTGGTGTGGCCGCCGAGATCGGCGCTGACATAGGGCAGACTCTCCCGCGCGCCGCAGAAGACCGCATTGTAGATTTCTTTCTTCAGCGACGCCGCCGTGGTCCCGATATCGCCCGTCCACTGCAGCGCATAGCGATGCGCGGCAAGCTCGGCCGGATACTCCAGATTGCCGTTGCCGATGCCGTCCACATTCGCCATGATGGCCGGGCGGCGGGCATAGGCGCCCTCGGCCGCGACGGATTCATAATAGTTTTTGGTGATTTCGTAAAACGCGTACATCCCCGTGGTGTAGATCGACAGCTCGTCGTCCACGGGCTTGAGGCCCGTCCACCAGTTGCGGTCATACCACCACCAGTCGAGCCCCTGCCGCAGGATCTTTTTCAGCCCGTTGTTGCGGTAGAGCACCTCCGGCAGCTCCAGCAGGTTCTTCGTGCCCCAGGTGGGCTCGGGATGGTCGTTGAAGATCAGCGAAACGCCCTGCGCGTGCGCGGCGTCGGCAAAACGCCGCAGGTTGGGGAAATCGCTTCGGTTCACGCTGTAGCCGGTGCCGGCCGCGGCGCTGCGCCAGTCGGTATCGATCACCAGCAGATCCAGCGGGTACCCCCGCCCGCGGTAATCGGCGATCTGCTGCAGCGCGGTTTCCTCCGTGTATTCATAATAGCGGGAATCCCAGAAGCCCAGCATGGTCAGGGGCAGCATCTCGCTGCTGCCGGTGAGCGTGACGAAATCCGCCATCAGCGTGCGGTAGTCGCCGCCCGGCAGGAACACAAACACATCCTGCGCCTGATTATCCAGATCCCAGCCGTTGTATGCCTCGCGCGCGTTCGGCGCGTACCCCTGCGCGGACGGGATCACGCGCGGCGCATCGCAGAAATACCAGCTTTGCAGCTCGTCGGACGGATCGGGCAGATAGGTATCCGCCACGTCCCCGGCAAACCGCCAGAGCTCCTGCCCGGCGCTGTCCAGAATGCGGCAGCCGTCGGCGCTCTCAGCACCCAGCGGCAGCACGACGGTATAGCGTTGCGTTTCGATCCTGCGGCAGCCGTCGGCGGTCGTGTCGGTGAACGGCACCTCCGGCCAGCCCGTGCGCTTGACCACGGTGAAGGAGGCGCGGTTTTCAAAGCCCGCGGGGCCCTGTGTTTCGATGCGCACCAGCGTGTCGCCGAGCAATTGCACGCGCACCTTGTTTTCCGTGACCGACGCAGGCAGCCCGTCGGTATATTTTGACGGATCATAGCCCGCCTTGCGCGGCAGCCCGAGCAGCGACCCGAGCAAAAGAATCACCGCCAGCACAGCGCAGAGCACTTTCATAAAAGCCGTCCCCTCCTCGTTTTTTACAGTCGATTGTTTTCAATGAATTATCTAAACAAAGAACAAAGCGCTTTCACATCGCATTGGTCTTTTTTCAGATCCGAGTCGTATGGGATCCAAACAATATCGGATTCCTTTCTTTGAGATTCCACAACAGAATTGATTGCTTCTCGAAACTTTTCAAGCGTCATGCCGCAGAAAAAATCATCCGGCAGTCTGAAAGAAAACGATTTTCTTCCGAGATACCCGTTGATATAATCATTCACATAATACCACGCGCCGTTCTTTTCGACCAATGCATAGCCTTCGCAAAAATCGCTTCCGTAAGACGGACCCGTATGGTTATCGAGCAGTTTGATCGGAATGATTCTTGACGGATTGCCGTCTGTTCCTTTGCGCAGTTTTTCAATTGATTCTTCGCTGTACCAGTTTCCTTCGATTACATACATTTTTTCGCTCATCGTATTCACTCCGTTCTTTCCTTGTGCTTCTTTCTTCTGTTCTGTATCTGTATTCGGAAGTTCTTCACTGTCCGGTTTCTGCTGTTTGATTGTATGCCCCTCAGGTCCGGAACCGATAGCGCTTCTGCGGCGCGGCGCCTGTCCGGAGCCATTTGTCCGTCAGCGTCGGGCGGGCGAACCCCCAGTCTTCCGGCACGGCGTGCGCGATGCGGCGAAAACCGTTCTTTTTCAGCACGTTTGCAGACGCCTGGTTTTCCAGCATCGTGCTTGCCGTGATGATCTCGACGTCCGTCTCCTCCAGAAGATACCGGACCATCAGACCGAGCGATTCCGTCGCGATCCCCTTCCCCCAGTATTGCTCCAGCAGCCGGTACCCGACGCTCGCCTTGTGAAGCGGGGCGCGATAGCCGTAGATTTCCGCCAGACCGCAGAAATCATTCCCCAGATACACGCCGAGGATCAGGGACGAGCGCAGACACTCGTCATACAGCTGCCGCACGACGTCTTCCTTATCCTCATATTTCAGTTCATACAGAAAGGTCGGAAGATACCGGTACACCTCGGTGTTTTCCGTCAGCGCGCGCAGACAATGCGCGTCGGACAGCGGCACCCGGCGCAGCGCAACGCGCTCGCCCGTCAGGCAGGGAATCTCCGAAAACAGCTTTTTCACTTTACGGCTTCCTTCCGAATTGATAATAAGTTATCCGCACCGCGTTCGGAACAACAGCGATGGGACGATTGATTCCGCCCCTCGTCAAAGCCGACCGCCGGTTTGAAGGTCGATTGGTCAGGGGGAATCGTATTGCCGATACGCCTATGCTTCTGCGGCAGTCAGATCAAATTCATCAAGGCTTTATGTCGATATCCACCGTGAATTTCGGTTTTTGTTGGGACAACAGAACCACCGTCTCGAGCGTATTTTCATCAGTCAAACCAAGCTGTTTGACATATCCACCGTTGAAATAGACGGGGAATTTGAATTCAATGGATTTCAGGAATCTGCCGTCGTCCTGCTTTTGCTCAAAGATATCTATGCGCTCGATGAAGGTCTGCATGAATTCTTTTTTCTCTGCATCGGTGAAGCCGTCATAATAGCGGTCAAAATACAGCAGGTATTTGTAGATAGTATCCCCAGTGATCTTCTTCTGCTGCACGCTTGCCAGCCGTTTTTCCGCTTCCTCGATCTGTCGGTCGATTTCGTCAAGCGAGTAATAGAACTGATTCAGTCTTGCATTCAGATCCTCCGCCTTGCGCGCGTAATGCGCATCGTCCGGATCCAGGTCATCAATCTGCTGGATCAGCAGTGCCTTGGCTGCTTCTTTCTTTCGCAGCTGAGTACGAAGGTTTTTGATTTCCGTTTCCAGATTCGTTGCGTCCAGGTTGTCTCCGATTTTTGTTTTCATTGCCGCTTCAAAATCGGGGTTGCACACCAAAGCGCGCACGATCTGCTCCACGGCCTGATTGACATCGTCCTGATTCCAGTTCTTTTTATAGTCACATTTTCTGCCGTCCGGCAGAAATCTGGCGTGCTTGCAATGATAATAAAAGCGCTCATATTTGTCCTTGCCGTGTTTCCTGGAAAAATTGCCGGTCATACCGGCGCCGCAAACCGGGCATTTCAAAAGCCCTGTAAGAATGTGTTCGTGTTCAGGGTTATAACGCTTCGGATTTGCATGCCCGGTAAGTTTTCTTTTTGCCTGTGCTGCATTCCATGTTTCTTCCGTTATTATAGCATCATGGATACCGTCATACAAGCGGTAATCCTCATTTTTTACAACGTGACTTTCGTTGACTTTTCCTTTAACTTTTTCTGTTTTTCTTCGACCGAATGCGATTTTGCCGCAGTAAACTGGATTATCCAAAACGCCTTTCACAAAATGAACTGAAAAGCTCTCAAGTTTGTTGTTTTGGCGCAGTTTCTTTCTGTAGCCCTGATTGTTCATCCAATCGGCAACGCCGCCGATGCCGAGGCTGGTGGTAATAAATTTTTCAAAGATCAAACGGATGATCTCGGCTTCATCCTCCACAACTTTCAATTCGCCGTTGACCAGATCATAGCCATACGGCGCAAAGCCGCCGTTCCAGCGACCCTCGCGCGCTTTTTGTTTGCGTCCCTCCATTGTCTGAACGAGGATGTTTTCCCGTTCAATTTCTGCTACGGCCGACAGCACGGAAATCATCAGCTTGCCGCTGTCTTTTGAACTGTCGATGCCGTCATCCACGCAAATCAGGTTGACGCCGTAGGATTGCATAAACTGCAGAGAGGACAACACATCTGCCGCGTTTCTGCCAAAGCGGGACAGTTTGAACACCAGAACAAATGCGATATCGTCTTTTCCGCTTTGAATGTCATCCAGCATTCGCTTGAAGTCGGGCCGCCCTTCCAGATTCTTGCCCGATCTGCCGGCATCACAGTATTCTCCGACAATGCACATTTCATTGCCGAACGCGTATTTTTTCAGGCGCTCCCGCTGCGCATCGAGGCTGAATCCATCCACCTGCATGGCGGTCGAAACGCGGAGATAAGTATAACACTTGATCTGTTTCATATTGAAAAAGTACCCCCATATATGCATTGTCCTGCGCAGTCAAACATATTATATCTTTATCCATCCAAAAAGTCAAGCAGGAAACGCAGCTGTGCGTGCTGCATTTCCTGCTGCTGTGCTCTTAATTCACTTTTTTGCTTTGATTCGGTTCCGCTTGCGGAAGCACAACATCTGCTCTGTATTTTTCAAGCATGCGTGTCATGAATAATATGCATCGGTCAAAATTCGCTTTTTCCTCCGGCGAAAACCAGCTCGGTGCATAGTCATAGCGGCTTTCACAGTTGACAGAACTCAATCAAACAGAATCATAAACGTATCCACATCTTTCGGCGACTGCTTCATTTACATCCTCCTCTCTCGGTATTTTTCGTGGGCGCGGTCGATGGTATTTCATTTTTGGTTGTGTGCAGTTTCTGCGGCGGAGCGCGACCTCTGCAATGGATGCGCTTTTCTTTTTTCATCTTGTTGTTCTCACAACTCCTTTCTGTAATTTGGATTTTGCCGGCGGGGATTCTCGTCGGCGATTTTTTGCTTGTTGCGATTCAGTTTGTCCAGAACGGATGCCCGGATCGGCTGTTTCAGCGTTGCCTTCTGCGCCGGATCGGCAAAGGCGGTTGCAAGTTTTTCGGCAATCTGCTTGGTGGCACCGGTGAATTTCTGCAGCAAACCCGTGAAGAGATTTTTGGCGATCTTCTTCACGGGTTCAGTGTTTTTCGGATTCTTCAAAACAGAATTGCGATAGGATTCGATCAAAACGAAATCCTCGTTTCTGGTTTCCTCGCGGACTTTTTCGGAAACGGCGGCCACTGCTTTTTCGTAAGCGACCTCGGCAACCTCGTCGGCAAACTGTTCGGCGTTTTCGATTTTGATTGTCAATTCATCCAGCTCGGTTTGCTTTGATTTCAGTTTTTCATTATGTTCTCCGATCTGTGCTTTCAGTTTCTCGCGGATGAAATCCTGCTTCTCGAGATACTCCCGCCCGCCGTAGATCGGCTCGTCCGCAATCTCAACGCCGTGCCGTCGGGCAACGTCGATCAGCAACCAGCGGCAGATGGAATCGAATTTCATTTTTCGATTGTTGTGCTTGCCGGCCGGCTGATCGGGAAACGGCAGCGGGATCTCCAGCGCTTCCAGCGCTTTCTCCTGCTGTGGGGCGATTTCTCCATATTGATTTTCGCAATCGAAGACGTGGCGCTCGTGAATGTGCGGCGTCGCCTCGTCGATGTGCAGCGACCAGTCCAGGATATGCACGTGTTCACCGAATCGCTGATTGAAGTCGTCGAAGAACTCCACGGCGATTTTGAAAAACGCATCGTCAGGAATCTGATCCTCCATGTTGCCGATCTGAATAATCGATTCCTCGGGGCAGGTCTTTTTGTTCAATCTCAAATCTTCGGTACTGCGGTCGCGTTCGGGATGACCGGTTTTGCGATTGCGTTCATGCTGGCCGAGACAGTAATCCGTGTAGCGCTCCGCATAAAAATGCCGCTCGACTTCTTCAAATCGAACGGCGAGATCTTCGGTATTCCGCTTCTCGAGATAGGTGTAGCCGCCGTAACAATCCCAAAGAACGTTGTGCTGTGCGGCGGCTGGGTCGATGTGGTCGGCGTGGGCGAGATCAAAACTGCGGTCGTTGTGCTTCGGATTGTAGACGCCGTTTTTGCCGGCGCGGCCATTGTGTCGGGTGACGCGTTTTTCTGCGATATGCATGCCTCCTTTCTGCTTGGATTTCGGGGACCGTTTCAGTTTTCATGAACCCACGGGTTCGTTTCGATTGCCCGCCTCAAAAATCCCGCAAATTCTGCGCTTCTTTTTCGGCAGACAATACCCAGTATGAAGTGACGGTCCCCATCACTTCTCCTGGGCAATGCTTGAGCCTTCCCCTCAGAAACATAGTCGCACTGCTCGCTTGGAGCGCTTCGCATTGCTCCTTGTTTCTTCACCTCACCGCCTCGCTTCATCGTCCACCGGACGCGCTTCGGCGGTTCGCCCTTGACTGGCTGTTGCGGTTTCGCTTATAAAGCGCTTCCTCATATAACAATAAGAATAATACTATAAAAAACCCATGAAACGACAATGATATTTATGCCTGAAGAAGTTTTCCGTAATACAATACATCTATCACTGTTCCATCTGGGTATTGTTCTGTTGCCGATTTGATGAATTCGGTAAACCCCCAATGGGCATACCTTGCTTTGTTCTTTTCATCGTCGGGTTCAACGCCCAAAACGGCTTTCGTAAATCCTTTTTGTTTCAGATCATTCAGCATAAAGCACAGCAGTTTTGAGAAATATCCTTGCCCTTGATACTCCTTTACCGTCCGGAAAGCGCAAAGATAGGCAGTGTTTTTATCTATCATTCCTTCACTGTTTTGAATAACATCGGGATGAATCAATGCAGTCGCTTCGCAGATGATCGTTTCGCCAAGAATTCCGTAATATGGGATTGATTTTCCTGCTTGAAAATTGTTGATCGCCTCGGCTTTCCAGATGAGCCAGTTTTCTTGACCGGTATGAAGATTGATTTCATAATCCCATTTTTTATTAATTTCGCATAGAGAAGCAATTTTACAGATGTAATGAACCGCCGATTGTTCTGATTTCATAATTATTTGCGAATCAAAAAACTGTTCCTGAAAACGGACGGCGTTTTCAATTTCTTCTTTTGTAAATGTCTTGCCTTCGGGCGCGACCACCCATTTGTCTTCCACGTCGTTTTTTCTGTGAATCACCGCAATCACGACGCCCTCAAATTCTGCAAGCGGTTGATTAACGCCGAAAATATATGCGTCCTGCTCCTCGCCGTCGGGCGCAAAAACGCCCTCAACATACCCGTAATTGATCGGATAGTATAAATCCTTATGTTGGGGATGATAAGAACCAAGCGGGCGGTCAACCTTAACCTTTACTCTTTTGCCAAG
>JAFRQQ010000013.1 GCA_017428525.1 Clostridia bacterium | reverse complement strand
CACCTTGCCGACCAGATCCGCGCCGACGTCCGCCGACTTGGTGTAAATGCCGCCGCCCACACGCGCAAACAGCGCGATGGAGGAAGCGCCGAGGCTGAAGCCGAACAGCACGTCCGAATTCTTCGTGATGGCATAGATGGCCGAAATGCCCAGCAGACCGAAGCCCGCCACGCACAGGCCCATCACCGCGCCGCCGGAGAAGGCGACGGAGAGCGCCTTGGCCATGCCCTCCTCTTTCGCGGCGTTCGCCGTGCGCACATTCGCGCGCGTTGCCACCTGCATGCCGCAGAAGCCGGCTGCCACGGAGAAGAGCGCGCCGATCACAAAGCAGACGGCCTCCAGCCAGTTTTTGAGCGCCAGGCCGATGGCCAGGAAGATCACGAGCACGAAGATGCCGATGATCTTGTATTCAGAATAGAGGAAAGCGGTCGCGCCCTCGTGGATCGAGGCGGCGATCTCCTGCATCCGGTCGGTTCCGGCGGGCTGCTTTTTGACCTTGATTGCCAGAAGCAGGGCGGCCAGCAGACCGATCACGCTGATTGCAGGGATGAGATAGACGAGTTTATCCATACTGTGACCCCTTTGGTACGGGCGAACTCCGTTTTGATCGGAACAGAAACAGAGAAGCACGCGCCGTGTAATATTCTTCATTCTACCGCAAAAACGGATGATTGTAAAGCATTCCATGCAAAAATTTTCAAAAAAAATATACAAATCTATATAGAGAATCCGAGAGGATTGTCGGCGTTTTGCAAGTCTGCGCAGGAGAAGTTGCAAAAGCGGCCCTTTTGATTCCGAAAATGCAAAATAGAACCCTGTTTTGCAGGAAACAGGCCGTTTGCGCGCGCGGGAAAAAGCCGACAACAGACGGGAATCCGATAAGAAAAAGCGGGGGAAATGCAGGGCGGACTTCGCCTGCGCCCGCGTGCGCCTGCCGGCGGCTTCGTTTCATTCCGAATCGGAAAAGCGCGCTGCAGTCTGCATGCTGCAACGCGCTTCGTTCTGTTCTGTTTTTTCACACCGTCGCCGGCTGTTTTTCCTCGTCCTGATAGACCATCTGCATCTCCCGTGCCTGCGCGGCCTCGCGGTTGACCTCCTCCGGCGGGCGGAAGGTGGGCACCATCGCGGCCACCGCGGCGCGCAGCGCCGGATAATCCACCTTGTCCTCGTCCGTTTGGATCAGGTTCCAGAGTGTTTCCAGGTCGGCGTCCACTTTTTCGCGCGGAAGCAGGGGATCCTTTTCGATGAAGATCAGCTTGTTTTCGGTCTGGGTCAGCGTCTCGCTGCGGATCAGCAGCTCCTCATAGAGCTTTTCGCCCGGCCGCAGACCGATCTCCTTGATTTCGATATCCTGATCCGGCCGCAGACCGGAGAGCTTGATCATATTGACCGCCAGATCATAGATCTTGACCGGCTTGCCCATATCCAGCACAAACAGCTCGCCGCGTTTGGCCATGGCGCCGGCGGACATCACCAGCTGGCTGGCCTCGGCGATCGTCATGAAGTAGCGGATGATGCGCTTGTCCGTGATTGTCACGGGGCCGCCCTCGGCGATCTGCCGCCGGAACAGCGGGATGACCGAGCCGTTGGAGCCGAGCACGTTGCCGAAGCGCACGGCAGTGAAAACGGTGTTGCCGTCGTTGCGGCTGAGCGCGATCATTTCGCAGATGCGCTTGGAGGCGCCCATGATATTCGTCGGATTGACGGCCTTGTCCGTGGAAATCAGAATGAAGCGTTCCACGCCGAATTCCTTCGCCAGATCCGCCGTGTTCCGCGTGCCGAAGACGTTGTTTTTGATCGCTTCGCCCGGGCAGTGCTCCATCAGCGGCACATGCTTGTGGGCCGCCGCGTGAAACACGATCTGCGGATGATAGCGCTCAAACACCGTGCGCAGGCGGTCGCGGTCACGCACGGAGGCGATCTCCACCGCGAGGTTCAGGCGGTCGCCGTATTTCTGCACGAGCTCCTGCTGGATATCGTAGGCGTTGTTTTCATAGATATCAAGAATAATCAGCTGCCGGGGATCGTGCGATGCCACCTGACGGCACAGCTCGCTGCCGATGGAGCCGCCGCCGCCCGTGATCAGAACGACCTTATCCCGATAAAATTCGAATGCGTTCTGATCCAGCGCGATGGATTGGCGGAACAGCAGGTCCTCGATGCGCACCTCGCGGATGGATTTCATCGGCTCGCCCTGCAATTCGTCGAACTCCTTGAAGAGCTTGTCGAAAATCTTGATGCGGCAGTTGGTCTGGCTGTAGAAATCATACAGCCGGGAGGCCGTTTCATTGTCGAGATTCGCAATGGCGAAAAAGATTTCGTCAATCTCCTGCTCCCGGATCAGATCCAGCACCTGCGGCGATTCATAATAGACGCGCAGACCGCGCAGGGTGCTGTTGACCTTCGTTTTATCGTTATCAATAAAGAAGGCCGGATCGTAGGGGGAATTCGGCGTGTTCTGAATGCTCGTGACCAGAAAAGCGCCGACCTCGCCCGCACCGAGCACCGCGATGCGCACGCGCTTCGGCGCGTCGCCCTGCTTGTGCCGGAGCGCTTTGTATACCAGACGGTAGGTGAAGCGGGAGGCCAGCAGCATCAGCAGACTCAGCGCGGCGACGGGCATGACGTCCCACACGCTGTCACGCAGATTGAAGATGGCGGCGATCGAAACGCTGACCAGATAGGCCAGCGCGTCCGTGACGGCCAGGCGGAGATAAACGGCAGTGTCCGTGTAGCGGTAAATGACAAAGTAAACGCCGCTGAATATGCGCAGGAGGAGCGTGACCGCCAGCAGGATCCCGGAACAGATCAGATAGCTTTTCGGCTCGATCTCCCGGTTGAACAAAAAGGTGGCTGTATAATAATAAACGGCGTCCACCGCGCAGAAGCATAGAATATCAAAAACAAACAGCAGCATTTTGCGCAGCCGGCTGTTTTTGAAAAAATTCAGGCGTTTCAATCCGCACACTTCCTTTATTTTCAGACAATAATTCACATTAATCTTTCTTTATTATAGCGCACCCGCCGCCGATTGTCAATGAAAAAAGTCCGGCAAAACGCGGCGGAACCGCACAGCCGCGCAGGACCGCCGATTCGGCGCCGTTTTCCCCGGAATTCGTGAAAATCCACAAAAAACAAAAACGATTTCCATAAAAAATGCTGGAATAAATCAGCGCGCAATGCTTGAATTTTTTAAAATTTTCATTTATAATGAATGTGTATGTAAACTCAGCGGGCAACCTCACCTGCGCGTTAAGGAGGATCACGATAGGTATGAAAAGAGAAGACGTTATTGAAATCGATCTTGTGAAGCTCGGAGCTGCCGTGCTTCATCGGATCTGGGCGGTGATCCTCGCCGCCGTAATCTGCGCAACCGTCGCATTCGGCCTGACTTATATTTTTGTTGAGCCGACCTATGTGGCGAGCACGCTTCTTTACGTCAATAACAACACCATCTCCGTGGGCAGCACGAGCTTCAGCATTTCCTCCGGCTCGCTGACCGCGGCGCAGGAGCTGGTCAATACTTATATTGTAATCTTAAAGGCGCGCACGTCTTTGAATGAGATCATCGAAACTGCGGGGCTCACGCGCTCCGCCGAATCACTTAAGCACATGATCTCCGCGCAGCCGGTCAACTCCACGGAAATCTTCGAGATCTCCGTCACGAGCACCGACCCGCAGGAGGCGGAGCTGATCGCCAACACGATCGCCAAGGTGCTGCCGAAGAAGATTGCCGAGATCGTGGACGGCAGCTCCGTGCGCATCGTGGACTACGCGATCGTGCCCTCCTCCCGCTCCGGACCGAGCTATTCCCGCCGGGCGATGCTCGGCTTCCTGGTCGGCCTGGTGCTGAGCGTGGCCGTGATCGTGATCCGCGTGCTGTTTGACAACTTCATCCGTGAGGAAAAATATATTACCGACACCTATGAGTACCCGATCCTGGCCTCGATCCCCGACCTGCGGGTGACCGGCAACCGGTCGGGCAGCGGATATTACGGCTATCGGGCGGAGCGGGTCTCTGCGGAAACCGAGGAGCAGAAGGAGGAGACGGAGGAGTCATGAAAAAGCTGATGTTCAACAACCGGCAGGCGAATGACGCCGCGGCCGGGCAGGAAAAGCAGAGCAAGCATGATCAGCAGGAAAACCTGGCGATCTGCGACAGCATTAGTTTCGCCGCCTCCGAGGCCTATAAGCGCCTGCGCACGAATCTGCTGTTTTCGTTTGCGGAGAAGAGCGCGTGCCGCGTCGTCGGCATCACCAGCTCGCTGCGCGGCGAGGGCAAGAGCGTGACCTCCATCAACCTGGCCTACACCATGGCGCAGAACAGCAAGCGCGTGCTGCTGATCGACTGCGACATGCGTCTGCCGACCGTGGCGAAGAAGCTGGAGATCGAAAAAACGCCCGGCCTGTCGAATCTGCTGGTCGGCGTCGACGAGATCAACAAATCCGTGCAGCGGTATTTTTCCGAGAAGACGGGGAATTATTTTGATGTCATTCCCGCCGGCGAGCTGCCGCCGAACCCGGCCGAGCTGCTGGGCTCTGCCCGCATGGGCACGCTGCTGACTGCGCTGAAGGAGCATTACGATTATATCTTCCTGGATCTGCCCCCCGTGTGCGCCGTGGCGGATGCGCTGATCATTTCCAAGCTTTCCGACGGCATGATCGTCGTTGTGCGCGAGGACTACTGCCGCACCGACGTGCTGCGCGAGGCGATGGAGCAGCTCAAGCTCGTGGAAGCCAACATCATTGGCTTCGTGTATAACGGCACGGAGGCCTATGCCGGCAAGTACGGCAAATACGGCAAGTACGGCAAATACGGCAGATACAGCCATTACTACAGCAAGAATTACGGAAACTATTATAAAACGCCGGAGAGTTACGAAGCAGCGGAGCAGCAATGATCGATTTTCACTCTCATATTTTGCCTGCGATCGATGACGGCAGCGCCGATCTGGAGGAATCCCTCGGGATGCTGCGCCTGTCCGCCGCGCATGACGTGGGTCTGATGATCGCAACGCCGCATTTCTATGCCGATGCGGAATCGCCGGCGCGCTTCCTGCGCCGCCGCAGCCATGCATATCAGGCGCTGCGCGAAGGCATGTCGGGGCAGGAAGCCATCCTCCCGATGGTGCTCACCGGCGCGGAGATCGCCTATTATGAAGGCATCAGCGACTGCGAAACGCTGGCGGATATGAAGATTGACGGCACCCCGCTCGTGCTGGTGGAAATGCCGATGACCAAATGGTCGGACCGCGCCGTGGAGGAGCTGGGCAGCATTTACGACAAAACCGGGCTGATCCCGCTTGTGGCGCATATCGACCGGTTCATTCAGCTGCAGCATGACCGCCGTCTGGCGGAGCGTCTGCGCGGGCTGCCGGTGCTCATTCAGGCAAATGCGTCGTTCTTTCTCAACCGGCGCTACAGCCGCCTTGCGTTTTCGATGATGGAGCGCGGCGAGATCCATCTGCTGGGCTCCGACTGTCACAATCTGACGACGCGGCGGCCGAATCTGCTGCCGGCGATGCAGGCGATCCGCGACAAGCTCGGCGAAGCGCCGCTGCAGCGTGTGGAAGCCAACGGACGCCGGGTGTTTACCGACAATCCCAAAATACTGGAGGCGATGTTCCTGTGAAACGGCGTCGATTCCTGACGGCACTGGGGGTCACCTTTGCCGTTCTCTGCGTGGTCGGCACGATTGTTGCCACGCTTGTGACGCGCAACGCCCGCTCAGGATTTGAAAAATATACCGTCCGGCCGGCAGTCACGCAGGAGGACGAAACGTCTGCGGACAGTCCGGAAGGCACCAAAACGAAGCCGGCGTCCGAGAACGCGATCGATTTCAGAACCCTGCTCAAGGAGAGCGAGGAGGTCGTCGCCTGGCTGCGGATCAACGGCACGGCGGTGGATTATCCCGTGATGTTCCATGAAGGGGACAACAACTACTATCTGCGGCGCGATATGTACGGACACTACAGCAACGCCGGTTCGCTTTTCATTGAGAACTACAACGAACCGGATTTCACGGACCCTGTGACCATCATCTACGGGCACCATCTGGGCAGCGGAGAAATGTTCGGAAAACTGCAGGCAACCTATACAAATGCCCAAACTTTCAAGGATTGCCAGGAAATAATTGTATATTTTTCCGAAAAGGAACTGCATTATAAAGTTTTTTGTGCTGTACCCCTTGACAACTCGCACATTTTGTATTATCATAATTTCAATAATGAATTGGTCTATACCGATTACTTTGACCAGGTGTTCCAGATCCGGTCTCTGCAGGCGGTTTTTGATGAGAATTACAAACCGCAATACGGTGATCGCGTGCTGATGCTTTCCACCTGTTACAGCACCGATTACTCCCGCCGCTTTGTTGTGATGGCGAAGCTGACGGATGAATTTGTTTATTCTTAAATGGTTTAAGTTTAAAGAATATAAGAATTGAGAGGAGATACCACCTATGAAAAAGCTCATCGCAATTGTTATGGCGCTGGTGCTGCTGTGCACCGTCGGCGCAACTGCAGCCTTTGCAGCGACTTCCAGCCCGAGCAAGCCGAGCACCCCGCCCGTTGTGCCGTCCAAGCCGGACAAAGACGATTTCCAGTACGGCCCCTATGAGCCCTACGGCGACGGTCACCTGCTTGACGAAGTGAAGAGCGGTTCCGAGGCGCGCCGCAAGGCCTGGGAAGATGCGCTTGCCAAGAGACAAGAAAACCTCAACAAGAAGTATGATGCGCAGATCGTCGACTCGAATGGCCGCTTCATCTGGGGCGTCAATCTTCGCAATGGCAGCAATCCCAACGGCGAACTGATCATCACCCCGATCGCCGATGCGCTTGCCGGCAAGGCCGATCCGCGCGTTGACGTCGATACCCTCATCAAGTTCTACAACGAGCTGAAGAATTCTTCCAACCCGGCGAGCCTCATCCCCGAGCTCGGCAAGGGCTATACTGCGCGTGATATGTTCGACGTGGCGCTTGTCGGCGCTGCCGGCGAACTGATCACCCTGCCCGGCCTGAGCCTGAGAGTGACGTTTGATCTGAACCTCGCTCCCGAGGAGCCCGTGCTCGGCTATCAGGCGAATCTTGCCAAGACCGGTTGGGAAAAGACTGCCAGCTGCAAGAATAACGGCAGCGGCGGTGCGACCGTGACCTTTGCGCACCTGTGCCCGGTGGCCCTTCTGACGAAGGCGTCCTCCAGCGTGGAGTCCCCGAGAACTGCTGATTTCTCCGCGACCGCTCTGTGGTCTCTTGCGGCGATCTGCGGTCTGGCGGCTGTTGTCACGCTGACGGTTTCCAGAAAGCGCAGCAAGGCAAACTGAACCTTGCACAACTGATCCCCGTTTAAAAATTCATCAGTAAGGCGGAAGCGCTATGAAGAGTATGAAAAGTTCGACTTTTAAACTCCTCGCAGCGCTTTTTGCATCGCTGGCGATTCTGGCGCTTGTGTTTGTCGGCATGCGTTTGATCGAAAAATACGCGGTGCGGAAGGCGGATGCGGATATCGACACCACGCATTCTTCCGTTGATACGGATCAGACGATCTATATCGACGGGAAGGCGTATCTGCCCAGGGAGAATGTGGAAACGCTGCTGCTCATCGGTCTGGACAGCCGGGGCAAGCTCAACAGCAGCGTTGCCTATACCAATTCCCAGCGGGCGGACTTTCTGACGCTGTTTGTCTTTGACGAAGCCTACGACGTCTGCCAGGTGATCCAGATCAACCGCGACACGATGGCCGAGATTCCCGTGCTGGGCATGACCGGTGAGCGCGCCGGCACCATTACCGGGCAGCTGGCGCTGGCCTATACCTACGGAGACGGGCTGACCCAGAGCTGCCGCAATACCGTGCACGCAGTTTCGGATTTCCTCTACGGCATTGAAATCGATCATTATCTGGCCGTCAATATGGACGCCGTTGCCAAGCTGAATGATCTTGTGGGCGGCGTGCAGGTTGAGGTGCTGGATGACTTCGGCGACATAGATGAAACGCTCGTGAAGGGCGAAACCGTGCTTCTGAAAGGGGAGCACGCGCTGAATTATGTCCGCGGACGTACAGGCGTTGGCGATGAAACCAATATTGCGCGTATGGCGCGCCAGCGGCAGTATCTGCAGGCGCTCGGCGTCGCAGCGCGCGCAGCCTATGCCAAGAGCAAGGATGAATTCGTGCTCAAGGCGTACGGCGCCATTGCCGATTTCATGGTGACGGATTGCTCGGTCAACGCCCTGTCCGACACGGCGGAGATGATCTCCTCCTATCGCATCAACAACGCGGAGCCTATAGAGGGCAAGAGCGTGGAGGGCGAGCAGTTCATGGAGTTTTATCCGGATACCGAAGCGCTCAAAACCCTTGTGGTATCTCTCTTTTACGAGCCGGCGGCGGAGGAAAAAACCGTCGTTGCGCCGAATTGAATAATAATAATACGACAGCCCTGCAAGCTGATACTTGCGGGGCTGTTTTTTCGTTTGCCGGGCTGTAATTCTCATATTATATAATTATTTTCACTATTTTTTACAAAAGAAACGCACGTTTGCTTTGTATTTTTTCTTTTTTTCTTTGATGCTTATATTGACATCAATCAAATCAAGTGTTATATTTATTATATATATTTATTATAATGCAGTAATAGCGCTATCGGGATGCCCGAGGTCCGGTCGGACGAAAGGATGCCAATGAATTCGGTTGAAGCAATCATTTATCTTTGCAAATGCGCCGTGAATGAGCAGAAGGCGGATCCCGATCGCATTGCGGACGCGGATCTTGACGCGGTCTACTCCTTCGCGGAGAAGCATATGCTCGCTGCGGCGGTCGGTCTCGCGCTTGCGGACGCCGGCGTGCAGACGCCGAAATTCAGGCAGGCAGTCGCGATGGCCAAGCGGAAAACCGTCGTGCTCAACAGCGAACGCGCCGCCGTTTGCCAGGCGCTCAATCAGGCCGGCGTCTGGCACATGCCGCTGAAGGGGTCCGTGCTGAAGGACTGGTATCCGCAATTCGGTATGCGGGAAAGCGCCGATATCGATCTCCTGTTTGATCCGCAGAGAGAAGCGGACGTCAAAGCGATCATGATCGCGCAGGGCTATGAAGTGCAGAGCTACGGCGACGGCCATCATGATGTGTATTTTAAAAAGCCGCTCACGAATATGCAGATGCATGTGGCGCTTTTCGGCCCGGGTTATCCGGAAGCGCTGAACGCGTATTTCGGCGACGTGAAAACGCGGCTGGTGCCAAAGGCGGAATCTGAATTCGCATTCACGCCGGATGATTTTTACCTCTACTTCGTGGCGCACGCCTGGGATCATTTCGAGAAGGGCGGCACGGGGCTGCGCACCGTGCTGGACACCTACGTGATGCTGCGGCATCTGACGCTTGACATGGATGCGGTTTCCGCCGCGTGCGCGCAGCTCGGCATCGGCGCGTTTGAAGAAAAGAACCGCACGCTTGCAATGCATCTGTTCGGCGACGGCGCGCTGACCGACGCGGACCGGGAGATGCTCAACTACATGCTCGGCTCCGGCGCGCACGGGACGCTGCAGAACGCCGTGCGCAGCAAGGTCCGGCGCTACGGCGGCGGCCCGGCCGGTAAAATAAAATATATTTTTAAAAGGCTGTTCCTGCCGATGGGCACGATCCGCCGGCATTATCCGACCTTTTATAAATATAAGATATTGATCCCGTTTCTGCCGTTCTACAGATTGGCAAGGGGCGGCGTGCAGCGGACGCTTTCCGAGCTGAAAGCGTTGAAACATAAATGATCCGTCACGGCCGGCGGCCGGGATCGGCGTAAATTCACAAAAAAACTGAAAGTTTGGAGATAGATGCAATGGAAATCATGAAGGATCCGAGATTCAACGGAATTGAACGGTTTGAGGACAAGATCTGGCTCTCGACCCCGACCATGCACGGCGACGAGCAGTACTGGGTGGACGATGCGATCCACAAGAACTGGATCACCACGGCCGGCGAGAACGTCAACACCGTCGAGCAGGAGGCGGCAAAGCTGATCGGCCGCAAGTATGCGGTTGCGCTTTCCGCGGGAACGGCGGCGCTGCATCTGGCGGTAAAGCTCTGCGGCGAGCGCCTGTACGGGCAGCCGCGCGTGGGGCACGGCGCGCTCGAGGGCAAGCGGGCATTCTGCTCCGACATGACCTTCGACGCCACGGTGAACCCCGTCGCTTATGAAGGCGGCGAAGCGGTGCTGATCGACAGCGAGTATGAAACGTGGAATATGGATCCCGCCGCGCTCGAGCGGGCGTTTGAGATCTATCCGGAGGTGCGGCTTGTCGTGCTGGTGCATCTTTACGGCACGCCGGCCAAGGTCAGGGAGATCCGCGCGATCTGCGACGCGCACGGCGCGCTGCTGATCGAGGATGCGGCCGAGTCGCTCGGCGCGACCTATCGCGGCGCGCAGACCGGTACCTTCGGCGATGTTTCCGTGATTTCCTTCAACGGCAACAAGATCATCACCGGTTCCAGCGGCGGCATGCTGCTGACCGATCTGCAGGCGGATGCGAACAAGGCCCGCAAGTGGTCCACGCAGAGCCGCGAGGAGGCACCCTGGTATCAGCACGAGGAGCTGGGCTTCAATTATCGCATGAGCAACATCGTTGCCGGCGTCGTGCGCGGCCAGCTGCCGTATATCGAGGAGCATATCGCGCAGAAGAAAGCGATTTTTGAACGCTACCGCGACGGTCTGCGCGACCTGCCGGTGCAGATGAATCCGTTTGACGCGGACGCCAGCAAGCCGAATTTCTGGCTGAGCTGCCTGCTGATCGATCGGGACGCCATGTGCCCGCAGACGCGCGGCGAAAAGGACGCGCTCTATCGGCAGACGCCGGGCAAGAGCTGCCCGACGGAGATCCTTGAGTCGCTCCTGGCATTCAACGCGGAGGGCCGGCCGATCTGGAAGCCGATGCACCTGCAGCCGATGTACCGGATGCATCCGTTCATCACCGCGCAGGGCAGCGGACGCGCCCGCAGCAACGCCTATATCAAAGAAACCGGCATGACGGACGTGGGCGCCGACGTGTTCGCGCGCGGCCTGTGCCTGCCGAGCGACAACAAGATGACCCCGGAGCAGCAGGATCGGATCATTGAGATCATTCACCGCTGCTTCAAGTAAAAAGCTGCGCCTTGCAGGCGCGCTTTTTGCGGTCTGACGGGGCTTGGATGAGAGAAGAGAAAGAAAACTCCGAATAAGGGAGCCTGACATGAGCACATTGGTTCTTGTGGTGAGTGCCGCCTATTATCTGATTTCGGTGGCATATCTCGTATTTACCTACAATCGATATAAAATCTGCCCTGAGTTTATCTGGGCCGTTCTGCAGCTGATCATGTTTTACGGCATCGGGCAAAAGGCGAATTATCAGAACGCTTCCGACGTCAAACTGATTTGTCTGTATCTGGTCGCGCTGATCTGCTTTATCATTACGTCCGGCCTGACAAACCGGATGCATGCGCCGCAGAAGTATCTGACCAAAATTCCGAGCCCGGAGAATTATCAGATTCGTTCCTTTTACATGTGGGCGGTGCTCGGCGCCTCCGTTCTGATCTGCGGCTTGTATTTCGTGCGCGGCGGCGGCAACGTCTTTCTCGAGAGTCTGCGCGCGATGCTGACCGGCGAGGATTATTCCACAAAGTACGGCCGCATGGGCCTGCTGCACGTGGCCGGCACGGGCTATGTTTATCAGCTGCGCATCGCCATCATTCCCTGTCTGACCCTCTATTATATTTTCCTCAAAAAGAACCGCGCCGTTTCGATTGTTCTGGCCATTCTGGCGATCATCTTCATGCTGGGCTCCGGTCAGCGCGGCGGCTTCATTTCCTTCATGTGTATCGCCCTGGTTGCGGTTTATTACTGGCAGTCCGGCGGAAACGAGCAGGAAACGGAAAAAAAGAGACGAAGCACGGCGCGCACCTATATCGTGATCCTGGCGGTTGCGCTTTCCCTGTTCGCGCTCACGACGATCATGAACGGCCGTGTTTCGAGCGGCGGCTCTGTGTCGCAGGCAATCATCAAGCGCATTTTCAGCGACAACCAGAGCACGGCGATTCAGGCGTTCCGCTATGTGGACGCGCAGCCATGTCAGTACGGTCGCGACTGGTATCTGATGCTGCGCAAGCTCCTGCCCGGCGCGCCCTCTTATATGTCGCTTGCGACCCGCGTCTTCGCGCTCATGAAGGGCGGCTCCACCGACGGCACGGCGCCGCCCTGCATCTGGACCTCGTCCTATTATAATTTCGGCGTGCCCGGCGTGATCCTTGTTTCCTCTGTGCTCGGGGTCGCGACGGCCAAGCTTCACAGAAGCTACACCGAAAGAACGTGCGACGAGCTGACGACGATCCTCTATGCGGGCAAGTCCTTTCTGCTCGGATACTGGCTGGTCGACGGACCGGTCACGCTGGTCAACAACGGCTTTGTGGCACTGTGCCTGCTGGATTTCCTGATGAACTGGATCGCATTCAAAGTCAGATTTAAGGTGAAGAGGTAAAAACCATGAAGATCGCAATCGTCAGCGTCGGTGATTACAGACATATTTCAATGATTTCAAAATACACGGAGTATTTTGACAGCCACGGGATCGCCTACGATATCCTGTGCACGAATCGATACAAGGGGACGGTCTTCCCGTCCTCAAACATCAAGGCATTTTCATGCGGAAAGCTCTCCTCCAAAAAGGAGAAGCTCCGCATGTTTCTGTCGTTTTATCGGTGGGCGCGAAAAATCATCAGGCAAGAGCGCTATGATTTTCTCGTGATCTGGAATGAAAATACGGCGCCGCTGTTTGCGCCGCTGCTGCTGACAACCTACAGAAAGCGGTATTGCGTGAATATCCGCGACGTGGATTTCCTGAATCAATCCGCCGTCAACATTGTCCGCAAGCTGGTCATCAACGCCTCGGCGTTTTCCACCTACTGCTCGACGGCAAAGCTGGATTTCCCCAAAGGCTACCCTTATGTGCTCATGCGCAGCATCAACATGAAGATCCTCAAGGACACGCAGCCGCGCGACGCCTTCCGCGCGCCGGGCGAGAAGCTCCGGGTCGTCAACATCGGCAAGATCCGCTTCCCGCTGGCCGACAAAAAGATCATTGAAGCGCTGGGCGACGACGAACGCTTTGAGCTGTTTTTCATCGGCGCCGGGTCGGAAAAGCTGGAGCCGGCCGCAAAGAAGTATCAGAATGTGCACCTGATCGGCACCTATCTGCCGGAGGAAACCGCCGGATTCCTTGCAAATGCGGATCTTATCGACTCCTACTTCGGCACCACGGTCCTGGGGTATGAACGCATGAATTCCATCCGCTTCTCCTACGGCCCGTATCTGCGCATCCCCGTGCTGGTCGGCGCAGGCACGGAAATGGAAGCGGAGGGCAACAAATACGGCTTCGTTTTCGCGGTCAAGGAGGACTTCACGTCCTTTGCGGACGATCTTTACAACTGGTATCGCGCACGCGACTTTGAGGCGTTCTCCGCCGGCTGCGGCCGGTATCTGGAGGATATCAGAAAGACCGACGAGATCTTTTATGCCAGACTGGAAGAAACCATTGCGCGCTGCGAACAGCGCTGAACCCCATTTTTGCAGGATCCGAGGGATAATCAACCATGGCAAAAAAAGCAAAAATCAGTAAAAATATTGTTTACAGCTCGCTTTATGAGGTGCTCGTCATCATCGTCCCGCTGATCGTCTCGCCCCATGTGTCGAGAGCCCTGGGCGTGGAAGGGATCGGCGTCTACTCCTTCTCCCTTGCGGTCGCGAACTATTTCAAGCGCGCGTCCATGCTCGGCGTTCTGAAATTCGGCAACCGCAGCATCGCGTTTGTCAATGACGATCCGCGCGAGCGCAGGAGCTCCTTCTGGACGATTTATACCGTGCAGGCCTGCGCGACGCTGCTGTGCGTGCTAATCTACAGCGGCTATGTGGTGCTCTTCGCGCGCGACGATATGCCCGCGATCATTCAGTATCTTTACATTCTCGCGTCCCTGTTTACGGTGAGCTGGTATTTCCACGGCAGAGAAGAATTCCGCATCACCGTGGTCATCACCTCGATTTTCAAGCTCCTCTATCTGGTCGGCAGCCTGACGCTGATCAAGGATCACGGCGACGTCAATCTTTACATCGCGCTCTTCGCGCTGAGCTATCTGCTCCCGTCGCTGATCCTCTTTATCATCGCGGTCAGCAGAGAGCATTATGTCAAGCCGACGCTCGAAAAGCTCAAGCCGGCGATCAAGGGCATGCTGATCCTGTTTATCCCGGTCATCGCCGTGACGATTTACAAATCGATGGATAAGCTGATGCTCGGCATCATCTGCGACACGCCGTATGAGAACGGCATCTATGAGAATTCCGAAAAGATCCTGCATGTGCCGATCGCGCTGATCTCCGCAGTCAGCGCCGTGCTCATGCCGCGCATGACGGTCCTGTTCCGCGACAGCGCCGAGAAAAAAGCCAACACGCTGATTCTCCGCACGGTCAAGTATTCCGCCTTCGTCAGCGTCGCCTGCGCCTTCGGTCTGGCGGCGGTCTCCACGATGTTCGCGGTGGTTTACTGGGGGCAGGATTTCTATAAATGCGGCGAGCTGCTGACCACCTTCGCGATCTCGATCCCGTTCATGAGTTTTGCGGAGATCCTGCGCACGCAGTACATCATCCCCAAAAAGCACGATAAGATCTACATCGTCGCTGTCTGCGGCGCGGCGGTGATCAACCTAATCATCAATTCGATCCTCATTCCGAAGATCGGCGCGGAGGGCGCCGTGATCGGCACGGTCGCCTCCGAAGGCGCGGTCTGCATCTATCAGGCCTTCATGGTGCGCCGCGATCTGCCGGTTGTGAAATATGCGCTGCAGTATGTGAAGTTCTCGATTCCGGGCGCGGTCATGTATGCCGTGCTGCAGTTCCTGCGGGCGTCGATGAAGAATTCCGTCCTGCATCTGATTGAGCTCGTCGCGCTCGGCGCCGTGATCTATGTCGCCGTGTACCTGCTCTACATGGTCATCTTCGAAAGAAAGCAGCTGATCTCCGCCGCGCAGAAGATCGCGGCTGTGATCAAGCACAGGAGCCTGCACGCAGCCGCCGACGCACCGGCGCCGGAAGAAGCGCAGGAGGAAGCGCCGCAGCAGGCGGAAGCATCGGAACAGTAATTATAATCAGGGACGGGTGTGACTATGAACATTCTCTTTTTGGCGCTGGGCAATTACGCCTCCATCAACAGACGCGGCATCTATCTGGACCTGCTGCGCGTTTTCATCAAAAACGGGCACGAGGTGTATATCGTCACCTCGCTGGAGGCCGACAGCCCCGATCCGTTCAAGCTGATCAAGGAGCCGGGCTCCCACCTGCTGAAGGTGAAAACCGGCCGGATCACCAAAACCAATATCATCGAAAAGGGCATCAATACTTTGCTGATCGAGAAGCGCTACATCAAAGCGATCGAGCAGCATTTCAGCGGCGTCAAGTTTGACCTCGTGCTGTATCCGACGCCGCCGATCACCTTCCTGAATGTGGTGCAGTACATCAAGGGCCGCGATCACGCGCAGGCCTATCTGATGCTCAAGGATATCTTCCCGCAGAACGCGGTGGATATCGGCATGATGAAAAAATCGGGCGTCAAGGGCGTCGCCTATCGTTATTTCCGCAAGAAGGAAAAACGGCTGTATGCGGTGTCGGATCACATCGGCTGCATGTCGCAGGCCAATGTGGATTATCTATTGAAGCACGACCCGGAGATCGACCCGCAGAAGATTGAAATCTGCCCGAATTCGACCGAGATCGAAGACAAGAGCGTCAGCGGCGCGGTCAGAGATCAGATCCGCGAGAAATACGGCATTCCGGCAGACAAGAAGGTCTACATCTACGGCGGCAATCTCGGCAAACCGCAGGGGATTCCGTTCCTGATCAAGTGCCTGAAGGAAGCGCGCGACATTGAGGACGCGTTTTTCCTGATCGTCGGCGCGGGCACCGAATTCGGCAAGATCGAAACCTATCTCAACACCTCCGGGCAGGAGAATGCCAGGCTCATGAAGCGCCTGCCGAAGGAGGATTACGACGCCATGGTCGGCGCCTGCGACGTGGGCATGATCTTTCTGGATCACCGCTTTACGATCCCGAATTTCCCGAGCAGGCTGCTCAGCTGCATGCAGGCAAAGCTGCCGGTGCTTGCCGTGACCGATCCGAATACGGACGTGGGCAAAACCGTTGTGGACGGCGGCTTCGGCTGGTGGGTCGAGAGCAACGATGCGCAGGCCTTTGCCGACACGGTCCGCGCGATCAATGCCCGCGATGATTTTTCGGAAATGAAGGAACGCGAGTTTGCGTTTCTGAAGGAGCATTATTCCGTTGAAACCACCTATGCGGTCATCCGTGACGCGCTGGGTTGGGAGGACGGCAAGACCGCAGAAAAAACCGACAGGGAAGCAGTTACAGTGCAATGAGTATTGAAATCACAACGCCGATCGGCGAAGAAATCATAGAGAACCTGCAGGTGGGCGATACCGTTGAAATCAGCGGCTGGATCCTGTGCGGGCGCGACGCGGTGCTGCCGAAGGTGCTGAAAATGATCGAGGACGGCACAGTGCAGACGCTCGGCGTCGACCTGCGCGGGCAGGTGATTTTCCACACGGCCGTGAGCCCCGCGGGCGTGGGGCCGACCAGCTCCAACAAGCTGGAGATCGAGAGCTCCATCGCGCCGCTTTCCGCCGCCGGCGTCAAGCTGCATCTGGGCAAAGGGCAGCTGCATGCCGAAACGATCGCCGCGCTGGACAGATCCAACGCGGTGTATGCGGTGATCCCGCCCGTCACGGCGCTGCTCGGCGCAAAAACGAGCGAAACGCGCGTGGTCGCGTTTCCGGAGCTGGGCATGGAGGCGCTGCATCTGATCAAGGTCGATCGCTATCCCGCCATCATCGGCGCGGCCCACGGGAGGAGCATCTATGACTGAGCATTACCATTACGAGGAAATCGTCGCGCGCGTGCGGGATACGCTGGTCGAAGCCGGCAGCACGTTCCGTGAAGATAAAAAAGAAGCTTACAAACAAGCGATCGCCGCGGAGCAGAACGAGAAAGCCCGCTGGGTGCTCGAGCAGGTGCTTGCCAACGCGCAGGCGGCGGAAACAAACCGCAGCCCGCTGTGCGACGATACGGGCATCCCGCATCTCGTGCTGGAGGTCGGCGAAGACTGCGCCGTGACCGGAAAGATGCTGGACGCCATCAAGGAAGGCGTTGCCGAAGGGCTGCGCAAGCTCCCCGGCCGGCCGATGGGCATCCGGGGCGACGACGGGCAGAGAATCGATCAGAGCGGCGGCCTGGATCCGGACCCCGCCGGCGTGGCGCCCGCGCCGATCCTGCTGCGCCGCTGCGATGAGAATGTGATCCGTCTGCATATCCTGATGTTCGGCGGCGGCCCGGCGATCCGTGCAAAGACCTACCGCGTGTTTCACAAGCACAGCACGCAGGTCGTGCTCGATGAGATCGTGCAATGGGCGACCGAGGGCGTCGCGCAGCTCGGCTGCTCGCCCTGCACGCTGGCCATCGGCGTCGGCCGGTCGCATTTCGAAGCCGCAAGCATGATGCTGCAGGCGCAGGCGGACGGCAGATATGACGTGCAGAGCGAAATGGAGCGGGAAATCACCCGCCGCGTCAATGAAGCGAAGATCGGGCCGCTCGGTCTGGGCGGCAGCACCTCCGTGATCGCAACCTTTATGAAAGTCGGACCGCAGAGAGCCTCCGGCGTGCGGATCGTCTGCGTGCGGCCCGCCTGCTGCTTTGAGCCGCGGATCGCAACTGTTGAGTTAGGAGAATGAGCATGGAAAGCACGAAAAAACATCAAGTCAAAGGCCCGTATGAGGCGTTTTTCAAACGGCTGATCGACGTGACGGCGACCGGACTGGTTCTGGTGCTGTTCTTCTGGGTCTATCTGATCCTCGCGCTCCTTGTGCGGATCGATCTCGGTTCCCCCGTGTTCTTCACGCAGGACCGCGTGGGCAAGGACGGCAAAACCTTCAAGATGTATAAATTCCGCTCCATGAGCAATCAGACGGATGAAAACGGCGAGCTGCTGCCGGACAGACTGCGTCTGACCAAATTCGGCAAGTTCATCCGCGCCACGAGTCTGGATGAGCTGCCGGAGCTGATCAATATTTTCAAGGGCGATATGAGTCTTGTCGGTCCCAGACCGCTGCTGGTGAGCTATCTGGAGTATTACAACAGCTTCGAAATGAGAAGGCACGAGGTGCGCCCGGGCCTGACGGGACTCACGCAGGTCAAGGGCAGAAGAGGCATCCCCTGGAAACAGAAGTTTGAGCAGGACGTCGAATATGTCGACAACATCACGTTCCTGATGGACGCGAAGATCGTCTTTATGACCATCAAAGAGGTCTTCACCGGCGAGGGCGTTGAGAATTTTAAAGAAAACCAGTGGATCCGGACGTATTTTAACGAACACGGCGAGTTGAGAGCGGGCGAAGGCGAGCAGACGGGAGGACAGTCGGAATGAAAAAAGCACTCGTGCTGTGCGCGACCGTGCCTCACACGCTGCTGATCGAAAAGCTGAAAGCGCGCGGCTATTACGTCCTGCTGGCGGATATGAATCCGAACGCGCCGGCCGTCCCGTTTGCGGATGAATTCCTTTGCGTGAGCGCGTTCGACAAGGATGCGATCGTTGCCGCCGCCAAGGAAAACGCGGTGGATCTGGTCATTTCCTCCTGCTCGGAGCAGGCGAATTCCGTCTGCTGCTACGTCGGGGAAACGCTGGGATTGCCGCATCCCTACAGCTACGAAACCAGCCTGGACGTCACGAACAAAGGGCGCATGAAGCGGCTGTTCAAAAAAGGCGGCGTCACGACGTCGGATTATATGCTGTTCGACTCGGTCGAGCAGCTGCGCGGCTGCAGTCTGCCGTTCCCGCTTGTGGTCAAACCCGTGGACGCATACAGCTCCAAGGGCGTCCATAAGGCGGAAACGCCCGAAGCGCTGATCGAATTCGGCAAAGACGCGCTGCGGGTCAGCCGGTCGGGGCACGGAATCGTGGAAGGCTATTGCCCGGGCGTCGAGATTCAGGTGGATTGCGTCGCAATCGGCGGCAAGGCGCAGGTGCTCATGACCAGAAGCAAGCGCACGCTCTCCCAGGATGCGATTGAGCTCAATTCCGGCGGATCGATCGTGCCGGCCGAAATGACGGCGGCGGAGGATGCGCAGGCGGCCGTGCTCGCGCAGCGGATTGCGGATGCTTTCGGGCTGGTCAACACCCCGTTTTTCTATCAGGCGCGGCTGCATGACGGCGTGATCAGCGTGCTGGAATTCGCGCCGCGCATCGGCGGCGGTCTGAGCTTCCAGATGGTCAAGCGGGCGACCGGGATCGATATCGTCGACCTGTCCATTCAGTCATTTCTGGGCGAGGCGCTCTCGACGGCAGCCGGATTTGACCGGCCGAAGCCGCTGGCGACCTTGCTGCTGTATATGGAGCCGGGCGTATTCGGCGAAGTAGCCGGTCTGGACGCGCTGCTTGCTAACGGCACGGTGGATTACAGCGCGGTGCTCAAAAAGCGCGGCGACGCGGTGGACGCCAACCGGACCTCCAGCAATCGCGCGGCAACGCTGCTGATGACCGCCGATTCGCGGGAAGCGCTGGAAGAGAAGATCCAAACCGTTTTGAAAACGATCGATATTCTTGATGTGAACGGCGTGAGCCGTATGGCCAGATAAAGAGATAGTGAAGGGTGGAGCCATGGAACCTGTCAATTCAGTGATCGCCGCAACCGGCAGGATTTATCAAGATACCTGCATCCGTGACTCCGTGATCGGAGCCGACGCCGTGATTTCCGACCGCGCCGTGATTCTTTCCTCCGACATCGGAGAAAAAGTGGAGATCGGCCGGGATTGCTCGGTGATCCACTCGTCGATCAGCGCCGGCACCTTCCTCGGAAAGAGCTCCGTGATGAAATTCACCAAGGTCGGCAAATACTGCGACCTGTCATGGCAGCTGAGCATCGGCGGGAGCAACCACAATTATAAAGCCGCCTGCATGTATACCGATACCTGGTGGAAGAAAATCTTCGGCGTCGGCGACGGGCTCGCGCCTGTGGATGAAACGGAGTATACGGTGATCGGCAACGACGTGTGGATGGGCTCGAAGGCCAACGTCGTGCGCGGCGTGACGGTCGGCGACGGCGCGGTGATCGGCGCGAGCGCGCTGGTGCTCGAGGATATTCCGCCCTATGCCATCGCCGTCGGCTGCCCGGCCAGAGTGATCAAATACCGCTTCGACGCGGAAACGGTCGAACGTCTGCTGCATCTGCGGTGGTGGGACTGGGAGATCGAAACGATCCGGGCCGCCGCGGATTGCCTGCGCGGGGATCTGACCGAAGAAAAACTGGAACGGCTCGAGCAGTTTGCTCGTGAAAGATAAAGCTATGAAATCGGTTCTTTTGACGAACAAGTATACAGGCAGACCGCTGGAGATCGTGCTCGGCACGGTGCCGGAGGGCTTTCAGCTCCGGTTCCTGCCGTCGCAGACGCAGCAGGCGCTGGAGGCGTGCGTATCCGGCGCAGATTATCTGCTCGCCGGCGGCCGTCTGCAAATCACGCGCGCGGTGCTCGACCGCGCGGAAAAGCTGAAAATGATTCAGCGCTCCGGCGTCGGGCTGGATGCGCTGGACCTGGACGCAATCAGGGAAAAGGGGATTCCGCTCTACGTCAATCAGGGCGTGAACGCCGAAAGCGTGGCGGAGCACGCGCTGCTGCTGATCCTGGCCTGCCTTCGCAAGCTCCCGACCGTTGACCGCAACACAAAAAACGGGATCTGGCAAAAGCAGGAGCAGGGCGTCCGGACGGCGGAGCTCAGGGGCAAAACCGTCGGCATGATCGGCATGGGCAATATCGCGAAGACGCTGGTCGGGCTGCTCCGGCCGTTTTGCGTGCAGATCCTCTATTACGACGTGCAGCGGGCGCCGGCGGCGTTTGAATCGGAACACGGGCTGCGGTTCATCCCGCTCGGGACGCTGCTTGCGGAATCGGACGTTGTGACCGTCCACTGCGGTCTGACGCCGGAGACGGCGCATCTGATCAACGCGGCGTCGATCGCGGGGATGAAAGACGGCGCGGTGCTCGTCAACACGGCGCGCGGCGGGATCGTGGATCAGGTTGCGCTCGCCGATGCGCTGCGCGCGGGAAAGCTCGCCTATGCCGGGCTGGACGTGCACGCCGAGGAGCCATTCCCGGCGGACTATCCTCTGCGGGAGATCGACAATGTGATTCTGACGCCCCATATCGGCGGCGTCACGGCGGATTCCTTCCGCGCCATGATGCAGGATGCGTTCAGAAACATCGCCTGTTTTGAACAGGGGAAGCTCGCGCAGATCGCGCCTTACAGGTTTTTATAAAACAGGAGAAAGTATGCCGAAGATTACGCAGATGTTCGCGGAGGCGCTGCTTGCGAAGGCAGCGGAGATCCCGGACGACGTTTTGAAAAAAGCGGACGCCTGCCGTCGGGACTATCTGGCCGTGACGGCCGCCGGCGCTGTGAAAAACAGGGAGCGCTGGGCGGCGTTGCTCGCCGTGCTGCCGGACGGGAGCGCGGAGCTGATCGGTTATCCGAAAAAGACCGACGGCAAAACCGCGGCGCTCATCAACGGATTCAACGCGCACGCGCTCGAGCTGGACGACGGGCAGCGGTTCGCCATGATCCACCTCGGCGCGCCGGTGATTTCCGCCGTCAAAGCGGCGGCGGACGAGTTTGCCGTGGCGGACGCGCGCTTCAACAGGGGCGTCGTCATGGGCTATGAAGCGGCCTGCCGGGCGGCGATCGCCATGCAGCCGTCGCACAAGAACCGCGGCTATCACGCGGCCGGCACCTGCGGCACGATCGGCGCGGCCGTCGGCGTCGCGTTTGCCCTCGGCATGGACAAAACGCAGCTGTGCCGGGTGCTCGCCTGCGCGGCGGGCAGCGCGGCCGGTATGCTCGAAATGCAGGAGCAGGGCTCCGAACTCAAGCCCTACAACGTCGGCAGAGCCGCCATGGACGGTCTGACCGCAGCGCAGATGGGTCTGACGGCGTATCGCACGCCGGACGATCTGCTCGGCGGCGAGCGCGGGTTCTTCAAGACTTTTGCGGATCAGTTCGATGCGGAAAAACTGACCGGCCGGGCGGAGTATTATGAAATTGAGCGGATCTACGTCAAGCCCTATGCCTCCTGCCGCCACAGCCATTCCGCGGTGGAAGCGGCGATCCGGCTGCATGACGGGCTGGACGTTGAAGCAGTCGAGCAGATTGCGGTGCGGACCTATCGGCTCGGCGTCAAGGGGCATGACCATACGGCGATTCAGGGGGTTGCGTCGGCAAAGCTGAGCACGCCTTACGCCGTGGCAGCGGGCCTGCTCTACGGGCGCGCGGATCTGTCGGTGTTTGAGCCGCTGGATGACAGGGTCGTCGCGCTTGCGCAGAAGGTCGCCGTGGAGGAAGATCCGGCGCTGACCGCAGAGAGCCCGCAAAAGCGCGTGGCCGTCGTAACGCTCCGGTTTGCGGACGGCGCCGAGCGCACCTGCCGCGTGGATTACGCGAAGGGCGAGCCGGAAAACCCGATGACGGAAGAAGAACTTGCAGAAAAGCACCGGATGCTGGCGGCTTATGCGGCCGCGTGCCGCCGGTCCTGACGATAAAAAAGAGCCTTGAATCAGAAGGAGACAACGCATATGAACAGCATGGACAAGACCAGAGAGTTTTTGAAGTCGATCGGCCTGCCCGGCGGGGATGCCTATGATCTGCCGACCTCGGAAAAGCGCTTTCCCGACGGCGGGCAGTACCGCTTTGAGGTGCCCGGCATTCAGGGGCCGAAGGTGATGAAAGCGCTGCTGGAGGCGATGGACAGCTACGGGCTGTATCTGCATCGCGTGACCCAGACGCAGGGCGTCATGCGCCTGACGGACGAAGAAATCGGCAAAATGGTGGAGCTTGCGCACAAGTGGGAAACCGATCTGATTCTGGCCATCGGCCCGCGCGCGACGACCGACACCTCCGCCTCCGTCCACACCGAAGAGGGTGTGCGCATGGGCTATCGCCTGCGCGGGCAGGAGCAAATCGTGCGTGCGATCGAGGACGTCAAGCGCGCCGACCGGCTCGGCTGCCACGGCTTCCTTGTGTATGACGAGGGCTGCCTGTGGATCCTGAATGAGATGCGCAAGGCCGGCGAGATTTCCGCAAGCTGTCACTTCAAGCTCTCCGCGCACGCGGGCCACGGCAATCCCTGCGCTGCAAAGCTCCTGGAAACGATCGGCGCGGATTCCCTCAACCCCGTGCGCGATATTCAGCTGCAGATGATGGCGGCGCTGCGGCAGGCGATCGATATTCCGCTGGATCTGCACACCGAGAATCCGAAGTCCACCGGCGGCTTCATCCGTCACTACGAGGTGCCGGAGATGATCCGCGTGGCCGCGCCGATTTATCTCAAGACCGGCGGCTCCGTGGCGCAGACCCACAGCTGGGACAGCACCGAGGACGACGCGCGCAAGCGCGCGAAGCAGTGCGTGCTGGTCAAACGCATGATCGATGAATACTATCCGGAAGCGATCTGGAGCCCGAAAGGCAGTCTGGTATGAACGAACCGAATGAGCGCGCGATGCAGGAAAGCCTGAAACGGTATCTGCAGAAGGCCGGCGATTCGCCGGAACGCGCGGAAGCATACATACATTTTTATCAGCTCGCCGCGCGCAACGGTATCGTGCCGTTTCGCTATGCGCGCCTTGCCGAGGAATACACGGATGATTATTTCGCGGATACCGGCGTAGCGCAGGCGGATAAAGCGTGGTATTACGAGCGCGGCATCCCGACCTTCAAGACGGGATGGTACGGTCTGACGAAAGAAAACTATAACGACTATATCTCCGATTTCGATTTCTACAGCCCGAAGAATTACAGTAAAAACAGCCTGCTGATCAAGTGGTTCGATTACAAGCTGACCACCTACTATGTGCTCAGTGCGTTTCGGGATGCGATGCCCCGCCACTATTTCTTTATTGAAAACGGCGCGATGATCCCGATGGACGCCGGTCTGCAGCGCTACGGAACCGCGGACGACGTGCTTTCGATTCTGCAAAAGGAACCGATCGTGCTGAAATCCTGCGTGGGCGGCCACGGAAAAGGCTTTTTCAAGATCGAAGCGGCGGACGGCGGCTATCTGATCAACAGTGAGAAAACCGATGAAAACGGAGTGAAGGCGCTGCTCGCATCGCTCGATCATTATCTGCTGACCGCGTTCGGGATTCCGCACAAGGTGTTCCGGGACGCCTGCGGCGCGCAGAGCTTTGCCGTGCTGCGCACGGTTTCCGTCTTCGATAAAACGGACGGGCCGCAGATCACGGCGATTATGCTCCGGCTGGGCACCGCGGCGACGGGTCTTGTGTCGGATTATGACGGCTGCATCTATTGCGGCGTGGATCTCGAAACCGGCCGGTTGTTCCGTCCGCTGCTCCGCTCCGGCGACGCGGAGGGCATCATCCGGCGCAAGGATGCAAAGTTCCATCCCGATACCGGCGCCGATCTGGAAGCGCTGACCCTGCCGCGGCTGCAGGAGCTGAAGGATCTGGTCAAACGTGTTTGCGCGCATCTGGCCATGACGCCATATCTTGTGATGGATATTATCCCGACCGACACGGGCTTTCAGATCCTTGAGATCAACAGCCACGGGCAGGTCCGAAATCTGGAACCGTTTTTCCCGTTCCGGAAAAACAAATACAATCTGCGCGCCTTTGAGACCAGAGATTGGTAATACAGCGTGATCCGGCTGCGCAAAAAGCGGGATCTCCTGAAAAGAAACGGAAAGGAAGTCACAGCATGAATACAATCGCCATCACCGAAAACAGAGATGAAATGATCGCGATCGCGAAAGAGATCGCAGAGGAAAAGAAAAAGTATTACAATGCGCCGATGTTTCAGTTTCTGACGGATTATGTCCGGGATATGATGCCGGACGCCTCCGCGCAGGAGATCGAGGATACCGTGTATCTGACGATCTATCATTACTGGGTCTACGGCTGCACCTATGAGGAATATTTCTACTATCATTTCGCCGAGAAGAGCCATGAGGAAAAGCAGTCCTACATGACCTTCCGGTTAAGGCTGCAGTATATCGATCACATCAGCAAGAAAGAAGACGCGCATCTGCTGTCAAATAAATATGAAACCTATCAGCTGTTCACGAAGGAATATGACCGCGACGTGATCATCTGCAATTCGGATGCGGATTATCCGATTTTCAAGGCGTTTGCCGGCAAGCACAGCGAATTCGTCGTCAAGCCGACGGTCATGAGCGGCGGCAAGGGCGTTTACAAAACCGGCGTCGCCGGGCTGAATGAGGCACAGTTGGAGGCGTTTTACCGCAATCTGCTCAGCGAGAGCAGAAGCAGCCAGGAGAAGTATCTGCACGGCGATCAGGAATCCGTCGTCATCGAGGAGCTGATCGATCAGGCGGACGAGCTGGCGGTTTTCCATCCGGCATCGGTCAACAGCATCCGCGTGCCGACCCTGCTGATCAACGGCGAGGTCAAAATCTATCAGCCCTGGTTCAAAATCGGGCGCGACGGGCATTTCCTTACCAGCTCGCTTTTCGGCTCTCTGATCGCGGGCGTGGATGCGGAAACGGGAATTGTCGACACCGTCGGCATGACGCAGTCGGGCGAAGAGTGGGCGTATCATCCCGACACGCATCAGCAGATTCTGGGCTTCCGGATCCCGCAATGGGAGGAGCTTAAGGAGATGAGCGCGGAATGCGCGCGCAGGCTCCCGATGTTCGGCTATATTGGCTGGGATTTCGCGCTGTCCAAAAAGGGCTGGTGCATCATGGAAGGCAATCACAGCGGCAACTTCATGTGGCAGCTCTTCAGAAAACGCGGCATGAAGAAGGACTTCGAGGATCTGATCGGCTGGAAGCTCGACAAAGAGTTCTGGTGGCAGGAATCCAAATAATAAAAGGAGATCAAGCATCTTGAGACACCACGCCTATCAGCCAAGTTCGAAATTTGTGCTGGAACCGATCCATTTCGATAAATATACCGACAGGGAGATGCTGCGTTACTGCCTGGGCGCCACGATGTATATGCCGGGCACCAAGGATTTTCTGCAGCCGATCCTCACAAAGAAATATCCCGGCCTGACCTCGATGGTCATGTGCTTTGAGGACGCCTGCAGGGAAGAGCTCGTGCCGGAGGCGGAGCAGAATGTGATCCGCCTGCTCGACGCGCTCAACGCCGAGCTGGCGCAGGGCACGATCCGGTATGACGAGATCCCGCTCATCATCTTCCGCGTGCGCAATCTGGCGCAGTTCCGGCATTTTTCCGCCATGCTGCGCCCGGAGCATATCCATCTGGTCACGGCGTTCAATTTCCCGAAGTTCAACGTGGAGGTCGGCGAGGCCTATTTTGAGCATCTGGAAGCATTGAACCGGCAGTTCGGCGAGATCATCTACGGCATGCCGATCCTCGAAAGCAAAGAGATGGCCTATCTGGAAACGCGCGTGCCCGAGCTGATGGGCGTCAAGGAGATTCTGGACCGGCACAGGGAGCTGGTGCTGAATGTGCGCGTGGGCGGCACGGACTGGTCTTCCGTGTTCGGCATGCGCCGCGGCGTCAACTATACAATCTATGATATCATGACCGTCGCCGATTGCCTGAAGGATGTGCTCAACGTCTTTTCCCGGCACAATGATTACAGCATTTCCGGCCCGGTGTGGGAGTATTTCCGCGCCACAAAGGATATGAAATTCGAAGACGCGCCGCAGTCGATCAACCGCTCGCTGTTTAAACAGCAGACGCTGATCAACGACGCGGTGGACGGCCTGCTGCGCGAGCTGATGCTCGACCGCGCCAACGGCTTCATCGGCAAGACCATCATTCACCCGACGCATATCCCGTATGTCAACGGGATGCTCGCCGTGACCAAGGAGGTCTATGACGACGCGGTGCAGGTGCTCGGCACGAGCGGCGGCGTGGTCAAGAGCAGCAGCGGCAACAAGATGAATGAAATCGGGCCGCATCGCTGCTGGGCGGAAAAGATCGTCATGCGCGCAAAAGCGTACGGCGTGATCGAGGATGAATCAAAGTATAAGGATTTGTTTGAATAATTCCGATTCCGGCGGCAATTGCCGGCGCAAGAATAAACAGTTTGTGGGTGGTTAAAATGGCGGCAGCTTCAAAGATCATGACCATGCAGCAGGCGGTATCGCGGTTTGTGCAAAGCGGCGATACGCTCTCCTTCAGCGGGTTCACGACAAACAGAAAGCCCTATGCCGCAGTGCATGAGATCCTGCGCCAGGGGCAGACGGATTTCACGCTCTGGGGCGGCCCCGCCGGCGGCGAGCAGGATCTGCTGATCGGCGAAGGAAGGGTCCGGATCTTTATCAATTGCTATACGGCGAATTCCGGTTTTTCCAATGTGCTCAGACGGTACCGCGCTGCGATCGAGCAGGGGAAAATCCTGTTTGAGGACTACTCCATGGACGTCGTCATGATGATGTTTCATGCGGCGGCGCTCGGCCTTGCGTTTCTGCCGATCCGGCTCATGCAGGGCTCCGATTTAGTGAATATGTGGGGCGTCAGCCGGGAAGTGCGGGCAAACGAGCCGACGCTGGACAATGAGAAGCTCGTGATCGTCGAGAATCCCTTTTCTCCGGGCGAGCAGGTCGTCGCGCTGCCCATCCCGCGCATCGACTGCGCGATTCTGCATGTGCAGCAGGCGTCCCCCGACGGGACCTGCGTCATCGAGGGCGATGAATTCGGCGATGTGGATATGGCCGTCGCGTCCCGCAAGACCATTGTGACGTGCGAGGAAATCGTCAGCAACGAGTATATCCGGCGCGATCCGACCAGACCCCGGATTTTCGGGGCCTGTGTGGACGCGGTGGTGCATGCGCCCTACGGCGCGTGGCCCTCGCAGTGCTACGGTTATTATGACGACGATGTGGACGCGCTCAGAGAATATGACAGCGCTTCCAGATATTATGACGCGGAAGACGCCGCGCGGATACTGCAGGCCGAAGCGCTGAAGAAGGGGATCGCGTACGATCCGGAGAAACAGGTCGAAACCTTCGTGGATTATCTGGAAAAGTATGTCTACAGCGTTCCGGATCATGCCGCGCTGCTGGACAAGCTCGGCGCCGCAAGGCTGATCGGGCTCAAAAACGTGCCGGGCCTCGGCTACGCAGCGTCGGCTGAATAAGAGCGGCGGAAGAATGGAGAGCGCAACGTGAAGGATATTGATTTACTCAACTATACAAAGCAGGAAATGCAGGCCTATGCGATCGCAAAGCTGATTCAGGAGGATCAGATCGTGATCGTCGGCACCGGCCTGCCGCTGATCGGCGGCTCCCTGGCGTCCAGGGTCGTCCAACCCTCCTGCCATCTGATCGTGGAGAGCGGTCTGATGGACTGCAACCCCATCGAGGTCCCCAGAAGCGTGGCGGATAACCGCTTCATGGCGCACTGCACCGTGCAGTGGCCGAATGTGCGTTTTGTCGGGCTGGAAATCAATGAGTATCTGCACGGGCAAAGACGGATGATCGCGTTCATCGGCGGCGCGCAGATCGACCCCTACGGGAATGTGAATTCCACCTGCATCGGCGATTATCATCATCCGAAGACCCGGTTCACCGGCTCCGGCGGGGCCAACGGCATCGCGACCTACTGCAATACGATCCTCATGATGCAGCATCAGAAACGGCGCTTCATTGAGAAGGTCGATTATGTCACCAGCCCGGGCTGGGTGGACGGCCCCGGCGGGAGAGAACGCGTCGGTCTGCCGGGCGACGTCGGCCCGCAGGCGGTCGTGACCGACCTCGGGATCATGAAATTCAACGACGAAACCAAAAAGATGTATCTGGCGTACTATTATCCCTATTCATCGCCGGAAATCGTGCAGGAAAACACAGGGTTTGAGATCGACGTTTCGAGCGCCGTCGAGATGGACGGCCCGTCCGACGAGGTCATTCGCGTCATTCGCAACGAGATTGACCCGCTGCAGATCTTTATCAAACCCAAAACGAAGAAATAAGAAGAGGATAACTGTATGTGGCTCCAGATTGTTATCATCATTGCCTACTTTCTGCTGTCTCTGATCATCGGGTTCAGGACGGCGAAGGGATCCAATACGAAGAATTTCCACGGCGCGCAGCTCGGCGTCGTGGCGATCGTGTGCGCGTCCGCCGGCGAATGGCTCGGCGGCACTGCGACGACGGGCGTTTCCGAGTACGGATTCAATTACGGCATTTCCGGAGCCTGGTATACGATCGCGAACGGCCTGGGCGTGATGTTCCTCGCGCTTTTCTTCGCAAAGCTCTACCGCAACATCGGGAAAATGACGATCCCCGGGATCATTGAAACCGTCTTCGGCAAAAGCGCGCAGACTGTTTCCAGCATCCTGCTTGTGCTGGTCATGCTGGCGGTCGGGATTTCGCAGATCATCGCGGCCGGCAAATTCGGGCAGGCGCTGCTCGGCCTGGATTTCAGGCTCTCCGCCGTGGTCTTTACCCTGATCTTTGTGATTTACACGCTGGTCGGCGGCATGCGGGCCGTGAGCAAAACCAATACAATGCATTTATTCGTTATGTATATCGGCATCCTTGTCGCCGTGGTGATTCTGATTGCGCGGCTCGGCGGGTGGACGGGATTCACCGCCGACGTTGCGGAAATGGAGAGCAAATCCGGCGGGCATTATTTCTCGATGACGACCATCGGCTTCCCGAAGGTGTCCTCCTGGGTGATCGCAAGTCTTCTGGGCGCCTGCACCGCGCAGGCCGGCATTCAGCCGGTGCTCGCCTCGAAGGATGTGCCCACGGCGAGAAAAGCCTGCGTCTACACGGCGCTTGTGACCGCGCCCTTCGGCCTGCTCACCGCGCTGATCGGTATCATCGGCAAGGTGATGTCGACGCAGGGCACTCTGCTGGATCTGAGCGGCAATGTTGTCACGGACGGCAAGCTGGCGCTCACGAGCGTGATGCTCGGCCTGCCGCCGATCGTCGGCGGTCTGGTGCTGGCCGCGGAGCTCGCGGCGATCCTTTCGACCGCGTCGCCGATCATCCTCGCGGCGGGGACGATGCTGACCAAGGACCTGTATCAGGCGAGGATCCGGCCCGCCGCACCGGAGAAAGAGGTCATGGCCGTTTCCAGAGTCACGACCGCGGTTTCCGGCGTGATCTGCTGTCTGGGCGCGATCTATCTTGTGAATCAGCATAACGTGCTGGATATCGTGTATTCCGCCTATTCCCTGAGAGGCGCGCTGTTCATTGTCATTATTTTCGGCTTCTTCTCAAAGAAGGCGACATCAACCGGCGCCTGCATCAGCATGCTGCTCACCGGCGCTGCGGCAGTCGGCTGGACGGTGTTCAAGGTGGTCACCGGCAGCTATCCGATCGCTTCCTGGCTGACGGAAACCTACGCGGCGGTGCTGGTGGCGACGGTATCCATGACGGTCTGCACACTGATCAATGCAATCCACACAAGAAAAACGGAGGCAAGATTATGAAAGAGCAACTGATTATCGTCGGCAACGGCAGCGCATCGAGCGAGGTCATCGATTTCATCGAGCGTTACGACCTTTTTGACATCATCGGCTACGCGATCAATGCGCAGTATATCACGGAGAATGAATTCCGCGGCAAGCCGCTCTATCCGCTTGAAGAGCTGGATCAGATCATCGACAAAACGCAGACCAAGCTGTTTCTGGCTATTTCGTGGTATCAGAATATGAACGGCCTCAAGCGCAGGATGTTTGAAGAGCTGAAGGCGAGCGGCTTCCGCTTTGCCAATCTGGTTTCCCCCTCGGCGGATGTTTTCACGCAGGACATCGGCGAAGGCAACTGGATCTGCGACCACGCGTATCTCTCGCACGGATGCAAAATCGGCGACAACAACACCTTCCGCCCCTATGCGTTTGTCGGCCATTACTCTGACATCAAAAATCACTCCATCATCGGGGCAAGGTCCAATCTTGCCGGGCATGTTACCGTCGGCAATCAGGTCTATATCGGCATCGGGGCCACGATTTTCAACAAGATCGAGGTCGGAGAGAAATGCCTGGTCGGCGGCTCGGCTATCGTCAAGCGCCATCTGGCGCCCTATTCGCTCGTGGTCGTGCCGGACTGCATCGTCAAGCAGAAGGATTCCGAATCGATCGAAAAATACCTGAGCCTCGGCCATATCAAGAAAACGATCGGCGACAAACCGGCGCAGGAATAATGCCCGCGCGATTTCACCGAAAGAATACACAGCCGACACCGGCTGAAATCACAACGGCCCCGCGGGGCTGTGGAGAAGGAGCAGCTGCAATGATGCAAATCACAGAAGCGTTCAAGGGAAAGACGTTGGTTATCACCGGCGGGACCGGATCCTTCGGTTCCACCGTGCTCAAGCATTTTCTCACCACGGAGATCGGCGAGATCCGCATTTTCAGCCGGGATGAGAAGAAGCAGGACTGGATGCGCCACACCCTGCAGGCGCAGTATCCCGATTATGCCGGCAAGGTGAAATTCTTCATCGGCGACGTGCGGAATCTCGATTCCGTGCGGGATGCGCTGTACGGCGCAAATTATATCTTCCACGCCGCCGCGCTCAAGGAGGTGCCGTCCTGCGAGTTCTTCCCGATGGAGGCGGTCCGGACCAATATCATCGGCACTGACAACGTGGTCACCGCCGCGGTGGAGAACCGCGTGGAGCGGGTCGTGTTTCTTTCCACCGACAAGGCGGCCTATCCGATCAATTCCATGGGCATGACCAAGGCGGTGGCGGAAAAGGTCGTGCAGGCGCGCGCGCAGGTGGCTTATGAGCGGGGCGGCACGGTGCTGGCCTGCACCCGCTACGGCAACGTCATGTGCAGCCGCGGCTCCGTCATCCCGCTGTTCATCGACCAGATCAAGCGGCAGGCGCCGATCACGATCACCGACCCGAATATGACGCGCTTTCTGATGAATCTGGACGAAGCGGTGGATCTGGTGGCGTTCGCGTTTGAGCACGCGGAGCCCGGCGACCTCTTTATCCAGAAAGCGGATGCGTCCACCATCGGCGATCTGGCCGACGGCGTGATGAAGCTGTTCGGGCAGACGGAGAAGAAGATCATCGGCTCGCGCCACGGCGAAAAGCTCTATGAAACGCTGATGACGAGGGAGGAGCGCCTGCGCAGCACCGATATGGGGCAGTATTTCCGCATCAGCCCCGACGCGCGCGGACTCAACTACGACAAGTTCTACGTTGAGGGCACCGTTCAAACGGAGGGCGACGAATCCTACACCAGCCACAACACGCGCCGGCTCGATGTGGACGGCGTGGTGCAGAAGATCCTGACCACGGACTATGTGAAGGAAGAGCTGGAGGGGCGTCCGCATCTGGTGGAGGCGTAACACGCACGAGGAAGGAGCGCACAGCACATGACTGGATGGAAAGAAAACGGCAAACTCAAACTGATGATCATTGTTGGCACGCGGCCGGAGATCATCCGCCTTGCTGCCGTGATCAAAAAATGCAGAAAATACTTTGACACGATTCTGGTCCACACGGGGCAGAATTATGACTACAATCTCAACGGCGTCTTTTTCAAGGATCTCGGTCTGGACGACCCGGAGCTGTATCTGGATGCCGTCGGCGCGGATCTCGGCGAAACGATGGGCAACATCATCGCCGCGAGCTATCAGGCCATGACGCTGCTCAAGCCGGACGCCGTGCTGGTGCTCGGCGACACCAACTCCTGCCTGTCGGTCATCGGCGCGAAGCGCCTGCACATCCCGATCTTCCACATGGAGGCGGGTAACCGCTGCAAGGATGAGTGCCTGCCGGAGGAAACGAACCGCCGCATCGTCGACATTATTTCCGACGTGAATCTGGCCTATTCGGAGCACGCGCGCCGGTATCTGGCGGATTGCGGTCTGCCCAAGGAGCGCACCTATGTCACCGGCTCGCCGATGGCGGAGGTGCTCACGGAGAATCTGGCGGCGATCAAAGCCTCCGACGTCCACGCCCGTCTCGGTCTGGAAAAGGGGAAGTACATCCTGCTCTCCGCGCACCGCGAGGAGAATATCGACACCGAAAAGAATTTTACCTCGCTGTTCACCGCGATCAATCAGATGGCGGAGAAATACGATCTGCCGATCCTGTATTCCTGCCACCCGCGCTCGAAAAAACGGCTGGAGGCTTCCGGTTTTCAGCTTGATGCGCGCGTGATTCAGCATGAACCGCTGGGCTTCCATGATTACAACTGCCTGCAGATGAACGCCTTCTGCGTGGTCAGCGATTCCGGCACGCTGCCGGAGGAATCCAGCTTTTTCACCTCGATCGGCCATCCGATTCCGGCCGTTTGCATCCGTACCTCGACCGAGCGGCCCGAGGCGCTGGACAAGGCCTGCTTCATCCTCTCCGGCATCGACACGAAGGGTCTGCTGCAGGCGGTGGATACGGCGGTGGAAATGGTGAAGGAAGAGAAAAACGGCGGCGCGGTCCCGGTGCCCGATTACACAGACATCAATGTTTCCGATAAAGTCGTGAAGATCATCCAGTCCTATGTCGGCGTCGTCAACAAAATGGTTTGGAGAAAAGACGTATGAAGATTCTTGTCACCGGCGCTGCCGGATTCGTCGGCCGCAATCTTGTCGAAAACCTGAAGAATCTGCGCGACGGGAAAAACCGCACCCGCCCCGCGCTTTCCGTTGAGGAGATTTACGCATACGATATCAACAACACGGCGGCGGAGCTGGACCGCTTCTGCGCCGACTGTGATTTTGTTTTCAATCTTGCCGGCGTCAACCGCCCGCAGGACCCGGAGGAATTCAGAACGGGCAATTTCGGCTTTGCCGGCACGCTCCTCGCGCTGCTGAAAAAGCACGGCAACCGGTGCCCCGTCATGCTGTCCTCCTCGCTGCAGGCCACGCTCGCCGGGCGCTTCGGCACCTCCGCCTACGGACTGTCCAAGCGCGACGGCGAGGAGCTGTTTTTCAGCTACGCGGCCGAAACGGGCGCCCCCGTATATGTCTATCGCTTCCCGAATCTTGTGGGGAAGTGGGTGCGGCCGAATTACAATTCGGCGGTCGGCACCTTCTGCAACAACATCGCAAACGATCTGCCGATCACGGTGAATGATCCGCGCGTTGAACTGGAGCTGCTGTTCATCGACGATCTGATCGAGGAAATGTTTGACGCGATGGAAGGGCATGCGCACCGGGCGGATTATCCGCAGGCCGGCGAGACGATTGACGGCACACTGTTCGACGGGCTGACGCCGCTGCCGAACCCGGACGGCCGCTACTGCTACGCCCCCGTGACCCATAAGGCGACGCTCGGGCGCATCGTCGAGCTGCTGCACACCTTCCACGATCAGCCGCAGACGCTGATCCTGCCGGCCATTCCGGCGGGCAGCTTCGAAAAGAAGCTCTACTCGATGTATCTGAGCTATCTGCCGAAAGAGAAGGTCGCTTTCGATCTGAAAATGAACTGCGACGCCCGCGGCAGCTTTACGGAGCTGCTCAAGACCGCGGATCACGGGCAGGTTTCCGTGAATATCAGCAAACCGGGCATTACGAAGGGTCAGCACTGGCACAATTCGAAGTGGGAATTCTTCATCGTCGTCGCCGGCCACGGACTGATTCAGGAGCGCAGGATCGGCTCGGATGAGGTGCTGGAGTTTGAGGTCAGCGGCGATCATATCCAGGCCGTTCACATGCTGCCCGGCTATACGCACAACATCATCAACCTGTCCGATACCGAAAACCTCGTCACGGTGATGTGGGCGAATGAGATGTTTGACCCCGCGCATCCGGACACCTTCGGGGAGCCGGTCTGAACGCGGCCGGGGAGGTGTCTGCATGAAGGAGCATGTGTTTCGGCAGATGCGGCGGATTGCGCAGCAGACGGAGGACGCGGCCTGCGTCACCCTGCTGGAAAGTGAAAAGCGCGGCGTGCTCGCCCTGTGCGGCGAAAACGGTTACCCCTATGCCGTGCCGCTGAATTTCGTCTATCAGGACGGAAGATTATATTTTCACTCCGCGCAGGAGGGGCAGAAGATCGACGCCGTGCGCGCCTGCGACAAAGCATCGTTCTGCGTGGTGAATGCGGGCGAGCGCGAGCCGGACGACTGGTGGTATCATGTGACGAGCGTGATCGCCTTCGGCCGTGTGCGCGTGCTCGAGGACCGCGCCGAAACAGAAGAAAAGCTGCGGCTGCTCGGGGAGAAGTATTTCCCCGCCGGTTATGATCTGGAGCGGGATCTCAGGAAAAACGCAGATCGCGCCGCGATCATCGAATTCACGATCGAGCATATGACCGGCAAGCGCGTGCGTGAAAAATAATAGAGAATCAGCAGAAAAAACCGCCCGCGGGGATTCCCGCGGGCGGTTTGCTGTTTATATAATTAGTATAGCGATGGGGGCGGAATGATTCAGGTCTGGCTGAATGCCTTATACCACTCGGCAAAGCTGCGCAGGCCCGCCCGGATGCCGGTCTGCGGCGTGAAGCCGTAATCCCGCTCCAGCGCCGCCGTGTCCGCGTAGGTGACGGGCACGTCGCCCGGCTGCATGCCGACGAGCGTGCGGTGGCCTGCAAAGTCGTAGTCTGCCGGCAGCACACCGGCGCGCACGAGCTCCTCCTGCAGCGTGCGCACGAAGTCCAGCAGGTTCTCCGGGCTGCCGCCGCCGATGTTGTAGACCGCGCAGGGCGGGACCGGCAGGCCGTCGTCGCCCGTCGCTTTTTCCGGCGCGCCCTGCATGACGTGGTAAACGCCCTCGACGATATCGTCGATATAGGTGAAGTCGCGTTTGCAGTTGCCGTAATTGAAGATCCGGATCGTGCCGCCCTGCGAGAGCGTTTCGGTCGCGCTGTAATAGAACATATCCGGCCGCCCGGCGGGGCCGTAGACCGTGAAGAAGCGCAGCCCCGTGGCGGGGATCTCATAGAGCTTGCTGTAGGCATGGGCGAGCAGCTCGTTGCTCTTTTTCGTCGCGGCGTAAAGGCTGACCGGATGATCCACCGGATCGTCCGTGGAGAACGGCACTTTTTTGTTGCCGCCGTAGACGGAGGAGCTGGACGCATAGACCAGATGCGCCACCGGGTTGTGCCGGCAGGCCTCCAGGATGTTGTAGAAGCCGATGACGTTCGACTCCATGTAGACGTCGGGATGGTCGATGGACCAGCGCACGCCGGCCTGCGCCGCCAGATGGACGACCACGTCGAAGCGGTACTTGGCAAAGAGCGCATCCACCGCCGCCTTGTCGCCGACCGAGCCCTTGACAAACACGTGCCGGACCGGAGAATCGGCCGCCGCCGCTTCAATCTGCCGCAGCCGCCACTCCTTCAGACGCACGTCATAGTAGTCGTTCATGTTGTCGAAGCTCACGACCGTGCCGCTGCGCAGTTCCCTGAGCAGACGAAGCACCAGATTGGCGCCGATGAAGCCGGGCGACCCGGTGACCAGAATGGTTTTTCCGTTTAAATCGATTTGTTGCTTTCCCATAGCCCTTACCTTGTAATCCCTTTATAAAGCGTTTGCGCCTGCTCGTAGCTTTCCAGATTGCCGATGTCGAAGCGGCTGCCCGGCATCTCCATGCTGTAGAGGACGGCATGCCGGCACATCCAGGCCACCAGACTGCCCGGCGCGTCCGTGCCGCAGCCGTCGGCGATCGCGTCCGGAATTCTTGCCGCGTCCGCTTTGGTGTAATAATAAAACGGCGGCGTGCACCAGTTGGATTTCGGCTGCGCCGGTTTTTCTTCCAGCGAGAGCAGCCGCTCATCCGCGCCGATCTCGCTGATGCCGCTTTTGATCAGGCGGTTATGATCGTTTTCCCAATAGCGCATCGTGCAGGAGGCGCCCTTCTGCTGCGCATAGCGCAGAAAGTGCCCCAGGCTGAAATCCAGCAGGTTGTCGCCCGCGACCACGAGCAGATCGTCGTCGCACTGCAGGCGCTCCATGGCAAACAGCAGATCGCACACCGCGCCCAGGCGGGTTTCGTTGGAGTCGGTGCCGTCGTCGATCACGGTGATCGGCAGACGGTGCTGCTCCGCCCACGCCTGAAAATGCGGCGCAAATTTATGATTGCTGATGACCGCGTACGCGTCGACCAGACCGGTGGCGTCCAGATCATCCAGCAGCCAGTCCAGAATGGTTTTCTCCCGCACCTTGAGCAGGGGTTTCGGGAAGTTCTCCGTCAGCGGATAAAGGCGGGTGGCATAGCCGGCGGCTAAAATCAGACATTGCATACGCTGCACCTCACTTTTGATTTGCGATTCCGTCCGCGCTTTCGCACAGATGGAAGCTGTATTTGCCCTGCATGGCGGGGAAGGCCGTCAGATAGGCCCGCTCCACAGATTCGCGGATCGCGTCCGCCTTGGACGGATCGATCAGCGCCATGCAGCAGCCCTTGAAGCCGGCGCCGCTGAAGCGCCCGCCGTAGATGCCGTCCGTTTCCCGCATGATCTCATAGAGCTTGATCTGCTCCGGCGCGCCGGATTCCCAGTTTTGAATGCTGCTCCGGCCGGATTCGAAGGACAGGCGGCCGTAGGTTTCCAGATCGCCGCGCCGCCAGGCTTCCGCGCCGGCCTCGACGCGCTGAAATTCGGTGTACCAGTGCTCGCAGCGCCGCGCCCACGGTGCGGGCAGACGGTCTTTATAGGCCTGATAGGTCTCAAAGCTGACGTCGCGCGCGTTGGCCTGATTGAATTTGCCGTACTCCGCGCCGCTGAACGCCTGCAAAGCATAGACGCCCGCGCGCAGCTCGTCCACGCGCATGTTGTATTTGGAGCCGGCCAGGGAATGCTCCAGCCCGCTGAAAAAGACGGCGATCCGATAGGGCTTCATCGCCGGATGCGTCGGGATCAGCTCATAGTGATTGTCCCTGCAGTCCAGATACAGCAGGTGATCCTTTTTCGAGAGCACCTCGCAGCTCTGATCCAGGGTGCCGACGTTGACGCCGACGTAATTCTTTTCGGCGTCGAAGGCGACGGCGATCAGCTCCTGCGCCGTCAGTTCGATCTGGTTGACCTTGCACAGCGCATCCAGAAAGGCCAGAATCACCGCGGCGGAGGAGCTCAGGCCGCCGATCGGCAGCGAGCCTTCGATGATGCCGCACAGACCGACCGTGAGCGTGTGCTCCTTGCCCAGCGCATAGGTCGCGCCGCGCAGATAGTCCGCCCAGTCGCCGGTTTTTTCGCCGACGTCCTTGATGTGCCACTGCGCGCGTTTGGGAAACTGGAGGCTCTGCATTTCCACAACGCCGTTCTTCTTCGGCCGGAAGGCGAGATGGATGCCTTTATCGATGGCGAACCCCGTGATTTTGCCGAGGTTGTGGTCGCTGTGCGCGCCGATGGGGCAGATGCGGTAGGGGGAGAAGGAGAGGCCCTCCGGGTCCCTGCCGTAGATTTCACGAAACCGTTCTTCGCAAAGCATGGCTGTTGTCCTCGTTTCTTTCTTAATCTCGTCTGAACAGATCCCTTGTATAGACCTTTTCCTCCACGTCGTCGAGGCAGGGATCGTAGCGGTTAGCAATGATGCAGCCGCACATTTTTTTGAATTTCTTCAGGTCGTTCACAACGGTCGAGCCGAAAAACGTGCTCCCGTTTTCCAGTGTCGGCTCATAGATGACGACGGTCGCGCCCTTCGCCTTGATCCGCTTCATGACGCCCTGAATGGAGGATTGGCGGAAATTGTCGGAATTGGCCTTCATGGTCAGCCGGTAGACGCCGACCACCGTTTCCTTCTGCCGCTGCTCCTGCGCGCTGCTGAAATGGGCGGACGCCGTGTAGGCGCCGGCGATTTCCAGCACCCGGTCGGCAATGTAATCCTTGCGCGTCCGGTTGGATTCGACGATGGCGGTCATCATATTCTGCGGCACGTCCTGATAATTCGCCAGCAGCTGTTTCGTATCCTTGGGCAGGCAGTAGCCGCCGTAGCCGAAGGAGGGATTGTTGTAATAATCGCCCACGCGCGGGTCCAGGCAGACGCCCTTGATGATATCCGCGGTGCGCAGCCCCTTGATCTCCGCATAGGTGTCCAGCTCGTTGAAATAGCTCACGCGCAGCGCAAGGTAGGTGTTGACAAAGAGCTTGGTCGCCTCCGCCTCGGTATAGCCCATGAACAGCGTTTCGACCGGACACTTGATTGCGCCCTGCTGCAAAAGACCCGCAAAGATGCGCGCGGCGGTTTCCGTCTGCGCGTCGCAGCCGACGATGATGCGGCTCGGATAGAGATTGTCATACAGCGCCCTGGATTCGCGCAGGAATTCCGGGCTGAACAGGATGTTGTCCATGCCGAGTTTTTCCCGGATGTGGACGGTATACCCGACCGGAATCGTGGATTTGATGACGATTGCCGGCTTTTCCTCGCGCGAAGCGGTGGCGTCCCGCACCAGCTGCAGCACGCTTTCCACGGCGGAGCAATCGAAAAAGTTCTGCTTCGGGTCATAGTTTGTCGGCGCGGCGACGATGATGAAATCCGCGTCAGCATATGTGGCGGCGCCGTCCGTGGTGGCTGAGAGCTGCAGCGTCCGCTTGCCCTTTTTTGCTTCCTCCAGGTATTTTTCGATGTAGTCGTCCTGGATCGGGGAGCATAGCCGGTTGAGCTTTTCCACCTTTTCGGGCAGAATGTCGACGGCGGTGACGCGGTTGTGCTGCGCGAGGAGCACGGCGAGCGAGAGACCGACGTAGCCGGTGCCGGCGACCGCGATGTTGTAGGAGCGCGTGATTTCGATGGCGGCTGTCATGGCCGTATCGACAAACAGCGCGGAGGGGTCAAAGTCCAGCGCTTGCGCGAGCGCCTGCAGCTGATCGATCGACGGGGTGAAGTCCCTTGCCTCGAGGCGCGAGATCAGCCCGCGATGGATTCCGGTGGCGCCTGCCAGCTGCGCCTGCGTCATCTTCAGCGCCTTCCGGCGGGAGACGACGGTATCGGCGAGCAGCTGCATCGAAAGTTTTTTCATACGGTGAGACCTCCTGCAAAGCGTTGAAATGTCACTGACAGCGACATTTCGAATAATCAGATTGTACTCTCAAACACTGGTATCTTAACAGGATTCTCACAGGAAGTCAATAGAGATTAGTTAAATGATAAACTATAACGACAAAATCGGATGGATTACCGAACAAAAGCAAAATTAATAATAAATAAGTTATTGAAAATGACAAACAAAAGCGGCGGATGATGACGCTGGCAGCGACACGCAAAAGCAAATACTAATCGTCGGATATTTCCCCGCCCATCAGCTCGCCGAGGCAGACGTCTTGCGCAACGCCCGTGACGGTCACGCGCGTGAGCACCGGCGGCAGGGGGCGGTCGCTGCGAATCTGCACCGGCGTGTAATTCGCGGTGCAGCCCTGCACAAGGCCGTCCCGCCATTCCTCGGGCAGGATCTCGACCGAGTGGCCGATCATCCGCGTGAACGCTGCCGTGCGCAGGGCGGCGGCCGTGCGGCTCAGCTCTGCGGCGCGGCGGGCCTTCTCCGCCTGCGGCACCTGATCGGGCATCGATGCGGCGGGCGTGCCTGCGCGGCGGGAATAGGGGAAGACGTGGATCTTTTCAAAGCCGACCGTTTCGGCAAAGGCGCGGGAGGTTTCGAAATCCTCCGCCGTTTCGCCCGGGAAGCCGACCATGATGTCCGTGGTGATCGCGGCGTCCGGGAAGGCGGCACGGAGGTTCCGGCACAGGGCAAGGTAGTCCGCGCTGTCATAATGCCGGTTCATGCGCCGGAGCGTGCGGTCACAGCCGCTCTGCAGGGATATGTGAAACTGCGGGCAGAATTCAGGAACGGCCTGCAGCGCGGCGATCACGTCGTTCGTGATGTGATCCGGTTCGAGCGAGCCGAGCCGGACGCGACGGATCTGCGGGAAGGAAGCCGCCAGCCGCACCGCATCCGCGAGCGAGCAGCCCAGATCGCTGCCGTAGGCCGAGAGATTGATGCCGACCAGCACGATCTCGCAGAAGCCCGCGTCGTTCAGCGCCGCGAGCTCTTCACGCAGCGCCGGAAGCGGTTTTGACCGCACCCGACCGCGCGCGTAGGGGATGATGCAGTAGCTGCAGAAACGGTTGCAGCCGTCCTCGATCTTGACTGCGGCGCGCGTGCGGGCATGGAAGTCCGTGATTGTGTCGCCCGTGAACGGCTCGCCCGGCTGCGCATTGTGCGGATCGATCGCAACGATCCGGCCGCCGCCGTTGAGATATTGCAGCACATAGTCATAAAGCAGATGGTTGCTTTTGTTGCCGATGACGATGTCCGCCGCCTCGAGCGCGGCGCTCGCCTGCGGGAAGGCCTGCGGCATGCAGCCGGTGAGCACGACGATGCTGTCCGGGTGCAGCTTTTTGAAGCGCCGGACCGCCTGCCGGGTCTTGCGGTCGCTTTCGGCGGTGACGGTGCAGGAGTTGACGACGTAAAAATCCGCCTCCTGCGCCGGGTCCACCACCGTCACGCCCTGTGCGGCGAGCCGCTGCGCCATCGCTTCGCTTTCATATTGATTGACCTTGCAGCCAAGGGTATAAAATGCCGCTTTCATTTGCGCCTCCGTGTTGCCGATGATATCCCCATTCTACCACAAAAATCTGTGATATTCAATGATAATTCACATTATATATAAAAGGAAAGGGGACGATGCCATGAAACTGATCCGCCGCCTGCTTGCAGGCCTGCTTTCCGCCGCGCTCTGCGCCGTCTGCGTGCCGACGGCCACGGCCGCGCCGCCGGAGACCCTGCCCGTGGAGATCGAAGCGAAATCCGCCGTGCTCATGGAGGTCGGCACCGGGCAGGTGCTGCTGCAGATGAACGCGCGGGAGCGGCTGTATCCGGCCTCCGTGACGAAAATCCTGCCCATGCTGCTTACGGTCGAAGCCATCGAGGCCGGGCAGATCGCGCTCGATGATCTCGTCACCGTCAGCGCGGAGGCCGCCGGAAAGGGCGGCTCCCAGATCTGGCTCAAAGAGGGCGAGCAGATGACGGTGCATGACCTGCTCAAGGCCACCGCCGTTTACAGCGCGAACGACGCCTGCACCGCGCTGGGCGAATACATTGCCGGCAGCGACGCGGCGTTCGTGCAGCGGCTCAACGAACGCGCCGCGCAGCTCGGGATGCAGGATACGCATTTTGAAAACTGCACCGGTCTGGATGACAGCGCGCAGGATCACAAGACCTCTGCGCTGGATGTGGCGATCATGTCGCGCACGCTGCTGCAGCATGAGATGATTCTGGATTACACCACGATCTGGATGGACAGCCTGCGCGACGGGGCGACCGCGCTGGTGAATACGAATAAGCTCGTGCGCTTTTACGCGGGGACGACCGGCCTGAAAACGGGCACCACCGCCAAGGCCGGCTGCTGCATCTCTGCGAGCGCCATGCGGGACGGCCTGCATCTGATCGCTGTGGTGATGGGCAGCCCGAACAGCGCCGCGCGGTTCGACGCGGCCAAGGCGCTGCTGAACTGGGGGTTTGCGAATTACACGACCGTCACGCCGCAGATCGACCGCAGCCTGATTCCGGCGGTCGGCGTGCTCGGCGGCGTCACGGACCGCATTCTGCCGCAGCTGCCTGAAATCGCGCCCCTGCCGGTTGAAAAGAGTCAGAGCGGCAAGCTGACGCAGACGGTCGACCTTGCCGTGGACGTCCATGCGCCGGTGGAGGCCGGGCAGGTGCTCGGCACCGTGACGGTGCGGGCGGGGGAGACCGTGCTCGGCGTTTACAAGCTGACCGCGCCCGCCGCGGTGGAGGCGCTGAGCTTCGGTTTTGTGCTGCATCGGCTCGCTCGGCGGCTTATGCAGCTGCGCGGCAGCTGAGCACTTTGGCAAATTCACCGAAGGGATTCCGCTGCGCTTTCCTGAATTTGTTTGAATTTTTTTCTTTTTTCGGTTGCATTGTGCACGAAAATGGTTTAAAATATATAAAATAATGTTGAACAAGCTTTCACGGCGCGGCGCAGTCCGCGGCCTGCTGAAGCATCGGGGAGTTAAAACAAAATGGCAATCAAACTGAACCTCAACTATGCCGGCGAATACGGCAATCCGGAGCGGCTGCGTTCCCTGCAGCCGGAAATCTCCGCCGCGCACGAAGCGCTGCATCTGGGCACCGGCCGCGGCAGCGACAAGCTCGGCTGGATCGATCTGCCGGTCGATTACGATAAGACGGAGTTTGCGCTGATCAAAGAAAGCGCCGCGCAGATTCAAAGCGATTCCGAGGTGCTGCTCGTGCTCGGCATCGGCGGCTCCTATCTCGGCGCGCGCGCCGTGATCGAATTCCTGAAATCCAACAACTACAACCTGCTCAAGAAGGAAACGCCGGAGATCTATTTCGGCGGCAACACCATCAGCGCGTCCGCGGTGGAGGAGCTGATTTCCCTGATCGACGGCCGGGATTTCTCGATCAACGTGATCTCCAAATCCGGCACGACGACCGAAACCGCCGTTGCGTTCCGCATCTTCAAGCAGCTGATTGAATCGCGCTACGGCAAGGAAGAAGCCAGAAAGCGCATTTATGTGACGACCGACCGCACCCGCGGCGCGCTTAAGGCGCTCGCGGACGAAGAAGGCTACCGCACGTTCGTGGTGCCGGACGACGTCGGCGGACGCTATTCCGTGCTCACCGCCGTGGGTCTGCTGCCCGTGGCCGTGGCCGGCGTGGATATCGATCTGCTCATGCAGGGCGCGGCGGATGCGCGCCTGGCCTATTCCGAGCCGGATCTGGCCACGAATGAATGCTATCAGTATGCGGCGATCCGCAACCTGCTTTACCGCGACGGCAAGTCCATCGAGCTGCTCGCCGCCTATGAACCGTCGCTGACGCTCTGGTGCGAGTGGTTCAAGCAGCTGTTCGGCGAGAGCGAGGGCAAGGAGGGCAAGGGCCTGTTCCCCGCCTCCGCGATTTTCTCCACGGATCTCCATTCCATGGGGCAATATATCCAGCAGGGCGAGCGCCTGATGTTTGAAACCGTGCTCTGGATCAAGGAGCCCAAGGCCAACGTGACGGTCGGCTTTGACGCGGCGAACAGCGACGGTCTGAATTTCCTGGCCGGCAAGCAGCTGCACGAGGTCAATCGCAAGGCGTTTGAGGGAACGCTGCTGGCCCACACCGACGGCGGCGTGCCGAATCTTGTGATCACGGTGGACCGCCAGGCGGAGTATGAGCTCGGCTTCCTGATCTACTTCTTCGAGAAGGCCTGCGCGATCTCCGGTTATCTGCTGGGCGTGAATCCCTTCGATCAGCCCGGCGTGGAAAGCTACAAGAAGAATATGTTTGCGCTTCTGGGCAAGCCCGGCTATGAAGAGGCAAAAGCCGCGCTGGAAGCCAGACTCGGATAAAAGACGTTTTACGCACAACAGGGAGGTACCACATGATTTACTTAATTCTCGGCCACAAGGGCTCCGGCAAAACCAAGCGTCTGATCAACCTGGTGAACGAAGCGGTCGAACAGTCCAACGGCAACGTGGTCTGCATCGAAAAAGAACGCCTGCTGACCTATGATATCAACTATCGCTGCCGTCTGGTGGAAACCGATCAGTACGGCATCAGCGGCTATGAGGCCTTTTACGGCTTCCTGAGCGGCATCATCGCCGGCGACCATGATATCACCGACGTGCTTGTGGACGCCACGCTCCGCATCGGCGGGCGCAACTATGACGAGCTTGCCGCGTTCCTCAAAAAGACGGCTGCGCTGAGCAAAACGGCGGATCAGGATTTCACCTTCACGATTTCCGCAGATGCGGAAGAGCTGCCCGCGGAGATTTTCGAATTCTGCGAAAAAATCTGAAATTCCTGATATTTTAGGTTGACAAATGGCAGGAATGCCGATATAATATCTTGTGCGTGATTTGGTGGATGCTATGATTTTGGACCTGGAACCCATATTCAATACCGAAGGCTTCGGGCAGGATTTCAGTTATTCGCTGGATCTTTCCGAGGAACAGCTGGACAGCGTCCGGCCGTTCACGTCGCCGGTGAATGTCGCCGGGCGGGCGGAAAACCAGACCGGCATCGTCGAGCTGCACGCGGCGGCTGAATGCACCTTGTCGCTCTTTTGCGACCGCTGTGCAAAGCCCATCACGCCGACCTTCCGCATCCCGATCGACCACACGCTGGTCACGAGCATCAACGACGAGACGAACGACGCGCTTTTGCTCGTTGAGGATCTGCGGTTTGATCTGGATCCGCTTGTGCGGGAGGATCTGTTCCTCTCCCTGCCTGCGAAGTTCCTTTGCCGGCCGGATTGCAAGGGTCTGTGCCCCAACTGCGGGCAGGATCTCAACGACGGCCCCTGCGCCTGCAAACGGGCGGTCGATCCGCGGCTGGCCGCGCTCGCGGCGCTGCTGGAGGAAGAGGACGAATAATAAAGGAAATGAACCGAAAGGTTTTTGACTGAATCATTAATAAGGAGGTGCGCAGAATGGCTGTCCCCAAGAGACATGTTTCCAAGGCGAGAAAGAATAAGAGACGCTCCAATGTCTGGAGAATGAGTGCTCCTCAGCTTGAGAAATGCTCCAACTGCGGTGAATGGAAAAGAGCTCACAGACTTTGCCCCGAATGCGGTTATTACAACGGCAAACAGGTGATCGTTAAGGAAGCATAAGTCAAATTAAGCGGCAGAGATTTCAATCTCTGCCTTTAATTTTTCCCCGGACTGCGCCGAAGTCCGAAAATCCGGACTTTTGCGACGCTGCTGTCAACAGGTACGATTCCGTACCTGTTTTATTCTTTTGCAAAAAAGGATGTGACAAGCGGAGGATTCTATGTTATACTGAAGCTATCAAACGAGGACGGAGGGCAGCAATATGTTGACCTTGCTTTTCTCCCGCGCGGGCGGAGGCAAAACCACGGCGGTGCTCGAACGCCTGTCCGCGGCGGCCGCTGCCGGGGAGGACCGGCTGACGCTGCTGGTGCCGGAGCAGTTTTCCTTCACCAGCCAGAAACAAATGCTCGCGCGCCTGTCTGCCAGGGCGGCGGCGCGCATCGATATCTTATCCTTTACCGCGCTGGCCGAGCAGCTGATCGGCGAGGCGGCGCTGCAGCAGTGCCGCCGGCTGGATGAAGCGGCGGAGACCGCCATGATGGCGACGGCGCTCGCGAATGTCCGCGACCGGCTGCAGCTCTACGGGCAACATGCGTCGCGGCGCTCGGTCATCCGGGAATTCACGGCGCTGCGTTCGGAATGCAAGTGCAGCGCGGTGAGCGCGGAGGATCTGCGCGCGGCGTCCGGCGCGGTGGCAACGCCCCTGCTGCGCGCGAAGCTGCAGGATCTGGCGACGGTGTTTGACGCCTATGACGCGCTGCTGGGCAGCAGCTGCTTTGATCCGGACGATCTGCTGACCGTCTGCGCGGACTGCATGGACAGCCGCGATTATTTCCGTGACCGCACCGTGATGATCGACGGCTTCCGCGGCTTCACGGCGCAGGAGCTGCGCGTGATCGGCGGGATGCTGCGGCAGGCGCGGGAGGTCTGCGTGACCCTGTGCTGCGACGGGCTGCGCAACCTCGGCGATGAAACGGATCTGTTCGCCCATACCAAGCGCACGGCATCCGCGCTGATCCGGCTCGCGAAACAAAACGGCGTGCCGGCGGCGCTGCCGACCGTTCTGGGCGGGGATGCAAGGCGCGGCGTCGCGCCGGCCCTGGCTGCGCTCGAGCGCAATCTCTATGCCGCTGCCCCCGAGGTTTACGACGCGCCCTGCGAGGAGCTTCTGCTGTGCAAGGCGGCGGATATCGATTCGGAATGCGCGTTTGTGGCGGCGACCGCAAAAAAACTGATCCGCACGGAGGGTCTGCGGTGCAGGGAGATCGCGATCATCGCGCGCAATATTGACGATTATGAAGCCCCGCTGCACAGCGCGCTGCGCAAGTGCGGCATCGGCGCGTTTGCCGATGTGCGCCGGCCCGTGGCCGCCTCGCCCGTGGTCAATCTGGTGGAAAGCGCCGTCGAAATCGCTGCCAAGGGCTTTGATACGGAGCGCGTGATGCGCTATCTGAAAACCGAACTGACCGGTCTGACGACCGAGGAAATCGCGGCGCTGGAGGATTACAGCTATCTCTGGCAGCTGCGCGGCGGCGCATGGACGAAGCCCTGGACGCGCAATCCGCGCGGCTTCGGTGCCATGACGGAAGAAGACGCGGCGGCGCTCGAAACGCTGGAGGCGCTGCGGGTGCGCACGGTGCAGCCGCTGCTTTCCCTGCGCCGGTCGCTGCATGAGGGCGACGGCAGCGCCTGCGCCGCGGCAGTCTGGCAGCTGCTCGTGCGCACGGACGCCGCGACCCATCTGCGCACGCTGGCGGATGCGCTGATTGCGCAGGGCGAGCCGGGCGCGGCGATGGAGCTGGACCGCCTCTGGACGGTGGTCGTCGCCCTGCTGGACAGCCTGGAAACGCTGCTGCGCGGGCGCACGGTCACGCCCGAGGAATTCTTTGAGACCTTTTCGCTTATGCTGGACGCGCAGACGGTCGGCAGTCTGCCGCAGGGGCTGGATGAAATCACAGTCGGCGCGGCGGACCGCATCCGGACGGCGGCGCCCAAGGCGGTGTTCATCGTCGGCTGCAACAGCGGCGTGTTTCCTGCCGTGCCCGCAAGCGGCGCGGCGCTGACCGATCACGACCGGCGTGCGCTGGCCGCTCTCGGCGTGGAGCTGGCGGGCTTCGGCGAATACCAGCTCGCGGAGGAGCGGCTGATCGCCTACAGCGCCTGCAGCTGCGCCACACAGCGGCTGTTTGTCAGCTGCCCCGAGCGCGGGGCGAACGGCGACACGCTTGCGCCGTCGGAAATCTATCTGAAAATCAAACGCCTGTTCTCGCAGGTGCGCGAGGTGGACGCCGCGCAGGCCGAACCGCTTTATTATGCGGAGGGCGCCGCGCCTGCGTTCGAGCAGCTTGCGCGTCAGCGCGCGCACGGGAATACGGCCTATGCGTCCTTTCTGGAGTATTTCTCCGCCGATCCCGTCTATGCGGGGCGGCTGGCGGCGCTGGACCGCGCCTGCGGCGGACGGGATTACCGCATTGAGGATCCTGCGGCGGCGCGCGCGCTTTTCGGCGACCGGATGCAGATTTCCGCCTCCCGTGTGGAGCGGTATCATCAGTGCCCCTTTGCCTATTTCTGCAGCTACGGCCTGCGGGCGAATCCGCGGCGGCCGGCGGAGCTGGATCCCATGCAGCGCGGCAGCATCATCCACGCCGTGCTTGAGGCGCTGCTGCGCTCGCATCGCGGCGAAGCGCTCACCGCCCTGACCCGTCCGGCGCTTGAAGCGTTCGTGCACGCGGAAATGGCGGCGCATCTGACGGAAATGTTCGGCGAGGAATCGCCGGGCGAGCGGTTTTTATATTTGTATGCGCAGCTGGAGGGCGCAGTCTGCGATGTGGCGGAGCGCCTGATCGAGGAGCTGCGCAACAGCGATTTCGAACCCGTGGCGTTCGAGCTGCGCATCGGCGGCGCTGAGCCGGAGATTCCGGCCTATACGCTGCGCGACGGCGACGGCGGGCTGAGCATTTCCGGCGCGGTGGACCGCGTGGATACCGCCGTGATCAACGGCAAAACCTATCTGCGGGTGGTGGATTACAAGTCTTCCGGCAAGCCCTTCCGCCTGAGCGACGCGATGCACGGGCTGAACCTGCAGATGCTCATTTATCTGTTTGCGCTCTGGCGCAACGGCACGGACCGCTTCGGCGATGTGACGCCCGCGGGCGTGCTCTATTATCCGGCCAAGGCGCCGCGTGTGTCGCTCCCGCGGGACGCTTCCGCGGAGGATGTGGCGCTGGCCGCGCGCAAGCAGTGCCGCACGGAAGGCCTGGTGCTGCGGGACTGCGACGTGGTGCTCGCCATGGACCGCACGGCGGGCGGGCTGTATATCCCCGTGGATTTCAAAAAAGGGGAGATGCGCGGCTCGCTGATCGGCCTGCGGCAGCTCGAAGCGCTCAAGCTGCGCGCGGATACGATTCTTCTTGAGATGGTGCACGCGCTGCACGCGGGGGAGATTCCCGCCTTGCCTGCGGAGGGCAGGAATTATCAGCACGTCTGCCAGTATTGCGATTATCAGAGCGTCTGCGGCTACGAAACGGATATCCCGGTGCGCAAGCTCGCCGACGCGGATCATGACGCCGTGCTCACGGCGCTGGACGGAGAGGAGGGAGCAGCGGATGGAGTGGACGCCTGACCAACAAAAGGCCATTGACGGCCGGCAGGGAACCCTGCTGGTCAGCGCGGCCGCCGGCTCGGGCAAAACCGCCGTGCTGGTGGAGCGCGTGATTCAGCGCATCTGCGATTCATCCTCGCCCTGCGGCATCGAAAACCTGCTGATCGTGACCTTCACGAACGCGGCGGCGGCGCAGATGAAAGAGAAGATTGCCGCGGCGCTGGACCGGCGGCTGGCGGAAACGCCGGAGGACCGCCATCTGCGGCGGCAGCAGCTGATGCTGCCCTGCGCCAATATCTGCACGATCGATTCGTTCTGTATCCGTCTGGTGCGGGAAAACTTCCACGCGCTGGGCATTTCGCCGGATTTCACCCTGCTCGATCAGGGTGAGACCGCACAGCTGCAGGAATCCGCGCTGCAGACGGTCCTGCAGGCGCGCTATGCCGCGCCGACGCCCGGCTTTTCGGCGCTCTGCACGCTGCTGGGCAACGCGCGGGATGACAGCAAGCTGACCGACGCCGTCCTTTCGCTGTTCGCGCTCTCACAGGCCTACGCCTTTCCGCGCAGCTGGATGCACTCGCTCCTCGCGCCCTTTGACGCGTCTGTCGGCGCGAAGGAAAGCCCGTGGGGGCAGCAGATCCTTTCTTATGTGCGCAGCTTTTTGACCAACGCCGCGCGGACGGCCGATCAGTGTCTGCGGATGCTGGAAGCGGAGCCCGAGCTGGCCGGCTATCAGCCGACGTTTCAATCCGATCTGGCGCTGTTTGCGCAGCTGGAGGCGGCGCTCGACGGCCCGTGGGACGCGATCTGCGACGCCTTTGCCGGCGCGAAATTCGACCGTCTCGGCAGCGCGCCGCGCAAATATGAATCCTTCGTCAGAACGCTGTGCAAGCACGCGCGCGACGACTATAAGGACGAGCTGAAAAAGCTGACGGAAAACGGCCTTTGCGTGCGCGAGGCGGAGCATGCCGAGGATCTTGCGTCGCTCGCGCCGGCCGTCGGCGCGCTTGTGGATGCGGCGCTTGCCTATGACGACGCCTTTTCGGCGGCCAAGCGGGCGCGCAACACCGCCGATTTCAGCGATACGCTCCATCTCGCGCTGCAGCTGCTGCTGCGCGAAACGCCGGACGGCACGGAAAAAACGGCGCTGGCGGAATCGCTTTCCGCGCAGTACGAGGAGATCCTGGTGGACGAATTCCAGGACGTCAACGCCGCGCAGAATATGATCTTCAAAGCCCTTTCCCGCAACGAGGAAAACCTGTTCATGGTCGGCGACGTCAAGCAGAGCATTTACGGCTTCCGCAGGGCGATGCCGGAGATCTTTCTCCACCGGCGCGACGCGCTGCAGGACTATGACGGCACACATTTTCCCGCAAGGGTCACGCTCGGCCGGAATTTCCGTTCCCGCGCGGGCGTCACGGGCATTGTCAATTATATTTTCGAAGCGGTCATGAGCAGCGAGACCGGCGGTGTGACCTATGACGCCGGAGAGCGGCTGGAGGCGGCGGCGCCCTATGCGCCCAAGCCCGGGCCGGCGACCGAGCTGTATCTGGTCGAGGCTCCGACCGATCAGGCCCTGCAGGCGCAGGCCGTGTTCCTGGCCGATTACATCACGAACGCCATGCAGACCGGCATGACCGTCAAGGACGGCGACGGCGAGCGGCCGGTGCAGCTGCGGGATTTCTGCATCCTGCTGCGCAGCGTGCAGCGGACCACGCGGGCGTTCACCGACGTGTTCACCGCGCGCGGCATTCCCTTCCTGTGCGAAGCGGGCAAGGGCATCCTCACCGCGCCGGAGGTGCGTTTCCTGCTCTCTCTGCTGAAGGTGCTCAACGACCCGCTTGAGGATATCCCGCTCACGGCGGTGCTGCTCTCTCCCGCGTTCGGCTTTACGCCCGCGGAGCTCGCGCGCATGCGCGCCGCGCAGCGGCAGGGGCCGATCTATCATTGCCTTGTGCATGCCGCCGAAAACGGCGACGCGAAGGCGGCGGCCTTCCTTGAGCAGACGGTCCGGCTGCGGCGGCTGGCCGTGACGGTACGCACCGGCGAGCTGGTGCGCCGCCTGATCGACGAAACCGGCTATGACGCGATCGTCTGCGCGATGCGGGACAGCGAAAAGCGCCGCGCCAACCTCAACCTGCTGATCGATCTGGCCAACCGCTATGAGCACAACGGCGGCCGCGGCGTGGACGGTTTTCTGCGCTATGTGGACGCGACAGTCAGCAGCGGACGGGATCTGCAATGCGGCGACGCCGCCTCGGATGCGGCGGACGCTGTACGCATCATGACCATTCATAAGAGCAAGGGGCTGGAATTCCCCATCTGTATTCTTGCCGGCTGCGAGCGCAGCTACAATACCCAGGCGCAGCGCTCGGATCTGATCCTCGCGCCCGGCAGCGGCGTCGGCCTGATCGGCGGGCGCGGCGCGGTCAAATATGACACGCTCTCCCGCATCGCGGCGCAGCTGGAGATCCGGCGAACGGAAAACAGCGAGGAACTGCGCGTGCTGTATGTTGCGCTCACGCGCGCGAAGGAAAAGCTGCTGGTGCTCGCCGCCGGCAGCGACTGGAGCAAGCGTCTGGCCGCGATCGCCGCGAAGGCGGGGACGCAGCCGCAGATCCCGCCCTTCACCGTCAACGGCTTCTCACGTTACAGCGAGGTTCTGCTCGCAGCGCTTGTGCGTCATCCGGACGCGCACGCCCTGCGCATGGCGGCAGGCCTGCCGTCGGACTGGACGGTGCCCTGCGATACGCCGCTGCGCGCGGAAATCGTGCGCCCGGAACTGTCCGAAGCCGAGCAGGCGCAGACCCGCACGCTGCCCGCGCCGGATCCGGCGATTGTCGCGCAGCTGCGCGATCAGCTCGCGTATGTCTACCCTTACGCGCCGCTGCACGGCGTTGTGGCCAAGCGCATCGCCTCCCGGATGGAGGGGGCCGAAACGGATACGACGTATTTCGCCTCCGCCCGTCCGGCCTTCATGAGCAAGGAAGGACTGACCCCGGCGCAGCGCGGCACGGCGACCCACCGGTTCATGGAGTTTGCCGACTTCCGCGCCGCCGCAGCCGACCCCGCCGCGGAGCTCAGGCGTCTGACAGACGCCGGCTATTTCAGCCCCGCGCAGGCGCAGGCGGTGGATCTGCAGGCCATTACGCGCTTCTTCGCCTCGCCGCTGGCCGCGCGGATGTTCCGCTCGCCGCGGGTGCTGCGGGAATACGGCTTCCGCGTCGGCGTGCCGCTTGCGGAGCTGCAGCCGGAGCTTGCCCCGGACTGCACGGCAGGGGAGCGGATCGTCATCGAGGGCGTGGTGGACTGCGCCTTTCTGGAGGACGGCGCGCTGGTGATCGTGGATTACAAAACCGACCGCGTGCAGACGGCGCAGGCGCTGACCGACCGCTACCGTGCGCAGCTTGCCGTGTATCGGCGCTGCCTGAGCGAAGCGCTGGAGCTGCCGGTGAAGGAAACGCTGATTTATTCCTTCCGCCTGCATGAGAGCGTCACGCTGTTTGCGGGCGAAGAAGGCGCAAAAACGGCGAAAAACAGCGAAAACGACAGCTGACGAAAAAAAATAAAAAAAGGGCTTGCATTTTCAAATGAACTGTGCTAAAATGCTTCATGTTACGTTAGTGCAAGTGAAAGAGGTGACATCAATGAAGGAAGGCATCCATCCGAAGTATGAGCAGACGGAGATCCGCTGCGCCTGCGGCGAAGTGATCAAGACCGGCTCCACCAAGCAGAACATCCGCGTGGATATCTGCTCCAAATGCCATCCGTTCTTTACCGGCAAGCAGAAGCTGGTCGACACCGGCGGACGTGTGGATCGTTTCAACAGACGTTTCAATCTCGGCAGCAAATAAGAACATGGTAAGCAAAAACAGCGGTGCATTTTTTGTGCACCGCTTTTTGTGCTATCCGAATGAGTGACAGCCTATGACGGAACAGTATAAAACCGTCCGCGCCGCGGCGCAGGCGGAATTCATCGTGAAAAAATCACGCTTCATCGGGTATATTTCCCCCGTCACGACGAGCGCGCAGGCGCTGGAATTCATCGCGAAGATCAGCAAGCGCCACTGGGACGCCACGCACAATGTCTATGCCTATATCCTGCGGGAGGAGGGTGTCAAGCGCTATTCCGACGATGGCGAGCCGCAGGGCACGGCGGGCATCCCGACGCTCGACGTGCTCGAAAAGCAGGGGCTGACGGACTGCGCCGTGGTGGTCACGCGCTATTTCGGCGGCATCATGCTCGGCGCGGGCGGCCTCGTGCGCGCCTATTCCCACGGCGCGGCGATCGCCGTGGAGGCCGGCGGCGTTGTGACCCGCGCGGTCTGCGCGCGCCTGGCCGTGACGTGCGACTACACCTTTTACGGGCGGCTCGCGGCGCTCGTGCCCGCGAGCGGCGGCGTGGTGGAGGATACCGCGTTTACCGACGCCGTGACGCTGCAGCTGCGCATTCCGCGCGTGCTGGAGGACGGCTTCCGCGCGGCGCTGACCGAGGCGAGCAACGGCCGTGTGACCGCGGAAAAAATCGAAGAATTATATGCCGATCTCGACTGAATCGGCATTTTTTCATCTGCGAAAGAGAAAAATTTGTATTTTAAGAGTACATTTCGGACTTTTTCAGTATAAACTATTGAGAAGCTTTTCAGAGGAACGGAGGGATGCAGCTTGAATGAGATTCGTCTGGCAGCCGAAGCGCGGGAACGGGCGACCCTGTCGCCGCGGGCGGCGCTGGCCTGCGAGAGCCGCGGGCGGCTGCGCCCCGAGCCGGATTGTCCGGTGCGCACGGTCTATCAGCGGGACCGCGACCGGATCATCCATTCCAGCGCGTTCCGGCGGCTCAAGCATAAAACGCAGGTATTTCTCTCCCCCGAGGGGGATTATTACCGCACGCGCCTGACCCATACGCTGGAGGTGGCGCAGATCGCGCGCACGATCGCGGGTGCGCTGTTGCTCAACGGCGACCTGACCGAGGCGATCGCCCTCGGCCACGATCTGGGGCACACGCCCTTCGGCCACGCCGGGGAGCGGGCGCTGGACGCGGTGAGCAGCAGCGGGTTTCATCATTATTCGCAGAGCCTGCGCGTGGTGGATAAGCTGGAAAAGGAGGGGCAGGGCCTGAACCTGACCTTCGAGGTGCGCGACGGGATCGAGCGCCATACCAGCGGCGCGCCGGCGGCAACGCTCGAAGGGCGCGTGGTGCGTCTGGCGGATAGGATCGCCTATATCAACCACGATATCGACGACGCCGCCACGGCCGGCGTGATGCGCGAGGAGGAGATCCCGGCGCAGATCCGGGCCGTGCTCGGCGAGAGCAAAAGCGCGCGGATCAACACGCTGGTGCTCGACTGCATTCAGAGCAGCGGCGCGGATATCTGCCTGAGCGCCGAGGTGCAGGATGCGTTCGACGCGCTGCATACCTTTATGTTTGAGAAGGTCTATACGAATCCCGTTTGCAAGAGCGAGGAGATCAAGGCTGCCGCGCTGATTCAGAAGCTGTTTGACTATTACACGGAGGTGCCGGAGCGGCTGCCCCCGCTTTACAGAGAGATTGCACTGTGCGACGGGCTGGAGGCGGCCGCCTGCGATTTTATCGCCGGCATGACCGACCGCTACGCCGTGCGTGTATTCAACGATATTTTTGTGCCGAAGGCCTGGAGCCGGCAGGATGAGATGCTCCTGCGGTGACGCCGGGGCAGGGGAGGTGAAGACCGATGCCGATCAGTCCGCAATTCATTCAGGAGCTGCAGGACAAACTGGATATCGAAACCGTGGTCGGCGCGCAGGTCGCGCTCAAGCGGCGCGGCAAGACGCTGGTCGGTCTTTGCCCGTTTCACAATGAAAAAACGCCGTCCTTCACGGTGTATCCGGACACGCGCTCGTTCTATTGCTTCGGCTGCGGCGCGGGCGGCGATATCATCACCTTTGTGCGCCGGATGGAGAATCTGGACTATGTGGAGGCGGTCAAGACGCTTGCGCAATCGGCCGGTCTGCCCATGCCGGAGGACGGCTACGACGATTCGCTCTTTCGGCAGCGGCAGCGGCTGCTGGCCGCGAACCGCGAGGCGGCGCGCTTTTTCAACGCGCAGCTCAACGACCCCCGGAACCGCGCGGCGCTCGATTATTTTCTGCGCCGCGGGCTGACGCCGAACACCATCCGCAAATTCGGTCTGGGCTATGCGCCGGACGACTGGCGGCAGCTGACCGATCATTTAAAAGAAAAAGGCTTCACCGCGCAGGAGCTGGTGCTGGCCAACCTGACGCGCCGGTCGGATAAAAACGGCCGGACAAGCTATTATGACAGCTTTCGCAACCGCGTGATGTTTCCGATCATCGATCTGCAGGGCAATGTGATCGCGTTCGGCGGGCGGGTCATGGATGATTCCAAGCCGAAGTATATCAACACCTCCGACACGCCCGTCTATAAGAAAAGCAACGGCGTGTTCGCGCTGAATTTTGCAAAGAATTCCAACGAAAACCGGCTGATCCTCGTCGAGGGCTACATGGACGTCATCGCGCTGCATCAGGCGGGCTTCACAAATGCGATCGCCTGTCTGGGCACGGCGTTCACAAGCGAGCAGGCGAATCTGCTCTCGCGTTATGCCGATGAGATTCTGATCTGCTACGATAACGACGAGGCCGGGCGCAAGGCGACCCGCCGGGCGCTCGAGGTGCTGGGCAAGACCGGCATGAAGCTGCTGGTCGTGCAGATGGAGGGCGGCAAGGACGCCGACGAGATCATCCGCACCTACGGGCCGGAGCGCTTTGCCGATCTGCTCAACGGCGCGGCGAACCGCACGGAATACCGGCTGCTGCGCGAACGGGAAAAATACAATCTGCTCACCGACGACGGTAAGCTGCGCTTTCTGACCGCCGCGTCCTCGATTCTGGCCGAATGCGGCGAGATCGAGCAGGAGCTGTATGCGGCGCGCCTGTCCAATGAATTCGGCGTGAGCGTCGAGAGCCTGAAGGCGCAGATCCGTTCCGCGCGCGGGCGGCTGCGGCGGCAGGCGGAAAAAGAGAAGCAACAGCAGCAGATGACCCTGCTGTCAAAAAGCGCGGAGGATCACAACAACCCCGAGCGCAGGCAGCATCTGCGGCAGGCGCGCGCCGAGGAAACGCTGATCGCCTCCTTCTTCCGGAATCCGGATTTTTATCATAAGCTCAAGGACAGCGTTTCGCCCGATGATTTTGTGACCGATTTCAACCGGCGCGTGATGCGCACGCTGTGCGGCATACTCGACGCCGGTCTGACGCCGGAGCTGAGCCTGTTTGCGCAGGAGTTCGACCCGGAGGAGATGGCGACGGTCACGCGCATCTGCCGCAGCGCCGAAACGCTGCACAATTCCCTGCAGGAATGCGAGGACTGCATCGCCGTGCTCAAAACGTCGCAGCAGCAGACCGCCCCGCAGACGGTCGCACAGATGAGCGACGAGGAGTACCGCAGGCAGTTCGCGGCGCTCAAGGAGCAAAAATAACCGCAGAGCATCGCGGTCAGCCGCTGCCGGCGGCGGATCGCGTCAACGGACATACAACAGCAAGGATGCATGAAAGAGAGGATGGTTTGATGGAAGGTACCGAAAAGAAAACCCCGTTCAAGGCATTGATCGAAAAGGGCAAGGCCACAGGCAAACTCACAACGGGCGAGATCGACGCCGCCATGGTGGACGCCAATGTTGAGATCGAGGAGCTGGATAAGCTGTATGAAACCCTCGAAACGCTCAACATTGAGATCATCGACGATCTGTCGCAGGATATGATCGAAAACTTCGACGTCGATATCCCCAAGTCGATGGACATCGGCGGCGCGGACGACAAGAACGTCACCGTGGACGATCCTGTGAAGGTGTATCTCAAGGAGATCGGCCGCGTGCCGCTGCTCACGCCCGAGGAGGAGATCGAGCTCGCGATCCGCATTGCCGACGACGATCAGAAGGCGAAGGAGCGCCTGGCGGAGGCGAATCTGCGCCTGGTGGTCAGCATCGCCAAGCGCTATGTCGGGCGCGGCATGCAGTTCCTGGATCTGATCCAGGAGGGCAACCTCGGTCTGATCAAGGCGGTCGACAAGTTCGACTACACCAAGGGTTTCAAATTCTCCACCTACGCGACCTGGTGGATCCGCCAGGCCATCACCCGCGCGATCGCGGACCAGGCCCGCACGATCCGCATCCCCGTGCATATGGTGGAAACGATCAACAAGGTCAAGAAGACCAACAGCCAGCTGCTGCATAAGAACGGCCGCGATCCGACGGCCGAGGAGATCGCCGCCGAGCTGGAGATGCCGGTTGACAAGGTGCGTGAGATCCTGCGTGTGGCGCAGGAGCCGGTGTCGCTCGAAACGCCGATCGGCGAGGAGGAGGACAGCCATCTGGGCGATTTCATTCCCGATGACGACGCGCCCGCGCCGGCGGACGCCGCTTCCATGCTGCTGCTCAAGGAAACGCTCAACGAGGTGCTCAAGACCCTGACCCCGCGCGAGGCGAAGGTGCTCGCGCTGCGCTTCGGTCTGGAGGACGGGCATCCCCACACGCTCGAGGAGGTCGGCAGCCGCTTCGGCGTCACGCGTGAGCGCATCCGTCAGATCGAGGCCAAGGCGCTGCGCAAGCTGCGCCACCCGAGCAGAAGCAAAAAGCTGAAGGATTTTCTGGATTTCTGATTTCCCGCGGCCGGTTCGCTTTGAACCGGCCTTTTTTGTGCCCATGTGACGAAATCCCCAAAAACGACGCCGCTTTTCCGTTATTTTTCGCCCGATCGAGCGCAATTCATGCTTGCATTGCCGCGCCGTATCTGCTATAATCTATTATGTATCGTCTTCTGTAAAATTTGATCACGTCCCCCTGCGGGGGCAACAGTTTTATTGATAGATTGGAAAATATGACGGAGAATCGGAGGATGTGAAATGGAATCCATCAACGAGATGTGGGATCTCGTCTGTCAGGAAATGAAACGGGTGGAAGGAGAAGTCATTTTCAACGTGTGGCTCAAGCCCCTGAAGATCCTCAGCTTTGAGGGCACGAAGGCGGAGATCGCCGCGGGCGGCTTTGTGCGTTCCGTGATTGAAAAGCGCTTTTACAATACCATCCGCGACGCCTTTAAAACCGTGCTCGGCCTGGACGTTGAGGTCGTGCTGACCGATCCGGCTGTGGTGCCGGAAACCGTGACGCCGGTCGGGGAGCCGATGGTGGAGAGCTATGCGGACTACACCTTCGATACCTTTGTGGTCGGCTCGTCCAACCGGTTTGCGCACGCGGCGGCCAAAACCGTGGCGGAGAATCCCGGCAGCGCCTACAACCCGCTGTTCATCTACGGCTATTCCGGCCTGGGCAAGACCCATCTGCTCTGTGCCATCAGCCATGAGATCAAGCGCCGCAACCCCAACGCGGACGTCATTTTCACGCGCGGCGAGGATTTCGTGAACCTGATCATCGAGGGCATCAATAAAAACCGCATGAATGAGATTCACGAGAAGTATCGCAACTGCGACGCGCTGCTCGTGGACGATATCCAGTTCATCGCCGGCAAGCAGTCCACGCAGGAGGAATTTTTCCACACCTTCAACGCGCTTGTGGATGCGAAAAAGCAGATCGTGCTCACCGCCGACCGTCCGCCGCAGGAGATCAGCGACCTCGTGGACCGTCTGCGCGGTCGGTTCGAAAGCGGCCTGATGTCCGATATTCAGCCGCCGGAGTTTGAGACCCGCGTCGTGATCGTGCAGCGCAAGGCCAAGGCGCTCGGCCTCGATATGCCGGAGGATGTGGCGGATTACATCGCGGAGCATATCAAATCCAATATCCGTCAGCTCGAGGGCGCGGTCAACAAGCTCAACGCCCTGGCCAATATCGAAAAGGTGCCCGTCACCCTGCCGATGGTCAAGCGTGCGCTGCGCGAGCTGATGAGCGACAGCCGCCCGATTTCGGCCGTTGTCAACCGCATGATCCGTGAAACGGCGCGCACCTACGGCGTGCCGGAGACCGATATTCTTTCCAAGAAGCAGAACGCCCGCGTGGCCAAGGCGCGCCACATTGCGATTTACGCGATCCATGAGCACACCGGCCTGACGCAGAAGGAAATCGGCGAATACTTCGGCCGCGACCGCACGACGGTCTTCCATTCGCTGGAATACATCGGCCGGCAGATCGAGCGCGATCCCTCCATCCAGCGCATGGTGGACGCGATCATCAAGAATTCCGAAGAAAACTGACAGAGGTAACCTATGGGACTGTTCAAGAAGCTCAACAAAGGGCTGAAAAAGACGCGCGACAGCATGTCCGGCGCGATCAATTCCGCCCTCTACGGCAAAAATGAGATCGACGATGAATTCTATGACGATCTCGAAGAAATCCTTGTGATGGCCGATTGCGGCGTGACGACCTCCATGCAGATCGTCGAGGAGCTGCGCGACCATGTGTTCAAGAAGAATCTGCACCGTGCGAAGGACGTCAAGGAAGAGATCAAGGAGATCGTTGCCGATATGCTCAGCGGCGGCGAGGAGATCGACTTCGTGACGATTCCCTCCGTGATCCTGGTCATCGGCGTCAACGGCGTGGGCAAGACCACCTCGATCGGCAAGATGGCCGCCATGTTCAAAGAGGACGGCAAAAAGGTCATCCTCGGCGCGGCGGATACCTTCCGCGCGGCTGCGATCGACCAGCTGGAAATCTGGGCCGATCGCGCGGGCGTCGATCTGGTCAAGCACAAGGAAGGCGCGGATCCCGCCGCCGTGGTGTTCGACACCGTCAGCGCAGGCAAGGCGCGCAACGCGGATATCATCATCTGCGACACCGCGGGCCGGCTTCACAATAAAAAGAATCTGATGGAGGAGCTGTCCAAGATCTATCGCGTGATCGACCGGCAGCTGCCCTATGCCGACCGCGAGGTTTTCCTCGTGCTCGACGCGACGACCGGCCAGAACGCCGTCAACCAGGCGAAGGAATTCAAGGAAATCGCCGAGGTGACCGGCATCATCCTGACCAAGCTTGACGGCACGGCCAAGGGCGGCGTCGTGCTCTCCATCAAGAACGAACTGAAGCTGCCGGTGAAATTCATCGGCGTGGGCGAGGGGATCGACGATCTGCGCCCGTTCAACGCCAGAGCCTTTGCCGAGGCGCTGTTTGAAGAGGATACCGACGAGGACTGACCGCATGGATTATATCATTGCGACCCATAATATGAAAAAACGGGCGGAGCTGCAGCGCATTCTCGCGCCGTTGGGCATCCGCGTGCTGCTGGCCGAGGAGGCGGGCGTCACGCTCACCGACGTTGAGGAAACCGGCGTCACCTTTGAGGAAAACGCGCTGCTGAAGGCCGAAAGCGGCTGCCGCGAGACCGGTCTGCCCTGCGTGGCGGATGATTCCGGCCTGACCGTGGATGCGCTCGACGGCGCGCCCGGCGTCTATTCCGCGCGGTATGCGGGCGGCCACGGCGACGACGAGGCGAATAACCGCAAGCTGCTCGAGGCGCTGGCCGACGTGCCGGCAGAGCAGCGCGGCGCGGCGTTTGTGAGCGTTGCCTGCTGCGTCTATCCCGACGGGCGGCGGCTGTTTGCGCGCGGAGAATGCCGCGGACGCATCGGCTTCGAGCCGCACGGCAGCGGCGGCTTCGGCTACGACCCGCTGTTTCTGCCGGAGGAATACGGCTATCAGACCGCCATGGCGGAATTGACGGCGGCGCAGAAGGATGCGATCAGCCACCGCGGCCGTTCCGTGCGGGCGCTGGCAAAGCAAATCGAGGAGAAGGATCATGACGAGTAAAGAAAGAGCGCAGCTGCGCGCACAGGCGAACGCCCTCGAGCCGCTGTTCCAGATCGGCAAGGGCGGCATGTCCGAGGCGCTCGTGCAGCAGACGGCGGACGCTTTGCGCAAACGGGAGCTGATCAAGCTCAAGGTGCTGCTCGAGAGCGCGCCGGATTCCCCGCGCGCGTTTGCCGATCAGCTGGCCGCGGCGACGGAAAGCGAGGTCGTGCAGGTCATCGGCGGCAGCATTGTGCTTTATAAAGAGAAAACCGAAGAGGACCCGCCGAAGAAAAAGCCCGCCGCGAAGGGCAAGCCTCTCTCGCGCGTGAAGGCGAAGCGGGCGGCGGAGGCCAGACGCGAGGCCCAGGCGCGCAGTCAGAAGCAGAGCTTCTACGCCAGACGCCGCACCCCTAAATAATATATAAAAATATTTCTGTGTCCGGTGCAACACTTTCCGCACGGCGGCACACATATAGAATAGTGCCCTTGAATCGGCGCGGGAAGGAGGAGCCATGGCGCAGGACAGCGGGATCAAACCCGTGGCACAAAACAAGAAAGCCTACCACGATTATTTCATTCTGGAAACGCTGGAAGCCGGGATCGAGCTGTTCGGCACCGAGGTCAAATCCATCCGGCAGGGCAAGCTGAATCTGAAGGACGCCTGGTGCTTCGTCAAGGACGGAGAGATGTTCGTCAACGGGATGCACATCAGCCCGTATGAGCAGGGCAATATCTTCAACCGCGATCCCATGCGGCAAAAGCGCCTGCTGCTCCACAAGCGCGAGATCCGCCGGCTGTATGCCGCGGTCAAGCAGGAGGGGCTGGCGATCATTCCGCTGAAGGTCTATTTCTCCAAGGGGAAAGCCAAGGTGGAAATCGGACTGTGTAAAGGCAAAAAGCTTTACGATAAACGCGCGGTCGCCGCGCAGAAGGACGCAAAACGCGCCATCGAGCGCGGGATGCGCCGATAAAAACCGAATATGGGGATGAAAGGATTTCGACGGGGAATCCAAGCCCGGATAAGCGAGTAGCGGTGCGGGACCGCTATAAAATCCGCAACCTTAAAATTAACTGACAACAATCTTGTTGCTCGCGCTGCTTAAATAGCAGCCGTCTCCGCGCGGAGGACTGCGGCCGCGCATGAGGCGTCGATCAGCAGTGAACGTGCACCGGCCGCGGCAGAGAACCGGTCATGAACAATCTGTCTACCGCAAGCGTCAGCCTGTTCGTCGGCGGGCGTGCGGGGGAATCTTAAACGGCGAACTACACTCGTAGAAAGTCCCTGTGCGGGTTTTTCGGACGCGGTTTCGATTACCGCCATCTCCACCAGAACCGCTGCCTGCGCTGTTTTGCGCGGCGCAGGCAGAAAAACGGTTGATTTTTTCGACAGAATATGGCATAATATAAAGTAGAGCAAAAAAGGGAGAAAGAAAATGAGCCGAAAAACGAATGCGGCCATTGCCGCGCTGACCGTCGGCGTGGCAGCCATCGCCGCCGGCGCAACGGTGCTCGCCATCCGCGGCGGACGCACCAGCCCCGCGATCGATTCGACCGTGACCGGCTATGACGCCGAAACAAACTATACCGAAGTCTATCAAACGCAGACCGCGCCGCTGACCATTGCGCAGATCGCGGAGCGCACGAGCGCGCTGATTGTGCAGACGGCAGCGCCGACCACCGCGAAGAAGCAGACGCCGGCAACGACGCAGAAGCAGGCGACGGCGGCCACCACGAAAAAGCAGACGCCTACGACGACGACGCAGAAGGCCACGCAGCCTGCCGAGAGCACCACGATCAACCCGGAGGTGCTCGAGGATACGGAAAGCGGGAAGACGAGCGTTGTCCAGGTGACCAAGACCGAGATCAGCTCGCTGCCGAACGATATGAGCCTGACCGGGCTTTACCGCTCTCACTACGACGTGATCGGCCTGAAACGATACATATATAATAATGATACCGATCCGAACTGCCGCCAGCGCAAATACGGCTACAACCCGCTGTATGACGCGGGCGCGAAGCTGATCGATTTCAGCATCGAAACCTGCCGCCTGAAATTCAACTATGATTCCAAGGATTATCTGATTCAGATCTGGAAGGGTCAGTATATTTCCGGCGATATCGGCACGGTCGGCGGCGAGGTCGGCATCTACACCCGCCCGCAGGGCAAGGTCTCCACGCTCGATCATTATAATTGCGCGGATGAGAGCGACTGGCTCTACATGGAAATGACCGTGCTCTGGGATGAGAACGGGGACGGCAATTACACCGCGCAGCTCACCCGCACCTATGACCTGCACTGGTGGGAGACCGGCTATGTGGACGGCCAGCTGCCCAATCGCCGCGACTCCTCTCCGCTGCGCATCCTCAGCCACATCACCTTCAAGGATGCCACGCAGGCGCAGGCCTTTGAGAACGCGCTGACCAAGCAGGGCTTCACCGCGGTCGCCACCTTCAATCCCACAGTCAAGGATACCTGCAAGCGGTATGGCAAGGATGTCATTTTCGTCTGGCAGGATGTCAGATAAAAGAGAAAGAAAAAACTGTTTATAATAACAGGAGGTTATGATTATGAGTCTCTCTACTTCCGGCAAAAGAATCATTGTGATCGGCGCAGCCACTGCCATCGTGATCGGCGGCGCCGCAGCAGCGATTCCGATCACCCGTCATTTCAAATCGGCCAAGGCCGACAATGAAATCACGACCGAAGCTGTCACCGAGGAGTATGTCACCGAGCTGTATACCGTGCAGGAATTCGTGACGGATGAAAACAAGGAAACCGTCACCGATCCGTCCGGCAATGCGCTCACGACGATCAAGACCGTTGCCCGCACGATCAAGAACACTGCCAACAAGGGCAACAACTCCGGCGCGAAGGCAGCCACCACCAAGAAGGCGACCGGCACGACCAAGCCCGCCGCGACCACGACCAAGCCCGCCGCGACCAAGGAAGGCGGCGAATGGTATTCCGCGCAGGACGCGCTCTCCAAGAAGGCGCTCGCCGGCTACCGCTATAATCCCGAAGGTGATTTCTACTACACCGACGATAAGGACTGTTGGCAGGTCAACACCGGCTACAACCAGGTTTATGACAAGCTCGCGCCTGCCGCGGCCATGTTCATCGACCAGGTCCGTATCCGCTTCCCCTATGAGGGCAAGGACTGGATGATCCAGCTCTGGAAGGGCCAGTACGGCTTCCTCTTTGTCGGCGCTGAAATCGGCGTTTACACTGCGCCCGAGGGTACTTATACCGGCGCTTCCGGCGATATCAACCACTACAACTGCGCCGCCAAGAGCGACTGGCTGAAGATGTCCCTCGACTGCTACTGGGCAAAGAACAACAACGGCAGCTACAAGAAGATCTTCTCCCGTCCTTATGATTATTACTGGTGGGCGACCGGCTTTGTGCCCGGCCAGCTGACCAAGTATACCGCGCCGCGCACCGAGCTGAAGGTCAAGGGCCGCATCACCTTCAAGAGCACCACCATGGCGAATCTCTTTGTCAGCGGCATGAAGGAGAGCGGATTCAAGCGCTCCGCCGACCAGAACAACCTGGTGGATGATTCCTACTTCCAGAGCGGCGCCGACGTCTGGTTCCTCTGGTCCACCAAGAATCACGAGGCGTTCAACAACGGCACGCGCAAGGAAACCACCACCAAGGCGCCCGCGACCACAAAGGCCCAGCCGACCACGACGGCAGCCCCCGCGCCGACCACCACGGAAGCCCCGAAGACCGAGGCCCCGACCACCGAGGCGCCCGTGACCACGACCGAAGCGCCCGCCGCGGATTAAACCGTTGTTGAAGTTGCACAGAAAAAAACCGGAATGTTGCATTTCTCTCACGGAAACGAAAAAAGACGGAAATGTGAAAAAAATATTAACAATTTTCCGATAAAAAGTGTTGACATTTCGCCGATTCTATGCTAAACTAGGGTAACAATTGTTGCTCTTGCAATAAAATTTGAAAGGAATGGTTCAAAATGAAAAAGGCACTCGCAATCGTTCTGGCACTCATCATGGCGCTCTCCATGGCGACTGTCGCGTTCGCAGCTGACACTCAGGGCAATGCCAAGTGCGCATACTGCGGCTCCACCCTCGCTGACGGTGAGACCATCGAGTCCCACTACAAGATCTGCCCGGCGCTCAACGCCACCGGCGATGAGGACGCAAAGTACTATGAGGGTCAGGGCGATGACACGCTCCACATCCTTGCAGATCTCTCCGCTTCCGACATCCTTGCGAAGATCGTTGACATCGCGAAGAGCAATTTCGCTCAGTGGGATGAGATCGAAGCAGTCGTCATCCGTATCGTTGACTTCCTTGAGAACATCGGCACCGCGCTTGCTGCGCAGATCGATGTCAACGGCGCTGTTTCCGAGCTGGAAGCGAAGCTTTCCGGTCTGAACATCCCCACCCTCAAGGATCTCCTTACCTGCCTGAAGCAGAAGATCAAGGATCTCTACAGCGGTGCTTGCGCTGAGCCCGTTGACGTGGAAGAGACCACTGCTGAGGAAGCTCCCGCCGACACCGGCTCCGCTTCCGTCGGTATCGCTGCGTTCGCCGCCATCTCCGTGGCTGCTGCCGCTGCGTTCGTCTGCACCAGAAAGAAGGAGGACTAATTCAGTCCGAATCGCTTGTTTGATTAAATTTGCGCAAGAATTTAATTGAATAGCCGAGCGGCGTATCCATTCGGGTGCGCCGCTTTTGTGTTGCCCGAAGCAGGCTTTGCCCCCCGGGATGCGCCGCGGAATAGGCGGTACTGTGACATAATGGCGCGAATTGTGCCGGAAAACAGCTTGACAAGCTTCATGCGCCGGCGATATAATACTCTTGAGGAGAAAAGGAGGCGAACAGCATGTTTTCAGGCTTCATTCGTGAGATCGACAGTGTCGGCCGTATCGTGATCCCCATGCAGATCCGCAAGGAGCTCGGGCTCATTGAGCGCGGCAGCAAGGTGGAGCTGTTTTCCGATGGAAAGCAGATCCTTTGCCGCAAGGCGGTGGAGAGCTGCGTGTTCTGCAAGGGCGAGGCGGACCTGGTCGAATTCGAGGGCAAGTGCATCTGCAAGAACTGCCTCGCAAAAATCAAGGACGTCTGATCCGTTTCAAAAGGAACGAGACTCCCCCGGGGAAATCCCGGGGGATTTTTTTGCCCCTCGCCGCATATAGTGAAAAGAGAATTGCGGAAACGGAGGTCGGCGCATGGAGTGGCAGACGCTCACGGCGGCGCAGACAGCCGCAAAACTGAAAACGGATCCGGAGCGCGGACTGTCTGCGGCAGCTGCGCGCCAGCGGCTGCTGCAGACGGGCGAAAACCGGCTGACCGCGCAAAAGCGCACGCCGCTGCTGCTGCAGTTTCTGCGGCAGTTTGCGGATTTCAGCGTGCTGATCCTGCTGGCCGCCTGCGCGGTTTCGTTCGCAACCGCCCTGCTCGAGGGCGAGGGGAATCTGACCGAGCCGCTGGTGATTCTGGCAATCGTCCTGCTCAATGCCTGCATCGGTACGGCGCAGGAGCGGCGGGCGGAGCGCGCGATTGATGCGTTGCAGGCACTATCCGCCCCGCATGCGCTCGTGGTGCGCGGCGGCAAGCCGCAGCGGATCGAAGCGGCGGCCGTCGTTCCGGGCGACCTGCTGCTGCTCAAAAGCGGCGATTATGTGCCGGCGGACGCGCGCCTGGTCGCATCGAACGGTCTGCGCACGCAGGAGAGCGCGCTGACCGGAGAATCCGTTTCCGGCGAAAAGCAGGCGGAGCGCTGTCTGCCAGCCGCCTGCCCACCGGCTGAGTGCAGCAATCTGCTGTTTGCGTCCACGGTCGTCACTGCCGGCAACGGCCGCGCCATTGTGACGGAAACCGGCATGGCGACGCAGGTGGGGCAGATCGCGCATCTGCTCACGGCGGAAACGGCGCCGGAAACGCCGCTGCAGCAGCGGCTCGGACGGGTCGGCAGGCTCCTGGGCGCCGGCGCGCTGGCCATCTGCGCCGCCGTGTTTCTGATCGGCGTGCTGCGGCAAAGCGGTCTGCTGCCGTCGTTCATGCTGGCGGTCTCCCTCGCTGTGGCGGCCATTCCCGAGGGGCTGCCCGCGATTGTGACCGTCGTGCTGTCCATGGGCGTGCAGCGCATGGCAAAATGCAACGCGATCATCCGGCATCTGCCGGCGGTGGAAACGCTCGGAGCGGCGACCGTGATCTGTTCGGATAAAACCGGCACGCTCACGCAGAACCGGATGACCGTCACGGCGCTGCGGGATGCAAACGGCGCACTCGATCCGCACAGTCCGGCCGGCAGGACCCTGCTCGAAGCGGCGGCGCTGTGCTCAAACGCGCGGATCGGCCGGCACGGCGCGCCGATCGGAGATCCGACGGAAACCGCGCTGCTTGCGGCTGCTTCGGCGGCAGGGATTTCTGTTTCGGGACTGACGGAAACCTACCCGCGCCGCTTTGAACAGCCCTTCAGCGGGGAACGCAAGCGCATGAGCGTGATCCACGCCGTGCCCGACGGGCTGCGAATGGTCGTCAAGGGCGCGCCGGACGTGGTGCTGCAGCATTGCACCCATGTGCAGTCCGGGGGCTTTGCGCGCACGCTGACGGCGGGTGAGCGCCAAGCGCTGCTGCAGGCAAATACAGAGATGGCGGCGCAGGCGCTGCGGGTGATCGCGGTGGCCGTGCGAAAGGCATCGGCTCCGACGGATACCGCGGAAGCGGGGCTTTGCTTCCTCGGCCTGATCGGCATGATCGATCCCGTGCGGCCGGAGGCGGTGCGCGCCGTGCAGACCTGCAGGCAGGCGGGTATCCGTCCGGTCATGATCACCGGCGATCACGCGGTGACGGCGTCGGCAATTGCGCGGCAGCTCGGCATCTGCAAGGAAGGGGATCCCGTGCTGACGGGGCAGGCGCTGGACGGCATGGACGATGCGGCGCTCAGGCGTGCGGCTGCGTCCTGCAGCGTGTTTGCCCGCGTCACACCGGCGCACAAGGTGCAGATCGTCAAGGCGCTGCGCGCGCAGGGGGAGATCGTGGCCATGACCGGCGACGGGGTCAACGACGCGCCTGCGCTCAAGGCGGCGGATATCGGCTGCGCAATGGGGAAAAGCGGCACGGATGTGGCGAAGCAGGCCGCTGATATGATTTTGACCGACGACCATTTTGCAACGATCGTGCGCGCCGTGGCGCAGGGCCGCGGCATCTTTGACAATATCAAAAAAGCCGTGCATTTTCTGCTCGGCACCAATATCGGCGAGATCCTCGCGGTCTTTCTTTCCTCGCTGCTCGGCTATCCCGCGCCGCTCACGCCGATCCAGCTGCTCTGGGTCAACCTGGTGACGGATTCGCTGCCGGCCATGGCGCTCGGGATCGAGCCGCCGGCGCAGGATATCATGCGGCGCAAGCCCGTGCCGCCCGCGCAGGGCTTCTTTGCCGGCGGGCTGGGATTGGATATCGCGCTCGAGGGTATGCTGATCGGCGCGCTGACGCTGCTGGCCTTTGCGCTGGGCTGCCATGTGCTGCCGGACTGCGGGATCGCGCTCGGACGCACGCTGGCCTTCTGCACGCTGAGCCTGAGCGAGATCGCGCACGCGGTCAACCTGCGCGGCGATCTGCCGCTGACCCGCCTGGGTCTGCGCTCCAACAAGCTGATGCTGCTGGCGGTCGCCGTGTGCACGGCGCTGCAGGCGGGCGTGGTTGTGATCGCGCCGCTGGCCGGTCTGTTCGGCTGCGTGATGCCCGGCCGCGCCGCGTGGGCGACGACAGTCGCGCTCTCCCTTGTGCCGCTCCTGCTCGGGGAAACGGGCAAACGTCTGGCGCTGCGAAAGGCGCAATAAAACAGAAAAAAACACCGCCGCGCGGCTTCGAAACCGTACGGCGGTGCGTTTGTATATCAGGATTGTCAGGCGGCGACGTTTGTTTCCGCGGGGACCTCTTCGGCGGCGCTTTCACCGTCCGCGGCATTCTCCGCGCCGGAGAGTTCCTTCCAGTGGATCTTGCAGTAATACTTGCCGTCGATCGGCGGGTATTTTTCTTCGCCGATGCGCGCCTTGTTGTTGCAGTCATAGCTGCCGTTGTAGGCGCATTTGATCTCGTCGCTTTCCGTGAGCAGTCTGCCGAAGGAGAAGCAGAGCGCCGCCGCGAGGAAGACGCAGACCAGCGCGGTGCAGGCCTTGAGCGGCAGCCCCTTCTTGAACAGGCGCTCGAGGTCAATTTTATCGAGCAGCGGGATCTTTTCGACGATCAGGCAGATGAGCTTCGCGAGGAAGAAGCCGATCACGCCGGCGCAGATGCCGACCAGGGTGCCGGCGATGACGTCGGTCGGATAATGCACCATCACATAGATGCGCGAGCAGGCGGTGCCGACTGCGAGCACGGGCGGAATCCACGCGATCTTGCCCTTGCGGTCCGTAAGCAGGCAAAGGAAGGCGGCGGTCGCCATCTCAAAGGCCGAGGTGGAGTGGCCGGAGGGGAAGGAATAGTCGCTTTCGGAGAGCGAGCCGACGGCGGCGTACCATTTGGAATACTGCGGCCAGAAATCCGTCAGCTGCAGCGTGTTGTAGGGCCGCACGCGCAGCACCATGGGCTTGAGCCAGAGATTGGTCAGCACGGTGCCCACGGCAATGGCCATCACCATGGCAAAGCCGTATTTCCGCGTGCGCTTGAACAGGCAGAGCACCACGGCCAGAATCGCCACGGGGATCACGAAATCCTCATCGCCGAACGAGGTGAACAGCTTGGCGATCACGGTCAGCACACTGTTTTGCAGCTGGCCGAAGAAGGAGAAGATCGCGGTATCCAGCCCGAAAAAGGACTGATCGAGTTTATCTCCCAGCGTCATGGCCAGCGGAATCAATCCGTACATAGAAGATCCTCCTTGATGATATAGAGTGCGCCTCTATCATAGCACAGGAAACCGGAAAAATCAAGATGCCGGCGCTGCAAAAACGAACAGCGCCGGCGGAATCGTTTTCAGTTGTTGCGCAGCTTTGCCGTCTGACGCTGCGCCATGACCAGGTCGGCGTAAATGCCGCCGGCGGCCATCAGTTCGTTGTGCGTGCCGATCTCGGCAATGCGGCCCTTTTCGATGACCACCAGACGGTCCGCGTTGCGCAGGGTCGAAAGGCGGTGGGCGATCGCAAAGGTCGTGCGCCCCTGCACCAGCCGCGCGAGCGCCTCCTGAATGGCTGCTTCGGTCTCGGGGTCGAGCGCGCTGGTCGCTTCGTCCAGAATCAGGATCTCCGGGTTGCGCAGCACCGCGCGCGCAATGGAAACGCGCTGCCGCTCGCCGCCGGAAAGATTGTGGCCGTCCTCGCCGACGACGGTGTTGTAGCCGTCCGGCAGCTTCATGATGAAGTCGTGCGCGTTCGCCGCCTTGGCCGCGGCGATGATCTCGCCGGGCGTCGCGTCCCGCCGCGCATAGGCGATGTTGTCATAGACCGTGCCGGCAAAGAGGAAATTCTCCTGAAACACCACGCCGATCTTTTCGCGGAAGTCGCTCTGCCGCATGGCGCGGATCTCCGTGCCGCCGATCGTGATGCTGCCTGCGTCCGGGTCATAAAGGCGCAGAATGAGATTGATCAGCGTCGATTTGCCCGCGCCCGAATGGCCGACCAGACCGATCATTTCGCCCTGCCGGACCTTGAGGTTGATCTCCTGCAGCACCGGCGCATAGGGCACGTAGCCGAACTGCACGTCATGGAATTCCAGATCGCCGTGCAGCACGGCGGGCACGGGATCGTCCGCATCCGCCACGCTCTGCTTTTCGTCGATCACCTCGTAAATCTTCACAAGGCTTGTGGCCACCTGCGCCAGACGCTGGGGCAGGCTGCTCATCCAGCGCAGCGGCTGGTAGATATAGGCAAGGAACAGCGTGAATTCCAGCAGCTGCCCGGCGGACATGCGTCCCTGCAGCACGAGGCTGCCGCCGAACCAGAGCACGAAGAATTCGCCGATGCCCATGAAGAAGGCCAGGAAGGGGAAGACCAGCGCCCAGGTGCGTTCGTTGCGCACCGAAATCTCCGCCAGGCGGCGGCAGGCATTGTCGAATTTGCGGATCTCGCGCTCCTCGCTGCCGAAGGATTTGACCACGCGGATGCCGCGCACGATATCGTGCAGAATCGAGCGCGTGCGTGAATCGCTGCGCCACTGTTTCTCATACCGCCGGCGGATAAAGCGCCAGAAGCGGGAGATCGCATACACCACCGCCGGCACCGGCACGAACACCAGGAAGGTCAGCAGCGGACTGATGCGCAGCAGAATGACCAGCACCGCGATGAAGGTGATCAGCTTTTCGATCGCGTAGATGCCCTGCGAGGTGATGAAATCGCGCACCGTTTCGGTATCGCGCGACACACGCTTCATCAGGTCGCCGGAGGTCTTGCGCGACATGGAGGAGAGCGAGAGCCGCTGTACTTTGTCATAGACCTGCAGGCGCAGATCGTTTGCCAGCCGCGCGCCGACGCGGTTGGTCGCCCGCTGCCCGAACATCCGGAAGATCTGGCTTGCCGCCTGCGACAGGCCGATCAGCGCGACGATCAGCAGGATGCCGCGGATGTGGGACGCCGCGTCGCTCGTGAGCAGATAATCATCCAGCAGCCGCGCATGCAGGATCGGCTGCATGGTGGAGGCGAGCGTGCTGAGCGTCATGAGCAGTCCGCTGAGCAGCAGCAGGGGCAGATAGGGCTTCGCCATCTGCAGCAGGCGCTTGCCCAGATAGGTTTTTTCCACACAGAACAGGCAGACGTCCATGCCCTTGGCATAGTGCCGCCCGCAGGTGGGGCAGACGCGGAAGCCTGCGCGGGAGAGCTCGGCTTCCTCGCCGGTTTTGATATAATAATTGACCACTTTGCAGAATTCGCCCAGTTCTTCGGCCGCCGCCATGGAAAAGCGGCAGACGGGCAGGCTCTGCGCCTGCAGCGCGTCGTCGCCGGCCATGACGCATTCCAGCGTGCCGCAGCCGACATAGATGCGCAGCGTCAGCGATTCCACGCCCTGCAGGTCGCGGTCAAACAGCACGGTCGGGCCGATGCGTGCAAGCAGCCGGCCGCCGCGCAGCAGCAGCGTTCCATGGCAAAGCGCGCCGTCCGGCGCAAGGTCAAAGGTCACGGCGGTTTCCACGCAACTCCCTCCTTTCGGTCCGCGCGGCCGCGAATAGTTTAATACAGATAGGGCTCGAGCTTGCGGCGGCTCTTTTTGGAGATCGCCGCGAAATCATCGATCCGGAAGCGGTTGCCGTCCAGATCAATCAGGATCACGGCGCTGCCCACCTGCCGGATGCTCTTGGTGATATCCTTCACGGTGAAGGAGCGTTTGAAGTCGCCGATCATGACGTCGAAATAGAAATTGCCCATTTTTTCCTTGATGTCGAGGATTTCGGTCACGCACGGGCAGAAATACCGCTGCGCGAGCTCCGCATGGATGAGATCCTGCTGCTCCGGTGAGAAGGCGCCGATCTGCTCGATGATGCCCAGTTCATTGCGGTCCACATCCGTGATGCAGATATAGTCCTCCGGCGCGGTCAGCGGCAGGCTGCGCAGCAGCAGCACGCGCGGCCAGGCCTTGCCGTTGATTTCCGCGGCCAGAAAGCCGTTGGCCCCGCAGGAAAAAACGCAGTTCTCCGGCGAGACATATGCGGTTTTGAGCGCATCGGGAGAAATGTTCTGTTGCTTCGTTTCCGCCATGCTTATTCCTCCTTTGGCGCATCCGGTTCACCCTCGCCGATGCCGATCGTGCGCAGGGCTTCGGATTGAATCTTATATTGCCGATAGAATTCGCCGCGCTGCCGCAGCAGTTCCACGAAGGTGCCGCATTCCACGACCTGCCCGTCGTCGATGACGGCCAGCTGGTCCGCGTCGCGCAGGGTGGAGAGCCGGTGCGCGATGGCGATGGTGGTGCGTCCGGTCTTCAGCTGCAGCAGGGATTGCTGGATGCGGCGTTCGGTTTCGGTGTCCATGGCGGCGGTTGCCTCGTCCAGAATCAGGATCTTCGGATTCTGAATGATCGTGCGGGCGATGGAAATGCGCTGCCGCTCGCCGCCGGAGAGCTTCTGCCCGCCTGCGCCCACGCGCGTTTCATAGGCGTCGGGCAGCTTCATGATAAAGTCGTGCGCCGCGGCCGCCTTTGCCGCCGCAAGCACCTCGTCCATGCCGGCATTGGGTCGGGCATAGCGGATGTTGTCGGCGATCGAGCCGCTGAAAAGATAGATATCCTGCGAGACCAGCCCGATATTCCGGCGCAGCTCCGTCAGCTTCAGATCCTTCACATTGATGCCGTCGATATAAACGCCGCCGCCCTTCGCGTCATACAGACGCGCGATCAGGTTGGCGATCGTGGTCTTGCCCGCGCCGGTCTTGCCGACGATGCCGAGCATCTGCCCGGCCTGCACGTGCAGATCCAGCTTTTTGATCACCGGCTGGGCCGGTTCATATTCAAATTCCAGCGCCCGCAGTTCGATTTCGCCCTGCAGGTCGTCAAAGGAAACAGCGTCGGGCTTCTCCGTGATTTCGGGCTTTGCGTCGCAGATTTCAAACACGCGCTGCGCCGAATCCGCGCAGCGGGCCCACCAGTTGGAAACCCAGCTCAGGAAGTCAAAGGGATCGCGCAGCATGGAGAGATAGACCGTGAAGCTCAGTAGCGTGCCGGTTGTGATCTCGCCGCGCGCGACCATGACGCTGCCGAAGCCGAGCATGAGCGTGGAGAGCAGCATCACAAGCACTTCCATGAGCGGGAACAGCGTGGATTCCGCGAGCATCTGCTTGAGCTCCGTGCGCATGATGTTGCCGCTCAGGCCCTCATAGCGTTCGAATTCCGCATCCTCCGTGGCAAAGGCCTTGATCACGCGCTGGCCGTTGATGCTGTCGCTGAGCATGGAGTTTGCCCGCGCATAGCTGGCCCAGACGCGGTGATGCAGCCGGCGGAACATCCGGTCGCCGAGCACGAGCGCGGCGATCATCACCGGCAGCGCGAGCAGCACCGCGAGGGTGAGCTTGACGCTCATGAAGAACATCATGGCCAGAATGCCGACGACCGTGAGGCTGTCGAGCAGGATGGTCGGCACGCCGTCCACGAAAAACCAGTAGATATTGTTCGCGTCGCGCATCACGCGGTCCATCAGCGTGCCGGTCTGCTTGGAGGAATAAAAGCTGACGGAGAGGCGCTGCATCGCGTCGAAGATTTTCACTTTGATGTCATAGATCACGCGCGGCATGACTGAGCCGCTGATGTATTCGCGCAGCACGGTCAGCAGCGTATTGAGCAGCCGCACGCCGAAGATGGAGGCGACCAGCACGCCCAGCGCCTTGAGGGATTCCTGCAGCGGCTTGCCGTCGGCGTTGGCGAGCACGTTGTCAAAGAGCGCGCGGGTGCTGATCTGCGGCACGAAAATGGCCGCGGCCGCCGCGAGCAGCATCACGCCGAAAATGACGGCGATCTGCGGCACATAGCCGCCGAAAAAGCGGAACAGGCGCAGGGCCGTCGCGGAGCGCCGGCTGTGCTTGCGGCAGAGATCCTTCTGCGGCGGGCAGGGCGCGCCGCACTGACGGCAGACGCCTTTTTTGCGCTCCGGCTCGGGCGGCAGCTCCACCTCGCCGCTTTCGCGATAGGTGTTGTAGACTTTTGCGAAGGCGTCCATTTCCGCGCGCTTGCTCATCGAGAAGCGCAGCAGGCTCTTCTGACCCTCCGGCGTTTCCGCGACCAGCCGGCCGGTGGATACATACAGCTCGACCTTCAGCGAAGTGATTTCCTGCGCCGGATAGGCTTCCAGCGAGCGCAGGGAGTATTTCGTTGTCAGCCGCCGGCGGTTTCCGGCCTTGCCGACGTCCGCCTGCCCGAATGCAATGTAGAGGCCGCGGCTGTCGAAGCTCAGCCAGGCGGCGCAGTAGGCTGCGTCGTTGTCCATATCGCCTTCCGCGCAATAGAGCAGACTTTCGGTATCCAGCCCGCCCGCTTTGAGGCAGTCGCACAGCTCGGCCGAGAAGGCGTGATCCTTCACCGCTGCGGGCTGCTGCTTTTTTTTCATGCCGCGTCCTCCTTTCTGTAGAATTATTTTCTATCTTCTAGATTTTAACTTGATTTCCCGCAAAATGCAACCCCGTATTTGTAACAGTTTCAATTTATCCTGTTGATTCATTTAAAATTCCGCCTAATACCTAACCCCTAACCCCTAATACCTAATATAGCGCGCTGCAAGCTGCCGTTTGCAACGCGCCATTGCCGATCTGATTGTAGTCGCCCGGCCGGCCGCTGTCAAGCGCAGCTGCAGAACGGATGCGATAAAATGCGGGAATGCACGGATCAGGGCATAAAGATGGGCTTGGATTCGTCATAATCTGCCGGCATCAAGAACGGGCGGATAAAGCCGATGGTGAAATCCACGCCCCACTGACCGCGCACGCCGCCCCAGAAGTGGGAATGCGGCTCGATCGAAAGCATGCCGTCATAATCCTTGGTGTAGAGCACATCCAGCAGGCCGCCCCAGTTGATGCTGTCCAGCCCGGCCGGCGCGTCGTCATAGGGTTCGCCGTCGATGACCAGCACGCCCTTGACGTGCACATGATAGACCCGGTCGCCCCAGTCGCGCAGTTCCTTCAGATAATCGCCCTTGCGGCCGATGCAGTGCGAGGCGTCGTATTTGATGCCCAGCGCGGGCAGCGCCTTGTGCACGACCGACCAGGCCGCGTCATTATAAACGAAATTGGACCAGTCGCAGTTGTAGGTCGCGAGCTTCACGCCCTTGCCTTCGGCATAATCCAGCAGCGCTTGCGCATAGCGGATGGCAGCGGCGCAGTTCTCCTCAAAGCTCAGCTTTTCCGCCGCGTTGACGCCGAAATTAAAGACCGGGCAGCCGATGATCGACGCCGCGTCAATCAGCGCCTGATCGGCATGCAGCGCCGCCGGCAGGATCTCGCCGTTCTCGTCCAGACGGTCCATGCCCCAGCGCCCGATGGAGCCGACGGCAATGCCGGTCGCCTCGCTGCGCGCGCGGATCTGCGGCGCTTCGGCAAGGAACGCGTCCGCGTCATAATTGTGATTGACGCAGAATTCGACGCACTCCAGACCCTTTCGTTTGACATACTCAAAATCCTCTGCGCTCCAGCCGCAGATCATCCCCAGTTTCATAGGACGCCTCCTTTTTCGTTCGATAAATATATCCGACGTCTGCATTGTAGCATATTTGAATAAAAAAGTAAATCCCCGGGAGCGATAGATTTTTGTTGCATTTCCGCCGGTCCTTTGTTATGATAGAAGCAGAGCTGAAAGGAAAGAGGGTGCATCTGCATGCCTTATCAACTGATCCCGCATCGCTGCAAGGACTGCACGGTCTACGCGGCGGGCGATCCGCGCATTCCCGCGGCGCTTGCCGAGGTGCAGCCGTCGGCCGATCTGCCCGCGGTGCTGCCGGTGCCGCTGCCGTTTGCGCCGGAGGCCGTGACCTGCTGCCTGGAAACGGACGGCGTGTGGTGGATCGGCGGCGACGGCGGCGTGCTGCGGTATGATCCGCAGGGCGATCACGCTGCGCGGTGTTTTTATTTCAGCGCGCCGCGCGACCTGCCGGACGGGCGGGTGCAGGCGCTGCTGGCGCTGCCGGAGGGCGACGGCGTATTCGCCCGCACGCAAACAGGGGCGGCGAAGCTGACCGTGCCGGTGCTCACGGCGCAGGAGAAGGCGGAGCGTCTGCTGCGGGAAACGCTGGCGATCGTGGACCGCCGCGGCATGATCAGCCAGAAGCAGCTGGCCGTGCCGCGCGCGCTGGCCTCGCATGTGCCTTACGGACATTCCGACAATGACGGCGGCTTCACCGCGATGTTTGCCGCGGGCGAGCTGTTCCGTTATGCGGTGCTGCGGCGGGAGAAGGGCGCATATGCGCCGGAAACGCTGGAAGCGCAGCGCGTGGCCACGCGCGCCGTGGAAGCCTGTCTGCTGCTGTTCTTCATCCACGGGCGGGGCGACGGCTTTCTGGCGCGGACCTATCTCTGCAGCGACGAGCCGCTGCCCGACGACGGTCTGTTTTTCCGCCGGCAGGGCAAAACCGCCGTCTGCCTGGATACGGCCGAAGCGCGGGAGCGCGGCTGCGTGGGGGCGCAGATCCCCTGCGACGCGCCGATTCCCGACCGGCTGGCCGCGCTCTACCGCGACTGCGGCTATACGGACGACGATATTCTTTATAAAGCCGATACCAGCAGCGACGAGGTGACGCTGCAGTTCATGATGCTGCGGTACGCGCATGATTTTCTCAATCCGGTCGACCCCGACCTGGGCGCGCTGATCCGGCGGGCGGCGACCGGTCTGCTGGACCATGTGCTGACCCACGGACGCACGCTCCATGATTTTCACGGCGCGCCGACCACCTGGGCGAAATGGAGCCCGGACTATTTTGAAACGGAATTCGGCTGGGTGGACGCCTGCATCAATTCCGCGCAGCTGCTGATGTATCACCGGATCGTGATGCATATCACCGGCGAGCAGGGCCGCTGGCGCGAAAGCCATGACCGCCTGATCGCCGAGGGCTATGCGGATTTGCCGCAGAAGCATTTTGACCGGCTGTATCAGATGAGTCTGGCCGAGGATTACGATTTCCGCGAGGAGATCATGTACGGCGATCACATGCTCGCCGTGGCCTCTCTGTGGCAGCTCTGCATGCTGGAAACGGATCCCGCGCTGCTCGCGCTTTACCGCAAGGGCATGGAATCCTGGCGCAGTTCGATCGCGCCGGAGCACAATCCCGGCTACGACCTGCCCTATCTGCTGGCCTGCCCGGGGGCGTCAGCCGATTTCGACCGGATGGCGCACTGGTTTTACCGCACGAACGTGAGCCGTCTGGCGGCGGGCGTGCGTGTGCGCGCACGGCGGGATGTGCCGGTGCGCACACTGCGGCGCGGCATGCGGGAGATCTCCGTCCTGCTGCCGCCGGATGAACGCTTCATTTCCAAATACGACCGCGATCCCTTCCGGTGGATCGACGAGGATTCCGGCGGGGTGCATGTGGTGGAAAGCTGCTATGTCTATACCTTCGCCTACTGGCTGGGCAGGTATTATGATTTCTTTATTTGAGGGTGACAGATCGATGAATGCGATTGTCTATGCGATTTTGCCTGCGGAAAAAACGGCGCTGACCGCCTGTGTGCGCGCGCTGCTTGCGCGTGTGGCGCAGACGCCGCAGCTGACCGTGACCTGTGCCGCGGATGCGGCGGCCTTCCGGCTGCTCGAAGCGGAGGAACCGGCGCTCTTTGCGCAGATGCGCGCGGCGTGCCTTGCGGGGCGGCTGTCGCCGGCCCTCGCGGTTTCCCCGCCGGCGGAAACGGGGGCGGCGTTCGCCGCGTTTGCCGCGCAGATGCGGGCGGAGCAGACCTGTTTTGAAACGACCCTGGGGCAGGGCTGCGAAGCGGCGGTGCTGCTGCCGGGCTGCCGGCCTGCGCTGCTGCCGCAGCTGCTGGTCATGAGCGGCCTGCGGTTCTGCATCCTGCCCGGGACGGCGGCGTTTGCCGCGCCCGCCCCGCTTTTCTGGTGGGAGAGTGCGGACGGCGCGCGCGTGCTGGCTGCCTGTGAAGGGGCGGCCGTGCAGCCGCTGAATGAGGCAAGTGAAACGGCGATGGCCGCCGGCGCGTGGTTCCGCGCGCAGTGCACGCAGCCGCTCGATCTGCCGACGCTGCGGGAAGACGCGCCCGCGCAGCCGCTGCAGGGGCTGCCGCTGCCGGAGGGATTTCGAATGAACGGCGACGGTGTTGAACTGCTGGACGCCGTGTCTGACGGCGCCGGCTGCAGGCTCTTCCTGGCGGAAACGGCCGGCAGGGAGGTCGCCGCGTCCGTGCTTAGCGACGCGCCGCAGTTCGGCTTTTACGCGGATTTCCTGCCCTACGCGCTCAAGGTGTTTGAGATCGACCAGGACGGCTTTGTGACGGACACGGATTTCTATGCGCCGCCGTGCGCACCGGAAGGGGAGGACGCCTGATGGCCGCGCCGCTGGCGGACCGGCTCCGCCCCACAACGATTGATGAGATGGTCGGGCAGCAGCATCTGCTCGGCCCCGGCAAGCCTCTGCGCCGCATCCTGGAGGCGGGCGAGGTGCCGAATATGGTCTTTTACGGCCCGCCGGGCGTTGGCAAAACGACGCTCGCGCGCATCATTGCAAGAACCACCAACCGCCATCTGGTCAAGCTCAACGGCACCACGGCCGGCACGGCGGATATCAAGGAGGCCGTCGCCCAGCTGGATACGTTTACGGGCATGAACGGCATCCTGCTGTATCTGGACGAAATTCAGTATTTCAACAAAAAGCAGCAGCAGACGCTGCTCGAATACATCGAAAACGGCGCGATCACGCTGATCGCCTCCACCACGGAGAACCCGTATTTCTATGTTTACAGCGCGATTCTCAGCCGCTCCACGGTGTTTGAATTCAAGCGTGTGGAGCCGGAGGAGACCGAAAAGGCCGTGCGCCGCGGTTTCGATTTCATGGCGCAGGAACGCGGCGAGACCTACGAGCTTGAGGAGGGCGTCGCGCACGCGATCGCCGTGGGCAGCGCCGGGGACGTGCGCAAGGCGCTCAACAGCGTGGAGCTGTGCGCCGTGTCTGCGGAAGACGGGCCGGACGGCAAGCGTCGTATTACGCGCGCGCAGGCGGCGTCGCTCACGCAGCGCAGTGCCATGCGGTACGATAAGGACGGCGACGAGCATTACGACATTGTTTCCGCCTATCAGAAATCCATGCGCGGCTCCGATCCGGATGCGGCGGTGCATTATCTCGCGCGGCTGCTCGAGGCGGGCGATCTGCCCTCGGCCTGCCGTCGGCTGATGGTCTGCGCCTGCGAGGATGTGGGGCTGGCCTATCCGCAGATCATTCCGATCGTCAAAGCGGCCGTGGACGCCGCGCTGATGCTCGGTCTGCCGGAGGCGCGCATTCCGCTCGCGGATGCGGTGATTCTCGTGGCCACGAGCCCGAAATCCAACAGCGCCTACAACGCGATCAACGCCGCGATGGCCGACGTGCAGAAGGGCAACACCGGCGCGATCCCGCGGCAGCTGCAGAATAAGCATTACGACGGCGAGGACAATCCGAACAAGGGGCAGTTTTATCAGTACGCCCACGACTTTCCGCATCATTGGGTGCGGCAGCAGTATCTGCCCGACGCGCTGCGCGATACCCGCTACTACCGCTTCGGCGACAACAAAAACGAACAGGCCGCCCGCAATTACTGGGCGCAGATCAAGGGCGACGAAACGCTCTGACGAAAGGATGATTGGTATGGAAACGAACACTGCTGTGACCGCGACGGAGGAGCGCGTGCCGCTCTCCTCGAAGCTCTGGCTTTGCTCGGCCGACTGCCTGTGCACCACGCTCAACAGTCTGCTCACCGGCGGCGGCATGACCTATTTCTTCACCAAGTTCCTCGGCATGCAGGAGGGGCTTGCCAGCACGGTCTGGATCATTTTTGCAATCTGGAACGCGGTGAATGATCCGCTGTTCGGCTACATTTCCGACCGCACGAAATCGAAGCTCGGCCGCCGGATCCCCTATATCCGCTACGGCTCGTTCTTCTATGCGCTGTTCTTTGTGCTCACCTGGGTGCGCTGGCCGATCGGCACCTCGCAGACCGCGCTGTTCATCCAGATGCTTTCGACGCTCTTCCTGTTTGATACGCTCTATACGGCGATCGCCACCTCGCTCTATGTGATGCCTTACACCATGGCGGTTTCCAACAAGGCGCGCGGCAACATCTTCCTGCTGAAGATCTTCTTCACCCTCATTGCGCTCGGCGTGCCGCTGGTGCTCTTCCCGCTGATCAAGCCGGAGCCCGGCGACGATCCGACGCGCTTCCAGCTGATCATGGCGGCAATCGGTCTGGGGTCCTTCCTCGTGATCTTCTTCTCCACTTTCTTTTATAAAGAGGTCGTGCAGAATGAGAGCGAGGAGGAGCTCGGTATCCTCAAATCCGTGGCCGCCTGCTTCAAGAACCGCTCCTTCATCGTGTTTGAGGTGCTGTCCTTCACGGTGATCTTCATCCAGACGATCCTGATGCAGGGCGTGATCTATTATTTCGATGAATTCGACCTTCCCATGCAGTTTGCCTACGGCGCGCTGGGCCTCGGCGCGGTCTTCGGCGTTGTGCTATGGGCGACCAAGGTGAAGACCTGGGGCGTGAAGACCTGCACGCTGCTCATGTGCATCATCTTTGCCGTCGGCGCGTCGGTCATGGCCGTGTTCGGCAAATATCACGCGGTCGCCCTCGCCGGCTTCTTCACGGCGGGCATGGGCTTCGCGGGCGGCATGTTCCTGATCCCGCTGATGAACGGCGACGTGATCGACTATGACGAAAGCGTGACCGGCATCCGCCGCGAGGGCATGTATGCGGGCGTGAACAGCCTGATCACGAAACCGGCGATCAGCTTTGCGAACGCCGCGTTCCTGATGATCGCGAAGGCCTTCGGCTACGACACGACCCTGGCCGCCGGACTGCAGAGCGACTGGGCGAAGCAGGGCGTGCTGGTCGCCTGGATGGCCGTACCGGCGTTGCTGCTGGTGATCTGCGCGATCAGCATGAAATTCTATCCGCTGGCCGGTGCGCAGTGGGCGCAGACAAAGCGCGAGCTCGAGCTGCGTCATCACAGCGCGGAGAACGGCTGAGCGAATTGAACCTTTAAGAAATCAACGGCGGCGCTGCGTGCGGATTCCATGCGGCGCCGCTGATTTTTTGATACACCGGAAAAATAGAGAAAACAGGAGAAAACAAGAGCATGCGGGAGAAAACGAGAGAAAAGCAAAGAATAAATCTGCATATCACTTGTTTTTTCAAGAGATTACAAAAATAATTGTTGACATTTGCTGCCTTTTGCACTATAGTTAATTTTGTAACAGGCTATGAGTCTGTGTGTTTCTCAGTGTTCCCGTCGGCGCCGCGTGGGGCGGCTGCGGCGGGGCATCATTCTATCTATCAATTGCCGAAGATCGGGGGCCGGCCGGCCTACCGAGAGGGCAGAGAGGGGCTGCATAAGTGAACGAAACTGCGATCATTGAGTTGAAAAACATCTCCGTGACCTTCGGGGATAATCAGGTGCTGAACGATCTGAACCTCAACATTCGTGACAAGGAATTCATAACGCTGCTCGGTCCCTCTGGGTGCGGCAAGACCACCACCCTGCGGATCATCGCCGGCTTTATCGATCCCGACGAAGGCGAGGTTATTTTTGATGGCAAAAGCGTGAAGCATCTGCCGCCGCACAAGCGTCAGGTCAACACGATTTTCCAGCGTTATGCGCTTTTTCCCCACCTGAACGTCTACGAGAACGTCGCGTTCGGTCTGCGCATTCGCCGCATCCCCGAAAAACAGATCAAAGAAACCGTGGAGGAGATGCTTGCGCTCGTCAACCTCAAGGGCTTCAACAAGCGCAACATCAATTCCCTTTCCGGCGGCCAGCAGCAGCGTGTGGCCATCGCCCGCGCGCTCGCGGTCAAGCCCCGTGTGCTGCTGCTCGACGAGCCGCTCGGCGCGCTCGATCTCAAGCTGCGCAAGGATATGCAGGTGGAGCTGAAGAATATTCAGCAGCGCCTGGGCATCACCTTCATCTATGTGACCCACGATCAGGAGGAAGCGCTCTCCATGAGCGACACCGTCGTGGTCATGGACGGCGGCGTGATCCAGCAGATCGGCAGCCCGATGGATATTTACAACGAGCCGAAAAACGCGTTTGTGGCGGATTTCATCGGCGAGAGCAATATTCTCGACGGCAACATGCTCGACGACTGCCTGGTCCGGTTCTCCGGCGCGCGCTTCGAGTGCCTGGACAAGGGCTTCGCGAAAAACGAGGCGGTCGACGTGGTCGTGCGTCCCGAGGATGTGGACGTTGTGCCGGTCGGGCAGGGGCAGCTCAAGGGCACGGTGACCTCCGTGACCTTCAAGGGCGTGCACTATGAGATCATCGTCGATATCGGCGGCTTCAAGTGGATGATCCAGACGACGGATTTCCACGCCGAGGGCAGCAATATCGGCCTTTATATCGAACCGGACGCCATTCACATCATGAAGAAATCCGAATACTCCGGCATGTTCGGCGATTACAGCTCCTTCTCCGATGAATTCGACGAGCTGTCCGATCCCGATCCGGACGAGGAGGAAGAGGCATGAAAAGGCATTCGACCTCCCGGTTCAACGTGATCGCGTCGCCCTACGCTGTCTGGGCGGCGCTGTTCATCATTGCGCCGCTGATCTTCGTCGTTTACTATTCCTTCACCGACGCTTCGGGGGCGTTTACGACGGAGAATGTGTCCGCGCTGAGCAAATATCTGCCGACCTTCCTGCGTTCGATCTGGTTCGGCATCGTCGCGACGCTGATCTGTCTGGTGATCGCGTATCCGACGGCCTATCTGATTTCGCAGAAAACGGAAAACATTCAGCGCACGATGGTGCTGCTGGTGATGCTGCCCATGTGGATGAGCTTCCTGATCCGCACCTATTCCTGGATGGCGATCCTTGAGGATGAAAACGGCATCATCAACGGCTTTTTGGCCAGTCTCGGCCTGCCGCGCGTGCATATGATCAACACCTCTTTCGCCGTGATCCTGGGCATGGTCTATAACTTCCTGCCCTATATGATCATGCCGATCTATTCGGTGATGGCCAAGCTCGACCGCTCCATGGTGGAGGCGGCGCAGGATCTCGGCGGCAGCCGCCTGACCGTGATCCGCCGCTGCATCATTCCGATGAGCATGCCCGGCGTCGTTTCCGGCATCACGATGGTGTTCGTGCCTTCGGTGAGCACCTTCTATATTTCCCAGAAGCTCGGCGGCGGCGCCTTCGACCTGATCGGCGACGTGATCGAGCGGCAGTTCCAGCAGTCCTACAACTACAATCTCGGCGCGGCGCTTTCGCTCGTGCTGATGGTGCTGATCCTGATCAGCATGGCGGTCATGAACCGCTTCACCGGAGATGAGGAGGGGATGGCCATATGAAAATCGGATCCCGTATTTATCTCTTCCTCGTGTTCTTTTTCCTGTATGCGCCGATCCTGGTGCTGCTGATTTTCTCCTTCAACGCATCCAACAGCACCAGCGTCTTCGCAGGTGTTTCCCTGCAGTGGTATCGCCGCCTGCTGCATGACAGCGCGACGCTGCAGGCCTTCCGCAACACGCTTGTGCTGGCCGTCAGCTCCTCCGTGCTGGCCACGGTCCTGGGCACGGCCGCGGCCGTCGGTATTGACAAGATGAAGAAGGGCCCGGCCAAGACCGGCCTGCTCGCGACGACGAATATCCCGATGATGAATCCGGAGATCGTGACCGGTATCTCCATGATGCTGCTCTTTGTGTTCGTCGGGCGGCTGATCCATATGGACGCCGTGCTCGGCTTCGGCACGCTCCTGATCGCCCACGTCACCTTCAACCTGCCCTATGTGATCCTCACCGTGCTGCCCAAGCTCCGGCAGACGGATCCCAATCTGGCCGAGGCGGCGCAGGATCTCGGCTGCCGGCCGGTTTCCGCCTTCTTCAAGGTGGTGCTGCCGTCGATCATGCCGGGCATCCTGACCGGTCTGATCATGGCCTTCACGCTGTCGCTGGATGATTTCATCATCAGCTATTTCACCAGCGGCCCCGGCTTCCAGACGCTGCCGATCGCCATTTTTGCCATGACGAAAAAGCGCGTCAAGCCCGATATGTATGCCCTGTCCGCGCTGATCTTCGTGAGCATCCTTGTGCTGCTGCTGCTCTATAACTTCATGCAGCGCAAGAGCGATGAGCGCGCCAGACGCAAAGAAAAGTGAGAGGAGGTTCCGGTATGAAAAGAATCTGCAGCCTGCTGCTTGCCTTGCTGCTGGCCTGCCTGCCCTGCGTGACGGCGATGGCCGCGCCGTCGCAGAGCGAGATCGACGCCCTGCGCGGCACAAAGCTCTACGTCTACAACTGGGGCGAGTATATCTCCGACGGCGTGGACGACACGCTGGACGTCAACAAGGCCTTCACGGAAAAATACGGCATTGAGGTCGTTTACGATACGTACGACAACAACGAGGTCATGTATTCCAAGCTCAAGGGCGGCGGCGTTTCCTATGACGTGGTCATCCCGTCCGATTATATGATCGAGCGCATGATCGCCGAGGATATGCTCGAAAAGATCAACTTCGACAACATCCCGAATTACAAGTATATCCCCGAAAAATACCGCAACCTGCCCTATGATCCCGACAATGAGTATTCCATTCCCTATACGGTCAGTTATGTCGGCCTGATCTACAACACCGACATGGTGGACGAGGCGCCGGACAGCTGGACCGCGCTCTGGGATACCGACTATGCGAACCGCATTCTGATGTTCAACAATCCCCGCGACGCCTTCGCGATCGCGCAGAGCATTCTCGGCATGGATTACAACATGGAATCCCCGGTCGCGTGGAAGGTGGCCGCCGAGCTGCTGATGGATCAGAAAAACGTCTCCCCGGTCTATGTCAACGACGAGGTCTTCAACAAGATGGAGGGCGGCGAGGCCGCGTATGCGCCGTATTATGTCGGCGATTACCTCACGATGCACGACAACAACGAGGCGCTGGCCTTCGTTTATCCGAAGGAGGGCGTGAATTATTTCGTGGACGCCGTGTGCATCCTGAAGGGCGCCAAAAACAAGCGCGCCGCGGAGCTGTATCTGGATTTCCTCAACGAGCCCGACGTGGCGCTGGCGAACGCGGAATACATCTGCTACGGCAGCCCGCACAGCGAGGTTTACACCAATCCGGACTATACCTATTATCAGAATGAGCTGCTGTACCCGGAGGAGGGCGCGTTCAAGACGCAGCTGTTCACCAACCTTTCGCCCGAGACGCTGCAGCTCATGAGCACGCTCTGGGATGATGTGAAGAACTTCATTCCCACCGCCGGCTCCGGCACCCACGATTTCTTCTTCGGCGAGGTCAACAGCGGCAGCGCCGAGCAGACGGACGGCAAAAAGCTCACGCCCGAGGCGCGGAAATACGCGATCTGCATCGGCGTGTTCCTGCTGCTTTGCCTGGCCTACGTTATCTTCCGCTACGCGCGGAAGAAATACCGCGAAAGCATCTGAGCATCCACCTTCAGACGCATCCGTCAGGGTTTCCCGGCGGATGCGTTTTTCACGCAGGCAGAAAGTACGGGCGGGGGAGGAGGATTCCCGCAGAGTTTTTGTTGACTTTTCCTGCCGGTTGTGTTAAAATAGCACTGTAGCACATAAAAGCGTCAAAGCATAAAAGCTTTAAATCGCTAAATCGCATCAAGAAAGAAGGAGCATTCACATGCCGATTACCGAATTACTCGAACGCAACGCCGCGCAGTACGGCGATGAGGTTGCACTCGTGGAGCTGAATCCCGAGATTCAGGAAGTGCGCCGCGTGACCTGGAAGGAGTTTTCCCTGACCGAGCCGATGCACGCCGCCGCCTTCCGCCGCGAGATCACCTGGAGCGTCTTCAACGAGAAGGCGAACCGCTTTGCCAACCTCCTGCTCAGCCGCGGCATCGGCAAAGGCGACAAGGTTGCCATCCTGATGATGAACTGTCTGGAATGGCTGCCGATCTATTTCGGCGTTCTGAAATCCGGCGCGATTGCCGTGCCGTTCAATTTCCGTTATGACACGGACGAGATCGCCTATTGCGCGGATCTTGCCCAGGTGGATATCATGGTGTTCGGCGCCTCCTTTATCGGCCGTCTGGAGCCGATCGCGGATCAGCTGAGCAAAAAATGCCTGCTGATCTATGCGGGCGAGGGGCTCACGCCGAGCTTTGCGGAAAGCTATACGGAGCTCACGGCGAACGCCTCGAGCCAGAATCCCGAGATCCCGCTCACGGACGACGATGACGGCGCGATCTATTTCTCCTCCGGCACGACCGGCTTCCCGAAGGCGATCCTGCACAAGCACCGCAGCCTTTCCCACTCCGCAAAGGTGGAGCAGGCGCACCACGGGCAGACGCATGACGACGTGTTCCTCTGCATCCCGCCGCTGTATCACACCGGCGCGAAAATGCACTGGTTCGGCAGCCTGATCTCCGGCAGCAAGGCCGTGCTGCTCAAGGGCACGAAGCCGAAATACGTCATTGAAGCGGCGGCCAACGAAAAATGCTCAATCGTCTGGCTGCTCGTGCCCTGGGCGCAGGATATTCTGGACGATATCGACAGCGGCAAGATCGATCTGTCGCAGTATGACCTTTCCGCGTGGCGGCTGATGCATATCGGCGCGCAGCCCGTGCCGCCGAGCCTGATCAAGCGCTGGAAGTCCGTCTTCCCCAACCATCAGTATGACACGAATTACGGCCTGAGCGAATCCATCGGCCCCGGCTGCGTGCATCTGGGCGTGGAGAATATCGACAAGGTCGGCGCGATCGGCAAGGCCGGCTACGGCTGGGAGACCAAGATCGTGGATCCTGCGGGCAACACCGTGCCGCGCGGCGAGATCGGCGAGCTGTGCGTCAAGGGCCCCGGCGTCATGACCTGCTACTACCGCAATCCCGAGGCGACCGCGGAATGCCTGAAGGACGGCTGGCTCTTCACCGGCGATATGGCGCGCGAGGATCCGGACGGCTTCATCTTCCTGGTGGACCGCAAAAAGGACGTCATCATCAGCGGCGGCGAGAATATCTATCCCGTGCAGATCGAGGATTTCCTGCGTCAGATGGACGCGATCAAGGACGTGGCCGTCATCGGCATGCCGGACCGCCGGCAGGGCGAGATCTCCGCGGCGATCATCGAGGTCAAGGAAGGCTATACGCTCACCGAGGACGAGGTCAACGAATTCTGCCTGAAGATCGCGCGCTACAAGCGGCCGCGCAAGATCATCTTTGCCGAGATCCCGCGCAACCCGACCGGCAAGATCGAAAAGCCCGTGCTGCGCAAGCGCTACTGCGTGGAGAACCTCGTCGCGCGGGAAAACGAATCATGATTGCATAAATATTCAGTTTTTGTTAAATATTATCTAAAGTATTCAAAACGGCCGAAAAATATTGAAAACCCGCGGTCGGTATGGTATAATGCTGAAAACCAACAGCAGGAGTCTATCAAGTTGGGAGTTTGATGTTGAATGAAGCAACTCATGTTAGGAAACCAGGCGTTTGCGCGCGGACTTTATGAAGCGGGCTGCGCCGTGGCGTCGAGCTATCCCGGCACCCCGAGCACCGAGGTGACCGAGGAAGCGGCAAAATATGATGAAATCTACTGCGAATGGGCGCCGAACGAAAAGGTGGCCATGGAGGTCGCGTTCGGCGCGTCCATGGCGGGCAAACGCAGCTTCTGCGGCATGAAGCACGTCGGCCTGAACGTCGCCGCCGATCCGCTCTATACCGCGTCCTACACCGGCGTCAACGCCGGCATGGTGATCTGCGTGGCGGACGATCCGGGCATGCATTCCTCGCAGAATGAGCAGGATTCCCGTCACCACGCGATCGCCTCCAAGGTGCCGATGCTCGAGCCCTCGGATTCCGCCGAGACGCTCGATTTCGTCAAGCGGGCCTATGCGCTCTCCGAGGAATACGATACCCCCGTGATCGTGAAAATGTGCACCCGCGTTTCCCACTGCCAGAGCGTGGTGGAAACCGGCGAACGCGTTGAATACAGCAAGCCGTATGCCTGCGACATCGGCAAATACGTCATGATGCCGGCGAACGCCAAGAAACGGCACCCCCTTGTGGAGGCACGTACGGCGAAGCTCACGGCGCTGGCCGAAACCGACGCTTTCAACCGCGTGGAGCGCGGCGGCAGCGACCTTGGCATCATCACGGCCGGCACAAGCTATCTCTATGCGAAGGAAGTCTTCGGCGACACGGCGTCCGTGCTCAAGCTCGGCATGGTCAACCCGCTGCCCGTGCAGCTGATCCGGGACTTTGCCGCCTCTGTCAAAAAGGTGGTCGTGATCGAGGAAATGGATCCGATCATCGAAAACCACTGCCGCGCCCTGGGCATCGAGGTCACGGGCAAGGATGTGCTGCCGATCGTCGGCGAATTCTCGCAGAATCTGATCGCGGAAAAGCTCGGCCTGCCCGCGAAGGACGCCTGCGCGCTGGATGCGGCGCTGCCCATGCGCCCGCCCGCGATGTGCTCCGGCTGCCCGCACAGAGGTGTGTTCTACACGCTCAACAAGAATAAATGCACGGTGCTCGGCGATATCGGCTGCTACACGCTCGGCGCGGTGGTGCCGCTGTCTGCGATGCATATGACGCTTTGTATGGGCGCCTCCATCTCGGCGCTGCACGGCTTCAACAAGGCGCTCGGCGACGAGGTCGCGGGCAAAACCGTGGCCGTCATCGGCGATTCCACCTTCATGCACAGCGGCATGACGGGCCTTGCGAATATCGCTTACAACCAGAGCAATTCCACCGTGATCATTCTGGATAACTCCATCACCGGCATGACCGGTCATCAGCAGAACCCGACCACGGGCTACAACATCAAGGGCGACCCCGCCGGCAAGATCGATCTGGAATCCCTTTGCCGCGCGATGGGCTTCCGCCGCGTGCGCGTGGTGGATCCCTATGATCTCAAGGCGACCGACCGCGTGCTGAAAGAAGAACTGGCCGCGGACGAACCCTCCGTCATCATCAGCCGCCGCCCCTGCGTGCTGCTGAAATATGTCAAGACGAATCCGCCGCTCGCCGTCGATCCGGAAAAATGCCGCGGCTGCCGCGCCTGCATGAAGCTCGGCTGCCCGTCCATCAGCTTCCGCGACGGCAAGGCCCATGTGGACGCCACGCTCTGCACGGGCTGCGGCGTGTGCAGTCAGCTTTGCGCCTTCGGCGCGTTTGAGGGAGGGGAAACGAAATGACAAAGAATATCATGATCGTCGGCGTCGGCGGGCAGGGCTCGCTGCTGGCCAGCAAGCTCCTCGGCCGCATCCTGCTCACGGCAGGCTATGACGTCAAAGTGTCCGAAGTGCACGGCATGAGCCAGCGCGGCGGCAGCGTCGTGACCTATGTGCGCTACGGCGACAAAGTGTATTCCCCCGTGATTGACAAAGGCGAGGCGGATTATATCGTTTCGTTCGAATTGCTCGAAGCGGCGCGCTATGTGGAGTATCTGCGCCCGAACGGGCACATCGTCGTCAATACGCAGCAGATCGATCCCATGCCCGTGATCACGGGCGCCGCAGAGTATCCGACGGATCTGCTGGCCAAGATGGAAGCCTCCGGTGCGCAGGTGGACGCCTTTGACGCGCTGGCCGTGGCGCAGGAAGCCGGCTCCGCGAAGGCCGTGAATATTGCGCTGATGGGGCGGCTTTCCCGCCATTTCGATTTCAGCCAGGCGCAGTGGGAAACCGCGCTCGAGCAGTGCGTGCCCCCGAAATTCATCGAGCTGAATAAAAAAGCCTTTGCCCTGGGCAGAAATGAGTAACCATTCAGAAAGAGAAAAAAGGAGATGACAGACCATGAGCAACTACTTCCAACCGGCGATCGAAACCATGCCGGCCGCGCAGATCAAGGCGCTGCAGAATGAAAAATTCCGCAAGCAGATGGCACATGTGTGGAATGATTGCCCCGATTACCGCAGAAAGATGGAGGCCGCGGGCCTCACGCTCGATGACATTCAGAGCCTGGATGATATCGGCAAGCTGCCCTTCACGAGCAAGGATGACCTGCGCGAGCACTATCCCTACGCCATGCTGGCAAAGCCGCTGGCGGATTGCGTGCGCATCCAGTCCACCTCCGGCACGACCGGCAAGCGCGTGATCGCTTATTATACGCAGCACGACATCGACATCTGGGAAGAATGCTGCGCGCGCGCGATTGCGGCGACCGGCGGCACGAAGGAGGATGTGGTGCAGGTGTCCTACGGCTACGGTCTGTTCACCGGCGGCCCGGGCCTCAACGGCGGCTCCCACAAGCTGGGCTGCCTGACGCTGCCCATGAGCTCCGGCAACACCGACCGGCAGCTGCAGTTCATGACGGATCTTGGCGCCACGATCATCTGCTGCACGCCCTCTTACGCGGCGTATCTGGCGGAGAGCATCAAGGAGCGCGGCCTGCGCGATCAGATCAAGCTCAAGGCCGGCATCTTCGGCGCCGAGGCGTGGAGCGAGGAAATGCGCCGCGACATCGAGCAGTCCCTGGGCATCAAGGCGTATGATATTTACGGTCTGACCGAAATCAGCGGCCCCGGCGTGTCGTTTGAATGCGAGGAGCAGACCGGCATGCATATCAATGAGGACCATTTCTATGCGGAAATCATTGATCCCGATACCGGCGAGATCCTGCCCGAGGGCGCTGAGGGCGAGCTGGTGTTCACCTGCCTTGACAAAGAGGCGTTCCCGGTTATCCGTTACCGCACGAAGGATATCTGCGTGCTCACGCGCAAGACCTGCTCCTGCGGGCGCACCTTCATCAAGATGGTCAAGCCGCGCGGACGCAGCGACGATATGCTCATCATCAAGGGCGTCAACGTCTTCCCGTCCCAGATCGAAGCCGTGCTGCTCGAGCAGGGCTATCAGGCGAATTATCAGCTGATCGTCGACCGTGTCAATAATTCCGACACGCTGGACGTCAACGTGGAAATGACGCCCGAGAAATTCACCGACAACCTCGGTCAGGTGTCCGAAATGGAAAAGAAGCTGGTCGCGGCGCTCAAGGCGATGCTCGGCATCTATGCCAAGGTGCACCTGGTCGCGCCCAAGAGCATCACCCGCAGCGAGGGCAAGGCCGTGCGCGTGATCGACAACAGAAAGATTTAAAGGAGGCAGCGGCAATGACAGTCAAACAGATTTCCGTTTTTCTCGAAAACAGATACGGTCAGCTGCATGAGATCACGAGCATTCTCGCCGACGCGGATGTGGATCTCAAGGCGCTCAACATTGCGGAGACCAAGGATTACGGCATTCTCCGCCTGCTGGTGGACGACGTCGCGAAGGCGACGGATGTGCTCATCGGCGCGGGCTGCGTCGTTTCCGTCAACCCCGTGCAGGTCATCTCCGTGCCCAACAGAGTCGGCGGTCTGAACGCCGTGCTCGGCAAGATCGCCCAGGCGAATATCGATATCGAATACATGTATTCGACCATCGACGCAAAGAACGACGAGGCCAAGCTGGTCTTCAAGGTCGATCAGCCGGAAGCGCTCGAAGCGCTGCTTGCCTGAAAAAACGGATTCTGCCGTCCGTGACGCATCCCGCGCCGCAGGCGGCTTTTTTTGCGCCGTCGTTGACATTCTGCAAATTTGGATTTATAATAAAACCAAAGACTCCGGTTCCTGCCGACGGGCGGAGCCGCATGAAGGAGGCCCCATGATGAAGAACGCAATGAAACGGATCCCGGCGCTGCTGCTCAGCCTGCTGCTGCTTTGCAGCGTGCTGTCTGTGGCCGGCGCGGCGGATTCCGCTGCGCAGGACGGCGCCGCTTTGACCATGGCGATGCAATTCTATCGGAAGGATGCGGAAGGCAACTGGGTCGCAACCGAGCGCGCGAAGCCGGGCGAGGCGCTGAAGCTGCGCTTCTTTGCCGCTACGGACTTCGCGACCAACAGCTTTGACCTGGGCTTTGCGTATGACCGGCAGTTCTTCACCAACAGCATGAAGAACGACCAGGTCTGCACGGCCATGAGCGTCAACCCGGCATTGACCGTGCTGGAGGATTTTGTTTATGTCTGCCCGTCGCAGACGAAGAAGGCGAGCAACGCCAAGCTTGCGCGCCTGCTGCAGGACGGCCGGCTCACGCAGACGGCGCTGGAGGAGAATGACTTTGTGATCGGCTCCGTGGAGTGGCAGCTGCATGCGGTCAACACGGCGCTGCCCGCCGATACCTGGATCTTCGAGCTGGACAGCTTCGCCGTGGCGGAGAATGACTATGTGCGCACGGCGGGGCAGACCGGTGTGCTGGAGGTGCCCGCCGCCCTCGGCGTGGACGCTTCCGCCGGTCTGAGCGGCCTTTACAGCTTTTCCATGGGCGACGAAGGCGCCGCCTCGACCGGCAATGTGCTGCCCGGCAACGGCTGGATGCCGACCGTGACCTCGACGCCGGCCACGATCAGCGTATTCAGCAAGCTGATTCTCGACGCAAACGGCGGCGGCTTCGGCGATCAGCCGACCTCCACGCTCACCGGCGTGATCGGCGAGAAGGTGACGGGGCTGGTCGATATGGACGGTCTGCCCACGCGCGAGGGCTTTGCCTTTGCCGGCTTTGCCCGCACGCCGGACGGCACGGCGCTCTCGGACGAGGAGCTCGCCGCGCTGACCTATGACTATGAGGATCAGACGCTCTATGCGCTCTGGACGTCCAAGCCGGTCACCTATACGTTTGACGCCGGCGACGGCGCGTTCGCGAACGGCGCAAAGACGATCGAAGCCTATTATGCGCAGGGCGAAACGCCGTCCGCCCCGTCGGAAACGCCGAAGCGCCCCGGCTTCCGCTTCCTGGATTGGGACAATGAGCTGCCCGCGCAGGTGCAGGGCGATCTGACCTTCACCGCGCTGTATGAGCCCCTGTCCTGCACGGTCCGCTTCCTTGCTGCGGACGGCAGCGAGCTGGATACGGCGACGGTCGACGGCGGCACGCAGATCGAAGTGATCGATCTGCCCGAAGGCTACAAGCCGGACGGCTGGACGGACGGCGCGGGCAATGCCGTTGCGTTCCCCTATACCGTGACCGGCGACGTTGACCTGAGCGCCCCGGCAGACGGCAATGTCTACAACGCCTATTTCTATGTCGACGACGTGCTCTACGCCACGACGCAGAATGTGTATGAGGAGCAGATTGCCGTGCCGGAGGATCCGGATATCAAGGGCGGCACGTTCCTGATGTGGGATCCCGATCCGGACGGCATTCAGGATACCGAGGAGCTGCGCTTTGACGCGGTTTACGAGCTGAACGACTACACGGTTTATTATTACTATAACAATTCGCCCGCGGGCGTGGTGGATCCCGACCCGGCGGAGGGTCTGCATACCGGCGAAGAGATTCCGCTGCCGGCGCATCCCGAGGTGCCCGGCTATCAGGTGACGGACTGGGAGCTGACGGATGACGACGGCGTGCTGGACGAAGCGGTGATCGGTGAGTCCGACGTCTATGCAACCGCGGACTGGTCCGCGATCCCGTATCAGGTAACTTATGTTTATACCGGCGAGGTGCCGGACGGCGTGCAGCCGCCCGCGGCAGCGACCGCTTATATCGGCGATACCGTTACGCTGCCCGCGCCTGCGGATGTGGCCGGCTATGTCTTTGAAGGCTGGACGCTCAGCGGCGATGCGGACGGGAAAGTCGGCACGCAGGATGTGACGGCAACCGGCGTCTGGAAGCAGCAGACCTACCGCGTGATGTATGCCTTTGACGGGCAGGTGCCGTCGTCTGCGGTGCTGCCGGATGATGTGTTCGCGCACACCGGCGATCCGATCGAGCTGCCCGCAATCGAAGCGCCGGAGGGCTATACCTTCCTCGGCTGGACGCTGGAGGATGACGACAACGGCAAGGTCGGCACAAAGCCCGTGACTGCCGTCGGCAGCTGGGCGATCCATACGCATACGGCGACTTTCCTTGATGATGCGGGCGCCACGGTGTCCGCGGACACCTATGCCTACGGCGCCGCCGTACCTGCGCCGCAGGCGCCGACAAAGATCGGCCTGCGCTTTGTGGACTGGTATTCCGAGACCGCCGGCGTCTGGACGGAAACGACTGTGATGGGCGATGAAGATCTGGTCTTCACCGCACGCTATGCGTCCTTCGCCTACACGGTGACCTATCTTGCAAACGGCGAACCTGCCGCGACGCAGACGGTGCCCGCCGGTGCGGCAACCGATGCGCCGGCTTACACTGCGCCGGAAGGCCACGGCCTGCGGTACTGGGCGGATGCGGACGGCAACGAGGTCAAATTCCCGTTTACCCCCGCGGAGGATACTACGCTGAACGCCGTGCTCGATCGCGCGAAAGACGGCGTATTCTACCGCGAGAAGGGGCAGGATGAAATCGAAATCACCGGCCTGGAATTCGGCCGGATCGCTGCGGAAATTCCGGCGGAGATCAACGGCAAGCCCGTCACCGCGATCGCGGACGGCGCGTTCGCGGGCAACGAAAGTATGACGTCTGTTTCGATCCCCGAGAGCGTCACGCAGATCGGCAAGGACGCCTTTGACGGCTGCACGGCGCTCAAGGACGCGACGTATGCCGGCACGCAGGAGGAATGGAACGAAATCACGATCGGCAGCGGCAACGATCCGCTGCTGAATGCGGCGCTGCATTGCCATGTGCATGATTACACCGCGACCGTGACCCGCGAGGCCACCTGCAAGCAGACGGGCGAGCGCCTCTGGGTCTGCAGCGGCTGCGGCGAGAGCTACACCGAGGAGATCCCCCTTGCGGATCATGTCCACGGCTACTGGGTCCTGGATCTGGACCGCCGCGTGAATGAGGAAATCTGCACGGTCTGCGGGCAGGTGCTGGCCTCCGAGCCTTATGAGGAGCCGCCGGTCGAGGAAAAGACGCCGACCGTGAAAATCAAGAATAATCCCGGCACCACGCAGCTGCCCTACCGCTATTCGCTGATGCTGACCGCGGAGGCGAACGATCTGGGCGAAGGGCAGGCGATCGCCTGGTATCTGGACGGCGTGCTGCTGCGGATTGAGCCGGCCGCCGAAACGACGGCGCGCGTCAAGCTCGCCGAGCTGCGCGAGGACGTTACCGTGACGGTCAAAATCGTGGACGCGGACTCCGGCGTCCCCGTCACCGATGAAGACGGCAATGAGATTGCCGATCAGGAAACGGTGCAGGTGAGCAACGGCTTCTTTGCCCGCGTGATCGGATTCTTCCGCGCGCTCTTCGGCCGCCTGAAGATCGTTGAGCAGGCGATCAAATTCGCGCTTTAATCTCTGAATAATCAACGACGCCCCCATGCATTGAGCATGGGGGCGTCCTGCGTATCACAGAATGTGTTATTCAAATTGATCCTTGCGCGTATTCGGCGCAACCGCGGTCGGATAGCGGCCGCTGAAGCACGCGTCGCAGTAGGCGTGACCGCCGATCAGCGACGGCAGCGCGGAAACGGGCAGATAGCCCAGCGACTCCACGCCGATCATGGCGGCGATCTCTTCCGGCGTGCGGCGGCTTGCGATCAGATGCTCCTCCGAATCAATATCCGTGCCGTAGTAGCACGGGTGCAGAAACGGCGGCGCGGAGATGCGCAGATGGATCTCTTTCGCGCCGGCCTCGCGCAGCAGCCGCACGATCCTGCCGCTGGTGGTGCCGCGCACGATGGAATCGTCGATCAGCACCAGCCGGCGGCCGCGCACAACGCTTTCGATGGCCGACAGCTTGATCCGGACCTTGTCCAGCCTGCCGTCCGGCGCAATGAAGGTCCGGCCGACATAGTTGTTTTTCATCAGCCCGATCCCGTAGGGGATGCCGGAGGCGGCGCTGTAGCCGAGCGCGGCGGCCACGCCGGAATCCGGCACGCCGATGACCAGATCGGCGTCCACGGGATGCGCCTTTGCCAGCGCTTCCCCCGCGCGGATGCGCGCCTCGTGCACGGAAACGCCGTCGATCACGGAATCCGGCCGGGCGAAATAAATATACTCAAAAATACAGGTCGTCTTCGCCTGCGAGCTGCAATGCTCCCGATGGGAGGTGCAGCCGGTTTCGTCAAAGACGAGAATTTCTCCGGGCTGCAGGTCGCGCAGAACGCTGCCCCCGGCCGCGCGAATGGCGCAGCTTTCGGAGGCGACAAGCCAGGTGCCGTCCGGCGTGCAGCCGTAGCAGAGCGGACGGAAGCCGTGCGGGTCCCGCACGCAGAGCAGCCGGTGATCGGAGAGGATCACAAGGGAATACGCGCCCTCCAGCTGCAGCATCACGCGGCTGACCGCCTCCACAAGAGAGGGGGCGTGCAGGCGTTCCCGCGTGATCAGATAAGCGATCGTTTCGGTGTCGCTCGAGGTGTGAAAGATCGCGCCGTTGCGTTCAAGCGCAGCGCGCAGCGCCGCCGCGTTGGCAAGGTTGCCGTTGTGCGCCAGCGCGAGGTCGCCGCCGCAGTGGTGCACCTCGATCGGCTGGCAGTTGCGTCTGCCGCTGCCGCCGGTGGTGCCGTATCGCGTATGCCCGACCGCCGCGGTCGCGCTCGGAAATCCCTGCAGCGTCTGCGCGGAAAACACGTCGCCGACCAGGCCGACGTCCTTGTGAGAAACAAAGCCAGCCGGCGTGCGCATGACGAGGCCGCAGCTCTCCTGCCCGCGGTGCTGCAGGGCATAGAGCGCGTAATAGGACAGTGACGCCAGGTCGCAGGGCGCCGAAGCATAAGCGCCGAAGACCCCGCATTCCTCATGCAGGCTCATGCTGCGCGGCCGTGCGGAATCTGCCGGACGGTCTGCGGCTGTTTCGTCTGCGGCTGACGCCAGACCCCGCCGATGGCGAGCGCCGGCGTGAGCGCGGTGAAATCCACCTGCGGCACATAAGCTTGTTCCTGCATCTTCATTGCAACCATCCTTTCTATTCAACATCCTGCAGTGCGTCGTAGCCTTCCTCGCCCGTGCGCACCTTTACAACATTTTCAACATCATACACAAAGATTTTTCCGTCGCCGATATGGCCGGTATAAAGCACGCGCTTGGCCGTTTCGATCACGGTGCGCACCGGCACCTTGCTGACCACGATATCCACCTGAATCTTCGGCAGGAGCGTCGCCTCGATCTGCACGCCGCGATAGAATTCGGGCTTGCCCTTCTGCACGCCGCAGCCGAGCACGTGCGACACCGTCATGCCGGTGATGCCGATCTGCATCATCGCCGCCTTGAGCGCTTCAAAGCGGGATTCCTTGCAGATGATTTCGATCTTGGTGAATTTCGGCGAACCCGCCTCGAAGACGGGCACGCGTTTGACCGGCACCGCCTCTGCGGCGGGGATCTCGCCGCTGACGATCACGGGCGCGTCCTCGGTTTCCAGCGCCTCCGGCAGCATGGAAAAGCCGGCGTAGGCCGAGGGCAGACCGTGCTCCGTGGCGTCCAGTCCGAGCAGCTCCTCCTCGCGCGTTACGCGCAGGCCGCAGAGCTTCCGGATGCAAAGGAAGACCAGCGTGATGGTGACCGCCGTCCATGCGGCAACGCTCGCAAAGCCGAGCAGCTGCAGCCCGAGCAGCCGCACGCCGCCGCCGTAAAACAGACCGGTCAGCGGTTCGCCGGCGCGGTTTGCGATTGCGTAGCCCGGCGCGGCGTCGGTCGCGAACAGGCCGACCGCCAGCGTGCCCCAGACGCCGTTCAGGCAGTGCACGGCAACTGCGCCGACGGGGTCGTCGATGTGCAGCTTATGGTCGAGCAGCCACACGCCGAAGACCACCAGCAGGCCAGAAACAGCGCCGATGACGCAGGCGCCCAGCGCATCCGTCACATCACAGCCCGCCGTGATGGCCACCAGCCCCGCGAGGGAGGCGTTCAGGCACATGGAAACGTCCGGCTTGCCGTATTTGACCCATGTAAAGATCATGCAGACCACGGTCGCGATGGCGGGCGACACCGTCGTGGTCAGAAAGATGGAACCGAGCTGCGCCGTCGTGGTCGCGGCAGCGCCGTTGAAGCCGTACCAGCCGAGCCAGAGGATGAAGACGCCCAGCGCGCCGAGCGCGATGTTGTGCCCGGGGAAGGCGTTGATCTTCGTGACCTTGCCGTCGGCGTCACGCTTGAATTTGCCGATGCGCGGGCCGAGCAGCTTTGCGCCGATGAGCGCGGAGATACCGCCGACCATGTGGATCGCGCAGGAGCCGGCAAAATCGTGGAAGCCGAGGCTGCTCAGCCAGCCGCCGCCCCAGATCCAGTGCGCCTCGATCGGATAGATCACCGCGGAAATGACCGCGGAGTATACGCAGTAGGAGAGGAACTTCGTGCGCTCCGCCATCGCGCCGGACACGATCGTCGCGGTCGTGGCGCAGAACACCAGGTTAAAGACAAACGATGAAAAATCGAAGTTCGTATAGGCGGTGAAGAGATCGAATCCCGGCTTGCCGATCAGGCCGATCAGATCCTCGCCCATCAGCAGCCCGAAGCCGATCAGAATGAATACGACCGTGCCGATGCAGAAATCCATCAGATTTTTCATGATGATATTGCCGGTGTTTTTCGCGCGGGTGAAGCCCGCCTCCACCATGGCAAAGCCCGCCTGCATCCAGAAGACCAGCGCGGCGCCGATCAGGAACCAGACGGCGAAGATCTGGGATTCCGCCGCTTGGGAGATGATAGTTTGCAATGAATCGTTCATCGGAGATTGCCCCTTTCCGGTAATGGTTCAGCGGCGGCGGAATCCACCGCCGCTGTGGTTGTTTTTTTCTTTCTTCTCAATGGATTCTTTCAGCGCACGCCGAACAGCAGCTCGCCGTAGGTCGGATACGGCCATGCGTCCTTTGCGGTGAGCGTTTCCGCTTCGTCGACGGCGGCGCGCAGCGTGTCCATGGCGGGCAGCAGCCCGTCGCGGATCGCGTAGCCCTGCGGTTCCACGGCCTCCACGGCGCGCACAACGCCGATCTCCGCCTCGAGCGCGGCGGCGGCTTCGTCGATCTGATCGAGCAGCGCGGACAGCCTGCAAAGCGTCTTGGTCTCATAGCCGCAGGCCAGCTCCGCAGCGGCGGCGCGCTTCTTCCCGATCGCCTGCGCGAGCTGCGCCGTATAGGCGGCAACGGCGGGCGCGATTTCGGTCTTTGCCATGCTGACCATCGTGTTCGCTTCGATCAGCACGGTCTTGTTGTAGTTTTCGAGTGTGATTTCATACCGCGAATGCAGCTCCGCCTCGGTGAAGACGCCGTGGGCGGTCAGCATGGAGCGGTTCTTTTCGTCCAGCAGATGCGGGATGGCGTCGGGCGTTGTGCGCAGGTTGCTCAGCCCGCGCTTTTCGGCCTCCGCGATCCACGCGTCGTCATAGCCGTTGCCGTTGAAGATGATGCGGCGGTGATCCCGGATGGTTTTCTGGATCATCTCATGCAGCGCGGTTTCAAAGTCCGCCGCGCCCTCCAGCCGGTCGGCATAGATCTTCAGGCTCTCCGCCACGGCGGTGTTGAGCATGATGTTTGTGCAGGCGATGCTGTTGGCAGAGCCCAGCATGCGGAATTCGAATTTGTTGCCCGTGAAGGCGAAGGGCGAGGTGCGGTTGCGGTCAGTCGTGTCGCGGTTGAAGCGCGGCAGCACGTCCACGCCGAGCTTGAGCTGCATCTTTTCCGCGCCCTGATACGGCGTGTCGCTTTCGATCGCCTCCAGCACGGCGTTCAGCTCGTCGCCCAGGAACATCGAAACCACGGCGGGCGGCGCTTCGTTCGCGCCCAGACGGTGATCGTTGCCGGCGGTCGCCACGGCGATGCGCAGCAGATCCTGATAATCATCCACCGCTTTGATGACCGCGCAAAGGAAGAGCAGGAACTGTGCGTTCTCATAGGGCGTGTCGCCGGGCGAAAGCAGGTTGACCCCGGCGTCCGTCGCCATGGACCAGTTGTTGTGCTTGCCGCTGCCGTTGACGCCGTCGAAGGGCTTCTCGTGCAGCAGGCAGACCAGCCCGTGCCGCGCGGCGACCTTCTGCATGATCTCCATGGTCAGCTGGTTGTGATCGGTCGCGATGTTGGTGGTGGTGTAAATCGGCGCGAGCTCATGCTGCGCGGGCGCGACCTCGTTGTGCTCGGTCTTCGCGAGGATCCCCAGCTTCCAGAGCTCTTCGTTGAGATCCTCCATGAATTCCGCCACCTTCGGCTTGATGACGCCGAAATAGTGGTCGTCCATCTCCTGCCCCTTCGGCGGCGGCGCGCCGAACAGTGTGCGGCCCGTGAACCGCAGGTCGGGGCGGCGATCATACATTTCCTGCGTGATCAGGAAGTATTCCTGCTCGGGGCCGACGGAGGTGACCACGCGCTTGCAGCTCGTGTTGCCGAAGAGCCGCAGGATCCGCAGCGCCTGCTTGTTGAGCGCTTCCATCGAGCGCAGCAGCGGCGTTTTCTTGTCAAGCGCCTGACCGCCGTAAGCGCAGAACGCCGTGGGAATACATAAGGTTTTTCCTTTGATAAAGGCATAGGAGGTCGGATCCCAGGCCGTGTAGCCGCGCGCTTCAAAGGTGGCGCGCAGCCCGCCGCTCGGGAAGGAGGAAGCGTCCGGCTCGCCCTTGATGAGCTCTTTGCCGGAGAACTCCATGATCACGCCGCCGTCCGGCGCGGGCGAGATGAAGCTGTCGTGCTTTTCGGCGGTGATGCCGGTCAGCGGCTGGAACCAGTGGGTGAAATGCGTCGCGCCCTGCGCCACCGCCCAATCCTTCATGGCGGCAGCGACGGCGTTGGCCACGCTCGAATCCAGCGGCTTGCCCTCGTCGATGGTCTCTCTGAGCGAGCGATACGTCTTTGCCGGCAGCATGGCTTTCATCGTGCGATCGTCAAATACGCGGCTGCCGAACAGGTCTGATACGGTCTTCATTCCATACATCTCCTTTTTGTTTTTTTGCCCGGAAAACGGAGAAAGGCAACGGTGCGATTCCCGCGCAAGCGAGAAAAAGACGCCGTTGCCTTTCAAAAAAGAACCGGAAGAAAGCAGAAAAAACGCCTTTGAGCCATTCGGCCCAAAGACGCCCTTGCCTTTCTGCTCGTATTCTACACCGCCGAACGGCATTTGTCAACCCCCAATTTGAAATTTTCTGATTTTGTGATTCCGGCGAAAAGTTTCCGAAACCGCTTGACAAATCGCCGTTTTTGGCGTATAATCCCCTCAAATGAGCAAAGACGTTCGTTTTTCGCTGCGGCGAAGAACGGGCGTTTTTTTATTACCGATTCAGAAAGGAGCCGATGCTGATGAAGCGGGAAGGGCAGGTCCGCATTCCCTCCGGCTGCGCGCTGGCTGCCGTGATTTCCAAAGAGGGGCGGCCCATCAGCGGCGAAACCGTCCGGCGCGCCATGATCCCCATGCGCGAGCGCTCCAACGGCCTGGGCGGCGGCTTTGCAGGCTACGGCATTTATCCCGATATGCGCGAATATTACGCGCTGCATCTGTTTTATGACAGCCGTCAGACCCGCAAGGACTGCGAGGCGTTTCTGAAGGAACGCTTTGAGCTCGTGCGCTCGGAAGTCCTGCCGACGCGCAAGCTGCCGGAGATCACGGACGAACCGATCATCTGGCGTTATTTTGCCGCGCCGCTGCAGTCCGTTGTGGCCGATATGCAGGTCGACGAGCGGGAATTCGTTGCCCGCACGGTGATCCGGATCAACAGCGAAATCGAAGGCGCGTTCGTGTTTTCCTGCGGCAAAAATATGGGCGCGTTCAAGGCGGTCGGTTTTCCGGAGGACGTGGGCAGATTCTATCAGCTGGAGAGCTATGAAGGCTACGCGTGGACCGCGCACGGTCGCTATCCGACGAATACGCCCGGCTGGTGGGGCGGCGCGCATCCGTTTGCGCTGCTGGATTATTCCGTCGTGCACAACGGCGAGATTTCCTCCTATGACGCCAACCGGCGCTTCATCGAGATGTTCGGCTACCGCTGCAATCTGCAGACGGATACCGAGGTCATCACCTATATAATGGATTATCTGCTGCGCGTGCAGGGCCTCACGCCGGAGGAGGCGGCCGCCGTCATCGCCGCGCCGTTCTGGTCCGCGATCGACGCGATGCCGGATCCGGCGCAGCGGACGAAAAGCGCCTATCTGCGCACGGTTTTCCCGAGCCTGCTGGTGACCGGCCCGTTTTCGATTATCCTCGGCTTTTCCGGCGGTCTGATGGCGCTCAACGACCGGCTCAAGCTGCGTTCAATGGTCGTGGGCGAAAAAGGCGACTGCGTCTACATTGCCAGCGAGGAAGCGGCGATCCGCGCCATGGAGCCGCAGGCGGAGCAGATCTGGGCGCCTGCCGGCGGCGTGCCGGTGATCGTGCGCGTGAAAGAAGGCGTTGCGGTATGAAAATCAACTGGGTCTATCCCGATTTTGAAGTGATCCGGCGGGAGGAGCGCTGCATCGCCTGCCGCGTGTGTGAGCGTCAATGCGCGAACGAGGTGCATTTTTTCAGCGAGGAAACGGGCAGAATGATGAGCGACGAAACCAAGTGCGTCAACTGTCAGCGCTGCGTTTCCCTCTGCCCCACGCGGGCGCTGAAAATCGTCAAAAGCGACTGCACGCTGCGTGAAAACGCCAACTGGAAAAACGATACGATCCGCGAAATCTACAAGCAGGCGGAAAGCGGCGGCGTGCTGCTCTCCTCCATGGGCAATCCGCAGCCGCAGCCGATTTACTGGGACCGCATCCTGCTCAACGCTTCGCAGGTGACGAATCCGCCGATCGATCCGCTGCGCGAGCCGATGGAAACGCAGGTGTTCCTCGGCCGGAAGCCCGACCGCATCCGCCGCGGCGCCGACGGGGAGCTCTGCTGCGACCTGCCGCCGCAGCTGGCGCTCTCCATGCCGGTCATGTTTTCCGCGATGAGCTACGGCTCGATCAGCTACAACGCGCACGCCTCGCTCGCCCGCGCGGCGCAGGCGCTCGGCATTCTTTATAATACCGGCGAGGGCGGTCTGCACGAGGATTTCTATGCCTACGGCGACAACACCGTCGTGCAGGTGGCGAGCGGACGCTTCGGCGTGCATGAGCGCTATCTGGAGGCGGGCGCTGCGATCGAGATCAAAATGGGGCAGGGAGCAAAGCCCGGCATCGGCGGGCATCTGCCCGGCGCGAAAATCGTGGGCGACGTCTCCCGCACCCGCATGGTGCCGGAGGGCTCGGACGCCATTTCGCCCGCCCCGCACCACGATATTTATTCCATTGAAGACCTGCGGCAGCTCGTGCTTTCGCTCAAGGAGGCGACCGGCTACCGCAAGCCGATCATCGTCAAGGTCGCGGCGGTGCACAATATCGCGGCCATCGCCAGCGGCATCGCCCGCAGCGGCGCGGACATCATTGCGATCGACGGCTTCCGCGGCGGCACGGGCGCAGCGCCCACGCGCATCCGCGACAACGTCGGCATTCCGATCGAGCTCGCGCTCGCTTCCGTGGATCAGCGTCTGCGCGATGAGGGCATCCGCAACGACGTTTCCCTTGTGGTTGGCGGTTCGATCCGCAGTGCGGCGGACGTGGTCAAGGCCGTCGCTCTGGGCGCGGACGCCTGCTATATCGCAACGGCGGCGCTGCTCGCGCTCGGCTGTCATCTCTGCCGCACCTGCCAGAGCGGCAAATGCAACTGGGGCATCGCGACCCAGCGGCCCGATCTGGTCAAGCGGCTCAATCCCGATCTGGGCAGCGAACGGCTGATCCGGCTGATGACCGCCTGGCGGCATGAAATCAAGGAGATCATGGGCGGCATGGGCATCAACGCGATCGAAGCCCTGCGCGGCAACCGCATGATGCTGCGCGGCGTCGGGCTGACGGAAAAAGAGCTGGAGATTCTCGGCATCGCCCATGCGGGAGAATAAAAGGACTGGGAGGCACGCATGAAACGAATCTATGTCAACGAGGCATGGTGCCTCGGCTGCCATCTGTGTGAATACAACTGCGCCTTTGCCAATTCCGGTCTGCGGGATATGGCAAGCGCGCTCAAGGGCAGGCAGATCTATCCGCGCATTCATGTGGAGGGCAAGGACGGCGTCTTTTTCGCCGTTTCCTGCCGCCATTGCGACGATCCGCTTTGCGTCAAAAGCTGCATCGCCGGCGCGATTTCCAAAACGGACGGCGTGGTGCAGATCAACCGGGAGAAATGTGTCGGGTGCCTGACCTGCGTGCTGGTCTGCCCCTACGGCGCGCTGGCGCCGGGCGAGAACGGCGCGATGCAGAAATGCGAGCTTTGCCTGCAGAATTCCTGCGGCGCGCCCGCCTGCGTCACGGGCTGCCCCAACGGCGCGATCGTCTATGAAGAACGGGAGGCGGCCGTATGAAGCGTTATGTGATTATCGGCAACGGCGTGGCCGCCGTCGGCTGCATCGAGGGCATCCGCAGCGCGGACGGGGCGGGGGAGATCACCGTCATTTCCGCAGAACCGCATCCGGTCTACTGCCGCCCGCTGATTTCCTACTATCTGGAAGGCAAGACGGATCTGCAGCGCATGCAGTACCGCGACGGCTCCTTCCTTGCAAACGTCGGCTGCACCGTGCGTTACGGCGTGCGCGCGCAAGCGATCGATCCGCAGGCAAAAACCGTTGCGCTCAGCGACGGCGCGCAGCTGCCGTATGACGCGCTCTGCGTCGCCGCCGGCTCGTCGCCGTTTCTGCCGCCGATGCAGGGGCTGGAAACCGTGCCGCGGAAGTTTACGTTTCAGACGCTTGACGACGCGCTGGCGCTGGAACAGGCCATTACGCCGGAGAGCCGCGTGCTGATTGTCGGCGCGGGCCTGATCGGGCTCAAATGCGCCGAGGGGCTGCACGCGCGGGTCGGGCGCATCACCGTCTGCGATCTCGCGGACCGCGTGCTTTCCAGCATTCTGGACGCTGCGGCCGCGGCAAGGGTGCAGAAGCATCTCGAGGCGCAGGGCATCCGGTTCCTGCTCGGCGACAGCGTCGCGCAGTTTTCCGCCGATTTTGCCGAAATGAAAAGCGGCGAAACGGTGCCGTTCGACGTGCTTGTGCTGGCCGTCGGCGTGCGGCCGAATACGTCGCTCGTCAAGGAAGCGGGCGGCGAAACGGACCGCGGCATTCTGATCGACGAGCGCATGGCGACGACGCTGCCGGACGTCTACGCTGCCGGCGACTGCGCGCAGGGCTACGACCGCTCCTGCGGGGCGCGGCGTGTGCTGGCGCTGCTGCCGAACGCCTATCTGCAGGGCCATGCCGCCGGCGTCAACATGGCGGGCGGCTGCGCATCGTTTGACCGCGGCATTCCGATGAATTCCATCGGCTTTTTCGGCCTGCATCTGATGACCGCGGGCAGCTATGACGGTGAGGTGATCGCGGCGGACAGCGGCGAGGCCTACAAACGCTTCTTTGTAAAAGACGACCGGCTGACGGGCTTTATTCTCATCGGCGGCACGGACCGTGCGGGCATCTATACCGCGATGGTGCGCGAGCAGACGCCGCTGCATACGGTTGATTTTTCGCTTTTGACGTCCGCGGCGACCTCGGCGGCCTTCTCGCCGGCGGTGCGGACAGAACGGTTCGGAGGTGCGGTCTGATATGACGAAACTCGACGTCACGGCGCTCGATCACCGGGCGATCAATGAAGCGCTCTGCGGCACGGAAGGCGACTGCCGCCTGACCGGCTGCTGCGGGCAGCGGTTCATCGCCGCGGGCATGGGCGGCAAACGCATCGAAATCGACGGCGTGCCCGGCAACGCGCTCGGCGCCTATCTCAACGGCGCGGAGATCGTGGTCAACGGCAACGCGCAGGACGCGGTCGGCGACACGATGAACGACGGCCGGATCGTCGTGCGCGGCGATATCGGCGACGCGGCCGGCTACGCCATGCGCGGCGGAGAGATCTATGTGCGCGGCTTTGCCGGCTACCGCGCGGGCATTCATATGAAAGAATATCAGGAAAAAGTGCCGGTCATGGTCATCGGCGGCGCGGCGGGCAGCTTTCTGGGCGAATACCAGGCCGGCGGCGTGATCGTCGTGCTCGGCCTAAACACCGGCGGCAGCCCGATCGTCGGCGATTTCCCGTGTACGGGCATGTACGGCGGACGGCTCTTCCTGCGCGGCGACTGCCGGGCGCTCCGGTTCCCGCCGCAGGTGCGCGTGCGTCTGGCGGGGGCGGAAGACCGCGCGGCGCTCACGCCGTTCGTGCAGCGCTATTGCGCTCTGTTCGGCGGCGATGCGCAGGCCCTGCTTGCCGACCCCTTCACCGTCGTTACGCCGGATGGGCAGAATCCGTACAAGCAGCTGTACGTCAGCAACTGAAAACCAGAAAACGACACAGACGAAAAGCAACCGCCCCGATCACAGCCACGCAGCTGCGGTCGGGGCGTTCTGCGTCCGTTTGCGGCGGCGGGCGGTGCGGAAGCTGCATGGCGTCTGTCGTTTTTTCTAATGAATTTTATAGAATCACTTGCAATATTTGTGATTTATGCTAAAATTAAAAGCAGAGGCCGGGCGCGTCTGCGCCGGCGCAGGAGGAGGACGGTATGCAAAAGGAGTTTCTGGGCAGCGCGTTTCTGCTCGACAACGAACCCGCAAAAGCGGCCTATGCCGCAGCGGAGAAGATGCCGATTTTTGACTGGCACTGTCATCTTTCCCCCAAGGAGATCTATGAGAATGCCGCGCCGTCGGATCTGGCCGCGCTCTGGCTCGGCGGCGACCATTATAAATGGCGCGCCATGCGCTCCTGCGGCGTGCCGGAGCGGCTGATCACGGGCAACGCCCCGGGCGAGGAAAAGTTCCGCGCCTTCGCCGCCTGCATGCCCGACCTGATCGGCAATCCGATGTATCACTGGGTGCATCTGGAGCTGCGCCGCTATTTCGGGATCGATCGGATCCTGAACGCCGACTCGGCGGACGCAATCTGGCGCGACACCTGCGCGACGATCGCATCGGGCGACTTCACGCCCCGCGCGCTGATCGAGCGCTCCGGCGTGACCCACCTGTGCACGACCGACGACCCGGCGGATAGTCTGGAATACCATCAGCTGATCGCGCGGGATCCGTCCTTCCGCTGCAAAGTGCTGCCGGCATTCCGCCCGGATAAAGCGCTTGCGGTCGAGGCCCCCGGCTGGCCGGCGTGGCTGATGGAGATGGAGGCGCGTATCGGCGCGCCGATCGACAGCTTTGCCGCGCTGTGCGACGTGCTACGGGAACGGATCGCGTTTTTTGCCTCGCTCGGCTGCTGCGCGAGCGACCACGGCTTCGCCTACGTGCCCTATGCGCCGGCGGACAGCGACCGAGTTGAAGCGATCTTCGCCGCCGCCCGCCGCTGCGAAACGCCGGATGTGCTTGCGGCGGATCAGTTCAGAACCGCGCTGCTGCGGTTCCTGGCCGCGGAGTACGCCAAACGCGGCTGGGCCATGGAGCTGCACATCGGCCCCATGCGCAACAACAACACCAAGATGTTCCGTGCCATCGGGCCGGATACGGGATATGATTCCATCGGCGACTGGCCGGTGGCGCTGCAGCTTTCGCGCTTCCTCGACTCCCTTGCGGCGGAGGATGCGCTGCCCCGCACGATCCTGTTCTGTCTCAACCCGCGGGATAATTATGTTCTCGGCTCGATGATCGGCAATTTCCAGACCGAGGAGGCGGAGAGCAAGCTGCAGTTCGGCTCCGCCTGGTGGTTCAACGACAACATCGACGGCATGCGCGCGCAGCTGGCGGCGCTGGCGAATCTCGGCGCGCTGGGCAAATTCATCGGCATGGTGACGGATTCCCGCTCTTTCCTCTCCTATCCGCGCCACGAATATTTCCGCCGCATCCTCTGCGGCTTCCTGGGCGATCTGGTCGCGCAGGGGCAGTATCCCGACGACCCGGCCGCGCTGCAGACCCTTGCAGAAAATATATCCTATCGCAACGCGATGCGGTATTTCGGCATTGAAAAATAAAAATTCTTATAGAAAGGTGATCCACTATGGCAAATTACGTTCTCGCCCTCGATCAGGGCACCACAAGCTCCCGCGCGATCATTTTTGACAAAAAAGGCAACGCCGTGAGCAAGGCGCAGAAGGAATTCGAGCAGATCTATCCGCAGGCGGGCTGGGTCGAGCATGACCCGCTCACCATCCTTTACAGCCAGTTCGAGGCGGTTTCCACCTGCATTGCCAACAGCAGCGTGCGTCCGAGCGAGATTGCCGGCATCGGCATCACCAATCAGCGCGAGACGACCATCCTCTGGGACCGTCAGACCGGCAAACCGGTCTATAATGCGATCGTCTGGCAGTGCCGCCGCACGGCGGATATCTGCGAGGGGCTCAAGGCGCAGGGGCTCGAGGATTATATCAAAGAGAAGACCGGTCTGCTCATCGACGCCTATTTCTCCGGCACGAAGATCAAGTGGATCCTGGATCATGTGCCCGAGGCGCGCAAGCTGGCCGACGAAGGCCGCCTGCTGTTCGGAACGGTCGAGACCTGGCTGATCTGGAATCTGACCGGCGGCAGCGTCCATGTGACGGATTATTCCAACGCCTCCCGCACGATGCTGTTTGACGTTGACAATCTCTGCTGGGATAAGTATCTGTGCGACACGCTCGGCATTCCGATGTCGATCCTGCCGGAGCCCGTGCCGTCGAGCAAGATCTACGGCCGCGTGGCCAAGGGCATCCTCGGTCTGGAAGCGCTGGAGGGTATTCCCATCTGCGGCGCGATCGGCGATCAGCCCGCGGCGCTGTTCGGCCAGGCCTGCTTCGAGGCCGGCCAGGCGAAGAATACCTACGGCACCGGCTGCTTCCTGCTGATGAACACCGGCAAGAAGCGCGTCAAATCCGAAAACAATCTGCTCACGGGCGTGGCCTGGGGCATCGGCGACGAGGTGGAATATGCCATCGAGGGCTCGGCCTTCAACGCCGGCTCCGTGATCAAATGGCTGCGCGACGAGCTGCATCTGATCGACACCGCCCGCCGCTGCGACGAGCTGGCGGAGAGCGTGCCCGACGCGAACGGCATCTATTTCGTGCCGGCGTTCACGGGCCTGGGCGCGCCGTACTGGGATATGTATGCCCGCGGCTGCATCGTCGGCCTGACCCGCGGCGTCAACCGCGCCCATATTGCCCGCAGCGTGCTTGAGGCGATCACCTACCAGATGACCGATCTGCTGGAAGCGATGCAGTCCGATTCCGGCATCCGCTTCACCGAGCTGCGTGTGGACGGCGGCGCGAGCGTGAGCGACATCATGCTGCAGATTCAGGCAGATATGATCCAGTGCACCGTGGACCGTCCGGTGAATGTGGAGACCACGGCGGTCGGCGCCGCCTATCTTGCGGGCCTTGCCGTTGGCGTCTGGAAGGACAAGGCTGAGATTGCGCAGAACCGCAAGGTCGCCAAGACCTTTGAGCCGAAAATGCCGCAGGCGCAGCGCGACGCCTATTATGCCGGCTGGAAGCGCGCCGTGGAATGCGCGAAAGGCTGGGTCAAACCCTAAACCGCATCAGAACCGCTCCGCGTGGGAAATGCTTCCTGCGCGGAGCTTTTGCGTTTGTAGACTTGCACAAATGCGCCGTGTGGTTTTTGGCGGGAACGACAAAAAGTTTTTATTATATTAATATTTTATTAATTAATGCTTGCAATTTGGGCGATTTTGTGGCATAATAACAACGTATAATTATGCCCGGAATGGGCATAGCCTGCAATTGACAGGAAATACAAAGGAGGAAAGACTATGTCGACAACCAAAAGAGGCGTCAGTCTTCTGCTGTGCCTGAGTATGCTGGTCAGTATGTTCAGCATCCTCGGCGCGATCATGCCGAAGGCGCACGCCGCTGAAGGCGAGAGCCGGGTCAAGTCCTATGAGGAATGCATGAGCGACTTCGGCGCCGGCTTCGTTTACTACGCCGTGGATTTCTATGAGATCGGCGACGCCGACTGGGTCCTGACCGACCACTATGTGGATGCGGGCGACGTGCTGAAAGCGCAGATTTACATCAAATCCTCGCGCTATATGGGTTCTTCAACCGCAGGTCTGGTCTGGAGCTCGAATATGTTCGAGCATGACGTGCCTGCAAGTTCCACCAGCGGCGGCGGCACGCCCGAAGTCTGCACGGTCAACGTAGATCACCCCGCAGGCGCAACGGTTTCCAACGGCGGCTGGGGTGCGGCTGCAACGCGCACCTGGCGTCTGGGCTCCGTGCTGAGCAACGGCGTCGTCAGAACCACCAACCTCTATCTGGCGCCCGCGGCGGATCCCATGCTCGATGAAGAAATCACTGCGTCGTGGTGCAACACGAAGATCAACGCGACCCAGTTTCTGCTGACCAACGATGCGACAAATAAAAACCAGGTCTGGCCCGTGACCTCCGACGAGTGGTATTTCGAGTTTTTAGTGACGGTCAAGGAAGGCCTGGAGAACGGCACGACCGGCTTTGTGATGAGCCCGCAGGCATTCTGGAAGACCGCGAGCAAGCCCTCTCCCTGGGACTTCAAGTGGAGTGACAACGCATCCACGGGAGCAGGCGGCGGCACGAGCCTGCCCTCAGGCAGTGCGGATTCCGTTGCGCTCATGCACATGGATGACACCAAGCATGTCTTCACCATCGGCCCGAATCCCGATGACGGCAGCGGCGATGACCCGACTACCCCGACCGAGGGCACGAGCCAGGTCAAGTCCTTTGAGGATTGTCTGGACGCATTCGGCGTCGGCTTCATTTACTACGCTGTGGATATCTATGAGAATGACGGCTCCGACTGGATCCTGACCGACCACTATGTGGAGGCGGGCGACACGCTGAAAGCGCGGATTTACATCAAGTCCACCCGTTATATGGGTTCTTCGACTGCGGGTCTTGTCTGGAGCTCGAATATGTTCGAGCATGACGTGCCTGCCAGCTCCACGAGCGGCGGCGGCACGCCCGTGGTCTGCACGGTCAACGTGAGTCATCCCGCCGGCAAAACGGTTGCCGCCGGCGGCTGGGGCGCGGCTGCAACGCGCACCTGGCGCCTCGGCTCTGTGCTGACCAACGGCGTCGTCAGAACCACCAACAACTATCTGACGCCCTCGGATGATCCCATGCTGGACGAATCGATCACATCGGAATGGTGCAACACCAAGATCAACGCGACGCAGTTCCTGCTGACCAACGATGCGACAAATAAAAACAAGGTCTGGCCCGTGACCTCCGACGAGTGGTATTTCGAGTTTGAAGTCACGGTCAAGGAAGGTCTGGAAGAAGGCACGACCGGCTTTGTGATGAGCCCGCAGGCATTCTGGAAGACCGCGAGCAAGCCCTCTCCCTGGGACTTCAAGTGGAGCGACAACGAAAACACGGCTGCAGGCGGCGGCACGAGCCTGCCCGCAGGCAGTGCGGATTCCGTTGCACTCATGCACATGGATGACACGAAGCATATCTTCACGATCGGCTCCGCCGGTCCCGCGGTCAAGAAATATAAGGCCAACTTCTATGAGGATAAAGAAAAGACCGATCTGATCCAGGCCTTTGATCTGGAAGAGGGCGAGGCCGTAACGGCGCCCGAATCCATTGCAAATCAGCTCGGCTGGGCGGATCTCGCCACGGGCGAAATGGTGACGAGCTTCCCGACCATGGGCAAGAAGACGCTCAACTACCTGCGCGTGATGCGGGACGATGCGTTTGACGTGGTCGTCAACCTGAACGGCGGCGAGCTGGAAACGGTGCCCGAAGGCGTGACCGATAACGGCGACGGCACGGTGTCGATCTCTTCGCCGATGAACTGCGACGTCGATCTCTCCGTCCTGACGCCGAAGAAGGAAGGCTACACGGCTTCGTTCGATCCCGAGATCGTGACGATGGATAACATCAACGGCAAGAATGTGAGCGTGACCTGGACGCCGAATACCTATCACGTTTCCCTCTATCTCGAAAAGGGCGACGCAGAGCCCTGGAACGTGCTGGATATCGCTTACGGCAGCGCGCTCAGAGGCAAGGTCAATGCCGCGAAGCCGACCAAAGAAGGTTTCGCGTTCATCAAGTGGCTGAATGTCGAGGATGACAGCGATGTGATCCCCAACACCCTCACCGAGGCGAAGGATCTCGCTTATTACGCAACCTGGAACGAGCTGGATTCCTCCTTCGCTTACATGATTTATGATTATTCGGCGGAAGACTGGAAGGAAGCCGGCAAGGTCTACGGCAACAGCGGCGACACGCTGGCCATTTCCACGGTCAACACCTTCCGCAACAAGCTGACGGCTGCGGACTTCGGTCTGGACACCAAGCCGGATTATGCGATCGGCTCCAATGCCTACACCGTGGACGGCACCGGCTACAGCGCCACCGCCACCACGGCGACCCTCACCTTCGACGGCGCAAAGGAGATCTTCATCAACACCAAGCTCGCGGCCAATGTGACCTTCAGCGTGCCGGTTTATGATGAAGAGACGGAAAGCTACGGCGACGCCACGCAGCCGATTACCGTGCCCGTGGTGCCCGACAACAACGCCGCCGAGACGACCGTGACGGTTTACAAGACCGACGTCAAGGCGCAGGATTATTACTCGCTGACCGGCTGGGTCGACAATGCGACCGGCGCGCCCGTTGAGAATGTCAACGAGAAAGCGAATGCTTACGAGTTCACGCTTGACCTCAGAGAGCCGCACGACATCGTCGCCGTCTATGAGCTGACGAAGTATCATGTGCTGACCTATATCGGCGACAGCGGCAACACCGCTTACCTCTCCGATCAGGGCTTCGCGCTGGGCGAAGAGATCGATCTGTACGCCCTGACCTTCTCGACCTATCCTGACGGCGAATCCTCTCCGGATCTCAAGATCCCGCAGGTCGGCCACGTCAACACCATGGATCCGGACGACGGCACCCTGCAGGTGACCGGCCGCGACGGCTATGAAATGACCGGCTGGATCGAATTCGGCTCCAAGAAGGACATCGCGCCCACCTTTACGCTGACCAAGGAAGTCCTTTACAAGGGCAACCTGATGGACAACACGAATCTGGCGCTCTCCGCTGTCTGGGCTGCAGAGAACTACGACGCAGACTTCTATTACATCGACGCGAACGGTCAGGAAGTGCTCTACAAGACGATTTCCGCACCGACCGGCGCTGCGCTTTCCAACTTCCGTCCCGACAGAGGCGAGGATACCGACGCGGTGCATGAGGAGATCAACGCCGCCGCTCCGGCCGGCAAGGTCTTCGCCGGCACCTGGACGCCTTACCTGAAGTCCACCGGCGAGCAGGTCGACACCACGGAAGACTTCATGCATCCGGGCGGAATGAAGTATGTGGCTGTTTACAATGACCAGGGCATCACGGTTTATCAGCACTTCAACAATGAGAATGCGTTCGATGAGGACGGCAATCCCATCCTGAAGCGCTATGCAACGCCGAAGTACGGCGAGCATCTGCTTGCAGGTTATCTGGATCCCGAGGCGGCCTACGATGAGATCGGCGCCGGCACGGAGATCCTGAATATCCGCTTCCCCGACACCAGCGATGAGAAGCCCGAAGAGACCCAGACCATCGGCTGGAAGACCTACCACGTCCTTGACGAAGCGGATCTGAATAATCCCGACAAGTGGATCGAGGGCATCAACGAGATCACCGATTCCAATGATCCCGATTACGACGTCGTGAAGTATCCGACCATCTTCCAGGCACAGTGGAAGCCGAACAGAGACTTCTTCTTCCGTGTCTACGGCGAGACGAAGGTCATCCTGACCCTCCCGATCAACGGCGAGGAGTTCAGCGTGTCCATCGAGGGCGGCGATCTCTACTGCGCGCTCGGCAAGGACTTCAAGATGTATTACTGGGAGAACAACCACATCACCATCAAGGATCTGGCTGTGCTCGAATCCGATGATACGATCGTTCCGATCTTCTTCCTGATCCGCCTTGAGAACTTCGATATCAAGAACTTCTTCAACGGTGAGATGTGGAAGCACGTCTACGTTCGTATCGACCAGCTCCGCCTGCCCTTCATCGGCACGAAATCCTTCTACACCTTCAGCGGCCAGAAGGCATTCTGGGATGCGATCATCACGCTGATCAAGTCCCTGACGGCGAAGGATGAAGGCGACACCGGCGACGAAGGCTGATCCTCCGACTTCTCCAAACATAACCAGGCGCGGCCCCTCTGCACCGGCAGAGGGGCCGCTTTTTTCGCCGAAAAAAGCGCCTGCGAGCCGCGGCTCGCAGGCGCTTTGCTGTTCAGTTCTGAATCAAAGAGCGTCGGCAATGTCGAGAATCAGGCGTTCGCTCTTTTCCCAGCCGAGGCAGGGGTCGGTGATGGATTTGCCGTAGCAGCCTTCGCCGATCTTCTGCGCGCCGTCTTCGATGTAGCTTTCGATCATCAGGCCCTTGACCAGCGTGCGGATCTCGGGATTCAGACGGCGGTTGTGCAGCACTTCTTCGGCGATCCGCGGCTGCGCAAAGGGATCCTTCCCGGAATTGGCATGGTTCGTATCCACGATGCAGGCGGGGTGCTGCAGGCCGCTTTCCGCGTAAAGCCCGGCAAGCGCGATCAGGTCTTCATAATGATAGTTCGGATGGGATTTGCCGAATTTATCCACATAGCCGCGCAGGATCGCGTGGGCGTAGGGGTTGCCCATGGAATGCGCCTCCCAGCCGCGGTAAATGAAGGTGTGGCGGTGCTGGGCGGCGGTGATGGCGTTCATCATGATCGTCAGATCGCCGCCGGTGGGATTCTTCATGCCGACCGGCACCTCGATGCCGCTCGCGGTCAGGCGATGCTCCTGATCCTCCACCGAGCGCGCGCCGACCGCAACGTAGGCCAGCAGATCGTCCAGATATTTGTGATTCTGCGCATAGAGCATCTCATCCGCGCAGGACAGGCCGGTTTCCTGGATGGCGCGCATATGCAGCTTGCGCGTGGCGATGATGCCCTTGAACAGGTCGGGCTTGTTGCTCGGGTCCGGCTGATGGAGCAGCCCCTTGTAGCCGTCGCCGGTGGTGCGGGGCTTGTTGGTGTAAATGCGGGGGATGATGCAGATTTTATCCGCCACCTGCGCCTGCACGCGCGCCAGACGGCTGATATAATCAATGACGCTCTCCTCGTTATCCGCCGAGCAGGGGCCGATGATCAGCGCGAATTTCTCGCTTTTTCCGGCGAAAATGGCGTTGATTTCCGCCTGCCGCTGCTCGATGACCGCCGCCATCGCGCCGGTGAGCGGATACATCTCCTTGACCTCCATCGGGATGGCCAGCTTGCGAACGAATTCCATATTCATCGTCGGTTCACTCTCTTTCCGTTTGTTTGTCCTTATTTATCGAAATGCGCGCGGCGCTCAGTCGAAAGCCGCATTTTCTCGCGCAGTGCGGGAATATCTTCCGCTGCCAGCAGTCCGCGCAGGGCGGTGAATTCCGCCAGAAACAGATCCATCTGCCGCAAAAGCGGTTCTTTGTTGCACAGGAACAGCTCACTCCACATCCGGTCGTTGATGCGCGCAATGCGCGTCAGATCGCGGAAGGAGTCGCCGGTGTAAGCCGCGAGATGCCTCAGATCCGTGCAGGTCATCAGCGAAACGGCGATGCAGTGGGTCAGCTGCGACAGGAAGCCGATCATTTCATCGTGCTCCGTCGGGGAGAGGGTCGAGATATTCGCAAAGCCGAGAATGCGGCCGAGGCTTTTGCACCAGTCGATGGCCGCCGGCGTGTTGCGTTCGGTCGGCGTGACGATATAGTTCGCGCCGCGGAAGATCGCGGGATCGCTGTTTTCCACGCCGCTCAGCTCGCGCCCCGCCATCGGGTGCGCGGCGATGAATTCCACGTCGGGACGCAGCATCGTCTGAATTTCATCGACGATGCAGGCCTTGACGCCCGTGACGTCCGTGAGCATGGCGCCGCTTTTGAGCAGATGCTGATTCTCGGCGATCCACTGCTTGAAAACGCCGGGATACAGGCCGAAGATCACGGCGTCCGCCGTGCCCAGGAGCGCGGGGTCGGGCGTGGTGCTGCCGCGGTCGATGATGCCGTTTTCCAGCGCGTAGGCAATCGTGTCCGGGTCGGTGTCGACGGCGCTCACGTGAAAGCCCAGCGCCTTGAGCGCCTTGGCGTAGCTGCCGCCGATCAGACCCAGGCCGATGATCAGAATGCTGCTGTCACTGATCCATTGCATGGTTCCACCTCCATATGTAAGGCTTTGAGATCGTCAAAGAAGGCCGGATAGCTTTTATTCACCGCGTCCGCCCCGCAGAGCACGCCGCCGAATTTGCAGGCCAGAACGGCCAGCGCCATGACGATGCGGTGATCGTTGTGGCCGTCGAGCGGCGCAGTCGGCGCATGCAGCGCGCAGGCGGGCACGGTGACGGAGTTTTCATCCAATTCAATGCTGCAGCCGAATTTTCGCAGCTCCTGCTGCATGGCAGCGCCGCGATCGCTTTCCTTGATGCGCAGACGCGCCGTGCCCGTGAAGCGCCCGCCGTGCAGCAGGGCCGCCGCCGCAAACAGCACGGGCGCGAGATCCGGGCAATCCGCCAGATCGAACTGCGCAAAGCCGGCCTGCAGCTGCTGAAAACAGCTATGATAGATCCGGTCGCCCTGCAGCGAATCGGGGTTCAGCCCGCGGACCGTGACGTCGCCGCCGATCAGATTCAGCGCGTCGAGAAACGCCGCGTTCGAGGCGTCGCCCTCCACGGCGCAGTCGCGCGGGCGGTACCGCTGCCCGCCGGGAATCCGGAAACGGTCGTCTTCCACCGTCATCTGCAGGCCGAACTCCCGCAGTGCCTGCAGCGTCAGATCAATATAAGGGCGGCTTTCCACCGGCGGCAGGAGCCGCAGTGTACTCTCGCTCTGCAGCAGCGGCAGCGCAAACAGCAGGCCGCTGACAAACTGACTGCTGAGAGTGCCGGGGATGTCAAATGCGCCCGGCGAGAGGGGGCCCTGCACCGTGATCCCCTCGTGCGCGCGCTCGAAGCGCAGCCCCTGCGCGCGGCAAAGCGATTCATAGACCGTCAGCGGGCGCTGCAGAAGCGTTTCCGTGCCGGTCAGGGTCATCGGCGCACGGCCGAGCAGACACAGCGGCAGAAAGAACCGCAGTGTGCTCCCGCAGGCGTTGCAGGGGAGCACGGCGCTTGCGGCAAGCCGCGGATCGGCGCCCTGCACGATTGCCGTATCACCGTCCAGTTCTACCCTTGCGCCGAGCGCCCGCAGGCAATCGATCGTGGCGCGGAGATCGTCGCTCAGCCGGATGCCCCGCACGCGGCTTTCTCCTGCGCTCAGACCGGCGCAGAGCAGCAGCCGGTGCGCGAGGCTTTTGGAAGGCGGCGCGGTGACGGCGCCATACGGCCGGCCGGGATGGATACGCAGATTCATGGCGCTGCCTCCGCTGCGGGCGCGAGCCAGTCCGTGCCGAAGCGCAGCGCGAGCTGGTCGCAAAGGGTCAGCGCGGTCATGGCGTCGACGACGGCGCGGGCACGGTGCACGATGGCCGGATCATGCCGCCCGGTCAGCTGCAGTGTCGCTTCCTCCCCGGTAAAAAGGTCGACGGTCTGCTGCGGCCGGAAGATCGACGGCGTCGGCTTCACGGCGCAGTGGAACAGCAGCGGCATGCCGTTGGAGATGCCGCCGTTGACGCCGCCGTTGTGGTTGGTCGCGGTAACGGTTTTGCCGTCTTCGCGGCGAAAAGCGTCGTTCATTTCGCTGCCGCGGCCCTCCGCCATGGCGAAGCCGCTGCCGAATTCCACGCCCTTGACGGCGGGAATGCTGAACAGCGCATGCGCGAGCACGCCCTCGAGCGTGTCAAACCACGGCTCGCCCACGCCTGCGGGCAGACCGGTCACGGCGGTTTCCAGCACGCCGCCGACGCTGTCGCCGTCCGCAGCGGCAGCGGAGACGGCCGCCTGCATGTCCGCAGCGGCCTGCGCGTCCAGCGCTGCAAAGGGCAGCGTCCGGAGCGCTTCCAGATCCGCTTCGAGGTCGCCGAAGGCGCGGTCGGCCACACCGCCGCAGCGGGCGATGTGCGTGCCGATGCAGATGCCCTTGCCCCGCAGGGCAGCGGTGGCAACCGCACCGGCGGCCACGAGCGCAGCCGTCAGACGGCCGCTGAAATGCCCGCCGCCGCGCGGGTCCTCAAAGCCGTGATATTTGCAGAATGCCGTATAGTCCGCGTGGCCCGGTCGGACGAGGGCGCGGGTCGCGGCGTAGTCATCGGAGCGCGCCTGCGTGTTGCGGATCAGAATGCAAAGCGGCGTGCCGGTGGTTTTGCCGTTGAAAACGCCGCTGATGATTTCAAAAGGATCCGGCTCCTGCCGGGCGGTGGAGATGCTGCCGGACGGTCGGCGCAGCGCGAGCGCCTGTTCGATGGCGGCATTCTCAACGGGGATGCCGGGGGCAAGGCCGTCCAGCACCGCGCCGATGGCCGGGCCGTGGCTTTCGCCGAACAGCGTCACGCTGACGCTGCTGCCGAAGGTATTTTTCATTTTCAGCCCTCCTTGATGATGCTGCGGATGCGTGTGCGCAGGGACGCGGGCTCCACGGTTTCCAGCTTCCAGCTGCCGATTTCCGGCACGGTGACGATGGTGATGCGTCCGTCTGCCGCCGCTTTTTTATCGTGCAGCAGCGCGTTGTAAACGACGTCGGGATCCGCCGCCACTTCGGTCGGCAGGCCGAGCCGCTGCAGGATCGGCAGCACCCTCGCGCGCACGGGTGCGCTGCACATCGGCAGCAGGCCGAGCGCCACGCATTCGCCGTGATACAGGCCGGTCGCCGCTTCGATGCCGTGGCCGATCGTATGGCCGAAATTCAGGATCTGCCGCAGGCCGCTTTCGGTTTCATCCTGCTCCACAACGTCGGCCTTGATGCGCACGGCGCGGGCGATGATTTCATCCATCTGCGCCGCAGGGTCCGCTTCAAACAGCTCGAACAGCGCGGGGTCGCTCGTGAGCGCAACCTTCAGCGCCTCCGCGAGGCCGTTTGCCACCTGGCGCGCCGGCAGCGTTGCCAGCACGTCGGGATCGATCAGCACCCGCTGCGGCTGGTGAAAAGCGCCGACGATATTCTTGATGCCGTCCAGATTGACCGCGGTTTTGCCGCCGACGGAGGAATCCACCTGCGAGAGCACGGTGGTGGGGAGATTGTAAAACGCAATGCCGCGCATATAGCAGGCCGCCGCGAAGCCTGCAAGATCGCCGACCACGCCGCCGCCGATGGCCGCGACGCAGTCCCTGCGGGTAAAGCCCGCGCGCAGCATCCGCGTGAGCAGACGCTCCAGCGTGGAGAGGGATTTGCTCCCTTCGCCCTGCGGCACGGTTTCGATGATCGGCGCGCCGCATTGCGCGGCAAGGCAGGCGGCATAGGACGCCGGCACGCCGTCATCCGTCACGATCAGCACGCGGCGGTCCAGCTGCAGAAGCTGCCCTGCTTGCTGCAGGCAGCCGCGCTCGAGCACGATCTCATAGCTGCGTTCGCCCAATGAAACGGGAATCTGCATCGGTTTTTCTCCTTTTCTTTCAGCTCAGAACGGTTTCTTTGAAGCTGCCGGCCACCTTCAGCAGGTCGCAGTGCTGCCGCAGATCGGCAAGCATCGCCTGTCCGTAGGGGCTTTGTTCGTCGCCCTGCGCCTCCACATAGAAATAATAATGAAAGGGGAGGCCGTGCATCGGGCGGCTGCGCAGCGCCGTCATATTGAAGCCGTGCGCGCCGATGACGTTGATCGCGCGGGCGAGCGCGCCGGCGGAATCATGCACGGTAAAGAGCAATATGAAGCTGTGTTCACCGGCCGGATGGTGCGGCTCGCGGGAAAACACGGCAAAGCGCGTGGCGTTGCCGTCGCTGGCATGAATCTTGCGGTCCAGCACCTCCAGCCCGTAGAGCGAAGCGGTTTCCGCGCTGGCGATCGCCGCAAGGCTCCGGTCGCCCCGCTCGGAGACCATCTGGGCGGCCACGGCGGTGTTGACGGCGGTCTGCTGCGCAAACCCGTTTTCTTTTATATAAGCGGCGCATTGGCTGAGCGCCTGCGGATGACTGATCACGGTTTTGATCTCCGAGCGCTTCGTGCCGGGCAGCACGAGCAGCTGCTGCGCGATCGGCAGGGCAAAGACGCCGTTGATAAAAAGATCGCCGTTAAACAGCAGGTCGATCACCTGCCCGACCTCGCCCGCATAGCTGTTTTCGATCGGCAGCACAGCACAGTCGCTTTCGCCGCTGACAGCGGCGTCATAGGCGGCTTTGAAGCTGTCGTAGGGCACCGGCGTCTGATCGGGAAAGATGCGACGGGCGGCAATGTGCGCAAAGGCGCCCTCCACGCCGCAGAAGGCGACCTTGCCGCCCTCAATCAGGCGGCGCTGATACTGCCGCGCATAGGTCATGGCGTCGCGGATAAAGTTGAGATAATAGGCGCGGATCTCCGGATCCTCCACGAGCGCGGCGTTGCGCGCGAGCACCGCCTGCTCCTGCTGCGCATCCAGCACGGGCAGCCCGTGCGCCTGCTTATAGGCCGCAACCTCCCGCATGGCGGCCATGCGCGCGGCAAAGGCGGCGGCAAGCTGCCGGTCGGCGGCTGCGATCTGTTCCCGGGCGTTCAGGATCTCTGTCATGACGTTCCTCCCTTTCCCTTCAACGGTTCTTCATACTCAAAAAAGCGGCTCTGTCCGAAAACAGAACCGCTTGGCTTTCATTGCCGGGGGATGCACCTGCTCGGACGCTTGTCATTGTTTTTGGGCATAAAACCAATAGCCCGCAAAATAGCGAACGAACAGAGAGAAAAAGGAGTTGTCGGCACAGATTGCTTTGCATGCGGCAGCGGTCATCTTCGGCAGGCTCCTTTCTCATACTTTTTGAGTAGTTTATCACGTTTGCGGAAAATAGTCAATAGGTTTTCTCTGAAAAATGCGCTTTTTATTCCGGCAGGTCGTGCGCTTCTTCCCAAAGATAATAGGCGAGGATATACTCCACGCGTTCTTTGCGGCGGCAATTGCGGAACTGCCGGATCAGCTCCATTTCGCGGTCCGTGATCTCGTGCGAATCCTTCGGCGAATGGAGATAACCCGACGGCGCGCGGTAGCCGTCCGGCTTGACGGGCACGAAGGTCTGCAGCAGCTCGTTGGGCGTGATCATATACATCTGACAGATCAGCACGATCACATCCACCTCCGGCATGCGGCCGTTTTCATATTTGGCATAGGTGGTCCGGTCGATCTGCAGGTAATCGGCCACCTGCTGCTGCGTGAAGCCGTATTCTTCGCGTTTTTCCCGCAGCAGTTTGTTGATTTGCTTGCAATTTTGTCTGGATTGATCATACATGGGTCTCGCCTCCGTCACAATTATAGCACAAAAGTGACGAATTGTCACTATTTTTTTCATAAAAATAGTGCGGCGCAGGCCGGAATTCCGGGCTTGATTTCATCACTCTGATCTTTTATAATAGGAAAAGAGGGGGTGCGGAATATGAAAAGAATCCGCGGATGGATCGCGCTGCTGCTGGTCGTTGCCGTCTGCTTCGGCTGTCTGACGCCGGTCCGGGCGAACGCGGAAGCGCAGCCCGACGCATATCCGGAAAGCGATCATCCCTATGCGAACAATACGGACAAGCTCTGGACCTATACGTACCCGGTGTATACGGACCGGCTGTTTGTGACCTTCTCCGCAGCATGCGAAGTGGAGGACAAAGACTCTCTGTATGTGGAATATTACGGCGAAGGCTACTGGATGACGTCGATCGGCATTGTGCCCGACGGCACGCCGCAGACGATCTGCATTCCGAACCGGACGTTCCGGATCGGGCTGATTTCCGACGACGCCGATACGGGCTACGGCTTTTCGATCGACCGCATTTCTCCGCAGCCGCCCGCGGATGTCTGCGCGGTGCGCTGCGCCTACGGCAGATCGTCCGTGATGGATTGCTGCCCGGCGGATGCGTCGGACGGGGGGATCACGCTGCCCGGCGCTTATCTGTTTGACCGCCTGAAAACCGCGCAGGGCGTTCTGATCGGCTGGGAGGCGCCCGGCGGCAACCGCTATTATTATACGGATGACCGGGACCGGCTTCCGCTGATTTCCCCGGAGGATCTGGTTCCCGGGGAGCTGGTTGATTTCTCTCCGGTGTTCTGCCCCAATGAGGAAACCTATACCGTCAACATTCGCTATGACGGCAGAACGCAGAGCGCGACGGGGATTCCCGGGCGCACGCTTCACATGTCAACCGCAAACTTCGGCACCATTACGGAGGAGGGCGCGATTTACGGCTGGAGAAACGACGACGGCGTCGAATACCAGTATCCGACCGACACGCTGACGCTTGACAACGCACCGTATACGCCGGCCGGCGGCGAAACCGTCACGCTCACAACGCCGCTGGTCTGCCCGCTTTCCGTGCGGCCGGAGGAAACCTTTGCTTTCGACAACGACAACGGCAAGGACGATTATTTCATGACGGCGTCGCAGAAACGGCAGCTGTTCAAAAACTATACGTTCGCAACCATGCTGACCCCGTTCGCGCCGATCGGCGCGCTGCTCGGTCTGATCACCGCAACCATCTACCCGCGCTGGCCGCAGAACGGCGTTTGCTGCGCGTTTCCGCAGCTGATCCTGATGCAGCATGCGGGCAAGATCGATCTGCCCGCCATACAGGGCGTGGAAAACATGGATGAGCTGCAGCTGTGGGATCCGCAGACCGGCGAAGTGCACGAGGAACTGGTCGGCACGCTCAGCTATTATAACGGCGCTTCACAGGCGGCCTTTGTCTGCTGCAATATGGCGATCGAGCCGGGCAGCGACGCATTCAAGGCGCAGTCGCAGGCGCTTTATGACGCCGTGGAGAGCGGCAAGCCGGCGGTGATCTTCTATTTCCCTGGCAAAGAAACGCATCCCTTTTCGTCCGCGCGCGCGCAGCAGACGCTTGAGCATCTGAAAAACCGCGATCTTTACGCGCTGGTCGAGGGCGTCGCCGGCATGCACAGTGTCCTGCTGACCGGCGCGTACACCGCCCTGGACGGCCGCCATATCTTCTTCGGCTACGACAGCAACGGCAACAGCAAACAGTGGGGGATAGGCTATGTCAGCGGGGAAGCGCAGGTGTTTGAACTGTCTGCGGATTTCGGCAATTTCGAGCTCGGGCCCTATAACTGGACGACGGATCCCGCCGTCTTTACGCCCTTCCGGCTCGATCAGACGACGAATCCGCTGCTGTGGGCAAAGAATTTCTTCCGCAGTCTCGGCGCGCTGATCACAAAGAAGCCGTATTGATACGCAGTATGCCGCACGCCGGCCGGGTCGTTCGCCCGGCCGGCGTGCTTTTTGTGCATAAGAAAGCAGCAGAATGTATAAAGGTGCAGGAAAACCGTGCCGAAGATGGTCAAAATGCATAAAAATTCACAAAATACGAATATTCATCAAAGAAACAGTTGACATTTTTGCAAAACCGTTGTATAATAGCCGAAAAATATACAATTCGGAAAGGGAGGATCGGACATGGCCACCGTATTCATCGACGGCTCTGCCGGCACAACGGGTCTGCGGATCCGGGAGCGTCTGGCGGCGCGGCAGGATCTGACGCTTCTGACGCTGCCGGAGGCGCAGCGCAAGGACCCGGCGGCGCGTCGGGAAGCGCTCAACGCAGCGGATGTGGCGTTCCTCTGTCTGCCGGATGCGGCGGCGCGCGAGGCGGTCGCCATGATCGAAAACGACCGCACCGCCGTGATCGACACCTCGACCGCGCACCGCACGGCGCACGGCTGGGTTTACGGGTTTCCGGAGATCGGCGGGCGGCGCGCGCAGATCCCGTCCGCGAAGCGCATTGCCAATCCCGGCTGCCACGCAAGCGGCTTCATCGCGCTGGTGGCGCCGCTGGTGGAGCGCGGGCTGCTCTCACCGGCAACAAAGCTGAGCTGCTTTTCGCTGACCGGGTATTCCGGCGGCGGCAAGCAGATGATCGCGGCCTATGAAGCGCCGGACCGGGACCCGCTGCTCGAAGCGCCGCGGATGTACGGCCTGCCGCAGGCACATAAGCATCTGCCGGAAATGGCAGCGGTCTGCGGGCTGCAGGCGGATCCGATCTTCTGCCCGGTGGTCGCGCCCTATTACGCCGGCATGCAGGTGACCGTGCCGCTCTTCGGCAGCGATCTGCGCGGCAGCGCGGCGGACGTCTGTGAGGTTTATCGATCCTATTATGAAACCGGTCTTGTGCGATTCGTTGCGCAGGCGGATGCGGGCGGCTTTCTTTCCGCCGGCGCCTATGCCGATCGCGACGACATGCTGGTCACCGTTGCCGGCAACGACGAGCGGCTGCTGCTGATCGCGCAGTTTGATAATCTGGGCAAGGGCGCGTCCGGCGCGGCGGTGCAGAATCTGAACCTGCTGCTCGGCGCTGCCGAAACAGAAGGCCTGCAAATCGGAGGAGCAATATGAAACAGATCAACGGCGGCGTGTGCGCCGCGCAGGGGTTTACCGCCGCAGGCGTGCACTGCGGCATTCGCAAAAATAAAACAAAGCGCGATCTGGCGCTGATTTTCAGCGATGTGCCCGCATCTGCGGCTGCGGTTTATACGACCAATCTGGTCAAGGGCGCGCCGCTGCTGCTCAATCAGCAGCATCTGCAAAACGGGCGTGCGCAGGCAATCATCTGCAACAGCGGGAATGCGAACACCTGCAATGCCGACGGGCTGGAAATCGCCGCGCAGACGGCGGCGCTCACGGCGCAGGCGCTCGGCATCGAAAAAGAGGATGTGCTCGTCGCCTCCACGGGCGTGATCGGGCTGCCGCTCTCCATTGAGCCGTTTGTGACGGGCGTCCCGCTTGCGGCGGCCGCGCTTTCCGCCGATGGCTGCGACGCGGCGGCGGAGGGCATCATGACCACGGATACGGTCAAAAAAGAGGTGGCCGTGGAGTTTGAGCTCGACGGCAAGCCCGTGCGCATCGGCGGCATCGCCAAGGGCAGCGGCATGATCCATCCGAATATGGCGACCATGCTGGTGTTCATCACCACGGACGCCGCCATTTCTCCCGCCATGCTGCAAAAGGCGCTCTCTGCGGACATTGCGGAGACCTTCAACATGATCAGCATCGACGGCGACACCTCCACCAACGATATGGTGACGGTGCTGGCCAACGGCAGGGCGGGGAATCCGGAAATCACGGCGGAGGGCACGGCCTTCACGGCGTTCATGCAGGCGCTCAACACGGTCAACGTGCAGCTCTGCCGCATGATCGCGGGCGACGGCGAGGGCGCGACGAAGCTGCTCGAATGCAGCGTCACAGGCGCGCAGGACCTCGCTGCGGCCAAAGCCGTGGCCAAAAGCGTGATCTGCTCGAGTCTGCTCAAGGCGGCCATGTTCGGCGCAGACGCCAATTGGGGGCGCGTGCTTTGCGCCATCGGCTACAGCGGCGCGCCGGTGGATGTGTCGAAGGTGGCGGTTTCCTTCCGCAGCGCGGCAGGGGAAATCCTCGTGTGCAAAAACGGCGCGGGCGTGGAGTTCTCCGAGGAACGCGCGAAGGAAATCCTGCTCGAAAAGGAGATCGAGATCGTTGTGGCGCTCGGCGACGGCGCGGCGGCCGCTACGGCCTGGGGCTGCGACCTGACCTATGACTATGTGCGCATCAACGGCGATTATCGGACATAAAGAAGGTGACTTTGATGGAGAACGGTTTCTCCAATGCGGAGCGCGCGGAGGTTCTCACACAGGCGCTCCCTTATATCAAACGCTACAGCGGCAAGACCGTTGTCATCAAATACGGCGGCAACGCCATGGTCAATGCGCAGCTCAAGGAGCAGGTGATGGAGGATATCGCGCTGCTCTGGCTGATCGGCGTCAAGGTCGTGCTCGTGCACGGCGGCGGCCCGGAGATCAGCGAAATGATGCAGAAGCTCGGCAAGCAGGCCGTTTTTGTGGACGGTCTGCGCGTCACGGACCGCGAAACGGTCGATATCGTGCAGATGGTGCTCGCCGGCAAGGTCAACAAGACGCTGGTCAACCTCCTGCAGATGCAGGGCGCGCAGGCGATCGGCCTGTCCGGCATGGACGGGCGGCTGATCCGCGCAAAGGTCAAGGATGAAAAGCTGGGCTATGTCGGCGAAATCACGCGCATCCATATTCGTCCGGTGACTGACCTGCTCGAGCGCGGCTATGTGCCGGTGATTTCGACCCTCGGCTGCGACCGCGAGGGCAACACCTACAATATCAACGGCGACACGGCAGCGGCCTGGATCGCGGGCGCGCTCGGCGCGGAGCGTCTGATCATGATGACGGATATCGCCGGCATTCTGCAGGATAAGGACGACCCCGCCACGCTGATCCCGCATCTGACCCTCTCCGAGGCCGCGACGCTCTATGAGGACGGCGTGATCTCCGGCGGGATGATTCCCAAGGTGGATTGCTGCATTGACGCGATCAACCGGGGCGTGGACAGCGTTGTCATTATGGACGGCCGCGTGCCGCACGCAATTCTCATGGAGCTGCTGACCGATGAGGGCGCAGGCACGCTGGTGACAGGAGGATAATTATGGATCTGAAAGCTTTGGATCAGGCCTATATTGCAGGCACTTATAAGCGGTTTCCGGTCGAGATCGTTGCCGGCAAGGGCTCGATCGTGACGGATACAGACGGAAAACAGTATATCGATCTGGGCAGCGGCATCGGCGTGACGGCCTTCGGCATCGCAGATGACGTCTGGCAGCAGGCGATCATCGACCAGATCGGCAAGGTGCAGCACATGTCCAATCTCTATTATACTGCGCCTTGCGCGCAGCTGGCGGAGATGCTCTGCAAGCGCACGGGAATGCAGAAGGTGTTCTTCTCCAATTCCGGCGCGGAGGCGAATGAATGCGCGATCAAGGCGGCCCGCAAATATGCGGCGGAGCAGCACGGCGCGGATTGCTTCACGATCGCCACGCTGCAAAACAGCTTCCACGGCCGCACATTGACCACGCTGGCCGCGACCGGGCAGGAACAGTTTCACAAGCTCTTTCAGCCGCTGACGCCGGGCTTTGTGCATGTGCCGGCCAACGACATCGATGCATTCAAGGCCGTCGCGGCGGAAACGAAGCTCGCGGCGCTGATGCTCGAATGCGTGCAGGGGGAGGGCGGCGTTCTGCCGCTGGATCCCGCCTATGTGCAGGCGGCTGCGGCCTTCTGCAAAGAAAACGGCATCCTGCTCATTGCGGATGAGGTGCAGACCGGCAACGGCCGCACCGGCACGCTCTATGCTTATGAGCAATTCGGCATTCAGCCGGATCTGGTGGCAACCGCCAAGGGGCTCGGCGGCGGATTGCCGCTGGGCGCGACGCTGTTTGCGGAATCCACCGCGCAGGTCTTCGGCCCCGGCGACCACGGCTCCACCTTCGGCGGCAACCCCGTGAGCTGCGCGGCGGCGCTGAGCATCCTTGCCCGCATCGACGAAAAGCTGCTTGCGGATGTGAAGCGCAAGGGCGATATGGTCCGCGAATCGCTGGAGGGCGCGCCCGGCGTCAAGGGTGTGAGCGGTCTGGGCCTGATGCTCGGCGTGGAAACGGAAAAGCCCGCGGCCGAGGTTGTGACGGCCTGCATGGCGCAGGGCGTCCTGTGCCTGACGGCAAAGCAGAAGGTGCGTCTGCTGCCCGCGCTGAATATCCCGGAGGATGTGCTCATGCGGGCGATCGACGTGCTCAAAGCCGCCTGCGCTTAATTTATTACATTATTATATATAGAAAACGTCCCGACCGGTTGGAATCCTTTCCGGTCGGGACGCTCTCTTTGAGCCCTTTACTTTGCTTCTATCGCCGAATACAGGAATAGCCCCGGCCGCTTTTCGCGTCCGAGGCTTCCTTGATTCCGTCAGACAGAATCAGATGATCGGGGTCTCAAATTCGCCGGTGGTCGGCTCGACGGGGCTGGTGGTGATGACGTCTTCCGCCTCAAAGGCGATGACTTCCAGCTCGAGAACCTCATACAGCTCTTTATTCATAGGAATCGACTCCTTTCTTGCTTTTTATTATTTAACCAAAATAGGCATGTGCGCAATTGTAATACAAGCCGAGCGCTTTTGCGATCTGCACTTGTTCGGGGGTGACATTGCCGCCCTGTTCTGACTTCAGCAGCACCTTGTAGGCGTAGCTCAGGCCTGCAAAACACCACTTGGAAACCAGCGGGTCGTCGCCCGGATTGTCGACGGGCTGATAGACGCGAACGGTGTAGATCTTGCCGAGGTTGCCGGACTGGATGTTCGGAATTTCGACGTAGTAGTAGCTGCCGTTCGCAGTCGGCGTGAGCGGAACGTCGCCGTCCGGGCCTTCCCAGATGAAGGTGTATTCGTCAATGGTATGGCCGTTCATCTGCGCCGGATCCACAAGGAAGTAGTGGCGGATGGCCGTTGCGGAGGTCAGCATCAGGCTGGAGCCGTAATAGCTGATTGCGGGACCGTAGTCCTCCGTGGACGGCTGATAGTCCGCCAGCGCAGCGGAAGTATAGGTATCCAGATCGTTGTCGTCAAACAGGGTGGACTGCACGAAACCGGGATCCGTGTGCAGCAGCTCATTTGCGTAATAGCCGTAGACGGAGATCGCGCGCATGAGATCCATCAGAGCGGGCTGCGACTGATAATAAGGTATGACCGAAATCGCTTCCACATATTCCGTGACGGAGTAGGTGAACGGATCGCTCTCGTACCAGCCGTCAATCTCGTAATCCGGCAGCATCACGTGGTTGCGCACGATGCCGGAGATCTGCATCGAAATCTGGGAGGAATTGACGTTGCAGGTAAATTTATAGCGTTTCACGTTGTCCGCCGTGGTGTCATACTGGTTCAGATCGATCGGCACCTGGATGGTGTCGCCGCCGAAGCTGAATTCCGCATAGGCTTCTGACGAGGCATACGGCACGTCGACGTAGAAGTTCACGCCGATATCGCCCTCAAGCAGCAGGGAGTGACCGATGGGAGCCGTGCTTCCGGGCAGGAGCTCATCGGCTCCGGGAGGATCATCGGGAATCACAACGCCGGGCTCCAGAATGGGGAAGAAGGGGCCGGTCGGCGCGGGTGGGAAGACGGGCGATGTGTAGTCGAAATGCTTGCCGCTGAAGCCGTTTTCAAACACCGCGTAATAGGTGCAGCCGACGGTGTAGCCCGCATGGTGGGCGCCCTCCAGGCAGACCCAAGGAGCGAAGTTTGCGGTGGCGCTCAGGCGGTGGCCTTCAAATCGCTGATTGGTAATCTGATAGGTGGACTGATAGGCCTGCAGCTCCCGCATGACGTCTCTGGTCATGGTCATGGAACCGATCGACGCCGTGGAATAAACGCCGGTCGCTGAGGGTGCGAGTCTGTAAGGAATGATCACGCCGCCGCACAGGTGGGTCGCAAAGCCATTCGTATCCAGGGGATAGAAGGAGTAGTCGTTGTCCGGCTGGCAGACAAGGTTTTCATTCGGATTCGAATTGAACGGCCCGTTGTAGGGATCGATCGCCCAGCTGCTGTTGCCGTTGATCGTGCCGTCCTGCAGCGGCATATCGTCTGTCTCAAGGACGTAGGCTTCCGTATCGATGCAGGTCGGGGTCGTTCCGTTCTGGAACAGGGCGCTTGCGCTGTGCGTCGCGGTTTCCTTGCCGATGAGCTTCTTGCAGGTGGGTTCATCGACCTTGACGGCGCCGAAGCAGTGCGCCATAAAGAACTTGCCGGCAACGTCGCCGATCAGCGAACCGTAGATGCCGAAATTGCCGGTGCCGTTGACGTCGGGCAGCCATGTGCAGCCGGGATCCTCAATGAATCCTTCCGGATCGGGCGGATAGGGGACGGAATCCAGCGGGCGCCCTGCGTTGTGGCAGTTTTCGATCGTGGCTTTGTCGAGGATTTTGCCGACCAGACCGCCGATCGTCGCATCGTTGTAGGGCTTGATGACATGCTCCAGATGGAACCAGCGCGGCTGACTGCCTTCCTCATCCACGGTGAGGATATAAGTGATGTCATAGTTTGAGAGGATTGCAAAGAGCTCTGAATAATTTTGACTGATAATAAAACGGAAGACGCTGCCCAACTCATTCTCGATCTCAGTGAGCTCGAAATTAAAAGCATCTTCATCCTGCGCGAGGCGGATGACCGGATTTCCCAGATCCGTATTCTGCGTGAACGCCATAGCGTTGTAGCTGTTGTAAATGACGGAATCCGGCGCGTGATCCGGGTCGCCCTGCGCTGCATATTGCGCATGACCCATATAACCGCCTGCCAGATAGCCCACCAGGCCGCCGACATTGAAGTAGCCGGCAATCGAAGAATCATAGCGGATGATATCCCAGGTATCGTCTTCCTCAAAGTGGACCTGCCGCAGATAATCGTTGCCGCAGTTTGCCATCATGAAATACGGGTTGGTGATCATGCCCGCGATGCCGCCGACGTTGACAGCGCCCTTCACGGGGCCGTAATTCATGCAGTTGAGGATTGACGTTTCGTAATCCCCGACATACATGGCGTCGTTCTCGGGGTCGGGCACGTGGCTGTAACGGTTGGGGTCGCCGCCGAGAATGCCGCCCGCAAACACTTTATACTCCAGGCACATCTTTTCCACAGAGTAGCCGTTATCCAGAAGCAGATTATACACATAAGAAGTGGAGCCCGAATCGCGCTCTTCATAATTGATGACGGTGGCCATCAGATCCAGATTCTGCACGACCGTGCCGGTATTCTCGCAGAAGCGGATCAGCGTGCCCGCCTGGGCAAAGCCGAGAATGCCGCCCACACGCAGGCCGACGACTTTGCCTTCCAGGTATTCGCAGTTCTCAATGAAGCCGCCGTCGGTTCTGCCTGCGATGCCGCCGGCGATCGACGTCTGCGTTGAGCCCTGGTTGATCAGGGCGTTGCGCGTATTTTTAATATCGGTTGAGCTGACGGTGCAGTTGACAATGCAGGCGTCCGCAGGCTCTGTGATCGATGGATCTGTGTTGAAATCCGTGGCTTGATTCATCGTGTAATCGACGCTTCTCGACTGATTCAGGCCGCCGCCGATGCTGCCGGCAATGCCGCCGACCGCAGCAACATCCGCAGTAATGGTTGACATCATCACGGTGCAGTCTTTAATAACGCCTAAGTTATAGTTGGCGATTGCGCCGACATAATCCGTGGGGAAGGCGAGATCGTTATTCGTGATGGTCGCGTGGGTGATAATCAGGTTTTCAACGCCCGCGCCGGTCTCCACCGCGGTGAACAGACCGCCGACGTCGGAATTCAGATAGGCGATCGAGAAGCCCTCGCCGTAAAAGATGCCGTTGAACGGACCGGTCTTGAAGGTGTAGTTGCCGTTGTTGAGTGTGCGCATATCAATGGTGTTCTTGAGCACGACATTGGCGTTGGCATACTGGGTATTGCCGACACTCAGCTGCGCGCAGAAATTCAGCAGATCCTGCGGCGTATAAATCGCAACATTCGTCGTCGGCACATTCATATAAGCCCCTGCCAGAATGGCCGAGGGAACCAGCGCAAGCACCATCGTCAGCGCCACAAGCACAGAGAGGAGTTTTTTCATTTTTCGGTCGCTTCCTTTCGTTGCAAATGATGACTTTGAAACGGGGGCGGCTTACCTGTTCATGGGAATCATCCTCCGATAAAAATACAAGAAAACGCCTATATAAAATACCAAGTATATTCTATTCAATCTAAAGGTATTTGTCAAGTCATTTATTAAAATATTTTAAAGATTTTATTAAATAAGAGGCATACAAATGAATCAGATTATATTTTCGCAAAACAAAACCCCGCGGACAGCGGCTGCTGCCCGCGGGGCGATTGCAGTTTTACGGGATCAGTCCTGCGGCACGGCAGGCGTCCAGTATTCCTGATTGTAGCTGTCGGTGATCAGATAGGTCGCGCTGCACTTGTCGGCCTCGATCTCCACGTTGGAAATCGTGTGCTTGCCGGTGTAGGTCATCGGATCGCCGAGCAGATAGCTGTCCTGATAGACGCCGTCATAGGTGTAGTAGTCGCAGACAAATTCGATCTTGTCGCCTTCGGTCAGACCCTCCGTGCCCTTGGCCACGGTCTCGGTTTCGCCGTTGAGGTATTCATACCGGGCGCCGGCGATGTAGCCGTAGGGGTTGGCGGTATCGAAGATCAGGATCAGGTTTGCCCGCTCACCGTTGAGCAGTACGGGCACGCGGCCGGTGATGGTGTAGTTCGCGCCGTCCTCGATCGTGTCGATGTAATAATAGGGCACAGGCTGATTGTCGATCGCGAGCCAGGTGCCGTCGAAGTCGTTGACCAGCGTGCCGTCCTCTTTGATGCGGTAGACGTTGTCAAGACCGAGGTCGATGTAGCCCTCGCCGTCGTCAAAGAACACATTCAGCTGCAGGGAGTGGATCTGCTTCCACTGCGCTTCCGTCAGCGCCATCACATAGTCGTCGCCCTGCTTGGTCCAGACGAAGTTGGAGGTATCCAGCTGGTTGTCCGTGATGATTTCGGAAGCGCGGTCCGCGGTCAGACCGCTGCCGCCGAGGAGTGTGCCGGCAAGGCTCGTCAGATCGCCCAGACCGGAGAGATTGAAGCTGCCGCCGCTTGACGCAGTGCCGGTGGTGCCGCCGCCGAGCAGGCTGCCCAGAAGCGTGGAGACCAGATCACCCGAAGCGGTCGACTGCCCGGTGTAGTTACCGAAGAGCGAGGGCATCGGGGAGGCCGGCGCGGAGCCGGTGCCCGTGGAGACCGCCTGACCGGCGATTTCCAGGCCGGCAAAGGCGCGCACGCATTCCGCGTAGTCGCTGTCCATGCCGATCGCCTGATAGGTGCTCAGCGCGCTCTTGACCTTGGAGGTCTTCTGATAGGGGAAATAGATGGCCAGACCGTAAGCGTTGTTGATGGAGGAGGAGGTCTTGTTGTATTTCACCGCGCCGAGCAGGGAATCCGCCATGGCCTTTGCATCGTCCGTGCCGATGTTGTAGGCCAGATGCACCAGGTCGATCTGATCGATCTTGTTGCTCGTGGCAAATTCACGGGTCTTTGCGCGCGCATCGGAAACCGTCTTGTAGTTTTTGCTCTGGATGGTTTCGGCCGTCTCTTTTGCGAAGTTGCTGAAGGTGGCCGGCACAGTCGCGGTCAGATCCGCGAGATCCACCACGGAAAGCGTGGTCTTCTGCCCCGGGCAGCGCTGGTTGCAGTAGCCGACGAAATCATCCACGATCTGCTTGCCGAGATCGAGCGTGGGCGTTGCGGGATTGTTGGCCAGCGTGGTCAGCCAGTTGGTGTAATACCAGCCGACGCCCGGCTCCGTCTCTTCGGAAGCGATCAGATAATCCGCATATTTGTCGAGCATCAGCGCGTTTTCAAGCGTCGCCATCAGGCAGGCGTCAAAGCCGATGAAATCGAAGGTGGTCTTGCTGTCGCGCAGCGCGTCGTTGATGCCCTTGAGCGTCATGGAACCGGCCGTGACGTTCTTCTCGTCATAGCCGTAGCCGGAGATCGAACCGGCGCCGTGATCCCAGAGGATCAGCATGTTGCGGTTGGCCGGGTAGTTTTCGGTGCAGTATTGGATGAAGCGGGTCAGGGTCGCGGGCTTGGTCATCGGATCGCGCCCGTCATCCTTGACAAGGCAGGTCATTTTGCCGTTTTCGATCTTATAGATCTGGTTGACGGAATTGCTGATGCCGCTGGTCTTCCACTGCTTGCAGCCGCCGGTGTAAACGATGACGTTCACATTCTTGTTCAGCGTGGCCGTCGCCATTTCCTTCAGGTCGTTGCTGGCCATGCCGCTCTTGGATTCCAGGTCGGTGCCGCACATATAGACCATGACCGTGGCGCGGTCCTGCCCGCCGCCGAAGATCGCGGTGTATTTTTCGCGCGCGCCGTCGGCAACGTTTTTGTTGAGCTTGCCGGTGTTCGCATCCGTGATCCAGCCGGAGGAAACGCTGCTGTTGGTGAAGCCGCTGAACAGGCTGTTCAGATTGGAAGTGGCGGGCTGATCGCTGCCGCCGCCGAACAGGCTGCTCAGGCCGAAGCCGCCGCCGCCCAGCAGGAGCGCCGCAAGAATCGCGATGATGCCGATTTTGCCGCGTCCGCCGGAGCGCTGCGGACCGCCGCTGCCGCTGCCGTTGGCCGGCCGGCTCTGATAACCGTCGCTGCGCCCGACCGGACCGGTGCCCAGGCCGTCGCCGCGTTTCTGAATGGGCTTGCCCTGCCCGGTGACATTTTTTTCTCTGCCTCTCGGCGTCTGATCCATAATGATCCCTCCATGAAGTTAGAATCGAATAAAACTCCACGATCATTTTACCACAATCCGACAGGAATTGCAACAGGGGAAATGCCGATGCAAAATCAACTTTTTTTGTTTTTTTCTATGAAATTATTGAAAAAGAATCATGAAAAGGATATAATTATCATGTCAAAATCTGCGAAACGGAGGGATCCGGATTGAAGAAAGGGAAACGGCTGCTCGCGATTCTGCTGTGTGCCGTGCTGCTGTGCGGCGCGGGCCGGCAGGTGCTTGCGGCGACGGACGACAGCCTGCTGCAGCATGCGCACTGGTTTGAGATCACGGCGGGGCAGGCGACGCAGAAATACAGCGGCGGTGAGAAGTTTATCGTGCTGTTCTACCGCGCGGGCAACGCGCACTGCCGCGATATCGCAACGAATGTGGTGACGCCGTGGATGGATCAGTATGCCTTTGACGTATACGGCGTGAATGTCGACACGGCCGGCGGGATTCCTTCGTGGGTCTTCAGCGCGCTCGGCGTTTCCAGTGTCATCCTGCCGGTGACGGTGTTTGTGGAGAACAAGACGGTGAAGGGCTTCCAGGGCGCGACGGATGCGACGATCGAAGCGCTGGATGAAACCTTCTATGCCTTCGCGGGCGTCACGCCGCCGGCGGTCCCGTCGGCGCTCTACACCTATGAGGTGGTTTACCATCAGACGGAGGCGCGCACGCTGCTCAACCGGATCAACACGCTGCGCACCGGAAAAGACGCCTGGTGCTGGAATGCGACCGACACGGAAAAGGTCTACAGCACCGATCTGCAGCCGCTGACCTACGACTATGAGCTGGAGCGTGCGGCCATGCTCAGAGCGGCGGAGCTGGTCGCGGATTACGATCATTTTCGGCCGAACGGAAAACGGAGCTTTTCGGCTTTTGTCTATGAAACGGCAGGCGAGAACATCGCCGGCGGCTATCTGCTTGCCGACGACGTGCAGACCGCGTGGGAGGAGGCCGATGAGTTCTACATCGGGCAGGGCCACAGAAGGACGATGCTCAGCCCCAACTACACGGCCGTCGGCGTTGCCTGCGCGGAATACAACGGACGGAAATACTGGGTGGAGGAATTCCGCAGCCCCGTGTCCGCCGCGCTCGAAACGCCGCCCAATGACGAAAAAACGAGCGTCACGGTCGAGATTCTGGACGAATACGTCCGTTCTGCAACGCTCATTCTATCCGACAGCTCGCTTGTGCTTGCGCAGGGCGAGACCGCCGCGCTGCCGACGGTGACGCAGCGTGTGGAAATGGAAACTTATCCGAATGAAACGCTGCTGTGCGGGATGAACTGCACCTGGGAAAGCGCGGACGAAACAGTTGCGCAGGTTACCGACGGCAGCCTGCTTGCCGTCGCGCCCGGGTCGACAAGCCTGAACGGCGCCTGCGCAAACGGCGAAACGGTCACGGTGCAGGTGGAGGTGACTGCGTTTGAAGGCGGTTCCGTGGTCACCTTTGACGCGAACGGCGGCAGCGTCTCCCCGAAGTGCGCTGCCGTTCCGCAGGGAGAAAGCATCCTTCTGCCCGCACCGGAACGGTCCGTCAAGGTTGTGTTCTATTCCGTCGTCGGCGTCGGCAGACCCGAGGTGCAGATCGCGGATCTGACCTGCAAGGGCTGGGCGAGCGCACCGAACGCGACGGTTCCCGAAGCGGCCTGCGGCGACGCCTATACGCCGACCGAAGATACGACGCTCTATGCGGTCTGGGAGCTGCCGGTCGCGTATGAAATCGGCAGCAGCGTGCCCGAACGTGCGGGCTATACATTCCTCGGCTGGGCAACACAGACGGATTCGACCGACGCGCAGTATCAGCCGGGCATGACCTGCAGACTGACAGGCGATTCCGCCTTCTTTGCCGCCTGGAAGCTCACCGACTGCGCCTTTGATTATGAGATTGCGGACGGCAAAGTGACGATCACCGGATACAACGGCACGCCCGACGGCGCGCTGGAGCTGCCCGCGGAGATCGACGGCTATCCGGTCGTTGCGATCGGCGAAAACGCGTTCAGCGGCTGCACGGGACTCACCCGCGTCACAGTCCCGGACGGCGTTGCGCAGATCGGCGCAGGCGCGTTTGCGGGCTGCACGGGGCTTACGCGCATCACATTGCCGGAGAGCGTGACGGAGATCGCGGCGCAGGCGTTTGACGGCTGCGGCGCGTTGCAGACGGTGTATTATACCGGCACGCAGGCCGGCTGGTCCGCGCTGACCGTCGGCGAAGGGAATGACGCGCTGACGTCTGCGGACCTTCGCTTCGGCACGCCGGTCTATGCCCTGACCTATGACGCGAACGGCGGCAGCGTGTCGCCTTCCGGCGCGCGTGTTACGGAAGGGGAGCAGGCTGTGCTCCCGACCCCGACGCGCACCCTGCAGCTGATCTATCAGCCCAACGGCGGCAGCAACGCGCCCGCAGCGCAGCATGCCGATCTGACCTGCAAGGGCTGGGCGACCGCCGCGGATGCGACGGCCCCCGCGGCAGCCTGCGGCGCAAGCTATATGCCGACCGAAGACACGACGCTTTATGCGGTCTGGGAGACGTCGGTTTCCGTTCGCCTGAGCAGCGAAGTGCCGACCCGCCAGGGCTTCACCTTCCGCGGCTGGACGGCGAACAGCGCGGCAACGGCAGCGGAATATCAGCCCGGCGACGCCCTTGCGCTGACTGCAAATACGACGCTGTATGCGGTCTGGACGCAGAATCCGATCGTGCACACCGTGCTGTATGACGCCAACGGCGGCAGCGGCGCGCCGGCAAGCCAGACGAGCACCGACGGCACGATCACGCTCAGCGCGCAGATCCCCACGCGCAGCGGCTATGTGTTCCTCGGCTGGGCCATGACGGCGGACGCCGTGCAGGCGGAATTCCGGCCGGGCGCGCGCTGCACGGTCAGCGGCACGATCACGCTCTTTGCCGTCTGGGCTGCCGCCGCGCAGCAGCCGACGGTCAATATCAAAAACTATGTTGCGACCCGCACCGTCTCCTATGGAGCGCAGGTCAGGCTGACGGCAGTGACCGAGAACGCGCCGGCCGACGCGTCCGTCCATTGGATTCTCAACGGCGCGGACGTCTTTACGGGCGACGTGCTGACCGTGACGGTGAAATCGAACGCGGAGATCCGCCTCAGACTGATCGGCAGCGACGGCGCAGTGCTTGCGGAAAGCAAAACGGAAACGATCACGACCAACAGCGGCTTCTTTGCGAAACTGGTCTTCTTCTTCAAGAACCTGTTCGGCATCCGTGAAGTGATCGAGCAGCGCGCCGCGGGCAGGGACTGACGCCCGGCCGTGCACCGCTCTCACAGGAACAAAGCCGAATTATAATTGAGATGAATTGTCAAACGAAGTGCAATACTCTATAAGAGATAGTTCATACAAATCAATGCTTTTTTGGACCCTAAGACTTTATTGGCCTGGCGTTACTCAACGCCAGGTTCTTTTATTGGCTTTAGCCGGTTGAGGATGAAGTCCGAAACAGAGAACCACCCGCTATGCGGGTGCACGACAGGAGTCATAAAATAATACTCTCCGATCTGATACAATGAGGTTGTTCAGGCCTTATTGCAAAAGGAAGGGGAGTATTTATCGAGAATCAATACAATAAGATGATGGTAGTACATACGGCCTTCCTCTGGTGTCTGGTGTGTGGGAACTCTCTTCTGCCAGAGATCCGTATGAACTTCTTTTTTTGCGAACTGTTGCACTTGATGGGACAGAGTCATTGTTTTTTATTAATTGTTAATTAAAATCATTTTTTTTGGGGATTTCACAGTTTTGCTTTGCGTTCTCCGTCAATTTGCACAATCAGAAAAAAGAAAACCGCCGGAAACGACGGTTTTCGATGGGCATTTATGCTTTTTTTCGCAGCCGCTCGCAGAGCGCGCGGTCGGGCGTGACCCACATGGTGTTGTATTCGTGATAGATCACCTTGCCCGGCTTTGCGCCGACGGGCTTTTTCAGCTGCCGCACCTCGGTGTAATCCACCGCCACCTGCGCGGAATCCCGCGCGCCGCTGTGGTAAGCGGCCAGGATCGCCGCCTGCCGGCAGGTGCGCTCCGGCAGCAGCTCGCCGTGGCCGAGGACCACGACATGCGAGCCCGGGAGTTTCTGCACATGGAACCAGGAATCGTTTTTAGCGGCGGTTTTGAAGCTCAGGCGGTCGTTCTGCATATTGTTGCGCCCGACGAGGATCGTGTAGCCGTCGTCGGAGACGTATTCCAGCGGCGGCAGGGGACGGGGCTGCTTGCCCTTGTCGTTTTTCGCGCGCTTGAGATAGCCCTGCGCGTACAGCTCCGCGCGGATCTCCGCCAGCTCCGCAAAGCCGTCGGCGCGGCTGACCGCGTCGGCCACGCTTTCCAGATAGTTCAGCTCCTGCCGGCTTTCCTCGATCAGCGTGCCCAGCAGCTGCTCGGCGGTTTTTGCCTTGCGGTAGTCCTTGAAATACTTCTGTGCGTTTGCGGATGGCGAAAGCGCGGGATCCGCCGCCACGCGGATCGGCTGATTGTTGTCGTAGTAATTGATCAGATCATAAAACGGCGCGCCCTTCTGCAGTGCGTACTGATTGGCGAGAATCAGCTCGGCGCTCACGCGCAGGCGGTCTTTGTCCGCGCAGGCGGCCAGCTCCGCCTCGCGGCTCTGCAGCTTGCGCGCCGCGCGGGCCGTCGCGTTCTGCAGGAGCTTCTGCAGCGACTGGCTGCGCTGCCGCGTGCGCTCCACGCGATCCTTCTCATAGTAGAATTCATCCAGCAGCGCCGAAAAGCTCTCGCAGGGCTTCGCCGCGACGGCAAAGCCGTATTGCGTGATATCCGTAAAGCTGAAATCGAAGGGCAGCCCCGCACGCAGCAGCATCGTCGGCACGGCCTGCCCCGCGGTGACCGCGGTCTGCAGCGCCGCCAGACGCCGCACGAGCGCGTCCTTCTGCGGCGCGGTCAGGTCGCCGGCGGCGCAGTCGCCGCCGCAGGTTTGCGCGGCAAGCTCCCGCGCGATCAGCGGCGAAACGCCCTCGAGCGTATCGAGCAGCGCGGCGGAGAGCCGTTTGCCGGGCAGCGCAAGCACCGCGTCGACCAGTGCTTCGGCGGATTCCGCGCGCAGATCATGCTTGTTTTGCCCCGGCGGCAGCTGATAGGGCAGACCGGGCAGGATCTGCCGCACGGAGGATTGCGTGAGATCCACGCGCTTGACGGCGTCCACGATCGTGCCGTCCTCTGCGCAGAGGATCAGATTGCTGTGCTTGGCCATGATCTCGATGCAGAGCGTGAAGCGCGTCGCATCGCCGAGCTCGTTTGTGCCGGCCAGATCGAGAAAGACCGTGCGGTCCAGCCCGTTCTGCCGCAGATCGGTGATCACCGCGCCGGTCAGATGCTTGCGCAGCAGCATGCAGAGCATGGGCGGCGTCGCGGGATTATCCGGCGCGTAGGCGGTCAGATGCAGCCGCGGACTGTTGGCCGAAGCGGAGAGCAGCAGGCGGCAGGCGCCCTGACGGGAACGCAGATGCAGCACCAGCACGTCGCGCGCGGGCTGATGTATTTTTTCAATGCGGCAGCCGCGCACGGCTGTCAGCAGTTCGGTTGTCAGAAAATGCAGGGTCAGTCCGTCAAGTGGCATGAGCGGTTCCTCTTTTTATTCCGGAATATATGTAACGGGCGCGGTCTGCGGGATGCAGACGGTTCGCAGGTCAAACGCCGCGAGCTTTTCGGCAAGCACGGCGATGACCGGCTGTTCGGTTTCAAAATGCCCGGCGGCGATCAGCGTCAGGCCCAGCTGTTTTGCGTCAAGAAAATCATGGTGCCCGGCGTCGCCGGTGATCAGCGCGTCGACGCCTGCCGCAGCCGCGTCGGCCAGGAGATCCGCCCCCGCGCCGCCGAGGACGGCGACCCGTCGGATCGGTTTGCCCGCGTCCGCCAGACGCACGGTGGTGTGCAGCGCCCGCGCAACGTGCGCGGCCAGCGCCGCGCCGTCGGTTTCCGGGATCTCCGCCGCGCGCAGCATCGCCGCTTCGCCCTCCTGCGCCACGGCAACGGCGCCGGCAAAGCCGAGCGCAGCGGCCAGCGCGTCGTTGACGCCGCCGCAGGCCTTGTCCAGCGGCGTATGGATGCAGACGGCAGCAATGTCATAGCGCGCAAGCAGATAGGCAGGATCCCGCGGATGCATCTGCCGGAGCGGATGAAAAATCACGGGATGGTGGCTGAGGATCAGGTCCGCGCCGGCCGCGTGCGCCGCCTCGACGGCTTCGGGCGTGATATCCAGCGCGAGCGCAACGGTCTGCACCGGGCGGTCGGGATCGCCGATCAGCAGGCCGCTGTTGTCCCAGCTGCATTGCGTGTCGAAGGGCGCAAGGCTGTTCAGATATTCACAGATGTCACGAACGGTCGGACAGGGCATCGATCGTCGCCTCCAATTCTTTTAGAATGTCCGCGTAGGTCTGCGCCTGCGCGGGCGGACAGTGCGCCGCCTTGAGCCGCAGGCGGTCGCGTGTTTTTTTCAATTTCATCAGCGCCTCGGGCTTGCCGCATTGCGGCAGGGCGCCGATATACGGCGCGGCAGGGGAGACCGGCGAGTTTGTGCCGGTGTAGGCCGCCGTCAGGCAGGCATAGAGCTTGCCGTCGTCCGTGCAGGCGTCCTCCCGCAGGATGGAAAAGCCGTTTTCCAGCAGCCAGCCGCGCACATCCTCCTCATGGGACTGCGGCTGCAGGATCAGCCGTTTTGCGGGATCCTTCAGCCAGGGCGTGCGGTCCAGCAGCTGCGCCATCAGCGTGCCGCCCATGCCGCACAGCACGAAATCCTCGGCCTCGCTCGGATCGATCCGGTCAAAGCCGTCCGAAAGCCGCAGCGTGATCTGCGCTTCCAGGCCGTAGGCGGCAACGGTTTTCTGCGCATTGCAAAGCGGCCCTTGCCGCAGATCGCATGCAAGAGCCGACGGAATGGTGCCTTTGAGGATCAGATAGACGGGGAGATAAGCGTGGTCCGTGCCGATATCCGCGACGCGGCTGCCCGGACGCACCATCGCCGCCGCCATTTTCAGACGGTTGCCGGGATCAAGCATCCTGCGCGAGCGCCGCGTTGATGCGTTCGAGCATCTCGTCCGCGTCAACGCCGTGGACGTAGCAGGCCTGCTCGAGCGTTTCGCCGCGGGAAGCGGGGCAGCCGAGGCAGTGCATGCCCATCTCAAGGAAGAAGGGAGCCACCTCCATGTGCGCGTCGAGAATCTCGCCGATCGTCATATCTTTTTCGATTGTCGCCATCTTAATACTTCCTTTCTCTTTCGTTGTCAATTAGTATAGCACATCTTTTCCCGAATATCAATCCCTTCGTTGCGCGTGTATTGACAATTGCGGCGGAACGCGATAAAATAACCGTCAGAACGAAAGAAAAGGGGGCGCAGGCATGGAACGGTTCGATCTGGTCGTCGTCGGCGGCAGCGCGGCGGGCATGGCCGCGGCGATCCGCGCGGCGGAGCTCTGCCCGCGGCAGCGGATTCTGCTGCTGGAAAAGCTGCCCCGCGTGGGCAAAAAGCTGCTGGCCACCGGCAACGGTCGCTGCAACCTGACCAATCTGCAGGCCGGACCGGACGCGTATTATCACGGCAGATTTGCCGCGTCTGTGCTGGCGGCTTGCCCGCCGCAGGCGGTGACGGCATTCTTCGCCGCGCACGGATTGCGCTGCTATGCCGATGACGCCGGGCGCGTGTATCCGCGCAGCAACGTCGCCGCATCCGTGGTGGATACGCTGCGGTATGCGCTCGCGGACGCCGGCGTGGAGGTGCGCTGCGAAACGCCCGTGACGAATATCAGACGCAGCGGGCGGGGCTTTGTGCTCAATGATGCCGTCGAAGCCGATACGGTGATCCTGGCCCTCGGCGGGCAGGCCGCGCCCGTCCACGGCAGCGACGGCGGCGGCTACCGTCTGGCGCGGCAGCTCGGCCTCAGCGTCACCCCCCTCGTGCCCGCGCTGGTGCCTCTGATTGCGGCGGACGGCGCAACGGCGGCGCTCAAGGGCGTGCGTGCCCGCAATGCCGCGCTGACGCTGCAAAGCGGCGGTCGGGTGCTGACGTCCGCTGACGGCGAGCTGCTTTTCACGGCGCGGGGACTCTCCGGCATCGCCGCCATGGAGCTGGCGGCGGATGCGCAAACAGCGTTGAAATCTGACAAGGATAATACCTTTACAGTGATAGACTTTGTGCCGGAACTGACGGCGGATGAATTGAAAGCCTGCCTGCTGGAAACCGCTCATATCAAGGAAAATCAGCAGATCGAGCAGCTTTTGACCGGCTTGCTTCCGAAAGCGATCGGCATGCATATTTGTAAAGCTGAAAAACTTTACAAACAGGAAGAGCGCATCGGCGCGCTGCGTCCGGCGCAGCTTGAATCGCTGGCCGAAACGGTCAAGGCCTTTCCCGTGCGGCTGGCCGGTGTCGGCAGCTTTTCGGAGGCGCAGGTCACGCGCGGCGGCGTTGCGGTGGAGGAAATCGATCCGGTCAGCCTGCAGTCGCTGCGCTGCCCGGGGCTGTATTTTGCCGGGGAGCTGATCGACGTGGACGGCCCCTGCGGCGGCTATAATCTGCAATGGGCCTTTGCCTCCGGTCTGACGGCGGGCGAACGGAAAGGAACGGTCAATGCTCAGAATCAATGAGATCCGGCAGCCGCTCACGGCGGATGCGGCGTCGCTGCGGCGGGCCTGCGCGAAGGCGCTGCGCTGCGGCGAGGATCAGATCAAATCGGTCGAAATTGCAAAAAAAGCGGTAGACAGCCGCAAAAAAGAGGATGTCCATTTCGTCTATAATGTCTTCGTGACGCTGAACGGGGAGGAGGCGGCGGTGCTCGCGCATTGCCGCAATCCGAAGGTCAGCGTTGAGCAGCCCTATGTCTACGAAGCGCCGCCGGTGCGGCGGACCAGTTCTTTGCGTCCGATCGTTGCTGGTTTCGGCCCGGCGGGCTTTTTTGCCGCGCTGATCCTTGCGCGGGCCGGGCTGCGGCCGATCGTGCTCGAGCGCGGCGCGGATGTGGACGCGCGCACGGCGGACGTGCGTGGCTTCTGGACGGAGAAACGTCTGGATCCCGAGAGCAACGTGCAGTTCGGCGAGGGCGGTGCCGGCACGTTTTCGGACGGCAAGCTGACCACCGGCATCAAGCATCCGCTCTGCCGCAAGGTGATCGACGAGCTGATCGCCCACGGCGCGCCGGCGGAGATCGGCTATTCCGCCCGCCCGCACATCGGCACGGACCGGCTCGGCGCTGTGGTCAAGGCCTTTCGCGAGGAAATCATCGCGCTGGGCGGCGAGGTGCGGTTTCGCTGCAAGCTGACGGATCTGATTCTCTTCAACGGTGTGGTGCAGGGCGTCACCTGCACGGACGCGGCCGGCCGTAGCGAGGATCTGGAAACGGATACGCTGCTGCTGTGTATCGGCCATTCGGCGCGCGATACGCTGGAGCTGCTGCATCGCAGGGGCGTGAAAATGATGCAGAAGCCCTTTTCCGTCGGCGCGCGGATCGAGCATCCGCGGGAACTGATCGACCGTGCGCAGTACGGCGCGTTTGCCGGGCATCCGGCGCTCGGCGCTGCGGATTATAAAATGGCCTGCCACCCCGACCACGGGCGCGGGGCTTATACGTTTTGCATGTGCCCCGGCGGCACGGTTGTTGCCGCGGCGTCGGAGGCAAACAGCGTTGTGGTCAACGGCATGAGCGTTTACGCGCGGGACGGCGAGAATTCCAACGCGGCGCTGCTCGTCGGCGTGGAGCCGGCTGAATTCGGCAGCGCGCATCCGTTGGCGGGCATCGCTCTGCAGCGGCTGATGGAACAGACGGCCTTCGCGCTCGGCGGCGGCGACTATGCCGCGCCCTGCCAGACCGTCGGCGATTTTCTGGCCGACCGGCCGTCGACGGCGCTCGGCGCGGTGCGTCCGACCTGCCCGACCGGCGTCATGCCCGGCGATTTGCGGCGTGTGCTGCCTGCGCGGGTGACGGAGACGATGGCCGCTGCCATTGTGAAAATGGATCGCAGTCTGCAGGGCTTCGCGCTGCCCGACGCCGTGCTGACCGGGCCGGAAACGCGCTCCTCCTCGCCGGTGCGCATCCTGCGGGACGATCTGCTGCAGGCGAATATTCACGGGCTGTATCCCTGCGGCGAGGGCGCAGGCTACGCGGGCGGCATTGTTTCCGCCGCCGTGGACGGCATTCGCTGCGCCCACGCGGTGATGCTCGACGAGCCCGATCTTTGGTGATTGAAATGGAAGAAAAGCTGGAAAAACTGACCGACGAGCAGCTGGCCGCGCGCATGGCCGGCTGCCTTGACGTGCTGGAAAGCCTGCGCATGCAGGCCGAATACTATGCGCTCGGCGACTGCCCCGCGTCGGAGCGGGCGGCTGCGATGCGCGATTTTCAGCAGGTGCGCGACCGTGTGCGCGCGGATGCGCAGTATCTGACCTATCATAAAGATGTGCGCGCGAGCCGCCTGCTGCGGGATTTCTACGCGCCGGCTGTGATCGACGCCGCGGCCTGGGGGTTTTACGCCGACCCTGCAAACGGCTTTGACCGCGCGTTTCTGGACAGTCTCGCGGAAGGCTTCCGCCGTCTGACAAAGCAATATTCTTATGATTACTGGCAGATTCTGGCCGGGCGGTAACGCCGGAGCTTCGTCTGCAGTCTGCGCTTTCGGTTTTGCCGAAGGCGCTTTTTCATGCCCGCCGTCATATTCTCCCGCTGCTGCCATATATCTTTAAAATGAAGCATCAACGGAACGGATGAAGGAGGCAGAAGCGCATGGAACAATCAGGATATCCGCGCATGGAGCGGGAGGCCTATCGCAGACAGCTGCGCGGCGACGCGGAGGCTTCAATGCAGAAAACGCCGAAAAGCGGGCAGCAGATGCTGCTGCGGCTGATCGGTCTGCAGGCGGCGCTGTGCGCGCTGGTGCTGGCGGCGGCCTTCGTGGCAACGCGGCTGAGCCCGACGGCGCTGGAGCGGATGCGGCAGGAGTATGCGCGCATCACCGCGCGGGATCTTTCGGTTTCGGAGCTGTTCGGACGGATCAAACAGGGCGGGCAGCAGGTGCGCAGCCGGCTCGAGGCGGCGGAGCCCGCGGCTGCCGAACCGTCGGCGCCGGTCACGGCGGCTGCGGAATCCGTAACCGCTATGACGGACGTCAGCGATGAAACGGGCGAAACCGTGGCGACCGGCGTTGTGGAGGACGGCGCGGGCGGTCTGGACCTGGAAGGACGCGCCGCCGTGGAGGGCGCGACCTTTGCGCCTTATACGATCAGCGCGGCGGTGACGATGCCCGTGGAAAGCACGCGCATCACCTCCGGCTTCGGCTACCGGACGAATCCGGTCTCCGGCAATTACGGCTTTCATACGGGGCTGGATCTGGCCGCGCCGGCGGGGACGCCCGTGGCCGCCGCCTTTTACGGCGTGGTGGAGGAAACCGGCGAGGACGACGTCTGGGGGAACTACATCCTCCTGCGGCATTCGGACAGTCTGGAAACCTGTTACTGCCACCTCTCCGCGGTCAATGTGACGCAGGGCGCGGTGCTGCGCAGCGGCGAGATCATCGGCTATGTCGGCAGCACGGGCTGGTCCACAGGGCCGCATCTGCATTTTGAGGTGCGCATTGACGGCGTGCGCGTCGATCCCGAGCGGCTGCTGTTCCCCGATCATTTCGATGCAGCTTGAGCTCGGCGGCGTGCGCGTGCGCATCGGCGTGCCTTTTGCGGCGACCGTGACGCTGATGCTGCTGCTGGATGAAAGCGGCGTGTGCGCGCTGGGTCTGCTCTGCGCGGCGCTGCATGAGGCCGGGCATCTGCTCTGCCTGCTCGCGCTTGGCGAGAAGCCGCGCAGCCTGACGTTTTCCTATTACGGCGTGCGGCTCGAGCGCAGCCCGTGCGCCGCCTGGCAGGGCGCGCGGGAGCTGGCGGTGTATGCAAGCGGCCCGGCGGTGAATCTGCTTGCAGCGCTGGGCTTTCGCCTGCTGAGTCTGCGCCTGCCCGCCGCGCGGCTTGCCGCGGACGTCAGCGTGCTGCTGGGCCTATTTAATCTGCTGCCCTGCCGCCCGCTCGACGGCGGAAACCTGCTGCATTGCCTTGCGTCGCAGCGTCTGCCGCCCGCCGCCTGCGACCGGCTGAGCCGCTGCGTTTCCGCGCTGACGCTCCTGCCGATGGCGGCCTGCGGCGTCTGGCTGCTGGCGCATGACGGCAGTCCGACCCTTGCGCTGGCGGCCGTCTATCTCGCGTTCGGCGCCCTGCCGCAGAAAAACGGCGTGGATGAAAGAAAGCTGTAGATTTTTCCGCCGGGATGTGTTACAATAAGCGCAGCAATGTGAAAACCCGAAGGAGAAGGAGCGATTCAAATGATCCCCAAAGCGCTCGAACCGTATCTGATGCAGGTGCAGAAGCCCGGCCGCTATACCGGCGGCGAGCTGAACAGCGTCATAAAAAACAAAGCGGACGTTGCGATCCGCTATGCTTTCTGTTTCCCCGATACCTATGAAATCGGCATGTCCCATTTGGGCATGAAGATCCTCTATTCGCTGGTCAACGCGCGACCCGACGCCTGGTGCGAGCGGGTGTTCGCGCCGTGGACGGATATGGAGGCGATCATGCGCGAGCATCAGATTCCGCTGTACGCCCACGAGAGCGGCGATCCGGTGCGGGAGTTCGATCTGATCGGCTTTACGATGCAGTATGAGCTGAGCTACACCAATGTGCTCAATATGCTGGATCTGGCCGGTCTGCCCGTGCGCGCGGCGGACCGCACGGCGCTCACGCCGATCGTGATTGCCGGCGGCGCCTGCGTGTGCAACGCGGAGCCGATGGCCCCGTTTTTTGACATTACCCTGCCCGGCGACGGGGAAGAGGTCACGAATGAGCTGATCGATCTGCTGAAGGACTGCAAGGCAAAGGGCGCGACGAAGCGGGAATTCCTCGAGGCGGCCGCGCAGATCAAGGGCGTCTATGTGCCCGCGCTCTACGACGTTTCCTACAATCCGGACGGCACCGTGCAGGCGATCACGCCGACCTGCGGCGCGCCGGAGAAGGTCGAAAAGCGCAATGTGGCGGATCTGGATACCATGTTTGCGCCCACGGAATTCGTCGTGCCGTTTCTGGAGGTCGTGCATGACCGCACCACGGTCGAAATCTTCCGCGGGTGCATCCGCGGCTGCCGCTTCTGCCAGGCGGGCTTTCTGAACCGTCCGCTGCGCGAAAAATCGCCGCAGACCGTGGAGGCGCAGTGCCGCGCGATCTGCGAGAGCACCGGCTATGACGAGATTTCCCTGTGCTCGCTGAGCACGAGCGATTATCACGGGCTCGAGGCGCTGCTGACGCATATGCTGCCGTGGACGGTGGAGGAGAAGATCAACGTCTCTCTCCCGTCCCTGCGCATCGACAATTTCCCGCAGGAACTCATGGAGCAGCTCAACGCCGTGCGGCGCAGCGGCCTGACCTTCGCGCCCGAAGCGGGCACGCAGCGTCTGCGCGACGTGATCAATAAAAACATCACCGAGGACGCGGTGCTTTCCACGGCGGCGCAGGCCTTTGCCGGCGGCTGGACTGCGGTCAAGCTCTATTTCATGATCGGTCTGCCGACCGAAACCGAGGAGGATATCCGGGGCATCGCCGATCTGGCGCAGGCCGTGGTGGACGCCTATTATCACCAGGAAAACAAGCCGAAGGGCAAGAGCGTGAGCGTGAGCGTCAGTCTGGCCTCGCTCGTGCCAAAGCCCTTCACGCCCTTCCAGTGGGAGCCGCAGGACCGCCCGGAGGTGCTGATCGAAAAGCAGAATTTCCTGATCTCCTGCGTCAAGACGCGGAAGGTCAGCGTTTCCCGCCATGTGCCGTGGACGAGCTTTCTCGAGGGCGTGTTCGCGCGCGGCGATCGCCGGCTGGCGGATGTGATCGAAACCGCGTGGCGCAAGGGCTGCCATTTTGACAGCTGGGAGGAATGCCTCGACCGCGAGAAATGGATGGAGAGCTTCGCGGAATGCGGGATCGATCCTTATTTCTACACTGCGCGCAGGCGCAGCTTTGACGAGGTGCTGCCCTGGGATCACATGGATTACGGCGTGACCAAGCGCTTTCTGATCCGCGAAAACGAAAAAGCGCATCGCGCCGAGACCACCCCGAGCTGCCGCGAGCATTGCGCGGGCTGCGGCGCGAATCGATTGAACGGAGGTGTATGCAATGAGATCCGTCCGGCTGTGGTATAAAAAAAGCGGGCTGGCGATTTACACCTCCCACCTGGATATGAACCGCTGCTTCACGCGGGCCGTGCGGCGCGCGCGCATTCCGCTGTGGTATACGGAGGGCTTCAACCCGCATCCCTACATGACCTTCCTGCTGCCGCTGCCGCTCGGGCAGACCGGTCTGTGCGAGCCGATCGATCTGCGCATCGAGGGCGAGATCACAGACGAAGAGATCCGTGCGCGCATGAACGCGGCGCTGCCGGAGGGGCTGGAGATCGTTGCCGTGACCGCACCGGTGCAGAAGGCGAATGAGATCGCCGCGGCGGATTACACGATCACGCTGACCTTTGCATCCGCAGGCGAGGCGGAGGGCTTTGCCGCGGGCGCGGCGGCCGTGATGGAGAGCGGCGAGCTGAACGCCGAAAAGCGCAGCAAGCGCGGGGTGAAAACCGTCAATCTCTGCACGCTCGTGCGCCGGTTTTCCTGCGCGGCGGCGGACTGCACGGTGCAGATCGCGGCCACCCTCGCGGCGGGCAGCACGGTGAATCTCAACGCGGAGCTGCTCGTGCAGGCGCTGCTTTCGGAGTTCGCCGCCGCTGCGCAGTTTGCCGTCACCCGCACGGCGCTGCTCTGCGCGGACCTGACCGCGTTTTCCTGACGTACCGAAACGTCCGCAGCATACCCCCGGCGTCGCACCGTAGGGACGATCATCGATCGTCTGCCGGATTCCGCACTATCCCGCGGCGAAACGCGGATGGGCTCCCTCAAGGAGGGAGCCCAATTACCACGGCAACACACCGTAGGGAACGCTGTTTCAGCGTTCCGTGCAGCGGTACGCCGCGATTGAATCCGCGCATTGTTTCCCGGACGTGCAATGCACGTCCCTACGTGCTCGCTGTAAGCCGTAGGGACGATCATCGATCGTCCGCGGATGCATCAGAGAGATGAAATGAAAAAGAAAGGGAGCAGTTTGAATATTCCAACAAGAAAAACGTACCGATTGAAAGACTATGATTACAGCACAGCGGGTGCATATTTCATTACCATCTGTTCAAAGGAACGACAATGCTGCTTTTCTGATATAATTCCGTTTGACGGCGATTTGCCGCCGCAAGTTGTATTGTCGGCGCTTGGCCTGATTGTTGAACAAGCAATCATGAGCATTCCGCAGCATTATCAAAATGTGAGCGTTGATAATTATGTGATCATGCCGAACCATTTGCATCTTTTGATTTCATTGAACGAGAAGAACACACAGACGATCAGTCGGATGATTCAGCAAATGAAAGGGTTTATAAGCAAACAATACGGAACACCTGTTTTTCAAAACAAGTTTTATGATCATATTATACGCGACGCAGAGGATTATAAATCGCGTTACGAATACATTGACGATAATCCGCGACGATGGTCAGAAGATGATTATTTTATGCCGTAGGGACGTGCATCGATCGTCCGCGGATAAAGCAGGGAGCCAACGGCTTAAAATGCAAGAATTCTCAAACGGACGTGCAATGCACGTCCCTACGTGCTCGCTGTAAGCCGTAGGGACGATCATCGATCGTCTGCGGATAAAGCAGGGGAGCCAACGGCTTAAAATGCAAGAAATCTCAAACGGACGTGCAATGCACGTCCCTACGTGCTCGCTGTAAGCCGTAGGGACGATCATCGATCGTCTGCGGATAAAGCAGGGGAGCCAACGGCTTAAAATGCAAGAATTCTCAAACGGACGTGCAATGCACGTCCCTACGTGCTCGCTGTAAGCCGTAGGGACGATCATCGATCGTCCGCGGATAAAGCAGGGAGCCAACGGCTTAAAATGCAAGAATTCTTAAACGTATGTGCAATGCTCGGCCCTACGTGCTCGCCGGCAACCGTGAAACCAAATAGAAAAAACAGCGCCGCGGGCTTGCTGCCTGCGGCGCTGCATTTGATCGGGGGATGTCAGATAATCGGTGTCTCGAATTCACCGGTGGTCGGTTCGACGGTGCTGGTGGTGATAACGTCCGCCGCGTCGAATTCAACGGTTTCCACTTCGAGCTCGGTATAGCGTTCTTTTTCCATTGCGCATCTTTCTCCTTTTATGTATTATGATTCATTATAAGTTCCAGTAGGACTTCGCTGCGTAGTAGTAGTTGGCCAGAGCTTTCGCGAGGTTGATCTGCGCCTGGGAAACGGTCGGCGAGGCCGATTCGCTGTTCGCAAGCACTCTGTGCGCGTAGCTCAGCGCAGCGTAGCTCCAGGTGTTGACCGTGTTGCCGTTGCTCTTTTTGATCACGTTCACGGTGTACATGTTGGCAAGACGGCCGGAGGCAATGTCGGGAATCTCAATGCTGTAGAGGCTGCCGTTGGGCACAGGCGTGAGCTCGGTCGCGTTCTGCCCTGAGCCGAGCATGAAGCGGAAGTCGTCGATCGACTGGCCGCTGCGCAGGCGGAAGTATATTTTGATCGTTGTTTCCGTCAGCAGCTCAAGGCTTGCGCCGTACCAGGAGACGCCGTTTGACGTGTCGCTGACCTGCTGCGCATAATCCGCAAGCGCGGCGGCGTCGATGTCGACCAGCGGGCTGTTGTCAAACAGGACGCTCATCGAGAAGTCGGGATCGTAGTTGAGCAGCACGTTGGCGTAGAAGGTGTAGGTGGCCAGCGATTGCATGAGCGTCATCAGTTTGACATTGCTCTGCATTGCGGGCTTTTCGGAAACTTCGTCGAGATACTGGTTGACGCTGTAGGTGAACGCTTCGCTCACGTTGTCGCCGTTATGGAAGACGGCGGTGATTTCCTTGCTGGCCTGCGCGGAATGGACGGGGCAGGGGAATCTGTAATTCCGCTCGCCGCCCAGCGTGGCGTAATTGCCCATGACGATCGGCACGATCCGGGTTTCGCCTGCCACGGTGAATTCTGCATAAGCGTCCTCAGTGACCTCCGGGATCGCGACATAGAAGACCACGCCGATATCGCCGTCCAGGCACAGAGAGTGGCCGCCGACAACAAAGGTCGGGTTCACAGTCAGCGGCAGATCGACGATGTTGCTGGTGTAATCCGACGACTGCGTGCCGTTCTGCATCTCGAAGAAGACTCTGAGCGTGTAGTCGCCCGCAGGCAGATCGGCGGGAACGGTCATATCCCATGTGCCGCCAGAGGCATGGGAGGCGGTCTTCAGAACGCTGCCGTAATACAGGATGCTGCCCTGCGCGTCGCAGATCATCGCAGAAATCACGACGTCGCTCGTCGAGGCGCGGCTGTAGGAAACTGTCAGCGCGTCGCCGGCACACACGGCGGTCTTGTCGGCGCTCGCCGTAAAGTGCGTGTACACCGGCAGGTCATCCTTGATCAGCGTCAGTTTCTGATCTGCGCCGGGGGTCACGGTAAAGGGATAGAACTGGCCGTCCACGCTCGGCACCTTGTCGCTGCCGGCATCGGAGGTCAGAACCACCCGGTCAAGATCCAGCTGGAACGCGGGGCGCGCGCCGAATCGGGTTGCTATGCCCACATTGCCTATGGCGATACTGCCGCTGGCGTTGACGCCGAGGGCCGCTCTGCTGTTGCTCGGGTTGGTCGAACGGGTCCACCAGGGATCGTTGCACGATCTGTCGTCATTCGTTGCATAATAGGTCTCTGCTTCCGCCGCGGAAAGCATGAAGATATGCGCATCGACCAGCTCATCGCCGATAAAGTTCGCGTTCATAGTCCTGTACATATAGTAGTCCGCGTTCTTGGAAGTCTCAAGAATGGCGGCCTGCTCTTCCGGGGTAAAGTCATTGTCATAGCTGTCGGCGCAGTAATCCAGCGCATCGGCAAGATTAATGGTTCCCGTCGCGTTTTCGGAAATCAGCAGCTCGCTGCTTTCGCCTCTGCCGATCACCTGCCAGCGGAAGCCGTTCAAATAGACGTAGCCGCCGTTGGCCGGCTCGTTGTCGCCGATCAGCGAATTGTAACGCCAGCGGGCGTAGAGCGTCGTATCCGACGTCAGGGTGATGACGTCGCCGCCCTGATAGACCGGCGTGCCGGTGGAAGTAGACGCCCAGCCGATGAACACGCGGTCTTCATCGGTCGTCGGGGTCGGCAGCGTCATGGAAAGAATCCAGGTGTAGGTGGTGTTGGTGTCGTTGAGACTGTCGACCAGGGTCAGATTATAAGTGGGCGTGTGTTCAAGATAGTTGCGGGTCAGATTGGACATCGTGATCTGGCCCCACTGCTCGGACGTGCCGCCGTAGGTCATGTTGATGCCCGACGGCACGGTCGACGCGGACGTGTACCACTCGCCGATCTCGGTCACGCTCGCAGGGATCGTGATGGCGCTCATGTTCATGCTGTATAAGAAGACATAACTGCCGATGTAGGAAACGCCGTCTTCAATGATTACGCTTGAGAGCAGGTCGCAGTGACGGAACGCGTAATCATCGATCATGATGACGCTGCCGGGGATCGTGACGGTCTGTAGGCTGTCGCAGTCATAGAACGCATAGGCGCCGATATACGAAACGCCGCTCTGCAGGGTGAGATTCTCCAGCGACGTACAGCCGCGGAAAGCACTGTCGCCGATGCGGGCGCTGCCGGGCACCGTGATCGTCTCGAGCGCATCGCAGTACATGAACGCACTTTCGCCGATCACTCTGACGCCGTCGCCGATCGTGACGGTCTGCAGCGATTCGCAGCCGCGGAAAGCATAATTGCCGATGCGCAGCACGCTTCCGGGGATCGAAACGCTTTCAAGGGCAGTGCAGGAGCGGAATGCGTCATCGCCGATCTCGGTCACGGAAGAGGGAATGATCACGCCCGTAACGCCCGTGCAGTTCACAAACGCGCATTCGTCAATGGCAACCACGGGAATACCGAAATCATCCGGACCCGGGATCTCGATCACGCCCTGATAGCTGGGATCGCAGGCGATCACGCGCAGGCCGAGGTTGTAATTGTAGCTGTAGGTCAGCGGGCCGTAGGTCAGCTCGCCGCTCTCGTTTTCCAGGGCTTCTAGGCACATGGCCGGACGCACGCCGATGGTCGTGCAGGTGACGTCCATCATATGCTCAAAGGAGCCGCCTTCGTTGATCGCGGTCGCCTCATCGCCGGAGCCGCGCGGCGTGCGCAGCCACCAGCAGCTGTTGCCGTTGTCGCCGACATACAGGCCCTGGAACTTCGCGTAATCCGTGCCGGCCGCCTGCAGCGCAGGATAGCCGACCTGGTTGACGTATTCGCCGGGATATCCGTAATCGGAATTCTCCGTATCGGTATAGGAGAGCAGGAAGATCTTGTCGTTGGTCGCGGGCGCGTCATAGGCATGATAGAGCTCGCTGCCGCCGAGAGTCATGTAGCAATCGTTATTTAGGGCGGTCGTAAGGATATTGGCCTGCTCTGTCTGGTTGAACGCGGTGTTGTAGAAATCGTCGATCAGCCACGCGCGCAGATCGTCTCTTGCGTAGTCGCTCGCGTAATAGGTTCTTGCGGCGTCGCCGTAGTAACGGTAGAGACCGTTCTCCGTCGTGCGGAGCACATAATTCTGATAGGGCGAGCTGTCGATGATGTCTTCGCAGATCACCAGGCCTGTGGTGGTGTCGAGCACGCGCCAGCGCAGCGGATCAAAGGCGAACCAGCTGATACTGCCAGTCACGTCGCTGACGGCGGCGGGGCGGCTTTGATTGGCGCCGGTATAGGTGGTGGTCGGACGGGCTTCGTCAAAACAGACGCCGCGGAAGGTGCGGTTCTGCCAGGTCACGTCGGTGTAGCGGAAGGCGCTGGAGGGCGCCATCGCGCCGTAGTCGCCGGCAGTATAGTAGCCATAGCTGGTCCAGGTGCTGACCGGGCCAGCCAGATCGTTGAGAATGCCGCAAAGATCCGGATCCTCCACCGCACTCTGCGGATACACGCCGTATTCGATCACTTCGCCGTTGTCAACGCCGAGGATATCGATATTCTGCTCCAGATAGGTGCGGGTGTCGGCGCTCATGTTGATGGCGTTCCACTCGGAGCGGTTGCCGTAATAATACACATGGATCGACGCAGGATCCGCATTGGTGTAATCCGGCAGCCATTCGCCGATCGTCTGAATATCTTTGTTGATGAACACTTCGGTCAGCGCCGTATCATCATAAAACACATAGGGGCCGATTTCCCGCACGCCCTCCGGGAAGTAGATGCTCGTGATCGAAGTCCACGCAAAAGCGGAGCCGCCGAGTGTTTCCAGGCCCTGTGGCAGCCAGATTTCGGAAAGGTTGGTGCATTCCGCAAAGGCGCCTTCTTCGATTTCGGTGATGCAGTCGGGCAGCCAGGGCGCGGAGGCGTCATCGCCCCAGCTCGTCTGGCCATAGAATGCGCAGGGGCCGATCTTGGTCACGCTGCCGTCATCCGGAATGATTGGGAAGGAGGAGGCCGCAACTACGGTGCAGGTCGCCGTTTCGATCACGCAGTCGCCGTCGGAATGATAGACCGGGTTCGCAGGATCGACGTTGACGTAGCTCAGGCCGGGACCGGCAAAAGGCTCCACGCAAGTGACGCTGGCGGGAATATTGATCGTGGAAACCAGTGGGCTGAAGAAGAAGGATTTCTCGCTGATTGCGGTCACGGGGACGCCCTGTACCTGCGCGGGAATGTTGACAGTGCCGCCGTAGTTGGCGTCGCAGCCAATGAGCGCGAAGCTGCAGTAGTCTTCCGTATAGTAGGTCAGCGGCGCAACATAAATGTGATCCGGCGCATAGGTCATGTTGCAGTAACCGGAGAAATAGCTGCCGGCGCCCGCGCCGTTATTCATGCGCGTCCACGAAAGATAGGTGTTGTCATAGTAAACGTCCATCGTGGACGGACTCGCCCAGTCGGAGATCCATTCGCCGACGGAAGTCAGATAACGCGGCAGGGAGATCTCCGTCAGCCCGGTCTCATCAAAGGCATAGTCGCCGATGGTCGTCAGCGTCGAGGGCAGCGTGACGTCCGTCAGATTCTCACATTCGCAGAAAGCATGGTCCTCGATCACGGTCAAGCCCTCGGGGAGGACGATCGCTTCAAGGCTGTTCAGACCATAGTACGCACCGGCGCCGATCGCGGAGAGGGTTTCCGTGGAAGGACTGGAGTTCGCTGTGCCGACCACCAGTCTGCCGGTCAGCGTTTCCTTGACGCTGGCGCCGCTTTCGATGGTGGTGTAAACGGGGTTGGCGGCGTCAACATAGACGTTGTCAACATAGCAGCCCTTGAGGATGCCCATGCCGATGCTCGTGATCGAAGCGGGCAGGTTGATATCGACGAGCATATCGCAATCCTCAAACGCATAGTTGCCGATTGCGGTCACGGGGTAGCCGTTGACCGAGGCGGGCACCGTGACGGTCCCTTCCGCCGCGGTGCTGCAGCGCACGACGCGCAGCTCGGTGTTGTTGTTGATGAATTCGTAATCGAAATCGCCATCCGTAAAATAGGGATTGGTCGTCAGGAACCGCTCAAGGAAGCTCCGCGTGGTGCTGCTCATCGTGACGCTGTTCCACTGAATGACGGTCGAGGCGTAAGTGACGGGCAGATAGAAGAGATGGCTCGTGTCATAGGAGGTCTGCCATTCGCCGATGGATACCACGCTGGCGGGCAGCGAAATGCCGATGCCCTGCACGTCCTCAAACGCGAAGGGACCGATGCTGATGAGCTTGTCCGTGAACGTGATCGTGCCGGTCAGGCCGGTCTCCTTGAACGCGCTCCGGCCGATCGTCGCAGCGTTGACCAGCAGCGCATTCGTCGCCATCTGATGGCAGAAATAGAACGCTTTTTCGCCGAAATTGACCGCGGGATGGTTCTCGGGATCGACCGTCGCATAGTCGTTGTAAATGACGTTCTCCAGATAAATATCGCGCACGCCTTCTTTTTCGACGGCTTTCAGGTTGTTGCTGAAGCAGATCTTCTTTGCGTACACGGGATTGAGCGCCTTTTCGCCGATGATCGTTACGGGCTTACCGTCGATCGTGTCGGGAACGACGAGCGTGCCGGTGGTGGCATCGGTGCAGTCGAGAATGCGGATCTCATTGTCGGCCGTCACTTCGTATTCGAATGCGCCGTACGTGAGCGTCGGAGAGAGGATGGTCAGATCCTGCTCCAGATAGGCGCGGGTTTCCGCCGGCATGTCGATGGCGTTCCACTGGCGAAGCGTGCCTTCATATTCGATCGCGATCGGCGCGGGATCAGGATCGCCGTTGTATTTGAAGAACCACTTTTCGATCTGGGTGACAGATTTGGGGATGCGCAGCGGATTGACGAACGTGCAGCCGTTGAACGCGCATTCGCCGATGGATTGCAGCGTATCCGGCAGGCCGTCAATACTGAGCGGCGCGGGGAAATCGGAAAACGCGTTGTCACCGATATGGGTGATCGTGCTGTACTGCTGGAAGGAGAGCATAATCCGGCTGGCATTGGCCGCATCCGCAAACACGTACTGATCCCAGGGGGAATTGCCGTGGCTCACGCCGTTGCTGACGGTAACGGTGTAGTCATCCATGGCGCCGCTGCCGGTGAACCCGAGAATCAGGCCGCGGCCGGTCACCCTGACCCATTGCCAGTTCAGATTGTTGCCGCAGGCGCCGCTTTCGCCAATCGCTTCCGCCTTCGTGGCAAACAGCGACCCGAGACCGGGCAGCTCCAGGCCGACCAGCCCTGCCAGCGGCGCGGCGCTGACAAGCAGCAGCACGCACAGCAGGATCGATACGGTTCGTTTGAGTGTTTTCATGCTGTAACTCCTCCTCTGTAATTAAAAAAAGCCCTGCGGCGCAGACCGCATGGCATAGATTCCCATATTTATTATTGCGCGCAGAAAACCGGACGAAGCCATGCTCCGCCGGCACACACATAATAATCTGAACAAATAACCAAAGCATTATAAATCATCTATATCAACCTTAAGTATTATATTTCTATAATCATAACATATGTTTCCTATGTTGTCAATCATTCCGGATCGGAATTCCGAATCGAAAATATGCCTTCTGCCGCCGCATGATTCGGGGCACGTGCGCGCCTGCGCCGCCGCAGCCGACGGAATTCTTCTCTATTAGAATATAGAGTCAGATAATTATTAAGAAGATTATATATTTTTTTATTTTGTGTCACATCACCCGAAAGGATGATTTTTCCGTAGAAAAGTTTCCTGCAATTTTGTGCAACCTGCCGAAAACCGGGCCGGCAGGCCGCCGGTTGACGCGCGGAGCTCCGGCCGCAAAAAACTTTTCAGAATTCAGAAAAAAACACTTGCATTTTGCAAAAAGCTGTGGTAATATATATTTCGCATTTGTGCCGTCAACGGCGGCCGCAGGGTCTGCGGCTCTCAAAGACGGGGTTTAATGTCACATCATTAAAGCGGGTGTTCCTCTTTCGGCGTGATGCAGTTACGAACATCTGAAAAAACTTGGAGGTAAAACAGATGGATGCATTAAAACTGATTGCGCAGGATTCTCTCAAGGAGGCCGCGCCCGTGCTCGAGATCGGCGATACCGTTCGCGTGCATGTCAAGATCCGTGAAGGTGAAAAGGAACGTATTCAGGTGTTTGAAGGCACCGTCATCGCCCGCAGAGGTTCCGGCGTTTCCGAGACCTTTACCGTGCGCCGCATTTCCTACGGCGTCGGCGTCGAGCGCGTGTTCCCGATCCACTCCCCCAATGTTGCGAAGGTGGATGTCGTCCGGCACGGCCGTGTGCGCAGAAGCAAGCTCTACTATCTCAGAGACAGAGTCGGCAAGGCTGCGAAGGTCAAGGAGCAGATCAGATAACAACAAGCATTGCGGGTGTAACAATTTTACGTTGTTACACCCTTTGCTTTCATTTCAGGGAAGGAGACGCCTGTATGCGCAGGATCGACGAATACTGGGTCATATTTGATCAGGAAGAAAAACCGAATTTTTTGCTCGGCCTCGGCTTTGACCTGGCCGCTGCGGTCAAGGGCGCCGTCATTCTGGTGTTTCTGGTGTTTGCGCTGTGCTTCCGCGTCGTCGGCGTGGAGGGCCCCTCCATGCAGGAAACGCTGCATGATCAGGACTGGCTGGCCGTCACCGGCATGGCGACCCATTATGAACGCGGCGACATCGTCGTGATCACCCAGCCCTGGGAGCGCGGCGTGCCGATCATCAAGCGCATCATCGCCAAGGGCGGCGACCGGGTCGATATCGACTTCGATCAGCACACCGTCTCCGTCAACGGTCAGATCCTGGACGAGCCGTATATCGCCGCGCCCACCTCGCTGCGCTACGACGTCGAATTCCCGCTCACGGTCGAGGAAGGCAAGGTCTTCGTCATGGGCGACAACCGCAATGATTCGCTGGACAGCCGCTCGACCAAGATCGGCCAGATCGATGAGAACTACATTCTCGGCAAGGCCTTCTTCCGCTTCTGGCCGCTGCACCAGTGGAATATCTACGAAAATGCCTGAGGAGGTGCCCGTGATGGCAAAGGAACCCGCGCCGCAGGAAAAAGAGGAAACTTCGTCGGTGAGCATGGCGTTCGATATCGTCTCCGTGCTGGCCGTGGCCGTGGTGGCCGTGGCCGTGGCGTTCATTTTCTGCTTCCGCACGGTCGGCGTGGTCGGCAGCTCGATGTATCCGACGCTGCATGATACCGACCGCATCATCCTCTCCGCATTTGAAACGAAGCCCGCGCGCGGGCAGATCGTCGTCACCTGCCAGCCGTCGTCGGATCCGGTCATTCCGGATACGCTGGTCAAGCGCGTGATCGCGACCGCCGGCGAGACGGTGGATATCGATTTTGAACGCGGCGTCGTCTATGTGGACGGCGAAGCGCTCGAGGAGCCCTATGTCAACGAGCCGACCCACCGGCGCGAGGATTTCACGCAGCCGGTCACTGTGCCCGACGGCTATGTGTTCGTCATGGGCGACAACCGCAACAATTCTACGGACAGCCGCAGTGAAAGCGTCGGCCTGATCCGCGAGGAATACATTCTGGGGAAGGCGCTGTTCCGCATTTTCCCGCTGGGCAGATTTGCGCTGGAACGCTATTGAGTTATGAATGAATCAAGGACCGTGCAGTGGTTTCCCGGCCACATGGCCAAAACCCGCCGGCTGATCAAAGAGAATCTCTCGCTCGTGGACGCGGTCTGCGAGCTGGTGGACGCCCGGCTGCCCGAAAGCAGCCGCAACCCCGAAATCGACGCGCTTGCGGGGCACAAACCCCGCATCGTGCTGCTGAATAAATGTGACCTGGCGGACGACGCGGCCACCGCGCGCGTGATCGCCGCCTGGAGGGCGCAGGGCGTTACGGCCCTGCCCGTCGACTGCCGCAGCGGCAGGGGACTGGACAAGTTCCTGCCCGCCGTGCGCTCCCTGCTTGCGGAGAAGCTGCGCGCCTACGCTGAAAAAGGCATGGCCGGCAAGGCATTGCGCATCATGGTGGTCGGCATTCCCAACACCGGCAAATCCTCGTTTATCAACCGCATGGCCGGCCGCAGCCGCGCCAAGGTGGCGGACAAGCCCGGCGTGACCCGCAGCAACCAGTGGTTCGCCATTGACAAAGACATCCTGCTGCTCGATACGCCCGGCGTGCTCTGGCCGAAATTCGAGGATCCGGAGGTCGGCTACAAGCTGGCCTTCATCGGGTCGGTCAAGGATGAAATTCTGGACAGCCAGGAGATTGCCGTGCGGCTGCTTGCCGTGCTGCAGCGCAGCTATCCCGACCGGCTCACGCAGCGCTACGGGCTGACGGGTTTTGAAGATCTCGAGCCGTATGAGCTGCTGGAAGCGATCGCGCAAAAGCGCGGGATGCTGCTGAAAAAGGGCGAATTTGATACCGAGCGCGCGGCGGTGATGCTGCTCGATGAATACCGCGGCGGCAAGCTCGGCAAGCTGACGCTGGACGCCGTCTGATCCGGCGCGGGAAGGAGATACAGCTTATGAAAAGAAAAATGGCGATCGTGCTCGCGGCGATCCTCTTTGTGGACGTCATCGCGCTGGGCGTGATCTATTTCTCGCGTCACAGCGGGCAGCGCCCGGATATTTCCGCGGATGCGCAGCCGCTCGCCGAGGCCTCCACCACGCAGATGCAGGAGCTGATTTCGACCGTCAGCCTGCTGGCCGTGGGCGACAACCTGATTCATGACACGGTCTATGAGCAGGCGGCGGAGCGCGCGAGCAGCGGCTATGATTTTTCCTATTGCTATGAAAAGGTGGCCGACCGCGTCGCCGCGGCGGATATCGCGATTCTGAATCAGGAAACGATCATTTCCACCGAGCACGAGGTTTCCAGTTATCCGATGTTCAACTCCCCGCCGGAGGTCGGCGAGGAAATGATCCGCATCGGCTTTGACGTATTCAACATCTGCACGAATCATTCGCTCGACTGCGGCGAAAAGGGCCTGATCTCCTGCATCAACTGGTGGAAGAGCAAGGGCGTGATCACGACCGGCGCGTTCCTGAATCAGGTGGATTACGCGAAGATCCCGACCAACACGGTCAACGGCATCACCTTCGCCTATCTGGGCTTCACGGAGATGACGAACGGTCTGTCGCTGCCGTCGGACAGCGAAGTGATCCTGTGCACCTCGGAGGATGAGGCGGAGCTGCAGCGCCGCGTGATGGCGGCCAAGGACATCGCGGACGTCGTGATCGTCAATGCGCACTGGGGCATCGAATACACCCACGAGCCGACCGACGAGCAGCGCATTCTTGCCAAAAAGCTCGCCGCCTGGGGGGCGGACGTGATCGTCGGCAACCATCCGCATGTGATCCAGCCCGTGGAATTCATCGAGAATGACAACGGCACGCGCACGCTTGTGGCCTATTCGCTGGGCAACTTCATTTCGGCGCAGAACCGCGGCGCCCGGATGCTCGGCGGCATGCTGAATTTCGACATTTCCAAAAACAACGCCAACGGCGATATCACGATCGAGAATGTCAAATTCCACGGCACGGTCAACCATTACGGCTATAATTATTCCAATATCCGCATCTATATGCTGGAGGATTACACCGAGGATCTGGCCTCGGTCCACGGCGTAAAGAGCCAGACGCCGAGCTTCAGCCTGCAATATCTCAACGATATTGTCAATGAAGTGATCGACAAGCAGTTTTTATAAGATCGAATCAGAGATGACAGAGCTGCGCCGTGCTGCGGTGCGGCTCTTTTTGAAAGGGTGACGAGTGTGGATTGTACCTATGAAAACGCGGCTGCCGCGCGCGGCTTTACCGCGATCTGCGGCGTGGATGAGGCCGGACGCGGCCCGCTGGCCGGCCCGGTCTATGCGGCGGCGGTGATCCTCCCGCCGGAGTTCGAGATCCCCGGCCTGAACGATTCCAAAAAACTCAGCGAAAAAAAGCGCGAGCAGCTGTTTGACGTCATTCAGGCGCAGGCGGTCGCTTGCGCCGTCGCGAGCGTGGATGAGCGCGTGATCGATGAGATCAATATTCTGCAGGCGACCTTCCTTGCCATGCGCAAGGCCGTGGAGGCGCTGCCCGTGCCCGCGGACTATGCGATCATCGACGGCAACCGGATGCCGCCGCTGGCCATCCCGGGCGAAACGCTGATCAAGGGCGACGCGCTTTCGCCCTCCGTTGCGGCCGCGTCGATCCTCGCCAAGGTCAGCCGGGACCGCTTCCTGCTGGAGCTGGACGCGCGTTATCCGGAGTATCAGTTCGCAAAGCACAAGGGCTACGGCACGAAGCTGCATTATGAAATGCTGGCGCAATACGGCCCGTCGCCCTGCCATCGGCGCACCTTCCTGAAAAATCTTTACCGTTAAGGCGAGGGGAGCAGGATGATCAGAAATCAGGCGGGCGTCTGGGGCGAAATCTATGCCGTGCGCTGGCTGCGCGACCGCGGCTGGCGCATTTTGACAACGAATTACACCTGCCGCTTCGGCGAGCTGGATATCGTCGCGGCAAAGGACGGCGTGGTCAGCTTCATCGAGGTCAAGGCGCGCGCGCAGGATGCGATGCTGCGCCCGATGGAGGCGGTCGACGCGCAGAAGCAGCAGCGTCTGACGCAGGCGGCCAGGCAGTTTCTGCGCACGTGCAAGATCGAAGCGGAACTGCGCTTTGACGTTTGTGAGGTCTATCTGACGGACGGCGCCGAGCTTGCGCGCATAAACTATATGGAAAATGCGTTCTGAGGTGCATAATGAAGCTGTTTGATCTGCATTGCGACACGGCCGGGGAATGTCTGCGGCAGGGGATCACGCTGCGGGACGGCGCGCAGCATATCAATCTATGTAAAGGGAAATGCCTTGACACATGGGCGCAGTGCTTTGCCGTCTGGATCCCGGATGAGCTGCGCGGCGCCGACGCGCTGGCTTACTTCCTGCGCGTGGCGGAAAACTTCCGGCGCGAGCTGGATGCAAATGCCGGAATCATCAGGCAGTGCAAGACATTCCCGGAGATGGAAGCGGCGCTGACGCAGGGGAAATGTGCGGCGATTCTGACGCTGGAGGGCGCGTCGCCGCTGGCGGTGCCCGGCGGCCTCGATCAGCTGGATACCCTTGGTGTAAAGCTCGTCACCTTGACATGGAATGACGAAAATGAATTCGGTTTCGGCTGTCAGTCCGGCAGTGAAAACGGGCTGAAACCGGCGGGGAAGGCGCTGTTGCGTGCGCTCGCGGCGCGCGGGATCATCGTCGACGTCTCCCATCTGAACCGCGCCGGTTTTTACGACGCGCTCGAGAGCGAAGCGGCCGTTGCGGCCTCGCATTCCGACTGCGAACGGGTGCTGCTCGATACCTGTCGGGAGAGCGAGGACCGATTCTTCTCCTGCCGCCGCAGCCTGAATGACGATCAGATCCGCGCGCTGATCGATCGCGGCGGGCTGATCGGCCTGAATTTCTGCCGCAGCTTTCTCGGCGATCCGGGCGACGACGGCATGGAAGCCGTCCTGCGCCACGCGGCGCATATTCTTGATCTGGGCGGCGAGCGGACGCTGGCGATCGGCTCGGATTTTGACGGCTGCGACATCCATCCGGCGCTGGCCGGCGTGGACCGGATGCCCGATCTGCGGGCGTTTCTGGCCGCGCATGGCTTTGACGCGCCGCTGCTTGAGCGGATTTTCTTTGAAAATGCCATGAATTTCTTCAAAAAAGTTTTACAAAACGAAAAAACTATGTTATAATCAAATATTATCACGAGTTCAAAGGATGATGACCATGAAGTATGTAAGCACCCGCAACCCCGCCGTGGCCGTCACGGCCTCGCAGGCAATCACGAAGGGCATTTCCGCCGACGGCGGTCTGTTCGTGCCGGACGCCATCCCCGCTGTTTCGACCGCGGAGATTGCCGCGCTCGCGCAGATGGATTATATCGGCCGCGCACGCACGATCCTTTCGATGTATCTGACCGATTTCACTGCGGAAGAGGTCGATCGCTGCGTGCACGGGGCGTATGACAGCGGCTTTTCGGATCCGAAGATCGCGCCGACCGTGCCCGTCGGGGACGGCGTTGCGATCCTGGAGCTGTTCAAAGGCCCCACCTGCGCGTTCAAGGATATGGCGCTGCAGATGCTCCCGCACCTGCTGACCGTCGCGAGCGACAAGGCCGCACCCGGCACCGAGATCGTCATTCTCGTCGCCACCTCCGGCGATACCGGCAAGGCCGCGCTCGAGGGCTTCAAGGATGTGCCGAATACGCGCATTCTCGTCTTTTATCCGAGCGACGGCGTCAGCCCGATGCAGAAGCTGCAGATGTGCACGCAGGAGGGCGCGAACGTCGGCGTTTCCGCCATTTACGGCAACTTCGACGACGCGCAGACCGGCGTGAAAAAAATCTTCACCGATCCGGAGATCGCGGCGAAGCTCGCGGCGAACGGCATGGCGTTCTCCTCCGCGAATTCGATCAACTGGGGCCGCCTTGCGCCGCAGATCGTCTATTATTTCTCCGCTTACTGCGACCTGATCAATCAGGGCACGGTGCGCTGCGGCGAGCCGATCAATATCGTTGTGCCGACCGGCAACTTCGGCAACATTCTCGCCGCCTATTATGCCAAGCGCATGGGGCTGCCTGTGCAGCGCCTGGTCTGCGCCTCCAACAGCAACTCCGTGCTTACGGAGTTCCTGACCACCGGCGTTTACGACCGCAACCGCGAATTCTTCACCACGATTTCGCCCTCCATGGATATCCTGATTTCCAGCAATCTGGAGCGGCTGCTCTATGCCGTGAGCGGCAGCGAGAAGGTGAAGGGCTGGATGCAGGCGCTTTCCGAGACCGGCCGCTATCAGATCGACGACGCCGCGTTTGCGGAGATCTCCGCGCTGTTCAGCGCCGGCTGCTGCAACGACGACGAAACGAAGGCGACCATCGCGCGTCTCTTCAAAGATAAAGGCTATCTCTGCGATACGCATACGGCGGTCGCCGTGAAGGTGTATGAGGATTACCGCGCCCGCACGGGCGACGCCACGCCGACCGTGATCGCCTCCACCGCGAGTCCGTTCAAATTCAGCGCAGCCGTGCTGGAAGCGGTCGGCGGCAGCGACGATGCGCTCGATGAATTCGGCATGGTGGAGCGCCTGGCGGCGGTCACGGGCAAACCCTGCCCCGCGCCGCTGGCCGGTCTGCGCGACAAAGCCGTTCGGTTTGACGGCTGCTGCGAAAAGGAAGGCATGGAGCAGGTCGTGTTTGATCTGCTCGGCATCTGATCAGCCTCAGAATGTCTGCGGTTTCGCCTTGACGTCGCGGTCGAGGCGGAAGGTGGAGCATTGCGTTTCGCCGCAGCGGCAGGCTGTGGCGCAGCCGACTTCCACGGCGGCGGCCGTGCAGTCCGAGACGCCGCTGTGATAGACGCAGTTTTTCGCGAAACAGATGATTTCGTTCGCTGCTTTTTTCATAAAACCTCTCCTTTCTCTGGAATGGATGGGCGGACAGAAGTAGTATGCCCGGCAGCGGCGGAAATATTGACGGCGGCGCCGCGTTTTTCGCCGGCGGCGGCCGGAACGGAAAGGGTTGGCCATGGCGGTTTTTGCAATCGGGGATCCGCATCTTTCGATCTCCACGGGCAAATCGATGCAGGTTTTCAGCGGCTGGTCGGATTATGAGCAGCGGCTGGAAAAAAACTGGCGCGCCCTTGTGACGGATGCGGATACCGTGGTCGTTGCGGGCGATATCTCCTGGTGCATGACCATGGAGGCGGGGCTGGCGGATTTTGCCTTTCTCCACGCGCTCCCCGGGCAGAAGCTCCTGCTCAAGGGCAACCACGATTACTGGTGGGCGACCAAATCGAAAGCGGATGCGTTCTTTGCCGCGCACGGGCTGGACTCCCTGCATATTCTGCACAACAACGCCTATCTTGCGGATGGGCTCGCGCTGTGCGGCACGCGCGGCTGGTTTTTCGATGCGGAGCAGGACGCAGACCGCAAGGTGCTCCTGCGCGAGGCCGGGCGGCTGCGCGCCTCCATCGCCGCGGCGAAGGAAACCGGCGGGGAGCCGGTCGTGTTTCTGCATTATCCGCCCGTCAGCCAGACGCAGGTGTGCGAGGAGCTCTATCAGGTGCTGATCGAGGAAGGGATCCGCCGCTGCTATTACGGGCATCTGCATTCCTACGCCCACGCCGCCGCCTTTGAAGGGGAACGCGACGGGATCCGGTTTTCGCTGATCTCCGCCGATTATCTGGCCTTTTGCCCGCTGCTCGTGCGCCGGGATTCGGCATTATGACGAAAACGCCCGCCGAATTCCCGTTTTTTTGGGCAATAAAAAGAAATTATAAAAATATATAGCAATTTCTGAAAAAATTGTTATAATAGTAACGTTAAATTTACGCCCGGCGTTTTGCGCCGCGCAGATGGAGGAACGTCCCATGAGTTTAGTATCAGCCAACAAAACCGAAACCAACACCTATGCCCTTGAGGTCGCGATCGACGCCGCAGCGTTTGCCGCCGCGGTGCAGCAGGTCTATCTCAAGCAGAGAAAGTCGATCCAGCTCCCCGGCTTCCGCAAGGGGAAAGCGCCCCGCGCCATGATCGAAAAGCTCTACGGCAAAGAGGTGTTTTATGAAGACGCGATCGAGGACCTGTTCCCCGCAGCCGTGAGCGCCGCCTATGACGAGGCGGGCATCACGCCTGTGGATCAGCCGAAGGATGTGGATTTTAAAACCATGACGCTCGAGGACGGCGTGGTGTTCACCTTCAACGTCACCGTCAAGCCCGAAATCACGATCGAGGGCTACAAGGGCATCGAAGCGCCCAGAAGCGAGCCGACCGTCACCGAAGCGGAGGTCAAGGAAGAGCTGGACCGCATGCTTGAGCGCGGCGCCCGTCTGGTCGATGTGGACGACAGACCCGTGCAGGACGGTGACATCACCGTGATCGATTTCGAGGGCTTTGTCGACGGCGTGCCGTTTGAAGGCGGCAAGGCGGAGAAATACAGCCTGACCATCGGCTCCGGTTCGTTCATTCCCGGCTTCGAGGAGCAGATCATCGGCCACAGCATCGGCGAGGACTTCGACGTCAACGTGACCTTCCCCGCGGAATACGCCGAGGAGCTGGCCTCCAAGGACGCGGTGTTCAAGATCAAGCTCCACGAGATCAAGTATAAAGAGATGCCGGAGCTCGACGATGAATTCGCCAAGGATATGGGCGATTACGAAACGGTCGACGAGCTGAAGAAGGGCATTGAGGAGGATATCCTCAAGCGCAAGACCGACAGCGCGCAGCGCGCGTTCGAGGATGCGGTGCTGCAGACGCTGTGCGGCAAGGTCGAGGGCGAGATCCCCGACTGTATGTATGACAACAAGGCGAAGGACAACATCGATTCCTTCACGCAGCGCGTCTCCCAGCAGGGCCTGGATCTGGATACCTATCTGATGTACATGGGCATGGATAAGGAAATCTTCGAGCAGCAGATGCGCGAGCGCGCGGTCAACGACGTCAAGCTGGATCTGGCGCTCGAAAAGATCATCGAGGCCGAAGCGATCAAGCCCGACGACGATGCGATCGCTGCGGAATACCAGAAGATGGCCGATATGTATCAGATCGAGCTCGAGCGCGTGAAGGCGCTTGTCAGCGAAGCGTCCGTTGCCGACGAGCTTGCCAGGCAGGATGCGATCAAGCTGATCGTCGACAGCGCGGTCGCGGTGCCGGCGCAGGACGAAGCGGATGCCGATGCGGCGGCGCCCGCGGAAGATGCTGAATAATCCGCCCGGAGGGGTTCCATACTCAGAATAACGTGATTTCCGTTTTGCGGAGAAAGGAACTTGAATTATGGCATTAGTACCGTATATTATCGAACAGACCAATCGCGGCGAGCGCTCCTATGATATTTTCTCCCGCTTGCTCAACGACCGCATCATCGTCCTTTCGGATGAAGTGAACGACGCGACGGCGAGCATCGTCGTGGCGGAGCTGCTCTATCTCGAGGGGCAGGATCCCGAGAAGGATATCAGCCTTTATATCAACAGCCCCGGCGGTTCCGTGACGGCCGGCATGGCGATCTATGACACCATGCAGTATATCAAGTGCGACGTTTCCACCATCTGCATCGGCATGGCCGCGTCCATGGGCGCGTTCCTGCTTTCCGCCGGCGCCAAGGGCAAGCGTTACGCGCTGCCCAACAGCGAGATCATGATCCATCAGCCGCTCGGCGGCGCGAAGGGGCAGGCGACGGAGATCCAGATCGTTGCCGAGCACATTCTGCGCACGCGTGAGCGCCTGAACAGCATCCTTGCGGCCAACACCGGCAAATCGGTGGAGGAAATCGCGCGCGACACCGACCGCGACAACTACCTGACCGCGCAGGAGGCCATGGAATACGGCCTTGTGGACAAGGTGATCGAGAAGAGATAAGGCAAGCCGCTTTATCATGAAACAGGAGGCAAGCAATGCCCAAAGATGATGAAAGACGGGAGCAGACGGTTTGCTGTTCCTTCTGCAAAAAGCCGCAGGACCGCGTCGGCAAGCTGATTGCGGGCCCCGGCGTCTATATCTGCGATGAATGCGTCGGCCTGTGCAACATGGTGCTGGAATCCGACCCGAAGTATCGCAGCGGCGACATGGAAGCCGAGGAGCTGCCCAAGCCCCGTGAGATCAAGGCGCTGCTGGACGCTTATGTGATCGGGCAGGAGCGCGCGAAAATCACGCTGAGCGTCGCGGTTTATAACCATTATAAACGCGTGTACGGCAAGCCCTCCGAGAATGTGGAGCTGCAAAAGAGCAACATTCTCATGCTCGGCCCCACGGGCGTGGGCAAGACCATGCTCGCGCAGACGCTCGCGCGCATTCTGCATGTGCCCTTTGCGATTGCGGACGCCACCACGCTCACCGAGGCCGGCTATGTCGGCGAGGATGTCGAAAACATTCTGCTGCGCATCATTCAGGCGGCGAATTTCGACGTGGATCTCGCCGAGCACGGCATCATTTACGTGGATGAGATCGACAAGATCGCCCGCAAGAGCGAAAATCCCTCCATCACGCGCGACGTCAGCGGCGAAGGCGTGCAGCAGGCGCTGCTGAAGATGATCGAGGGCACGGTGGCAAACGTCCCGCCGCAGGGCGGGCGCAAGCATCCGCAGCAGGAATTCATCCAGATCGACACCTCCAACATTCTCTTTATCTGCGGCGGCGCGTTCGACGGCATCGAAAAGATCGTCGAGAAGCGCATGGAGGGCTCCGCGCTCGGCTTCGAGGCCGCGGTGCGCAGCAAGTCCGAGCTGGAAAAAGAGAATCTGTATGCCAAGGTCACGCAGCAGGATCTGGTGCATTACGGCATCATTCCCGAGCTGGTCGGCCGTCTGCCGATCGTGACCGCGCTCGACGAGCTGGACGAAGCGGCGCTCGTGCGCATCCTGCAGGAGCCGAAGAATTCGCTGGTCAAGCAGTTCCAGGAGCTGATGTTCCTCGATGACGTCGCGCTGGAATTCACGCCCGACGCGCTGGAGGCCATCGCGAAAAAGACGCTCGAAAAGAAGACCGGCGCGCGCGGATTGCGCACGATCGTGGAAGGCGTGCTGCAGCAGATCATGTATGACGCGCCCTCCGATCCGACGATCGAAAAGGTCGTGATCACCAGAGCGTGCGTAGAAGAAGACGCGCCGCCGGAGATCACGCGCAACGAAAAGCGTTCATCGAAAAAGATCCCGCCGAAGGTGACGGCGTTCAAGAAAAAAACAGCGAAAGCATAAAACAGGAGTGAATGAAATGAAAAAGGCAGTTGCAGTTCTTCTCAGTCTTTTGCTCGTGTTCTCCTGCGCCGGCTTGGCGTTCGCACAGGAGAGCAAGCCGGGCTTCGGCGATTATGAGCATGTGTTCATCATCGGCGTCGACGGCGCCGGCGGGGCCTTCGGTCAGGTGGATACCCCCAACTTTGACCGCATTTTTGCCGACAATGCCTATACGCACAACGGCAAGGCCGAATACCTCACGATCAGCGCGCAGAACTGGGGCTCGATCCTGACCGGGGTGGATTATGAAACCCACGGCTTCACGAACGACAGCACCGGCGACATTTCGCGCTCGTCCGATTCGCCCAACAACAGTATTTTCTATTATGCGCGTCAGGCCTTCCCCGATGCGCGGCTCGTTTCCTTCAACCACTGGAGCAACATCAACCACGGCATCATCGAAAACGACCTGGGCGTCAAGAAGATCAACCGCCTGAGCGACCCGCTCGTGACGGATGCGATCGTGAATGAATTCCAGAGCGGCAAGGCGCCGAAGCTGATGTTTGTGCAGCTGGACGACGCGGATCACGCGGCGCACACCTACGGCGGCTTCAGCGATGAATACTATGCCGCTGTGCAGACGGAGGACGGCTATCTCGGCCAGATTTATGACGCCATCGACGCAAAGGGCCTGATGAAGGACAGCCTGTTCATCCTCGTGGCCGATCACGGCGAGACCGCGGGCGGCCACGGCGGCCAGACGCCGGAGGAAAGCGCCGTTGTGGTGGCGGTCGCCGGCCACAGCGTCAATCAGACGATGCTCAGCGAGGAAACGCGGAACCGCGACGTGGCCGCGATCGCGCTGTATGCGCTCGGAATCGAGCAGCCGGAGCACTTCACCTGCTCCGTGCCGGAGGGCCTGTTCGGCGAGAGCCGCGAAAAGACCGTTGCGCCCAATCCCGCGGCGCGCACCGCGAAGGACATCTTCCTTACCGTTATTTACAGAATGGTCAACCTGCTGGTCGGCTGCTTTGATTTCCTTGCGAAATAACAGCCTTTAAAAGAATTATGAAATGCACATGGCGCCCTGCAACATCGGTTTGCAGAGCGCCATGTTAAATACTATCCTTTATTATTTTATCTGCGTCACTTCGTCGCCCCGGACCAGGAAGGCGTGCTCCGCCATCTCGATCATCGGCGTGTCGTTGACCGAATCGGTGTAGAAATTCTCCACCTTCGCGTCGGGGTAGACCGCCCGGAAGGCATCGACCTTGTTTTCGCGGTAGCAGAAGCTGACCAGCCGCATATTTGCCACGTCCGTGACGCTGCCGATGAAATTGCCGATGCCCAGCCGCCGGCAGATTTCCGCCAGGAAGATGTCCATGGAGGCGGAAAGGATCACGTCGTCCGGCCGGCGCTGCGCGAGATAATAGGGCTTGATCTTGTGCATGTGCGTATCCCAGAAGCGCTTGACGTCGTCCTCCGGCTCGGTGATGTGCTTGCGGCAGAAGGCCTCGATGGTGCCGGAATACTGCGCGATCGCGTCGTCGATCGACAGCTTGCCCTTCTTGTAACGCACCACGGCATGAATGCCCCAGGGCAGGGCCAGCAGCAGCTGCGGATGCCGCTTGAGATAGAAGAAAAAGGCGTCCACGCCGCTCTCGCCGCGATAAATCGTGTTGTCAAAATCGTATACGTTCACTGATCTTACTCCTGTTCGATGAAACTCAGACGTTGAAGCGGAACAGCACCACGTCGCCGTCCTTCATGACATAGTCCTTGCCCTCGCTGCGCACAAGGCCCTTTTCTCTCGCTGCGGAGAGCGAACCCTGCGCGAGCAGTTCTTCATACGGAATGACCTCGGCGCGGATGAAGCCGCGCTCAAAATCGCTGTGGATCTTGCCGGCTGCCTGCGGCGCCTTGGTGCCTTTTCTGATCGTCCACGCGCGCACCTCCGGCTGCCCGGCCGTGAGGAAGGAAATGAGTCCCAGCAGCGCGTAGCTCTTTTTGACCAGCAGGTCCAGACCGCCGGATTCCACGCCCAGCTCCGCGAGGAACAGCTCTTTTTCCTCCGGCTCGAGCGAGGCGATCTCCGCCTCAAGCTCCGCGCAGATCGGCAGCACTTCGCTCTGCTCCGCCGCGGCGATCTCGCACACGCGCCGGTAGTTTTCGTTATTGTCGATGCCGGCGGCGAAATCGCTTTCGCTCATGTTGCACGCGTAGATGACGGGCTTTGCCGTCAGCAGGGCGATCTCCGCGAGCCATTCCTTTTCGCGGTCGCTGCATTCCACATTGCGGGCGGGGACGCTGCATTCGAGCGCGTCCTTGAGCCGCTTGAGGAAGTCCAGCTCCTGCGCGAGGGATTTGTCGCCCTTCATGGCCTTGGCCACGCGGTCGATGCGGCGCTCCACCATCTCCAGATCGGAGAAGATCAGCTCCAGGTTGATCGTTTCGATATCTCTTGCGGGGTCGATGGTCGCGTCCACGTGGATGATATCGTCATCCTCGAAGCAGCGCACCACATGGATGATCGCATCCACCTCCCGGATGTGGGAGAGGAATTTGTTGCCCAGCCCTTCGCCCTTGGAGGCGCCGCGCACAAGGCCGGCGATATCCACGAATTCGATGAAGGCGGGCGTCACCTTGACGGGGTGATAAAGCTCCGCGAGCGCATCCAGCCGCTCATCCGGCACCGCCACGACGCCGACATTCGGCTCGATGGTGCAGAATGCGTAGTTCGCCGATTGCGCGCCGGCATTTGTGATGGCATTGAAAAGCGTGCTCTTGCCGACATTCGGCAGGCCGACGATTCCGAGTTTCATATCTGTTCCAATCCTTTCGTTGAAATGCTCCTGCCTCATTATAGCCGAACTTTCTGCAAATTACAATATTTATTTTGATTTTGCGGTTTACAAGCGGCGGTCTTCTGTTGTAAAATATAAAAGGAAAGTAAGGAAAGGAGGGGTTCGGATGGAGGTTTCGCAGTTTTTGCGCAGCGAGATGCTGCTCGGCAAAGCGTCCACGGAGATCCTGCGGCACAAGCGGGTGATCCTCTTCGGGCTGGGCGGCGTCGGCTCCTACGCGGCGGAAGTGCTCGCGCGCGCCGGCGTCGGCGGCATCACGGTGGTGGATCACGACACGGTGTCCGAAACCAATCTGAACCGGCAGCTCTGCGCGCTGCATTCCACGCTCGGCCGGCCGAAGGCCGCGGTCGTGCGGGAACGGCTGCTGGACATCAACCCCGCCTGCAAGGTTACTGCGCTGCAGAAGATGTATTTGCCCGCGTGCGCGTCGGACTTTGCGCTGGAAACCTATGATTATATCCTGGATGCGGTCGACACCGTCACGGCCAAGCTCAGCCTGGCCGTCGAGGCGCAGAAGGCGGGCGTGCCGCTGATCGCCTGCATGGGCACGGGCAATAAATTCGACCCGATGCAGTTTCGGGTCTCCGATATCAACCGCACCAGCGGGGATCCGCTGTGCCGCGTGATGCGCAAGGAGCTGCGCGCGCGCGGGATCGACCGCCTGCAGGTCGTCTGGTCGCCGGAGCTGCCGGTGACGCCGGCCGAAACCCCGGAGCAGACCGAACGGCGGCAGACGCCGGGCAGCCTGCCCTTTGTGCCGGGCGCGGCGGGCCTGCTGATGGCCGGCACGGTCATCCGGGCGCTGCTGCAGACGGCGACCGAAAAGGAGCGCGAGGAGGAAGCATGATGAAAAAAGGACTTGCCTGCCTGCTGGCAGTGCTGATGCTGCTGAGCTTTGCCGCCTGCACCGGCGGGACGCCGACCGACCCCGACAACACGACCGAGGAAACCACGGCGGTCGGGGAGGGCACGCTCAAGCTCGCGTATTCCAAAACGGATACGCTCGATCCCTACACCTGCACAACCGAGACCAACCTGCAGCTGCTGCGGCTGGTCTTTGAGGGGCTGTATCTGCCGGACCGCACCTATCAGCCCGTGCCCGTCATCGCCGAAAGCGCGATCATGAACGGCACGGAGATCCATGTGACGCTCGGCCAGGTGAAATTCAGCGACGGCTCGGCGCTCACGGCGACGGACGTGGTGGCCGCCTTCAACAGCGCCAAGGCCGCGCCTGCCTATATGCAGCGTCTGGCCAATGTGACGCAGGCGAATGTCGCCGCGCCGAATATCGTGGCCTTTACGCTCGAAGCTGCCGATCCCTATGCGCTCAGCTGCCTGGATTTCCCGGTCGCAAAGATGCAGGACGATGCGCTGATCGGCACCGGCCGCTACCGCATTGAAAACAGCGGGGACGCCGTGTATCTCGTTGCCAATACGCAGCGTACGGGCTTCGCGCCGGTGATTCAGACGGTGATGCTCGTGCCTGTGCGCGACAACACGACCCTCGGGCGCAGTCTGGAGATCGGCAACACCGCGTTTTACTATGATGACCTGAGCAGCGGCCGGTATCTGCGGCTGAATGCGCAGATGCGGGAGATCGGCATCAACAGCCTGGTTTTTGTCGGTTTCAACGCCGAGACCGAAGCGCTGCAGCCGGCCGCCGTGCGGCAGGCGATCACGCTGGCCGTCGACCGCAGGAACGTGGTCGCGGCGGCCTTCCAGGGCCACGCCCGCGAGACGGATACGCCCTTCAATCCCGACTGGTATGCGCTGGGCGTCAAGGAGTCTGCGCCGGCCGACGGGCCGGCCGCGGCAAAAGCGCTGCTGGCCGAAACGGAAATCGTGCCGGCGGAAACGGAGCTTTCCGTGCTGGTGAATGCGGAAAACGGCTTCAAGCTGGAAACCGCGCGTCTGGTCGTGCAGGCGCTCGAATCGCTCGGCTTCAAGACCGTGCTGAAGGATTACTCCGCCGAGGAATTCAACGAGGTGTTCGAGCTCGGCTCCTATGACCTTTATATCGGGGAGATCCGGCTGACGGCCAATATGGATCTTTCTCCGCTGCTTTCGCCCGCGGGCGCGGCGGCGATCGGCCTGTCCGCGGACGGCAAGGCGGCTCAGCGCTATGCGCAGATGCTGGCAGGGGACTGCGAGCTGATGGATTTTGTGAATACCTTCGCAGAGGATCCGCCGTTTCTGCCCCTTTGCTACCGCAATGCCGTCGTGGCCTATACCAACGCCATGGAGGGCGATTTCACCGCCTGCGAGGGCGACGTGTTCGCCGATATCGAATCCTGGCGCTATAAATAAGACAGAGGATCAAGTATGGAACTGAATGCGGATATCCAATACCTGAAAGGCGTCGGCGCGCGGCGTGCGGCACAGCTGGCAAAGCTCGGCATCCGCACGCTGCGGGATCTGCTGACCTTCTATCCGCGCACCTATGAGGACTGGCGGCGGATCCTGCCGATCGCGCAGGCCCCGAACGACACGACGGTCTGCATCCGCGCGATGGTCGGCAGTCCCTGCCGCGAGCATCGCATCCGCAAGGGCATGACGCTTTATAAAACCGAGATCACCGACGGCGAATCGCTGCTGGAGGTCACGTTTTTCAACAGCAAATACGCGGCGGAAAAGCTCGAGCAGGGCAAGGAATACCTGTTCTTCGGCAGGATCACCGGCAAGGGCTATTACCGCTCGCTCAATTCTCCAGAGTATGTGCCGGTCGAGCAGGCCGGCGACGGTCTGCGCCCGATCTATCCGCAGACAGAGGGGCTCAATTCCCGCGCCATCGAGAAGCTGGTGCGGCAGGGCTTCGCGGTCTGCGGTGAGGTGCAGGACCCGCTGCCCGAGGAGATCCGGACGGCCTATTGCCTGATGCCGCTGCGCACGGCGTGGGAAACGATCCATTTCCCGCCGGGCGAGGATCTGCTTAGCGAGGCGCGGCGCCGCCTGATTTTCGAGGAGCTGTTTCTGCTCGAACTCGGGCTCCTGCGGCTGAAATCCAAGGCGCGCCGCAGCACCGGCGTGGTGCTCACGCGGGATGAAACCGCGGCGTTCCAATCGCTTTTGCCCTTTACGCTCACCGGCGCGCAGCAGCGGGCGATCGCCGACTGCACGGCGGATATGATGCGCCCCGTGCCGATGAACCGTCTGCTGCAGGGCGACGTCGGCTCCGGCAAGACGGCCGTGGCCGCCGCCCTGATCTATAACTGCGCATGCAACGGCTTCCAGAGCGCGCTCATGGCGCCCACCGAGGTGCTCGCCATGCAGCATTTCAAAACTTTTTCCGCGCTCTTTGCCGATGCGCCGGTACGTTCGGCGCTGCTGACCGGCGCGACCCCCGCCGCGGAGAAAAAACGCATCAAAGCGGCGCTTGCGGCAGGGACGCTCGATTTCGTCGTCGGCACGCACGCTCTGATTCAGAAGGACGTGCAGTTTGCCTCGCTCGCGCTGGCCGTGACGGATGAGCAGCACCGCTTCGGCGTGCATCAGCGCGGCCTGCTTTCCGCAAAGGGCGACAGTCCGCATACGCTCGTCATGAGCGCGACGCCGATTCCGCGCACGCTCGCGCTGATTATCTACGGCGATCTGGATCTGAGCATCCTCGATGAAATGCCGCGCGGCCGCCAGCCCGTGGCGACGTATCTGATCGATTCCGATAAGCGCGAACGCGCCTACGGCTATGTCAAAAAGCATCTGATCGAAGGGCGGCAGGGCTATATCGTCTGCCCGCTGGTGGAGGAAGGCGAGGAGGGCGACACGCTCGCCGCCGCGCAGGAGGTCTACGCCTCGCTCGCGGAGGGCTTTTTCCGCGGCTTTCGCGTCGGCCTGCTCCACGGCAAGATGAAATCCGCCGAAAAGAAGGACGTCATGGAGCGCTTTGCCGCCGGCGAGGTGCAGCTGCTGGTCGCGACCACGGTGATCGAGGTCGGCATCGACGTGCCGAACGCCGTGATCATGGTGATCGAAAACGCCGAGCGCTTCGGCCTCTCGCAGCTCCATCAGCTGCGCGGGCGGATCGGGCGCGGCAGCGAAAAATCCACCTGCATCCTGATTTCGGATCACAGCGATACGGAACGGCTGCAGATCATGACCGAAACCGGCGACGGCTTCAGGATCGCCGATGCGGATTTGAAGCTGCGCGGCCCGGGCGATTTCTTCGGCGCGCGGCAGCACGGTCTGCCTGCGCTGAAGGTCGCAAATATGATGACCGACGGCGCCGTGATCCGCGAAACCTACGCGGCGGCGGAGGCGCTGCTGAAAAAGGATCCCGCGCTCGCGGATGCGCAGTATGCGCCGCTGCGGCAGGCGGTCAACGCGATGTTCTCCGCGCAGCTTGCAATGAACTGAATGAGAATTCCCCCGGCGCAGTCCGCTGCGCCGGGTTTCGCTTTTTCCGCTGCATAAACGGCGCGGCTCGCGGGCAAGCTAACACGGAAAAAGCGTTCGGAGGTGTGCGATGGCAGTCACATTGGTGCGCGTGACCATTCTCTACGCGGTCGTGACCGTGCTGCTGCGGCTCATGGGCAAGCGGCAGATCGGCGAGCTGCAGCCCACGGAGCTGGTGGTCACGATCCTGATTTCCGAGGTGGCGTCCGTGCCCATGCAGAATAACGACATCCCGCTGCTGCATTCGCTTGCGGCGGTGATCGCGCTTGTGACGTTTGAAATGATCGGCGCGGTGCTGAGCATGAAAAGCAGCCGCTTGCGCACGCTTCTGGACGGCCGCCCGGTCGTGGTGATCGAGAACGGCACGGTCCGCGCGCAGGCGCTGCGCTCTTTGCGGATGACGCAGGAGGATCTGCTCGCCGCGCTGCGGCAGAAAGATGTGTTCTCGACGGCGGACGTGGCCTGCGCTTTGTTTGAAACGAACGGGCAGCTCAGCGTGCAGCTCAAGCCCGAAAAGCAGCCTGCAACCGCGGCGGACGTCGCCGCGGGCGGCCGGGCGGAGCCTGCCTCGTGAAGCGGGCGGTCATTGCCTGCCTCCTGCTCGCGGTCACGGTCGCCGGCTGCGCGGTGCTGCACGGCGCGGTGCTTGCGCGCACGGAACGGCTCGGGCAAGGGATCGGCAGACTTCTGCAGCTGTGCGAAACGGCGGCGCCTGCGGCGCTTGCGGAGGAAACGCGCGCGCTTGTGCGAAGCAGCGCGCCGACGCTGCGGCTTTTGCACTGTGCGGCCGGTCACGAAACCGTGGACGCGCTCGCGCAGCGGCTGCAGACGCTGCCCTATCTCGCGGCGGACCGCGCCGCCTACCGCGCGCAGTGCGCGGATGCGCTCGTTTTGCTCGGCTCCCTGCGGCAGGCGCAGCGCGTCAGCCTCGAAAATATCCTCTTTTTTCACGTTTTCACGGTCAGCTGAACCTGAAATATTCTCCGCTATCTCCTTGTTTTTTTTATCAAAGTATGGTAAAATATCGTTACAAGGAAAGGAGGTATGCCTATGGAAACCTTTACGATCGTCATGTGGGTCGTTCTGCTGACTGTATTCCTGATTGTGGAAGCCATGACCGCGCAGCTGGTCACAATCTGGTTTGCCGTCGGCGCGGGCGCCGCGCTGATCGTCCGCCTTTGCAAGCTGCCGCTCTGGCTGCAGCTGGTCGTGTTTCTCGTGGTTTCCGCCGTGGCGCTGCTGCTGACCAGGCCGCTGCTCAAAAAGCTGACAAAACAGCCTGTGCAGCCGACCAATGCTGACCGCTGCATCGGGCAGATCGCCGTGGTGACAGAGAAAATCGACAACCTTGCCGGCAAGGGGCAGGCAATCGTGCAGGGCAGCGTCTGGACGGCGCGCTCCGCAGACGATTCCGTGATTCCCAAGGACGCCTGTGTGCGCGTGGAGCGCATCGACGGCGTGAAACTGATTGTTACACAACAAAAGGAGGATTAACATGCCCTACATTTTTCTTGCACTTCTTGCAGTCGCGCTGATTGCGCTGATCATTGCAAACGTCAAAATCGTTCCCCAGTCCAAGGCTTTTGTCATCGAGCGTCTCGGCACTTACAATTCGACCTGGCAGACGGGCATCCACATCAAGATCCCGTTTATCGAGCGCATTGCCAAGCAGGTTTCCCTGAAAGAGCAGGTGGCGGATTTCCCGCCCCAGCCTGTGATTACCAAAGATAACGTCACGATGCAGATCGATACCATCGTGTTCTTTCAGATCACGGATCCCAAGCTGTTTGCCTACGGTGTGGAGCGCCCGATTTCCGCAATTGAGAATCTGACGGCGACCACCCTGCGCAATATCATCGGCGATATGGAGCTGGACCACACGCTGACCTCGCGCGACACGATCAATGCCAAGATCCGCGGCATCCTCGATGAGGCGACGGATCCGTGGGGCATCAAGGTCAACCGCGTGGAGCTGCGCAACATCCTGCCGCCCAAAGAGATTCAGGACGCCATGGAGAAGCAGATGAAGGCGGAGCGTCAGCGCCGTGAGGCCATCCTGACCGCCGAGGGCGCGAAGGCCAGCGAGGTGCTTGTGGCGGAAGGCCAGAAGGCCAGCAAGATCCTGGCCGCCGAGGCCGACAAGCAGAGCGCGATCCTCTCCGCGGAGGCCATCAAAGAGGCCAAGATCCGCGAGGCGGAGGGCGAAGCGGAAGCGATCATGAAGGTCGCCGAGGCCCGCGCAAAGGCGATTGAGATGATCAATCAGGCGCAGCCGCAGGAGGGCTATCTGACCATGAAGAAGCTGGAGGCCTTCGAGAAGGCGGCCGACGGCAAGGCGACGAAGCTGATCATCCCCAGCGAGCTGCAGGGCGTGGCGGGCTTAGCCGCCGGCGTGCAGGCGATCCTGGATAAATAAGCAATCATTATTATTTACATTTAGGAGGCAATTCTCGTGAGTTCCATCAAAAAGTATGTTGCGGAATTGATCGGCACCTTCGTGCTGGTGTTCTTCGCCTGCGGTACGGCCGTCGCCGTCAAATGCGCGGTTGACAACCCGGCCGGCTATCTGGCCACGGCGCTGGCCTTCGGCCTTGCGATCGTCGCCATGGCGTATTCCATCGGCAACATTTCCGGCTGCCACATCAATCCCGCCGTTTCCCTTGCCATGCTCATCAGCGGCAAGATGAATGTTGCGGATTTCATCGGCTATGTCGTCGCGCAGTTCCTCGGCGCCATCGCCGGCGGCGCGCTGCTGAAGGCGTTCTTCCCCGATGCGGAGCACATCGGCACCAACGCGCTGTTCAACGGCAGCATCGGCCTGTCCATCGTGATCGAGATCATTCTGACCTGCGTGTTCGTGCTCGCCATCCTCGGCGTGACCTCCAAGACGGAGAATGCGAATGTCGCCGGCCTTGTGATCGGCCTCTCCCTGACGCTGGTGCATCTGCTGGGCATCTATTTCACCGGCACCTCCGTCAACCCTGCCCGTTCCTTCGGCCCCGCCCTGTTTGAAGGCGGCGACGCGCTGAAGAACGTCTGGGTGTTCATCGTTGCGCCGCTGGTCGGCGGCGCGCTGGCAGCCTGCATCCACAAGCTGCTCGCTTCCAAGGAAGCGTAATTTTCACCTGCAAACGGCGGGGCTGTCTGTGTGACGGGCAGCCCCGTTTTTGTGTCGTTATTTGTAAATTTTGATGAATCAGCCCGAAAAAGTGGAAATTCCTTGTGAAAAACAGAAAAGAAAGACTTGCTTTTTTCATAAATTCGTATTATAATACATAATTATATTTCAAGCAAGAGAAGAAGAGGCTGATTATGACAGTGTGGGAATATTTCACGGAGCATATCTCGATCTGGCAGTATCTGGATTTCTTTGTCCGGATTCTTGTGGCCTGCCTGTGCGGCGCGGCGATCGGCTTTGAACGCAGCCGCCGGCTCAAGAGCGCGGGCCTGCGCACGCACATCATCGTCTGCTGTGCGTCGGCGCTGATGATGATCGTTTCCAAATACGGCTTTCTCGACATGGCGCTTGCGACCGGCGGTCTGCCGGATGGCATGCGCATCGCGGATCCGGCGCGAATTGCCGCGCAGGTGGTCAGCGGCATCAGCTTCCTGGGCGCGGGCGTGATCTTCAAGCACGGCAGCAGCGTCAAGGGTCTGACCACGGCGGCGGGCATCTGGGCCACGGCCGGCATCGGCCTTGCCATCGGCGCGGGCATGTATGTGATCGGCCTGTTCACCATGGCGGTCATCGCCCTGCTGCAGTTCCTGATGCATAAATACAAATTCGGCGTCGAGTCCTGGACGACCGGCCGGATGGATTTCAACATCCGGGAGGACGAGGAATTCCGGCAGAAGTTCCTTGCGCAGGTCGACAAATGGAAGGCGCAGGTCGAGGAGATCGAGATCACCGAGGCGGAGGACGGCACCAATCATTACGTGGTCGCGCTCCGCATGCCCTCCACGCTGAATGTGGAAACCATGGTGCAGTATCTGACGGACGACAAGCGCATCACGCGCTTCAGCGTCACGCCGGAAGTCTGATTTGAAAAGTGCATCACCGCCTGTGACGCGACAGCGCTGCGGGCGGTCTTTTTTTATCTCCCGCGCCGTTTTAGAAATTTGGATAAAAAAATATGCGCAAACAGCAGGAATTCTATCGCCTTTGCGCTTGTTTTTGCCGGTTGCGTATGATACAATAAAGTGAATTCTGAGGGAGATGGATATCTATGATCTTTACCGCGGATCCCTATCTGTCCGATGCGGCGCTGCGCGAGGCGCTTGCGCAGGCGATTGCGGGCAGGGAGCTGCACCGCGTGCTGCTCCTGCCGCCGGACTATACCCGGCTGTATTCCGGCGCGGGCAAAATCACCGCCGTTTTTTACGAAATGCTCAAGGACCGCTGTCAGGTGGATGTGATGCCGGCGCTCGGCACGCATGCGCCGATGACGCGCGAAGAATGTGAAGCGTTTTTTGAGGGCAAGGTGCCCTTCGACGCGCTGATCGTGCACCGCTGGCGCAGCGATGTGGTCAAGCTCGGCGAGGTGCCGGCGGACTTTGTCAGCCGCGTTTCCGAGGGCCTGGTCAACACCGCCATCGACGTGGAGGTCAACCGCCGCATCGTCGACCCCGCCTACGACCTGATCCTTTCGATCGGGCAGGTCGTGCCGCACGAGGTCGTCGGCATGGCGAATTACTCCAAGAATATCTTCGTCGGCTGCGGCGGCAGCAGCATGATCAACGCCTCCCATATGCTCGGTGCGTTCTACGGCATCGAGCGCATCATGGGCAAGGATCATTCCCCCGTGCGGCAGGTATTCGACTACGCGCAGACGCATTATCTGGCGGATCTGCCCCTGCTGTATGTGCTGACCGTGACCACGAGCGAAGGGGATCGGACGCGCATCCACGGGCTGTATATCGGCGCGCAGCGGGATGTGTTTGAGGAAGCAGTCGCGCTCAGCCAGAAGATCAATCTCACCCACGTGAAAACGCCGTTTCAAAAGGTCGTCGTCTATCTCGACGGGCGGGAATTCAAGAGCACGTGGCTGGGCAACAAGGCGATCTACCGCACGCGCATGGCGATTGCCGACGGCGGCGAGCTGATCATTCTGGCCCCGGAGGTGCGGCGTTTCGGCGAGGATGACGAAAACGACCGGCTGATCCGCAAATACGGCTATGTCGGCCGGGAAACGGTGCTGCGTCTGGTTGAGGAAAACGCCGACCTGCAGGAGAATCTCTCCGTGGCGGCGCATCTGATTCACGGCTCCTCCGACGGGTGCTTTCGCATCACCTACTGCACGCGGCATCTGACCGAGGATGAGGTGCGCGGCGCGAATTTTGATTATCTGCCCTATGATGAAGCGGCGAAACGCTATGATCCCGCCGTGCTGACCGACGGCTGGCACACCGCGGACGGCGAGGACTTCTACTATATCAGCAACCCCGCGCTGGGGCTGTGGACGACGGAGTGAAAGAGACCGGTATGGAACGATGGATTGATCTGCATACACATTCTCTGATGTCGGACGGCTCGATGACGCCGGCCGAGGTCGTGCGGGAGGCAAAACGCGCGGGGCTGGCCGCGATTGCGCTGTCCGACCACGACAGCATCTCCGGCGTCAAGGAAGCCATGGCCGAAGGGGAACGCATCGGCGTCGAGGTCGTGCCTGCCATCGAATTCTCGGTGCAGTCGCCCACGGAAACGCACATTCTCGCATACTATCTCGATATCGATAACCCCGTGCTGCTCGAGGAGCTGGCCAATGCCCGCAAGATGCGCGACCGCCGGAATGCGGAAACGGCGCGCAAGCTGCAGGCGCTGGGCTTCGACGTTACGCTCGAGGAGGCGCTCGCCATAGCGCCCAACGGCATTGTCGGGCGCGCGCATTTTGCCCGTCTGCTCATGGAGAAGGGCTACACCGAAAGCGTCAAGGCCGGGTTCAAGGAATACCTCGAAAACGGCAAGGCCGCCTACTGCGGCGAGCAGTATTTCACGGATGAGCAGTGCGTGCGGCTGATCCGGCAGTGCGGCGGGCTGTCGTTCGTGGCGCATCTGCATCTGATCAAGCTCGACGACGACAAGCTGCGGCAGTTCCTGCTTCGGCTCAAAGCCGCGGGGCTCGACGGCGTGGAGGGCTACTATACCGAATACACGCCGGAGATGCAGGAAAACTATCAGCGCATGGCGGCGGAGCTGGGGCTGCTCATCAGCGGCGGCTCCGACTTCCACGCAAACATGAAGCCCCACATTGCCATCGGCAGGGGCACGGGCGATCTGCGGATCCCCTACAGCGTACTGGAAACAATCAAAGCGCACAGAAGGGAGCGTTCATAATATGAAAAAGTCTGATATCGGCCTGATCGGCCTGGCTGTCATGGGCGAAAACCTTGTGATGAATATGGAAAGCAAGGGCTTCACCGTGTCCGTCTACAACCGCACGACGCAGAAGGTGACGGATTTCGTCAACGGCCGCGCCAAGGGCAAACACATCGTCGGCACCTATTCGCTTGAGGAGCTGGTCGCTTCTCTGGAGAAGCCCCGCAAGGTCATGATGATGATCAAGGCCGGCGCGGCGGTGGACGCCACGATCGAAAGCCTGATCCCGCTGCTGGAGCCAGGGGACATCATCATCGACGGCGGCAATTCGCATTTCCCGGATACCGCCCGCCGCACGGCCTATGTGGAGAGCAAGGGTCTGCTGTATATCGGCACCGGCGTGTCCGGCGGTGAAGAAGGCGCGCTCAAGGGTCCGAGCATGATGCCCGGCGGTTCGCCTGCCGCGTGGGAGAGCGTCAAGCCGATCTTCCAGGCGATCTGCGCCAAGGTGGAGGACGGCACGCCCTGCTGCGACTGGGTCGGCGAAAACGGTGCGGGCCACTTCGTCAAGATGGTGCACAACGGCATCGAATACGGCGATATGCAGCTGATCTGCGAGGCCTATCAGCTCATGCGCGATCTTTTGGGCATGACCGCCGACGAGATGCACGAGGTCTTTGCGAAATGGAATACCGAGGAGCTGGACAGCTACCTGATCGAGATCACCCGCGACATCCTCGCTTATAAAGATACCGACGGCGCGCCGATCGTTGACAAGATCCTCGACACCGCCGGCCAGAAGGGCACCGGCAAATGGACCGGCATCGCGGCGCTGGATGAGGGCGTGCCACTGACGCTGATCGGCGAAGCGGTGTTTGCCCGCTGCCTGAGCGCCATGAAGGCCGAGCGCGTCGGTGCGTCCGCGATCCTGCACGGTCCCAAGCCCGTGTTTGAGGGCGACCGCGCGCAGTTCATCGACGATATCAAATCTGCGCTGTTTGCCGCGAAGGTCGTTTCCTACGCGCAGGGCTACACGCTCATGCGTTCCGCGGCCGCGACCTACGGCTGGAATCTCAACTACGGCGGCATCGCGCTGATGTGGCGCGGCGGATGCATCATCCGCTCCGTTTTCCTCGGCAAGATCAAGGAGGCGTTTGACAACGACCCCGCGCTGACGAATCTGCTGCTCGACCCCTATTTCAAAGGTGTGATGGAGCAGGCGCAGGCCGGCTGGCGCCGCGTGTGCGCTGCGGCGCTGACCAATGGCATCCCGCTGCCCGCGATGACTGCGGCGCTGAGCTATTTCGACGGCTACCGCTGCGCAAATCTGCCCGCGAATCTCCTGCAGGCGCAGCGCGACTACTTCGGCGCGCACACCTACGAGCGGATCGATCATCCGCGCGGCGAATTCTTCCACACCAACTGGACGGGCGAGGGCGGCAACACCGCTGCGACCCAGTATAACGCATAAGGAGGCAAAAACGATGCTTCTTGAGATGAAAAAAGACTGCGCCTGGGCAATTGTTGTGCCCACGAGCATGGGCGTGCGTATCTGCCCCGCCGAGGGCCAGACCGTCGCGTCAAGCAAGACCTTCACGATGCAGGCCACGAGCGCGGAAACGAATGTGGCGAGCATCTCCTCCTTCCTCGGGCTGCCGGTCAAGGTGCTGACCACCTTTGTCAAGGACAGCCAGATCGCGGCCTTCATCAAGCAGGATCTGCGCGCGCGCGGCATGGTCTTTGAGGGCAAGGACGTCGAAAAGGGCGGCCCCTGGGGCTATCGCCATCAGTTCAATATCGCCGACAGCGGCAGCGGCTCCCGCGGCCCGCGCGTGGAGAATGACCGCGCCGGCGAGGTCGGCCGCACGCTTTCGCTCGAGGATTTCGACGTGGACCGCATTTTCGGCAAGGAAGGCGTCGGCATCCTGCATCTCTCCGGCCTGATCGCGGCGCTTTCGCCCGAGACCGGCCGCTTCTGCCTGGAGCTGGCCCGCACGGCGAAGAAATACGGCACGCTGATCTCCTTCGACCTCAACTACCGCGCGACCTTCTGGAAGGGCAGGGAGGCCGAGCTTTCCGCCATCTTTTCCGAAATCGCGGGCGCGGCGGATATTCTGGTCGGCAACGAGGAGGATTTCCAGCTCTGCCTGGGTATTCAGGGCCCGGAGGCCGGCGGCAAGGACCTGGCCGCGAAGATCGACAGCTTCAAGGAAATGATCAGCCGCGTCAAGGCCGCCTACCCCAACGCGAAGGTGTTTGCTACCACGCTGCGGGAGGTGATCAACGCCAACACGCATCTCTGGGGCGCGATCATGCTCGCCGGCGCGGACTGGCAGGTCGTCGAGCCGCGTGAGATCCGCGTGCTGGACCGCATCGGCGGCGGCGACGGCTTTGTCGGCGGCGTGCTCTATGCCGTAGCGAAGGGCTGGGAACCCGAAAAATGGGTGCAGTTCGGCTGGGCGAGCGGCGCGCTGGCCACGACCTTCCTGACGGATTACGCGCAGCCCGCGGATGAGGATATGGTCTGGAGCGTCTGGAGCGGCAACGCCCGCGTCAAGCGCTGACGCTGAATAAAGAGAAAAAAGACACGGATTCGGGCAATGATCGCTCAAATCCGTGTTTTTTCTGTTTTTTTCAACCTTTTTGTCGTTTGCTGCATCCTATAAATGGATGGGTCGAAAGCAATCTGTTTCGGTTTCCGGGAAAGGAGGGGCGGCGGCCGGCAGCAGACGACGGACATCCGATCAAATGATACAGGAGGTATCTGTGTGAAGATTTCAGAAGATATTGCAAAAGTCTTAATGGCAGGCATGAAAATCTGCCCTTACTGCAAAAAGCGAATCAACGAGAATGCGACTGTCTGCCCGTACTGTCAGAAAAACGTCCCGCTTCCGAAACCGAAGTTTGAAGAGCCGAAGTCGAAGGAAGAGATGGAAAAGGATGCGCGATTCGATATGGGCTGCACAATTGTGGTCGCCGCACTGTTTATTATCGGCTTTGCGCTGTTTTATTTGATCGGCGAAGGTATCATCGATCTCTGACGCTCCGGCGGCAAAGCGACCGGGAAAGCAAACGCACGGATCGGATCCGCAATGGATCTGACCCGTGCGCTGTTTCTTTTTTCTGTGCTTCAGGTTTACCTGTGCGTCAGCTTTTTAATCAGCACCAGGATGCCGAAAATGACGGCGGCCAGCAGCAGGATCTGCAGCACCAGACTGATCGGCTCAAAATGCAGCGTCGCCGTGTTCTGCTGCCCCTCCCGCATGGCGTAGGTGTGGAAGACCCGCCAGCCGCAGCCGATTTCCAGCATGCATTCGCCGCCGTACTTCCGAACGGACAGCAGCAGGCGCTCCGTTGAGCGGAAATTGAGGTAGTTCGCCAGCATCCCGATGAGATTCAGCGCAGAGGACACGGCCAGAGAAATCGCGATCAGCATACCATCGCCTCCATCATTTTTTGTTGCATTCCGATTTGAGTTTCTGCAGGATTTCCGCGTCGGCAGGGCAGAATTCATACTTGTCGATCTCTGCCGGCGTGATCCAGCGGATGTCATTGTGCTCGAGCATCTGCACCGTGCCGGACGCGATCACGGCGTTAAAGAGCGTGAGATGAATCGTGATATCCGGGTAGACGTGATCGAGCTCCATGAAGATTTCGCCCGGCGTGACCGTGACGCCCAGCTCCTCGCGGCATTCGCGCACAAGCGCCTCCTGCAGCGTTTCGCCGGGTTCCGCCTTGCCGCCGACGAATTCCCATTCCAGCGCGCGCGTTTTCGTGCGCGGACGCTGACAAATCATAAAACGATCGCCGTCCCGAATCAGCGCGGCGGCCACCTGCACCATCAGGCATCGCTCCTTTCTTCAGGCTGCGCCTGTTTCGCATATTTTTCCGCAAATACGCCGCCGAAGCTCAGCAGCACGGCGACAGCGCTCACGCTCAGCACGAGCAGGAAGACCGTCTGCCAGCCGCTGCGTTCGGAAACGGCGCCCAGCGCGTAGGTCGCGGAGGTGCTGCCGACATAGCAGAAGGTGTTCAGCAGCCCGGCCGCAAAGCCGGCGTCGAGCAGCGCGCGGTGATCGAGCGGGAATATGCTGGTGATGACGTTGTTGACCATGTGCATCGTGCAGGCAACGCAGACAAAGCACAGCAGGATCGCCGGCATGATTTTTACATGCAGGAACAGCAGTATGCCCCCGCACAGCAGCGTTGAGCCGCCGTAGAAAAGCAGATTCATCGCGGAGAGGCTCGCGATATGATCGTGCACCTTTTTCGTCATCGCGGCCGCGAGCATGGAAACGAGCGGCAGCAGGAGCGTGAGCAGGATCGAGAAGGACCGGTCGAGCCCGAAGGATTCATACAGCACGGAAGGGACCCAGGTGGTCACGCCGTCCTTGATGAAGCCGTTCGCAATGCCGGCGCCGGCGGTCAGCGCCAGCACGGGCAGCATCGCGCGCGAGATCCGCGGTCCGCTTTTCGCCTTGACCTGCAGCGTTTCCTGCGGCGCATCCGCTTTGCCGTAAAGCACAAACCAGAGCACGGCCGTGCACAGCAGGACGATCGTCGCAGTGAAGAACGGCGCCCGCCAGCTGCCCAGCCGGTCGCTCAGCGCGCTGATGCCGTAGGCGAGGAAGGTGCCGGCGGCGGTCGGCGTGCTCATGACGACGATCGCGCGCGGGATTTTTGCGTCGCTCACGCGCAGGGAGATCGTTTTGATCAGCGTGGTCCAGAGGATGGACTGCACCGCGCCGTTGAGCAGCCAAAGATATTTCATCACGCTGATGCTGCCGCACAGCGGCATCGAGAGATTGATCGCGGCGGAGGCCGTCAGCGCGAAAAAGACCATGTATTTGGAGTTGTAGCGGTGCGAGAGCACGCCGTTGACCAGCTGCCCCGCGCCGTAGGCGAAGAAAAAGAACGAGCTGACCAGACCGGCCTGCTCCTTGCCGGTGTGGAGCGCTTCGATGATGGAAACGATGGAGGCGTTGTAATTCAGACGCCCGATGTAGGCCGCAAAATAGGCGAGCCAGCAGATCAGAATGATGCGCTGATCCTTGCTGCCGTCCCGTGCAGTGGCCATGAGAACCACCTTCTCAATGATGAATTCAGTTTATTTTAGCACGTGCGGCGGCGGAATGCAAGAGCGCATTGCAAAATCCGGGTTTCTGCGCAACGGAATCCGATTCTGTATTTGACAAGCGAGAAAGAATCTGTTAAGATGAAAAAAAGACCGTCTGCGCGCGCTGTTTCCAAAAAAGCGACGGAATGTTATTGATTTTTTCACATTCGTGCGTTATAATCTATTATTATAATCCATATTTGCCGCCTTTCGGCAGGCAAGACAGAAAAGAAGGATCGGCATGATGGCACAGTATGATGCATTTTCCGGCGTATATTCTCTGCTGCTGACCCCGTTTCGCTGGGATCGCACGATCGACGAGGCGGCCTATGAGGCCTATGTGGCATGGCAGGCGGCATTCCGTCCGCAGCATCTGTTTGCGGTCTGCGGCTCCTCGGAGATGATGGAGCTCACCCGCGAGGAGCGCGTGCATTGCGCGGGACTGGCGGTGAAGAATGCCGACGGCGTGCCCGTGTTCGCCACCGGCAACCTCGAGCCGACCTTCGAGGCGCAGGTCGAGGAGATCCGCGCGCTCGAGCAGCAGGGCGTTTCCGGCCTGGTGTTTGTCACGCGCGGCATGTGCGACCGCCCGACGGAGATGTATGAATACCTGATGGATCTCGCTTCGCACACCGAGCTGCCGCTGCTGCTTTATGAATTCCCCGGCATGCAGCCGCATCTGATGGACGCCGAAACCTACGGCAGGCTGGCCGCCTCCGGCCGCTTCCGCGGGATCAAGGACTGCACGAGCAATCTGCCCGGCATCGAGGGCAAGATCGTGCGGCAGGGCAATTCCAATGTGCTGCAGGCGAATATTCCTTATCTCTATGACGCGTGGCTCGAGGGCGCGCGCGGCGTGGTGGCCACACCGACCACCTGCGGCGCGGATCTGTTTGTGCAGATGTGGGCGGCGTTTTCCTCGGGCGACCGGGAGAGCGCGCGCAAGGTGCATCAGCAGATCATTCTGCTCGACCAGGCGATCGACAGCGGGTTCTGCGCGAGCGCCAAGTATCTGTGCCGTCTGCGCGGCGTGCCGATGCAGTGGTTCACGCGCGGCAAACAGAATCTCAGCCCGGCGCGTCTGCGCTCGCTCGAGGTCTTCTATGATTACGCAAAGGAAACCGGTATTTTCAAGGATGCATGAATTTCAGATATCAGCTTGATGCGGCAGCAGCGCCGCATCCGGGAGGGACGTTATGAAAAAACTGAAAGCGAATGTCTGCGCCGTGACCCATAACGGGCGTGTGCGCGAGCAAAACGAGGATAACTACAGCCTGAACGGCCGCATCACGGAGGATGCGCTGCGCAAGGGCTCCGCTTATGTGCAGAGCATGGTCGAGCCGTTCCATCTGTCGGTCTGCGACGGCATGGGCGGCGAGAGCTACGGCGACGTGGCTTCGCACATCGCGGTGCAGACGATTGCGGCGCACGCGTCCCGCGTCTATGAGAGCGGCGAGGATTTTGCGTTTGCGATCACCGGCAGTCTGGAAGAGGCGAACAACCGCATCTGCGCGGAAATCACCAGCCGCGGCAAGCGCATGGGCACCACCCTGGCCGCACTGTATGCCGTCAAGGGCCGCCTGCTTTGCGTCAACATCGGCGACACCCGCGTCTATCACTATTCCAAAGGTCTGCTCGAGCAGATGAGCTTTGATCACACCCATGCCCAGAGCATGGTGGACGCCGGTCAGGCTTCGCAGGACGCGGTCGGCAAGATTCCGGACGCCAAGCGCCTGACCCGCCACCTCGGCGTATTCCCGGAGGAAGCGGCGCTTTCGCCGAATATCAGCGTGATCGACGACGTGGACAGCGGCGATATCCTCCTGCTGTGCAGCGACGGTCTGACCGATATGGTCTCCGACAGCGAGATCACGGCGATTCTCTCCGCGAGCGAGAGCGCGCAGGATGCGGCGAGCAAGCTCGTGCGCAAGGCGCTCGAAAACGGCGGCAAAGACAACGTCACGGTGATGGTCGCCTTCTTCGATGTGGAGGAGACTGCGATCTTCACGCCGATCGCCGCCGCCATGGTCGGCGACAGCGACGCTGATTATGAGGATGAATACCGCACCAGCTTCGGTGCGAAGCAGGGCTTCGAGGAGGAGGAGAATCCGGTTTCTCCCTACGCCAACGCCGATGCGCGCGCCTATGTGCCGCCGGTGGATAAGGGCAAGATCATCAAGATCGCGGTCGCTGTTGCGGCGATTCTTGCGGTGCTTGCGCTGATCGGTTTGGTTGCCCGCGCCGTTATCAAGAACCGCGAGGCGTCTGCGGAGGAGCTCTCCACCACCGGCACGACCTATAATTTCATCTATTCGACCGAGCCGACGGAGCCGACGACCTGGGTGTTTGAAACCAGCACCACGAGCACGACGGAAAGCACGACGTCAACGACCGCGACCACGGCGCCGACCACGCGCCAGCCGCGCACGACGCCGCGCACCACCGCCAGACAGAACGCCAATCCCACGACCCGTGCGCGTCCCACGACGACCAAAGCCCCCACTACCAAGGCGCCCGCCACCACGACCAAGGCGGCCGTTACCACCACCAAAGCGGACGTGACGACCACCAAGGCAGACGTGACGACGACCAAGGTGGATGTGACGACGACCGCGCCGATTGAAACGACCACCGCCGCGCCGGACGTGTCCACAACGGCAGCGCCCGAGCCCGGGACGACCGCACCGATTGAAACGACCACGACCGCGCAGGAAGGCGGCAATTAAAGAACATATGAAAAAAGAGGCCTGCAGCAGCAAGCCTCTTTTTTGTTCTCAGATATCGTCCTGCCCGGCGTGGACCGCGGCCTCCGTGTCGCGGAAGAGCAGCGAGACGCACCAGATGCCGGCCAGCGCGACGAGTGTGTAGACGATTCTGCTCAGGACTGCGCCCTGCCCGCCGAAGATCCACGCGACGATGTCGAACTGAAACAGGCCGATGCTGCCCCAGTTGAGCGCGCCGATGATGACGAGCACCAGTGAAATTTTATCAAGCATCGTTTCATCTCCTTCCATGCTTTCACGGCTAGTATGCGCAGGCGATGTGAAAACTATGCAGAAAAGAGAAGCGCCGCCGAAAAATTTTCGACGGCGTATTGTTATATGGAATTTAATAATAAAAACGAACGTCGCTGTCGGCCAGCAGGGGCGCGGTCTGATCCTTCTGCGAAAGGATCGGATCGTCAATGCCCCAGTCGACGCCGATCGCCGGGTCGTTCCAGCGGATGCTGCGGTCGTTGGCCGGCGCATAGAAGGCGTCCGCTTTGTAGAGAAGCTCCACGTTGTCCGTCAGCGTCACAAAGCCGTGCAGGCAGCCGCGCGGCAAAAAGAGCTGCTGCTTGTTTTCGTCGTTCAGCGCCACGGCGATCCACTGCAGATAGGTCGGCGAGCCGATGCGCAGATCCACCGCGACGTCCAGAATGCCGCCGCGCGTGCAGGTCACGAGCTTGGCCTGCGCCATGGGGTCCGTCTGGCAGTGCAGCCCGCGCAGCGTGCCCTTGCGCGCTGAAAAGGAGCGGTTGTCCTGCACGAAGTCCGCCTCGATGCCGCATTCCGCGAGCGTGCGCCTGGAATAGCTCTCGTAAAACCAGCCGCGATGATCGCCGAAAACCTGCGGCGTGAGCAGGAGCGCACCGTCAATGGCCGTTTGGCTGCAAGTCATTGCCGTCCTCCATTCCCCAGCGGGGGCGTTCGCCCGGCCGATCGGAGGAATAGAGAATTTTGCCCTCCGCCACGGCGCGCAGATGCTGCCCGTAGGATGATTTTCCGTATTTTTCCGCCGAACGCAGCAGAGCCTCGCGGCTGATCCAGCGCATGTTGTAGGCGATTTCTTCCGGCGCGGAGATCTGAATGCCCTGCAGCCGCTCGATCGTGCGGATGAAGTTCGCGGCGTCCATCAGATTGTCGACCGTCCCGGTGTCCAGCCAGGCGTAGCCGCGGCCCATCAGACGGATGTCCAGGTCGCCTAATTGCAGATACATCTGGTTGATATCCGTGATCTCCAGCTCGCCGCGCTTGGAGGGCTTGAGGGATTTCGCAAACTCCACCACGCGGTTGTCATAGAAATACAGCCCCGTGACCGCGTAGTTGGATTTGGGAACGGCGGGCTTTTCTTCAATGGAAACCGGCACGCCGTGCTCGTTGAATTCCACCACGCCGAACGCGGAGGGATTATCCACATAATAGCCGAAAATGGTCGCTCTGCCTTTATTTTTCGCCGCCTGCCGGAGCATATGCCCCAGACCGCTGCCGTAAAATATATTATCGCCGAGCACCATGGCCACGTCGTCGTCGCCGATGAATTTGTCGCCGATAATGAAGGCCTGGGCCAGACCGTCCGGGCTGGGCTGCTCCGCGTAGGAGAGATTCAGGCCGAACTGCCGCCCGGTGCCGAGCAGTTCGCGGAAACGCGGCGTGTCGGCCGGGGTGGAGATGATCAGGATCTCCCGGATGCCCGCGAGCATCAGCGTAGAGAGGGGATAGTAGATCATCGGCTTGTCATAAACGGGAAGCAATTGCTTGCTGGTAACCATGGTCAGGGGGTAAAGCCGCGTGCCGGAGCCGCCGGCCAGAATAATGCCCTTCAAAGAAACCACTCCTTTTGGAAAGCAGCTGTGACGAGTGTAGTATACCATTCTTTGCGTCAAAAGTCAACTGCTGCCGATTTTCGCCGGACGGAACGGCGCTTTTTTCCGGATGCAATTTTACCTGCCGGCATTGAAAAATTCATAATTGTATGGTACACTGAAAAAAGCAGGCGGAGAAGGAGGAAAGAACCATGAAGGTGACGCTGAATCCAGATGCGGAAATGGTGCGCATTGTCAAGGAGGGGCTCGCGCATACCGGCGGCTACTGCCCCTGCCGAACGGAACGCACGGAGGAATTCAAATGCATGTGCAAGGAATTCCGCGACCAGATCAAGGATCCGGAGTATGAAGGCTTTTGCCACTGCATGCTGTATTATAAGTCAAAAGAATGACACAGGAGGAAGAACATGGCAGAATTGGTAATTACACAGGAAAACTTTGAGCAGGAAGTGCTCAAGTCCGCAACGCCCGTCCTGCTGGATTTCTGGGCGACCTGGTGCGGGCCCTGCCGGATGCTCGGCCCCGTCGTGGCGGAGATCGCGGAGGACTATGCCGGCCGCCTGAAGGTCGGCAAGGTCAATGTGGATGAACAGCCGGCGCTCGCGCAGGCCTTCGGCGTTTCGAGCATCCCGCTGCTCGTCGTGGTCAAGGACGGCAAGATCGCGGACGCCTCCGTCGGCTATCAGCAGAAGGAAAAAGTGGAAGAGATGCTCAAGGGCATCGTGTGAAACCAAAGGGCGCGCTGCAAGTGTCATTCTGCAACGCGTCCTTTCTGCGCGGTTTCACGATGCGTTTCATTTTTCTTTCATCATTGTGGATTTCTTATATTGTTTTTTGCAGAAAGTTGCATTGATGGAATAATCGTATTATACTTAAAACAACAGAACCTGATTCATAATCCATAATTTGTTAAAGGACGCGGTGATAACGTGAATATCGGTGAGTTAATCAGTATAAAAACGGTCAGCGATGATTTACCGCAGACAAGATATAATACGGAATTAAAGATCTTTACCTGTGTTCAGCTCGGCGATCTGGAAAGGCTGATGGCTGAAATAGATAAGGTGAATGCAACGATTGTCGCGGGAAACATATCGGAAAACCCTGTCACTCAATTCAGATATCTCGCCGTGAGTGCGATTACGCTGGCAACCAGATATGCAATTCAGGGAGGATTAAACGAAAAAGCTGCCTATGATTTTTCAGACAAATTGATTGCAAAGGTTGACCAAATGAATTCCGCAGACGACATTTTAACAGCGCTTGCTTACGATATTGTTGCGCTTACAAAAATGGTCGGCGAAAACAGATCAAAGCCCAAACAGTCACCGCATATTAAAAAGTGTATTTCCTATATCAATGAACATCTTGAAGATAGATTATCGGTTAAATCACTTGCCGAAATCTGCGGGATTTCACCCGATTACCTGTCGCAGATTTTTAAGCGTGAAATGGGCGACAACCTCAGCTCTTATATTTTAACAAGAAAACTGGAGCATTCAAAAGAGCTGATTGCAAAGGGAAGAAACAATAAAGAAATATGCGAAACACTGAAGTTTTCCTCTCCTTCCTACTTTGTTACCGTCTTTAAGAAAAAGTACCATATGACGCCAAGTGAGTATAAGTTGATGTTAAAGTGAGGTTCAGCATGAAACAAAAAGAAATCCGCCCGGTCAGCAGGCAAGCGGCGCAGCGCTTTGCGAAAACCGTGCTTGAAACTACATATCACGCAAATGTCAACAGCATCCGATATCTCGGCGGCGGCTCCTTCGGCTTTGTTTATAAGGCCGAAATTGACAAAGCGCCGTTTACCGTGATCATGAAAGCGTGCAGGACACAGGGGATCTGCGCGCGGGAAGCGAGCGAGCTCGCCCTGCTCGGCGCCGACAGCCTGATCAAAATCCCGCAGGTGTATTTTACCTTTCCCGCGACCGCTGAAATCCCGATGGATTTCATCTGTATGGAATTTGTCCCCGGCACAAATTGTTTTACAGACTTTGCAAAGCTGCTGAATTCAAGAAAAACTAAAGCGCGGTTTGCCGATGAGATTACCACAGCAATCCATCATTGGCATGCGCAGACAAATGAGAAATTCGGTTTGATCGGTCATGCCGTTTTTGATGAATGGCTTGATTTTTACCGGCCGTTTGCCTCCGAGATTCTTGCTTGCGCAAGGGAGCTTGCGAACAGCGGCAAACTTGAAAAGAAGGTCATTGATACGATGGAGCGCGCCTGGCCTGCTTTTGATTTTATCTTCAGCGACAAGGTGGAAACGGCAAGCCTGATCCACGGCGATCTGAATGTGATGAACATCATGAGCGACAAGCGCCTGAAGCCGCTTGCGATCATTGACCCGCTTGAAAGCAAGTGGGCGGATAAAGAATACGAGCTGTTTCAGCTTCGCAATTTGACGGGCGACCGGTTCGGCCTGTATGAAACCTACAAAGCAAAGTATCCCGTCTCCGAAAAGTGCGACATCAAGACGGCGTTCTATGCGCTCTATCACGAGATTTATGCCTATATCATTTCGGGCACAAAGGTCAATTTTATTCTGATGCCGCTCGTGAAGAGAATGAACAGGGAGCTGGACAAATGCAATCGTTAAGCGGAAAGACTGTAAGCGTCCTGCTCTGCGCCGTCTTCCACTCTCCGCTGATCAACAATTCCGAGATGTCCGACAACGCCGGAAAGAAAACGAAGAATTACAGATCACATTATAAGCCGTCAAAGGATTTCAATTATTCTGTTTGCAATCTGAACGGTGTGGATTATGAAATCCTCGCGCCGAAGCAGAACGGCAACAGTAAGGTTGCGCTGCTGCTGCACGGCGGCAGTTATAAGGTGCGGCTGATTGATCTCTACCGCCGCCTTGCTGAAAAGATCAGCAGAACGCTTGATGACTGTACGGTTTATAATCTGGATTACAGGACGTTCCCCGAATATAAATATCCGGCGCAGATCGAAGATACGGTTGCATTGCTTCAGGAGATGCAGCGGCAAGGCATCGAGGCGAAAGAGATTGTTTTGATCGGCGACAGCGCAGGCGCAAATCTTGCGCTTGCCGCAACGCTTTATATGCGTGATCATGGGATGGAATTGCCCTCGGCGATCGTTTGTTTTTCGCTTTGGGGAGATATGACAAATTCCGGCAAGTCGGTTGTTGAGAATTGCCATCGTGACCCTTTCGGCGGAATCGCAAGAAGGAAAAAAGCAGAAGATAACTGGGATTATCTGCACCGCATCTCTGCTTTTGCAAAGGAGCTTGACAGAAGCAGTCCGTATGTGTCTCCGAGCTTTGCTGATTTTACAGGCTTTCCTCCGGTCACCTTAATCTGCGGCGAGGCTGAGATGGACAGAAGTGCGAATGAACTCGCTTTCGATCATATGAAAAAAGCCGGCGTTGACGCCGAGCTTCATATGTTTGACGGCATGTTCCACGACTTTCAGCTGATTCCGTTCTTTCCCGAAACAAAAAGAGCGTTTCAGATCATGAAAAACAGAATCGGATAGGATGCAGCAACACCTGATTTTCAGACGCGCTGCAATTCTCATTTTTACAACGCGCCATTTTCAACCGGAGCACCGGCGCCGCACCTTAGCGCAGGTGCAGGGGAGGCCGCCCCGGCCCACCCGGCCCGCGCCAAAGAAGACGACGAAAAGCCCCCGTGTGAGGTTCACGGGGGCTCGACTAATCAGAACATTGGAAGTGTCCGTTCCTTTCGCGGAATCATTTCCACAATATTTCTTATTCAATTGTGCCTGCGCTCGCAGCCGCTTCGCTCATTCTTTCGCATTTGAATCTGCACGATTGCGGTCCGGCAGGCTTATTTATTGGATCGTCATCCGAATTCAGCCTTTGGATTCCGTCGTTCTTATTGCTTCTGAGCTTTGACGGCTGCGAGCTCATGATTTGAAGTGTACATCGGAGCTCACCGCCTTTCCATATTTTGTTTTTCTCGTTTTGACCCTTGATTTGCATCTATGGTCAAGAGGAGAAGCTTGGAACAGTTCGTTCCTTTCCCGCGATCCGTTTTTCATTTCCGTCGATTCGAAGTGGAAGGATCGCTTTTCTTTTTTGCTCCTTACTTCCTTTCCTCGCCTATACAATAGCACACTTCTTCGTGATTGTCAATAGTTTTTTTCAAAAAAGTTGAAACTTTTTATGAATTTCGTTATTTTGAATAAAAAATACTTTCCTTTCATTTTTCTATTGACTATCGCAGCGGTTCGGGTTAAAATAAAGATGACCCATTGATTCGTCGAAAGGATTCAAACTATGAGCGAAGAATACACCCCCGATATCGTCAGCATCATCGACGAGGAGGGCAAGGAACACATTTTTGAGGAGCTGGACCGCATCGAGACCGATCAGGGCCGCTATGTGGCGCTGCTCCCGCTCCCGGAAACGCCGGATCAGATCACCGAGGAGGACAGCGAGCTGATCATCCTCAAGGTGCAGGAGGAAAAGGGAGAGACGTACCTTTGCCCGATCGAGGACGATGAGGAATTCGCCGAGGTCGGCGCGGCGTTTGAAGAGCGCCTGTCCGAGCTGTTCGACTTCGAGGAAGAAGAATAATACAAGTGAAAACACCCTGCCTTGTGCGATAAATGCAGTCATTCATGTAACCCAACACGTAATTATAGGGAGCCGGGCTCCGGCGGCGGATTGCAGACCTCCCGCGCCCTGCGCGGACGAAGGGAGCGTGAACCCGCTGGGAGGCACCCACCTGCTGAGATGCAGGTTACTGCTGACTGCAACCGGCTTGGCGGGGCTTTTTCTCAACGATGGAGGCCACACTTTGCAACGATTGTTTTCTGCGGATCTTCTGGATATTTTTCCCGTGGAACGCGGCTTTGTTTACGCCTGCAGAGAAATGGTGCGGGAAACAGAGCAGGCCGCGGCGTTTTACTGCTACAATCAGGAGATCGATATCTTTGACCGGATCCCGGTCAATTCCTACATAAAATATAAATTCGGCGAGGGCGGCGCGGAGATCGCGCGCACGCTGGGCAATTTCATCACCTGCCGGGCCATTCCGCTCACCGCGAGCACCACCGCCGTCGCTTATCCGGACGGCAAGCTCCGCCTGCTCAACAGCTACGGCGAGGCGATCGATTCCGCGCAGGTGAGCTATCTCGGCCATCCGGCCTGCGCGCCGGCGCTCAACGGCATGGATCTCTGGTTTGCCGTGCCCGAGGCGAACGCCGTGATCAATTATTCGATCAAGCACAAGCGGATCGAATTTCGCATCGGCAGCCCGAAGGACAAGACCTTCCGCCACCCGACGGACATCGCCGTGTATGACGATCTGCTCTATGTCTGCAACGCGAATTCCTATAAGATCAAGACGATCGACCTGAATAACTACCGCGTGGGCGATCACGCGATCTTCAAGGAGCCGGTGACCAAATACTTCCGCTCGGAGCTGGCCGAATATGTGGTGCTGCCCTCTGGTGTCTACAGCCTGTAACCGCCGCGCCCGGCGGGCGGAAATGCTTTTTTTGAAAAAGTGAACAGAAAGAAAAATCGACGTGCGCGCTGCACGTCGATTTTTTGTCGTATATTGCGTGCGGGTGCCGCCCGCAGCGGCAGCGTCATCCGCCGGAACGCAAGTTATCTGCCGAGGATCTTTTTCAGATACTGCCCGGTGTAGGAGCGCGGATTTTGCGCCACCTCCTCCGGCGTGCCGACGGCCACGATCTCGCCGCCGCCGTTGCCGCCCTCGGGGCCGAGGTCGATGATGTGATCCGCCACCTTGATCACGTCGAGATTGTGCTCGATCACGATCACGGTGTTGCCGCCGTCAACAAAGCGCTGCAGCACCTGAATGAGCCGGTGAACGTCCGCAGTGTGCAGGCCGGTGGTCGGCTCGTCGAGGATATAGACGGTCTTGCCCGTGGAAATGCGCGAGAGCTCAGTCGCCAGCTTCACGCGCTGCGCCTCGCCGCCGGAGAGCGTCGGCGCCGGCTGGCCGATCTTGATATACCCCAGACCGACGTCATAGAGGGTTTTGATCTTGCGGTGAATCTTCGGGATCGCCTCGAAGAAATCCATGCCCTCCTCCACGGTCATTTCCAGCACGTCGTGGATGTTTTTGCCCTTGTAGCGCACCTCCAGCGTTTCGCGGTTGTAGCGCTCGCCGCGGCAGACCTCGCAGGGGACGTAAATATCTGCAAGGAAATGCATTTCGATCTTCACAATGCCGTCGCCCTGGCAGGCCTCGCAGCGTCCGCCCTTGACGTTGAAGGAGAAGCGGTTCGCCTTGTAGCCCCGCCGCTTGGCGTCGGTCGTCTGCGCAAAGAGCTCGCGGATATCCGTGAAGACGCCCGTGTAGGTGGCCGGATTGGAGCGCGGCGTGCGGCCGATGGGGGACTGGTCGATGTTGATGACCTTGTCCAGATACTCCGTGCCGGTGATGCGGTCGTGACGCCCGGGGACGCTTTTGGCGTTGTTGAGCGCGGCGGCCAGATGCTTGTTGAGGATTTCGTTGACCAGCGAGGATTTGCCGGAGCCGGAAACGCCGGTCACGCAGATGAATTTGCCCAGCGGGAAATCGACGTCGATGCTTTTGAGATTGTTTTCCCGTGCGCCGTAAACCGTCAGCAGTTTGCCGTTGCCCGGCCGGCGGGTCTCGGGGATCGGGATGTGCTTTTTGCCGCTGAGATACTGGCCGGTGATCGAGCGCTCGCAGGCCTCGATGTCGGCAACGCTGCCCGCGCAGACGATTTCGCCGCCGTGAATCCCCGCGCCCGGGCCGACGTCCACAAGATAATCCGCCGCGCGCATGGTTTCCTCATCGTGCTCGACCACGATCAGCGTATTGCCCAGATCGCGCAGCTCGCGCAGAGTCGTGAGCAGCTTCGCATTGTCACGCTGGTGCAGGCCGATGCTCGGCTCATCCAGAATATACAGCACGCCCATCAGCGAGGAGCCGATCTGCGTGGCGAGCCGGATGCGCTGCGCTTCGCCGCCGGAGAGCGTGCCCGCCGCGCGGCTGAGCGTGAGATAATCCAGCCCGACGCTTGCCAGGAAGTGCAGGCGGCTGCGGATCTCCTTGAGGATCAGGTCCGCGATCTTCCGCTCGCGGTCCGTCAGCGTCAGCGCGTCGACAAAGGCGAGCGCCTCCGTGATGGAATAGCGCGTGAAGGTGTCGATGTTGATGCCGCCGACCGTCACGCCCAGCGATTCCTTCCGCAGACGCGCCCCGCCGCATTCCGGGCAGGGGACGGCGCGCATGAACGCTTCGATCTCCGCGCGCGACCAGTCGCTGGAGGTTTCGATATAGCGCCGGTTCAGATTCGGGATGATGCCCTCGAAATCGGTCATATAGGTGCCCGAGCCGTAGTCGCTCGTGCGTGTGAGCTTGATCTTTTTGCCCTTGGTGCCGTAAAATACGACGTCCTTCGCCCGCTGCGGCAGCTCGCGGAACGGCGTTTCCAGCGAGAAGTCATAGGCCTTCGCGAGCCCTTCCATATACATCTGCGCGATCGTGCCGCCGTCGGATTTCCGCCAGCCGCTCGCGCAGATCGCGCCGTCGCGGATGGACTTCGTGCCGTCGGGCACCACGAGGTCGGGATCGACCTCCATGAAGGTGGCCAGACCCATGCACTTCGGGCAGGCGCCGAAGGGATTGTTGAAGGAGAAGGACCGCGGCTCGAGCTCCTCGATGTTCACGCCGTGCTCCGGGCAGGCGTAGTGGAGCGAATAGAGCTGTTCCTCGCCGCCGACCACGTCGATCAGCAGCAGGCCGTCGGTCAGGGCGGTCGCCGTTTCGATGGAATCCGCGAGCCGGCTGCGCAGCCCTTCCTTGATGACAAGGCGGTCCACGATCACCTCGATCGTATGCTTGATATTTTTGTCGAGCTTGATTTCCTCCGCAAGATCATACAGGATGCCGTCGACGCGCACGCGGGCAAAGCCCTCCTTGCGGATCTGCGCGAGCTCCTTGACGTATTCGCCCTTTTTGCCCCGCGCGATCGGCGCCATGACCTGAATGCGCGTGCCCTCCGGCAGCTGCAGCACCCGCGCGGTGATGTCGTCCACGGTCTGCCGCGTGATCTCCCGCCCGCAGACCGGGCAGTGGGGGATGCCGATGCGGGCATAGAGCAGGCGCAGATAGTCATAGATCTCCGTCACCGTGCCCACCGTGGAGCGCGGATTTTTGGAGGTCGTTTTCTGATCGATGGAAATGGCGGGGGAGAGGCCGTCGATGCTTTCCACATTCGGCTTCTCCATCTGCCCGAGGAACTGCCGCGCGTAGGAGGAGAGCGATTCCACATAGCGCCGCTGCCCCTCGGCGTAGATCGTATCGAACGCCAGCGAGGATTTGCCGGAGCCGGACAGACCCGTGAAGACCACGAGCTGATCGCGCGGAATCGTCAGATCGATGTTTTTCAGATTGTGCTCCTTCGCGCCCTTGATTGTCAGATTCTTGATCGCCATGCGTATTATTTACCCTTTCGCAGTTTTTCAATGCGGTCGCGCAGATAGGCGGCGTGCTCGAATTCCAGGATCTTCGCGGCCGCCTTCATCTCCGCTGTCAGACGCAGGATCATCGCTTCGCGTTCCTTCCGGCTCATGCGGGAAATCGCCTTGTCCTCGGTTTCCGCCTTCGCGGAGATCTCGATGATTTCGTGCACGTCCTTGACGATGGTCTGCGGGATGATGCCGTGCGCTTCGTTATAGGCCGTCTGCTTTTCGCGGCGGCGGTTGGTTTCCGTGATGGCGCGCTCCATCGAGGGCGTCACCTGGTCGGCATACATGATGACCGTGCCCTCGGCGTTGCGCGCCGCGCGGCCGACGGTCTGGATCAGCGAGGTTTCGGAGCGCAGGAAGCCTTCCTTGTCGGCGTCGAGGATCGCCACGAGCGATACCTCCGGGATATCAAGGCCCTCGCGCAGCAGGTTGATGCCGACCAGCACGTCGAATTCGCCCAGCCGCAGCCCGCGGATGATCTCCATGCGCTCGATCGTGTCAATGTCGTGGTGCATGTAGCGCACCTTGATGTCCAGATCCTCCAGATAATCGGTCAGGTCCTCGGCCATGCGCTTGGTCAGCGTCGTGACCAGCACGCGCTGCTTTTTCGCCGCGCGCAGATTGATCTCGGACACCAGGTCGTCGATCTGCCCCTCGATCGGCCGCACGGAGATTTCGGGATCCAGCAGACCGGTCGGCCGGATGACCTGCTCCACGATCTGCGTGCTGTGTTCTTTTTCAAAATCACCGGGCGTGGCGCTGACAAAGATGCGCTGATGCGTGCGTTCATAGAATTCATCGAAGGTCAGCGGCCGGTTGTCGTAGGCCGAGGGCAGACGGAAGCCGAAATCCACCAGACTCTGCTTGCGGGCGCGGTCGCCGCCGTACATGGCGCGCACCTGCGGGAGCGTGACGTGGGATTCATCCACAAAGAGCAGGAAATCCTGCGGGAAATAGTTCAGCAGCGTGAACGGCGCGGAGCCGGGCGCGCGGCCGGACATGACGCGGGAATAATTCTCGATGCCCTTGCAGAAGCCGGTTTCGCGCAGCATTTCGATATCGTATTCCGTGCGCTGCTTGATGCGTTCCGCTTCGAGCAGCTTGCCCTGGGATTCAAACCAGCGCACGCGCTCCTGCATTTCCTCATAGATATTTTTGATGGAGGCCTCGAGCTTTTCCGGCGCGATCACATAATGCGAGGCCGGGTAGATCGCGACGTGCGACAGCACGCTTTTGACCTGACCGGTCAGGGCGTTGATCTCGCAGATGCGGTCGATCTCATCGCCGAAGAATTCCACGCGGATCGCGTTTTCGTTGGAATAGACCGGGAAAACTTCCACCACGTCGCCGCGCACGCGGAATTTATTGCGGCTGAAGCCCAGATCGTTGCGTTCATACTGAATGGAAACGAGCTTTTCGATCAGCTCGTCGCGCGTTTTCTCCATGCCGGTGCGCAGGGAGATGACCATGCTGCGGTAATCGATCGGGTCGCCGAGCGTGTAGATGCAGGAAACGCTCGCCACGATGATCACATCCCGCCGTTCGCTCAGCGCGGAGGTGGCGGAGTGCCGGAGCTTGTCGATCTCGTCGTTGATCGCGGAGTCCTTTTCAATATAGGTGTCCGTGGTCGGAATATAGGCCTCGGGCTGATAATAATCATAATAGGAAACAAAGTATTCCACGGCGTTGTTGGGGAAGAATTCGCGGAATTCCGAGCAGAGCTGCGCGGCGAGGGTCTTGTTGTGCGCGAGCACGAGGGTCGGCCGGTTGACCTGCGCGATGACGTTCGCCATCGTGAAGGTCTTGCCCGAGCCGGTCACGCCCAGCAGGGTCTGCTCCGCGTCGCCGTTTTCGATGCCCGCCACCAGCTGCCGGATGGCCTCCGGCTGATCGCCGGTCGGCTGGAAGCGGGAAACCAGTTCAAAATGATCCATGGTCAACTCCAAGCGGTGTTTTTCGGACGCGCTGCGCCGATATCTATAGTATAACATAGTTTGCAGGAAAAAGCAAACATTTGTTTGATAATTTTTCGAAAAAGTTGCAGGACAGCAAAAAGCACCGGCACTGCCAGTGCTTTTTTGTCAAAGGGACTATTCCGTAGGCAAAGATGATTCGTACCCATCACGCCGCACGGCGGTGTGTTTTCCGCCATCCTGCCTCAAAATGCTCGTTCATACAGCAAGTATTGCCTGCGCTTTTTCGTTGCCTGACGAAAAACATCCGCGCCGTGCGGTGCTGCGCATTTTTTCAGTGCAGATTTTTGCGCAAGGCAAGGAAGCTGCCGCAGAGAATACTTGCCGTATTGTCAAGGCAGATGACGCAGCATTGCCGGAAATCTGCCTGAAAAAACGAATGTGTTCGAATCATCTTTGCCTATCCGCAAGCTGCCATTGCAGATCCACCGGGTCGTCGCCGATGAGCTCGGCTTTGACGGTCCGGTATTCCTCCGCCGTGAGGTCTCTGCCGACCGCGTTTTCATCGTAATAGGAACCGAAAGGATAGGTGTAAGGGTCGTGGTCGGGGTCGAAGGGCGCGCACATTTCGGTATAGTGGATCCGCGTCAGTTCCGCAGCGTCTAACGTGATTTGGGCGATTTTGCAGAACTGACCGTCAACGACCTGATAGTATTCTTCACTTGCCAACGTAGGGTCGCCCATCGCATAGGTGGTGACGGCGAGGACGCCGTTGGCATAGAGTGCGGTCTGCTCGATGAACACGTCGGGGTCGATAGGCGTAATACGCGGCGCGGGGTCCGGTACACCGTCGCGCACCAGGTGGACGCCGCCGACCAAAACGCCCTTGCCGTTCTCCCGGTAACCGTTGATCAGATCCTTGACGCCGTCGCCGTCAAAATCGTACAGCGCCACGAGTCTGCGGTACTCTTCCACATCGTCTGTAGACTCGATAACGGGATAGACGCCGGCCGCTGCGTTTTTATACAGCTCGATCCGTTCCTTTCGCGCCGCCTCTGCCTGCTGCGCTTTTTGCGCCGCAAGCTCCTCGTCCGTGCGGGCCGTCGTCCCCGGCGCAGGCGCCGCCTGCTGGAGTTCACGCCATGCCGGCTGCAGCATCGGCGTGCCGCCGGTCCACTTTGTGTAGAGCGCATCGTATTCCGCCCGGGACAGGGCGTATCCTTTTTTCAATTTCACGCCGGAGCCTTCCGTCTTCCACTCGTAAATGCCGTAGCGCATTTCGCCGTTTTCGGAAAACGGATGAACGGTGAGCTTGCAGCGCAGCTCTCCGTGCTCCAGCCGGTAGAAGCTGTGCGCAGAGGTATAGCGCTGCGCCTCCGTTTGCCAGCCGGGGTCGTCCGTCTCCACCTCTGCAATCAGCAGCGTGCCGTTTTCAAAATAGCCGGTTGCGTCGCGCTGTGTGTAGTAATCATCGTGCCTGGATTGAAACTGATACACCGGCTTGCCGCCGCGGATCGTGAAAACCGCAGTGATCACCACAGGGGAGAGGGGATCTTCGGTGCGGGTATTCTTTTTGCCGAACAGCAGCTCGTCTTTGCCGTCGCCGTTCAGGTCGCACACGCTGGCAAAGCCGCCGCGCAGGGTGACGTCATACAGCACAAACGAATCATAGGACGGCGTCCAGTCGGCGGGGAGGATCGGCACGTCGCCGTCCCATCGCCGATAGATTTCCATCAGATCCGCCGCTGCGTCCGCAGGCACCTTCCACGCGGATCGATCGCTTTCGTCGCCGCACCCGGCGCAAAGCAGCAGCGCGAGCAGAAGCAGGAGCGAGAGCGCTTTTTTCATTGCAGGCACCTCTGTGTACAGTAATCAGCGCGGCTGGAATACGGCAATCAAACGCGCCCAGAGGTCGCGGAAGAATGCCTGCACGCGCTGCAGGAAGGTCAGCGGGGAGGTAACGACGCCGTCATCGGGGCCGATGGTGCGGGTCAGACGGTCAAAGCGCATAAACTGCGGATAGGCCTCGAACGTCTCCACGGTGGCCTGCCCGTCGGCATAGAGCAGCGTTTCCGCCATCGCGTCCAGATCGGGATGCGCCAGGGAATGGCGGCAATGCTTGAAATACCAGGTCTGATCCGGGAAGAGCGCCGTCGCGCCGTTGACCTTGCCGTCCGGCGAGATCCCGGGGCCGGGCTCGAACTCATCAAGGCTGCCGACGCTGTAAAATTCCGCGCCGAAGGAGGAGTCTTTCGACATCAGCACCCCGTCGCTCATCACAGTCCAGTCGCGCGTGATGGGAATGCCCGTGTAGCCGTAGAAGCAGAAGACATACACGCTGCACGCGTCGTTCACCGCGCGCAGATGCGCCTCGCGCTGCACCCGGAAATCCGCCGTGAACGCGTCGACGCGTTCCAGGAAGGCCGTGTAATCCACGTCTTCATCTGCCATCAGTTCGCCGAAGATATAGTCCTTGCCCGCCTCAACGTCGTCGTCGGGCACCATGGCCCAGATATTCAGCCAGTTGCCGAAGATCGGCAGCACGGACTTTTTATATAAGTAATCATGGGAATGCTCGATCAGCCCGTTGGCAAAGGAGGTCAGCGAGGAAATGATGCCCGCCTTGTCGAGCGCCTCCATCAGACCGGTGAGCAGGGCGGCGCGTTCATTGTTGTCGAAGGCGGAAAGCAGGTATTCGTTCAGGCCGCCTTCATCGATCAGCAGGTTGCCCTTGACCAGCTCGCCGGCAAAGCCCGCGCCGTAAATCGCCGAGGCGCTGAAGCACACGCTCTTGACCCGCTGCGCGCCGTAGACGGAGAGATAGGTCAGCATCACGACGCCGCCGTTGCTGTGGCATTCCATGACCACCTGCCCGAAGCCGAGCGTATCGGTCAGATAGGTGACGTAGTCGTTCAGCCGCGCGGCGGAAACATAGGGATCCAGCCGCCAGTCATAGGAGAAGCTCAGCTTCGGCTCGGCCAGCACCTCGTCATAGGTCGGATAATAGAGATACGCGCCGCTGCCCTCGACGACGGGATCGCCGTGTTCGTCGCACATCAGCGGGCGGAACAGCTCGTTGATATAGGGCACGATCGATTCGGTCAGCTTGTCATAATCCTTGTTCAGCGCAAAGCGGGCAAGCGAGGGGATGCAGTCCCCGGCGGCCTGCAGGATGCGCTTGACGTCCAGCGGCCAGAGCTGATCGCTCGTCGGGTCGTTCTGATCCGCGTAAATTGCGGCGTTCATGAAGCCGCGGATATCCACGTGCGGCAGGACCGGCGCCGCTTCTGCGGCAAAGCAGGGGAGCAGCGCGCCGAGCGCGAGCACCAGCGCGAGCAGCACGGCGGCGACAGGCTTGCAAAAGCGTTGCAGCGTTTTCATGCGTCATTCCTCTTTCCTTTTTTCTGAATTCCATTTTAGCACAGGGAGGAAAAAGAATCAACCTTGTTTTTTGTCCGCACGGCGGTTTTCTTGCAAAAAAAGATTGCATCTTTTCGCGGCATTTGATAGAATAGAATCGAAATCCGGCGGTTCTCGCCGAAAAAGAGGAGAGAAGAAAATGAGCGAGCTCGAAAAACGCAATATGCCCAAGGGCTATGCGATCCTGTGGCTGATCATCACGGCGGTCTACGGCGCCTGGATGACCTTCATCATGCGGGACGTCGTGCTGATCAATTACGAAACGGAAGCGGCGCGGCAGATCAGCGGCTACTATCCGCCCTATACGCATCCCGACATCACCGGCATGATGGGCCGTCACTGGCTCTATCCGCTCTGGGTGATCGGCTCCTGCGTCGCCCTGCTGCTGTTCATCGTCTATATCAAAAAGATTCTCTACGCCGAGTCCCTCGGCAAGGGCGTGACCGTTGCCTGCCTGATCCTGCTGATCGTCGGCTGCGTCTTCATCAACTGGTACGGCTTCTTTGACGTGACGATCGTGAAGGACGGCGTTGTCACGCAGGCAACCTTCCACGACAAGCTCACCTTCATCACCGCGAGCATGACCGGCCTGCAGTATCCCTGGTCCTTCCGCGCCTGGGGCGTGCTGGCCTCCGCCTCGGTCTTTATGAATACGATGTATGCCTACAATAAATACGGCTTCAACAGCCGCCTGGGCGTCATCCTCGGCACGATCGGCTCCGCCGCGATCTTCATCACGGTCAACTGCCCGTCCTGGGGCGTGGAGAAGGATTTCACCGTGCTGCGCTGCCTGGGCCACTGGCTGGGCGCCGTGCTCTTCGCCGGCTGCTGCGCGATTCCGCTGGTGATTCTTCTTTTTAGCAAAGCGATAAAAGAAAAAGGCCGCTTCCTCGGCGCGCTGATCGCCTTCGGTCTGGTGCTGATTGCCCTGGCCGTGCTGACCGTTGCGGGCTTCAAGAGCGCGATCATTGAGAATATCCCGATGACCGCCGCCTATGTGCTGCTCTTCATGCTCAACTTCACCGGCTTCTTTGAGAAGAAAGCCGCATAAAACGGAGGGATTCCGATGCATGCTTCTTCGCGTTCACCGCTTGCGGCGCTGCTCGCGCTGGTTGCGCTGATCGGCGCCTTCTTCTGGCGCATCGCCTATCCGGACTATATGAACGCCCGCACGGCGGTGGCTGACGTGCCGGGCGTGCAGGATTCGGCCTATGTCCCGCAGGGCGCGACTTATCTTGCGGCGGGGGACTGCTATATCTCCTGCGGTTACATGAATGACGATACGGATTCCCGGCTGTTCCTGCTCCGGGACGGCGCAGCGACCTGCATTATTCTGCAGCGGGCGGACGGCAGCGCTTACGGCGGCCATGCCGGCGGCGTGACCTGTGCGGGGAATTACGTCTATATCAGCAATCAGAGCCAGCTCTTTGTGCTTGACGCGCAGGCGCTGCTCGCGGCGCAGGACGGCGATACCGTCGCCTTTCTCGGCAGCATCCCTGTGCCCTGCAACGCCTCCTTCTGCTCCTGCGACGGCGCGCTGCTCTATGTCGGCGAATATCATGCCGACGGCTACGAAACGGACGAGAGCCACCGCGTTACAACGCCGGACGGCAGCGAGTATCAGGCGCTGGTGTTTGCCTACCGCGTCGATCCCGCGGCGCAATTCGGTCTGGAGACCGCGCCGTGCGCGGCCTATGCCGTCTGCGACGAGATCCAGGGCTTTGCCGTGACGCCGGACGGGACGGCGGTGCTTTCTCAATCCGCCGGCTTTTCAAACGCAAAGCTGCTGCAGTATCGCGGCGGCGGCGAACCGGACGGCACGGTGACGATCGGCGTCGCAGCGCTGCCGCTTTACGCGCTGGACAGTCTGCGTCAGACGGCGACAATGAAGCTGCCGCGCATGAGTGAGGATCTGGAATGCTGCGACGGGCAGATCCTGGTCAGCTTCGAGGCCTGCGCAAAGAAATTCTATCCGCAGCTCCTGCCCTTTGCCGAGGATCAGATGGTGCTGCTCGCCTTGAAATAACAACAGCAAAGTTTAAACGCCTGCAGGCCGGACCTGCAGGCGCTTTTCGCATCATGCATTCATATTCTCAATCGGCAAACGCCTTCTGCACCGCGTAGTAGGCGGGCTTCGGATTGCCTTCGCCGTCCACGATGCCCCAGCCGGTTTCCACCGGGCAGTCCGACTGTCCGCAGACGTAGCAGTATTCGCTGTCCTCCCACATATAGACGAACGCGCCGATGATCCACGGCAGCTGCTTGAACTTCGGGATCAGATAGGAGAAGAATTTCGCCTGCCCCTCGGGCGTGTGGGGATAGCCGTACAGGCCGGTGCCTTCGGGCAGTTCGCAGTAGATGTGGTAGGCGTATTCGCTGTGGAAGAGCAGCTTGCACTTCTCCTCGTCGCTGCGGTCGCCGTACAGCGCGATGAATTCCTCCTTCAGCCGCGGCGGCAGATTGTTGATGAAGCCGTCGACGTCCTTGGCCACCTCTTCCTCGGAGCTGTAGCCGTATTGTTGCAGGATCGCATTCTTTTCCGCCCGGGTTTTCGGCTCGCCGTAGCCGATGTAGCCGAATTCCATCATGATGATCGGCTTCTGCGTGATCGCGCGCACGGCCTGCAGCACCGAGAAATAGGTGTTGATGTCTTTGATGATGTTGTCAAACGAGCCGAGATAGAGATCACAGCCGATGTAATCGCAGTATTTGTTGTATTTCATCATCTTGAAGGCCAGCGTGTAATAGCCCGGGCCGCCGAGGTTGTAGCCGATGATCTTGTCGCCCTTGATCGGCGCCATGGCCTCGAGCTGCACGCCGATGAAATCGGCCGCCTCGTCGATCGTCAGCGGGTCGGTGAAGCGCTCGACGCCCATTTCATTGGTGATCTGGAAGCCGTCCACAAGGTCGCGCAGGTCGTTCATCAGGAATTGCGCCACCTGCCGGATGCGGGGGAGGTCTTCTTCTTTGCGGCTGTCCAGCCCGAAGTAGAGGTAATCCTTCGGATAGGGCGTCACGCCCAGGATGCGGATGCCGTGATCGACGTATTCCTGCAGCTCGCCTTTCCAATATTCATAGTAAAACGACGGTTCGCCGTTCTCGTCGAAGGGATAGGGGATATCCTCGCGCAGCCAGTCGATGTTGGCTTCCTTGATTTTGTCATAGTCCGGCACGGTGTGGCAGATGCCGCACATGAAGCCGCCCATCTGTTCCCGGAGCGCCGTCGCCTTGGGGTCGACCGTGCGCGTGAACGGCAAAAATATGAGCGCGATGATCGGAATGAGCACGGCGAGCAGGAACGCGCCGATCTTTGTGAGCATGCTGGGAAACTGCATATCGGATCCTCCTTCGGGCCAGTGAATCCGGCTTTTTTCTGCATTCATTAAATCATAGATGGCAGGGATTGTCAAGGAGATGTTGCCGATTCCGAATAAAAAAGCGGCGGCGGCAGGGCGGAGCGATCCGCGCGGCGGAAATCGGCGGATTCCGTCCGTTCTTTTGCAAGTTTTCATTGACAATCCCCGTAATTCTGTTTATAATAAATTGGGAAACCTTACGATCCCGCGCATGAAACTATGAACAGGAGGAACGAACACACATGCAATACACAAAAGAAGTTGAAGAAATGGTTTGTGTTGCAAAGGGCCCGCACCACGGCCCCGCCCCGATTCCCGAGGAGGGCAAGTGGATCCAGGCCAAAGAAATCAAGGATATTTCCGGCTATACGCACGGCATCGGCTGGTGCGCACCGCAGCAGGGCACCTGCAAGCTGAGCCTGAATGTCAAGGACGGCGTGATCGAGGAGGCGCTGGTGGAAACGATCGGCTGCTCCGGCATGACCCATTCCGCGGCCATGGCCAGCGAGATCCTGCCGGGCAAGACCATTCTGGAGGCGCTGAACACCGACCTTGTCTGCGACGCGATCAATACCGCCATGCGTGAGCTCTTCCTGCAAATCGTCTACGGCCGCACGCAGTCCGCGTTTTCCGAGGACGGCCTGCGCATCGGCGCCGGTCTGGAGGATCTGGGCAAGGGCCTGCGCTCCATGGTCGGCACGATGTACGGCACGCGCGCAAAGGGCACGCGTTATCTGGAGATGACCGAGGGCTATGTGGTCAAAATGGCGCTCGATGAAAACGACCAGGTCTGCGGCTATCAGTTCCTGAGCCTGGGCAAGATGATGGACGCCATCAAGAAGGGCGTTTCCCCCAACGAAGCATACGAACAGAACCTCGGCACCTACGGCCGGTTCAAGGCGGAAGACGGCGCGGTCAAATGGATCGACCCGCGCAAAGACTGAGAGGAGGGGCGAACAATGGCATTGTTTGAAAACTATGAAGGCCGCATCCCGCAGCTGCAGCCCGTTCTTGACAAATACGGCTTCAAGAGCTTTGAGGATGTGAAGGCATATACCAACGGCATGGGCGTGGACGCTTACAGCATCGTTGAGAGCACGCAGCCCATCTGCTTTGAAAATGTGAAGTGGGCCTACGAGCTGGGCGCCGCGATCGCGATGAAGGAGAATGCGAAGAGCGCCGCCGACGCCGCCAGATGGATCGGCGTGGGCCTGCAGGCATTCTGCATCCCCGGCTCCGTTGCGGATCAGCGTCAGGTCGGCATCGGCCACGGCAATCTGGGCGCGATGCTCCTCGATGAGGACACCGAGTGCTTCGCCTTCCTTGCCGGTCACGAATCCTTTGCGGCCGCCGAGGGCGCGATCAAAATCGCACTGAACGCCAACAAAGTCCGTCAGAAGCCCCTGCGCGTGATTCTGAACGGTCTGGGCAAGGACGCCGCAATGATCATCAGCCGCATCAACGGCTTCACCTATGTGCAGACGAAATACGATTATCTCTCCGCCGACGTCAAGGAAGATCATGCCCTGACCGTCGTGAGCAAGACCGCGTATTCCACGGGCGACCGCGCGAAGGTCAACTGCTACGGCGCGGATGACGTGCGCGAAGGCGTCGCCATCATGTGGCATGAGGGCGCGGATGTTTCCATCACCGGCAACTCCACGAACCCGACCCGCTTCCAGCATCCTGTGGCGGGCACCTATAAGAAAGAACGCTGGGAAGCCGGCAAGAAGTATTTCTCCGTCGCTTCCGGCGGCGGCACCGGCCGTACCCTGCATCCGGACAACATGGCGGCAGGCCCCGCCTCCTACGGCATGACCGACACCATGGGCCGCATGCATTCCGACGCGCAGTTTGCAGGCTCCTCCTCCGTGCCCGCGCACGTGGAGATGATGGGCTTCCTGGGCGCCGGCAACAACCCGATGGTCGGCATGACCGTCGCGGTCGCCGTTGCGGTGCAGCAGGCAATGAATAAATAATTGAAACAGCAGGAAGCTCCCGGGGTATGCTCGGGAGCTTCTTTTGCAAAACGAAGCAGGAACGGCGTTCCGCCCTTGCCCGCCCGCCGAAGGAACAACAATTTGACTGCTGCGCACCGTAGGGGCGATCATTGATCGCCCGCGGGCGGACCGACGATTTGCCGGCGAAACGCCGCGCGTGCCGCGCGGTCGGAACGCTGAAACAGCGTTCCCTACACCGCACACCGATGGCTTCCTGCTTGATTTGCGGGCGGATGCTATCCGCCCCTACCTGATCGCCGCCGACCGCACCGTAGGGCAAGCATACATGCTTGCCGCTGCGGCATCAGCCGCGCGGTTGCCTGCGGAATGCACAGCGGAACCGGCGATACAAAAACAGCCTCCCTCTCTGAGGGAGGTGGCACGGCGCAGCCGTGACGGAGGGAGTGATGCGCCTGCGGCGCATGCGGAACGCTGAAACAGCGTTCCCTACACTGCCCGCCGATTGCCCAACCATCCAACGGCTGCGCATCAACACGAATTCACAAGGAGAAACCCATGAACCATGAAGAAGAGGCAAAACGCCTGTTTGCGAAAGACCGCAGTTTTGCGCAAACGCCGCAGGCCGCGTCATTGAAACGAACGATTCCGCAGGCGCCGCCGCCGTTCCCCGCATTCTATGCAGACGTGGGAAAGGTGCGCATGGCGATTGCTCCGGCCGATCTGGATCTTCCGGTCGATGCCCTTTTGAAGATTGCGCAAATCCGGTATCCCGCAATCACCACGATCCAACGGGTCTGCAACCTCCCTTTTAACCGGGCCGCCCGTATTTTGAAAGGCCTGAAGGATCAAAACCTTATAATAAAAACCGGTGCGCAGTATGAATGGACGATCAATGCCCGTCAGCTGCAATCGGGACAGAACACCGATATCCTGGCAAGCGTGAAAACGAGGGAAAGAATCAAAGAGATTTCAACTGAAAAAGTACTGAAGATTCCCGAGGGAATTCAGTGGATCAAAAACATTGTGCACTGGGCGTCGTGTCCCGAGGGGTCCTATGGCCGCTCCTATATTGTGATTGATCTTGTTTTTTCACAGGACGGCAAGTATTATATCCGCTGCTCGGAGGCGAAGGTCAGCTCGGAATCAAACGGCAGGCCCTGCTTCACGGCGAAGGAATCTTTTTGCGCCCTGAAATGTGAGCCGAACGCCATCCGCACCGAGAATCTGAAGGTCGAAAGCAAGTGGCTGTCTGTTTTCGAACTGTTCGATGCTGCGCAGCTGGAAGACGTTTGCGAGGATATAGGTCTGGAATATATGGAAAACAAAGTTTTCTGGGCCTCTGAAACGGCCATAATGTCTAAAGCGGTTGCCGAGGCTTACGAACGGCGCTTCGGCAAGGAAGAAATGGAGGCTGCGCCATGAACCACGAAGAAGAAGCAAAACGCCTGTTTATGGAAGGCTATAACTGCGCGCAGGCGGTGTGCTGCGCGTTCTGCGACGTGACCGGCATGGATCCGGACGAAGCCGCCCGGCTCTCCGCGCCCTTCGGCGGCGGGATCGGCCGGCTGCGCGAGGTCTGCGGCACGGTCAGCGGCGCGATGCTCGCGCTCGGCGCCCTGCGCGGCTACGACGATCCCAAGGATCCCGCGGCCAAGCGTGAACTTTACAAACAGATCCAGACCTACGGTCACCGCTTTGAGGAACGCAACGGCGCGCTGCGCTGCAAGGACCTGCTCAAAAACGTGGCGACCACGCCCGGCGGCATCCCCGAGGCGCGCACGCCGGAGTTTTACGCGAAACGCCCCTGCCTGCGTCTGGTGGGCGACGCCGCCGCGCTGCTGGACGAGCTGCTGGCGGAAACGAAGGAGGAACCCGCTTGATCCGTCATATCGTTTTATTCAAAATCAAAGAGGAGTACCGCGACGAGATTCCGCAGCTGGTGGAGAATTTCTACGGCATGAAGGGGAAAATCGAGGGGATGCTCGACCTCGAGGCCGGGCAGGACGTGCTGCACAGCGCGCGCTCCTACGACCTGGCGCTGATCACCGTGTTTGACAGCATGGCGTCATTTCAGGCCTATCAGACCCATCCCGTGCATCAGCCCGTCCGCAAGCGGATGCACGAGGTCCGCAGCGCCTCCGTCGCCTGCGATTTTGAGGTCTGATCGGAAGGAGAAACCGGAATGAAGAAAAACAAGCCGAAATCGCACTGTATCTTTGACTGTTTCCGGCATGGGGACAGGCCGCTGTATGTCGACGACTGGAGCTGGCTGGAACGCTATGTGTTTGAGCGGCGCGCGGACGGAAGCTACGCGCTGACCTAGCAGGTCGGATGGCGGGGCGCCGGGCACAACGACGGCGCGGGCGGCACGAACGAGCTGCCGATCGAATGGTTCTTCGGCACCTTTGAGGAGTTTCTCGATGCGCTGCTTGAACGCTTCCCGGAAGAAAACTACGGCATCAGCCGGAAACGCCTGATGAACGATCCCGGCCTGAAGCATTTTTAGGATTTGAATGAAAACAGCGGGGCCGACGGGCACGGATGCGACCGTACCGCCGGAGGATCCGCAAGCAGAGAAACAGAAAGATGAAATCCCGCGGCTGCTTTGACCTGCAGGCAGCAGACACGCCCTGCCGCACAGAGAACTGTCCATCCATTGCAAAGGAGGAAAAAGCATGAAACACGTGAAAAAGAGCCTTGCCCTGCTCCTTTCGCTGGCCTTGGTGCTTGCCATGGCGCCGTCGATTTCGCTGACCTTCACGCCGAAGACGCAGGCGGCTGCCGCGCCGAAGGTCCGGTTCTACGTGCCGGAGTGCGTCTATCTCAAGGTGGGCGAGTACGGCAAGCAGTGGTATCTGAACAGCTACCGCAATCAGTGGGATCAGCAGGATCGCAAGCTCGAGCCGATGGAGGAAACCGCCAGGCTGTATTTCCACTGCGACGGCGCAACGAGCGTGACCATCACCACCGAGGGCGGCACGGTGAGGAGCCTGACCTGCAACGGCACCGACACGATCGAAGATCTCGATTTCGAAATCACCGGCAACGGCGGCGATATGATCACCTACACTGCCACCTTCGTGGTGGACGGCGTGACGAAAACTGCCAAGAGCTATACGTATCTTTACGAGCCCTATCGCCTGCCCACCGGCTGCCTGAGCGAAGCGCGGGGCGGCGGCGAACAATATCTGGGCTACGCCACCCTGGTCTGGGGCGCGCAGAGATCCGACGAAGCAAAAACGGATGGCAGGAACAACACCGCGACCCCCACAGATTTGATCTATCTCGGCAACAGGGGTCTGTACCTTGCGAACAACAGAAAACCGATCAACACGAATATGTTCAACCAGAGCAACAAAGGCAACTTCGGCTGGCGTGACGGCACCGCGAGCCCGCGCGAGGCCACGACGGACGTCGAGTCGCCGATCGCCTATTATTACGTGGATATCGAGCGGGTCTCCAATCTGAATGAGATTCCCAATTTCAGCGTGGGTCTGGTGCAGACGGATAACGAGGGGCTCTCAAGAAGCGAATTCAGTGCCTGGCTTGCCGAAGGGTTTTCGTCCGGGCAGTCAATGCCGGAATCTGCGCAGCCGATCATCATCAACGCCCAGTCGGATCCCACGGAGAATACGGAGCTTCTGGTCGCGCAGGAGGGCGATTGCACGATCGACTATATGTTTGACAAACGTCCGCTGCGTCTGGTCGGCGAGGAAGAGTTCACGGTTTTTTCCCACGCCTCCGGCACCTACGGCAGCGGGCAACTGGAATCCTATCAGCACACGCATTTCATGCTCCTGTGTTCGGACAAAGGCCCGCTGCGCCAGAGTTATTTTGACGCGATGGAAAATAGCTGCGACCGGCAGCCGGGCAATGTTGAATCCGGCTGGGATGCTTATCAGGAAGCGATGAAGAATGCGGCAAAGGTGCTGGGCAATCCCGATTCGGCGCGCGAGGATTCGGAAAGAGCACGGCAAGCCCTGGTCGCGGCGCGCCAAGCCATGGTCGGCAAAGCGGCTTCCGTCACCCGCAGCACCGCCGTGCGCAGCGGCCCGGACAGCTACGATATTTACGCGCAGGTGGAATCAAACGGCTATTCCTCGGTGCGGGACGTGATATTCATTTCGTGGACGCCGCCGGAAAAATTAGACGATCTCAAGAACTACTACGGGTACCGGGAGAATTGGGAACTTTATACCGAACGGCGGGGCACGCAGGGCGACTATCTGGTCGACGGCCAAAGCTATAATTATCGTTTCGTTGAGCATCTGAGCGATCACAACGACGAACGCGGGGCGTATATCACCCAGATCTATGCCTATAACGGCATGGACGTGTGCAGCCATAACGAAGCAACCGATATTTCGATCCGCTTTGACAACGAATATAAAGTAAACTACGCGAGCGACGGATCATCCACCGGCGCCACCGCCGCGCAGACGCTGACCTCAGGCGTGCCCGGGTCCGCGGCCGCCAACGGGTTTGCGCGCGGCGTCCCGGCCAACATCTGCAATGCGGCGGGCGACCGCGTCCTCTATACCCGGAATGTTCCAAACGTCTTTGACGGCTGGGTCTGCGCCACCGCAACGCCCGATTATTACGTCAACGTGGCGGATTCGGGCAGGTTTTACGGCAGCAACACGTTCAATATCGATGATAAAACCAGTTTCTACACGACCATCTTCGAAAATACCATTCCCGGCCCCTTCCTGCAGGGCGAGGTCTACACGCTGGAATTCGACGCCGCAACCCCCAAGAATCTGCAGATCGGACTGAGCGGCGGCGAGGATGACCGGGTTCCGACCGTGCTGGCGGGCAACGGGACCACCTCCACCTCCGACACAACGGTTTACGCGAATACGAACGCGGGCACACCCGGGGAATTCGTGCATTTCACGGTGACGTTCACGATCGACGAGCGCGGCTGCGGCGATGCGGACAAGACCCTGCGCGTGCGCCTCCAGAACACGGAGTCGCCGAATTCGGCGCCCTGGGGGCAGGTGCGGAATTTCAAATTCCGGCAGACGAAATTCGCGGAAGGTTCCAGAATGATCAATCTTTCCACCGGCGGCGACGTCACCATGACGGCGCAGTGGAAACCCGGCACGTTCAAGCTGCCGGGCAGCGAAGGCAGCGATAGCAGCGAAGTCGGCTACAAGCTTGTGGGCTGGCGGATCGATGGCGAAACGCCGTCGAAGGTCTATCTGCCGGGCGAAACGGTGGAAGTGGGCAAGGAAACGAGATTCTGCGAAGTGACGGAGCTGAAAACTTACGAGGTCAAATATAACGCCAACGGCGGCTCCGGTGCGCCGGACGCGCAGACCAAGACCCACGGCACGGCGCTGACGCTCAGCGATCAGAAGCCGACCCGCACCGGCTACACCTTCACCGGCTGGAATACGAAGTCCAACGGCTCCGGCACGGGCTATGCCGCCGGCGCGAGCTACACCGCGAATGCGGACGCCGAGCTCTTCGCCCAGTGGAAAGCGAATACCTTCGCGGTCAAATACAACGCCAACGGCGGCGAAAACGCGCCCGCCGATCAGACCAAGACCTACGGCAAGACGCTCACGCTCAGCGATCAGGTGCCGACCCGTGAGGGCTACACCTTCACCGTGTGGAATACGAAGGTGGGCGGCGGCGGCACGAGCTACGCCCCCGGCGCAAGCTACACCAAGAACGCCGCGGTGACCTTCTACGCCCAGTGGACGCAGAATCCGTTCACCCTGACTTATAACGCCAACGGCGGCGCCGGCGCGCCCGAGGCGCAGCAGGGCATCGGCACGGTCACGCTCTCCGATGCGCAGCCGACCCGCACCGGCTACAGCTTCCTCGGCTGGTCGGAGGATCCGAACGCGACCGCGGCGCCGATCCGGCCCGGCGCGGAATTCGACCTTGCCGCCGATACCACGCTCTACGCCGTGTGGAAAGCGAATGCCTACGCCGTGAGATACAACGCGAACGGCGGCGAGGGCGCCCCGGCGAATCAGACCAAGACCTACGGCACGGCGCTCACACTCAGCGATCAGACGCCGACCCGCGCGGGCTACACCTTTGCGGTCTGGAACACGAAAGCCGACGGCACCGGCACGAGCTACGCCCCCGGCGCGAGCTACACCAAAAACGCCACGGTGACGCTCTATGCCCAGTGGACGCAGAATCCGTTCACGCTCACCTATGACGCCAATGGCGGCGACGGCGCGCCCGCGGCGCAGCAGGGCATCGGCGCGATCACGCTTTCCGCGGCGCAGCCCGCGCGCAAGGGCTATGCCTTCCGCGGCTGGTCGGAGGATCCGAACGCGACCGCGGCGCAGGCGCAGGCAGGCGCGCAGTTCAATCTTGCCGCCGACACCACGCTCTACGCAGTCTGGGAGGAGCTCCCGCCGCCGGTCGTCAGCATCAAAAACTACACCGCGACGAAATCCGTGGATTATAAAACGACGATCACCTTCACGGCGATCACGGCCGATGCGCCGGCGGACGCTGTCGTCCACTGGTTCGTTGACGGCAAGGACGTCGGCACGGGCGAAACGTATAAGAAAGAAAAAGCGACCGCCGATTACACCGTGCAGTGCAGGCTGATCGGCAGCGACGGCTCCGTGCTCGCCGAGAGCGAGGTTGAAACCGTCAAGGTCAACACCGGCTTCTTCGCAAAGCTGGTCGCCTTCTTCCGCGGTTTGTTCGGCAAGCTGCCGGTCATTGTCCAGACGGTGAAAGAGACCTTCTGACACGCCGGTCCGGCAACAAGTCAACCGTATTAAAATACGCGCTGCGTCCTTGCGACGCAGCGCGTTTTGCCGTTATTGCGTTCAGACCAGCGCGAAGGTGTAGTTCGCGTTCGGATACCAGTTGCCGGTCAGATAGTTGAGCGGGCGGAGATTCACGTGGTCGCGGTAGACCTCCAGCTGGGCGCCGAGCCCCGACCAGGTGATGCCGTACCAGTTGACGATGCCGTAGCAGGGCAGGCTGATGTAGGTCACGCCGTTGACCTGCTCGGCAATGGGCATATCGTATTTCTCGCCCACCGCTTCCGCGCGCACGCCGCCGTGCATGTGACCGCTGATATAAAAGACGTTCTGATATTTTTCGAGGATTTCCTTGACCGGATATTCCTCGGGCGTGATGCCGCTGTCGCCGCCCCAGATCGTATTTTCGCCGTTGATGCCGTCCAGCGGCCAGTGGCAGCAGACAAAGACCGGATTGCCGTTCGCCGTGCCCTCGGCCAGCTCCCGGTCGAGGAAGTCCAGCTGCTCGGGCGTCATGGAAATCGCGTCCCAGTGGCCGCCGTCGATCACCTCGTCGCCCAGCACGATGAATTTATAGCCCTTAATCGTTTCGCTGTAATAATTCGTCGTCAGGTCGCGCCCGCTATATTCATTATAATATTTGATCACGTTTGCCAGGCATTCCTCGCGCGTCAGATCGGTTTTGTCGCGGTCGCCCGCGTGGCCGATGTCGTGATTGCCCGCCACGGTGATCACCTGCGCGGGGGCGTAATCCTTCAAAAGCTGATAATACAGCGCGAGCGACGGCTCGTCGCCGTAGTTGGTCAGATCGCCCGCAACGACGATCGCATCCACCGGCGTTTTTGATTTGCCCATGCGCCGCAGCCCCTGCTTGAGGAAACCGGTGCGGAATGGATCCGCCGTTTCCAGATGGGTGTCGGACACCATTTCGACATTCAGCAGGCAGTCCGGTTCGCTCACGTCCAGGACCGGCAGGTCGATGCCCTTATAGGGAATCAGCGTCACAAACAGCGCGAGCAGGAACACCTTGGCGTGATAAAAGAATTCGGCAGCAGTCATTGCGCGGACCTCCTTCAAAGAATCTGCTTCTATCATACCGCAGCGGCGGCAAAAAATCAAGGGACTTTTTTCGCAAGAGTTTACACTGCACGGGGAATCTGATATAATAAAAAACGGAAAAGCGCAAAAAAGCGCGTTACATTTTGCGGTTTCGTTGACTACAGGGTGAAGGACATCCGAATGAAAGGAGGCGGGAGCATGACGCAGAAGAAAGCGGCGGACGCATTGCTCGAGCAGTGTTACGACGCTTATCGGCTCAAGCTGTTCAACTATTGTCTTTCCCGCCTGAACGGCGCGCGGGAGGCTGCAGACGACTGCGTGCAGGAGGCCTTTCTTGTCCTTTACCGCACCTTGCGCGGCGGCGAGACCGTTGCGCATCCGCAGGCCTTCCTCTACCGCACGGCGGATCAGTTCGTCAAGCGGGCGCGGCAGCAGCAGGCGGCCGCCGCCCGGCGGGAGCTGCCGCTCACGCAGGCAGAGGATCGCGGGGCAGGCGCGCTGCCGGAGGACGACCGGCTCGCGCTGATCGATTACGACGCCCTGGCCGCGGCGCTGGTGCGCACGCTCAGCCCGGAGGAGCAGGCGCTCTATGAACGGCGGTATGTCCGCCGCGAGCGCGTGGAGGCCATTGCGCAGGAGCTGCAGATCTCGCGTCCGGCCGCCTCGATGCGCCTTGTGCGGCTGCGCGAAAAAATCATACAGCTGGTAAAACAGATGGATATGGATCAGGAAGGAGTGTGAGACTGAGATGACCGTGACGCAGGCCCATTTGCAGCATCCGGATTTCGCCGCTGACTTTGTGCAGCGCGAGATCGAAGCGCTCGAAGCGCTCATGGATGCGGAGCTGGAAAAAGGAGACGCGGCGGATTTCGATCTGATCGACGCGTGCGCCGATGCGGTCAACGCGCTGCGCAGCGGCGCGGACGCGGCGGTGCTGCCGCCGACCTCACACAAAGCGTTTATGAAAGCAATCGGCGTGCGCAGGGAGCACGGCGCGCGCATCGCGCTTGCCGCCGGTCTTGCTGCGGCGCTGCTGCTCGCAGCGGCGTCCCAGCTGCGCACGGGCGAGGATATCACCGTCGCGCAGGCCGTGTCGCAGAAGATTGCGGCGCTGTTCGCGCAGGCGCCGGAGTCCGTCGAGGCGCCGACCGCCGCGCCCGTGCCGCCGACGACGGTTCCTGTTTCGGAACCGACGACCGCCGCTCCGACCGTGACCGGCATCCGCGTGGAAACCGGCGACGGCTGGAAAACGGAATACGACGTCGGCGAGGCCTTTTGCGCCGACGGGCTGACCGTGTTCGCGCTGCTGTCGGACGGTACGGAGCAGCCGGCGGAATTCACCGTGCTGGCGCCCGCGGATTTCGGCCGCGCGGCAGGGGAGACCGCCGTCACCGTGCGCGCGGCGGGGCTGACGCAAACGCTTTCTGTGCGGGTGCTCGATACGCTCGAGACCCCGAAGCTCAATTCGATTTATGCCGTATTCCCGGAGAACTTTGATTTCACGGCGGCGGATGCGTCCGCGCCGGACCTGGCCGGGATGAAAGTGTACGCCGTCTACAGCGACGGCACGGAACAGCCGCTTTCGGCGGCGGACTACACCGTGACGACGGAGGTGCTGACCGCCGGGCGCGCGGCGAAAACCATGGTGACCCTCAGCTATGAGGGCTGCACCGCATCCTTTGTCATTTCACAGAAAGGGGAGGGATGACCGTGAAACGCAGGATTTTATCAATTGTTCTCTGTCTGGCGCTGCTGCTGCCCGGCACCGCGCTGCTTGCGCAGGCCGCGCCCGAACAGGCTGCGCCCGCGCAGGCGGCTGCCGTTCCGGATACGGAACGCTCCACGGCGGCGCTGGGCAATGACGTGCATGTAAGCGGCGACTGGATGTACTACGCGGACCGGGAATCCGGCCGCTTTCCGGACCGCATTCTGATCGTCAAATATACCGGCAGCGCGACCGACGTCACCGTGCCGGAAACGATCGACGGCTACACGGTCGGCCAGATCGGGCCTTATGCGTTCTCGCCGGACGCCGGTCTGCCGAGCTACTACGATATGCTGGAGATCAACCACGATTATTCCTTCTCCATGCCGCAGAATCCCGCGATGACGCAGCTGCGCAGCGTGACGGTGCCCGGCACGGTCTGGCGCATCGGTTCCCATGCCTTTGACCGCTGCACCGCGCTGGAAACGGTGCAGCTCAGCGAAGGGCTCGAGGAGATCCAGCATTATGCGTTCTTCAACTGCCCGCAGCTGACCGCGCTCGCGCTGCCGACGACGCTCACCCTGCTTCTGACCAATTTCGCGGCCACCGGCATCTCGGAGATCATTGTGCCCGCGTCGTCGGACCCCTATTATGATCAGCTGACGGTGTTCGGTTACGAAGGCTTAAACAGACGCACCGGCGTGGATCGCATGGTGATTCACAAGAACAACGTCGAAGCCATGTCGGTGGGCATGCCGTCCGAGGTGGTTTTTGAGGGCAATGTGAGCTGCTTCTATAACCTCGGTGTGCAGGTCGGCAATATTTTCGGCCAACCGGATCGGATCGTTTTCCGCAAGGGCGGCGCGCCGGGCGTTGTGCCTTACATCGGCATGATGCCGCTCGACGGCGGCCACTATATCCGGCATATCGACCCGGACGGCGGCCTCTGGTTCGACCATATGACCGCCGATCCGCCGCTGACAGCGGGCGACTGGCAGTATCTGGTAAACAGCCGCAATGAAGTCGTGCTGGCCGGCTACACCGGCAGCGCGACCGCGCTGACCCTGCCCGCCGCACTCAACGGCCTGCCCGTGACGGCAGTCGCCGATTACGCCTTCTCCGAGAATAAGACCCTCACGCAGGTGACCGTGCCGGCGGGGGTCACGGAGATTCGCAGCGGCGCCTTCCGCGGCTGCACGGCCCTCACGCAGATCACGCTCCCCGAGAGCGTCACCGCCATCGGAACGGACGCCTTTGCGTTCACGGCGATTCCGTCGATCACCCTGCCGCAGGGCCTGACGGAGCTGGGCGCCTGCGCGTTTGAATACTGCGCGCAGCTGCAGCAGATCACGCTGCCTGTCGGCGTTGACCGGCTGGGCGCGGGCACCTTTGCCGAATGCGCATCGCTCACAAGCGTGGCGCTGCCCGCCGGCCTGACTGTCATCGGCGCGAGCTGCTTTGCCGATACGACTGCGCTCGAAGCGATCGGCCTGCCCGCCGGGCTGAAAGTGATCCACGTCAACGCCTTTGCGCAGAGCGGCCTTCGGTCCGTCACGCTCAGCCCGTCGCTGCGCTTCCTCGGCCCGCAGGCATTTCAGGGGAGCGCGCTCGAAGCCGCGACCCTGCAGGGCAGCAGCCTGCGCCTGCAGACGGAAACCTTCAAGGATTGCGCCGCTCTGCATACGCTGACAATTGCCGGCGGTGTGGTCGCGATCGAGCAGAACGCCTTTCTTGACTGCGCGGCGCTGACCGCCGTGACGATCGGCCCGGACGTGCGCTATCTGCATAACGCCGCCTTTTCCGGCGCGGCGATCCGCACGCTGCAGTTCAACGCGGTCGACTGCGAGACCAACAACATGATCACGCTCGCGTCGATCCGGTCCGAGCTGACGCCGGCGCATCTGTCCGCCTATGCCTCGCCCTTCAAGGGCTGCCCGCTCGAGAGCGTCACCGTCGGCCCGCGCGTGCAGAAAATCGGCATCGGCATGTTCAAGGATCAGACCGCGCTCACGCAGATCACCCTGCCCGCGAGCGTGTATGTGGTGGAGGAGATGGCCTTCTGCGGCTGCTCCGCGCTCAGAAGCGTGCGCTGGTATGCGCCGATCCGCTACGTCAAAGCCGCGGCGTTCTGGTATTGCGACGCCCTGCAGAGCTTCAATTTCGTGCTGCTGACCTTTGCGGATCTGCGCGCCTTCGCCTACACGAGCTTCACTGAGTTGCAGCTCGGCGCGACCGCACAGCCGCAGACCGGCGGGCCGAACCTAGCGCCGGCGCTGCGCACACAGGCCGCCGCAGAGGAGCTGCCGGAGGCACAGCCGATCACCGCCGTCCCGGAGCAGGGCTTCCTGAATTGCGACAGTCTGGAAACCGTCGGCGTCGGCGGGAGCATCACGGCCATCGGATCGCAGGCCTTTGCCGATTGCGACAGCCTGGAAACCGCCGTAATTGCCGACACCGTGACCGACATCGCGCCGGATGCGTTTGACGACTGCCCGAACCTGACGATCGTCTGCATGGAGAATTCCTATGCCCACAGCTATGCGCTGGTGCAGGGCATTCCCGTGACCACGCTCATGATCGCGCCGATCCCGAATCAATATTACACCGGGCGGGCGATCACCCCGCCGGTCGAGGTCTCCTGCAGCGGCGCGCCGCTTACGCAGGCCGTGGATTACAGCGCGGCCTATGCGGACAACATCCACGTCGGGCAGGCGAAGGTGACCGTGACAGGCCTGGGCGACTATCAGATGCTCGCGAGCGTCGCACACTTCACGATCATCACGCGCAGCATCACCAACGCCTCCGTCGCGCAGCCCGTGGCGCAGAAGTATACGGGCAGCCCCGTGGAGCCGAAGCTGACCGTCGTTGACGGCGGGCGCACGCTGCGGCAGGGCACGGATTACACGGTGTATTACAAAAACAACACCGCCATCGGCACGGCCTCGGCCTATGTCGTCGGCATCGGGGATTATTCCGGCACGGTGCGCGTGGATTTTGAGATCAAAGACCTCAGCGCGCGGGAATCCTTCCTCAACAGCATCGTCAGCTTCTTCCGCGCGCTCTTTGTGCGGCTGATCGGTACGGCGAGATGAGCCGAGTTTTCAACTGAATAAAAAAGGCGCGCTGCAGGTAAAAGACTTGCAGCGCGTCGATTCTTTTTAAATGGGATCAGTCGTCGTCTTCTTCCTCCTCCGGCGGGTCCGTCGGAAGGATTTCCACCTTGATCTTGCCGATGCGGCGCTCCTCATAGGAGAGGACGGTAAAGCGCAGGTTTTTGTATTCCGCTTCCACGCTGCCGTCCGCCTCCGTGGGCAGATAGCCGAGCAGGCTGACCACGAAGCCGCCGAGCGTGTCGTAATCGCCCTCCGGGATCGTCGTGCCGAGCAGCTCATCCACTTCGTCGAGATCGGCGATCGCGTCGATGGTGAAGGTCGTCTCGTCGATGCGGTTGATCTCCTCCTCCTCGTCGTCATATTCATCCTGAATGTTGCCGACGATGGATTCGAGCACGTCCTCAAACGTCACGATGCCCGCCGTGCCGCCGTATTCGTCCACCACCACGGCAAACTGCGTGTGGCTTTCGCTCATGGCCTTGAACAGATCGGCGCAGGACTGCGTTTCCGGCACATACAGCGCCTTGCGCATGACCTTGGCGATCGTGAGATTTTTCGGAATGGTCCGCCCGACGAATTTGAGCAGATCCTTGGCGTAGAGCACGCCGATGATATTGTCCGGATCCTCCTCGAAGACCGGGATGCGGGAGTAGCCGTTCTCCACGGCCAGCTCCGCGACCTCCTCGAGCGAACGGGAGACCTCGATGGCCGTCATTTCGGTGCGGTGGGTCATGATGTCGCCGGCGTCCAGATCGTCAAATTCAAAGATATTGTCGATCATTTCCTTCTGCGCGCCCTCGATCACGCCCTTTTCGCCGCCGACGTCGACCATCATGCGGATCTCTTCCTCCGTGACGTTCTCTTCATCGGCGTTCGGGTCGAAGCCGAACAGCCGCACCACGGCGTTGGTGGAAACGGCGAGGAAGCGGACGAAGGGCTTGGTCAGCGAAGCGAAAAACAGCAGAAAGCCGACAACGCGGTAGGAAATCTTTTCCGGGATCTGCATGGCGATGCGCTTAGGCGCGAGCTCGCCGAGCACCAGAGAGAAATAGGAGGTCAGGATCGTGACGACCACGATGGCCCCTGCGCGAATGATCCCCAGCGGAATCACGTCGGCGACGACGGTTTTCGCCAGCGCGTCGGTGATCAGCACCGCGAAGGACTGCGAGGCCGAGGCGGAGGTCAGGAAGCCCGCCAGCGTCACGCCGATCTGAATGGTGGAAAGAAACCGGCTGGAATCTTTGGTCAGTTTTACGATCTGCTTTGCTTTTTTATCGCCTTCTTCGGCGAGCCTGCGCATTTTGGTATCGTTGAGCGAGATGATCGCGATTTCGCTCATGGCGAAAAACGCATTGATCATGATCAGCGCCAACAATAATAACAGTTTGAGCACAAGATTGAGCGCAGGGTCCGGGTCATCCATTGCGGATTAGCTCCTTTCAGAAATAAAGATAGTATAAGACTATTACATCGTATGATAGCATATTCCCGCAGGCTTGTCAATAAAAATCAAAGAGAATCCGCCGCAGCGCTTGACAAGCTCCGCCGTTTTCCACTATAATGAAACCATGAATTTCGGCGGAAAGAAGTGTTGAAAATGAAAACGACCCTGCGTGCACTCGCCCTTGCGCTTGCGCTTTGTCTGCTGCTGCCGTTTTCCGCGTTTGCGGCGAACGACACGGGCGAACAGATCGACTATCTGCTCATGGGCGATTCCATCGCCGAGGGCTTCGGCGTGAAGAACCCCGAGGAAGCGAGCTACGGCGCGATCGTCGCGGCGACCAACGGCTATGTGTATCACAACATCGCCCGCTTTGCGCGCAACACGACCCGGCAGCTCCAGCAGCTTGAGCAGGACGCCTATGCCCGGCAGCAGGTGGCCGACGCGGAGATCATCAGCCTGTCGATCGGCGGCAACGATTATTTCGCGGACCCGTCGGTGGTGCTCGTCGCGGCGGGCCTGGTCTTCAATATTCCCACGAGCGATTATAAGCGCCTGACCGCGCAGATGATCGAGAATTTCGCGCTGATCATCGACAAGATCCGCGAGCTGAATCCCGACGCCACGCTCCTGGTGCAGACGCTCTATTCCTCCTGGTACGGCCTGCTGGGCGTCGGCTATCGCCGCGGCACGAATACGGTCAACGACATGATCTATGCCTACCTGGACGAGCATCCCGGCGCGTTTGAGCTCGTCGACGTCGACAGCGCGATGACCGGCCACAAGGAGCTGATCGCGCTGGATACCATCCACCCCAACGCGCAGGGCAATATCGTGATCGCCCGCGTGGTGCTCGAGAAGCTCAAGGCGCTGGGTCTGGGCGAAAATACGGAGCCGGTGGTTCCCGCGGCGGGTATTGAATACAACTATTTCGAAGAGGAATACGGCAAGGTCCTCGGCCCCGTGTTCACGGTGCTGGTGCGCTTCTTCACCGGCTACGCATTCTGAGGAGGACGCCATGGCCAAAAAGAAAATGAGCCTGCTCGAGCGCTCGATGCATTTCACCTTCGCGCATCTGCAGGCAAAGGGCAAGGTCGCCGTGCCGGACCCCGCAACGCCGATTCAGATCGATCCCGATGCGCTGCTGACGATGGTCTGCTGGGGTGACCCGCAGATTTCCTCCTTCTCGCCGCTGCGCACGGCGCGCTTTTCGGCCGCCTGCGCCGACATCGGCAACATGGACGGCACGCTGGACGCGATCGTGTTCGCGGGGGATCTGTGTGAATTCGGCGCGTCGCGCGAATTCCGCATGCTGCACACCGCCCTGCGCGGGATCGGCAGCCACTGCGCGCACTACATCGCCGTGCCGGGCAACCACGATATCCGCCTGCGGCATTATCATAAGCAGCAGCGCAAGTTCTTCCGCTTCCTTGCCGGCCTGCCGGGCGGGGTCGCGCCGGAGGACCGGCTGAATTACTACCACAAAACCGAAATCAACGGCTTCACCTTCCTCATGCTCGGCAGCGACCGCAGCTCTTTTGAGGCGTCGTATCTGAGCGACGCGCAGCTGCAGCGCCTCGACGCGGACCTGACGGCCGCGGAGCTCACGGGCAAGCCGGTCTTCGTGATCAATCATCAGACGCTCAAACGCATGAACGGCCTGCCGGTCACGTGGCTGGGCAAGGGCGACTGGCGCGGCTCCGTGGGCAATGAATCCGATAAGCTGCGCGCCATTTTCGAGAAGCACCGCGGCGTGGTGTTCATCACCGGCCATCTGCATTACGGTGTGAGCAAGTATAACTACGAGGATCACGGCGCGTTCAAGGCGCTCTCCCTGCCGACGGTGGGCGTGGTCAATCACGGCGCGTTCGACAAGTTCTCGCAGGGCTATGTCGTCACGGTCTATCCGGATCGCATGGTCTTGCGCGCGCGCTTGTTCGGCGAGGGACGCTATGTGGATCCTTCCGTTGAGAATGCCGAGATCGTCTGGAAGTATCCGGCGGAGCTGCAGGCGTAAACCGCACAGCACAGAATAACAAGCATCAAAAAACACCGGCCGCCCGCGGGCGACCGGTGTTCGTTTGCATCCGGCGTTTAATTCTTCTCTTTGTTGTTGAGCACGAAGTTGACCGCTTCCACCACGGCGATGACGGAAACAAAGCCGCACAGCAGGATCAGCGACCAGCGCAGTTCGACTGCCTGATTGACCTGGCGGTCGAGCAGAAATTCCAGACAGACGAAGAAGACGGCGGCCTCGGCGGAAAGGAGCGAGAGGATGTGCAACCCCTTGACGTGCTTGCCGCCGATGAGCACCGAGGCAATGGCGATCAGCGCGGCGGAGAGGATCAGCAGGGGCATCCAGAATTCCTTGAGCTTCTCCAGCCAGCCGGCCTTGCTTGCGACGAAGAAGGCGTAACAGACGATCGCGGCAAAGCTGATGATCGCCGTGACGGCCGGGGGCGTGATGCGCATGACCGGCAGCACCGCAACGATCCAGATCACGAGCAGCGCGCCGACGACGTAGCTGAACCAGTAGTCATATTTGTGGAACATCAGGTCGGTGGCGATGCAGATCGTCGCCGGGAACACGAGCAGCGCCGAAAAGATCGCGGCGAAGTTTTTGCCGTTTTTGGTCGGGCCGCGCTTTGCTTTTGTGGGCGCCGCCTGCGCCGCGGGCGCGGGCTGGGGCTGCGGCTGCGGTTGGGGCTGTGCCTGCGGCAGACTGTAGCCGCAATTCGGGCAGACGGCGTCGCCTGCCGGAACATTGGTGCCGCAATTCGGGCAGAACATATGCAATTCCTCCTTCGGATCGGTATGATTTTCGATGGAAATTTCAGGATCGATTCTATTATACATCATCGAAGAAAAAAATCAAGGGATAAAATAAAATTGACAAACCGCGCGATCGGGTGTAAGATGAAAAAGACATGAAAAAGAGGATGTGACAGTATGGCAATTTTCAAACCCTTCCGCGCGGTGCGTCCGCTGCCGGCCTATGCCGCGCAGGTGGCGGCGCTCCCCTATGACGTGATGAACAGCGCCGAGGCCGCCGTGATGGCGCAGGGCAAGCCCTATTCGTTCCTGCATGTGGACAAGGCGGAGATCGACCTGCCCGCGGGCACCGATCTTTACAGCGACGCGGTGTATGCCAAGGCGCGCGAGAATCTTGCGCGGCTGGAAGCGGACGGCATCTGCGCGCAGGACCCCACGCCGATGTTCTATATCTACCGGCAGGTGATGAACGGCCGCAGCCAGACCGGTCTGGTCGGCTGCGCGTCGATCGACGATTATATTGAAAACCGCATCAAAAAGCATGAGCTCACCCGCGCCGACAAGGAAGCGGACCGCATCCGCCATGTGGATACCTGCGACGCGAACACCGGCCCGATCTTTTTGACCTATCGCCCGCAGGCGGCGGTCAAGGCGCTTCTGGAGGGCTGGAAGGCATCGCACGCGCCGGTCTATGATTTCACGACCGACGACGGCGTGGGCAACACGGTCTGGGTGGTGGATGATCCCGCCGCCGTGGCGGAAATCTCCGCACTCTTTGCGGACATCGACGCGCTGTATATCGCGGACGGCCATCACCGCTGCGCCTCTGCGGTCAAGGTCGGCCTCAAACGCCGCGCGGAACAGCCGGATTATGACGGCACGGAGGAATTCAACTTCTTCCTGAGCGTCCTGTTCTCCTGCGACGAGCTGGCGATCATGGATTACAACCGCGTGGTCAAGGACCTCAACGGCTATACCGCAGCGGGCTTCCTGGATGCGCTGCAAAAGGACTTCACCGTGGAAGCGGTCGGCGCAGCGCCCTATCATCCCGAGACGCTGCACACCTTCGGCCTGCTGCTCGACGGCGTCTGGTACCGCCTGACGGCGAGAGACGGCAGCTTCGACGCGGCCGATCCCGTGGCGGCGCTGGATGTTTCGATCCTGCAGAAGAATGTGATCGCGCCCCTGCTGGGCATTGACGACCCGCGCACGGACAAGCGCATCGACTTTGTCGGCGGCATCCGCGGGCTCGCCGAGCTCGAGCGCCGCGTGCAGACGGATATGCGCCTGGCGTTTTCGATGTATCCCACCTCGCTCGAGGAGCTCATGGCGATTGCCGACGCCGGGCAGATCATGCCGCCGAAATCCACCTGGTTCGAGCCGAAGTTGCTCAGCGGCCTGTTCATCCACAAGCTTGCATAATCTCACGCCCTGTCGGTCAGACGGCCGACGGGGCGTTTTTCACAAAACACGGGCGATTTTTTTAAACAAGCTGTATAAATATCCGGATTGCGGTTGCAAATCCGCGCGGATTATGCTATACTGAACTATCAATACAGATGCGCGGCCGGCGGCCCCGCGTCTGCGGCGAAGAGGAGGAGTGAGATGGCAAACGAAGCGACTGCGTTGGAGCTGGAGCAGGAACGCGCGCACATTGTCACAACAGCCATGAAGGATCGGCGTTACGTCGGCACGAAAGAGACCGTCGCCTACATCCTTTATGACATCGCGCAAAGCTTCGACATCAACAAATACCGCGACATTTTCACCACGGATATTCTCAAGATCGGCCTGAAATTCCAGAGCGTGACCAATGCGGTGGTCGGCGTCTGGGATATCATCAACGATATCCTGCTCGCGGCGCTCGTGGATAAGACCCGCACGCGCTGGGGCAAATTCAAGCCCTGGCTGGTGATCTACGCGCTGCCGGGCGTCATGCTCAGCGTGATGTTCTGGCTGCTGCCGCTGTTCTTCAAGGACAAGGGGCTGTATGACGTTTCCAAGCTGGCCGTGTTCCTGGTCTTCCAGCTGCTGAGCAACCTGGCGACCTCGCTGCGCGATATTTCCCGCACCGGCATGCTCGCGGTCATCACGCCGAATATCATCGACCGCACGCGGCTGATCACGCAGGCAAACCTGCTTTCCGGCTTCGTGGAAAAAGGCCCGGAGATCCTCATGGGCGTGCTGATCGATCTGGTCAACCACAACGTGCTCAAGATCAAGATGCGCTCGCTGTATATGACCGCCGGCTCCGTGACCGCCATCATCAGCGGCCTGTTCGCGATTTATTTCTCCCTCGTTGCCAAGGAACGCGTGCAGCAGACGGTCGATAAGCCGTCCGTCGGCTCAACCTTCAAATCCATTCTGAATAACAAGCCGCTGCTGCTGATCACGCTCGCTGAGATCCTGGGCGCCTTCAGCGTCGGTTCGAGTCTGAATTATTATTACATCAACGTGCTCGGCCTTGCGTCCATGTCCACGATCGTCGGCATTCCCGGCGCCGTGGTTTCGCCCATTTCCTACTCCTGGGTGCCCTGGGCGCGCGAGAAATTCTCGACCAAGACTCTCTGGCTGGTCGGCTCCCACACCAGCGACGTGCTGATGATCGGCGTGTTCCTCGTCGGCGCGATCAACAAGAATTACAAGCGGCCCGCCGCGATGATCCCGGCCTTCATGCTGCGCGAAACGATCTGGATGTTCACCTGGGGCATCCGCAGCGTGATCCCCGAGGAGATGCGCAACGAAGCGATCGACTACGGCGAGTGGAAAAACGGCTACCGCACCGAGGGCATGACCGGCGTTGCCAAGGGCATCCCGAAGAAGATCATTTCCACCGTCGGCGGCTCCGTCAACGCGATTATCCTCGACGCGATCGGCTACAAGCAGGGCGCGGGCTACGGCGGGCAGACCGACAAAACGGAATTCGGCCTGTTCACCATGAGTACGATCCTGCCGGTCGTGACCGGCGCGCTGAGCGTGATCCCCAAGCTGTTCTACGATCTGAGCGGCAAGAAGAAGGAGCGCATGTACGCCGAGCTCATGGAGCGCCGCAAGGCCATGAGCGACGAGGTCAATGCGGACGACGCGGCAAAGCCCGTGCCGAAGGAAGAAGCATAAAAACGAAGCAAAACAATTGCAGAAGCAATCAGAATCCCGCCGCCGTTCATCGGAGAACAGCGGCGGGTTTTTGCTGAAAAAAACCGCCCGGACAGCTGCGTCCGAGCGGCGGATCGTTTTATGAAATTGAAATCGCGTCGGCGTCTTTTTCCGGCTCCTGCGGCGCGACGGGGCCGTCGTCGTCGGCCTCCGGATGCGGGTCCACGAGATAGACGTATTTTTCGAGCCATTCTCCGGTTTCATAGTTTCTGCCCTGCACGAGGATTTTGTCGTCCCGGATCGTCACGTGCATGCCGCAGCCCTTTCCGCTGTGGCCGAAATGGTTGGCCTTTTCGCCCTCGTCGCCCATCACGATCGCTTTATATCCTTTGATTTCCGTGCTGTAATAGTCCTTTTCCGTGTCCGGCCCGAGGTAGGCGTTGCGATAGCGCAGCGCGATTTCCCGATGCTCCGCCGAATCCTTGAACTGCCCGCAGTCATGGTTGCCGTTGGCGATCACGACGCGGTCGCCGGTGTAAAGCTCCAGCAGGGAATAGAAAATCTGAAAGCGTTCCTCCGTGCCGCCGCTCGTCAGATCGCCCGCAAAGATCACGCCCACAGCCTTTTCATTGCGCATCTCTCCTTCCCTTCAACAGTACACATTACAGCACAGTGACCGTCGGGATGCTATCTTGACAAAGAAAAATAACCGGGTATAATGAAAATGAATGGAGGGATTGTTATGCCGCTGGAGATTCTGCACGGAGATATCACGAAATTTGCCTGTGACGCCATCGTCAACGCCGCGAATGAATCGCTGCTCGGCGGCGGCGGGGTGGACGGCGCGATCCATCTGGCCGCCGGCCCGGAGCTGCTCGCGGAATGCCGCGCGCTCGGCGGCTGCCGCACCGGGGAAGCCAAGCGCACCGGAGGCTATCGGCTGCCCTGCCGCTATGTGATCCACACGGTCGGGCCAGTTTATATTGACGGACTGCAGGGCGAGCCGGAGCTGCTGGCCGCCTGCTACCGGAATTCCATGCGTCTGGCGGCGCAGAGCGGCTGCCGCAGCATCGCCTTCCCGCTGATTTCCGCCGGGGCTTACGGCTATCCCAAGGCGGAAGCGCTGCGCATCGCGATCGAAACTTTGCAGGCAGCGCCCGAAACGGCCAACATGCGCGTCGCGCTCCTGCTCTATGAAAGCAGGGATCAGGCGCAGGCGGCGCGCCGCCGCGCCGCACTGGCTGCCCAGCTGGAAGCCATGCGGGCAAGGGGCATGAACACGCAGGAAATCTTTGTCTCCCTGCCGATGCAGCAAAACGCGATGCCGTCGCGTCCGGCGCAGAAAGCCGAAAAGAAGCGCCTGTTCCGGCGCAGAAAGGCGGAGGAAGCCGCCGCGGAATCGGATGATCTTTTTTCGGAATCCGCCGAAAAATCCGAGGAAGCGGGCAGCGGATCCATCGCGTCGTCTGTCTTCAACGCCTTCGATACGGAAAGAGAGCTCATGCCGCCTGCGCCCGCGCTTGCGCCGCACGCGATGCCGAGCATTGATGCAGACGCAGACGCGAACGATCTGGAGGCCATGCTGCGGCATCTGGACGCCGGATTCTCCGAAACGCTGTTCCGGCTGATCGACGCGCGCGGGATGACCGACGCGGAATGCTACAAGAAAGCCGGCATCGACCGCAGGCTGTTTTCAAAAATCCGTTCCGATCCGTCCTACCGGCCGAGCAAATCGACCGTGCTCGCGCTCGCGATCGCGCTCGAGCTCAGCGAGCAGGAAACGGCCGATCTGCTGCGCCGCGCGGGCTTTGCGCTCTCGCCGAGCAAAGCGTTCGACGTCATTATCCTTTATTATATCCGGCTCGGCGTATACGATCTGTTTGAGATCAACGAAACGCTCTTCTCCTTCGATCAGAGCCTGCTCGGCGCATAAATACAAACCGCTTTGAATTGTCGCCTGACAGGCGACCTGCCGCCGGTGAAAACCTGCTATACTTTGGATGCAATCAATTCAAAGGAGGTTTTCACCATGAAAAACAAGAAAGAGAATCGCAACACCAATCTCACGGAGCTGGTATTCATCCTCGACAAGAGCGGCTCCATGTCCGGTATGGAAGAGGACACGATCGGCGGCTTCAACAGCATGCTGAAAAAGCAGCAGGAGGCGCAGGGCGAGGCGCTCGTGACCACGGTGGTCTTCAGCAACGATCTGCACACCCTGCACGATCGCGTGCCGGTCGAACAGGTCCGTCCGCTGACGGATGCCGATTACCGCGTCGGCGGCTGCACCGCGCTGCTGGACGCCATCGGCACAACGATCAAGCACATTGCGAAGATCCACAAATACGCCCGTCCGGAGGATGTGCCCGGGCAGACGCTCTTCGTCATCACGACCGACGGTCTGGAGAATGCCAGCCACAGCTTCTCCTCGGACGAGGTCAAGCGCATGATCAAGAAGGAAACTGAGGAATACGGCTGGGAATTCATCTTTGTCGCGGCCAACATCGACGCGGTCGAGACTGCAAAACATTTCGGCATCCGCGAGGAACGCGCCGTGAACTTCAAGCAGGATCAGGCGGGCATGGAGCTTGCCTTTGAAACCATGAGCGACGTTGCCAGCTGCATGCGCGCCAACGCGCCGATCGCCGCGGGCTGGAGCCGCAAGCTCAAGGAGGATGTTGCGAAGCGCGGCAGATAATACGGAGGCAGACATGCAGGAGCTTCTGAAAAAAATCAACGCGGTGACCGCTGCCGGAGGGCGGGCGGTCATCGCGATCGACGGACGCAGCGCTGCGGGCAAAACGACATTGGCCGCGGCGCTCGCCGCGCAGCTCGGCGCGGCGGTGGTGCATATGGATGATTTTTATCTGCCGCGGGCGATGCAGCCGGAGGATCTGACGGCGCACCCGGGCGGCAATATGGATTTTGCGCGGTTTCGCGCCGAGGTTGTGCCGCCGCTGCAGACCGGCAAAGCCGGCAGCTATCGCGTCTTCGACTGCAAGGCGCAGGCGTTCGGTGAAGCGGTGCCGCTCCCGGCCGGGGCGACGGTGATTGTCGAGGGCGCTTACTGCCTGCATCCCGCGCTGCCGGATGTCTACGACCTGCGGCTGTTTGTGACCGTTGCGCCCGAAACGCAGCTTGCGCGGGTGCGGGATCGCGGCGGAGAAGCGGCGCTCGCTGCCTTCCGCGCGCGGTGGATTCCCGCCGAGGAGGCCTATTTCAAGGCCTATGACGTGCAGGCGCGCTGCGACCGAGTTCTGACTTATCCGTTTGCGGACAGTGATTCCAGATAATCCAGCGCCTGCCGGAGCGCCGCCGGCGTGTCGAAGCCGCCGCGGTAAAGCTCAATGATCCAGTCGCCCTGATAACCGGCTGCCTGCGTCGCGGCCAGCAGGGCAGGGAAGTCGAAATCCCCCGTGCCCGGGGCGACGCAGTCGCGCACCGCGGTGTGGTCGCTCACATGCAGATGCAGCGTGTCCGCCGCAAAGTCGCGGTAAAAGCGCAGCGGGTCGTAGCCGGCCCGCACGGCCTGTTTAATATCGAAAACGAGATGGAAGTCCGCCCCGAGCGCAGCGCGCATACGCTGCAGGAAGGCCGGACTTTCGCTGATATGGCGGTTGACGTTTTCCTGCGCGGCGATGACGCCGAAGGGTGCGGCCGCTTCCACCAGCGCGCCGAAGCGCTCGATGTAGAGCTCCTCCGGAATCCGCAGCGGAAGCCTTGCGCCGTGAATGACGGAGATCTTCGCGCCGAGCAGCGCCGCGGTTTCAAAGTGCCGGCGATAGCAGTCCAGCATGTCCGTAAACCGCCGTTCATATTCGCCGAAGAGCATATAGCCCTCCGCGAAGGAGGAAAACGGGTGCGCGGAGACGATGCGCATGCCGTAAAAATCGGCGATCGCGCGCAGCTGCTTCGCAAAGGCCGGCGTTGTTTCGCTCGGCGCGTTGAGAAAGACCTCGCAGGTCTTCACGCCCATGGCCCCGAGCGTGCGCAGAGCATCCTCGGTCACCATCGGATACAGGCAGGAGGAGGAAACACCGAAAGCCATAACGAGGCTCCTTTCTGGAAAATCTTTTGCATTGCGCCCACGCGCGCACTGCGGTATAATCGGAAGTGCGGGAATCCGCCCGGAAGGAGGCGAGCGAATGAAGGAGATTCTGCTGCAGGCGCGGCCGCTGAGCCGCAGGCTGCTGCTGGCGGGCACGGCGCTGTGCCTGCTGCTGGCCGCCGTATCCGCCGTCCTGTATTTCTGCGCGGGGCGCACGGCGGATTATTTTGCGTCGATCGCCCTGAGCGAAACGCTGCTCACCGCGGTGCGTCCGCTCGCGGTGCTGACCGCCGCGGCTGCCGTTTACGCGGAATACCGGGCGCGCAGCGGCGATGCGCCCGGCCGATGAACCCATTTTAACATAAAATGCGGAAATTTGCAATCGTCTATGACGGTTGCTTTTTTTCTGCCTCTCGCATATATAAAAATAAAGGAGGCGATGGATATGAAACGGCGCAGACGGATCCGCCGCCGGCGGCCGGACGCGAAAAAACGGCGGATATGGCTGCTCTGCGTGCCGACGCTGGCGCTGATTGCGGTGCTGCTGCTCGATGCGGCGATCCGCCCGTCGCTCTATGCGCTCGCGGCGGTGGAGGCGCACAGCACGGCCGTGCGCGTGATCAATCAGGCGGCGGAATCCGTGATCGAAGCGCGCGCGCAGGCGCTCTCGTCGGCGGTGCATGTGGTCTATGACGAAAACGACCGCGTCACGGGCATCACAACGGATATCGTGCAGCTGAATCTGCTCAAATCGCAGGTGGCTGCGGCCATTGAAGCCGCCTTTGCGGCCGCGCCGACGGCGAACATGCGCGTGCCGCTCGGGGCCGCGACCCATGTGGCGCTGCTGGCCGGGCGCGGGCCGATGGTGCCGGTGCGCATCGCGTATGCCGCGACGGCGCAGACGGATTTCGAGAGCAGATTCTCCGCCGCCGGCGTCAATCAGACGCTCCACAGCGTGCTGCTGCATGTGCGCGCGACGGTGACGGTTTTTCTGCCGCGCGGGCAGACGACGGAGGAAATCGCGACGGATTTCTGCGCCGCGCAGACCGTGATTGTCGGCGGCGTGCCGGATGTGAGCATAAATCGGTGAAACACATTGATTTTTTTAAAAATAATTGATATAATGATTCTTTAAGAATTGGAATTTGCGCGAAAAGGAGCGTTTGCATTGGAAAAGGAACAGGCGGCACTGCGCGCGGCCGAGCTGCGCGACCTGCTGAATTATTACAGCCGGAAATATTACGCGGAGGATGATCCCGTCGTCGAGGATGACGAATACGACCGCCTGCAGCGGGAGCTCGCGTCCATCGAGGCGGCTTATCCCGAGCTGATCACGCCCGATTCCCCGACCCAGCGCGTGGGCGGCAGCGTGGAGGGTATGTTCGAGCCCGTGACGCATATCGTGCCGCTGGAGAGCCTGCAGGACGCCTTCAGTCTGGAGGAGGTGCGGGCCTTTGACGCGCGCATCCGCGCGCAGTTTCCGCAGATCGAATACGCCGTGGAGCCGAAAATCGACGGCCTGTCCGTGGCGCTGGAATATGAAAACGGCGTGTTTGTGCGCGGTTCCACGCGCGGGGACGGCAACGTCGGCGAGGATGTGACGGCGAATCTGCGCACGGTGGCCTCGATCCCGCTGCGGCTGCAGACGCCGATTGCACAGCTGGAGGTGCGCGGCGAGGTCTATATGCCCAAGCACGTCTTCGGCGCGCTGGTGCAGGCGCAGGAGGAAAACGGCGAAAAGCCCTTCAAGAATCCGCGCAACGCCGCCGCCGGCTCCCTGCGGCAGAAGAATCCGAAAATCACCGCCGCGCGCAAGCTGGATATCTTTGTGTTCAACGTGCAGCGCAGCAGCGAACCCGGTCTGACCGAACACACGCAGTCGATCGCGTATCTGCGCGCGCTGGGCTTCAAGACCATCCCGTTCTGCACGAAATGCGCCGACATCGAGGATGTGATCGCCGAGCTCGAGCGCATCGGCCGTCTGCGCAGCAGCCTGCCCTATGATATCGACGGCGCGGTGATCAAAACGAACGCCTTTGCCATGCGCGCGGAAATCGGCAGCACCGCCAAATTCCCGCGCTGGGCGCTGGCCTTCAAATATCCGCCCGAGGAGAAGGAAACCGAGCTGCTGGATGTGGAGGTCGCCGTCGGCCGCACGGGCGTGCTCACGCCGACCGCCGTCTTCCGTCCGGTGCTGCTCGCGGGCACGACCGTCTCCCGCGCGACGCTGCACAATCAGGATTATATCGACGAGAAGGACATCCGCATCGGCGATACCGTCGTCATCCGCAAGGCCGGCGACATCATTCCCGAGGTCATCCGCGTGGCGGCGCATGCCCCGGAGAGCGCGCCTTATCGTCTGCCCGCCGTGTGCCCCTCCTGCGGGGCGCCGGTGCTGCGGGAGGAAGGGGAGGCCGCCCTGCGCTGCGTCAATCCGGACTGCCCGGCGCAGCTGCTGCGCAATCTGATCCACTTCTGCTCGCGCGACGCGATGGATATCGAGGGTCTGGGCGACGCCGTGCTCGAAAAGCTGACCGCCGCCGGTCTGCTCACGCGGGCAAGCGAGCTGTATACGCTGAAAACGGAGGATTTCCTTTCGCTGGAAGGATTCCAGGAAAAATCCGCCGGCAATCTCTGCGCCGCCATTGCCCGCTCGAAGGAGAACGATCTTTCCAGGCTGATTTTCGCGCTGGGCATCCGCCACATCGGCCAGAAGGCCGGCAAGCTCCTGGCTGAGCACTTCGGCACCATGGAGGCGCTCATGAACGCCGAGCTTGACGCGCTCACGGCGATCGAGGGCTTCGGCGAGATCATGGCGCAGAGCGTGGTCGATTTCTTCGCGCTGCCGCAGTCGCGCGCGGAGGTCGCGGCGCTCGCGGCCTGCGGGGTCAATATGACCTCGCAGAAAGAAACGGTCGATCTGCGCTTCGCCGGCAAGACCTTTGTGCTCACCGGCACGCTGCCGACGTATTCCCGCGCGGAAGCCTCGGCGCTGATCGAACGCTACGGCGGCAAGACCGCGTCCTCCGTTTCCAAAAAGACAAGCTATGTCCTCGCCGGCGAGGAGGCCGGCAGCAAGCTGACCAAGGCGCAGAGCCTCGGCGTGCCGATTCTGACCGAGGCGGAGTTCCTCGCCATGATCGAGTCGACGGAGGAAACGGAAGAATAATTGCATAAAATATGAAAAAACACTTGACATTTACGCATATTATCCTTATAATATTCAAATAAATCGAGAATTCAGAATAAATATTCATCCCGCGGCCTTGCCGCGCGCAAAGGAGAAACGCCAATGTCTGATCGGAAGGGACAACATTTTTTGAAGCTGCTGGATCTGTCGCCCGCGGAGATCGACGGCCTGCTGTTGCTCGCCGCCGCGCTTAAGGCGCAAAAGAAGGCGGGGATTCCGCACCGGCTCTGCGAGGGGAAAAGCGTGGCGCTGATTTTTGAAAAGACCAGCACCCGCACGCGCTGCGCCTTTGAGGTGGCGGCGTCCGACCTCGGCATGCATCCGGTCTATCTCGACCCGAAAAGCTCGCAGATCGGCAAAAAGGAGAGCATCGCCGATACCGCGCGCGTGCTCGGCCGGATGTTTGACGGCATCGAGTACCGCGGCTTCGGCCAGGAGATCGTCGAGGAGCTGGCGGCCTATGCAGGCGTGCCGGTCTGGAACGGTCTGACAAATGAATTCCATCCGACGCAGATCCTTGCGGACTTCCTGACCATCCGCGAGCATTTCGGCACGCTCGCGGGCAAAAAGCTCGTCTATATGGGCGACGCGCGCTACAACATGGGCAATTCCCTGATGGTCGGCTGCGCGAAAATGGGCATGCAGTTCGTTGCCTGCGCGCCGAAGAAGTACTTTCCCGATCCGGCGCTGATCGCGGCGTGCGAAGCCGTCTGCGCCGAAACCGGCGGGTCGCTCGCGTTCATCGAGGATCCGATGGCGGCCACGCGCGGCGCGGATGTGATTTATACGGACGTCTGGGTCTCCATGGGCGAGCCGGACGAAGTCTGGCAGGAGCGCATCGGCGATCTGCTGCCGTATCGCGTAACGGCCGCGCTGATGGAAAACGCCGGGCCGCAGTGCCGCTTTATGCATTGTTTGCCTGCGTTCCACGATCTGAAGACCGGCATCGGCCGCGAAATCTATGAGAAATTCGGTCTGGACTGCATGGAGGTCGAGGACACGGTGTTTGAAGGCCCGCAGTCCATCGTCTTTGACGAAGCGGAAAACCGGATGCATACCATCAAGGCCGTCATGGCGGCGAGCCTTGCGGAAGGAATCTGAACGGAAAGCGCCGGTCCCGCAGACCGGCAGCTTTTATAAGAGGTGATAAAAATGGAAAAGGCTTATCTGGTGCTGAATAACGGCGACGTGTTTGAGGGTGCGCGCATCGGCGCATCGCTCGATACGATCGGCGAGCTGGTGTTCACCACGGGCGTGGTCGGCTATCTGGAAACGCTGACCGATCCGAGCTACGCGGGGCAGATCGTGGTGCAGACCTTCCCGCTGATCGGCAACTACGGCGTGATCGAGGAGGATTTCGAGGGCGAAAGCGCCCTGAGCGGCTATGTGGTCGGCGAATGCTGCGCGCATCCCTCGAATTTCCGCAGCCAGTATGATCTGGACGCTTATCTGAAAGCGAAGAACATCCCCGGTATCGCGGGCGTGGATACCCGCGAGATCACGCGCATCATCCGCGAGCAGGGCGTGATGAACGCTTCGATCTGCAGCGCGCCGCCGGCATCGATGGAGGAGATCAACGCCTACGCCGTGCGCGGCGTGGTGCCGCAGGTGAGCTGCAAAACGCCGGCGGTCTATCCCGCCGTCGGCGCGGAGCGTTTCCATGTGGTGCTTGTGGATTACGGCGCGAAGCGCAACATCATCCGTTCCCTTTGCGCGCGCGGCGGCCGCGTGACGGTCGTGCCGCAGGATACGTCGGCGGAAGCGATCCTCGCCCTTGCGCCGGACGGCGTGATGCTCAGCAACGGCCCGGGCGATCCGGAGGAGAATACCTTCTGCATCGCGCAGATCGCGAAGCTGATCGGCAATGTGCCGCTGTTCGGCATCTGCCTGGGGCATCAGCTCACGGCGCTGGCCATGGGCGGCAGAACGGTCAAAATGAAATACGGCCACCGCGGCGCGAATCAGCCGGTGACGGCGGTCGGCGGCCATCAGACCTACATCACCAGTCAGAATCACGGCTATGCCGTGCTCACCGAAAGCGTTGCGGGCGTTGCGCGCGAAACCTATCGCAACGCCAACGACGGCAGCTGCGAGGGGCTGTATTACCCCGGCAAGCGCTGCTTCACGGTGCAGTTCCATCCGGAAGCCTGCGCCGGTCCGTGCGATACCTCGTTTTTGTTTGACAAATTCTTTGCCATGATGGGAGGCGATGAGGATGCCGAAGGATAAGAACATACGCAAAGTGCTCGTGATCGGCTCCGGCCCCATCGTCATCGGCCAGGCGGCGGAATTCGATTACGCCGGGGCGCAGGCCTGCCGCGTGCTGCGCGCGGAGGGCGTCAATGTGGTGCTGGTCAACTCCAACCCCGCCACCATCATGACGGATAAACACCTCGCGGATGAGATCTATCTCGAGCCGCTGAACGCCGGCACGGTGCGCCGCATCATCGAGAAAGAGCGCCCGGACGGCCTGCTGGCCGGCCTTGGCGGGCAGACGGGTCTGACGATCGCCATGCAGCTCACGCGCGACGGCACGCTGGAAAAGAACGGCGTGCGTCTGCTCGGCTCGGATATCGACGCGATCGATAAAGCCGAGGACCGCGAGCTCTTCCGCGACGCGATGCAGGCGATCGGTCAGCCGGTGGTGCCCTCCGATATCGCCAACGACGTGGAGACCGCCGTGGCCGTGGCCGCGCAGATCGGCTACCCCGTGATCATCCGTCCGGCGTTCACGCTCGGCGGCTCGGGCGGCGGCATCGCCGAAACCGAGGCGGAGCTGCGGCAGATCGCCAAAACGGGTCTGGATATGTCGCCGATCACGCAGGTGCTCGTGGAGAAATGCATCTCCGGCTGGAAGGAGATCGAATTTGAAACCATGCGCGACGCTGCCGGCAACGTCATCGCCGTGTGCTCGATGGAGAATTTCGACCCCGTCGGCATTCACACCGGCGATTCCATCGTCGTGGCCCCGGCGCTCACGCTGTCCAACAAGGAATACCAGATGCTGCGCTCGGCCGCGCTGGATATCATTTCCTCGATCGGCATCGTCGGCGGGTGCAACTGCCAGTTCGCGCTCGACCCCGAGAGCTTTGAATATGCCGTGATCGAGGTCAATCCCCGCGTTTCCCGTTCCTCCGCGCTCGCCTCCAAGGCGACGGGCTACCCGATCGCGAAGATCACAACGAAGCTCGCGCTGGGCTATACGCTCGACGAGATCAAGAACGATATCACCGGCAAGACCTGCGCCTGCTTTGAGCCGACGGTCGATTACGTCGTGGTGAAATTCCCGAAGTGGCCGTTTGATAAATTCGCGGGCTCCAGCCGCAAGCTCGGCACCCAGATGAAAGCGACCGGCGAGGTCATGGCGATCGGCCGCAGCTTTGAGGCGGCAATGCTCAAGGCCGTGCGCGGCGCGGAAATCTCGCTCGATACGCTCAACGCGCCCCCGCTGCATGACGCGCCGGTGCGTGAACGGCTGGCCGAGCAGAACGACCGGCGGGTCTTCACCGTCTTTGAGGCGCTCAAGGCCGGCGTGCCGGTGGATGAAATCTACGCGATCACGAAGATCGACCGCTGGTTCCTTTATAAGCTCGCAGGTCTGGCCGCGTTTGAGGCGCGCATTGCCAACGGCCTAGCGCAAGGGGACTACGAAGAAGCCAAACGCCTGGGCTACACGGACGACGCGATCCGGCGGCTGACCGGCGCGGAAACGCTGCCCGCGCAGCCCTTCAGCTATAAAATGGTCGACACCTGCGGCGCGGAGTTCGACGCGGAAACACCCTATTTCTATTCTGTGAGCGGCGGTATGTGCGAGGCGCGCGCCTTCCCGCGCAGCGGCAAGCCCGTGGTCATGGTGCTCGGCTCCGGCCCGATCCGGATCGGCCAGGGCATCGAATTCGACTACAGCTCCGTGCACTGCGTCTGGACGCTGCGGGAGATGGGCTATGAGGTCGTCATCGTCAACAACAATCCCGAAACCGTTTCGACCGACTATGACACGGCCGACCGTCTGTATTTCGAGCCGCTCTGCCCCGAGGACGTGATGAACATCATCCGCGTCGAGCAGCCGATCGGCGTGGTGGTCGCCTTCGGCGGGCAGACCGCCATCAAGCTCACGCAGTTCCTCGACCGCAACGGGATCACGATCCTCGGCACCTCCGCCGAGGGCATCGATATCGCCGAGGACCGCAGCCGCTTTGACGCGCTGCTGGAAACCTTCGGCATCCGCCGTCCGAAGGGCATGGGCGTGCGCACCGTGGAGGAAGCGCTCGCCGCCGCCGCGCAGCTGGGCTATCCGGTCCTGTTGCGGCCGTCCTACGTCATCGGCGGGCAGAATATGACGATCTCGCGCTCCGACGCGCAGACCGTGAAGTATATGGAAACGATCCTCTCCGGCGGCATCGACAACCCCGTGCTGGTCGATAAATACATGCCCGGCACGGAGCTGGAGGTCGACGTCATTTCCGACGGCGAGGACGTGCTGATCCCCGGCATCATGGAGCATATCGAGCGCGCCGGCGTGCACAGCGGCGACTCGATCGCCGTCTATCCGCCCTATAATCTCGACGACAAATCCCTGCGCAAGATCGTGCGCAGCTCCGAGAAGCTCGCGCTCGCGCTGGGCACAAAGGGCCTGGTCAATATCCAGTATCTGCTCTATGAAGGCGAGCTTTATGTGATCGAGGTCAATCCCCGCGCCTCCCGCACCGTGCCCTATATCAGCAAGGTGACGAATGTGCCGATGGTGGATCTGGCTGCCCATGTGATGCTCGGCGAAAAGCTTGCCGAGCTCGGCTACGGCACCGGGCTTTACCGCACGCCGCCGTACTGCGCGGTCAAGGTGCCGGTCTTCTCCTTCGAGAAGCTCAACGACGCGAACTCCATCCTCGGCCCGGAGATGAAATCGACCGGCGAGGTGCTCGGCATCGGCAAGACCATGGCGGAGGCGCTCTTCAAGGGTCTGACCGCCGCGGGCTTCACCGTGCCCTCCCGCCGCGGCAAGGGCTGCGCGGGCGTGCTGATCAGCGTGGAGGAAAACGACTATCAGGAGGTCATCTCCCTGGCCAAGCGCTTCTATGACCTGGGCATGACGCTCTATGCCACGAGCGGCACCGCGCAGGCGATCGCGCAGCTTGGCATCGCGGTGCAGTCCGTTGCGAATGCGACCGAGAGCGACGAGATCCACAGCCTGATGGAGGCCGGCGAGCTGCATTATATCATTTATACCGGCGCCGTGCGCGACGCGACGATGGGCGATTATATCGCGCTGCACCGCCGCGCCATGCAGCTGGGCATTCCCTGCCTGACCTCGCTCGACACGGCAAACGCCCTCGCGCAGATGATCGAAAGCTGCTTCAACGGCGAAAACACGGAGCTGGTCGATATCAACGCCATGCGTCCGTGGCGCAGAAAGATCCATTTTGCCAAGATGCATTCCTGCGGCAACGATTATATCTTCATTGAGAATTTCGACGGCAGCATCACCTGCCCGGAATCCCTGTGCGTGAGCCTGTGCGCCCCGCATTACGGCATCGGCGGCGACGGCATCGTTCTGATCGAGAATTCCGGCGTTGCCGACGCGAAGATGCGCACGTTCAACAAGGACGGCAGCGAGGGCCGCATGGCCGGCAACAACATCCGCTGCGTGGCGAAATATCTCTATGACAAGGGCTATGTCCGCAGCGAATATATCAAGATCGAAACCGCCGGCGGCGTGCACAGCCTCAAGCTCTATCCGCGCGACGGCAAGATCAACACCGTTTCCGTCGATATGGGCAAGGCCGATCTGCGCGCTTCGGCGCTGCCTGCGGACGTTGCGGCGGAGTCGATGGTGAATTACCCGCTGACCGTCGGCGGCGCGGACTACCGCGTGACCTGCGTGTCGGTCGGCAATCCGCACTGCGTGGTCTTCTGCGACGCGATCGACGGGCTGGATCTGCCCGTGATCGGCCCGCAGTTTGAGTATGCGCCGGAATTCCCCGCGCGCATCAACACCGAATTCGTGCGCGTGATCAATAAGACCGCTATCCGCATGCGCGTGTGGGAGCGTGGCAACGGCGAGACCCTCGCCTGCGGCACCGGCGCGTGCGCGGCCGTGATCGCGGCGGCGGAGAACGGCCTGTGCGAGAAGGGGACGGACGTGACCGTCAAGCTCCTGGGCGGCGATCTGACCGTGAATTACACCGACGAGCGCGTGATCCTCACCGGCAGCGCCGTGCTGGTGTATGAGGGCGAATTCGAGTATTGATTATTAAAGTGTATTATCAAAGCAAAAGGGCCTGCACCCGAAACGGTGCAGGCCCTTGCCTGTGTGAGGATTTCAGATCAGCGATAGAAGGTGTAGAGCGCGGCGGTGTCGCTCGCATCCTGATCGACATACCAGGTGCGCCCGACCCTGACGAGCGTGACGTCCACGCCCTCGACGACGACCGTGTCGCCGCAGCGCACCTGCACGGTGACGACCTTGCATTCCGGCGACCCTTCAAAAGCGGATGCGCCTTCCCGCTCGGCAACGGCCTGCACGGTGAATTTGTAATCGTCGCCGTATTTCTTCTGATAAGCGCCCTCCGAGGCGAAGGAGGTCTGCACGCCGGTATTCTTGTCAAAGACGTCTTCCGTGCCGGTCAGCGTGTCGCCGTAGGCGGCGATATTCGCCTCCAGGCAGGTGAAGAAGACCTCGTCGTCAAAGAATTCGTCGCCGTAGAGCGCGGCGCGTTCGGTGCGCAGCGCGGAGATATAGCCCCTGAGGATCGCGTCATAGGCGTCCCAGCTGCCGTTGGCCTGCAGCAGCTGCGTATAGACGGGATACATCTTTTCGATCAGCTGCCCCTGCAGCGTGCCGTCGTCGCCGAGCGTCTTTTCGCCTTTCAGGCTGTCGTCGCTCAGGCCTTTGAGCTCCTTGGTGGCGTCGCCGGGCTTGTAATTCTCATAAATGGCGGGATAGAGATAGTTCACGCGGATGAAATCGCCGAATTTCTGATCCTTGCTCAGCAGGCTGTTTTTCAGCGCGTTGTAGCCGTCGCCGGTCTGGACGATCGTATCCACATAGACCTGCGCCACCTTGTCGGCGTGGAAGCCGTTGTAGCGGGAGATGTAGGTGGTCACGGTCAGCGTCACAAGCACGGCCGCCACCAGAAGAATGGCAAAAATGCCGTAGAGCTTGGTGTTGAATTTCTTTTCAGCCATGTCGTTCGCCTCCTTATTCTGCGTCGGCTGCGCCTTCTTCGGCCGCAGCGGCTGCGCGGCGCTCCATGAGCGCTTTTGTGATCATTTCCTTCTTTTCGCCGACCATGTCATAGAAAAGAATGGGCACGCCCTGCAGGATGACGAAGACGGCGGGGATGATGGTGTAGATCATCAGGAATTTATTCAGCGTGGCGTCGCTCTGCGCGGCGTAGGCCACATTTGCGTTGGTGGAGGCCATGTAGCCGCTCCAGGTGTAGAGCAGCCAGGGACCGAGCGCCTTGGTGAAGGCGGAGGCGACCTTGGCAAACAGGCCGAAGCCGGCGTAGGCCAGACCCTCCTGCCGCTTGCCGCTCTTGTATTCGATCTCGTCCACGCAGTCCGCGATCATGATGTTCGGCGTCACATTGGTGTTGCCGTGCTGCAGGCCGCAGAAGAAGTTGAGGATCAGGAACGGCACGATCAGCTCGCTGCGGAAGCCGATGCCGGTGGCCACGAAATAGAGGATCGCGAGCGAGGAAGCGCCGTAGACGCAGAACATGATGTAGGTCTGCTTGGTGCTGAATTTCTTGAGCACGAAGTTGACAAGGAGCGTGCCGACCGCGGTGCCGATGCCCATGGGCAGCAGCAGCGCGAGCTTGAGATCCTTCGAGCCGAGCAGATAGATCGCGATATACAGCGACACCGTGCCGTAGACGCCGCGGCCGAAGCCGGTCAGCTTCGTGAGCGAGACCATCAGCAGGTTCTTGTAGGTGAAAACGACCTTGACCGCGTCCTTGAGCGACACCTTTTCGCGGGTGAAGGGGACACGCTCCTGATTGTTGATGAAGAAGATCATCACAAAGATGATGAAGCCCAGCGCGCACACGGCCGTGGAGATCACAAGGTCCAGACCCTGCGCCTCGGCGTTTTTGAACTGCTGCTGGCCCATGATCGCCTTCATGACAAGGCCCACGACCAGCACGACCACCATGCCGCCGCTCTGGCCGACGCTCTTCATGAAGGAGGCAATGGAAATCGCGGAGGCGCGCTCCGACGGCTCGGGGGAGCACAGAGCGCCGAAGCATTCCGAGGGCCGCTCCACGGCGCAGCCGATGGCCGTGTAAAGCGCGTAGATGAAGTACATCCATACGATGCCCAGCGTCTGGTTGTGCGTGTTCGGCGCGACGAAGACCAGCATGGCGACGATCGCCATCGGGATGGCGCCGAAGCCGATCCACGGCTTGACCTTGCCGAGCTTGGTGCGGGTGTTGTCGATCATGAAGCCGGTGATCAGCTCGATCACAGCGCCGATGATGCCTGCCACAAGGAAGACGGTCGAAATGTTGATCGAGATCACACTCGCGTCAAAGCCCTTGCCCTTGAATGCGAAATCCGCAAAATAGGTCTGGGTGTAATCCGGCATCCAGCCTGTCAGCAGCGCAACGCCGAACAGCCCGATGCCGAAAGTGAAGATCTCGGATTTTTTCATGTACTTCTTTTTTTCGGTCTCAGCCATGTCAATCCCCTTCTTTCGTAGAATTCTTTTCCATTCTATCAGAAAACACGCTGCTTGTCAATTCGATTTGCGACGTGATTCGCGCGGATCTTCGGCAACTTGCACACGAAAAAAATTCTGCGTTGACAAATTTCAGCAAATATGTTAGAATAACTATGAATAAGGGGCACGAATGCCCCCGAAAATGGGCGCAAGCGACGCAAAACGGGCGCAAACGCCCCGAAAGAACTTTAAGGAGGTTCTGTTATGGGAAAATTCATCGTCAAGGAAACCAAAACCGGTATCAAATTTGATCTGAAGGCCGGCAACGGCGAAGTGATCGCGACGAGCGAGATCTATGCTTCCGAGGCATCCTGCATGAACGGGATCGAGAGCGTGCGCAACAATTGCGCGGGCGGCATCGAGGATCAGACGGTGGAAGGTTTTGAAACCGTCAAGCATCCGAAGTTTGAGGTCTATCTCGACAAGGCGGGCGAATACAGATTCCGCCTGAAGGCCAGAAACGGCGAGATCATCGCGGTCAGCGAGGGCTACAAGGCCAAGGCCAGCTGCCTGAACGGCATTGAGAGCGTGAAGAAAAACGCCCCCGACGCCCCGGTGGAGAAGGTCGAAGCGTAACGATCCGCACCGAAAGCGCTCTGTCTGCGGCAGGGCGCTTTTTCTCTTGCAAAACAGAGCGGAGTATGGTACAATCCGGATAGAAACCGAGCAGTTTGTCCGGTTTTGGATTTGTCCGGCTTTGGTTTGTCCGGAAATGAAAGGGGGCGGGGTATGAAACGGATTTTGGCGGCCGCGGCGGCGCTTCTGGCCTTTTCGCTGCTGTTCACGGCCTGCGGGCATGCCGACCCGTCGGGGACAACGACGGCACCTGCCCTGCAATTTGAAACGAAAAGCACGCCTTCTTCTGCAACGGCGGCGCAGCTGCAGACCGCGCCGACCGCAGTGCCGACGCAGCAGCCGACAACTGCACAGCCGGCGTCTACGCGGCCTGTCACAACAACGCGACCCGTTACGACAACGCGACCCGTTACGACAACGCGGCCCGTCACGACAGCACGACCGGTCACAACCACGCGGCCTGTCACAACTACGCGCCCGACAACAACGACCCCCGTGACGACTACGCACCCGGCAACAACGGCAACACAGCCGGCATCGACGACAACCAGACCTGCAACGACAGCGCAGCCGGTGACGACGACCGGACCGACAACACAGCCCGTGACAACGACGCAGCCTGCGACGACGACCGTGCCGGCGGCAACTGCGCAGCCGACGACGGGCGCGCAGGCAAACGAAGCGCAGACGCTGCTTGCGCTGATCAACGCCTACCGCGCGCAGAACGGCGCGGGCGCGCTCACGGAGGATCCCACGCTCGATCAGCTGGCGGCCGTGCGGGCAAGGGAGCAGGCGCAGCAGTTTTCCCACACGCGTCCGGACGGGCGGTCCTGGTACACGGTCTATGAGGATTACGGCGTCGCGCGCGGCGTCGGCAGCCGCGCGGAGGACCTGGCGCTCGCGTCGCCCGGCACCGCGCCGGCCAAGTTCCTTGAGCTCTGGCAGAATTCACCGCCGCATAACGCGAGCATACTGGACAAGACGTATACCCGGATCGGCATCGGGTATTATACGGACCCGGCACAGAATGAAAAATACGCCGTGCTTCTGCTCTCAAGCTGAAGCGTGGCATTGGTGCCGGCAAAATTAAAAAGGTTATAATCATAATAATAATGCACGCCGCAGACGGATTGCCTGCGGCGTGCTGCTCTTTTTAATTGTGCGTTCGCTTACTGCTTTGCGCCGGCGTCGAACATTTCCAGCGTCTTGACGCTCACGGCGAAGCAGTCCGCCAGGCCGACGAGATCCATGTTGTCATAGGTGTCACGGCGGGTGTGGTAATAATTCTCCAGCTTGTGATTCAGGCCGGTGATGCCGGTCGCGCGGAAGCCGCCCTGCGCGAACGCCGCGGAATCCGTCGCGCCGCCCAGCGGGGGCACCATGCCGGTCTTGCAGAAGATGCCCAGCTCGTTCGCCGCCTCGAGGAAGAGGTCGGAAACATCCTTGTCCGCCTTGACCGTGCCGTTCAGGTCGCGGTAGTTGACCATCAGCTGCTTGGGATCGTGAATGGTATCATAGGAATAGATGAAGGTCGGCACGTCGTCGAATTCGCCCTTGTGCGCCTCGCACCAGGCCTTTGCGCCGCGCAGACCCGCTTCCTCGGAACCGGTCAGCACCACGCCCAGCTCGGTGTTTTCCAGCTCGATGCCGGCGTCCTTGAGCGCCTTGAGCACGGCAATGCCCATGTAGCAGCCGGAGAGGTTGTCGTTCGCGCCGTCCACCACGCGGCGTTTATTCCACATGAAGTAAAGGCCGCACAGGAAGGGGACGAACAGCAGGAACCACAGGCCGAGCTTCATGAGCAGGGAGCCCGCTTCCGGCTTCGCAAAGATGCCGTATTTGACGCAGGAAATGATCGAGATCACGAGATACGCCACGGCGCCCACGCCGCAGATGATGGCGTGGCTCTCAAAGCCGACGCCGCCCAGCGCGTAGTTGACGGGCCATTCCCAGGCAGCGTCCGGATGGCCGTTGAAGATGATGCGGCGCTTGACTTCGCCGGTGGGCTTCTTGAACGCGGTCACATTGTGGCCGACCTTCTTGGGGAAGAGGAAGTCGACGGCCTTCTTGTAAACGCCGAACTGCAGCAGCACGACGATCAGGCCGAAGACGATCAGCAGCGCGCCGATCAGCGGTGCGCCGAGGAAGAACAGCAGGATCGCCAGCAGCACGCTGGTGATCGTGATATAAATCCAGCCGTAGAAGGAGCCGGGATGCTCGTCGAAGGCCTCCACCTCGGCGGTGTCGCAGCCGCAGTCCTGCTTGAGCACGGCCGCCATGTATTTGCAGGCCTGCTCCTCGCCTTTGCTGCCGGGCGCGCGCTTCTCAAACGCCTTGATGATGTGGGTGATTTCCTTGAGCATGTACTTTGCGTAGGTTGTCTTTTTGTCGATGATCGGTTTCAGGTCCATAATCTCTCTCCTTATATCTTGATTTAATGATTGACTCAGATTTCCGGAATGTTGATCTCCACTTCCTTGCCCAGCGCCGCCGAGCGGGCGATGCCGTCGATGATCGCCTGGTTGTAGAGGATCTGGCTGCTCGGCACGGGCGGCTCGCCGCCCTCCTTGACCGCGTCCACGAAGGAACGGATCTTCAGGTCGAAGCAGTCCTTGTCCATGTGCTTCATCGGGATCACGGTTTCGATCTGCTCGCCCGCGATCTCATGATAGATCACCAGCGGGCCGCCGACGGAGCCGTTCCAGCATTCCGTGGAGGGCACGCGCACGGAGCCCTTGGTGCCCATGAGGATCGTATCGCCCGGGGTGTCGAGGTTCATCGCCCACGCGATGCGGAAGTCGAGGATCACACCGCCCTCCAGACGGACGAACGCCGCGGCGAAATCATCCACGCCGAAGACGTCGTGGTGCTCGTAGCTCGGATCCTTGCCGAAGAAATCGGAGGTGTAGCCCGAAACGGTCAGGGGCTTGGGATAGCCGATGGAATTGAGCACCATATCCAGCGAATAGCAGCCGATATCGCCCAGCGCGCCGATGCCGGCAGTGTCCTTCTGAATGAAGGAGGTGCCGAACGGGGTCGGGATACCGCGGCGACGGCCGCCGCCGGTCTGGATGTAATAGATCTGCCCGAGCTCGCCGGACTGCACGATCCGCTTGAGCAGCTTCATGTTTTCGTCAAACCGCGGCTGGAAGCCGATCGAAAGCACCGCGCCGCTGTTCTTTTCCGCCTTGCAGATGGCGACCGCTTCGTCGAGCGTGACGCACATCGGCTTCTCCAGCAGCACGCTCACGCCGTGCTCAAGCGCATAGATCGTGCACTGCGCGTGCGTGGCGTTGTAGGTGCAGACGCTCACCGCGTCGCACAGGCCGGAATCGATCAGCGCCTTGTGGTCGGGGAAGAACTGCACATTGCTGCCGACCTCATAGCGCGCGCAGAAGGCCTCCGCCTTGCCGGGAATCAGATCCGCCAGCGCGACGATTTCAACGTCGGGGCATTTCTGATAGCTCTTGACGTGCGCCTCGGCAATCCAGCCGGTGCCGATGATGCCGACCTTCAGCTTCTGAGAGAGGTCGCGCTCCTTGATCGCTTCATGCACTTCCTTGAATGCATCGAGAATGCTTGCCATAGGAAATCCTCCTTTTATCTGAACGTATTATTGAATTACCATCCGAGAGAACGCAGGTAGTCGCGGCTCTGCTTAACGGAATCGAGGCGCGTATCGCCCGCCGCGGGCTCATCCTGCTCGACGACCACCCATTCCGCGCCGGCTTCAACCGAGGCGGCGAGAATGGCCGGGAAATCCTGCATGCCCGATCCGACGGGCTTGAAGGTGAAGCTGCCGGCGTCCGCCTGCGCGGCTTCTTCTTCGATGCCGATCAGCTGATAGAGCTGACCGCCCGCGCTGCCGTGCTTCTCAAAATCCTTGAGATGCACCACGGGGCTGCGCCCGGCGTACTTTTTGAGATAGGCAACGGGATCCTCGCCCGCGACCTTGACCCAGCAGGTGTCGAATTCGGTCTGCAGCAGGTCGGCCGGCACGCTCGCATACAGCACGTCGAGCGCGTAGTCGTCGCCGATCTTCACGAATTCGAAATCGTGGTTGTGGTAGAGCAGCTGAATGCCGAGCGCCTTGGCGGCCTCCGCGATTTTGCGGATACCCGCGACCGTGGCGGCAAAGCCGTCGGTGCCGGGGCGGTGCTCCTCGGTCAGATACGGCACGGCCACATATTTGCAGCCGAGCGCCGCGTAATCGCCGAGCACGCCGGTCGGGTCGGCCAGCATGTCGTCATAGGGCACATGCGCGGAAATGGGCGTGAGCCCGATCTCAGCGCAGAATGCCTTGAGCTTCTCCGGCGCTTCGCCGAACAAACCGGCAAATTCCACGCCGTCATAGCCGAGGTCCTTCATTTTTTGCAGGGTGCCGTAAACGTCCTGCTCCATTTCGTCGCGCACGGAATAGAGCTGGACCGCAACAGGCAGTTTCATGGACGTTCCTCCTTCCCCAAAGGGATATATTCGTTAAGATTGTATCATAACTTTTAAAAATATACAAGGGGATATAGTGAATTTGACGGAGTTTTTTTGCGCCGCGGCGCGCCTGAACGCGCTTGCCGCCGCTGTAAAGATTTCGGGAACTTGTCAAGCATTATTTTCCGTCGCTGCGAAAGAGGTACGATTTTGTACCTCTTTTGTTTTGCAGCGGCGTTTTTCGCCGTGCCTTCTTGACAGGCGAACAAATGTTCGCTAAAATGAGACTGTACCGAGTCGAAAAAACAGGGAGATGATGACATGGTTGACGAAGATCGCGAGCAATTGCAGGCGATGTTGTTTACACCGCCGCAGAAGGAGGAGATCGAGGCTGCGCAGCGGGTCTGCTGCGGACGCGGCTGCTCTGCCTGCGAAGCGCCGGCGGCCTATGCCTGGCGCAAACGTGCGGTGGATCTTTCCGCGCTGGTGGATCAGGCGGTCCGCCGCGAGCTGACCGCGCCGGAGCGGCGTGCCGTGGTGCTGCACTGGTATCGCGGCTTTTCTGTTTCCGAAACGGCGCAGGCGCTCGGCGTTTCGCGCCCGACAGTCAGCGTGACGCTCCAGCGTGCGCTGCGCAGGCTCGAGCAGGTGCTGCAGTATGTCGTTGCGTATCAGCACGATCTGCAGACGACGGCGCTCGTTCCGCTGGCGGTGCGGCGGGCGGCGGCGGTTTCTTCTGCGCGCGCGTTTCTGCCTGCCTCGGTCGGCGCGCGTCTGCGCACCTTGCGGGAGCGGGAGGCGATCCCGTGCGAAACGGCGGCGTCCCTTCTGGGCTTTCAGTCTGATCGGCTCGAATCGCTCGAAGCCGGACGGGTGACGCTGCGCACATCGGAGCTGCTCAAGCTCAGCGGTTTTTATCAGGTTTCAACAGATTTGATTTTGAAAGGAGCGGATCGGAATGACGGGCGCGACGCTGTATGAGCTCGGGGATGCCTATCAGTCTGCCGCGGATGCGCTGCGCGCGATGATCGCGCGGCGGCGGGAACGGCTGCGGGATCTCGGCACTGCGGGCGATCAGAAAAAGATCTATGCGCTCGAGTGCGAGCTGCGTGTGCTGTATCTGCAGTGCCGCGACACGCAGGCGACGGCGGATTATCTGCGGCACTATTATGATCCGCAGTATCACGGAAAGGGGTTTTACTCAGTATGATTTTTACAATTACTGCCACAGTCGGCACGGATTACACATTGGAAACCGCCTCTGCGCGCGGCTATATCGGCGAGAGCAATGCCGAGCAGCTGGCTGTTTCGCTCGGGCCGTTCGCGCAGGCGGGCTTCGAGCGCTACTGCCTGCATTTTGATACGCTGGCCTTCGGCGGACGCTTCAGCTCCGAGCCGGTGACGGCAAATTCGGACGGCCCGGTTTATCTCAGCGGCGCCACGCTGTATTGCCCGCTGACCGAGCGCCTGACCTCCACCGGCCGGCTGCGCGTGCAGCTGGAAGGGCAGAAGACCGAAAACGGCAAACGCACGATCAAGAAAACGTCGATCATCACGCTCGAGTTCCTGCCGTCGATTATGCCGTCCGGCGCAGCGCTGGGCGAGAGCGGCTATGACCGGCTGGCGGCGCTGGAGACGGAGATCGTGTCCGTGCGTGCGCAGATCACGGCGCTGGAGGCGACCTGCAATGCGCAGACGGCCTCGGAACTCGCGGCGCTTTCGGCGCGGCTGAGCACGCTGGAAACGGCGGTGACGGCGCTGCAGATGAGCGCGCAGCAGAGCGCTTACACGCTGCCGGCGGCTGCGGCCGACACGCTCGGCGGCGTCAAGGTGGCGCAGCTGAACGCGGTTTGCAAGGATGACAACGGCCGTCTGACCGTCAACGAATGCGGGCTTGACTGGAAGCTGACCACCTCGCTGTTTATCGTTTCTCTGCTGGATTTCTCCACGCGCCTGTGGGTGCTCATCGACGACGGCAGCCGGACGGACGCGCAGGTGCAGCAGCTGTTTGAAAGCTATAATATGGACGTGATCGACGGCAACCGCGACGCCATGCTGTTCGTTTCCGCGCACGGCGGCACGCGGTCGTATCTGGATGAAAACTACGACTCCCATCCGATGATGGTCGTCAAGGGCAATCTCTATGTGATGCGCATGCTCAACGATGTGCTGACGATCGATTCCTGCGCCGGCGAATCGCTGCGTCAGCTGCTGATTCAGGGCATCTGATTTGCGGAGGTGAACCGGCATGGATTGGAATCTGCTGTTTTCGTTTCTGGGCTCCGCGGTCGGCTGCGTTGCGGGCATTCTCGCCGCGCAGCGTCTGACGAATTACCGGCTGCAGCAGCTGGAAACCAAGGTCAACAAGCACAACAATCTCGTTGAACGCATGACGGTCAACGAGCTGCGGGTCAAAACGCTCGAAGAGCGATTCAAGGAGGCTTTATGAAAAAACTGCAAATGGCGCTGCTGTCGCTGCGGGAAGTGACGGCGGGCACCTGGCTGCGTCTGGCGCTGCTGGTTGCGGCGCTGATTGCCGTCGGCCTGCGGCTGTTCGGCGCGGAGGCGGCAGGGGAGGCGGACTGGGCGGAAAAGGTCCTCTCTTATCTTCTCCTGCTGCTCGGCGCAGCCGCCGGCTACTGGAAGAACAATTCCTTCACCGAGGCCGCGCAGGCCGCGGACGACATCCTGCTCCTTCTGCGGGAACAGGACCGCAACAGCAGGAAGAATAATTAAGGCGGAGTGCGGAAGGCGAAAGGCGTGCAACCGTAGGGACGATCATCGATCGTCCGCCGGAATCCGCACAAGCCATCGGCTGCATGCCGCGATCCTTCCTCATGCGCTCTATCCTTATTCCGTAAAAAACGTCGGCTGCCCGATCCGGACAGCCGACGTTTTTCTATGCTGTATTCGATTTGTCGGGTGCGGTCAGCGCCCGAGCAGCTTGCCGAACAGCTTCTGCAGCGCCGTGCGCGGGAATTCGGAATAGCCGTTCGCGCCGAAGTTGCGATACAGCCATTCGCTCAGATTGCGCAGGAAGGTCGGATCCTTCTCCTTTTCGACCTCCGCCTCTCCGACGGCGACAAGCGCGTCCGTCAGCGCCTGCTCGGCGGCGGCGATGTCCTCCATCGTGCCGTCCGTGTGCGCGAGCACGTCCTGCGCCTGCACGATCGCGTCGTTCAGCGCGTCCGCTTTCGCGGGCGGGAGTTTCGTGGTGTCAAGCTCCTTGGCCTGCGCGAGCAGGGGCTTTAACTTGCTCACGTTGCGCCCGGGCAGGAACTGCGGGAAGTCCGGGTCGGAGAAGACGTCCGTCAGATCGTCGTGCGCGATCAGGTTCATGGCGATCTTGAGGATGGTGTCGTTGTGCTGCGTCAGGTCGTGGCGGTTGTTCTTGAAGTAGAAGGTGGTGTCCGGCAGCAGACCGGTCGAGGCGTCGATCACGTTGTCGGGCGAAATGTGGTTGTGGGCGGGATTCGTGCAGTGCGTATTCTGCTGCACATAGCCCTCCGGCAGCGTCTCGCCGCAGTTGGCGGACGTCGCGCCCATGGAGGTGGAATCAAGCTGAATGATGAAATCGCCGTTCTGCTTGTTCCAGCTCTCGCCGACGTTGATCAGCGGGAAATCATATTCCGCCAGATCGAAGATCTGCACGCCGGCTTCTTTCAAAGCGAGAATATTGTCGCGCGCGTGCAGCTGCACCTGATAATAGCGGTCGGTCTGCCTGCGGATTTCCGCCATCTCGGGCGAGGAGAGATACTTCTCCGCGGCGGAGGGGTAGTCGGCGGAGGGGCAGAGCGCCCACATGCTCGTGGAGCGGATCATCACGCCGCCGACCAGCTCGTCCACGGCGGAGGAAAGCACCTTCGCGATCAGCTCGTCGGGCAGGATACGCGCGGCCACCTCGATCAGGCGGGCGGTGTGCTCGTCGAGCAGACGCATATCCTCAAGGAAGCCGCTGTAAAGATAATCCGGATTCAGGAAGGTGATCCGGCCGTTGAAGACGTCGCCGATGATCTTCGAGCCGTCCAGCGCGGGCACGACGAACAGGATCTTGTGCAGCTGATCGGCAATTTCCGGATGATATTCGATCATGGCGCTCGTGATGGAAGCGCCCTGGCTCAGCGGCACCAGATTGACCTTGTCGTGACCGGTCTGCGCCTTGACCATCTGAATGAAATCATAGAGCTCATTCGCAAGGTCGATGTGGTTGCCGAAGGAATTGTATTCAAAATAATAGAGATGATCGCGCGGCAGATCGGTCGGATACTGCTCAAACGGGATGTGGTGATTGACCACGTCGCGGTCATACTCGCTGTATTCCGCATAGGAATAGGGGAATTTCTCGGTCATGACCTGATTGCCGAGCTGGCCGTTCAGGTCGCAGGCGTTCAGCCCGAAGCAGATGTCGATCGCGTCCGCGCCGGCCTTGGAAAGACCGACGTCCCGCTGCGTCACCAGGGAAAGCAGCGCCGGGCCCAGGAGCCTGCCCACGAGCTTGCCGGTCTGCACATAGGCAGGGAAGGAGGAGACCTTGTTGCCGTCCTTATCCAGCACGGGATCGCCGTTTTCATCGATCACGATCGTGCTGGACTGGCCGAGACCGGGCACGATGATCGTCGGATAATACGGGCAGTCCGCGCCGCAGGCGGTGCGCTTGCCTTCTGTCTCCGATGCGGGCTGTGCGTCGGCAGCCGCGGCGCCGAAGGGCAGGGCGGTCAGCAGCAGCGCCGCGCAGAGCAGCAGCGCCAGAATGTGTTGCAGGGAGCGTTTCATTTCTATTCTTCCTTTCTTAAAATGCATATGCGCAATGCATCAATAGACCATGTTTTCCGGCGTGCCGTCGAGGAAGGCGCGCAGATTGCGCTGCGCGATGTCCATCAGCCGCGCCCGGGTTTCAAAGGCCGCCCAGGCGATGTGCGGCGTGATGACGCAGTTTGCAAGGCCGGTCAGGGGATTGTCCGCCCGCGGCGGCTCCGACGCCATCACGTCCAGCCCCGCGCCGGCAATGACGCCGGTTTTCAGCGCATCCGCGAGCGCCTGCTCGTCGATCACCTGCCCGCGGGAGGTGTTGATCAGCAGCGCCGTCGGCTTCATTTTTGCCAGGAATTCCGCATTGACCATGCCCTCGGTTTCCGGCGTGAGCGGACAGTGCAGGGTCACAATGTCGCTTTCGGCGAGCATCGTGTCGCGGTCAACGAAGGTTACGCCGTCGGTCGCCGCCGGTTGATGCGTGCAGGCGAGCACCCGCATGCCGAAGGCCTGCGCAATGCGCGCGACGGCCTTGCCGATCTTGCCGAAGCCGAAAATGCCGAGCGTTTTGCCATTGAGCTCCGTGAGCGGCGCGACCTGATAGGAAAAATCCGCGCTCGCCGCCCAGCCGCCGCTGTGGACCGACGCGCTGTGCAGCGCCACGGCGTTCGTATGCTCGAGAATCAGCGCAAACACCAGCTGCGCGACCGCCTGCGTGCTGTAGGAGGGGATGTTGGTCACGGCAATGCCGTGATCGCGGCAGTAGGCCCAGTCCACGACGTTGAAGCCCGTGCTCAGCAGGCCGATGTAGCGCAGCTGCGGCTCGGCCGAAAGGGTCTGCGCCGTGAGCGGCGTTTTGTTGGTGAGAATGATGTCGCAGCCGCGGATCCGCGCCGCGATTTCCGCGGCGGGCGTGCGGTCATAAACGGTGCAGTCGCCGAGCGCATGCAGCCAGTCCCAGGACAGATCGCCCGGGTTTTCGGCATAGCCGTCCAACACACAAAGCTTCATAAAAGCGCGCCTCCGATCCGTTTTCATTTTTGACTGTTCACATTATAACACAACAAATCAAAAAAAGAAATGCAAAATCCGGAAAAAATATGAAATAAAGTTCTTGACCCGGCGGCAAATATAATATAAAATAAAAAGTTGAAAATGAATCTGCGGAACGAACAGCGGAAGGGAGGTGCGCCGATGAAGAAACGCAAGAACGGAAACCCGAAAAAAATACTGCTCTTTGTGGGTCTGTCGCTTTTGGCCTTCTCGCTGGCCATCTTCGTGCTGCTGTTTACGCTGCAGTATGACGACCTCTGGGGCTGGTACACCCAGGCGCGCGAATCCCTGATCCGGCTCGAGGCCTGGATCACGGAGATCCGGCAGCCCTGGCTGTTTGTGATGGTGATCCTGTTTGTGTTCCTGCTCAAGAACTTCATCCCGTATCCGCTTTCCTCCGTCTGCTTCCTGACCGGCGTCGTGCTGCCGATGTATATGGCCATTCCCGTGAACCTTGCGGGCATTTCCATGCTGCTGGCCACGCAGTATTTCTGGGGCAAGCGTTTCGGCCCGGGCTATTCCTGGCGCTTCCTGCGCCGGTGGGAGACGCTGGCCGATCTGGTGGAGCATGACGGCAGCGGCAATCCGATGCTGCTCGCCGCGCTGCGGCTGATCCCCTTCGTGCCGATCAACAGCGTGTCCAAAATCTACGGTTCGCTGAATTTCAGCTTCTGGCACTATCTGTTGCTTTCGATCCTCGGCCTGCTGCCGCGCCTGATTTCCTTCACCATCGTGGGCCGCAACCTGTTTGATCCGCTCTCGCCGGGCTTCCTTGTGCCGCTGGCGGTGATCGCCTTCATCAGCGGCATCTCGCTGCTTTCGGTCAACGGCGTCTGGGTCACGGTCGAGCAGATCAACAAGCACAATAAAAACCGAAAAGAAAGGAATCCGAAAAATGATGCTGACAACGGAGCTTAAATCTGCACTTGCGGGCAACGCCTGCGACGCCGCGCTCGCGACGCTCTATTCGCCTGCGGCTGTGGAGGCCCAGAAGGCGCGCTATCTGCGCGTGGCGGAGACCTTTGAGCGCCTGTACGGCGCAGGCCGCGCGGTCGGCGTATTCTCCGCGCCCGGGCGCACCGAGGTCTGCGGCAACCACACCGACCACAATCACGGCAAAGTCCTCGCGGCGGGCGTCAATCTGGATGCGATCGCCGTTGCGGGCAGAAATGATGTAAATATCGTGCGCATCAAGTCCGAGGGCTACCGCATGGATGTGACGGAGCTTTCCGACCTGCGCGTGCATGACAATGAAACCGGGCATTCCGCTTCGCTCGTGCGCGGCGTGTGCGCGGCCTTCCGCGCGCGCGGCTACAACGTGGGCGGCTTCGACGCCGCGACCGCGTCCAACGTGCTTTCCGGCTCCGGCCTGTCCTCCTCCGCCGCGTTCGAGGTGCTGATCGGCACGATGCTCAACCATTTATATAACGACGGCAAGGTCGATCCCGTGGAGATCGCGCAGATCGCGCAGTACGCCGAAAACGTCTATTTCGGCAAGCCCTGCGGCCTGATGGATCAGATGGCCTGCTCCGTGGGCGGCTTTGTGGAGATCGATTTCCGCGATCCCGCTGCGCCGTTCATCGAAAAGGTGCCGTTTGATTTCGCCGCCTGCGGCCACGCGCTTTGCATCGTCGACACCGGCGGCACGCACGCGGACCTGACCGACGATTACGCCGCCGTGCGCCGCGAAATGGAAGCGGCCGCGCAGGTCTTCGGCAAATCCGTGCTGCGCGAGGTGGAGCCGGCGGACTTCAAGGCGCAGATTCCTGCCGTGCGCAAGGCGGCCGGCGACCGCGCCGTGCTGCGCGGACTGCATTTCTTCCGTGAGAATGAGCGCGTGGAGCGGCAGGCGGCCGCGCTGAAGGCCGGCGATTTCGACGCGTTCAAGCAGCTCGTGATCGAGAGCGGCTATTCTTCTTATATGTATAATCAGAATGTGTTCACGCCGAAAGCCCCGACGTCCCAGCCGGTGAGCGTGGCGCTCGCGCTGTGCGCGGAGCTGCTCGCGGGCAAGGGCGCGTGGCGCGTGCACGGCGGCGGCTTTGCGGGCACGATCCAGGCCTTTGTGCCGCTCGAGCTGCAGGACGCATTCAAAGCGGAAATGACCGCCGTCTTCGGCGAAAAGGCCTGCCACGTGCTGCAGATCCGTCCCGTAGGCGGCACGGCCGTGCTTTGAGCGGAAAGGAAACGCTATGAGCAACTATCCCGAAATCGATGCGCTGCTGCAGGCGCTGTGCGCCGCGCCGGGCGTCTCCGGCTGCGAAGGCAGCGCGGCGGCGGTCGCGGCGTCCCTGCTCGCAAAGGACATGCCGGTGCAGATCGATGCGCTCGGCAGCGTGACGGGCGTGGCTGAAGCGGAAGGGGAGACCCTGCTGCTCGACGCGCATATCGACCAGATCGGTCTGGTTGTCACGGCCGTGGACGCGCAGGGCTTTCTGAAATTCTCCCGCTGCGGCGGCGCGGATGCGCGCGTGCTCGCGGCGGCGCAGGTGACCGTGCACGGGCGGGAAGCGCTGCCCGGCGTGATCATTTCCACCCCGCCCCATCTGCGCGGCGGCGACGAGAAAAAGCGCGCGGAAATCGACGATCTGGCCATTGATATCGGTCTGTCCCAGGCGGCGGCGCAGCAGCTTGTCTCGCCGGGCGACCGCGTGACCTTCAACGGCGACTATGTGCATCTGTGCGGCAGCCGCGTCTGTGCGCCGGCCATCGACGACCGCGCGGGCGTGGCCGTGATTCTGCGCTGTCTGCAGCTGCTGCGCGGCGTTGCGCATCCCTTGCGGCTGGCCGTGCAGTTCTCCGTGCAGGAGGAAACCGGCGGCGGCGGCGCGCAGACGGCGACGTTCACGCTGCGGCCTGCGCAGGCGATCGCCTGCGACGTCAGCTTTGCTTCTGCCCCGGGCATTGATAAAGAAAAATATGCCGCGCTCGGCGGCGGCACGATGATCGGCTATGCGCCGTCGCTCGATTATGAAATGAGCCGGCGGCTGTCCGCGCTTGCGGAAGAAAAAGAGATCGCGGCGCAGCCCGAGGTCATGGGCGGGCGCACCGGCACAAACTGCGACCACATCCAGGTTTCCCGCGGCGGCGTGCGCACAGCGCTGCTCTCCGTGCCGCTGCGGAATATGCATACCGCCTGCGAGATCGCCGATCTGGCGGATCTCGAGGCGTCGGCCCGCCTGATGGCGGCGTATATCGCGGAAGGGGGCGGCGCAGATGCTTGACACCATTCGCGCGCTCGGCGCTCAGCCCGGCGTTTCCGGCCGGGAATCGGCGGTGCGGGAATATCTCATCGCGCAGATCCGCGGCTATGCGGACAGCTGGGAGACCGACCCGCTCGGCAATCTGATCGTTTTCAAAAAGGGCGCTGCGCCCGCAAAGAATAAAGTGCTGCTCGACGCGCATATGGACGAAGTCGGGCTGATCATCACCTCGATCGACGGCGACGGCTTCCTGCGCTTTGCGCCGGTGGGCGGCATCGATCCGCGCGTGCTCTTCGGCCGCACGGTCTGCGTGGGCGCGCAGGGCACGGTCGGCGCGATCGGCGTCAAGCCCGTCCATCTGCTCAAGGAGGACGAGGAAGGCATCGTTCCGCCGATGGAGCAGCTGTATATCGATATCGGCGCGTCCGGCCGCGAAGAAGCGGCGGCGCTCGTGCGCCCGGGCGATGTGGCCTGGTTCCGCAGTGAAGTGACGGCGTTCGGCGACGGCATGCTCATGGGCAAGGCGCTCGACGATCGGGTCGGCTGCGCGATTCTGCTGCAGATGATCCGCAGTGAATTGCCCTATGACTGCCGGTTCTCATTCAGCGTGCAGGAGGAGATCGGTCTGCGCGGCGCGCAGGCGGCGGCCTTCTCCGTCGCGCCGGATTACGCGATCGTGGTGGAAACGACCACGGCGGCGGATATCAGCGGCGTGCAGGATGAAAAACGCGTGTGCGTGTGCGGCGATGGCGCCGTGGTGTCCTTCATGGACCGCAGCACGCTCTATGACCGCGCGCTGTTTGACCGCGCGTTTGAAGTTGCAAAGGCGCAGGGGATTCCCTGCCAGACCAAATCGATGGTCGCCGGCGGCAACAATGCCGGCGCGATCCATAAAAGCCGCGGCGGCGTGCGCACGCTGGCCATTTCCGTGCCCTGCCGCTATCTGCATTCGCCCAGCTGCGTGATGAAGCAGAGCGATATCGACGCTGTTGCGCGCCTGACGGCGGCCATGGCGGCGGAGCTGGCCGGATGCTGACGCTTTGCGAATCGCAGGCGGCGCTGGCCTTTCTGCCCGCCGATCCGTTTGCCGCGCGCATCACGGCGCTGTTTGCCGCCTACGGCGCGAATCGCCCGTTCCTGCAGTTCTGGGTGCAGACCGTGGAGGGAACGCCGACGGCGGCGGTCAGCCGGCTCGACGGCGCGATGACGCTCTGCTGCACGGCGCAGACGGATTATGAGGAGCTGCGGCTCTTTGTGCAGTCGGTCGGCTATGAAACGCTGCTGGCCGACGCAGAAATGCTCGCGGCGCTGGGACTGCCGGAAACGGACGGCTCTTACATGGTTGTTTATCGCGGCGGACCCGTGCCGCCGGACCCGGAAATCCGCACGGACTATGACCTGCGGGCGATCCACGCGCTGCTCTGCGCGGCGCAGTTTCCCGCCGGTTCGTTTGAAGCCTTTGCCGCCGACGTCGGCGCGCGGCTGCAGCACGGCACGGCGTCCTACGCGGTGTTTGCGCATACGCAGCTGGACGCCTGCGCGTTCCGGCTGTTCATCGGGGAAAAGAGTCTGCTGCTCGGCGCGGTCGTGACCGATCCTGCTTCGCGCGGGCGCGGCTATGCATCGCGGCTGGTCACGCACCTGGCGCAGGATGCGCAGGGGCGCGCGGCGTATCTGTTCTGCCGCAACGACGGCCTGCTGCCGTTTTATGAAAAAATGGGGTTTGTTTCCGCGGGACGCTGGGCGCAGACGCGACCGGCCGCGGAGAAGAGAGGAGAAAATCAATGACGCCGTTGTGTTATGTGTTGGCGGCTGTGACCGTTGCCTTTGCGGTGGCCTGCGTGCTGTTTCGCAGGAAAAACCGCTCGTTTGAGGGCATGGTCTGCAAATTCATGGCCAGCTTCGGCTTCATCGCCGTGGCGATCGTCGGCTACACGGCCAGCCCGAAGAATACGCTGTATTTCTGCCTGGTCTGCTTTGCGCTGATGTTCGGCTTCTGCGGCGACGTGCTGCTCGGCATCAAGGAGATCGCGCCGAAATTCCGCAGCAAGCTCATCCCGATCGGCACCTTCTATTTTCTGATCGGTCATATCTTCTATATTGTTGCGTTCCTGCATGAATTCCCGTTCCACCTCGTGACCGTAGCGTTCGGCGTGGCCGGCGGCGCGGCGGCCTATATCATCATCAAAGCCTTCCATATGAAGGTGGACGGCAAGCTCCTGCCGCTGCTGTGCGTCTACTACGCGCTGCTGGTTTTCAAAGTGGCGATCACGGGATACGCGGTCATCAAAGAGATTTCGCCCGCGGCGCTCGCGGCCTTCGTCGGTTCGCTCCTGTTTATCCTGAGCGACACCTGCCTGGGTATCGTCTACTTTACACCGGTCAAGCGCAAGAACGCGTTTGTGACAGTTGAACTTTCCACCTATTACCCCGCGCAGATCCTGCTGGCCATGAGCGTTGCGCTGATGTAACGTCGGGTTGGCGGTCTGCACGGGATGCAAGCCGCTCTGCCGCGCAGGGCGGCTTTCCGCTTGACGCGCCGGTACAGGCGGCGCCGGGCGAAAAAAACGGGGATGTCAAGCGGCGTTGGTTGCGTTTGAGGGGAAAAAGCGATAGAATGCAATCGAATCCGAACGCAGAAAGGATGAGACGTGTGACAATCGGTGCGCGCATCGCGCAATACAGAAAACAGGCCGGCCTTTCGCAGGAGGCGCTTGCGGAGCAGCTCGGCGTTTCCCGCCAGTCCGTTTCCAAATGGGAGAGCGGCGGCGTGATGCCGGATCTCGACAAGGTGCTTGCCATGAGCGCCCTGTTCGGCGTTTCCACGGACGCGCTGCTCAAGGAGACGCCGGAAGAAGAAACGCCGGAAACATCGGCAGAAGCGCCGCTCGCGGAAGAATCTGTTGATGAAGCAGCGCAGGAAGCTGCGGAAGATTATCTCGAAGAAGATGCAGACTTTACGGCGCAGGAGCCGGAACCGCCGGAAGCTTCCCCCGTGCCGCCCCTGCAGGCGCAAACGCCCGCGCCGGGCAAAGGCAAACGGATTCGCCGGGTGATCGCGGCAGTGCTCGCGGCCGCGCTCGTGATCGCGGCGATTGCCGTGCCGGTGTATTTCGGCGGCGTGCGCGAGGCCTGGTGGGCGCTCAACGGCGGGAAGGTGCAATATCCCTATGTGCTCGTCTCCGGCATGGGCGGCTGGGGTGACGGCGTCGGCATCAACGCGAAGCTGCCCTATTGGGGCGCCGGCACCGGCAGCCTTGCAGAGTACCTGACGCAGGAGGGCTACACGGTCACGGAGGCGACGGTCGGCCCCTTTTCCAGCGCCTGGGACCGCGCCTGCGAGCTTTATGCCCAGCTGACCGGCACCACGGTCGATTACGGCGCGGCGCACGCAAAGACGCACAATCACGCCCGCTTCGGCCGCACTTATACCGAAGCGCGCGTGCCGCAGTGGGGCGAGAGAATCAACGGCGGCCAGCGCGTGAAAATCAATCTGGTCGGCCACAGCTTCGGCGGCGCGACCGTGCGCCTGCTCGCGGCGCTGCTCGCACACGGCGACGCGGCTGAGCAGCAGACGACCGGCAAGGAAACCTCGCCGCTCTTTACGGGCGGCAAGGCCGATTGGGTCTGCAGCGTGACCGCGCTTTGCGCGCCGCACAACGGCTCCTCCCTGACCTGCATTCTCGACGAGGCCGGCGGCCTGCTCACGCTCGGCAGCGCCACGGAGCTGCTTGCGTCTGTCGTTTATGCCGTCGGGGGTCTTGCCGCGCCCGTGGATGAGACCTATGATTTCATGCTCGATCAATTCGGCATTACCGGTCCCGTTTCACTGCAGGAGGCCTATGACATCGTCACGTCCTCCGGCAACGACAACGTCGCCTATGATCTTTCGCCGGACGGCGCGGCGGCGCTGAATGCGCGCATCGGCACGGCAAAGGGAATCTACTATTTCTCCTATGCCTACACCACCACCCGCAAGGGCGCGCTGCTGGGCGGGCAGGTGCCGCTGACCGGCACGCTTCCCGTGCTGATGCCAACGGCCCTCGCGATGGGCACCTACACCGGCACAACGCCGGGCGGCATCGTGATCGACGAAAGCTGGCAGGAAAACGACGGCCTGGTCAGCGTGGTCTCCGCGCAGTATCCGACCGGCGATCCGCATGCCGATCTGCCCGAAGACGGGTCCGCGCTCGAAACGGGCGTCTGGTATGTGGCCCCCACGCGTTCCGGCGACCACGGCACGGTGATCGGTCTGCAGGCCGCTGCGGAGCCGACGCACCAATTCTATGACACGCTCTTTGAAATGATCGACGGGCTGAAACGCTGAGCGACGGTCCGGCGCATAAGAATTAGGTATTATTAAATAAGGAGGTTTGCATCATGGACGAAAACTATATCAAACAGCAGGCGGAGCAGATCGTTGAAGCGATCAAGACCCTCGTCAAGGACGGCAGCGCCTCGCGCGTGCTGCTCAAACGCAAGGGCGAAACGCTGCTGAATCTCTCGCTGAATACCGGCATTCTCGGCGCGGTCATCGGCCTGACCGCCGCGCCCTTCGCGGTGCTGACCACGGCGCTGATCACCTTCGGTCTGGATTGCGAAATCGAAATCGAGAAGCAGGACGGCACGGTGCTGAACCTGAACGAAACCGAAATCGGCGTGAAAATGGAAGCCTGGAAGGAAACGGCCTTTGACAAGGCGCGCGAATTCTTCAATTCGGCGCAGACGGACGCATCCGCAGACGATGTTCCGACCGAAGACGCGCCCACAGAGGACGCGCCGGTCGAGGAACCGCCGGTTGAGGACGCGCCGGAGGAGAGCGCCGAATGAAACGGATCCTTGCCCTCGCGCTGATCCTGCTGCTGACCTGCGTGCCCATTGCGCACGCGGCGGACGCGGCGATCGCGCTGACGGTAACCAACGAGCTGGAGGGGCTGACGGCGGCGGATGACAAAGCCGTTTTCACCCCGCCGGCGGGCTTTTCCTATGCGCCGCAGGCAAACGGCAGCGCGCTGTCCGCCTTGCGCGGCGGGCAGCCGTTTACCGGCCGGTTCCGCGCGGGAGAGACCTATGAGCTCACGCTCTATCTGGAGTTTCCCGCCGATCTGGCGCTGCCCGATCCGGTGGCCGTGACCGTCAACGGCGCGCCGCTCGCGCCCGAGGATTTCACGCTCACCGTCTTCCCGGCAAGCGGGACGGGTCTTCTGACCGTGCGCTGCAGCGTGACCGTGCCCGACGGGTCGACCCCGGAGCCGGAACCGCCCGCGGAGGAGCCGACGTTCCTGCAGCGGGTGACGGCGGCGATCCGGGAGTTCTTCGCGCGTCTGGCCGCCGCCTTTCGCATTCTGCTGTTCGGGGAAGCGACCGGAACCTGATGAAAACAATCACACCGCCTGCGGGGAGACCTGCGGGCGGTGCGCTTTCGGCAGAGTTTCGTAACCCAGTGTTGTCGAAAAGAGCGCCTTTCACGCACACTTGCTGATTATTCGGCTTGAGATACGTCAAGTATCCCTGCGCCGAAGAAATCCGCAATTGCACGCAAATTGCATCTCTTTTCGATGGGACAGTTTTGCGGGAGCAGAAATTGTTCAGAAAAAGGAAAAGCCGCACATGGCATACTT
>JAFRQQ010000012.1 GCA_017428525.1 Clostridia bacterium | reverse complement strand
AGACTGTCAATTGCTTTAATAATCTCAAGCGCCTGCTCAAAGGTGATGAAAACATTGGAGCGGTTGTTCTTGAAATCCGGTTGCGCCAGAAACAGCTTCATCCACAGTGTCTGCGAATAATCATAATTCCAATTGTATTTTACCATAGCGATTCCTCCGAAGTCAGGATGCAGGTTGCCTTTTTAATTCTATACCGTGTCAATCAAGGAACGTTCCCCTGATTGACAAAACCGCTTTTTCATAATTATACCACAACAGACCATACCGCGCAAGAGCGTCACGCAAAAGCAACTGCGGATCGATCCTTTCATCGGCCGGTGGGATCGCAGGATCCGCGCCGCGGAAAAGGCCGTCGCAAACAGTTTGCAGTAAGACCATAAAAAGCGAAGCACGTTGCCGGAACAGCAGCGTGCTTCGTGGGGTTTTGATGGGTGATTCTTGATTGCATTCAGAAAAAGGGTTGGCAAATCGTTTCATTTCAGTTATAATTGTTCTAGCGAGCGAAATACCGTGTCAATCAAGGAACCGCCCCTTGATTGATATTCTAAGAAAGGTAGAAAAAAGAAATGAGAAAAGAAGAATTTAGAAAAGTAATACAAGAACGTATTGAGTGCCACGATGAATGGGCAGACGGTATAAAGCATTGCTGGAAGAAAGAAATAGAAATCCTCTCCGAAGATATTTCCTCAACAATTGAATTCTTGCAGACAGATTGCACAGCCGATGAATATTCTTGGATCAGCGAGATAATCGACGACCTTGCCGCAAAAACCCAAAGCCGGGAATTGATTGCGTGTTACAAATCTCTGATGGCAAAATTCCCTGAAGAATGCAAGACTTATAACATTGCCGGAAGCATTGAATATGCAGAAGCTGAGTTGATTGGCGATTCAGAAAATAGGTGATCGCCTCTTGTTGATTAAAGCGAATCGATACAAACAGGGCGGTGAAAAGATGATTGCCGGAGATAAAAACGAGTTTGCAATCAAATACTGTTTCTTTGATGACGATAAGCAAACCGAAATTTCGATGTTCGTCAAGGGCAAGAATATTCTTGAATTCAAACGCAACGGTATGTTTTTAACGACAAAATGGGATTTGACGGATATCGCAATCTGGTTGAGAAATCTAATCGAGAATGCAGTTGACGATCCTTACCCGGTCGAAGCCGAAGGCACATACGCCGCAATAAAAGACATCGCTGCCAGAGAATTTGATTCAGAAGATGACGCTGTGTTTGACGCATATTATGATAAACTTGATGAATGGAATGATCGGCACAGATGGCACCCGCACAGCAACGGCGGCATCCTTGCGGATGTGTATTTCCAGTTCGTTGGCGATTGCATGGAAATCTCGTGGAACAACCAGGATGATGAAGTCGATTTCACCTATCAACTGGGCGGTGAAACGGTACCCAAGGATGTATTCATCGAAACCGTTGAGAAATTCTTGACTGCATTCGCGAATCACTGGTATCCCTCAACCTAAATGTTGAAATGAGCTCGCCCAAACATAGTCTTTCACAAGAAAAACCCGCGCGATCTGCACGGGTTTTTCTGTGTTTTTTGGAGCGGGGTACGGGAGTCGAACCCGCCTTTGAGGCTTGGGAAGCCGCCGTAATTCCGATATACCAACCCCGCAAATATTTATTATAGTGTTACAAATAGACTGACATTTTTGAAAAAACGCCGCCGGGGAATGCCGAAACCCCTTGACACGCCTGCAAGTTCTCAAAGCCCCTACATCAGCTTGGGAAGCCGGTGCGCTGCCATGAAACGAATCCCGCAAAGCGTATCTCTATTTTAGCAGGAATTCTGAAAATGTCAAGGGGGTTTTGCGGTTCCGGCGTGATTTTCTTTCGCGCTTTTTCGGGCGGGGCGCTCCCCTGCTGCCGGTTGCCCGACCCGGGTTCGCGCCGGTCCGGCAGGATGCTTTTGCCGCTGTCGCAGGAGATATGCAGGCCGGCAGGTGTGGAACTGCCGGCCTGCGTGCGTTCAGTTTTTGAAATACTGCGGCAGATAGGCTTTGTGCGCTTCCTTCAGCTCGTTGAAGCACGCGGACGCCTTCTCCCAGTCGCCGACCAGCGGATGCACCGACAGACCCTTGAGCGCGTCGGCGTCGCTGCCGCTGATTGCCGCCTTGACGGCATATTTTTCATAGCATTTCACCACGCGCATCAGGCCGATGATATGGTCGTTGATGTGCTCCGTCACGGGCACGGGATGCGCGCCGTCCGCGCCGATGACCGCCGCGATCTCGCAGATATCGTCATCCGCCAAGAACGGCAGCGTGCCGTTGTTTTTGATGTTGACCACATGCACGTCGCGCTTGTCGTTGGCGATGGAATCGATCAGCGACACGGCCGCGAGCGAATACTTGTGCCCGCCGCGCTTGTCGAGCAGCGCCGGCTTGGTCACGACGTTTTCGTCCTGATACATTTCGAGCAGCTGCTCCTCGATCTCCATGCAGACCTCGGCGCGGGTCTTTTCATTCTCGCGCTGATGGGCCAGCTTTGCCTCGCGGCAGTAATAATATTGCAGATAGGAGGACGGGATCGCCTGAATCGTGCGCAGGCAATCCATCGAGAAGCCGTCGTCCTTGATATTCGCCATCACCTTGGGCGAAAAGCCGGATTCGATCAGCCCGGGCAGCAGCTCCTCGCCGTCCTTTTTCACGGAGGTGATCCAGCTCAGGTGATTCAGCCCGACGTAGGTGATCTGCGCATCCTGCCCGACGATTTCTTTCATGTCGTCGAGCATATCGATCGGCACGTTGCACAGGCCGATGTTTTTGACGTTTGTGTGATTGAGAATGAATTCCGTGATGATGCCGGAGGGATTGGTGAAATTGATCAGCCAGGCGTCCGGGCAGATCGCTTCGATGCGGTCGCAGATGTGCTTGATCACCGGAATCGTGCGCTGCGCCTTGAAGAACCCGCCGATGCCGGTGGTCTCCTGCCCGATCAGGTCATATTTTGCGGGGATGCTCTCATCCAGATGCCGGCAGGGCAGCATGCCCACGCGGATCTGCGTGACGACGAAATCCGCACCCTGCAGCGCCGTATCCAGATCATCCGTAAACACGGTCTCACAGTCGCAGTTCGCGTGCTTGAGCATCCGCAGGCAGAGATTGCCCACGATCGTGCGCTTGCGTTCGTCGATATCCATAAAGGAAATCTTTTTCAGCTTCAGGCTGTCCTTTGCTTTCAGAAAGCCGTCCACCAGCTCGGGGCAGTAGGTGCTGCCGGAACCGATGACCGCCACGGTGATCTCTTTCATTTTTCGTTTCCTCCTGTTTCAATTTGATTCTCCGATCAAAAGGCTATTTCCTTACATATTCGTCATCAGTCCGAGGATATCGGGCAGACCGAGCGGCCCGAAGATATTCATGATGATCCCGTAGGCAATCAGAAAAGGATAGGCCAGCGGCATACCGAATACCAATAAGAGTTTCCACATAATAAGACTTCCTTTCTTTTTTCATTTTTTCGTTTATGTTGTTTCGTTCTTATACGGAAAGCTAGATTCCAAAGCTCTCCGTTTGCAGATCACAGTAATAGCGGCCGGTCTGCGCGGTGAATTTCAGCACGCAGTAATCCGGATCAGTCACGCCGCCCTTATAAAACATCGTGTCCCCTTTTCTCCAGATCATGGCTTTTGTTTCCTGATCGGTCAGCACTTCCATCGTCCCGGTCAGCAGAACGCCGACATATTTCACAAGCCCTTTGTGATAAAAGTAGATGCTGGCCTTCGGGTTCTCACGATACTGCTGCACGCGCATGGACGAGGTGTTGGTGGAAAACCAGAATTCCCGGAGCCCCGCCTGTTTTCTGGGCCGGAGCATGGCTTTGACAGCGGGAAAGCCGTTCTCGTCAACGGAACAGATGAACGCGACTTTCTGTTTGCGGATAAAGCCTTCAAGCTTTGCTTTTTCCATTCTTCTCTCTCCTTCCGCGGGCGGGATCAGCCGTAGCCGCCGGTGACAAACTCCCAGTCGCCGCCGGTTTCCCGGCCGAGGATATAGGCATAGTCCGTGTAGTTCTCGTTCGGATTCAGGCTGCCGGCTTTCACGCCGCGCGCGCTTCTGAAATCGGTCAGGAACACAATGATCTCGTCGAACGCCAGCTGTTCGGCGTCGACATAATACGCCTGCTCCTCCTGCGAACGGTCGTCGCCTGCATAACGCACGGCGTATAATTCCTTCACGACGTTATTTTTGAACAGCCGGTTGACGATATAATCCACGGCCGCCTGCCGATCCTCGACCGAATACAGTGCGCTTTCGCCCAGATCGATCTTTGCGTTCTCCGTCTTGCAGGCCTGCGCGCAGCCCGCAGCCGTCAACACGATGCAGAGCAGAAGAAGAACGCAGATGGTTTTTTTCATGTAATCACTCCTTCGCAAGCGCCGATCCGAGCGCTTTTTCCATGCGGATGCAGTCAAAGGTGTCGCCGTGGATCACGGCGGGATCGGCGACCGCATAGCCGAGCTTCCGATAAAAGCCGACCGCGACGTCCCGGCTCTCCACCACCGCGCGCACGCAGCCGGTCTCGCGCAGCCAGGTCTCCGCTTCCTCCACGACGCGCCTGCCGAGGCCCCTGCCCCGGTATTCGGGCAGCACGACCACGCGGCCGATCATGGCTTTGCCGGCCTCCAGCGGATAGAGCCGGCAGGTGGCGACGGGAAAGTCGCCGTCGCACAGCACAATGTACTTTGTTTCCGGAGTGTCGTGGTCATCGAATTCACGCCGCAGGGAAATGCCGTGCTGTCTGGCCATGCCCTGAATGCGCACATAATAGGCGCCGGCCTGCTGCCAGGTTTCGGTTGCCCGGATGATCTGAAACGCCATGCGATCCGCTCCTGCTTTCTTATGTGTCCCTTCGCCGGTCACAGCGCTGCCGCGTAGTCCGCGAGCGCGAGGGCGATTTCAAAATGTACGGCGTCGTGCTGCGTATGCCGGATCTGCCCTTCAACCGTGCGATTTGTCCATTCCGGCGCGTCGAGCAGATCGCCGCCGGTGAAAAACATATAGACATCCAGACCTCTGAAATCGCACATGGCCTGCACGGCTGCGCCTTCCATTTCAACCGAAATGCAGCCTTCCGCCTTGCGTTTTTCAAAGTTGCCGCAGGTTTCGCGATAGAACGCATCCGTCGTCCAGGTTTTCCCCGCAACGAACGGGATCCGACGCGCTTCCATGAACGCCGCGACCGCCGCCGCATTCGGAATCCGGATATAATCGGCAGCCGGCGCATAGTGATAGGACGTTCCTTCGTCCCTGTAGGCTTCCGTCGGGACCATGACTTTCCCGCGGGCGATCTCCTTATCCAGGCAGCCCGCGCCGCCGAAATGGACGACCTTCTCAAAGTCCAGCACCGCCCGCGCTTCTTCGATCGTTCCGACGCAGGCGGGCGCGCCGACCCAGGTGCGCAGAAAGCCGTAGTTCCTGCCGTTGTGCGCAAAGCGATACACCGGGGTCGCCCCGTGCGCCGCGTGCAGCTCCCCGACCTGTTCGCACGCGTAGTGCGCGGTCACATACTCCGCGATCACATGCGAGAACGTCTGGATCAGCACGTCGACCTTCACGGCGTCCGGGTTTCTCTTCACTTGGATCTTTGCGGGCGTCAGATTGTCAAAAGCGTCTGTAATCATGGGTTTCTCCTTGCCAATGCAGGCTCACGCGCCGCAGAACTCCTGCTTGATCCAGCGCACACAGCCGGTGACGGGCATCGCGGTGAGCTTGATGAATCGCAACTCCCTCCCGCTGAACGCGCAGGCCTTTTCCTGCAGCATTTCCAGATAGGCGTCGTTTTCGAGCTTGACGTTGATCGACCCGGAGAGCACGACCTCGATCGGCGAGGATTCAAACCGCAGCTCGCGGGTCAGCGCCGCAATCAGCTGCGCGCCGCGCTCCGCCATGCGTGCGCAATAGGCCAGCGCCGGGCTGTCGCCCTGCTTGGCCGCTTCAAAGAAGAAGCCGACCAGATCGCGCGCAGTGCCGGCGGCCTCCGGGCCCTCCAGCCGCGCAATCAGCGTCAGATAGTCCTCCCGCGCGGAAAAGCCGTAAGCGTCGCCGACCAGCGCGGTCAGCTTCGTTTTTTCCAGCCCGAGGAAGAGCTCGTCATAGATCATGCGCACCACGGCGACGCAGAGATTCTCGCCGCCCGAGCAGTCGCCGGTGAAATCGCCGAGCCCGCCGCGCTGGAGCATCGTGCCGTCGTCGCCGATACCGTTGCAGCACACGCCGGTGCCGCAGTTGAAGCCGATGGCCGCCTTGCCGCTTGCGCCGGCCTTGACGACAATGAAACCGTCGTTGTAAATTTCAAAACGCGTCAGGTCCTTTTCGCGCAGCCGCGCGCACAGCGCGTCGTGCTGAAAGGGATGATCGATCCCGGCAAGGCCCATCAGCGTAAAATCCACGTCCGCAAGGGCGATCCCCGCCGTTTCGCACAGGGCGCCGATGCCCTCCATCAGGATCTCCGCCGCGCCGTCGAAACCGGTATCCAGATTCTCATGGTTGCTGCCCGGACCGGTGACGCTCGCGAGCATCGCTTCGGTTTCGTCAAACAGGGCAAAGGCGGTTTTCGTGCCGCCGCCGTCCACGCCGATATAATACGCCATGCTCAGCTCTCCTTCTCAAAAAACTCGTTGCACACGTCCTCCAGGCAGAAGACGCCGCGGCGATAGGGCGCGCGGTCGATCCACATGCCGTTGGTGAAATCCGGGAACGGCACGGGCGCGCCGCCGATGGCGATCGACTGCTCCGAAAGGGCCGTTACCGCCATCCAGGCCGCCGTATCATAGACGTCGATCGGCGGGGTCGCCTCCAGGCGCAGGCTTTCCACAAACGCGCTGAGGACCAGATAATCCATGCCGCCGTGGCCGCCGTGCACGCCGTCAATTCTGTATTTTTTCCAGAGCGGATGCTCATATGCATCGCGGTAAGCGTCAAATTTCTCCCAGCTGTGCATCCAGTTCTTCGGGTCGTCCTTCGTCACGCCCTCGAGGAAGATCGCATTGCCGTCCTCCATATAAAGCCCCTTCGTGCCCTGCACGCGGTAGCCGCGGGAATAGGGCCGCGGCAGGCTGCAGTCGTGGGTGAGCACCACTGTTTCGCCGTTGGCGCAGCGGAGCATCGTGGTCACCACGTCGCCCTCGTTGAAGGCGTAATCCGCCAGATCATAGTTTTCGCCCATGTGCTTGCGCGCCCATTCGTTCAGACCGCGGGATTTGGACGCCATCGCGGAAAGCGCAATATAGCGGTTGCCGCGGTTGATGCCCAGCACCTTGGAAATCGGGCCGAGCTGATGGGTCGGATAGAGTTCGCCGTTGCGATGCTGGAAATTATAAAGCCGCCCGTGGCGGTTTTCGCGCCCGAGGCAGATTTCATCCCGCAGGTCATGCTGATAGCCGCCCTGCATGTGGATGATCTCGCCGAACACGCCCTGCTTGACCATATTGAAAATGGCCATTTCGTTGCGGTCGTAGCAGCAGTTTTCGAGCAGCATGCAGAATTTGCCGGTTTCCTCGCTCGCGCGCACCATCTGCCAGCATTCCTCAATGCTCGCAGCACCGCCGACCTCGATGGCCACATGCTTGCCCGCCCGCATCGCGTCCACGGCGATGCGCGCATGGGTGATCCAGGTGGTCGGGCACATCACGGCGTCCAGATCCTCCCGCGCCAGCAGCGCGTGATGATCCAGATAAACGTCCGCCGTCCGGCCGGTCTTTTCCAGCACGATCGCGGCGCCTTCTTTTGCGCGGTCCTCATATTTGTCGCACACGGCCGGCACGATCACGCCTTCACAGCCGAGCAGCTCGCCGAGCATGCCGCGGCCGCGGCCGCCCAGCCCGATGACGCCGATTCTGACGGTTTCCTTCATTCCGATCTCCTCCCGATTTCCTGAATATTATTTGAAATAACGACGAAAATGCTTTCTGAATTTCATCAGATAGAGCGTTACGATCTTTGTGAGCACGATGTCATACAGCACGAACGCCACCGTGCCGATGCCCAGCAGCAGCGGCACCGCCCAGACGCCGAAGGAATCCATTTCATCAATCGTCACGCCCATGAGGTTGATCATCAGCACATAGGCCAGCACCATGGAGGCCAGGAACACGGCGATTTTGATGACCCACGCAAGCACGGCGCCGCATTTTGCCTCGGCAGCGGCTTTCAGGATCGGATAATAGCCGAAGAAGGCCACATACATCACGGCCACCTCTTTATCCGGCACCAGCAGCAGGGCAAGGATGGAAACCACAGCATAGACGCCGAACGCCCATTTCTTATCGATCTCGATCACGATAAAAATGATAAGCGCTCCCGCAACAGCCGGCAGCGAATAGGTCAGAAACGGGATCACCGCAACCAGAATCATCAGCGCCGCCGACAGCGCTGCGATGATGCCGCCGAGCGCGCATTTCGAGCTTTGCTTCACAGTGCATCCTCCTCCGGCTCAGCAGCAGGGAATCAGATCGCCGCCCATGCATTCGCAGCAGCAATCGGCGCAGAGCAGACCGGAGCAGATGTCGCAGGCGGAGCAGCCGCTGTCGCGGCCGGCACGGCGTTCCGTGCGGTAACCGCCGCTGCGGGCCTGATTCACCTGCTTGTATGCAGCCTGATAGGTTTTGTTGCCAGGATCCATTTCGGCGGCGCGGGCAAAATTATTCGCCGCTTCCTCCAGCCAGCCGCGCTTCTGCTGCACGGTGCCCTTGAGGTAAAACCATTCCGCATCCCGCTGCGCATCGGGGATGCCGTCGAGCAGGATCTGCGCATCCTCCAGCCGGCCGGCGCGGATCTTGTCGCGGATATCCGCATAATCCGTGCTGCCGTAGGACCCGGCATAGGTATAGCCGCCGCTTGCCCGCTGCATAATCACGGAATCATAGGCGTTGTTCAGCTCCTCGAGCTGCCCATCGTCTGCGCCCATATCCTGCAGCGCGCGCGCTTTTTCGCGGTAGGCTGCGTTGATTTGTTCCTCTGTCGCATTGCGCGGCACGCCGAGGATTTCATACGGATCTCTCATTCTCTTTCACTCCACGGTAAATCGTTTGGGTTTCTGCGCGCCGCCTTCATACTTTGCCAGCACCCGGGCGGCGCTTTGATCCAGTCCGTCAGATACAATATTCTCCAGCAGTTCGCCGAACCGGGGCGCCTGCAGGGCGTCCAACGCTTCGAGCGCTGCATGCTGCGTCAGATTCAGCATCCCGCGCACGCGAGCGGCAAAGGCCCGGCGCGCCTGCGGCGTATCGATCTGCGCATCCGCCAGCGGATTGAATCCGCCTTTTTTCAGGTCCCGCTCCAGATCGTCGGCGGCGTCGAGGATATAGACAAAGCGCCCGATCATGTAGCCGAGATCGCGCAGCGCCGCCTGCTTTTCCACCGGGGCGTCAAGGGAAAACAGCGTTCCCAGCGCCTGCGCGCTTGCATCCGCCGCCGCGTCGATACCGGTCTGCGGCGCCTGCTCCGCCTCCCGCTGCCGCCGCATCGCTTCGGCCACGGCGCGTTCGGCTGCGGGCGCGGCCTTCGCCGCCCTGCGGTGCATCAGGCTGACAAGCGGAAACAGCAGCGCGGCAGCCAGCCGGGAAAGGAAGCCGGGATCATGCAGATCGTCGATCACTTTGTAATACACCGTTATGATCAAGGCGTCTGCGCAGGCGTTGAAGACGCCGGTCGCCTCGCATTTCAGGCATTTTTTCGCCGGACGGTAGGGGCAGCGCGACTGCGCAAAGCTGCAGCCGCTCTCCGCAGCCGCCAGACGCACGAGCGCGGCAAGCGCGAAATCATAGCTGAGAAACAGCTGTGCGAGCGGCGTATACCGGCGGCCGAGCGCCTTGCACAGCGAGCAGTAAACGCCGCGATAAAGCTCATAATCCCGCAGCTTCAGCTCGGGCTTGAACGCCCTGACATAGCCGAGCACAGCAAGCCCCCCTTTTCAGCATAGCTGCATAGATATATACACACTTTTATTTTATATGATTCCGCGCGAAAATCCGTTAACATATTGTAAATTTTCGGCGGCGCGTCTGATTTTTTTGTCGGTTGACTTCCCGCTGAAAATGTGGTTAAATATAGGCGAATTCATCTTTGCCGACCGGAGGGATCCTTATGGAGAAAAACGCGCAGGAGGCCGTCACGCTGGCGGCCGCAAAACAGAAGCTCGCCGCAGACGGCACGCTGCAGAAGCTGCCGCCCGCGCTCACGGTGACCTATCACGCCGGCGCGCTCGGTACGCAGGACAACAGCCTGGACTCCATCCGCACCGCCGTTGAGCACGGCGCGCAGATTGTGGAATTTGACGTTTCCTTCCGGCCGGACGGCACCCCCGTGATTATCCACGCCCTGCATCCGGGCGCAGACGAAGGCGCGCTGCTCGCCGATGCGCTGGCAATCGTCGCGGAAAGCGCGGACTGCCGCATCAATCTCGATCTGAAATCCACAGCCAACCTGCCCGCCGTTGACAAGCTTGTCAAGGAAGCCGGCCTGTTTGAACGCGTCTTCTATACCGGCGTTTCCATGCTCTGGGCGCGCACCGTGCGGCGGAATTCCGAGATTCCGTACTACCTGAATTTCTCCAATATGCGCACCCGCGCGGGCATTGCCGCGCTGATCGGCCTGCTCAAACTTACCGGCGCGCTCGGGCTCAATGCGAACCACGGCGGCGCGAACGCGGCCGAAGTCGCGGCGCTGCACCGGCACGGCCTGCAGGCCTCCTTCTGGACGCTCAACAACCTGCCGGATATGCTGCGCATCCTCGACACCGCGCCGGACAACATCACCACCCGCCGCCCGGACCTGCTCGAAGCACTGCTCGGCCGCTGAACGGGCAGAAAACAGACACACAAAAAACGCCCCTGAAAAGGGGCGTTTTTTCGTTCTGATTCTTATTCTTTTCGTTCTGATTCTTATTCTCTGATTCTTTTCTGATCTTATTTCCTGGACCAGGTGGACGGGGTGAAGAGGATCAGCATCGGGATCAGCTCCAGGCGTCCGGCGAGCATATCGAAGCAGAGCACGAGCTTGCTGAGCACGGAGAAATCCGCATAGTTTCCCGCGGGGCCGACCATGCCGAGACCGGGGCCGACGTTGCCGATGCAGGCGATGACCGACGTTGCCGTGGTGACGGAATCGCGCCCGTCGATGGCAACGATCAGCATTGAGGCCGCCGTGACCAGCATATACATCGCAAAAAACACGACCACGCTGTGCACGACCGTATCGTCGACCTTCCGCCGGTCCAGCTTGACGGTTTCCACGCTGCGCGGATTGATCGCCTTGCGGATTTCCCGCATGGCGCTTTTGAACAGAATCATGACGCGCGAGACCTTGACGCCGCCGCCCGTCGAGCCCGCGCAGGCGCCGATGAACATCAGCATCACCAGCACAAAGCGCGCAACGGTCGGCCAGGTGTTGAAATCCGCGGTCGAAAAGCCGGTCGTCGTGATGATCGAGGAAACCTGAAAGAAGGCGTAGCGAAACGCGTCGCCCACGGTATACTTATTCAGCAGGCTCACGCCCGTCACCACGACGGAGACCGCGACGATCGCCAGATAGCAGTGCATCTCCTTGCTTTTGAGCGCCTGCTTCCCCTGCCGGATCAGGATCAGATAATAGAGGTTGAAGTTCATGCCGAACAGCAGCATGAATACGCCGATCACCATTTCCGAATAGAGGCTATGATAGCCCTCGATGCTCGCGTTGAGCACGCTGTAGCCGCCGGTACCGGCGGTGGCAAAGGTCGTCACAATGCTGTCATACAGCGGCATGCCGCCCACGAACAGCAGCAGGATCTGCGTCAGGCTCATCACGCAGTAGATGCCGTAGAGAATCCGCGCCGAGGCGCGCAGCTTCGTGACCAGCTTGCCGACGGTCGGGCCGGGCACCTCCGCGCGCATGACGTGCATGGAGGAGCTTTCGGTCTTCGGCAGAATGGCGATCACAAACACCAGAATGCCCATGCCGCCGATCCAGTGCGTAAAGCTGCGCCAGAACAGCAGGCTTTTCGGCAGACCCTCAATATTGCGCAGGATCGTGCTGCCGGTGGTGGTAAAGCCGGAGACGGTTTCAAAATAAGCGTCGACAAAATGCGGGATAAAGCCGCTGAAAACGAACGGCATCGCGCCGAAGAGCGACATCAGGATCCAGCTCAGCGCGACGATCACATAGCCGTCCTTGGCATAGATGCGCGCATCCGCCGGCTTCTTTGCGGTCGCGGGGATGCCGACGAGGGCCAGCAGCACGATCGTGATCACAAAGGACAGCAGCGTCGGATCGCCGTAAATGAGCGCCCCGATGACCGGCAGCGACATCAGCGCCGCCTCGACCAGCAGAATCCTGCCGACCGTATAAACAATCATTCTGTAATTCATAGCGCCTGCCTGTTCACACAAAGATATCGTGCAGATCCTCGAGGATCCTGCCGGCGGTGACCACGATCACGCTGTCATTCGCCTGCATCACATCCTCGCCGCGCGGGAAGATGATGCGTCCGCCGCGGATGATGCAGCCGATCAGCAGGTTCGGCAGAAGCCGAAGCTCGCGGAACGGGATATTCAGATAGCCGGCGTCCTCCGGCACGGTGAATTCCACGGCCTCCACGCGGCCGCCGACCAGTTTGTAAAGCGTCTGAATGCGGGAATTTCCGGCGGAATTATCCAGCGCGCGCACATAGCGCGTGACCAGGTTGCCGGCCACGATCTGCGGCGAAACCACGGTTTCCAGACCGATATCGTTGAGGATCGAATAGGAATGCCGGTTGACCTTGGTGATCACCTTCGGCACGCCGCGCGAATCGGCATACATGGAAACAATGATATTCTCCTCGTCGATGCCGGTCAGCGCCACGAGCGCATCCTGATCCTGCATGCGCTGCTCATCGAGCAGATCCTGATCCGTGCCGTCGCCGTGGATCACCATCACATCCGAAAGCATATCCGAAAGATGCAGGCAGCGCTCCTCCGACTGCTCTATGATCTTGATGTTGCGGCCGGTATCCTCGAGCAGATGGGCCAGATAATAGCCGATCCGCCCGCCGCCGACGATGATGACGTCCTTGATCTTCTGCTTGTAGACCTTCGTCTGGCGCATGAAGCCGGAAATCTGGGAGCGGCTGCCGGTGATGCTGATGGCGTCGTCGCAGCGCAGCACGAAGTCGCCGGAGGGAATGAAGATCTGATCGTCGCGCTGCACGGCGCAGATGAGCACCTTCGCCTTGCATTTTTTATGAATATCGCAGACCGCCACGTCGCACAGCGGATTATCCGCATGGATGCGCACGCGGGCGATCTCGATCTTGCCCCCGGCGAAGACGTCCAGATTCGCCGCCGAGGGGAAGCGGATGATGCGTGAAATCTCGTTGGCCGTTTCAAACTCGGGGTTGACAATCAGGCCGATGCCGAGCTCTTCCCGCAGGAAGGGCAGCTGATCGGAATACTCCGGATTGCGCACGCGGGCGATCGTATTCTCCACGCCCTTGCGGCTGGCGATCATGCAGGAGAGGATATTCAGTTCATCCGAGCCGGTCGCCGCGATCAGCAGCTTCGCCTTGGAAAGCCCGGCCTCCTCCAGCACGGAGAGCGTCGCGCCGTTGCCGCACACGCCCATCACATCATAGGCGTCCACGGTTTCGGTGATGCGGTTCTCGCGCAGATCGACCACAGCCACATCGTGCCCCTCGTTGACCAGCTGTTTCGTCAGATTGACGCCCAGCTTGCCCAGGCCGACGATGATGATATACATACAGTCATCTCATTTCTATAAAGTAGCAATTGCCAATTATAGCATATTTGCCGGGAAAGTCAAGCGCCTCAGGCCTTCTTCTCCGCCTTCTTCCACTCCTTGAACAGGAAGACCAGCACCAGCAGGATCGGCAGGGCGGTGAGCGCCGCGGCGACATAGATGTGCGGCGGCGGCACGTTGACGATTTCATTGTAATCGTTCGTGTAGGTCAGCACGGCGAATTTCTCCGTCACGGCGGAGCCGATCGCGGGGCCGATCAGCATCGGCAGCATCACCACGAAGATCATGCGCACGCCCTGGAACTGGCCGACCTTATCCTCGGGCGTGAAGTCGCGGATCGCTGCGTTGAGCATGATCATCAGCAGCCCGTAGCCGGCGAAGGCGACCACGGCAAACACCGCGAACCAGAGCAGATCCTTGGCGAAATACACCAGCGCAAGGCCGATGATGAACAGCGCCGTCGCGGGGAAGGAGAAATACGATTTGCCGACCTTATCCATCAGCGAACCGATGGCGATGCAGCCGGCGATCACGCCCGCGACCGCCAGCACCGCGATCACGATCGCCGCCGGCGTCAGATTCAGGTTGCCCAGATCCAGCCCGATCTGGTGCTGGACATAGATGAAGAGATACGGGAAAAACACCTGGCTGGCGATGGAGAAGATGCCCATGCTCAGCAGAGAAAGATACAGCGCCTTATGGTTGCGGATCACGGAGGGACGGAAGCCGTAGATCAGGTCCGCCCAGAAATTGCTCTCGGACTTCACGCCGCTGCGGGAATCCTTGATCGTAAACAGGCCGATCAAGCCGCACAGCGCGACCAGCACGCCAAGACCGATGAAGCCTTTGGAATAGCCGTTTTCCGGATCGCCGCCGACGATCGCACCGAACGCGACCGTCACAATGACCATCGCGAGCACGGGGAGCGTGGCCAGCAGACCCTCGGTCCGCGCGCGGTTCTCGGTGGAGGTGATGTCGGTGATCCAGGCGTTGAACGCGGCGTCGTTGCTCGTAGAGCCGAAGAAGGTCATCAGGCAGTCCATGATGATCACAACGGCGACCGTTGCCGGAAGCACCTGTGCCACGTCGATGCCGAAGAGCTTCGCGACGTTTTCGCGGGAAATCCAGGCAAAGACCATCACGGTGAAGCCCCAGATCAGATAGCCGCCGCAGATGAAGATCTTGCGCCGGTTCACCTTGTCGCTGAGCGTGCCCATAAAGATCGTCGTGAGCACGGCCACCACGGCGCTTGCGGCCACCATGTGGGAAATATCCCGGCTCGTGCCGCCGATTTTATTGAACAGGAACAGATTGAAAAAGTTGTTTTCAACCGCCCAGGCGACCTGCCCCATGAAGCCGAACAGGACGATGTTGAACAGGGTCAGCCCGCCGAGCTTTGCATTCTTATTTGACATTGCGATGCACCTCCGTCAGTTTATGAATTGCCGCACCCGCGCCGGCCAGGGCGGCGACGCCGCCGAGAATCGCGCAGGTGATTTTTGTGTTGATGCTCTGCCGGTCCGTGAATGTGCGCAGGATCGGACCGAGGCTTTCGCTTTTCAGGCCGAAGTCCTTGAAGCGCCGCAGCTCCTGCGTAAAGGTCGTCAGATTCCGTTGATCGAGCGTGAGCAGCCGCACGCAGCTCCGGCAGCCATCGGTATAGGCGCGAAAACCGGCTGTTTTGTGCTGCGCCAGAAAAATACCGTCCGCATAGCCGCTGAAATCATTCAGATGATCGTGGCCGAAGAAGGCGCCGAGCACGCCGCCGACACGCTGCCAGCTTTCAAACTGCCCGTCGTCAAGATCCGGCGCGCAGGGTCCTTCGCCGAGATAACCCTCGCAGCCCTTGCGCAGCATGTAGCGCGTGCGGCTGCGCGTATTGTAGCCCTTGACCGACACCGGCCGCTCCCACCATTTCGCCTTGCGCAGCAGGCGGTATTCCTCCGGCACGGGGGTGTGCTGAAACACAAAGGAGGGCATTGTGCGCCCGCCGTTCATCTCGCGCAGCGCGGCGCTTTCCCGCTCGAACCACGCGATCTGATCGGGATAAACGATATCATAATGCGAGCGCGCGCGGTCGGGGTAGAGATTGTTGCTGTCAAGAAACCAGAGGCAGAACAGCGGCGTTTTGCCGTCGGCGTCATAGATCAGCTCCTTGTAATTGGCCGCGCCCGTGATGTCCGGCGCGTCGTCGCGCATCAGGCAGCCCGGCACCTGCATATAGGTTTCCACCACCGCTGCGTCGCAGCCGGGATCATGCTCATGATTGCCCATGACGGCGGCGATCGGAATGCCGCGCTGCGTCATCGGCGCGCAGACTGCGCGCACCATCGCCGCAAAACCGGCAGGATCTTCCTTCCACGTCACGGAACAGTTGTCGCCGAGCAGAACGCAAAGATCCGGCTTGTAGTGATCCAGCGCGGCGTTCATCAGCTTCTGCATATCCCGGAATTTCGGGCTCTCGGCATAATCCGGCTGTTCGTGCAGGTCGCCGAACAGCAGTATGCGGAATGTGCCGTCCGAACGAAAACGCAGCATCGGGCTCCCCCTCCCTCCGGCAGCGCGGGCAGCCGTGCGCCGCCGCAACCGGTCGTAATTCAGTGTATCTTTGTTATTTTAACATTATTTTGCGGAATTTTCAACCTAAACCGCGAATATCGGCCGTTTTCGGGGAAAAATATAGCGCATCGTCATTTTTACCCGAAGGGAGCTGAGATTCTGCGATCCGCTCTGCGCCGTGCCGCCCGGCGCGCACTGCACCGACGGCGGCTCTGTGCGGCCGTCATTCAGCTGCTGCCGCGGCTGCTGACCGCCGTGAGTCTGCTGATGCCGGCGCTGCTGCGCGGGACGCCTGCCGCCCTGCCGGCGGCGGGGCTTTCGCTTGCCGGAGTCTGCTTCCTGCGTCCGCTGCTCGATGCGGCCCGCTGCCGCTGGCTCTGCGGTCGTTTGAACGGCTGCCCGCTGCGTCTGCGGCGCAGGCAGTTCGCCTGTGTTTACGGCACGGCGGTCTGTCTGTTCTGGCTGCGCGCCGGAACGCGTCTTGCGGCCGCCCTGCCCGCCGGGGTGCTGTTTGCCGCCCTCCAGCTGCGTGAGCAGCGCGGCGGCGCGAGTCAGCTCTCCCTCTGGCTCGACGGCTGCGGGCTTTTCGTGCTCGCGCTCTCGGGGCTGGTGTTCTTTTTGCTCGAAACGCAGCGCTCCGCCGCTGCGCTTCCGCTCGCGCTGACACGGCCCGGACTCTCGCCGCGGCAGGCCGTCGCGCTCAGCCGCCGAAAACTATCGGAGGAACGCGGGGAGCTCCTGCGCGCGGCGCTGCTGCGTCTGCATCCCCCGCTCGGCGAGGCGCAGTACCTTCTGCTGCTCCTGACGGCCTGTGCCGGAGAAGCATAAAAAATGAAAAAGCCTGCGTCTGCAGGTTTTTTTCATTGCGCTCGGATTCAGTTGACACGCCAGACGCTCGCGGTGATGCGTCCGTCCTTCAGCACGGCTTCGATCCGCATGCCGCTCTTGAGCGTGGCCGCATAATAACCCGTGCCGCTGGTGACTTTTTCTTTGTAACCGGCTTTTTCCAGCGCCTTCACATATTTCTGGAAGGTCTTTTCGCTGCAGGGCGCGGAAAAGGTATAGCGCAGCCCCTCGCTGTATTGCTCTGAAATCTCGCCGTCAAAGGTGAACTTCGGCAGCGTTTCCTTGAAGCTGTTCGGGATGCGGGTGCCGGCAACGGCGCCGGACTGCGCGGACGCGTCGGGCACCTGCGTCTTTTTTTCTTTCACGCTGCAGCCGGCCGCAGACGCCGCCAGAACCAGAACCAGCAGTAAAACAAGCAAGCGTTTCATGCAAAACCCTCCGATCGACATACGCAAAAAGGATTCGCCCCCCGGCGCGGAAACGTCGAGGGGCGCATGGTGGAGACGATGCGGCTCGAACGCATGACCTCCTGCGTGTGAAGCAGGCACTCTGACCAGCTGAGCTACGCCTCCGTTGAATGTGAAGCTATTATAGCACAAGGATTTGCCGCTGTCAATGAAAAATTGAGCCGGAACCTGAAAAATTTTTGAATATTTCCGAATCGGAAATTTATTTGCCGGCAGTTCCGTTATAATACAGACGTGATGAAAAGGAGGGTCTGCGATGGAAGAACTGTATGCCGAACTCTGCCTGACCTCGGTCTGCGCCTCGGTGCTGCAGGCCATGCATCTGCCGCTGCCGGCGCAGATCGCGCCGCCGAATCCCCTGCTTGCCGCGCTGCGGGAAAAGAAACTCGGCGACCGGCCTGCGGACCGCGTTTTGCTTTATAATCCGGACGCCGTCGCCCTGTGGCTGTATCAGAAATACACCGCCGCCTTTGCGCCCGCCGCGCTCTGCTCCGATCTTGCGCTGCCGGTGCGCTCGGTGATGCCCACGGTCACGCCGGTCTGCTTTGCCTCGATGTATACCGGCGTGCTGCCGGAGATTCACGGCATCCGCAAATATACAAAGCCGGTGCTGCAGACAAAGACGCTGTTTGATTATCTGCCGGCGCAGGGCAAACGCTGCGCGATCGTTTCCACCGAAGGCGACAGCATCTCCAGAATCTTCCTCGAGCGGAACATCGATTATTACATCTATGATTCCGTGGAAGAAGTCAACGAAACGGCGCTTGCGCTGCTTGCGGCGGACAATTACGACCTGATCACGATCTACAACGGCGATTATGACGGCACGATGCACCGTCACGGGCCGGAGGGCGCGGAATCTCTGGCCGTGCTGGAACACAACGTCGCGTTTTACGCGCAGCTGGTTTCCGCGGTGCAGCGGCACTGGCGCGGGCACAATGTGTTCTACGGCTTCTGCCCCGACCACGGCTGCCACGAAATCGACGGCGGCTGCGGCTCCCACGGACTGGATATGACGGAGGATATGAACGTCATTCACTTCTACGGAATGCAGGCGGCAGAATAACGCGCGTATACAATCCGATAAACAGCAAAAGGTGACCGGAAACGGCAGCATTTCATAACCCAGTGTTGTCGAAAAGAGCGCCTTTCACACACACTTGCTGATTTTTCGGCTTGAGATACGTCAAGTATCCCTGCGCCGAAGAAATCCGCAATTGCACGCAAATTGCATCTCTTTTCGATGGGACAGTTTTGCAGGAGCAGAAATTGTTCAGAAAAAGGAAAAGCCGCACATGGCATACTT
>JAFRQQ010000011.1 GCA_017428525.1 Clostridia bacterium | reverse complement strand
GACGCTGTCCGGAATTGCGACGCTCGTCAGCGCTGCGCAGCCCAGGAACGCGCCGTCGCCGATGCTTGCGACGCTGCCCGGGATCGTGACGCCTGCCAGCGCCGCGCAGTTCCGAAACGCGCCGTCGCCGATGCTTTGCACGCTGCCCGGAAGCGCAACGCTTCTCAGCGCCGTGCAGCCTTGAAACACTTCTTTCCCAATCGCCGTTATGCTGCTCGGAATTGTCATCTCCGTGAGCGCAGTGCAGTCACAGAACGCATAATCGCCGATGCCTGCAACGCTCTCCGGGATCGAAACAGCTGTCAGGCCGGCGCATTCACGGAAGGCGGATTCACCAATGGCCGTAACGCTCTCCGGCATGGAAACGGTCGTCAGCCCGGTGCAGCCGCGGAAGGCCGCCGCGCCGATGCTTGTGACGCTGTCGGGAATGGAAATGTCCGTTAGGCCTGTGCAGCCGGAAAAGGCGCTGCTGCCGATGGTCGTCACGCTGTCCGGAATCGTGACGCTTGTCAATCCCGTGCAGCCGGCAAAGACGAAGCCGCTCAGGGTCGTCACGCTGTCAGGAATTCGGACGTCTGTCAAGCCTGTGCAGTTGTAGAAGGCGGCGCCGCCGACGTCCGTGACGCTCTCCGGGATCGTGAGCTCCGTCAGGCCGGTGCAGCCTGCGAACGCATAGTTATAAATCTCAGTGATTTCTTCGGGGATCGAGATGCTTGTCAGCGACGCGCAGTTCGCAAACGCTTTATATCCGATGCGCGTGACGCTGCCGTCCGTTGGAATCACGCTTGACCTGCAGCCGATGTTCAGATCCTTTCGCGCGGTCTGGATGATGCAGTTCCCGGCGCTGTGAAAGACGGGATTCCCGGCCGCAACCGTGATTTCGGTCACGCCGACGCAGCCGGAAAAGGCGGCGGCTTCAATGGCCGTCACGCTGGCCGGGATCGAGATGCGTTCCGCGCCGCTGCAGCCGGAAAACGCTGCGTTGCCGATGCTTGTCACGCCCTCCGGCACGGCGATGGCGGTCAGCCCGGTGCAGTCGACAAAGGCCTCGTTGGCAATGCTCGTGACGCTGCTGCCTGCGGGGACGGCTGTCAGCCCCGTGCAGCCGGAAAAGGATAATTTGGCAATGCTTGTGACCCCTGCGCCGAGGGAAACATTCGTCAGCCCCGTGCAATCGGAAAAGGCATTCTGGCCGATGCTTGTCACACTGTCTGGAAGCGCGAGCTCCGTCAGCCCCGTGCAGCCCATAAACGCATAGTGACCGATGCTTGTGACGGACGGCGGAATCGTTACGCGCGTCAGATCCTCGCACCCATAGAATTTGTAATTGCCGATGCTTGTCACGCCGTCCGGGATCGTCAGCTCGGTCAGCGGTTCCCCGTTCAGGATCAAACGGTGCGCGCAGGAGAGCGGATTTGCGGCAACGCCCGTGAACGCGGTGCGGCACCACGCGGCGAGATCGCTGATCTGAACGCTTGTCAGGCCGGTGCAGCCGGAGAATGCGAACCGGTCGACGGTGGTAACGCCGGGCGGCATTGTGATCGTCGGCAGGGCGGTGCAGCTTGCGAATGCATATGAGCCGATGCGCGTGACGCTGTCTGCGAGCGTAACTTGCGTCAGGCTGTCGCAGCCGACGAACGCCGCATTGCCGATGCCTGTGATGCCCTCGCCGATCACGACCGCCTGAATCTCATGGTAAAACGGCCGCCACGGCGCGGTTGTGACAGACCGACCCGCTTCGAGGAGATGGGCGGTGCTGTAATCCTGCATCACGCCCGTGCCGCTGACGGTCAGTGTGCCGGATGCCGGATCAAAGTGCCAGGTAGCCGCCGACCCGCAGTCCCCCTCCGTCGGCGCTGCGGGCTGCGTATATGCCGCCGTCTGCGCCGATATGACCGGCAGAGCAGGCGGCAAAGCGGCGACCGTCAGGAGCAGCGCAAGCAGACAGGCAAGCGCGCGTTTGATTCTTTCGTTTCTTTTTTCTGATTGATAATAAAGCATCTGTTTTTTCATTTGCAGCAACCTCCGTTTCTTTGCATGAAATGCGTTCTTTCGGGAACCGCTCTCATCCTGTAGTCCGCAAAAAGCGAAAATGTAACGCATCCTTTTTCAAAAACAATCCCCTCCTTTCCGCATAATTTAGAACAGAATGATACCTGTTCTAAAACAACAGTGCAGAAAAGAGGGAAAGCTCTTACGTTGCTATAATTGTTATTTTAAAATTTAGTACAGTTGCTAATTAATACCTTTAGCTGATTGTGCAATCTGTACAACATCTTCAAAAGCAATCTTGTCACATCTATCCGCTGTAATAACATGATTATACTTTCCGGTTGACCACATCAAAATATAACACCTCTCAGTGATACTATAAAATCCATCATAATCATTGAGCTTAATTTCACCACATTGGGCATTTTCTGTGTCAAGTCCAAGGGACGCACCAGCATTATTACCTGATCTGATTCTTATTTGATTATTTCCATTTTTACAAATAACTTCTTGTCTTAAATGTGTTTTATGGTTTGAAACAATCTCATATCCTTCCGGTATATAAGAGAATTCTGCATGCAAGTAATCATCTTCATTTCCTTTGGCGCTATGAAAGACAAACTCCGTGCAATCCGTATAGACTTTATAAACGAAGTTTCTGACAGGCTCAAACGCAAAAGCGGTAAAAGGCTACAACCAGAAGAATAATCGCAGCAATCAAGAGCGCCTTCAACCCGCGCCGCATTCCTTTTCGATTCTTTTTAACTGCAGGTGTGATTTCATAATTCCGAATAAAATTACGCAGCCGTTCATCCTTATCTTCCAGAATGAGCACATCCGGCAAAGCATCCATACGCTCAAAAAACGATTTCCAGTAAGCATCCTCTGCTTCCATAAAAGCATCTCTCAAAGCGGCTTCAAAGTCCATTATTCCACCTCCGTCAACATCTTGAAAAGCATTTCTTTTCCTCTGTGGATGCGCTGATAAACGAGATTTTCTGTGATCCCGAGCGCTTCGGCAATTTCAGCGGTTGAATACTTGTCTTTGTATTTCATCCGCATCGGTTCCCTGTACTTTTCGTTGAGTCGATTGATAACAGCGATAAGCTCTATGCGGCTATAGTCATCCAGGCCGTTGAAATAAGTGTAAATAGCCTCCTGATCCACGCATTCATTCAACGGCTCGACCGTGGTTTTCTTATGGGCTTCATTGAACCTGTATGCGCAGCGCTTACAGATCGTCGATATGTATTTCCTTTGTGCTTCTTCATTCAGGCTCTTAAATGTCTGAAATGCCTTGATCACGCCGACCAGCGCATTCTGCACGCAGTCTTCATCCTGCTGCATATCATCCAGATAATCATGCGCGACCTTGAATAACAGCTGACGGTATTTTTCATAGTATTGCTCCATCAGTTTCCGGTCGTCTTCGTTTTCAAGCATCAGCAATAAGATCGGAAGCATCGGCACCCCTCACTTTCAAAATTAAGATGACAAACACCTTTATGATAAAAGAGTGTGCAGATCCTTAAAAAACCTTACAAAAAAAGCGAAAGAAAAAACGGGATCCTCGCAAAAAACGCTGCGAAGATCCCGGATGATCGTTCAGATCCGCCTGTCCAGGCGGTCGACGTTGTCCGCGCGGAAGGCGGCGAACGTGCCGTTGTCGAGCGCGTCACGGATGCGCTGCATGAGCGTATTATAGAAATACAGGTTGTGCATCACGCACAGACGCATAGCGAGCATCTCCTTCGCCTTGAACAGGTGCCGGATGTAGGCGCGGGAATGCCGGCGGCAGACCGGGCAGTCGCAGGCCGGATCGATCGGCTGCAGGTCGCGCTCATAGCGCTGATTATTCAGATTGATGATCCCGTCCTGCGTGAAAAGATGCCCGTGGCGCGCGTTGCGGCTGGGCATGACGCAGTCAAAAAGATCGACGCCGCGATGCACGGCCTCAATGATATTGCCGGGCGTGCCGACGCCCATGAGATAGCGGATCTTCTCCTTCGGCGCGTAGGGCTCGACCGCGGAAATGATGCGGTACATCTCCTCTTTCGGCTCCCCGACCGCAAGGCCGCCGATCGCGTAGCCGTCCAGATCCAGGGCGGCGATCTGCATCATGTTCTCAACGCGCAGATCCTCATAGGTGCAGCCCTGATTGATGCCGAAGAGCAGCTGGTGCGGATTGAGTGTTTCCGGCAGGGCGTTGAGCCGCTGCATTTCCGCCTTGCAGCGTTCCAGCCAGCGGATCGTGCGCTCGCTCGCGCGTTTCGCGTAGTCATATTCCGCGGGATTCTCCACGCATTCGTCAAAGGCCATGGCGATCGTGGAGCCGAGGTTCGACTGGATGCGCATGCTCTCCTCCGGCCCCATGAAAATGTGCCGGCCGTCCACATGGGAATTGAAATAAACGCCCTCTTCCTTGATTTTGCGCAGGGAGGCGAGCGAAAACACCTGAAAGCCGCCGCTGTCGGTCAGGATCGGGCCGTGCCAGTCCGTGAAGGCGTGCAGGCCGCCCAGTTCGCGCACGAGGGCATCCCCGGGGCGCACGTGAAGGTGATAGGTATTCGAGAGCATCACCTGGCAGCCGACCGTGCGCAGATCCTCGGCGGAGAGCGCGCCCTTGATCGCGCCGCAGGTCGCGACGTTCATGAACGCGGGCGTCTGCACCGTACCGTGCACGGTCGTAAACACGCCGCGCCGGGCCGTGCCTTCGGTTTTGATAAGCTGATACATAGAATCGCTCCTGCTCAATCGATCGTTTTCGCGGGATAGCGCAGCTCAAACGCCGCGAGGATCTCCGCCAGCTGCGGGTCGAGGTAGGCCGCCGCCTGCGCGCGCAGACGCGCGGGCACGCCGTAATACGCCTCCGCCACGGCGCCGGTAATGGCCGCGAGCGTGTCGCTGTCGCCGCCGACGGAAATCGCGGTGCGGATCGCATCCTCAAAGTCCTCGGCCTCGAAAAAGGCCTCGAGCGCCTGCGGCACGGTTTCCTGACAGGTTTCGTTGAAGCGGTAGGTCGGCCGGATCTCGTCGATCGTGAAATCCAGCGGATAATAGTCGCGCGTGATCCGTTCGCGCAGCGCCTCCTTCGGCATGCCGGTGCGGGCAAGGAACACGGCGATCGCCGTCGCTTCCGCGCCCTTGATGCCCTCGGGATGATTGTGCGTCACGCCGGTAACGGCCGCAGACAGCCGTTTGACCTCGTCCTCGGTCTGCCCGACGTAGCCGCACGCGCCCACGCGCATGGCCGCGCCGTTGCCGAAGCTGTTATAGGGCTTGGGGTTGTCGGCATACATCCAGCCCCAGAAGCGCCCGCCGTAGCCGGAATGCGGATACGGGCGACCGATGGTCTGCATGGATTTCACGGTCTGCGCCGGCAGGGCTTCCGGATCGCTGCATTTGAGCAGCGCGTCGCAGACGGCCAGCGTCATGATGCTGTCATCGGTGAAAAAGCATTTCTCCGTCAACAGCTCGAAGTCCTTGGATCTGTGGTTGTTCCATTCATAAACGGAACCGACAATATCGCCGATCACGGGACCGATCATAACAATTCTCCTTCTTTATAGAATCAGCATCGCATCGCCGAAGGAAAAGAAGCGGTAGCGCTCCTTGACGGCGGTTTCATAGGCGCGCATGGTGTTGTCCAGCCCGCAGAAGGCGCTCACAAGCATGATCAGCGTGCTTTCGGGCAGGTGGAAATTCGTGATCAGCGCGTCGATGCACCTGAATTCGTAGCCGGGATAGATGAAAATGCTCGTCCAGCCGTCGTCCGCGCAGATTTCACCGTTGAAGGCGGCGACGGATTCGAGCGTGCGGCAGCAGGTCGTGCCGCAGGCAAACACCCGCCCGCCACGCGCTTTGGTGCGGTTGATGATGTCCGCGGTTTCCGCCGGCAGCTCGTAATGCTCGCTGTGCATGTGGTGCTCCTCGATGTTTTCCGCCTTGACGGGGCGGAAGGTGCCCAGGCCCACATGCAGCGTCACAAAGCCGATTTCAACGCCGGCATTGCGGATTTCGTCGAGCAGCGCGGGCGTGAAATGCAGACCGGCCGTCGGCGCGGCGGCACTCCCCCGCTCTCTTGCATAGACGGTCTGATAGCGGTCTTTATCCTGCAGCTGCGCAGTGATGTAATGCGGCAGCGGCATCTCACCGATGCGGTCGAGCACGGCGAAGAAATTGCCCTCAAAGCCGAAACGCGCGATGCGGTTGCCGTCCGGCAGCACCTCCAGGATTTCCGCGGTCAGCGCGCCGTCGCCGAAGGTGAAGCGGTGGCCGACGCGCGCCTTTTTGCCGGGCCCCGTGATGACCTCCCAGACGTCGCCTTTCTTCTGATTGAGCAGGAGGAATTCCACCACGGCGCCGGTGTCCACGCGCGTGCCGTAAAGCCGCGCAGGCAGCACTCTGGTGTCGTTGAGAATCAGGCAGTCGCCGGGGCGGAAATACGACGGAATGTCGCGGAAGACGCGGTGTTCGATCGCGCCGCTCTCGCGCCCGAGCACAAGCAGACGGCTGCTGTCACGCGGCTCGATCGGGGTCTGCGCGATCAGCTCCGGCGGCAGGTCATAAAAAAAATCACTCGTTTTCATGAAAACCCTCAAAAAAATTTTTGAAAAAAAATAAAGATTAGTGAATTTAATATTTGACACTTCGCATAATCTGTGCTATCATCATAATATTATAAAGAAGATTTGTCAAGTCAAATTTCAAACGGATGAAAAGAGGTTTTTCAGATGAAAAAATACAAAGTCGGCATCGTCGGCGCCACCGGCATGGTGGGGCAGCGCTTCATTACGCTCCTGGCCGATCACCCCTGGTTTGAGGTCGTCACGCTCGCGGCAAGCCCCCGCTCCGCAGGCAAGGCCTATAAAGACGCCGTGGGCAAAAAATGGTGCATGCAGCAGGAGATCCCTGCGAACATCGCGGACATCACCGTGCAGGACGCCGCCGCGGATATCGACAAAATCGCCGCCATGGTGGATTTCGTCTTCTGCGCGGTCGATATGAAGAAGGATGAGATCAAAGCGCTCGAGGAGGCCTATGCCAAGGCGGAATGCCCGGTCATCTCCAACAACAGCGCGAACCGTCACACCCCGGACGTGCCGATGATCGTGCCGGAGCTGAACACCGACCACGCGAAGATCATCCCGGCGCAGAAGAAGCGTCTGGGCACGCAGCGCGGCTTCATCGCCGTCAAATCCAACTGCTCGCTGCAGAGCTATGTGCCGGCCCTCTTCCCGCTCGATCGCGCGGGCTACAAAGTGACCGACGTTCTGGTCTGCACCTATCAGGCGATTTCCGGCGCGGGCAAGACCTTCGAGACCTGGCCCGAAATGATCGACAACGTGATCCCCTTCATCGGCGGCGAGGAAGAGAAATCCGAAATCGAGCCGCTGAAGATCTGGGGGCAGATCGAGGGCGACGTCATCGTGCCCGCCACGAGCCCGAACTTCACGGCGCAGTGCCTGCGCGTGCCCGCCTCCGACGGCCACATGGCAGCCGTGTTCGTCCGCTTCGCAAACAAACCGTCCATCGACGAAATCAAAAAGATCTGGCGCGAATACAAGGCGTTCCCGCAGGAAGCGGAGCTGCCCAGCGCGCCCAAGCAGTTCCTCAACTATTTTGAGGAAGACAATCTGCCACAGACCCGCCTGCAGCGCAATCTCGAAGGCGGCATGGCGATCTCCGTGGGCCGTCTGCGTCCCGACAGCCAGTATGATTACAAATTCGTCTGCCTGTCCCACAACACGCTGCGCGGCGCAGCGGGCGGCGCTGTGCTCATGGCCGAGCAGCTGTGCGCGCAGGGCTATATCGAACCGAAGGCTTAACTCATTGCTACTTCACGAAGGGAGTCCTCTTTCATGAAACAAACAGTCTTTACCGGCGCCGGCGTTGCGATCGTGACCCCGTTCACCCCGGACCTGAAGGTGAATTTCGACAAGCTCGCCGAAATTCTGGAGGATCAGATCGCCAACAAGACCGACGCGGTCGTGATCTGCGGCACCACCGGCGAGGGCGCGACGCTGAGCAACGACGAGCATATCGAAACCGTGCGCTTCACGGTCGAGGTCGTCAACCACCGGATCCCCGTGATCGCGGGCACCGGCAGCAACGACACGGAATATGCCGTGCAGCTCTCGAACGAATGCGAAAAGGCCGGCGTGGACGCGCTGCTGTCCGTAACGCCGTACTATAACAAAACCTCCCAGCGCGGTCTGGTGCAGCATTACAACTACATTGCCGACCGCGTGAGCGCGCCGATCATTCTCTACAACGTCCCCTCCCGCACCGGCGTGAACATCAAGCCCGAGACCTACTATGAAATCAGCCGCCATCCGCGCATCGTGGCCACCAAGGAGGCCAACGGCGACGTGGCCGCGCTCGCGCAGACGCGCGCGCTTTGCGGCGACGCGCTGGACGTGTATTCCGGCAACGACGACGAGATCACCTCCTTCATGTCCCTGGGCGCGAAGGGCGTCATCTCCGTGCTTTCCAACGTCGCGCCGAAGATCGCGCACGACATCGCCGCCAAGTATCTCGAGGGCGATTATATCGGCAGCCGCGACCTGCAGCTGGAATACCTCGACCTGTGCAAGGCGCTGTTCCTGGACGTGAATCCCATCGCGGTCAAGGAAGCGATGAACCTCATGGGCATGGACGTCGGCGAATGCCGTCTGCCGCTTTACAAAATGACGGATGACGCGCGTGAAACGCTGAAAGCGGCGCTCGCCCGCCACGGCCTGATCTGAACGTCACAACCGATCGGAGAAGTATAAAATGATAGGCATGCTGCTTTGCGGCTGCTGCGGCAAGATGGGCAAAGCCGTCACCGCCGCCGTGGCCGAGGACCCCGCAATTGAAATCATCGCCGGCGTGGATCTCGCGCCGCAGGGCGATCTCCCCTATCCCGTTGTCGCCTCCCCCGCGCTGCTCACACCCGACCGGATCGAAAAGCTCGACGTGATCGTTGACTTTTCCAATCCGTCGGCGCTGGGCGGTCTGATGGAATTCGCGGCGGCGCATCAGCTGCCCGCCGTCATCTGCACCACCGGCCTGAACGAAGCGCAGCAGGCGCTGCTCCGGCAGGCGGCCGCAAAGATCCCCGTCTTTTTCAGCGCGAATATGTCGCTGGGAGTGAATCTGATCGGCGTACTGGCCGAAAAGGCGGCCAGGGTGCTCGGCAACAGCTTTGACATTGAGATCATTGAGATGCACCACAATCAGAAGGTGGATGCCCCGAGCGGCACCGCGCTGATGCTCGCCGAGCGGATCAACGCAGCGCTCGACGCGCCGCGCGAGTACGCTTACGACCGCCATGACCGGCGCGAAAAGCGCCGGAAGGCCGAAATCGGCATGCACGCCGTGCGCGGCGGCACGATCACGGGCGAGCACGAGATCATCTTTGCCGGCAACGACGAGGTGATCCGCATTTCCCACAGCGCGCGCAGCAAGGCGCTGTTTGCCACCGGCGCTGTCAACGCGGCGAAGTATCTGGTCGGCCGCGCGCCGGGCAGCTACAGCATGAACGACCTGCTCGCGGATTAAAAAAACTGATTGACTTAAAGGAGGCGCCCCATGAAGCTGATTGATCAGATCTATGTGACCGAAGACGTCACGCTCTTTTCCATTTCCGACATCACGGCCGATATCGGCCATATGGCAGCGATCTTTCGCATGATCGCGGAGAAAGGCATCGACGTGGATATGATTTCCCAGACGCCGTCAAGCGGCACGGGCGCGGGCTTTTCCTTCACGGTCAGCGACAGCGATTTCAGTCCGGTGCTCGCCATCGCGTCGGAGATTCGCGCGCGCGACCCGAAAGCCAAGATCAACGTGAGCAACGGCAACTGCAAGCTGACCGTCAGCGGCGAGGCCATGCGCGGCACGCCGGGCGTTTCCGCAAAGGTATTTCAGGCGGCGGCCGACGTCGGCGCGGACGTGCGCATGGTGACGACCTCCGAGATCGAAATCGCGCTGCTCGTATTCAGCCAGGATGTGCAGAATGTGATCGACGCGATCAACGCCGCATTCGCGGAATAACGGAATCAAAGAATCAGCAGGTCTGCTTGAATCGCAGGCCTGCTTTTTTTGTGTTATCCGATTGTTTCAACGTCAATGCCGAGGATCGCAACGTCCTCAAGCGGTTTGTCACCGAAGCCGGTTTTCACCGTCGCGATGGCGTCCACGACGTCCATGCCGTCAACGACCTGGCCGAAGACCGTGTGCTTGAAATCAAGCCAGGGCGTGCCGCCGCGCGCTTTGTAATCTTCCACGCTCTCCGGCGGGAAACCACGGTCGCTCAGCTGCTCCATCTGGACGATCAGCCCGGGATCCGCCGTCGCGGCCTGCACAATGAAGAACTGGCTGCCGTTCGTGCCCGGGCCGGCGTTCGCCATGGAAAGCGCGCCGCGGATATTGTGGAAATCCGGGTCGAATTCATCGGCAAAGCTGCGGCCCCAGATGCTCTCGCCGCCGCGGCCGGTGCCGGTCGGGTCGCCGCCCTGAATCATGAAATCCGGGATCACGCGGTGAAAGATGATGCCGTTGTAGTAGCCGTTTTTCGCGTGGGTCGTGAAATTCTCCACGGCCTTCGGCGCGGCCTCGGGAAAGAGCAGAATGCGGATATCGCCAAGGGTGGTTTTCATCGTCGCGACGGTATCGCCCGCCGCGGGCGTTCTGGTCTGCTTGCTCATGACTGTATTCCTTTCTGCTTGCGGATCAGCTGCGATCCGATAATTGTCTGTAGTCGATTTTGCCCAAAGATGTGCGCGGCATGGCAGAGAGGATCTCCACCGCGCGCGGCTGCGCGTAGCGCGCAAGACATGCCTGACAGTGTGCGAGAATTTTCGCTTCCGCCTGCGGGGTCGGGGTGCGGAGCGTGACAAACAGGCGAATGCACGCGCGCCCTTCCTGCCTGCCTTCCACGGCGCAGGCCTCCGCAACGAAGGGCAGCTGCAGCGCCGCGGCTTCAATTTCTGCGGGAAACACCGTGTAGCCGGACTGCAGGATCACGCGCTTTTTCCGGCCGGAGAAATATAAATAGCCGTCGGCGTCGAGATAACCCAGATCGCCGCTGTAAATCAGACGGCGGCCGTCGGCGTCGCGCACAACGCCGCAATCGCGTGCGGACAAATCGCCCTGATAATAGCCGAGCATCACGGTGTCGCCGCCGATGACGATTTCGCCGACCGCGCCCGGGGGCAGCAGCCGCTGCTGTTCGTCGCGGATTTCAATCGTGATTCCCGGCAGCGGACGGCCGACCGACTGCGGCTGCGCATCGTGACCGGCATTGACCGAGCAGACCGAGCTGACCTCGGTCAGCCCGTAGCCGCATTGCAGCCGCGCGTTGCCGCCGTGCGCGCGCACGGTGCAGTCAAAGGCGTCGGCCAGCGTCGCGGGCAGCGTATCGCCGCCGCTGAATACCAGCCGCAGCGCCCGCAGATGATCGCCCGCAAACTGCGGGGCATCGGTCAGCTTGCGAAACAGCTCCGGCACGCCGACCAAAAACGCCGGGCGGTACTGCCGCAGCAGCGCGGCCGCCGCTTCGCCGGAAAAGCGCGGCAGCGCCACGCACCGGTAGCCGTGCGTGAGCGGATAATGCAGCGCCACGGCCAGACCGAAGGCGTGAAACAGCGGCAGGAGCGTGAGCGCCGCTTCGCCGGATACGCGCGTCGGCTGGTCAAAGCCTTCCAGCTTCTGCGCGATCGCGTTGAGATTGGCGCTTGAGAGCAGCACAGAGCGGCTCTCGCCCGTTGTGCCGCCGCCGTGCAGGAGCGCCGCCGGGGCATCCGGGTCGTCGGCAACAGGTGCGTGTGTTGCGCGCCCGGCACAAAGGCATTCTTCATAGGAAACCGCGCCTGCCGGCAGCGGCGCATCTGCAGCGCCGCAAAGTATGCACGGCAAACCGCTTGCGCGGATTCGTTCAATCAGCTGTGAATCCGGCGAATCGGCGGCAATCACCGCCTTCGTTTCCGGAATCGCAAGCGCGGCGGCCACGTCGCAGGGCGCGGCCAGCGGATGCACAAAATCCGCCACAGCGCCCAGCCGGTTGATCGCATAGAACGCGGTGAACGCTTCGATCTGCGTGGGCAGGAGCACAGCGACGACCGTGCCCGCCGCAACGCCGCGACTCGAGAGATACCCCGCCAGCGCGTCGACTTCCCTCAAAAACGCCGCGCGTGAGAGCGTGCGCTCTGATTGCGTGGCCGCCGGGCCGTCCGGCAGGGCGGCAAAGGCCGCGCGCATGTATGCGTAACAGGTCTGCTTCATGACGCTGCATGCAGATCATGCGTGAGCACGATCTCCCCCGCATCGGTAAAGGATGCGATGATGCCGTTGTAATCATAGGTCCCGAAATACGGCGCTTTTGCCGCAAAGGTGTAGTTCCATTTGACGTTGGGGTACACCTTCCCCTGATGATTCGGCACGATGATCAGTTTCGGCTGCAGCGCTTTGAGAAACGCAATGGAGGACGAGCCGAAATAGCCGTGGTGCCCGGCCTTGAGCAGGTCGACCTGCCCGATCTGCGGCCCGTAGAGCTGATCGAGCCCGCAGGAATGCGTGAAATCCGCCGCGAGGAAGGCCGAGCGCGCGCCTTTTTTCACAAGCGTGCCGACGCTCGAGGCGTTCTCCCCCTGCCCGTTTAATTCATCGGGCGTCACGGTGTTGAAATACTGCAGCGTGAAATCGCCGAAGGCGACCGGTGCGTCGGGGAGCGTCTGCTCGAGCGGGATCGACTTTGCCGCGAGATCCGCGAGAATCTGATCGTAGAGCTCGCGCAGCTTCCAGTCCTCGATCTCGTACTCATGCATCACCTCGGCGTTGAAGGGCTTGAAATACGCCCTGCCGATCTCGATCTGCGGATCGGTCAAAATCGCGTGGAAACAGCCGATGTGGTCATAGTGCAGGTGCGTGCCGAGCACAAACTCCAGCCGGATCTTGCCGTCCGGCGCGACGCAGGTCTGCTTGATATAATCCGTGACGCGCTGCTCATAGCCCTGATAGGCCGTCTTGCGGCGGGGGTTATGGTCGCCCTCGCCCGCGTCGATCAGCGCGAACCGGCCGTTGCTTTCAAGCAGGATGCAGTCGGAATTCGCAGTGTTGAGAAAATGGATCCGGTCGTCGCTCGCCTTCGGCGTGCTCGCTTCGGGCGTCACCGCAACGCGGCGGGCATAGCGGTTGCCGAGCGCCACGGTGAAGATATCAAACACAAAGATCGCCGCCATCAGCGGGACGATGATCCAGGTCGCTATTTTTTTTGCGCGCTGTTTCTTCATTGGCCTCTCCGTCAGTTCAAAAATCTTATCTATTTTATCACAGATTTGCGCGTTTGACCATAGGAAAATAAAAAAATTTGAAATCCATCTTGTCAACACGGCGGATTTCATATAAAATAGAATCATTACTTATATGGCGCTGTCTGCGCCTGAAACGGAGTATCGGGATTGAAAACGAACCAACCGACCGCCCGCGCGGCGGAAATCGTCTTTCACGCTTCGGCCGGCCTCGCGCTGGGCGTGAGCATGTGCGTTTGCCTCGGCCTGCAGGCCCCCGTCTGGGGTCTGCTGCTCGGCGCGGGCTTCGCGCTCGCCGGGATCGCGGAAGATCAAGGCCGCCGTCTGCCGGTCTATCTGACCTTTTCGCTTCTATACTGTGCGCTCACGCGTTACGGCATGCGCACCGCGCAGCTCGCGCTGCTGATTGCGAGCGTGCTGCTGCTGTTCGCGCGGCTGTATCTGCAAAAACTGCTGCCGCTGCTGCAAACGCCGGCCATGACCGGTCTGCTGTTTGCGACGGTACTGACCGTGACGGTGCTGCAGACGAACGTCTATTTCGGCATCGGCGCTTCCGGCGCGACGGCCATGGAAATGCTGCGCAGCTACCGCTCGCTCGGCTTCCATCCGAACTGGCGGGGCATTCTTTACGGCACGATCGTCATGGTAGTGATGATCACGGTGCCGCGCAAGTTCAAGCGCTTCGGCAAAGCCTTCAGCTCAGCGCTGCTCGGCCTGCTGATCGCGTTTGCGCTGAATCTCCTGCTGATCCCCAACGGGCTGCCGCGCGTGATCGATGAAATCGGCGCGCTCAGTCAGCCGCTTTCCGCTGCGTGGCGGCAGTTTGCGGAAACTGCGCAGCCCATGCAGCCGCTCGGGGCCGTGCTGTTCGGCGTCGCGCTCTGGCTCTCGCACCTGCTCTGCGCCGCGGCGCTGCCCGACGGGCAGGGGCAGGCGGCGACCTGCGCCGCGCCGGTGAATCTCGTGACCGCGCCCGGTCTGCTGTTTCTGCCCGCGTGTGAGAAGCCGCGCCGCGCCCGCGTGATCGCGGCGGTGCTCCTGCTGCTGCTCGCCGGTGTGAGCGCCTGCACGGGCTACAGCGTCTTCGGCCGTCTGCCGTGTGCCGCCTGCGGCGTGCTGCTGATTGTCGGCGCGTGGCAAAGCGTGGACTGGGGCCGACTGAAAACATCGCTGCAATCGACGCTCGCGCTTCCCTCGTTTCTGATTACCGTGATTCTGACGCTGCTGCGCGGCATCGGCTTCGGCTGCGTTGCCGCCATCGCGTTTGCCGCTGCCGACTGCTTCCTGCTTCGGCATCGTTCTCAGGAGGACTGATTATGGAACTGCTGAAACTCTACTGGCTGCCCGATACGCCCTGTTTTGACCCGCCCCTGCCGGCGGACTGCAGCCTCCGTCCGTTTGATCCGCAGAAGGATCTGCCGGATTGGTATGCCTGCCTGCGCGGCGGCGCGCTGATCGACGACTGCGCAACGGCCGCGGACGCCTTCGCGCGTGAAATCGAGGCGATCCCCGACATCGACCCTGCGCGGGATGTTCTTTTCCTTGAACGCGGCGGCGAAGCGGTCGGCACCGTGACCGCCTTTGTGTATGCCGACAGCAACATCGGCGACGTGCACATGGTCGGCGTGCGGGAGGACTGCCGCGGGCAGGGCCTCGCAAAATATCTGATCGCCGCGGCGCAAAGAATGCTGCGTGAACGCAACGTGCGCTTTGTTTCGCTGACCACCGGCGAATCCCGCCCGGCTGCGCTGCGCGCCTATCTGCGGGCCGGCTTTCTGCCCGTGGACTATGACTACCGGATGCAGACGCGCTGGGAGGCGCTGCTGCGCAAATTCGACATTGACAGCATTCAGATGCTCTACGAGGACGGCACGCCGTTCAAGATGCTCTACAAAGACAAAACCGATCCGAAGGTGCGCATCGGCGTGCTCGGCGCGGGACGCGGCATGACGATCATGGAATACTGCCGCGCGGGCGACAACGCGGAGCTGGTCGCCGTGTGCGACCGCGACCCCGCGTGCCTGGACGACGCGCGCGAGCGTTTCGGCGACGGCGTTGCCTATTACACCGACTTTGACGCTTTCCTTTCGCACGAGATGGATCTGGTCGTGCTGGCCAACTACGCGAACGCCCACGCGCCCCTGGCCATCCGCGCGCTGAACGCGGGCAAGAACGTCTTCAGCGAGCTGCTGCCCGTGCAGACCATGCAGGAGGCCGTGGCGCTGGTCGAGGCCGTGGAACGCAGCGGAAAGCTCTATATTTACGGCGAAAACTGCTGCTTCATGCCCGCCGTGCGCGCCATGCGCAAGCAGTTCCGCTCCGGCAAAATGGGCGCGTTTCAGTACGGCGAGGGCGAATACATGCACAACTGCGAAAACGACTGGCACCATCACAGCCATTCCGATCCGAATCACTGGCGCAACACGATGACCGCCTTCTACTACTGCACGCATTCCATCGGCCCGCTCATTCACGTTTCCGGCCTGCGGCCGGTCAGCGTGGTCGGCTTTGAAGCGCCGTTCAATCGGAAAATGTATCGCATGGGTGCGAAGGCCGGCCCCTTCGGCATGGAGGTCATCACGCTCGAAAACGGCGCCTTCCTCAAGAGCCTGCACGGCGTGGGCCCGGTCAAATATTCCCTCTGGTATCACTGTGAGGGCGACCTCGGCGTGCTCGAAAGCGCGCGGAACATTCAGAACGCCGGCGGCGTGCAGACGCTCTATGTGAACTGCGACAGCCGCGAAGGGGCGGACGACGGCGCGATCACCTCCCTGCCGCTGACGGACGGGCTTTCCGAATATGCGGAGGGCTTCGACCACGGCGGCGCGGATTACTATCTGCTCTATCACGCGTGCGAGGCCGTCAAGGGCAACAAGCAGGCGGAGATCATCGACGTTTACGAAGCGATGGATATGTTCCTGCCCGGCCTGTTCGCCTATTTCAGCGTGCTCGCGGGCAACACGCCGCAGGCGATCCCCGACCTGCGCGACCCGGCGCAGCGCGAGCGCTGGCGCAACGACCGGCGCTGCACCGATCCGGCGGTCGCGGGCGATCAGCTGCTGCCGAGTTATTCCAAGGGCAATCCGGAGATCCCGCAGGAAATCTACGACGGTCTGCGCAAAAAGCTCGAGGCCGACTGGGCAAAGAAAAAGGAAGAAAAGAAGCAATCATAAAAGCAAGGCTTGTGTCCGCGGACACAAGCCTTGCCGTTTTTATTATTGATTTCTCATTTGAGCGGATGGAGCTCCATGGCGTTGTTGGATTCGAGGAAATGCGGATAGCGCGCATCCGTGCCAGGCTTGATCGAGGTCGTGGTGCTGAGCATCCAGATCAGGAACGCGGCGTATTCCGTGCCGTAGGAGCAGGCCACGTGCGGGCCGTTGCGCACCATGTAGGTATAATCCTTGAAATGCGCGGTGGACAGGTCGACGCAGTGATCGGGCGAAATCAGCGCGGGATCCGCGGCATTGGCGATGTAGTCGTCGGAGAGCGTTTCGCCGTATTTTGCCACCGTGGCGAAGCCGGAGGTCTGATAGGCCTCGAGGATGCGGTCGCCCGACCAGCCGGCGCTTTCATAGACGGGATTGAGCGGCTGATTATAGCCGGAGACCACGGCGATCTCGCGCCCGCTCGCGATCATGTCGTTGAGCAGCGCGTCGCGCCCGGCCATCATTTCCTGCAGGGCCTGCGCCTTCGCGAGGAAGTCCGCGCTGACCTTGTCCTTGCCGCCGAACATGTAATCCAGCCCCGCGTCGAAATCCTCGGGCATGCAAAGGCCCCAGAGCGGGAGCATATAGCCGTAGATCGGCACGAGCACGCGGTCGTAAATCAAATCGATATCCTTGTCGAGAATCGCCGTGCCGAGCTTTTCGAGGAGCCGGAACACGCCGATGAATTTCAGCGCCTTGATCGCCAGATTCCCGGCCTTGTTGTCCACGGTCAGGGTGTCGAAGAAATCGTAAAGCACCTGATCGTCGATTTCCAGGCGGCCGGTCAGACAGTCGGAGGCCACCTGCGCGCCGCAGAAGGTGGAGGACATGAACAGCACCTTGTTCATGCGCTCATAGCCGTATTTGGTCAGATAGGCAACGCTCATGATGCCGCCCATGCTGCAGCAGACGAGATTCACCTTGTCGTGGCCGGTTTCGCGCACCGCGCGCTCGACAGAGGCGTGGATCTGATCGGCGATGATGTAGGGATCCACGCGCCAGTCATAATTGACATAATACACATGGTCGCCGCCGAACGCGTCGATGCAGGAATGCGTCAGACCCAGCTCGTCGGGGATACCCTCGCAAAGATCGGGGTAATTGCCGGCCGCTTCCGGGTAATCGTGCATGCCCGTGCCGTAGGGCGACGTGCCGTCATCGTTGATTGTGAGCGCCTTCATCAGGTCGTAGGCATAATCGGCGACCTCTTCCAGCGCCGCGCGAGCGCTCATGCGGGTGACGCCCTTCCAGGCCACGCGGGCGAGCGCCTTGAGCAGCGGTCCGATCTCGAATTCAAACGCGGGCCGTTCCTCCTCCGTGCCGATCGCCTGGGTCAGACCGTTGAACGACATGCCGCGCACGACCACGACCGGCACAACCTCACAGCTTGCAGCCGCGGGCTCCTGCGCGGGCGTTTCTTCGGCGAACGCGGGCGTGAGCACAGTCAGACAGAGCACGAGCGAAAGCAGAATGCTGACCATGCGGCGCAGCCGGTTACGTTTCACAACAACCATCTCCTTTTTCTCTTTCTTGTTCCTATTTATACTATCACAAACCCGCGGCGCTGTCAAATCTGTTTTTGCTTGATTTCGCCGCAATCCGCTCTTTACTTTTTGCCCGGGCGCTGATATAATGAAATCAGGATTTAAAAGGGGGTCAGAGAATGAAACTGCGATATCGTCTGCCCGCGCTGCTCTGCGCGCTGCTGCTCGTGCTCGGCTGCTGCTCCGCGTTTGCGCAGGAAGCGCCGGCCGCGCCGGAACCCGACGTGGATTACACGATCAAAAACCCGTATGACGGCGTGGAGTTTGACAGCTGGAAGCAGTATAAAACCGACCTGCACAGCCACACCACCTTCAGCGACGGACACAACACCCTGCCGGAAATGGTGGAGCGGCATTACGAGCTCGGTTTCGACATGGTGGCGATCACCGATCACGGCACGACCAGCTACGGCTTCACGCAGCAGAAGCACACGACCGTGATGAAGCTCTTCAGCCTCGTGCGCAACGGCTTCATCACCGACGAGGTGCTCAGTGAAAGCGGCACGGCGGCAAACGGCGCAGCCTATACGGTCACGCAGGAAAACGGGGATGAATACTATCAGCAGACCGGCGGGCATTCGATGATGCGCGTGCCCTTCGGCGTGGAGAACAATCCCACCTCCTACAACAACGCGCACGTCTGCTCCTGGTTCGTCGATTACGGCCACGACGTCAACGGCGGCACGAGCAATTACGAGCGCCCGATCAAGGCCGTGGACAAGCTCGGCGGCCTGTCCGTGATCAACCATCCGGGCGAATACACCAACGCGCGGGATGAGGTCTACACCGCCGACGCCTACGACGAGAGCAATCTCGCCTATCGCTACAAGATCAACAAATTCGCCGGGCTGCTGCAGAAGTATCCCACCTGCATCGGCATCGACGTCAACAGCAAGGGCGATCACCGCACGCGTTTCGACCGCAAGCTCTGGGATCTCCTGCTGCAGAAGCTCGCGCCGCACGGCCGGGCGGTCTACGCGATCTGCTCCACGGACGCGCACAATCTGGATATCGTCAATTCCGGCTATGTGATGGCGCAGCTGCCTGAACAATCCGCCGCGGCGCTGCAGGCGGGTCTGGGCAGCGGGCAGTTCTTCGGCTGCAGCAACTACTGCGGCAACGTGGACGAGCTGACGGCTTATCGCGATGAAATCGCGGCAATCAACGGCGTGGAAGCGAACGCCTTCGCGCAGACGCTGACCGAAACAGTGACCGCCATTCAGGCGGAGATCGCCGACGGCGAGCAGCACACGATCTGGAAAGCGGCCGAGGACGCCGCGCCCGTGCGCGTCAATCGCGTGGCGGTGGATGAAGAAGCGGACACGATCACCGTCACGGCGGAGAACGCACTGACCGTCCACTGGATCGCAAACGGCAAGGTGATCTGCGTGGGCGATACGATCGATCTGGACGATCACGGCGGCGAAATCGGCAGCTATGTCCGCTGCGAGGTCTTCGGCCCGGGCGGCGTGGTCTATGTGCAGCCCTTCCTGCTCGACTATGACGGCGCGCCGGCGGCATCGCCGATCGAAAGCGTGGATCTGGGCGGCATCGTTTCCCCCATCGCGGACGCGCCGGTTTACTTCCTGATCCTGCTGCTCTCCCTGCCGCTGAAATATCTGCTGTTTCCGCTGATTCAGAAATAAAAACAGAATCATAATTATAATGCCGTCGGGATTTGGCAGAGTTTCGGCGGCATTTTTTTGCAAAAAAAATGAACCTTTTCGGGTTCAGTTCCGACTATATGGGTGAAAGTGCTTTCAAAAGAAAATGAAGGAGGTGATTCGGATGACGTTTGAAGAGCTGCTTCGGGAGGTGGAACCCGCCCTGCAGAGGTTCGTCCGCTTTCAGATCGGGAACCGGCAGGATGCGGAGGATCTTTTGCAGGAGACGCGCCTTGCCGCCTTTCAGTCGTTCGGCGCTTTGAGAGAGCAACAGAATTTCAAAGCGTGGATCGTCGGGATCGCGCGGCGCAAATGCGCGGATTATTACCGCAGCCGCAAACCGGAGCTTCCGCTGGACGAACTGCCGGAGGGCGCGCTGACGCAAAGCCTGCACGGCCTTGTTTACCCGTCGCCCGTCCGGGAAACGCTTGACGAGCTCAATGACCGGGACAGAGAGATCCTGCGCCTGTTTTTCTTTGAGGATCTGCCGCAGGAGCGGATCGCCGCTCTGCTCGGCGTCCCCGTCGGCACGGTCAAAAGCCGCCTGCACACCGCCAAGCAGCACTTCATGGACCGTTATCCGTATCCGCCGAAAGGAGAAAAAAAGATGTTTACGAAAATGCCGAAAGTATTACCGGATTATACCATTACTCCGTCAAAGGAACCTCCGTTCCCCGTTACGTGGGAGGAGATCATGGGCTGGTTCATCGTGCCCAGACTCGGCGAACGGCTGGAATGGGCCATGTACGAATTTCCGGAGAAAAAACGCACGGAATATATGATCGAAGAGGTGGTTGCCCGCGCCGAGGTGCACGGGATCGAGGGCGTGGAGATCCTTGTGAAGGAATACGAACCCATGGAGAACAACCGGATCGACGACCGCAATTTCAACGAGCGCCGTCTGGTGGCGCAGCTGACCGATACCCATTGCCGCTATTTGGCGGAAAGCCACGAGAGCGACGGCGTGAAGCGGTATTACACGTTTCTGGACGGAGACGTATTCCTCGATAACTGGGGCTTCGGGGAGAACAACTGCGGCAATGAAACGCACATCGCGCCCAAGGGCGATCTCACCCGGGACGGCAGCGCCGTGACCGCAAAGGACAAGCCGTTCCTGCTGGACGTGGTGGGGCGGTATGCCGTGCGCATCAACGGGAAAACCTACGATACGATCTGCGTGCTGGACGTTGCCTCCTATGAAGCCGGCGTCGTCTCCGAACAGTTTTTGGACGCGAACGGCCGGACGGTGCTCTGGCGGCGCTTCAACGCCGACGGCTGGGGGTACGGCCGCTACGGGAAACTCTGGACCGAATTGTTTCCCGAAAATGAAACGCTGACCGTGAACGGCAAAACCTACGTCCATTGGTACGATTGTATTACGGACTATATTCTATAACAGAAAAAAGCAAGCCGTTTGACTTGCTTTTTTTCGTGGTGCGGAGAATGTGACGCATCCCGGCGCTGCTGCCTGCGGCGCGGCTTTTCTGCCCCGCTTCGCAGTCAAGGCTCGATTTTCGCCTGCGCGAAGCCGATGCACTCCCGCCCAAGCAGGGGGTTGGCTGTGTTGCGCGCGTTGAAATACAGGCGCAGCACGTCGCCGTCGCGCACAAGATGGCTTGCATAGACGAACTGGCTCATCCAGCCGCCGTCGTTGCGCGGCGCAACGAGCGTTTTCTCAAAGCGAAAGTGCAGTCCGTCGTCGGACGACAGAAGCAGGATCGCGGACGCGCTTTTTCCGTCCTTTTCAAAAATGCCGTTCTGGACGCCGATGAAGCAGTCGCGCAGGCGGTAGACCTTCAGGCAGCCTGCGCAAAGGTTGAGATACGGGTCGTTTCTGTCGGGGGAGAGGATCGGGGCAGACGCGGCACAAAAGCCCGAAAGCGGCGCTTCGCTTTCGGCGTAATTGACGTAGGTCGGCTCGCAGAAGCCGCAGTCTTTGATGAAGGTCAGTCCGCAGGAATAATACAGGCGGTTGACGGCGCCGTCCCTGAAAAGGAAGGGGTTGGAAAGAGAGACGCCGCGTTCGCTTTCCTCAAAGCTTCTCGTGTGGCGGAGCACCGGCTTCGGCGCCGACCAGGTCGCGAGGTCGCTGCTCTCGATCGCGAAAATCTCGCTGTTCCACTTCGCCGCGCCGATGAGATTCAGCGCGTTGAAAACGAGCGGCCGCGTCTGCTCGTAATACAGCACATACCGGCCGTCGATGCGGTTGATATTCGGGCGCATCGCCCGTGAGAGGAGCTTCTTTCTCCGCGTGAAGGAAACGCCGTCTTCGGAAACGGCCTCCCAGACGCCGTACATCGTGTGAAAAAAGAGATGCCACTTCCCGTCGGGACTTTCCGCGGGAAGCAACAGCGACGGGTCGGCAACGAGAAACGAGCCGCCGAACGGCCGCAGCACGGGCGCGGGGCAAACCTCGAACGACGCGTTTTTGACTTGTGAGAGCGACAAAGTCTGCATAAGATCCTCCGAACAGCATCCGAAAACGGAGTCTGATTGCAAAAGGACCTGCCGAAGCAAGTCCTTTTGCTGGTGCCGGTGACCGGGCTCGAACCGGTACGCTGTTGCCAGCGAGGGATTTTAAGTCCCTTGCGTCTGCCAATTCCGCCACACCGGCATGCACCGCAGATTATTATAATGAACAGGGCGGCATTTGTCAACCGCCGCCCCGAAAAAAGCCGGGCAGCGCCCGCAGGAACATTGCGTTCCCGCGGGCAGGCTGCACAATCACTGATAGTGATGCGCTTCTTTGAGCATCATATCCTTGACCTTCATCAGGCGCGTGGTGGTGCTGCGCTCGTTTTCATCGAGCTTCATGGTGATGAATTTGATCGTTTCCTCATATTGGGGAATCATCACGTGCTCGAGCGCGTTGACGCGACGGCGCGTCTTTTCGATCTCATCCGCCATCAGGCGGCAGGATTTCTCAACCTCGGCCAGCCGGATCATCTTGGGCATGATCTCGGAGAGCGCGCGCACGGCCAGATCCAGGTCACCGGAGGTTTCGCCGAATCCGTAGGAATAGATATCGTTGGCGTCGGCGGTCTTGAACCGCACGTCAAACACCGGGATCATCACGCTCATGATGTTCTGCTCGCTGACCTCCAGCTGCATCTCCTGCGTGGGCAGCATCAGCGCAACGTCCAGGCTCTTGTCGCTCATCACGCAGCGGGCGACGGACATCGCCTCATTCGCGCGGCGGATGCCGTCCTCCACCTCGACGCGCAGCGCTTTGTTTTCACGCACAAGGTCGAGGAAGCGGCGCATGAGCTCATCGCGTTTGTCCTTGAGCAGCTTGTGGCCGCGGCGGGCGGTGACGAGCTTGCGTTTGAGATTCGTCAGCTCCATGCGCGTGGGGTTCACGTTTAAAACAGCCATCGGATCACTCCTTGCCGTAATACTGATCGAGCAGCTCGTCGCTGATGCGCTTGAGCTCGCTTCTGGGCAGGATGGAAAGCAGCTTCCAGCCGATATCGAGCGTTTCCTCAATGCTGCGGTTGGTCTCGAAGCCCTGCGACACATAGACCTTTTCGAATTCATCGGCAAACTTCGCATAGAGCTTGTCGATATCGGTCAGCGCCGCTTCGCCGAGGATGACCATGAGCTCCTTCGCGTCCTTGCCGCGGGCATAGGCGGAAAAGAGCTGGTTCATCGTGTTGGAATGGTCCTTGCGGGTCTTGCCCTCGCCGATGCCCTTGTCCTTCAGACGGGACAGCGACGGCAGCACGTCCACGGGCGGATTGACGCCCTTGCGGTAAAGCTCGCGGCTGAGGATGATCTGACCCTCGGTGATGTAACCGGTCAGGTCGGGGATCGGATGGGTCTTGTCGTCCTCGGGCATGGTCAGGATCGGGATCATCGTGATGCTGCCGGTCTTGCCGTTCTGCCGGCCGGCACGCTCATAGATCGACGCAAGGTCCGTATACATGTAGCCGGGATAGCCGCGGCGGCCGGGCACTTCCTTGCGCGCGGCGGAAACCTCGCGCAGCGCGTCGGCGTAGTTCGTGATATCCGTCAGGATGACCAGCACGTGCATGCCCTTGTCAAAGGCCAGATATTCGGCGGCGGTCAGCGCCATCTTCGGCGTGGCAATACGCTCGATGGCCGGGTCGTTGGCAAGGTTTGAGAACATGACCGTGCGGTCGAGCGCGCCGGTGGAGCGGAAGCTCTCAACGAAGAAGTTGGATTCCTCAAAGGTAATGCCCATCGCGGCAAAGACGACGGCGAACTGCTCGTTCGCGCCGCGCACCTTGGACTGACGCGCGATCTGCGCCGCGAGCTCCGCGTGCGGCAGACCGGAGGCGGAGAAGATCGGCAGCTTCTGGCCGCGCACGAGCGTATTCAGACCGTCGATCGCGGACACGCCCGTCTGGATGAACTCCTGCGGATAGCTGCGGGCGGCGGGATTCATCGGCACGCCGTTGACGTCCGCACGCTTTTCGGGGATGATTTCGGGACCGCCGTCGATCGGGCGGCCCAGGCCGTCGAACACGCGGCCGAGCATGTCGGGCGACAGGCCCAGCTCCATCTGCCGGCCGAGGAAGCGCACCTTGCTGTTGGCAAGGTTGATGCCGGTGGCGCTTTCAAACAGCTGCACCAGCGCGTTGGAGCCGTCCACCTCAAGCACGCGGCAGCGGCGCTTTTCGCCGTTGGCAAGCTCGATCTCGCCCAGCTCGTTGTAGGCGACGCCCTCCACTTCACGCACAAGCATCAGCGGGCCGGCGACCTCCTGAATGGTTCTGTATTCTTTCGGCATCAGAACGCCTCCTTTCTGTCCACGGCGTCCGCGAGCTGCTTCTTGAGCTCGGCGGAAATGGCCGCATATTCGGCATTGACGTTCTCTTCTTTGATATACTTGAATCGGCCGATGGCCTCGCGCACGGGCAGCGTGACGATGTCGTCGATCGCGGCGCCCTGCTCGAGGGCGGCAAGCGCGTCGTCATAAAACTGCGTGACCAGGCGCATCATGCAAAGCTGCTTATTCAGCGAGGAATAGGTGTCGATCTCGTGGAACGCGAGCTGATGCAGGAAGTCCTCACGGATCGAGCGGGCGGCCTCCATCTTCAGGCGGTCGGGCGCGGAGAGCGCGTCCATACCGACGAGCTTGACGATTTCATCCAGCGCGGCTTCCTCGGAGAGGAGCTTCATCATTTCGGCGCGCAGCTTCGTCCAGTCCTCACCGGCGTTCGCGTTGAACCATTTGCCCAGGGAATCCGCATAGAGCGAATAGCTGGTCAGCCAGTTGATGGCCGGGAAATGGCGTTTATATGCCAGCGCGGAATCCAGACCCCAGAAGACCTTGACGATGCGCAGCGTCGCCTGCGACACCGGCTCGGAGATATCGCCGCCCGGGGGCGACACGGCGCCGATGACGGACAGGGCGCCCTCGCGTTTGTCGGACCCCAGGGAAATCACGCGGCCGGCGCGCTCATAGAACTGCGCCAGACGGCTGGCCAGATAGGCCGGGTAGCCTTCTTCGCCGGGCATTTCCTCCAGACGGCCGGACATTTCGCGCAGCGCCTCGGCCCAGCGGGAGGTGGAATCCGCCATCAGTGCGACGGAATAGCCCATATCGCGGAAATACTCCGCAATCGTGATGCCGGTGTAGATCGACGCCTCGCGCGCCGCCACGGGCATATCGGAGGTGTTGGCGATCAGCACCGTGCGCTCCATCAGGGATTTGCCGGTGTGCGGATCGATCAGCTCCGGGAATTCGTTCAGAACGTCGGTCATCTCGTTGCCGCGCTCGCCGCAGCCGATATAAACGACGATATCCGCCTCGGCCCACTTGGCCAGCTGATGCTGTGTGACGGTCTTGCCGCTGCCGAAGGGGCCGGGAATCGCCGCCACGCCGCCCTTGGCAATCGGGAACAGGGCGTCGACCACGCGCTGACCGGTGACCAGCGGCACGTCGGGCGAGAGCTTGTTGGCATAGGGACGGCCCTTGCGCACGGGCCACTTCTGCATGAGTTTGATCGGGTATTCCTCGCCCTTGTCGGTGACCAGCTCGCCGATTTTGTCGGTGACCTTGTAATCGCCTTCATAAAGCGAGCGCACCGTGCCGCTGAGCAGCGGGGGCACCATGATCTTATGGGTCACGATGTCGGTTTCCTCCACCGTGCCGAGGATGTCGCCGCCGGTGACATGCGTGCCGATTTCGACGCAGGGCGTGAAATGCCACACGGCGTCGCGGCTCAGGGCGGGCACCTCGATGCCGCGCGTGAGGTTGTTGCCGACCATGTCGCGGATGACGTTCAGCGGGCGCTGAATGCCGTCGAAAATGCCCTGGATCAGGCCGGGGCCGAGCTCCACACTCAAGGGCTCCTCGGTCGATTCCACGGGCTCGCCCGTGCCGATGCCGGAGGTTTCCTCATACACCTGGATGCTGGCGCGGTCGCCGCGCATCTCGATGATCTCACCGATCAGACGGCTGTTGCTCACGCGCACAACGTCGAACATATTTGCATCCCGCATGCCCGATGCAACCACAAGCGGGCCGGAGATTTTGGTAATCACACCTGTACTCATAGGTCAATCAAGCCTTTCATGATAAAATATCGGAGCCGACGGCCTTTTCCACAAACCGGCTCACATTCGCAAGACCGAGCCCCGTGTTGCCCCGCACGCCGGGCACGGGCACAATCGCGGGCAGCGGCAGCGAAGCATAGCGCTCGAGCTCCTCCTGCATCTCTTCGGCGAGCTGCTCGGTGATATAGATCACGCCGTAGCCGTTTTCCGCCAGATGCCGCAGCAAAGGGATCGCCTCGGCGGGCGTATCCACGGGGAAAATGCTCACGCCCAGGGATGCGTAGCCGTAGACGCTGTCTTTATCACCCACGGCGGCAAGCTTAAACATAGATCTCCCTCACTCTCTCGGCAATGCTCTGCGCCGGCACCCCCGCCGCCTTCGCGGAGAGGATGATGCGCGCGTTCTTTGTTTCCGCGACCTTGGCGTAGAAATATGCCACCAGCGGGTCGGGGCCGAAGATTTCGTATTTCACATCCTGCAGCATGGCGACGATCGCGTTGTCGCCGGCCTTCTCGAGCGCGGTGAAGCTCTCCCCCGCCGCATCCGCGAGATACGCATAGGGCGTGGAGGCCAGATACTCCGCCGCGGATTTCGGATCGCGGCAGGCGGCATAGAGCGCCGCGGGATCGGGATCGCCCGCTGCCATCGCGTCGAGCGCAAACTCGTCGGATTTGCCCATCCGGCGGCAGCGCAGCGCGATTTTGAGATTCGCGAGCAGCACGGTCAGCGCCGTGATCCGCTGCAGCAGCGCACTCCCGCTCTTCGCGGCAAAATCCGTGCGCGTTTCGAGCGCGGCTTTATCCAGAATCAGCTCCGCCTTCTGCCCGCTGTGCAGCTCCGCGATCGCGCGGTAGGCGGCCTGCGCAGGGGCCTGCAGATGGTCGGGCAGGAGCGAGAATTCCGCTTCCGTGATCGCCTTGGTCAGCACGTCCGGATCGGTCAGCGCCGGCGCCACATAGTAACCGGCGGGATCCAGATCCGAAAAGACGCATTTGATCGCGGCCTTCAGGTTGGTGAAATCGTTGCCCACGGCCAGCGCGGCGGGCAGCGCGGGATCGGGCGCGCACGCTTCGATCAGCGCCCAGGCGTCCGCCATGGCGGCCTCGGCCGGGTCGATCGGCTCGCCGGCTTCGGGCATGCGCCAGCCGCGATCGGCCAGCAGACGGCGCACCTCGGCGGCGTCCGCGGCGGCGATCAGCTGGGACAGCTGGGCCGGAGAGAGCAGCTTTGTCTCGTTGGCGCGGATGCGTGCAACGGCAAAGGTATAGTCGGTTTCATGCATCGTCGATCACCGCCCGTCAAAACAGGATCTCGCCGATCTGCGCCTTGAGCGCGTCGGCCTTCGTTTCCACAAGCGCCTCAAACGCGCAGTTGATTTCGATATCGCCGTAAACGAGCACCACGCCGCCGAGGATATTGACCGTTTCCTGCGAAAGCGTGCAGTCCGCGCCCTTCTCCTTGAGCGCGGCGGCGAGCGCAGCCTCAAAGCCGGCGGGCCGGCGGGCAAGGTCGCGCGCATTCAGCCGCGCCGTGCAGGCGCCTGCCATCGCGTTTTCCGCCGCGAGCTTGACCACGGCGTTGAAGTACTCCTCCGCAGGCAGATTCAGCATCGTCTGCAGGAGCGCATCCAGCGTTTCATTGAGCAGCGCGACCTTTGCGGCCAGCAGCGTCTGCCGCTTCTGCTGCGCGGCGCCGGACTGCGCGAGCGCAAGGATGGAATCCCGCTCAGCCTGCGCCTTTTCTGTCAGCGCGGCCGCCTGCGCTTCTCCGCGCTTGACGGCTTCCTCCAGCATGCGGGTGCAGTCCTTCTGCGCGGCAGCGCGCGCCGCAGCGCCGCGGGCGTCGCCATCCGCGCGGATGGAATCCAGTATTTTTTCAAGACCCGTCATAAACGTTGTCCTTTCAATCGAAGTAACGGAACCTGCTTACAGGGACAGACCGGTGATGCTGAAAATCGCAAGGATGGAGATCAGCAGCGCGATCACGGCGTAGGTTTCCACCATCGCGGCGAAGATGATCGCCTTGCCGCTTTCCTCGGGACGCTTGGCAACGACGTTGACGCCCGCGACGGCCGTGTTGCCCTGCTGGATCGCGGAAACCAGACCGCCGATCGCCATGGGCATGCACGCGCCGAAATACATCAGGCCCTTCGCCGTGGAGAGCGCCTGCAGGTCGCCGCCGATCACGCCGATCTGCACGAACAGCAGGAACGCGATCAGGAAGCCGTAGAGGCCCTGGGTGCCGGGCAGGATCTGGAGAATCAGCACTTTGCCGAACTTGGAGGGATCCTCCGAAACGACGCCTGCCGCTGCGCGGCCTGCGCGGCCGACGCCGATGGCGGAGCCGACGCCTGCGAGTGCGGCTGCGAGCGCGCCGCCGAGAATTGCAAATACATAACCGAGATTCTGCATGAGATTAGTCCTCCTTGAGATTGAAATATTTTGTATTGGTGTGCAGCGGCGTAAAGGAACGCCCGCCGCCTTCATAAAACTTGGAGAAGAATTCGACGTACTGCAAGCGGTTGGTGTGCACGTAGGTGCCGATCAGGTTGATCGCCATGTTGACCGTGTGGCCGAAGATGAACACCGGGATCAGCAGCGCGAGCTTCACCGGCTTTGAGGACGGGATCAGCGCGAGCGTGTTGATGACCGAGGCGATAACGCCGGTGCAAAGACCGAGCGCGAGCAGCCGCGAATAGGAAAGAATATCGCTCAGCCAGCCGGAGGCCGTGTTGTAAAGCCCGTAGAGGCCGAGACCGAATTTGCCGATGATGTTTTTCGAGCTGCGCCCGGCGGTGAGCACGATCAGCACCGTGCCGGCGATCAGCAGCCATTTGCCGGCGCTCAGGATCGCGGGCGGCACGTCGATGACGATGCTCGCGCCCAGCGGCGCAAGGCCCGTGACGAAGAGATAGACCGGAATGACGTCGCAGATCGCGCCGACCTTGTTGCCCTGGCGCCACATGTTATAGAAGCTGACGCCCAGACCGACAAACAGATGAATGATGCCGAACAGGAACGAGAACAGCATCAGCTTCATCGGATCGGTGACCGGCTCAAACCAGAGCGCGAGACTGCCGACGTCTTTGTCGAAGAACTGCTTTGCCACCTGCGGGATGATATCGCCGAACCAGCTGCCGAAGAGCGTGCCCCAGAAGACGGTAGCGATGCCGCAGTAGAAATACATATCGACGGTTTTCTTCAGATTGCCCGTCGGCTTGAATTTCAGCTTGGCAAAGAGCGTACCCAAAACCATCAGCAGGCCGTAGCCCGCGTCGGAGAGCATGATGCCGAAGAAGATGTAATAGAAGAAACACATGACGGGATTCGGGTCCACGTCCTCCTTGCCGGGCATGGCATACATTTTCGTGATGCCCTCCACCGCGCCGGCAAAGCCGTTGTTTTCGAGCAGGACGGGCACGTCGGCGTCCTCCGGCGGGTCGCTGACCGCGACGGCGACGGTGAAGCGCGATTCGAGCTGCTCCGTCATCTTTTCCACCCGTTTTTCGGCGACATAGCCGCTGATGACGACGGCGCTGCCGCTTGTGGAAATCATCTGCAGCGCATCGTATTTCTCATGCCGGATGGAGAAGTAATCATACACAAATTCCAGATCGCGCCGTTTGTCGGCCAGCGCTTCGATCTGCGCCTTCGCTTCGCCGATCTCCTGCCGGTGCTGTTCGATCTCCTTGCCGTAGCGTTCATACCGCACCTGCGGCGGATGCTTCGTCGGGTCGGAAACAAACGCGAAGCCCAGCGTGCGCAGCGCGGCAAATACCGCTTCCTCCTCGGCCTTTTCACACACGGCAAAGATGCAGCTGCGCTCCTTGCCGTGGGAAACGACCTCCACGGCGACGGCGGCCTCGGTCTGCGCGAGCAGCGCCTCGGTCAGCGTCTGCGCCGTGTAGTCGCCCGGGAGGGTGCCCACCATGGCGGCGGTCTGCTTTGTGCCGGAGAATTTCATCGGCACATCCAGCCCCAGCCAGGGTTCGAGCCCCGTGCGCGCGGCCTCCAGCCGCGCGATTGCAGCGCGCGCCTGCGTGATCGTGCGCTCCGCGCCGCAGATGTCGTAGCACACGCCGAGCAGCCCGTCCGCTTCGTCGGACTTCTTGAGATACTCCGCAAACGTCAGCTCCGGCAGCGGCGCAAGACCGGCCAGCAGCCCCTTCTTCTCGGGCGCGTACTCGTCCAGAATCCGCAGCGCGTCGCCGGCTGCCGTGCGGTATTTCTCAAACTGCGACGGCGTGCGCCCCGCGGAGAGCCGCGAGAGACCGTCGACCTCCTCGGTCCCGGTCAGCTCGATCACCGACAGCATCTGCAGATAATCGAAGATCTCTTTGCTCTCGGAGAGCGGCGCTGCGATCTCGACATATTTCATTGGCAGTTTTGCCAAACCCACACCTCCTTTTCGTCGGGCCTGTCACAATGAGAGAGGCCCGCAGGGAAATTGCAATCGTCTGATCAGCCAGAGCAGTACAACTCGAACCCGGTTTCCGTTGGCTGCTTTGGCCCCATACTTTGTTAAAAATGCTCGGAATACGGAAAGTATTCCTGCGCTTTTTGCCGCGTCTGAGACCAAATCAACCGAACGGAAACTGCGCAGCACGCAAAAGGCTGGCAGTTTCGATGGGATTTGGCGGCTTGAGCGCGCAGCTTGGCTTTCTGCCATGCAAGCGCGAAAACGGCAAAGGACGCGAAAATGGCGCGTTTTGCGCGTGTTCGAGTTATGCTGCTCTGGCTAGCCCAGCATCGTTTTCAGCAGCATCTGCATCACAGTGTCGCGCTGCGACGCCGCGACAGCCTGCAGGGCGTCAGCTTCGTCCTGCGCTTCGGTCTGCGCCTGCGCGAGCACCTGCGCGGCCTGCGCGCGCGCTTCGGACAGCATTGCGTCGGCCTGCGCCTGCGCGCGGGCGACGGCGTCCGCTTCCGTTTGCTGCGCCCGGACCTTGGCGGCGGCGCGCTGCGCATCGGCAGCGGCGGCGGCTGCGGCAGCCGCGTCGTCGGCGCCGGCTTCGGCGGCCAGCAGAGCGTTGACAAGTTCGGATGCCATGGAATCCCCCATTTCTGAATAATATATAGAATTATTATATAATGTTCTTTTCAAAATTGCAAGGGGGCAAGCCGCAAAACCGAAAGAAATTTCCGAAATATTTCTCCGCGCCCCTTTTTTTGCCGTTCCGCTTGCCAAAGGCGCGAAAATGCGTTAAAATAGCAGCAGGAACGCCGGCGTTTGCCGGATGAACAGAATGATTCGAAAGGAGTACTCCTATGAAGGTTTATCCGCTGGATCTGGCCGAGCTGATCCGCGCGCGCGACTGGGAGGGCATCTATGCGCTGATCATCTCCAAGCTCCCGCTGATCGTCGCGGCCGCCGTGATCCTGATCGTCGGCTTTCTGATTGCGAATCTGCTGGGCAAGCTGCTGGTCAAGGCGCTTGAGGCAAAGGGCGTCGACCCCTCGGTCCACCACTTCCTGCGCGTGATCTTTCAGCTGGTTCTGAAATTCGCCGTCGTGCTCTCGGCGCTCTCCGCGCTGCACGTCAACGTCAATTCCCTCGTGGCCGCCGTCGGCGCCGCCGGCGTGACCGCCGGTCTCGGCCTGCAGGCGAGCATCAGCCAGATCGCGAGCGGCATTCAGATCCTGCTGCACCGCCCGTTCAAAAGCGGCGATTATATCGACATCGGCGACGTGAGCGGCAACGTGCAGGAAATCAAGATGATGTATACCACGCTCATCACCCTCGATCACCGCCGCGTGATCGTGCCGAATTCGCATATCACGGACAGCAACATCATCAATTTCACCGCCGAGGAGCTGCGCCGCATCGACCTGGAATTCAGCGTCTCCTACGACGCGGATATCGAGGATGTGCGCCGCGTGCTGACCACCGTGACCGCGGTCAATCCGCTGATTCTCGAGGAGCCCGCGCCGGTCGTGGCCGTCAAGGGGCACGGCGAGAGCGCGATCAAGATCATTTGCATGATCTGGTGCCACAGCACGGATTACTGGCCGGTTTTCTACTATATGCAGGAGGAAGTCAAGCTCGCCTTTGACAAAAACGGCATCTCCATCCCCTACAGTCAGCTCGATCTGCACATCGTGAAGGACGCGAAAAAGCAGCGGCGGTTCGGCAGCCTTTCATAATCCAGTATTGGTTTTGCGGGGCATAAATCGCCCATAAATGCGTCAAAGCCGCACTGACATACATCAAGTATGCCATGTGCGGCTTTTCCTTTTTCTGAACAATTTCTGCTCCCGCAAAACTG
>JAFRQQ010000010.1 GCA_017428525.1 Clostridia bacterium | reverse complement strand
TGTTAAAAATGCTCGGAATACGGAAAGTATTCCTGCGCTTTTTGCCGCGTCTGAGACCAAATCAGCCGAACGGAAACTGCGCAGCACGCAAAAGGCAGGCAGTTTCGATGGGATTTGGCGGCTTGAGCGCGCAGCTTGGCTTTCCGCCATGCAAGCGCGAAAACGGCAAAGGCCGCGAAAATGACGCGTTTTGCGCGTGCCCGGGTTAGACTGCTCTGGCTATCCGAGCGCGATCGGCATGGACCGACCGAACAGCATCGTATGCACGGCGGGCAAATAACGCAGCAGCCAGAGCCGAAGCTTTTGCCTGCCGTCCGTCGCGCCGTCCTGCATCAAAACGGGATAACACTCTCTGTAGATCGCCGCCACCGCCGCAAGCTTTTGGGCCTGTTCCGGATCCTTCCGATCCAGATGCGCGTAGGCGACGGCAACGCGGGAATAGATGAACAAACGCGCTTCATTTGCAAGCGCATGCTGTCCGATGGACTCCAGCCATTCGTAGCGTTCTTTGATCGCAAAAACGATATCGGTAAACCGCGGATGATAGGCAGCGTGCATGATGCTGTCCGAACGGATCCGGTAGTAATAATCGGTCTTCCCGGTCAGCACCATCCGTTCAATTTGCGCCAGGACCTTGTGATAAATAAACACATCCTCGTAAAGACGGCCTTCCGGAAAGCGTAAAGAGGAAAAGATCGCAGCTTTGTACAAACGATTCTGCGCACACGGCTGATTCAACGTTGAGAGCAGCGCTTCACCCGTGAGCACCGTTCGGTCGTCGACGGGAACATAAAACGGTCGGACCGCTTCATGCTCGTCGATACTCATCATATTGCCGACCGCCACATCCGCATCCGTTTCCGTCAGCGCCGCGTATAGAGTTTCCAAAGCATCTTCCGTCAGATAATCATCACTGTCCACAAAGCAAACATACTGCCCGGTCATTTGATCCAGTGCCGCATTTCGCGCAGAGGACAGACCGCCGTTCTCCTTATGGATCACATGAATCCGCGCGTCCTTTGCGGCATAGGCGTCGCAGATCGCCGGGCACCCGTCGGGTGAGCCGTCATCCACAAGCCAAAGCTCGAAGTCCGGCAGGGTCTGCGCAAGGATGCTGTCCACACACTGGAGCAGATAGGCTTCCACTTTATAAACCGGAACGATTACACTGATCAACGGCATTGCATTACAATCCAATCTTTAAGAGATTTCTGATTTTGCAGGTCACGGTCGGCCAACAGCGAAACAGCGTGTACCACAATCTGTATTTGAACCCGGTCACGGAATAGACCGCCTTCAGATCCGCCTGCACAAATTTCGTGTGCAGCCGCTTGCGGAAACCACGGTATTCCTCCGTATCCGGCAGCCGGCACAGCCACTGATAGTGATACATACACAAGCCGACGTAAGCCCGTTCCGCATAAGGAGCAAGCGCGGGATAATCCTTCTTCGTAGCCTCCCCACGCATTTTGATTGCCTTGATCGCATCAAAATTCCGGATCGAATAGGTACTGTTCATGGTGCTGCCCGCGCGCTGATAATAGGCATAGTATTGAGCGTCTGTCAGCGCCACCCGTCGGGATGCATGCAGCACACGGTAAATCCACATCACATCCTCATTGACCATACCGAGGTCAAACAGGGACTGCTTCGCAATTGACGATTTCAGCAAAACATTCGGGCATGTGCTGGTAATCGTATCAGATTGGGTCAGCAACACGCGCACCGCTTCCTCCCCCGACAGAACACGGCAAGGCGCATCCGAAACGCTCGGAAATGAACGGAGCGGAAACGCATTGAATTTCAGCATGCCACACTGAATCATATCCGCATCCGTTTCAATCAGTAAGGCCCGCAGCCGCTCATACATCTGCGGGGCTATAACATCATCGCTGTCCACAAATCCGATATAGTCGCCGCTTGCGGCTTCAATTCCGTAATTGCGCGCTTCTCCCTGCCCGCCGTTCTCCTTGTGGATCACCTTGATGCGGGGATCCTTCTCCGCCCAGGCGTCGCACATGGCGGGGCAGCGATCCGGCGAGCCGTCATCCACAAGAATGATTTCAAGGTTTTTGTATGTTTGATTTACAATGGACGTTACGCACGCGTCCAGATACGGTTCCACCTTGTAAACCGGTACGATCACGCTGATGAGGTCTGACAATTATATCACTCCATTAAATCGTTGCTTTTCAGAAATGCCGTATAACGCACATAAAATGCAGCCGCGCCGGCTTCGTTCATATGATCGCTGTTGCCGTAATAGGCCGGCTCGTTGGACAGCACAGCGTCATGCGACAGGTCCAGAAACGGTGCGCCGGTCGCCGCCTGCACTTCGGCCATGGGGTCGAAATAACAGGTCTGCAGCTCTTCCTGCGTGAACTGCTCGTTCAGCGCTTCATAAATCGGCGTGGAAACCAGCACCGGACGGAATCCGTTTTCATAGCAAAACCGGACCATCTCCGTCAGGATCTGCATGTTTTCCCGGATATGCACCCGTCCCGCATTCATGTATCCGGCGCGCCAGCTTTCCGCACGGCCTTTCGCGTGCGCACGCAGCTCGGCATCCTTTGCAGCGTCAAACGCGGGTTCTGCCGCCGGTTCCTGCGCTGCGGCATCCGCGGCGGATTCCGGAACAGGATCGTCCGTCCGGTCTTCCATCATCGCCGCGCCGACATCAAGCTCCTGATCCTTGATCAGATCCTTGATGATAAACTCGCCGCTGCGCAGAACGGGAATATACTTTGCGTTGATCAGCGTTTCATAGCTGAAACCGCGCAGCTCCTCCCGATCCAGATACGCATAGTAACGTTTCTGCGACGGCTCCTCGTTGGACATGCAGAACGAAAAATAGGAAACAGGCAGCGCAACGATGCATCCCTTTGCAAGATGAGACGAAAAGTGCCGCAGGGTCGCAAAATCGTGAAAAAGGTCCTCGCCGGAAAGCGCCAGATTATAACGAACCACGCCGTCCTCCGGGTAACGAAATGTTGCCAGCCCGTGGCTGGAGCCGAGATTCACCATTTGAATCTCATCGGGAACCTCCAGCATTTTGTCGATCTCATGATATACATCGCGGTAATAATACCCGTTGACATAAAAATGGTTGAGAACGCCGATGGCAAGGGCGACCGGGAGAAGAACGGCAAACAGCTTCACCAAAAATGTTCGCAGCTGCACTTTTGCCATGGCTCGTCCGCCCCCTTTTAAAACTGAAAATAGATAAAGTCCTGCAGCTCCGCGCGCGCAAACAGCAAGATATAAACCACAACCAGCACATAACACAGAAATCGAACGACACGCGGCCACTTCGAAACCAGACGGTTGATGCCGACAAAACGGTCAACGGCAGACGCCGCCAGAAACAGCGGAAGCGTCGCGAGCAGCCGATACAACTCGGCCCGCGTGCCGAAAACCTGCTTGAGCACAGAAAACAGCGTTGCAGCGTTCAGCGCACTCCAATCAAACAAATGCGACACGGCGTAAAACGCATCCTGCATCGAATTGGCGCGGAAAAAGATCCACGCAAAACACGTCAGCGAAAACGTGATTGCGATTTTTACTCCGTTTCGAAGCAGAATCCCCTTGCCGTGAAAAACAGCATCTCCGGCGCGCGTGCGCAAACGCTGCGTCTGCCGGCCGATCACCTGATAGAGGCCGTGCACGCCGCCCCAGACGAGAAACGTCAGGTCCGCGCCATGCCATAGACCGCTGATCAAAAAGGTCAGCAGCAGATTCAGGCTTCGACGCAATTTGCCTTTGCGGTTACCGCCAAGGGGAATATAGACATAATCCTTGAACCATGTGGAAAGTGAAATGTGCCACCGGCGCCAGAATTCCTGTACGGTATGGGAAAAATAAGGATGATCGAAGTTGACCATCAGACGGAAGCCGAGCATCCGTGCGCACCCGCGGGCAATATCGCTGTAGCCGGAAAAATCACAGAAGATTTGAACGGAAAACAGCAGCGTCGCAATCGTAATCGCCATACCGTCAAACGCAGTAATATTGTTGTAAACCGTATTGACGGCAACACAAAGCGTATCGGCGATCACGATTTTTTTATAGTAGCCCCAAAGCATCAGCTTCAGGCCGGAAACTGCGTTGTCATAATCAAAAACGTGGACTTCATCAAACTGCGGCAGCAGATTCCTGCTGCGCTCGATCGGACCTGCAACCAGCTGCGGAAAGAATGCAACGAACAACGCATACTTGCCGAAATGCTTCTGCACTGCCACATCGCCGCGGTAGACATCGATCGCATAACCGAGCGCCTGGAATGTATAAAAGGAAATCCCGACGGGCAGCAAAAGTGAATATGCAACCGGCGTATAGGAAACCTGCAGCCTGTCCAGCACAGCATAAAGGCCGGAGGTAAAAAACTCGAAATATTTAAATACAAACAGAATGCCGAGATTGATGACCAGACTGCCGATCAAAAACGCTTTTTTCGACGCGCGCGTCCGGCTTCTGTCCATCAGAAGTGCACAGGCATAAGTCACGACCGTTGAGGTCAGCAGAAGCAGCGCATATGCGGCGTTCCAGCACATGTAAAACACATAGCTCGCTGCAAGCAGCAGCGCCCAGCGCGCCTTGTGCGGAACCAGATAATATAGAATTGTGACAATCGGAAAAAAGATCAGAAAACTCAGTGAATTGAATAGCATGGTTGTTGCTCCTATTTCGAGCGCTGAAGATAAAAACGATGGACTAAGCTATAGATCATCGGTGCAACAGCAGCAAAGCAAGCAAGCGCTTTCCTTTTTTCGCTGGTTTCAACCGCACAATACGGTTTTAGGAACGAACGCAGCTCCCTCCGTGCCGATTTGCGTATTTCTCGTATCTGACGATCGGTATCTTTACGAACAACAACCGTAGCAGCTTTGATCATTTTCGTTACATAATACCGTGCTGCCAGCTGATAGAACTCCGGTGTATCGCCGGTATCGTTTATCAGCAACCGTCCGATCCGAATCGGATCAGAAAGAATATGCGGTTTCAATCCCCCGTGAGAAGAAGAATCGCTCCGAATCATATATTGATACGGACATACATCTTCAAAAACAGCACGATCACAATGCTGAAACAGGCAATAATTCGTCAAAAGGTCTTCATTTTCTCGCAAGGAGAAATCCATAATCGTCTCGCCGGAAAGCAGACAGTCAAACAAGGACCGTCTAAAAAGCTTATTGCACAAACCCGGCTCCACAATCGCGCCTTCAAGCAGATCCTTTATCCCGCGTTCATGGTTTTGCACGATAATGACACCTGTTCCGTAATACAATTCAGTATGATTCTTTCGAACCATACGGTAGCCGCAATGAGAAATATTAGCGCAATGATGAATCATGTTTTGATGCAACCGTTCATACATATCAGGATCAATCCGATCATCGCCATCCATAAAACCTATTATTTCGCCATTTGCCGCAGCGACGCCGGTCATTCGTGCTTTGGACGCACCTCGGTTCTCCGTATGAATAACACGAAGACGTGGTTCCTTCGAAGCAAAACTATCCAGAATTTCACCGGTATGATCGGTTGATCCGTCATCGACAGCAATCACTTCGAAATTCGAATAGGTTTGTGCAAAAACACTTTCAAGTGCTGATGAAATATATGGGGCAATATTGTAAGCAGGTATCACAATACTAATCAGTTCTTCTTTCATTTCCATAACCCCAGTTTAGAAATCAAACGCCGAATCTGTGTCATCGGATCAAAATCTGTCTTATGAAAATCAATAACTTCGAGTGAATCATTCGCATTATAAGTGTGCACGCCATGGACAAACTGCTTGTTTAGTTTTATGTCCTTTGGCGCAATTCGGAGGATTTCTTTCTCCTCATATTTGTCCTGGTTGCAGGTTATCACTTCGCTGAATACAATTGCCTGTCCATAATCCTTCGCGCAATCCTGCGACACACGAATCACTTTATCCTGAACACGAATAAAATTGCCGCCCGGTCTTGCAACTGCATCATTCTCGGAAATACAACGCCAGCTATCTGCCAAAAGGCCTCTATCCTCCTGAAACTCACAACGGAACAGCTTCTTGTTGTTGTCCGGCATTAAATCATAGGTAAATACCCAACACCTCGCGTCGCGCTCTAAAAAGGTCGTGTCCACCAATCGACGTCCGGTAATCAGCGGCGAACACTTTTCCCATTGATCCGGGAACACTGTTGCACGATAAGCGTAGAGCGTTTCACTCTCGTTCGCCTCTGGTACAATATAGATTTCACCTTTATATCGAAAGATATTTGGATATGAAAGATGATATGGCTCGTCAATCACAACTTTCCACTTTGAAAAGGTCTGCCCGTCAAAAACTGCATAGCCGAGCTTTCCGCGACCATCCTTTTTATCAAACAGCTCCGCGAACAAATAGGTCACGCCGCATTCCGTAAACAAAAAGGGATCGGCCGCAACCAAACGACGCGTATTCGGCACGGCAATAAAGGGCGTTGTTTGATATGTCAGGATGCTGCCCTGCGGCTTCATCCGATAGGCCACCTGCCACTCTCTTGAAAACAGTCGCACCGTCACAAACCCCCGTTCGCTTTATTCCACATTGATTCCCAGCACTTCACTGGCAAATTTGACATTTTTCCACATGACATTGATCTGATAAAACATGAACGCCGCATACAAAATCATAACACCTGCGGTCATCAGCTTCTGATATTTTTTATACGGATGGCACAGAAGCCAAGGAATCAGGATCAGACTGTAAATCTCCGTATAGATTGGCAGCCGTCCGACAAACATTCCACTGGTAAATGCGCTGGCGACATAGAGCACCGTGGTAATGACCGATGCGTTGACGGACAAATGAATAATCTGCGGCGTTTCCTCTTTGTCAAACTCCTTCCGCACAATCAGAGCCAAAACCATTGGAATCGCGTTGAAAGCGACGCGAAACCAGTTGGTTCCGGTATCTGCCTCAACGTATTCCATATCCTTCACATAGGTCGTGTTTTCCACCGATGTGTCCAGCACTGCGTCAATGCCGCCGGTCACAATCAAAACCGCAAAAATCGCCGCCAGAATCCAGACGCGTTTATTGAAAGCCTTGCCCGGAACAAAGAAATAGGCCAGAATCATAATCAGGACAGATTGGTGGATCCCGTCCAGATACCAAGGAACCGCTTCAATCCCCAACCGCTTGGTGATCGGCGTCAGTCCCATGAGCAGCACGGCCAGCGGCAAATAAAAATACCACTTGTTTTCCAGCAACCAGCGCGTACAGGCAAACAGAACCGCCACAGCGATAAACTGTCGCATGCCGTTGCACATCCACTGTGCAACCATACAGGAGGTCACCAGAAAATATGAGCTCAGCATCAGATTGCAGGAATACTTTCGCAGCGTTCGCATCACGAGCACGCTTTGCAGGACGGCTATCAGTGCGATCCATACCTGTGCATTATTAATGAAATAGATTTTGAAAATGACCTGAAATCCGTAATACAGCTTGGAATGATCACGGATGTCGGCAAATTCTTCCAACTTTGCCATGCTCAGTGGCGCGGTTTCAAAGCTCTTGATGTATGAAGCGGTATCAACAAAATCACTGCGCAACCCAATCAGGATTACAGGCAAAAGAAACAGAAGAAAACTGTAAAGCGCTGTGCTGCTGTATTCAATCGCACCGTCATCGCAAACCCGTCGCGTTGTCAGCGAATCCCGCAGGAAAAAGCCGACGGCCAGAACCCATGCAACCATGACCCAAAATACCAACCGTCGTCTCTCCTTTCTTAAATCATTATCTTATCGCTGCAATACAGACTGAAACAATGTCTCCGCCTGCCGTACCGTTTCTTTTGTTTCAAAAAACGGGGCGCGTTTTGCCGCCTGCGCGCGATAATGCGCAAGCAGCGCTGGCTCCGAAAGCATCCGCCGCATTCCCTCGTAAAGACCGGCTTCACTGTTTTCCGTGACGAGTCCGAACTCGTTCTTCTCGCCAAGGATCTCTTTCGCGCCGGACACATCGGTGGAAACGACAGGCACGCCGAGAATCACCGCTTCCAGAACCGCTGTGCTTAACCCCTCCTGCCGGGACGGGCACACAAACAGGTCTGCCCGGGCGATAAAAGGATATGGATTGTTCCGGAAGCCTGCCAAATGAAACCATTCGTTTGCGTTTGCCTTCTCCACGCGCTTGCGCAGCGTTTCCGCGTCTTCTCCGTCTCCGACAACCGTTGCCTCAAACCGATAGCCCTCGGCATGAAGTCGTTCGCACACGGAGAAAAAGCGGTCATATCCTTTTTCCGCAGAAATCCGTCCGAGCGATACGATGCGGCAGGTTTGCTTTGCAAACCATTCCGGCGGTTCCTCTGAGGAAAGCGCCCGGATCCTGACGGTATCGTTTGTGTTGTAGACCGTCGCAATCCCGGGAATCCCGGTATAAGCCGAAAAAGCGTCTGCAACCGTTCCGGAAACACCGACAATGCGATCAAACGACGCATAAACGGAAAACGCCGTTTTTTTGCTCCACCAGAACTTGAAAAATGTGCCTGTTTCCGGATTCCCATTGTGCAGCCAGGCGATCTTTTTTACTCTGGGATCCGGACAGCCCGCAAGCACCTTGACCGGTGCGCCGTGCATATATGCAACCAGAAGATCGTATTTTGCATCGCCGATAAAAAAACGATACAGTTGTTTTGCGCTGAAAAGCCGAAACAAATAAGCAATTCCCCTCGGACATGGGGCGTCCTTATGGATATAGTGAATATTCTCATGCAGCAGAGCCGCGTTCACGCCGCCGCCGAACATGGTTTCCACCGTAATATCCCATTGCTGCGGATCCATATTGTTCACAAGATTGACCAGCACGCGTTCTGCGCCGCCGCCGCCCAGTGTGTTGATCAAAAAAAGGATTTTAATCATTGCACTCTCCAACGCCCGTCCTCTCCGGCAGCTCCATCCATTCCCCGAACATCCGGTCGTAGCTTTCCGGCGTGATCTTCCAGAAGCCGCTGCCGGGGAAGAAGGTCATTTCACCGAAATAGATCCTGCCGTGAATATCATACAGATCCACGCGCACAAACGGAAACGGTGCGGCCAGCTGCTCGGCGATGGTTTTCATCTGATCAAAGCATTGCGGCTTCGGCAGGGGCTTGCCGGAAATGTCGGCCGTACCGGAGCTCATATCCGAAAACAGGTTCCAGTTTTCGTCATAATAATCCACATAATGCGTGCCGTTTGCATCATGATTCACCTGCACCGCTTTGCAAGTGCCGTTGAAGCAGAGGAATTTATAATCCACCAGGGGCTTCGTGTCCATCAGCGGCTCGACGATCAGGCGCGGGGTCTGTTCCTTGTAATTCCATTCCCGGCCGTAAATAGACAGGTCCTCATGCAGCCAGGTGTTCATGATCTTTCTCTTTGCCGGCAGGTTGAATGTCGCCTTGTCACGGCAGATGAAATTCCAGCCGCTGCCGTGCGTTGCTTTGATGATGAACTGCGCGGGCAATGCCTGCAGGTCAATGTCATCCGCGGAATCGTAAACCGCCAGCGTCGGAATCAGCAGCGCCGGAAAACCGCGCTCGGCGATATACTTCTTTGCCTCGTATTTATCCGATGCGCGCGGGATTGCCGGGTCGCGGTAATTGAGCTTGAGCCACTGCAGCTTTTCCGTATAGGTCGTCGGCCGGTCCAGATCCGGCTTGCGGCCGATCCGTTTTTCATACAGCGCTTCAATGAAATCGCGATCGGAGACCGTTTGCGCCAGCTTCTGATACTCCCTGCGCTTGCGCTCCTCGATCAGATAGCGGGCAGCGGGATTGCGCTTGATCGCTTCTTTGATTTTCCAGGCGGTATTCATCCCCTGCCCTCCTTTTTCTTTATGAATGGTTCGTCTGCCAGTTCCGATAAAGCAGCTGCAGGCGGTGCGGCACGAGCGCTTTGCCCAGACGCAGCACCGGCATCACATACCAGTGCGGCGGATAATGCAGAAGTCTGTATCCGTAGATCTCCGTCTGAAAGGAGATCCAGCGGTCGTGAAACGTGCGGCGGCCGATGGCCTCCACATCCTCGCGCACGAGATAGAGCGCATCCGGCATGTTGACGCCCTGATATCCGGCGTCGAAGAAGCGAAACCAGAGGTCGCGGTCCTGCCCGCGCACGGTGCGGGGACAGACGGTGTAGCCGCCGAGCGCGTCATACACGGATTTATAGGCCAGGATCGTCGCGTGGTTGAACGAGGGGCCGTTGTGGTGCGGCGTGAAGCGGTCCGGCGCGGGCGGGCAGGCGGCAACGGCGCCGAGACTGCCGTCGTTATAAAACCGCTGCATCGCCGTGCCGACCAGCACGGCGTCGGGATGCGCGTGCAGATAATCCAGCTGCTTTTCGAAACGCTCGGGCAGGCATTTGTCGTCGCCGTCCATACGTGCCACATATTCGCCCGTGGCATGCGCCAGGCAGTGGTTGAGCGTGAACGCCAGACGGGAATTGGTTTCATTCTGCAGCAGGATGATCTTCTCCGGAAACCGGTCGGCATAGGCCTGCGCGACGGCGTAGGTGCCGTCGGTCGAGCAGTCGTCGCAGAGGATCAGTTCCCAGTTCGGATAGGTCTGCGCAAGGATGGATTCGATCGCGTCGGGCAGGGTGGTTTCACAGTTGTAAATCCCCATCAGCACGGAGATCTTGCCGTTGCCCGCCATCAGAGATTCTCCCGATACCAGGCGATCGCCGCCTGAATACCGCGGTCAAACGACCAGTCCGGATCGTAACCGAGCAGCCGCCGCGCCTTGGAAATATCGGCGTTGCTGTGCTTGATGTCGCCGGGGCGGTCCGGGCCGAACTGCGGTTCGATCTCCACGCCGAGCGCCTTGGTCAGCCCGTAATAGATATCGATCAGGTATTCCCTGCCGCCGTAGGCGATGTTGAACGCCTCCCCTGCCGCTTCATGCGGGGCAAGGCAGGCCTTGAGATTGGCCTCGATCACGTTTTCAATATAGGTGAAATCCCGGCTCTGGCGGCCGTCGCCGTTGATGGTCGGCCGTTCGCCGCGAATTAAAAGCTTGATGAATTTCGGGATCACGGCGGCATACGCGCCGTCCGGGTCCTGCCGGCGGCCGAAGACGTTGAAATACCGCAGGCCGTAGGTATCCAGCCCGTAATGGCGGGTATACTGTTTCGCCCATTCCTCGTCGCAGCGCTTGGTCAGCGCATAGGGCGAGAGCAGATTGCCTTCCCGGCCCTCCGTCTTGGGCAGCTGCGGTTCGTCGCCGTAGACCGAGGAGCTGGAAGCGTAGACGAATTTTTTCACGCCGTTCCGGCGGGCGGCCTCGAGCATATTCAGCGTGCCCTGAATGTTGTTTGCGCAATAGAACAGCGGCATCTCCAGGCTGCGCGGCACGGAGCCCCACGCCGCCTGATTGAGCACATAGTCCACGCCCTCGCACGCGCGCATGCAGGTGTCGAAATCCTTGATGTCGCCACGCAGGAAGGTGTAGTTCGGGTGATCCGCAAACAGGTCGACATTCGCCTGCTTGCCGGTCGAAAGGTCATCCAGGCAGCGTACCTTGCAGCCAAGTTTCAGAATGGCCTCGCAGAGGTTCGAGCCGATGAAGCCCGCGCCGCCGGTGACCAGAAACACCGTATCCGGTGAAAATGAAAGCGTTTGATACCCCACAGTCGGTTCCTCTCTTACATCTTAAAGTCGCCAGTAGATATAGCCGGCCGCCTCATAGGCCTTGCGGTCGAGCAGCCCCTTGAGATCCAGCAGGACCTTCTGCCCCGGGCCGAACATGGCGTCCGTATCTTCCATGGTCAGCGCGCGGAACTGCGTGTGCGCCACGGCGAGCACCACGGCGTCCATCCCCTTGATTTCGGCGAGGTCGGCAAACCGGATGCCGTACAGGCGCTCCGCCTCGGCCGCATCCGCCGCCGGGTCGGCAATCACGGGCGTGATGCCGTATTCCCGCAGCTCGCGGTCGATGTCAATGATCCGCGTGTTGCGCGTATCCGGGCAGTTTTCCTTGAAGGTGAAGCCGAGGATGGCAACCTTTGCGTTGCGCACGGGCTTCTCCGCGGCGATCAGATGCTTGACGACGTTTTCCGCAACGTATTTGCCCATATCGTCGTTGATGCGGCGCCCGGAGAGAATGATCTGGCTGTGATACCCGAGCATTTCCGCTTTATAGGTGAGATAATAGGGATCCACGCCGATGCAGTGACCGCCCACCAGGCCGGGATAGAAGGGCAGGAAATTCCACTTGGTGCCCGCGGCCTCGAGCACGGATTTCGTGTCGATGCCCATTTTATTGAAGATGATCGACAGCTCGTTCATAAAGGCGATGTTGATATCGCGCTGGCTGTTTTCGATCACCTTGGCCGCCTCGGCCACCTTGATGCTTTCCGCACGGTGGACGCCGGCCGCAACGACGATCTCATAGACCTTTGCAACGCAGTCGAGCGTTTCCTCGTCCATGCCGGAAACGATCTTTTTGATGGTTTCCAGACGGTGGACCTTGTCGCCGGGATTGATGCGCTCGGGCGAATAGCCGATTTTGAAATCGATGCCGCATTTCAGGCCGGAGGCGCGCTCGAGGATCGGCACGCAGACCTCCTCGGTCACGCCCGGATAGACGGTCGACTCAAACACCACGACCGAGCCCCTAGTCAGATTGCGGCCGAGGATCTCGCTCGCGCCCTCCACGGGCGAGAGATCCGGCGTGTGGTCGTCATTGACCGGCGTGGGCACGGCGACAATATGAAACTTCGCCGCACGCAGACGGGTTTCGTCGGCGGTGAATTCCACCGTTGTTGCCCGGATCGCGTCGTTGCCGACCTCGTTGGTCGGATCCACACCGCTGCGATACAGCGCGATTTTTTCCGCGTTGAGATCGTAACCGATCACGTTCAGGTGCTTTGCAAAGGCCACGGCGATCGGCATGCCGACATAGCCGAGCCCGACCAGGGAGAGCGATTCCTCCCGATCCAGCAGTTTCCGATAAAGATCTGAAATCATGTTCGTTTCCTCACTTTTCCAAAGACTGCAGCATCGCCTGCACCATCGTGCGGTTCACGCTGCCGGCCTCAAATTTCTCCAGACAGATCTGATAGGATGCTTCCGCCATGGAAGCGCGCATCGCGCCGTCCTGCGCGAGTGCGATCATTTTTTCCGCGAGCGGTCCGCTTTCGCGCACCGGCACGAGAAATCCGTTTTTGCCCTCGACGACGGTCTCCCTGCAGCCGGGCACATCCGTTGTAAGGATCGCGCGGCCGGTCGCCATCGCTTCGATGACGCTGCGGGGCAGCCCTTCGTGATAGGACGGGAGCACAAACACCGAGCAGCGTTTCAGATACGGGCGCACATCATCGGCATAGCCGCAGTATTCGATCCCGGATTCCCGGACCGCCTTTTCCAGCTCCGCCTGCGTGAGCGCCTCGTCGTTATGATCCAGCCCGCCCACGAGCAGGATCTGCGCCTGCGGGCAGGTCTGCCGGAGCTTGCCCGACGCTTCGAGAAACTCGCGGATGCCCTTGCTCCAGAGCAGCCGCGCCACCATCAGAAAGACCGGTTCGTCCGGCAGCGGCTGGCGGGTGAAATATGCCATATCCACGCCGGAGCCGCCGACCACCGTCGCATTCTCGCGCGGCAGCAGGTGATGGCTGCGGAAATAGGCCAGATCGTCATGATTCTGGAAGAAGAGATTGTCCGCGTGCCGCGCGGCGAAGCGGTAAGCCGCCGACATCACGCAGCGCACAATGAAATCCTTCAGTCCGGTGCGGTAGAACGCGTTCTCCAGCCCGTTGACCAGCACGTTGAAATGCTTTGTGCGGCTGAGCACGGCGGCGATGGAGCCGAAGGCCGTGGGCTTGCTCATATAAAAGAAGCACAGATCCGGCTTTTCCGCCGCAAACAGGCGGCGATACCCGCGGATCATCTGCAGACCGTCGCCGATCCCGATGCCCACGCGGCTGCCGGCCACCTGCCGGTATTCCGCGCCGAGCGCCGCCGCAGCCGCCGCCATTTCCTCCGGCGGCTCGATGGACACGCAGATCACGCGGTGCCCCTGCGCCGTCAGATAACGGATCAGAGGTCCGCGGAAATTGGTCAGCGTGTCGCCGTCGGCGGCAACGACCATGATTTTTTTTGCGCCGGTTTCCTTCATCAGATCAGGCTCCTGATAAAATCGATTTCCGTTTCCCCGTATCGCTGATCGATGGTCACGGGGATGATATAGCGTGAGAGATAGTATTCAAAACTATCCTGCGGCAGTTCGTCGAGCAGATAGCTCCACCAGTGCCCCTGGAAATGCTTATTTGCAAGCAGACGGTCGAGCAGACTGTCGTCCTCGACCACGAGCGGATACACCATCGGCACGCAGTCCGCGCCGTAATACGCCGTCGCGTCCAGACGGTTGATCTTGCGGAACCGGCGCACGGCAAAATCGAAATTCGCCCGCCGCTTCGCCCGGATTGCATCGTAATCCGTGCCGTCGAGAATCGTGCGTGTCAAAGCGGACATGCGCATCGCATCCTCGCTGTCGATCCGCTCCTCGTTGACGGTGCGCGCGGCATAGGCCTTGCCCTCGCAGCCGTATTCGATACGTTCAAGCAGGAAGCCGGCCGTATCGCTGGAATAGCCCTGCGGATAGGCCGCGCAGAACTGCTCCGCGCCGGGGCCGACGACATAGGCGCCGTCCGGCACGCCGACGAATTTGCGCGCGGAATAGACATGCAGCGCGTTTGCAAAGGGCTCGGCGAAAAATGCCTGGCAGTTGTCGATGATCGGGTGCGCATACCGCGCAGCGAGCGACTGCATCCGCCGTGCGGACATCACGCCGTAATAATTGACCAGCAGCACGGCGTCCTCCGGCGCGGGCTGCAGATCGACCGGTTCAAAGCGCTCGTCGATATGATAATAGCGCAGCGTGCAGCCCTTGCGCTCAAGAAAGGCGCGGACGGTGTCGCATTGATAATACGGCAGCCAGAGCGCGGCGCATCCGGTCACACGAAACGCGTGCCAGATCGCGGCGCGGCCCGTATTCAGGCGCGCGACGCCCGCCGTCCCGCGGTAGTATTCGTTTCCGGAGGCAAATGCGAGCGGTAAAAAGCTCCCGATTTCCATGCTCAGGCCGTTCCTTTCTGCGCCGCAATCGCGCGCTCCACGCCGTCCCAGTCAAAGCCGCAGTTGAAGATATAATCCAGTGTTGACATATAAGGCAGAAACCCGACGGCGGGCCAGAGCTGCGGATAGGTGATCGGCGCATAGTCTGTGTAGACCAGCTCGACGCCCTGCGCCGCAAAATGCGCATCCACCTGATAGGCCTTTGCGCCGTGGCCGGAAATATAAGTATCGCCGCCGACCGCCTTCACCAGATCGATCACGCGCGCCTCCCGCACGGTTTCCACCGGCAGCGCGCTCGCGCGCAGGAGCGTCGCGCCGAATCCGAAGCGCCGGGCGATCTCCGTATTGATCGCAATGTTCATCTCCGCAAGGTTCGGATATGACGTGAGCAGCAGCTCCCGGAAGCGGGGAAAGAAATCGTCAAAATACCGCGCGCGCGAATAATTCATCTGCAAAGTTTTCAGATGCTTTTCCTTCCAGCCGAGCGCATCCCTTGTCTGCACGTCGAGGATCGAATCGCCCAGATGCTGCACGACGGGGATCTTCAGCCGGCAGGCGCCCTGCGGCGTTTTGATCCGGTTCCAGTGATGCATATTGTCATTGGAAAACTGGCAGTTGTCCAGAAAGATAAAGACATCCGACCGGCTGATTTTATAGAAGTAGCCGAGATAAGAAATATAATCCGGCTGATGGATGGAAACGACCATCAGACTTTCTCCTCTTCTTTTTCGATCTGCTGCGCCGCTTCCTGCCGCAGCTCTTCCGCTTTCAGCGCCGGGGCGCGCAGTTCATCCGGCGCGCGCCGCACGCCGGCGAGGATCGCCGCCGTGCGCAGCAGGATCTTCAGGTCAAAGCCGAGCGACCAGTTGCGGACATACTCCAGATCGAATTCCGCCATGCGCCGCCGGGAATCGGACAGCGCCTCGTTCACGGCCTCCCAGCCGGTCACACCCGGCAGCACGGACTGCCGCTCCGCCTGCTCCGCCGGCGTCATGACGTTCATTTCCTCCGGTAGCAGCGGGCGCGGGCCGACCCAGGACATCTCGCCCTTCACAATATTGAGAATCTGCGGCAGCTCGTCGATGCTCAGCTTTCGCATGACCTTGCCCCAGGACTTGAGCCGCTGCGCATCGGGCAGCAGATTGCCCTGCGCGTCGCGTTCATTCGTCATGGAGCGCAGCTTATACATCGTGAACGGCGCGCCGTGATAGCCGGTGCGCGTCTGCCGGAAAATCACCGGATCCTCCGGAGACCGCAGGCGCACGACCGCCATGGCGCCGAGCAGCACCGGCGCGGACACCGCGCCGCCGACAAGCGCCGTTCCGAGATCGAAAACGCGTTTGACGCGTTTCGCTGTTTTCGGATTCAACTCTTCACATCCAATCAGAAAGTGATCCTGCGGAAGACGACCTGAAACGCTTCCGCATACGTGCAGCCGGACTGGGCGCCGCGATAGGCCGCCAGACCCCGGATGGCTTCCTCACTGCTCGGATGCGGGAAGGGACGCTGCACGCCGCCGTAAGCGGCGATGCCCTTGAGCTTCTGCGCAAGGCCGTCCTCCCCGATCTCCACAAAGAGATTCGGCTCAAACTGGTTCATTGCGGTGTTCACACACCAATCCGTGGAGGAGGGCACTTCCATATACCACAGCTCCTGGATGGGCGAGGCCATCGGGCGGCGCTGGAACAGGCGGATCGCCGCCTGGCAGGCCAGTGAGGTGTGGAAATGATCGTTATTCACATCTGCGGGGTGATGCGTGATCACCACGTCGGGCTTCGCGTTCAGGATCGCGGCCTCGATCGCCTTGACCAGCTGCAGATGCTCCACGGTGTTCAGCTTGATGTTGGGGAATTCCTCGATGAACGCATGCCGGATCCCCGTGATATCAAAGCTGTTGTGCATATCGGACGCCAGCTCCTCATCGCCCGGGCGATAGGAGCGGGCCTCCGCCTTGCCGGAAAGAATGCAGGCATCCACCTCATGCCCCGCCTGCGTCAGTTTGCAGATCGTCGCACCCGCGCCGAACACTTCGTCATCGGGATGCGCAGCAACAATCAGATATTTCATAGGTTCTCGCCTTTCTGTTTGATTCAATATTGGATCGGCAGCCGTCTAGGGGCGCCGTCAGGATTCCGTCGTTTGCGTCCGGTCGTCCTTGGCGGCACGCCTGCGGATCAGCGAGCGCTTCTCGCCGTCGCCGTAGCCGTAACCGTACCCATAGCCGTAACCGTAGCCGTAACGCGAATAGCTTTTATAATGGCTGTAGCTGCCGTAGCCGTAGCCGTAATTCTCTCCGTAGCCCGCGAAGCCGGACTGCGCGCCGTTCATCACAACGCCGAGGATCCGGGCGTTCGCATGGTTGACGGAATCGATGCCGTTGAGGATCTTGTTCACGCGCACCGTATCCTGCAGCACCACATAGATCACTGCGTCCACGGCGTTCACGATCAGGGCCGTGTCGGAGATCAGCCCGCAGGGGGGCGTATCCACCAGAATATAATCGTAATCGTCGCGCAGGGAATCGAACAGCCCCTGCAGGTAATCGACCTTCATCACTTTCCAGTAGGCATTTGCCTCATCGGTGAACCGGAGATAGGTCAGGCCGAAGTCCTCGAGCTGCGCGGTTTTATAAAGCGATTCCTCGGCGTCAAACGTGATCGCTTCCGGATCCAGACCCAGCGCCGGCGCAACGCTTGGGTTGCGCAGGTCCGCGTCTGCCAGCAGCACCCGCTTGCCGGCGTCCGAAAGTGAGAGCGCCAGATTGACCAGCGCCGTGGTCTTGCCTTCGCCGGGCGCCGTGCTGGTCATCATGACCACCTTTTCCTCCGGCTGCAGCAGATGCATGAAGCTGTTGCGGAAAACGCGAACGGATTCCAGGAAGCCCTTGCCGATGCGTTCATTCCGAATGAGGATGGTGCGGTCGATCTCCTGCTTCTTATACTTTTTGAAGGTGACCTCCGGCAGCGTTCCGATCGCCTCGAAATGCAGCATCTCTTTGACCTCTTTTTTGGTGCGGACGGTTTTGCGGAAAAGGGCGTACACCAGAATCCACGCTGCGCCGAGGGCAGAACCGATCAAAAATCCTTTGAGCGCAACCGCGGGGGTAAACTTATTGATCGGCTCCTTGGGCAGCTGCGGCTCTGTGATCATGGTCAGCCGGACGTTGCCCACAAGATACTTCGCGGCATTCGGATAATGCTTCATCGCTGAGACCAGCACGTCATAGGTCTGCTGGGGATTGCTGCCGGTCGCCGTAAGCGTGAACATGTTGGTGGAGGACACCGCCTGCGCCGTGAGCACCGCCGGCACAAACCGCAGGCCCAGATCTTCACTGATCGCCTCTGTGAGGATTTCACTTTGCAGAATATAAGGGAAGGTGTCTTCCAGATTGGTCGCCGTAGCATTGTCATAATAGTAAGAGTAGGTCGGCAGCCCTTCGCCGGTGAGCGAAACGGTCTCGGTATTGACCGTGAAGGTGGCGGACGCTCTGTAAAGCGGGCGGAATTTGGAATAGCTCGTAAAGAACATGATCAGGCTGACAATGACGCCCAGCGCGAGCAGCAGCCACCAGTATTTGATGAATCCCTTCCACAGGTCGGAAAACTGGATCGTCGCTTTTTCCGGCGGGGCAGCTTCCGCGTTGCGGTTGCTTTTTTCATTTTCGCTCATACGCTGCCTCCGTTCCCCTTCGATTTGCGGCGGTTCTTTTTCTCTCGCACGCCGGCGGTTTCATCCGTCTCTGCCGGGGCTTCTTCTGCCTCCGACGCGTCATCGGTTTCGTCGGTTTCCGCCGGGGCTTCTTCCGCCTCCGGCGCGTCATCGGTTTCGTCGGTCTCCGCCGGGGCTTCTTCCGCCTCCGGCGCGTCAACGGTTTCGTCGGTCTCCGCCGGGGCTTCTTCCGCTTCCGGCGCGTCAACGGTTTCGTCGGTCTCCGCCGGGGCTTCTTCCGCTTCCGGCGCGGCGAGAACGTCGTCCTGCGCATTCGCCGGGATCACACCCGCCGCAATCTGCGGCATGTTTTCCGGCGTGATTTCTGTTTCCTCCAGCTCCGGCACCGTGGAGATCGGATTGCCGTCGCTGTCGGTCGCGGTCTTTGCATAGCGGTGATACCGCGCGCCGTATTTGCCGTACTTGCCGTATTTTCCGTATTTGCCGTATTTGCCGTAGCGGCTGTAGCCGCCTTCATCCGTGCCGAGCTGATTGAAGAAGGAGAAATCCTCAAACGTATCATTCAGGATGCAGCCGGCAAACTGTGAACCGGTATTGGTCAGCGTCAGGATCGAATCGTTGATCACCGGCGCATAGACGCTGTCCGTACGCACGGCCATGATCACCGCATCGCAAAGCTTGGCGACGCCGGTCACGCTGCTGTCCGCCGAAATCGGCGCGGTATCCACGATCACATAGTCAGCAGACGCCCGCAGCGCGTCGAGCATATCCTTGACTCTGTTGTCCTCAAACCAGCCCTGATAGTTCTTTTGCGGCTCTGTGTTCAGCGCGAGGAACAGATTCGTCTTTCTGTATCGGCGGAAACGGAAGTCTTCCTTTGCCAGCTCCCCGGCAAGCACGCGGCCGATTTCACTGCGTTCATCCGGCGTTTGCTCGAAGATTTTATACAGCGCCGGCTTCTTGCAGTCCAGATCCAGCAGCACAACGCGGCTGCCCTTGAGCGCGAGCGCGATGGCAATGTTGGAGGCGATGGTGGACTTGCCTTCGTTTTCCACCACGCTGGTCACGGCAAAGACGCGCTTTCCCTGCGTGCGCTGCATATATTCCAGCTTGCCGGCCAGCTTATTGAAGCTCTCTGTGAATTTCAGGCTGGTAAACACGCTTTCCGAAAACAGGATGCCTTTTCGCGTGCCCTTCACTGCATCCTTCAGATTGAAGAACTTGCGTTCATGCGGAATCGTGCCGAGCAGATTCGCATCGATTTTTTCCTTGAAGGTCCGCTCGTCCTTGACCGTGTCGCGCACGATTGACAGCAGCACGATCAGCGCGGTCATCACCGCCATGGAGATCAGCGCGATCTTGATTGCGCTCGCGGAGGTCATATTGTTTGACGGCGCTTTCGGCACGCTGGCCGGGCGCAGAACACTGACCACGCCGTTGGCATAAAGCGTCGAGGTGATCTGCGGATACACCTTCAGAATTGCGGTCAGCTCCCGGTAGGCCTCCTCCGGGTCCGAGGCGGTCACCGACAGCTCCATGATATTCGTTCCTTCGTTGACCCTTGCGCCGATCTGACCGTCGAACCGGTCGGATTCCAGATACTCGCAGACCTTATTCTTCATGGAAGGCTGAATAAAGACTTCCGCATAGATCTGCGCGATCTTGGAGGAATCCGAAAGCGAGGCCACCGCGTTCGCCTTGCCCGCCGCGCTGTTGACGATCACCGTGGCGTGGCTGGTATACTCCGGATGATAGATCACGTGCTTGACGATATAGGTGCCCAGAATGCCGATCACAGCGGCGCAGAAGATCACCCACCAGTTGCGCAGGAGATCTCGCAGAATGCTGTGCCATTCAATGCTGAATTTCTTTTCCGTCATACTGCTCCCCCGTTATTTCACAATGACGATCAATCTCGTGCGGCCGACAGACTGAAGAGAATCCGTGCCGTAATAATCCACCGTGTAGGTGCCCGGCTTGTCCGCGTTGTAATCCGTTTCCGTGCGGATCGTCAGCGGCGCTTCGATGCCGGTGCTGTCCGCCGTGGACGTCACATAGCTGTTCCAGTCCGGCTTGGTTCCCTTCTTCACATAAATCAGATACTCTTTCAGATTGATCTGCGGCCCGTTGCGCGTCAGGCGATCCACGACCATCGGCAGCACGATCTCGGCCGTGTCGCCCTTGGAATTCTGCACGGTGGCCTGCAGGGTATACAGGCCTTCCTTGCCGGTTTCAAAATCCGGCGAATAAATGATCACGTTGCCGGAGATGTCGCCGTCCAGGCAATCCTTCGCGCCGACCGCGCCGATCACGTTCACGTCGTTGTAAATGGAAAACAGCAGCGCGCGCCGCAAATAGAAGGTCGGCGGCTGATAGTCCGTGTAATGAATCTGGCGCTGCGCGGTGACCACATGATGATCCGAATCGCCGACCGCGTAGGTCACCTTGCAGTAGCCGATCTCGGAAAACTTGCCGATGGATTCCACGAGCACGCGGTCCGTCAGGTCGCCGTCTTTTTCGTCGTACGCCGTCACGCCGGCAAGCAGCTCTTCGTCCGATGCGCCGGACTTGACCTCGAGCACGCCCTCCTCCACGGTGATGACCGGGATGGTTTTATCCGTGAGCACCTTCTCCTGGAAGAAGACGACCGCAAACACCGCAAGGGTCACGGCGGTCACCTCTGCCACGATGATTCTAAGCAATTTCATCATCATAATCGATTACTCCTGTCAATCGCTGAAGATGTCCTCATTGTCGAGGATCCGTCGCGGATTCTCCTCGAACAGCAGGTCAGCGTAATCATAAGAATACTCTTCACAAACCAGTTCATGCGCATTGCGCAGGTTCGGGGTTCTGACATAAGGGGAATGCGCGTCGCTGGCGACCACATCCGCCAGACGGTGCGCGAGGAGCCTGTGCGATGCATGATAGGCCGCCGTGCCGAAGCGTCCGTACAGCGAGCTCTTATTGATCTGCATCAGGCAGCCCAGGCGTCTGATCCGCATGGCCGCGTCCGGATCCTCCGAAAGAAACGCGTAGCGCTCGGGATGCGCCACGACCGGCGTGTAGCCTTCCGCGGTCAGCGTCTGCAGCTTCCGATAAACCGAATCCGCGGACTCATAGAAATGAAACTCCACCAGCGGATAGCGGGATCGGTTGAGCGTAATCAGCGCGCCGGATGCAAGCAGCGCCGTCGTATCGTCGGTGCAGAAGATTTCCTGCCCCGTATAGATCGTGACGCCGATCCCCTTTTCCTGCAGGGCCGCTCGCAGCGTTCGGATTCTGTTGTGCAGCTTCGGGCTCCAGGTATTCCGGTAGACGCCGGGCACATTGCAGTGCGGCGTTGCGGCAATGCCCGCCGTGCCGTGTTCGGCGGCCAGCGCGACCATTTCGACCGCTGTTTCCAGGTTTTCCGCTCCGTCGTCTGCGCCGAAACAAATATGACAATGAATATCGTACATACGCTGCTCCGTCCCGTGCAAAAGGCAGCACGGACTGCTCCAATCTATAATCGGAGATATTATAGCATGGATTTTAGCTTTTTTCAATCATTTTTATTATTTTTATTTATACAATTTATTATTTTATATTATATAGAAATAAAAAAAGCAAAAACCCCGGCCCTCGCGTTTTTGCGAAGGTCGGGGAATCCTGTTTCCGGGTATGGGCAGGCCCTGCCGCCGCTGCGCCGTGCAGCGCGGAAAACGGCAGACTTCACCTGTCAGAAGCTGCAGGGATCCTGCGGAAAGCCGGCCGGTTTGCGCCGGATTTCCGCGCGAAAAGGCAGACTGCGACCCGCAGGGTCTGCAACTGCACTGCGGATCCTGTCTTTATGAATTATACACGTTATAGTCCGCGACGGGGACGTTATAGCAGACGTTGCCGCCGCCGGTGGTTCTCTGGCAGGGCGGGCGGCTTGAGAAAATCGTTACGCCCAGATCTTCATCCAGCACCGGACAAACATAGTCATCGTGCGTGGCACGGTAATAGCAGCCCGTGCCGGCGCCGGTCACCAGCGGAATCTGATGAAATTGAAATGCCGGTTTCATATAGGCCAGTTTTGCCATCTTATTTCACCGTTCCTTTCATAAAGCTCAGTCT
>JAFRQQ010000009.1 GCA_017428525.1 Clostridia bacterium | reverse complement strand
TGCTTTTTCTTCACGGGATGCCGTATTATATCCGGCAATCAGATTTGCGCCTTTACCTGAGGCAAATATGATTCCCAGCACAACAAACAAAGCAGTGATAACAAGAAAAACTGCAAGCAACATATTATTACCTCCATAAATATCGATTTGAAATCCCCGAAATCATAGGCATTCGCCGCTGATTATAGGGCTTTAATGAAATCCTCTGAAACCGCCCCAAACAAAGGATTTTTCGCAATCTGCTCACCGAATCCCTTTATTAAATGTTACACCGTTTCTACAACGCCTGCGCCGCTCATAAGGGCAAAAGCAAGGGCAAGAAAAACCCATAACAGGATATAACAAGGTGTGGCAATCGGGAAGCTGTGGCATATGTGCGAATACATCAACGACACTATTATACGGGATGATTTCACAATGGAAAAGTACATTTTTGATAAAGACAATGGTTTGTGGTATGAGCTGCAGGGCGACTATTATTATCCCTGCCTGACAGTACCAGCCAAAGAGGAAAAGTCCATCGGGATATGGGGACAGCGGCACCTGCGGTTCTTCAAGACGGAGCGAAAAGCCCTGTACACGGAGCTACTGACCAGCGGCAAGTTAAATACCTATCTGGCCAACATCAACAAACAGGCGAAGGAGCAAATGCTTCTGCTGACAGAGCAGATGGCAGAGCGTGAGGGCGTGACAGAACAGCTCAAGGCACAGGATCAAATGCTGTGGGTGTAGCGGATGAACAACATCCGGGGCAGGGCAATAGAGATCGTAAATCACGAGTTGATCTATGCATAAGGTAACGGGCGGCGGGGAGCAATCCCCGCCGCTATTTGCCAAAAGAAAGAGCGCCGGATTGCAAAAAAAGTCTTGATTTTCAGCGGGTTGTGGCTGTGATTTTGATGTCGTAACAGTAATACTTACATATAACGCAACTAAACATAACGAAAAGCAAAGAATACTACTCTGGCACCGCTCTCGAAGCGGCTCGATAAACAGGGATATATTAACCGTATCAGGCCGGAGAACAATGAGCGCAGGCTCTTTCTTTCGCTGACTGAAAAAGGTGAAGCATTGAAAGAGAGGGCGCTTGATATTCCGAAGGCAATGCAAAGATGTATCGATCTTCCGCAAGAGGAGCTGATCCAGCTCAAATATCTGCTGAACAAGGCGCTGACGCGTATGGAGAGATAGGAGGTCTGTAGAAATGAAACCTGGAACAATTATTCTGATAGTCATTTTGGCACTTTGTGCCTGCTGCCTGTTTACACACCGGCGTGTTATTAAAGCACTTTTGAAGCATGAACCTATGCCGAAGGCTCCAAAGTGGCACTGTTGGGTAAAACCTGAGAATAGAAGAAGCTGAAACTGCGGAGGAAATAATGAAGACTCCCTCACCATCAGCAGCGGTGGGAAGCGGAAAATAGCGTAGAGTTTATTGACTATTTTGACTTTTGTGAGTATAATATAAGAAAGCAGACAAAGGCGCCTGATTGTGCCTGTGTCTGCTTTTTGTTATATGCGGGCTTGAGAGCAGCATGTCGAAGCAGGAAATAGAATGGTCATTTCAAAAAAACTAAAAAAGGAGTCATCATGAGAAATCAACTGATTCTCGCAGCTGCAGCAGTACCGGATCTTAAAGTTGCAGATGTGGAATATAACACGAATCAGATCGTTCGTTTGATCAAAGAAAACTCTGCATGCGGTCTAATTGTTTTTCCGGAATTATCTGTGACCGGATATACTTGTGCTGATCTGTTTGGAAGCGGACTGCTTCTGGAGAAAGCCCAGGATGGCATGATCAGGATTGCTGAGGCAACACAGGAATATTCAGGCCTTACTGTGATCATCGGGGTGCCGATCCGGTTTGAAAACAATCTGTATAACTGCGCGGCCGTTATATCCGGAGGCAATGTCTGCGCCATCATTCCAAAACAATATATCCCTTATTATTCTGAGTTCTATGAGGGTAGATGGTTCTCCTCCGGGAAAGGTTTGACAGAACGCTCCGTACGAATTCATGGGAAGGATATTCCTTTTGGAACGGATATTCTTGCAGAGGATCCTGAAAGCGGGGCTGTCCTGGGTATAGAAATCTGTGAGGATCTCTGGGTGCCTGATAAACCGAGCACACACATGTGTCTTGCAGGGGCAAACATCATCGCAAATCTGTCTGCCTCGGATGAGCTGATCGGCAAGGAAGAATACCGCAGAAGGCTTGTAGAACAACAGAGCGGGTCATGCTACTGTGCGTATGTCTATGCCTCTGCAGGGGTGGATGAAAGCAGCACGGATCTTGTCTTTTCGGGCCACACGCTTATTGGCCAATGTGGAACGGTTCTTCAGGAAGATATATTTCCGCTGTGCCCTTCCGTAAGCACCGGTGCCATTGATCTGGTGCGTATTATGTACGACAGAAGACATCAGAATACATTTGGGAACGCCGACGAGAACATGTATCGAAGAGTAAATGTAAATATACGGGCTTTCAGGAACGGCGAGGCATCGATCAGTGAAATGGCGGATATACTGAAGGAACTCCCTGTCGTACTTAGCAGAAATCCTTTTGTACCGTCAGACGACCGGGAGAGGAGAGACAGGTGCAGAAAGATCATGCGCATTCAGGCAAACGGTCTGGCAACAAGGATAAGGGCAACCGGGATTTATAATCTTCTAATCGGGATATCCGGCGGACTGGACTCCACGCTTGCTCTGCTCGTTTGCGCTGAGGCAAGGAGTATGGTTCCAGAGATTCGCATTATAGCGTATACGATGCCAAACAAAGGAAACACATCCGGTCTGACCTACAAAAATGCACGAGAGCTGATGCGACTTATCGCCGACGAAGTGCACGAAGTGCCGATCAGCGAAAGCGTTCAGATGCACCTGAAAGATATCGGACACAGCCAGGATTATCAGGGAGAAGGAGATTCTGCATACGAGAATGCCCAGGCAAGAATGCGTACATATATACTGATGGATGCAGCCAATATGATAAACGGGCTGGTCGTAGGTACGGGAGATCTTTCTGAACTTGCGCTTGGTTGGTGTACATACAACGGGGATCATATGTCCATGTATGCAGTGAATGCTTCCGTACCGAAAACGCTCGTAAAGTATATCTGTCGTACATATGCACAGTTCTGCAGCAGCGAAGAACTGAGGAGGGTGATTTTCGCAATATGTGACACACCTATCACACCGGAGCTTACTCCAAGCCATGAAGGAAAAATCAGTCAGATGACTGAGGAAAAGATCGGGAAGTATGATCTGAACGATTTTTTACTGTATTATACGCTCCGGTATGGATTCGAGCCTTCCCGTTCTGCAGCTTACGCGATGTGTGCTTATCCGGAATTGGAAAGGAAGGAGATAATCAAAGCAGCTGAACGTTTTTATATCAGATTTTTTACCCAACAGTTTAAAAGAAGCTGTTTGCCGGATGGACCTAAAGTGGGGAGCGTTTCTCTGTCACCGAGAGGAGATTGGCGGATGCCTAGCGATGCTTCAATGCGCTTGTGGCTGGACGATTTAAAGGATGTGATGAGATGAAACCGATTATAGGCGTCATGCCCCTGTGGGATGATGAAAAAGAAAGTATATGGATGCTTCCGGGTTATATGGAGGGAATACATCAGACGGGAGGTATTCCAATCATATTACCGTTTTCAACAGATGTGGGCGAGATTAAGAGACTGGCTGGATTGTGTGACGGTTTTTTGTTTACTGGAGGACATGATGTTTCCCCAAAATTATACCATGAAGAGCCAATGGATGGGCTTGTGTCCTGCTGTGAAATAAGGGATGACATGGAGACGGTTTATCTTCATGAAGCGATCAGTTCAAACAAGCCTGTGCTTGGTATCTGCAGAGGAATCCAGTTTATAAATGCTGCTCTGGGAGGGACGTTGTATCAGGATTTGCCTATTCAGCATCCTTCGGATATAGAACACCACCAGAAACCTCCATATGATGTTCCAATCCATGACGTAATGATTGAAAAAGATTCACCGCTATACCAATGCTTGAAAACAGAAACGCTTTCTGTGAACAGTTATCATCATCAAGCGGTAAAAACATTGGCAGACGATCTTAAAGTAATGGCTAAAGCACCGGATGGAATTATCGAAGCGGTTTATATGTCCGGGAATCGATTTTTGTGGGCAGTGCAGTGGCATCCGGAGTTTTCATGGAAGACAGATCCCAATAGTACGAAAATACTCAAAGCCTTTATAGAGGCTGCAGCAGAATGATGAAAGATGTATCAAGGCTCCCACACTACGCTGTATAAGTTCGACAATGAAAATCACAGATTTTCTGTCTCACTGCCGAAGGAAACGGTGTTTGAATTGAGCCTGGAGGAACCATATAGAGACGAGAGAACTGCACCATGAAAAGATCAATCATTTTCCCTCTGTTTCGGGCAGATAAAACCAGGCGCTGCACCTTGTGCCCTTGGAATAAAAATCAATGTCAATCCGATTGTATTCTGCCATGTTTCTTCCTCCGTTCTGAAGATTGATAAAGGATTCTAGCAGGTGTATTCCTGCAAGACGGTCAGGTCGTATTCGTTGACGATGCGCACCCGGATCGGTTTTGCGTATCCTTTGCATTTGAGAAAACCGATCATGAATTTTAAGTTCGCGGCGCAGCACGAGTCATTGCCGAAGGTGAGGACATAGGTGCGGGAGAGATCAAGATCAATGATCGGGGACATTTTTGCAAGATACGCCTCTTTTGCAACGCCCCAGAAAGAAGCTCTGTCCGCAATCATCTTCTCATTGAAGCAAACTCCATCGCAGCTTCCTTTGGAGAAATCTTCCCGAAACGGAATCGTTTGATAATCCGGAAAGACCTTTGCAAAGAGCTTTTGCATCTCGTCACCCGCGACGATATAAATGACCTCATTTTCCGCTGCCATACACGCGTTCCTTTCTGCACATCCATTCCGATTACATTTTATCATACAGACAATCATATTTCAACAATATTAAAAATACAATAGAAACCTAACGGCACCTGCTGATTTTTGGTTGCGGAGGGAGGACTTTAACCGCGTCGTCGCAAGCTGCGTATCGTTCGCGCCCGCGCTGTATTTTTTTTTTCGCGTGCGCTCGCTCACTCCGCTGCGACTCCTTTCCCCAAACAGTCTGCGACTGTTCGGGGACCCCGTTTCAGAGGTCGGAGGTTCTGCGTCCTCAGACGAAAGAAAAACAGCCCTCTTTCGAGGACTGTCTTTCTTTGGTTGCGGAGGGAGGACTTGAACCTCCGGTCTTGCATTTTCGCTGCTGCGAAAATGCTGCGGTCTGTTCGGCGGCTCTGACTGTCCACCGGACAGTCATTCACTCCCGCCTCACCCTCCGGGTTATGAGGGCTCAATTTAAGCCGAATTTCTTCATTTTTATCAATTTAGGCGGATTTTTTCAGTATGTTTCCACAATAGCGAAGATATTTAACTGTGCAAAATATACAAATCAAAAATGTCAATATATTTCTGATACAGAATATTGAAGCAAAACTCTGAAGCAAAAACTGTGAAGCAAATTCATGATTTCAAAACCCCGGAGGTCAGCATTTCATATTAATAAATATGCAAAAAAATGGCCGTTACAACTGCAACGGCTTCTTCTGTCTCATGGTTTAAGTGCAGTTATTGGGATTCTTCCGATAGATTTTGAGCACCATTTCGCGTTTTTGACGAACTTACTTCAGATTTTTCGACAGATTGGCTTCCGCTTTTTGCAGGGTGAGAATAATTACATATTTGAGGATACTACTTCAAGCGGAGCCGACACCGGCTTCGTATAATTTTCATTATAAGCTCACATCTCAATGTTATAATTTTCTTGACAAACTAACATCGCAATGGTATAATACAGCTGAAAGGGAGTAATACTATGATTATCTATCACGGATCCAAACATATCATTAAAACGCCTGAGTACGGGAAAGGAAAGCCTTATAATGATTATGGGCGAGGCTTTTATTGCACGGAATACCCGGATCTCGCCAAGGAATGGGCATGCGATGATGACGGCGGCGGGTATGCAAACAAATATGAGCTCAATATCAAAGATTTGAAAATACTTGATCTCAATGGAAGTGATTTTTGCATACTTCATTGGATTTCCATTTTGCTGAACAACCGCAAGTTCACATTGGATAACGATCTTGCCGTGCAGGCAAAAGACTATATTCTGAAGAATTTCCCGGTCAACACAGAAGGTTTTGATATCATCAAGGGTTATCGCGCGGATGACTCCTACTTCTCTTATGCCCGGGATTTTTTACAGAACGCGATCTCTGTGAAACGGCTTTCGCAGGTTATGAAGCTCGGTAATCTCGGCAACCAAATTGTGTTGATTTCACCAAAGGCTTTTAAGGCCATCCATTTTCTCGGCTTTGAAGAGGCATCGCAGGAAATCCACCTGCCTCTTCGTAAAAATAGAGATGAACTGGCGCGTGCCGCTTATTTGACCAACAAGCAAGGAACTGCGTTTTCCACTGAAGATCTTTATATGATTGATATTATCAGAAACGAGATGAAAGCTGATGATCCACGCTTACAATGAGATGTACCTTTCGGGGGTTATGAAAAATCTTGCGGCGTTAACGGATATGGCAATCAACGCAGAAGGGATTGACGCGGACGAGTTTGGAAAACGGTTCGCTTCATCCGACGTCGCTAAAAAGATTGAGCACGCCATTCCGGATATGCTCGCGGGTAAATCGGCGACCGAAATGCTCGCGCTCATTTTGAATAAGAGTATCAGTTATACGACTGTTCCTATGGACCGTACCCCTGAATATTGGGCGGGTTGGATCCTGGCAAAAGCACAATGGGAACTCGGGAAAACATTTGCGGAAATTCTGTCTGTCATGCCGCTTTCCTCTTTGGTCGCGCTATATCATCCTTATCACGAAGCGGATGACAGCAAGACCATCGACCTTATCTGCGGCAAATTTCCTCCCAAGGAGTCGGCGCTAAAGCAGATTCGTAAGTCAAGAAAGCTTACGCAAGAGCAATTGGCGCTTCTCAGCGGTGTAAACGTTCGCTCGATCCGGGCATATGAGCAAGGTGATAACGATCTCGCCAAAGCTCAGGGCGAAACCCTGCAATTACTCGCTCGCGCTCTTGATTGCACGATAGAAGAATTGTTACAGTAACAAAGAGGTGAGACGTTCTAATGAGTTTTATTTATGCGGAAAAATATAGAGAAGCCGATTCAAATCGCGATTCAGTTCGAATACTATGTGATACAAAAGTTACGGCAACCAATTATTCTAAATCTAATTTCTCCGAGACGGCGTATGATTTATTATTGAAATATGGTGTTGTGAAAAGCACGATATGCTGCCCGGAATTGTGCGTTTCTTTTGCAGGCAACAATACGGTTTATGCAACCAAATTGTTCATACTACTAAACGAGATGAAGACGTTTGAAGTAGCAGATGTTTCCGATTATGCTTTTAAGCTTCACAATGAGGCTCCTAATACAAATGATATTGAATTTATTATTACATATTTTTTGAACGACCAAATCCATATTGACTGTATAAAGAACAGAACGCTTGAAAGAGATGTTCCATTTGCACATATAGGCTCAGAGGATGCGTTTAAAGATTTTCAAAGAATTCGTTTGTCAGGAGGTGGTGACGCCGCAACCCAAACGGAGCGTGCGTTTCACGAGGTTGTAAACGGAGGGAACGACGAAACGGTGGGAGGCAACGTAATTGCAGTCATATACGATTACCAATTAAGTAGTTATGTATATCGCTGGGAAAGAGCGTTCCATTCATCCAAACCACAGACAGTCGAACTTGGAAAGAATATCATTTTCTATTCGTCTGCAAGCGACGGTGGCTATTCTTACGAGATTGAACACAAAGATATTGAAAACGTCCTGATTACAATAGATCAAATGAATCCTGCTATACTGTATAGTCGACGATTTCGAGTAGATTCCTCAGATATAGAGAATCCAAATCTTTTCGGATTGATGATGCCGATGTTGGTTGAGGCAAATGAAAACGGAGATATTGTCCGTTTTAAGTAAGCCGGATGTCACATGATCGTAAAGATTTGCAATTGCTTGCATTGACTTGATATAAGCATAATAACAGCCAACCAAGCCGTTTTCAGTCGAGCCGATACTGGCTCCGCTTTTCAATTTTTAATCTCGGCAGATTTATATGTTTTACGAAAATTTGCCGAAAATATCATTGACTTTTCTCTTGTTTCCTTTTATAATAAAGAGCGTATATTGAGCCAGTTATACGCGGAGGTGTTTAGATGGAATATATCAACCGCCATTTGGAAGATAAAGTGCTCTCTTTATCAGAGTCTTATTCGGCAATTTTGATAACCGGACCCCGTCAATCCGGCAAGACCACTATGCTTAAAATGCTTGCCGAAAAAGAGAATATTGGCCGTGAATATGTGACGTTGGACGATCTATCCGTGCGAGAAATGGCAAAGAATGATCCGGCGATGTTTCTGCAGCTACACAAGCCTCCTGTGCTGATAGATGAAGTACAGTATGCGCCTGAACTGTTTACTTATATTAAAATCCACATTGATAAAAAACACACCCCCGGTGATTTCTGGATGACCGGCTCACAGATTTTCCGCCTGATGCGAGGTGTGCAGGAGTCCCTGGCCGGGCGTGTTGCCTTGCTTCATATGTCTCCGCTATCCCAGCGGGAGATTGACGGCAGACCCGCTGTCCCTTTCTCGACAAACTTTGATATGTTAGTTGCAGAGAGCAAAAAGATTAAGCCAATCACAGCACCAGAGGTTTATAAACGACTTTGGAAAGGCAGTATGCCGGGCATTGTCAGCGGGCTTTTCCCGGATCGCGAGATCTACTATTCGTCATATATTTCCACATATATCGAACGCGATGTGCGTGAGCTTTCAGGCAATATTGATGCTTTGAAATTCAATCGATTTATAACTGCCATGGCTGCGAGGTCGGCACAAATGCTTAATTTCAGCGCTGTTGCTGAAGATGCCGATATAGATATTCAGACCGCAAAAGCTTGGACAAACATTCTTGAAACATTAGGCATTATATTTCTGTTGCATCCATACTCCAACAATGTGTTAAAACGAACAATTAAAACACCCAAGGTCTATTTCTACGATACCGGTCTTGTTTGCTACCTGACAAAGTGGTCATCACCGGAGATTGCCGAGAACGGTGCAATGAATGGCGCTCTGCTTGAAAACTACACCGTTTCTGAAATTGTGAAGAGTTATCAAAGCGTTGGAATGGAACCGTATCTTTACTACTACCGTGACCGGGACGCCAAGGAAATAGATGTTATTATAGAAGGCGACGGCACGCTTTGTCCTATTGAAATCAAGAAAACTGCTCTGCCTGACAAACGTATTGTAAAAGCTTTCGGCGTAATTGATAAAGCGCCGCTCAAAATCGGCACAGGTGCCGTTCTCTGCATGGCTGAACAACTCGGCGCTTTTGACAAGAACAATCTCATCGTCCCAATTTGGATGATATGAGTCCGTTTTATGGGACATCGGTTTTGCTATAATTAATTATGATTAAATAGAGGAGGAGTTCTATGTGGTGTAAAAAATGCGAAAAAGAAGTATATTCTGATGTATGCGATACCTGTGGAAGCACCACATTAAAGGATATCCCTTTTGAAGTATATTGGTGCAACCATTGTAAAACTCCCCTTATTAAAAGGGCTAATGATAATAGCAAAAAGATTTGTGGTTTATGCGGTGGACAAACCGAATACTTGTGTTCTGATATTCGGCCAGTTTTTCCAGAGGAAAGATTGCTTATAGAACTTCTTCTAGATTGTCCTATGAAATATAGCGATTGTTCCGTTTGGGCATCGAATAACAAATACTATTTTGATGGTGTTACAAAGAATATACCCCTGAAATTATTTGCTGATGCTGACACCCCAATGTTAATTCAAGGACTGAATCAGTTTAAAGAAAAAAACACATATTCGAGCTTTGACAAACACATCAAAACATTCATTAGGGCTAACTCGGATCGCTTGGATTATATTCGAAGCGAAGCGTATTCTTTTATTAGAGATACCGCAAGTAATTATCCGTCGGAGAATACAGTTATCTCTTTTTCTGGTGGCAAAGATTCAACTGTAGTTGCTGATTTGGTGGTTAGAGCCCTTGAAAAGCCCAATCTTGTGCATATTTTTGGAAATACTACTCTCGAGTTTCCTCTTACAATTGAATATGTTCATCGCTTTAGAAAAAACAACCCAAAAGCAGTCCTGAAAATTGCAAAGAATAAAGAGCAAGTTTTTTACGATGTTTGCGAGGATATTGGACCACCAGCACGTATGATGCGGTGGTGTTGCTCTATGTTCAAAACAGGTCCAATAACTCGTGTGATAAATAATTTGTATAAAGAGAAGCAGATTCTAACTTTTTACGGCATAAGAAAATATGAATCTGTCAGTAGAAGCAAATACGATCGAGTTTCTTCCAACAATGAGTCTGTCAAGATTCAAAAGCAGACTGTTGCAGCTCCAATCTTTGATTGGAAGGATGTTGACGTTTGGTTATACATTCTGTCCGAGAAAATAGATTTCAATGATGCATATCGTCTTGGATATGATCGAGTTGGTTGCTGGTGTTGTCCTAATAACAACGAACGTGCCCAGTTCTTATCTAAAGTATATATGCCAGAGGAGTATAGTAAATGGCGGGATTTTCTGGTATCGTTTGCAAGAAAAATTGGGAAACCTGACCCGGAAATATATGTAGATACAGGAAAATGGAAAGCAAGGCAGGGCGGTAATGGCGTCAGTGCCTCTGAAGATATAAAGTTAAAATTTACTAATTGCACCGCAGAAGATAATGCGAAAATCTATCAGCTTAACAAGCCGATTACGGATAGTTTTTATTCTCTGTTTAATCCATTTGGAATTGTATCAAAGGAACTGGGGAGAAAATTAATCGGCGAAGTCATTGTTCTTGATCCATATTTTACATATCATCGAATAAAATCAATAGCTTTTCGGAGCTTATTTCAGTGACTCTGAAGCAAAACTCTGAAGCAAACGCCCAATCGGAGAAAAAGAAAGCCGCTGACTTAACAGCTTGAAACGCTTATAAGTCAACGGTTTTTCTTTGGTTGCGGAGGGAGGACTTGAACCTCCGACCTCCGGGTTATGAGCCCGACGAGCTACCAACTGCTCTACTCCGCGATATCGATTTGTCAGTGCTTTATATTATACACGGATTTGTTGAATTGTCAAGGGGTTTTTGAACTTTTTTTGATTCTCGTCTGCGGCGCTGCGATTCCTCCATCGGTCATTTACCGGATTATCAGTCCGGCACAGGAAGGTGAAACAGTGTGATAATTCAGAGAAAAATCCGCCCGTTCACGGCTGCTCGCTGCGAACGGGCGGGGATGTTCAATGGAACAAACGATACATCTGGTCCGGCACGTCGGTGATGATGCAGTCCGCGCCGATATCGCTCAGGCGGCGGATCTCCGCCGGGTCGTCGATGGTCCAGTATTGCACGGCGATGCCGAGATTGTGGCAATAGCGGATCAGACGTTCCGTGCCGCAGCGGATGATTTTGAACTGGTTCGCGGGGATCTGCACGGCATTGAACGGGATCTTTGCGCGATCCTTTTTGAGATTGAACGCGCAGGCAAAATAGAAGAAAATGCCTTCCATCACGCCAATCGAGCGCTGTGTCTGCGGGTAATTGTCAGTCAGATAGCGCGTGATGTCGGAATTGAAGGTCGCAACGATCACGCGGTCCTGAATGCCTTTCTCGTTGATCAGCTGAATCAGGGCGTCCGCCGCCTTGCGTCCGGTTTCGCCGCTGTCCTTGATGTCGATGCTGTAGAGATATTCGCCGCAGGCCTCGATCTGGTCGATCACTTCCTCGAGCAGGGGGATGCGCAGCCCGTCCGGGATCGCATCTCCGCGCAAACCGCGATAGGGCGTCTGCCCGTCGTCGGTCACGAAGTGTTCGCCGGGATTCAGCGACGCGATCTCATCATAGGTCAGGTCGCCCGGCAGATTGTTCGTGCGCCCGAAGCGCTCCACCGCGTCGGTCGTGCGGTCCAGCGACGGATCGTGCAGCACGATCAGCTTGCCGTCCTTGGTCATGTGCAGATCGAATTCCAGCTCATCCACAAAGAATTCCTTCTGCTTGAGGCAATGGTCGATTGCCATCGGCGTATTTTCCGGCGCAATGCCGGCGCCCGCGCGGTGCGCGCCGATCTGCGCATGCTTGTCGGCAAAGAGCTTGCCCTGATTCTTCGGGAGATTCCGCAGATTCTTCGGGATGTGATTCGACACCGCCAGCGCGTAAACGAAGAGCAACAGCAGCAGCGCGATCGCGGCGGCAAGAATGCAGAGCAGAATGAACAGAATTCTCATGAGATCACCTCGTCGAGATTAAAATTCAATTGGTGCGCCTGACAGGGCTTGAACCTGCACCCTTGCGGACTGGATCCTAAATCCAGCGTGTCTGCCAATTCCACCACAGGCGCATATACGGCGATCCGTGCGGATCGGCCGCGTTTATCTTATCATTTCCCGCAGGAATTGTCAATCGTCAATCAGCGCCGCATAGAGCCGGTCGCGGCAATGCTGATCGTGATGCAGGAAAAAGCCGTCCATGCGCGAACGGTAAGGCTCGTCGGGGATGAAATCGTTTTCCGCCGCGTGCGCCACGGCGGCGAGCAGCTCCTCGGCATCCTTGGCAAACGGGCCGAAGCCTTCCTCCAGCGGGAGATCCAGCTTGCGGTAATTGTGCGACACGCCCGCGAGGAATTTATCGTAATCCGGCACAAAATACACCACCGGACAGCCGAGATACACGGAGTCGAAGACGATCGAGGAATAATCCGTGATCATCAGGCGGTATTCCTCCTGCTTGGTGCCGGAATCGCCGATGTGCACGCGGTCGCCGGAAATCTCAAACAGAGGATTGTAGCACTGGAAAATCGGATGATTCTTGAAATCCAGATACAGGTCATACTGCTCGAGCAGGGCGTTCAGCGCGGGCGAATTGAGAAAAGCGGAGACCTCGCGGTAAAAATCGGAGGCGAGGAACAGCTCCGGCTTTTCCTCGCGCTGCTGATTGATCAGCCCGCCGATCAGGTTGCTGCGCCAGGAAGGTGAGAAGAGGATGCGGTTTTTCTTTTTGCCGTCGGGCTGCATTGCGTCATAGCGCGGCATGCCGGAGGGGATCAGCTCCTCGGGCGCATATCCGTAATTGCGCACGAAATTCTCCTGCTCAAATCCGCTGGATACGACCACGCGGTCGATCATGCCGAATTCCTTGCCGTACATTTTCAGCAGATTTGCGTGCAGAACGCCGTGCTGCAGATAGACCAGCTCATAGCCCGCAAGATCGCGATACCAGCGCATCGCGCCGCTGAAGGGGCAGAAGTTGGAAAGATTGGAGAAGGACGTGATGATCTTCTCGCAGGCGAAGTAGAGATACTTGTGCCGCGCGGAGCCGTAGGTGATCAGCCGGTCGCGCAACTGCGCAGGGAATCGCTCCGGGATGTCGGCTGCGTCCTGCGGGTGCGTCACATAATAACGCTTGACGCCGTCCTGCTTTTCCGCGTCGTGCAGGAACTGATCGTAGGCGTTGTCGTAAACGCCGTAACGGTCCTGATAAATCCAGATGCGCTCTTTGTTGAACCGTGCCTGCAGGCCGAAAATGCGGTTGCGCAGAATGCGCAGATCCACACGACCATAAAAGATAATATGATAGAGAAACGCCGCGGCCATCAGCAGCCGCGCGCCTGCCGTTCGTGTGGGACGCACAGTGAAAACGCCGTGCTGCTCGCGCAGAACGCGGCCGTCCCTGACGTAAGTGCGCAGCTTTTTGCCCTGCAGAAGCGCCGCATTCGCGGTATAATAGCAGATGATCGGCACGGTCATGCCGTTGACCACCGCTTCAAAATGAAAGCGCGTTGTTTGATTCAGATCGATCTTGCAGCAGAAGCGCCAGAACACGGCGGTTTTGATGTTGGCGTGATAGCGCTCGTGCAGTGAATGCGTCAGCTGCAGCGGCACACGATCGCCGTCGGCGCAAAGGAAGAGCTGCGGTTCGTCGGCATACAAAAAGACCGGCGATTTCAGGAACGCGTCGATTTCGATCTGATCGTTTTTCATCTTCAGCGAGTTGAAGACTGCAGTGACCGCTTCGGCTTCATAGACCGGCTCCTGCGCATACAGCAGCGCGAGCTTGCCGTCTTCGCACTTGAGCTGAATTGCGTCGCTGCCTTTAAATTGCAGCAGGAAATGCTTGTGATAGAAATCCGCGGAAGGGCGGGAGAGGATCACGTCGTCGTCGATCTGACGCGCCAGCGCGCGCAGGCGCTCCACGGCGGCGTCGAATTTCTGCGGCTCATAGTGATAGGGGAGCAGCACGTCCGAAACATTTTTCCAGTTCAGATCATGCAGCACATAGGCCTGCAGATAGCGCGGCGGCGCGCCGTCAAAGGCGGCAAACATCGACTCCCACAGCGCGGTCGTATCTTCGAAAATATAATAAGCCTTGACCTTGCTCATGGCGCTGTTCGGGCGGCGGAGATAGCGGTATTCCGCGCCTTTGCAGTAGCCGATGGTCTGCTTTTCCCTGAGCACGGAGCAGATGAATTTCTGATCCTCATGGATGGTCAGCGCGGTGTCGAACAGCGGGTTCTGATCGCCCAGGTTTTTCACGCAGATATTCATCGTGGTCTGCACGATATGGCAATTGTCAAGATCGTTCAGGTCATAGATGCCGCTTTCCTTGAGAATCTGATAACGGAAGTGCAGCTTCTGCGGCTCGCCGTTGCGGTAGGGCACGATTTTATATGTGACTAGATCCGTTTCGTCATAGTGCTTTTCAAAGAACGCATACACGCGCTTGAGCGTCGGCGGGGTCAGCGTGTCGTCCGCGTCGAGAAACAGGATATATTTGCCCTGCGCGCACTGAATGCCCGCGTTGCGCGCCGAGGAAACGCCGCCGTTTTCCTTGCGGATGCATCGGACGTTGGAGTAGCGCGCGGCATAGGCGACGCACAGTTCGCCGCCGTTGTCCTCCGACCCGTCGTCAACGAAAATGATCTCAAAATCATCAAACCGCATGCTCTGCTTGCGCAGGCTGCGGATGCAGTCGTCGATGAATTCCGCGCAGTTGTAAACCGGGATCACAACAGAAATTTTATACCTGAAATCGATCATGCAGACCAATCCTTTACAATGGTTTTCGGTCATCTTTTTCTTATCATATCTAATAACGGCAAAAAAATCAAGTGTCATCGAAAAGTTGCCGCCGAAATTCTTCATTTTTCTTCGTTTAGCCTTGCAATATAAGTGAGAGTCTGTTAAAATAAAGAATAACAATGAAGGATTGGAGATGGAATTATGCTTTCTAAAACGCCTCCGATGGGATTCAACACCTGGAATACCTTCGGCGAAGACATCAACGAAACCGTCATCAAGGAAACGGCGGACGCGATGGTTGCGACCGGTCTGCGCGACGCGGGGTATGAATACCTTGTGATCGACGACTGCTGGAGCAAGCGCGAACGCGACCCCGAAACCGGCAAGATCGTGCCGGAGCCGGCGAAATTCCCCAACGGCATGAAGGCGGTCAGCGATTATGTGCACGCAAAGGGTCTGAAATTCGGCATGTATTCCTGCGCCGGTACGCGCACCTGCGCGGATTATCCCGGTTCGTTCGGCCATGAGTTCCTCGATGCGGAAACCTTTGCCGAATACGGCGCGGACTTCCTGAAATACGATTACTGCTACAAGCCCAACACGGCGAACGGCCCGCTGCTTTACCGCAAGATGGGCATGGCGCTCAAGGCCTGCGGGCGCGAGATCCTGTTCTCCGCGTGCAACTGGGGCTGCGACGACGTGCACACCTGGATCCGTTCGGCCGGCGCGCATATGTTCCGCTCCACAGGCGATATCAACGATTCCTTCCCCTCCATGCGCGAGATCGCGCTGAGCCAGATCGACAATCTTGCCTATTCCGCCGTCGGCTGCTTTAACGATATCGATATGTTGACCATCGGCATGTACGGCAAGGGCAACGTCGGCTCCACGGGCTGCAACGATACCGATTATAAAACGCAGTTTGCGCTCTGGTGTATGTTCAGCGCGCCGCTCATGCTCGGCGGCGATATCCGCACCTTCAGCGAGAAAACGCTGGCGCTTGTCACGAACAAAACCCTCCTGCGGATCAATCAGGATCCCGAGGCGCGGCCGTGCTTTGCGCCGGAGCGTGAGAATGACGCGCGCGTGTTTGTCAAGATTCTCTCCGACAATGAGTTTGCGATCATGCTGGCCAATCTCAACGATTACGATACGCATCTTTGCGTGTTCTTTGAAAATCTCGGCATTCCCGCCGATTCCGGCTACGGTCTGGAGATGACGGACGTCTTCACGGGCGAGAGCCTCGGCGTCAAGAAGGAATTCCTGCGCCGCCGTATCCCCGCGCACGACTGCGAGTGCTACATCTGCAAGCTGGCGAAATAAGCGATGCAGACCTGCACGCGCTGCGGCCGTGTTCTGGACCGCAATGACATTGGCTTTCACAAAAAAATGATAAACAGAGGAGCGCAGTCTTTTTGCTGCATCGACTGTCTCTGCGCGCATTTCGGCCTGACCCGCGCGCGGGCGGAGGAAATGATCGCGCAGTTCCGGCAAAGCGGCTGCACGCTCTTCGATGAAGAAAGGTGATGCGTTTATGGCTATCTGCAAGGTGATCTCTCATCGCGGCGCCAATAAACAGGCTCCGCAGAATACGCTCCCCGCGTTTCAGAAATCGCTGGAAATCGGCGTGGACGGCTTTGAGACGGACGTGCATCTGTCGAAGGACGGCGTGCCTGTCATCTGCCACAACTACACGATCGACGAAACCTCCGACGGGACCGGCGAAGTCGCGTCCATGACGCTCGAGGAGCTGCGCTCGCATGACTTCGGTTCCTATTTCAGCCCGCAGTTCAAGGGCGTGACGCTGCCGACCGTGGAAGAGTTCCTGACCCTTTGCGAGAATTCGGATATCACCGTGATGAATATCGAGCTGAAAACGCCGCTGCACGGCGAAACGGGGCTTGTGGAAAAGACGATCAGCGACGCGAAAGCGCACGGACTGTTTGACAAGCTCCTGATCTCCAGCTTCAGCCATGAGCTTCTGATCGAAGCGAAGAAGATCGACCCGAAGTGCAAGACCGGCTTCCTCTACAGCCCGGACCGCAAGATCGCGTGGCAGAAGATGATCTTCAACTATGTCGGCTTTGCCAAGGAGCTGGGCGTGGAGTATCTGCACCCGCATTTTTCCTTTGTCAACAAGCACTATGTTGAGAAGCTGCATCAGAACGGCATCGGCGTCAACGTCTGGACCGTTGACAGCCCGGATCTTGTCAACCGGATGCTGAAATGCGGCGTGGACGGCATCATCACCAATGTGCCCGACCAGGTCAATGCGCTTATAGAGCGTTTTGAATCCGCCGGCTGAGGGCAGGGGAAACTGCAATGAAAACGATCGGGAATATTCTGTGGTTCCTGTTCGGCGGTCTGATCAGCGGCTTGTCGTGGTGGATTGCCGGTCTGCTCTGGTGCGTCACGATCGTCGGCATACCGATCGGCAGACAGTGCTTTAAATTCGCGAAGATGAGTTTTTCGCCCTTCGGCAAGGAGATCCGCTATCGCGGCGGCGTCGTGTCGACGCTGGTAAACATGGTGTGGATCATTTTCAGCGGTCTGCCCATGGCGCTGGAAAACGCGCTGTTCGGCCTGCTCTGGTGCATCACGATCGTCGGCATTCCCTTCGGCAAGCAGTTCTTCAAGCTTGCGCAGCTCTCTCTGATGCCGTTCGGCGCGGAGATCGTCTCTGCGAAAAAGGCAGAGGAAGGATGAACATGACGGAATATCTCACGCACGGTCCGGCGGAAACCGAAGCGCTGGCCGCAACGCTTGCCGCGCATTGCAAGCCGGGCGCGGTGATTGCGCTGTTCGGCGAGCTGGGCGCGGGCAAAACGGCCTTTGCGCGCGGCTTTGTCCGCGGTCTCGGCATCGACGCTGCGGTGAGCAGCCCGACCTTTGCGCTTGTGAATGAATACCGCGGCGGCGGCAAAACGCTGTATCATTTTGATATGTACCGCATATCTGGGTGGGAGGATCTGTATTCGACCGGATTTTTCGATTATATCGATACCGGCGCATATCTTCTCATCGAATGGAGCGAAAATATTGAAGCCGCGCTGCCGGAGGATTGCGTTCGCATTACGATCGACAAAACCTCGGATCCGTCCCAGCGGCGGATCACCGTGATCGGAGCTGACTGATTTGAAAATCCTGGCCATTGATTCCTCCGCAAAAACCGCAAGCGTCGCTGTTGCGCAGGATGCGCATCTGATCAGCGCCTGCTTTGTGAATGCCGGTCTGACGCACAGCCGCACCTTGATGGCCATGGTGGATCACGCGCTGCGGCAGGCGGATCTGACCGTGGACGACGTGGAGGCCTTTGCCGTCAATGCCGGCCCCGGGTCCTTCACCGGCGTTCGCATCGGCGTGGCTGCCGTGAAGGGTCTGGCTGCGGTCGGCGCGCGCCCGTGCGCCGGTGTTTCGACGCTGGAGAGCATTGCCTACGGCTTTTGCGATACGGACGCGGTGATCTGCGCCGCGATGGATGCGCGTTGCGGTCAGGTTTACACAGCGCTGTTTTCGGTTGAAAACGGCGTTGTGACGCGACTGACGCCGGATGAAGCGATGCTTGCAGCTGCGCTGCCGGCGCGATTGCGCGCCTATGACCGCCCGGTCTATTTTGCCGGCGACGGCGCTATGCTTGCCGCGGATGCCTGCAAAGAGCTTCCGCAGGGCCGTCTGGCCGATGAAAGCCGCAGATTTCAGCACGCTTACGGCGTCGCGCGCGCGGCGCTTGCAAACGGAAACTTTGATCCGCCGGATCAATTGACGCCTGCTTATCTGCGCCTGCCGCAGGCAGAGCGGGAATTAAAAATCAAAAAAGGAGAATCCGTATGATTGCTTTGGGTTGTGACCATGCAGGTCTCGAACTAAAAACCGCCGTGATGGCGCATCTGGATGCGCGCGGCATCGAGTATAAGGATTACGGTACCTACACGCCCGAATCCGCCGACTACGCGATTTATGCCGAAAAGGCTGCGCGCGCGGTGGTGAGCGGCGAATGCGCGCTCGGTCTGCTGTTCTGCGGCACCGGCGTCGGCATTTCCATGGCGGCGAATAAGGTGCGCGGCATTCGCGCCGCCTGCTGCTCGGACGCCTTTTCCGCTGAAATGACCCGCCGCCACAATGACGCGAATATCCTTTGCCTGGGCGGCCGCGTCGTAACGCCGGAAAAAGCGATCGAGCTGGTTGATCTTTTCCTGGATACGCCGTTCAGCGGCGAGGAGCGCCATGCGCGCAGAATCGCGCAGATCACGGCGCTGGAAGAGCGCTTCTGATTTGAAAAACAGAATGACTTTTAAATAAACGGAGGTTGAATCTGAATGGCAAAAGTTATGATTATGGATCATCCGCTGATTCAGCACAAGCTGACGATCCTCAGAGATGAACGCACCGGCTCGAAGGAGTTCCGCGCGCTCGTGAGCGAAATCGCAACGCTGATCTGCTACGAGGCGACCAGAGATCTGCCGCTGCGCGAGGTTGAAACCAAGACGCCTGTCGCCGTGGCGAAAACGAAGATCATCGACGGCAAGAAGCTGGCGTTCGTGCCGATCCTGCGCGCAGGTCTCGGCATGGTGGACGGCGTGCTTGCGCTCGTTCCGTCCGCGCGCGTGGGCCACATCGGTCTTTACAGAGATCCGAAGACCCTCATGCCCGTTGAGTACTATTGCAAGCTGCCCGCCGATATCAGCGAGCGTGAAGTGATCGTGCTGGATCCGATGCTTGCCACCGGCGGCTCCGCCATCGACGCGATCGCGCAGATCAAAAAGCGCGGCCCCAAGCAGATCAAGTTCATGGGCATCATTGCGGCGCCCGAAGGCCTCGCTGCGCTGGAGAAGGCGCATCCGGATGTGGAAATCTATGTCGCGGCGCTGGACGATCATCTGAATGATCACGGCTACATTGTGCCCGGTCTCGGCGACGCCGGTGACCGTATTTTCGGCACGAAATAATGCAATCGGACGGCTGCTTCGGCGGCCGTCTTTTATCTTTTTGACAGGAGAGAAAAGAAGATGAAAAAGACTCTGTTTTCCTGCGTCGCTTGCCTGCTCTGTGTGCTTTTGCTGCTGCCCGTCTGCACGGTCGGCGCTGTGGACGCGGATGCGCCGGCGAGCGGTACGTTCCGCTTTCTCAATTACAATATTGCAGGCCTCCCGTCGCTGAATCCGTCTTCCGGCAAATCAGCGCTGCAGCGCACCCTCGGGCAGACGCTTGCGGAGGAGGATTACGATCTGATCGCCGTGCAGGAGGATTTCAGCTATGATACCCAGTTCTCCAAGGGGCTGAACGCGCCTTATCGCACCTACGGCGCAAACAATCCCGTGACCGGTGACGGCCTGAATCTCTTCTCGAAAACGCCGGTTTACAATGTTGCGCGCGAAGCCTGGGCGCAAAAAGGCGGCATGCTCTGGGAGGGCGATATCGTATCGCAGAAGGGCTTTCTTTATGCGGCGGTTGAAATCGCGGAGGGCGTATTCATCGACGTGTATGATCTGCACGGCGACGCGTTCGGCGGCGCGGAATCGATTGCGGCACGGCAGTCGAATTTCCGGCAGCTGCAGCAGTTTGTGCAGACGCAGTCCGCAGGCCGCGCGGTGATCATCACGGGCGATTTCAACTCGACGTTTCATTTTACAAACGGCGAGGGCGCTGATCTGTATGATATCTTTATTACCGGGCTCGGCATGTCCGATGCGTGGACCGACACGGTCAACCACGGCAGCTTCACCGATTATTCCGCCTACAGCGGCGATTACTGGGGCAATTGGGACAGCGTGGAGCACATTCTCTATCGCAGCGGCGATGCGGTCACGCTGACCGCGCTTTCGCATGATTATATCATTTATACCGACGCGCAGGGCAACTCGTTCTCCGACCACGCCGCGGCCGCCGCGGAGTTTTCCTACACCGTAACGGGCGACAGTCAGCCGGAGAGCCTGAAGCCCGCCGCGCGTTCGCTGCCGTCGCTTCTGCATACCGCGCGTGTTGTCTATGCCGATCTGAAGTATGTCTTTACGCATTTTGACGAGCTGATCACGATGCTCAAATATGCGGATGATATCACATATCTCTACGAGCATTATTCCAGATAAATTGATCTGAGAATAAAAAAGACTCCCGTTCTGTTTCGGCAGAGCGGGAGTTCTTGCTATGAAATCTTATTCGCTGAAAAACGCCGCTTCCAGCATCGCGCACAGCGTGTGATAGACCGGCAGCGTCAGCTCCTGCACCTGCGCAGGTGATTCGGCCGGCAGGCAGACGGCAACGTCGGAGCGCGCAGCGAGTTTGCCGCCGGAGGCGCCGGTGATCGATAGGACGCGCATCCCTGCGGCCTTGGCCGCAATCGCCGCGTTGACCACATTCAGCGAATTGCCCGAGGTGGACAGCGCGATCAGAACGTCCTGCGGCGCGGAAGCATAAGCGTAGACCTGCTGCGCGAAAACGAGGGACGCGTCCACGTCGTTTGCATAGGCCGAAATCAGCGCGGACTGACTGACCAGCGAGATCGCTCGGATGCCGCATTGCAGTTTATCTGCGATTGCTTCACCGCCGGGCAGCGCGCGGAAGTTCTCTTTATCTTCTTTGGAAAGCGGGCGCTTGAGATAAAAGCCCTTCATCAGTTCGCCGACGATGTGCTCGCTGTCCGCGGCGGAGCCGCCGTTGCCGCAGACCAGAATTGTTGCATTTGCAGCGGCGCATTCCCGCAGGAGCTCGAAAGCTTGCCCGATCTTCTCGCGCAGCGGCTGCAGCGCGGGATAAGAGGCAAACAATGCGTTAAAATGCTCGTCCGGTGTTTTCATTGTGCGTCGCTCCTTTCCAGCGGCTGATAATGCATCACGTTCACATTCAGCAGTTTGTCATAATCCACGGTATGGATCAGGGTTCCGTCCGCAAGCGGATAGACGCAGAGATCCTCCGCTTCATTGTCATAATTCGGCATATGCCGCGTGCAGAAGACGCTCACCGTGCCAGTCTGCAGGTCCACGCACAGGATCTGCTCATCCGTGCTGTGCGCCGCGTCATAGGAAAGATAAATCTGCCCGTTATAAACGGAGCCGCCCTGAATGCGGTTGACCGTCTGCTGCAGGGGCAATACGCCGAGAAATTCCATGGAGTCCAGATCATACTGCAGCAGTTCATGCACGTCGTCGAATTTTGAGGTGTAGAGGATGCGGTTTTCCCGGTCGACGGCGCACCAGGGGATGCCGTCGGTCAGATAGTCGCTCGTCAGATCGTAATAAACGCCGGTGTATTCCAGCGTTTCGCAGCTGTAAAGCAGGATGAAATTATAGACATAGCCCTGATCTTCATACTCGCCCTCCACCGGGGCGTAAATCAGGCCGTCGGCGCAGTCAATGCCGCCGATGTGGTCGCTGCCGTAGCGCTCGGTGAATTCCTTCGGCACGGCGTTCGCTTTTCTCTTGATGCACTTCATCTGCAGGTCGAATTTGGAAAGCCCGGTGAAATGCACGGCGGTCATCGCGCCGGAACCGTAAAACCAGGTCCCGTCGCAGCAGAGGCCCTGCGCGGAATACATCGAAACGATGGGATTCAGCTTTTCCTGCCGCGCAAGCACCAGATCGCCTTCAACGTTTCTGCCGCCGAGCCCGAGCAGATAGGTAATGATCAGTGAGAGCGTCAACATCATGGATGTAATCTTCAACTTGCACTTCTCCTTTCAGTCCAGCCAGCGCAGAATCGAATCAAGATCGGCGAAATCGCCGACGATCGCGTCCGCGCCCGCTTGCAGCAGCCGCGCGCGCTTGACCGGATTCCAGCCGCTGCGGTGCACTTCGTCCGTTGCCGCGCCGAGGGTAAATGCGCCGGCCTTGCAGCCGAGGGCGATTTCGACCTTTCCGTCGCCGACGACCAGCAGCTCGTCGCACGAAAAATGCGCCTGCGTGAACAGCTGCCGGAGCACGGCTTCCTTTGAGCAGGCGGCCTGATGCGGCGGCGCCCCGGCGATCAGCGTGAACAGATCGCGCACGCCGAGCAGCTGCGCCTCGTGCAGCACATCGTCATGATCCGTGCCGCTCGCAAGATAAAGCGCAATATTTCTTTCTCTGAACGCGTTGAGCAGCTCGGCCGCGCCGGCAATCCGGTAATCCTCCGGCTGCGCGTCGCCGTCGGCAAGCGCCTGCTTTTTATGGGCGATGGCAATTTCCAGGCGGCGCTGATATTCCGCCTTATACCACCAGGGATCGCGCCGCACACCGCAAAGCGTTTCCGCTTTCTCGGCCAGCCACTGCATCTGATAGATCGTCTGGATGCCCGTGGATTCATCGATATACTGCATGACTTCCTCCTGCAGCGCGGCGGGAGCCTCTTTGCCGCCGGAAAGGAATTCGATCATCATCGGGCCCATGACCTGCTCCCAGCCGCAGCGCAGCGTGGAGATCGTGCCGTCAAAGTCAAACACGGCGGCGCGAATGCGGCCCGCAGGGCGATGCGCGGGGTGCAGGATTTCTATGCTCTGTTTCATTTATGCTTCCTCATCCACTGCCAGAAGCAGCAGTTCTTCCGGCGACGCCGTGCCGGTCATGCCGATCTTTTTCACGGTGACAGCGCAGGCGAGATTGGCGAATGCGACCGCTTGCGGGCCATCTACGCCGGCGGCATAGGCCGCACAGAAGGCCGCAAGGAACGTGTCGCCCGCGCCGACAGGATCCACGGGGGGCGCTGTTTTCACGGCAGGAACGCGGACCGCCTGCCCCTGCGCGCACCAGATCGCCCCGTCTGCGCCGACGGTCACGATGGCAGGCGCGCCGTTTTTCTCGGAGAGGCGGAGCGTCGCTGCTTCGGGTTCGTTCTGTCGCACACCGGTTGCCGCCGCGGCTTCCACGTCGTTAGGTTTGACGATCGCGTGCCGATACAGGGCGATCCGGTCGCGGCTGTCGACGATCACCGGCATTTTTTTTGCGATTTCGCAAAGCCGTTCGCGGATGTTCGGCGTGATGACGCCGAAGGTCAGCTGATCGCAGACGGCGAGGATATCGCTGCCTGCCGCCGCGTCGTCGAGCGCCTGCAGGAGCTGCTCTTCTGTTTCGGCAGAAAGCGTGGCGTCATTTTCAAAATCCAGCCGAGGATCTTCATAAACGACGTCGGAAATGCCGGCGCGCAGCGGTTTGCAATAGCATGGAGTGATCCGTGAATCGTCCGTGAGCACGCCCTGATCGTCAATGCCCGCTTCGGACAGACAGCCGCGCATCACATACGCGCGCCAGTCCTTGCCGACCACGGAGAGCGCGCGCACGTTGCCCACGCCCAGCGCCGCGAGATTTGCAGCCACATTCCCGCCGCCGCCGAGCGCATAGCGCTCCTGCGTCACGGGCAGGGGATAATGCGGCGTTTCGCGCGAAAGGCGGCTTTTTTTCATGTCGGCCAGCCAGTAAGCGTCCAGACACAGGTCGCCGATCATGCTCACGCGCACGGTGCGGATGGCCTGCAGGATTTGTGTAAGTTCGTTTAGGTTCATTTATTTTTCCTCCGCCAACTGCAGCCTGCGCCATAAACTCGGGATCGTCTGCATATGATTGCCGCAGATATATAGGCCGGTGCCGCCCAGGGAAACCGGACGGTTGATGATGTTTTTGCGCGGACGGTAGTAATATTCATAGCGATCCTGACCGACCGGCGATTTATAATCGCCCAGCGGCAGGAGGTCGAAATTTGCCGTGGTGATTTCCTGCAGCCCGTGCCCCTGATTGCGCGCGATGGACAGCGCTTTCAGAAAGACCTCCGCGCCGGTGACGGCCGAGCCGATATTCAGGTGCACGCCGGCCGGATCGAGCGTGGTCAGCGATTGGCAGAAGAAAGCGAAATCCCTGCCGCTGGTCTGCCCGATCGCCGCGAAATCGGCCTTGGGATGCTGATGGATGATATCCGTGCCGATCGTTACGTGATAGGTTGCCGGAATGCCCATCTGATAAGCGCGATAGAATACGCAGCTGTCGCGATAAGGGAAGCGGTCGGGATGCGCGTCCACGTAGGCGGCAAGGCTCTGTCCGTAACCGAGGCCCTGCATTGCGCCGTCGATGATTGCCTCGTTCATCCACGCGCCGGTTTCTTCCCACATGCCGAAGGAGCCGTCCTCAATCGCGGTCGGCACATGCTCCGACGTGCCGCCGAGGAAGGCGAGCTCAAAGTCGTGAATCGACCCCGCGCCGTTGGAAGCAAGATGTGTGATATAGCCGTCTTTGATTAACTCAATCAGATAGTTGGACAGCCCGCATTTGATCACATGCGCGCCGTAAAAGCAGGTGACGCCGAGCCCCTTTGCCCGCGCCCGTTTCAGCTTCTCGACCAGAATGTCCAGCTCGTCGCTTTGAAACAAATCATCCGCTTCTATGCACGGCACGCGCAGGGCATCCACGGTGACCAGATTGTGCCGCTCCGCCGCGGAAAAAGTGGTTGTCTTTGAAAAATCGATCGCGCCCGGTGTGAACATAACGCCGCATCCTTTCGGAGATGGAATGGGGGAGAAGAATGAATGAAAAGCAATTCGTTTCATAAAACTATTTTAATCTATGAGGAATAAAAATGCAAGGATTATTCACGCGGTTTTGATGATTGTTTATTAGAATCGGAATAAATTAAAAGAAGTCATGCAAAAGCATGACTTCTTTTTTGGTCGGAGTGGCGGGATTTGAACCCACGGCTGACCGAGAAAAACATAGTCGCCTCACTCGCTTGGAGCGCTTCGTGATGCTCCTTGTTTTTCTCTTCCTACGCCTTCGTCGTCGCAAGCTTCGTATCATTCGCGCCCGTGCTATTCAAAAGCAGACTGCACAGGCTCTCAATCACTCCGCTGCTCCTCCTCTCCCCGAAAAGTCTGCGTACTTTTCGGGGGCCCCTTTTGACGCAGGACGCGCTCGGCTCCGTCACCTGGTCCCTCACATTGGTCCGGGACAAGCAAGAGACCGTGGGATCAGACCATTGCAACAAAAAAGAAGCCATGCAAAAAGCATGACTTCTTTTTTGGTCGGAGTGGCGGGATTTGAACCCACGGCCTCTTGGTCCCGAACCAAGCGCGCTACCATCTGCGCTACACCCCGGTTGATTTGCGAATGCTTAGCTATTATAAGCGCTATTGCGCAAAAAGTCAAGAGCTAAATCGGATTATTTTCGATTTCTTTCCGCAGATGCAGGGAATCATAATTCGAACCTGCAATAATAAACGCTGTTATTATTTCTGATTCGCATAAATCGTGAACAAGCTTTGAATTTCATCAAATTATCATTTACTTTTTCGGATTTCTTTGGTATACTGATCCTAATTTGAAAACGGGAGGCAATCGGAATGAGACCGATCAAAACCACTTTTTTCGGTATTCAGAGAAAGATCGTAGCCAATACGACATTGCAGAGCTGGCGCACCGTGCCGCACATCGGCTACAGCTATGAACCGGACGTGACGGAATTCATGAAAACCGTTAAGGAGCTGAACGCATCCGGCAAATTTTCGACAAAAATGACCGTGAACACCGTGATGCTCAAGGCGATCACCGAGGGCCTGAAAGCGTCGCCCGCGCTGAATGCGCACATTCAGTTTGATCCCAGATTCGTGCGCGGCAGCATCACGCAGTATGAGAATATCGACGTTTCCATGACCTGGGAGCTGCCCACCAATCAGATGATGACGATCAACCTTCATGATCTGGGCAGCAAGAGCCTGACGGAACTGAACGACTACATTCAGCAGACCGCACGCAAGATCAACAATACAAATTTCGACGAAGCCATGTATTCCGTTTCGTTCCATGACACGATCAAGGAGCTGAAAAAAGGCCACATCGGCACGGCTGTGACCCGCCTGATCGGCGCGAAGACCGGCAAACATAAGATTCAGACGCTCAAGGGACAGGCGAAAAAAGATTACTATGCGATCCCGGAGAGTGAACGTCTCACGCGCGAGGATCTGGAGCAGGGGACGGTCTGCGTTTCCAACATCGGCTCCACGACGCGCGGCATTCCCGGGCGCGTAACGCTCCTGGCTGTGATCCCGCCGGAGGTTTTCGTCATTTGCATGGGCGCGATTCAGAAGATCCCGATGGTCAAGACTGACGCGGACGGCAACGATCAGATCGTCGTCGGTCAGATGCTCCCGATGTGCTGTGTCTTTGACCACCGTGCCGTCGATTACGATGAAATCGTACCCTTCATCAAACGTATGGAAGAGATCTTCCACCATCCGGAAGAGATGTTCAACTGGTAAAAATTAATTTCCATGAAAAAGCCCTGCCGTGATTCCGGCAGGGCTTTCGTGATGCCTGAATTATTTCGCGGCAGCGGCGGCAAGCTCTTTTTCTTTCGCTTCGAGCGCCGCCTGCACGGCTTCTTCGATTTCTTTTTCGCGGTTCTGATTCGTCGTTCTTGTATCGACCCAGAAGCAGGCCACGAAGGTGCCGATCGCGGTCAGCAGATGCCACAGGGAATGACCCTGGAAATTGCCCTGCGCTATGGAATTGATCTCATTGTCGCCCCAGATTGAGGTGATGATGAACGCGACAAGGAAGGTCGAAAGAAGCAGCACAACGGGGCCGATCTCGTTTTTCGGCAGGGTGCGGATGCGCGTGATCAGGATGAAAAGCAGCGGCAGGCAGGTGATGAAGCAGCCGAATTCCGCAAAGGACAGGCCGCCGTGATCGCCGCCCATGTCGTAGGGCATGCCGAATTCGTCGCGGCCGCCGATCCAGAGCGGGCGGTTCTTCTGAATGAACACCTCAAACGCCAGCATCAGCAGCACAAAGGCGGCAAAGATCGTGACCGCGGTCGCGATACGGTTGCGCTTTTTTATGTCGTCGCGATAGAATTCAAACGTGAAGCACACGACGCCGGACCAGGCCATCAGCTCCGTGAAGCTCATGTCGACGAAGCTCGCGAGCAGCTTCGTGGTGATCACGCCCGGCATGAATTCGCCGTAATCGGCCGTGTGCATGCCCACGCTCGTGACGCTCATGACGGCGGTGATGCCGAAGAAAATGTACCAATACCATTTTTTGTTCTTCTTGCACAACAGAAGAATGATGCTGAATACGGCGGCGAGCGTATACGCCCAGTTTGTCATCACAGCGGCGTACTGCGCGCAGTACTGACCGAAGGTGGTCGCGCCGAAGCTGCTGCCGTCGGTCGCCAGCTTGCTGATCTGCGACCAGTCCATCCCGTAAAGCGTGAACCACTGAATGAAATTCATGTGATGCAGCGCCTCGGAGATCTGGGACATCGTGTCGGAAAAGCTGTAGTTGACGATGGATTCCCATGCGAGTGAAAACGGATTCATTTCTTCTTTCCTTTCTTTATTATTCCGGCCCCGATCGCGGCAACGCCCGCCGAAAGCACACCGACGGCGGAGACTTTTGCCGCTGTGATCGATTTTCTGAGCAGGCCGGGTTTTTCCATATCTTTTAAAATGAGCTTGTTGACGATGCCGTCCAGCTTTTCATTGCCCGTGATCGCAGCGCCGTCCGACAGCTCAATATCGCCGGCGCCGGTTTCATATCCTTTTGCAAAGATCTCGAGCACGTTCTTTTTGACAATGCGATCGAGCGGCAGATGCCCGACAACAGAATAGGTTGCCGCGTCCCCCTTGAACGCCAGCTCCGGATGACCGCGCACCGCGTCGACCGCTTCGCGCAGGTCCGCAAGATACGCGTCGACCACGTCCGTATGCGCGCAGGTGATCATTGCGTGCAGCGCGTCCGGATGCTGCAGACGGTCGATGTGCCAGCCCTTTGCCTGCATCTGATCGCCAATGGCAAAGATATTGCAGTTCACGGGATCGACGGAGCGATAGGAGATCAGGCTGCAAAGCGGATCGCCGATCAGCTCGAGCTCCGGGATCTCCCGGATGCCGTTGCGGATCCGGTCGGCGTTTTCCATCGTCTGCTTCGCCATTTCGATATAGCCCTGTCTGCCGTTGGCGCGGATTGCCGCCCATGCGGCCGCATAAGCGCCGCCGGGGCGTGTGCCGAGCAGGGCGGGCGAGGCGAAGACGCCGCCGGGCCAGTCGTGCTTGACAAAGCACTGCGCGCGGAAATACGCTGGATCTGCATAAAGAATGCAGCTGCAGCCCTTGGCCGCAAAGCCGTATTTGTGGATATCCGCCGTCATGCCGGTCACGCCGGGCGCACGGAAATCGAAGAGCGGGAGCTGTGCGCCTGCCTGCTCCATGAAGGGCAGCAGATAACCGCCGACGCAGCAATCCACATGCACGGGGATGTTGTGCTTTTTCCCGAGCGCGCCGAGCTCGGCAATCGGATCGATGATGCCGTGCGGATATTCCGGCGCGGAGCCGAGGATCATGATCGTGTTGCGGTTGATGCGCTTTTTGACTTCCCTGAGATCGATGCGATAATTCTCATCGAGCGGCACAACGCGCAGCTTGACGCCGAAGTATTCGGCTCCTTTGAACCAGGCGACGTGCGCGGTCTGCGAAACGATCATTTCGGGGTGCGTGATGTGCTTTGTCTGCCGCGCGTAATCGCGATAGGTCTTCACGGCAAGCATGCAGCTCTCCGTGCCGCAGCTCGTCACGCAGCCGGTCGCGTTTTCTCCCGCGTGCAGCAGCTCCGCGGTAAAGGCGACGATGTCGTTCTCAAAGCGCTTGAGGCTCTTGAACGCCGTCGGATTCAGACCGTTTGCAGACATATATTTTTCAAATGCCTGCGAAAGAAAATGCGTGTACTCCGCGTCCTTGTAGTAGACCAGGCTCCATGTTTTTGCGCTTTTGTAATCGGGATCCTCCGCGCCGTAGGCTTCGAGCTGCGCGAGCACTTCTTCGTAGGGCAGGCCGTATTCTGGAATCGTTTTCATCTTTCCACCACCTTATATCAAAGCGTAGAGATAATAGACCAGGTTGCCGAGGTAATTGCCGACCGCGTAGCCCACAACGCCGGTGACAAGACCGGACACCATGACGGCGCTGTTGCCGAGCGAAGCGGCCATGGCGGGCACAAAGGGCGAGGAGCAGATTGCCGAAACGGACGTGATGATCATCGTGTCGGCGTCGATGCGGAACAGTTTGCACAGCAGCGCGTGCAAAAGCGTGCCGAATACGATGGAAATCGCGACATAGCAGAAGATGGTCGTGCTGAAATTGAGCAGCGCGCGGAAATCCGCGCTGGCAGCAACGGCAAAGCAGAAAACATAGATGATATACATGCCGAGCTGAAAGCTGTATTTGATTTCACGGATTTTTTTGACAAACGACAGGGCGATGCTGATCGTCGTGATCGAAAGCATCATGACGGTCATACCGAGGCTCGCGTTGAACGAGGACACGAGCATATTCAGCCCGTAGGAGACGCCGAAAATCAGCACGGATAAACCGAAGGCCGCAAGCAGGCCGGGCAGATGCTCCTTTTTCAGCAGCGCGACGTAGGAATGCACGGATTCATCCATGACAGTGGAATTGAACTGCGCGTCGTCCGTCTCCGCCTTCTCAAACTGCGGCAGGCGAAACACCTTTGTAAAGAACTTTCTGCCGACTGTGGAGAGAAAGAAAATATACAGCACGGAAATCACGGCGTCATAGGTGTTGAAGACGATATAATCGTTGTCGGATATGCCGATCGAATTGCGGATCGAGCCGAAATTGACTGTGCCGCCGGTGTAGACCGCGACCGCGCCGGCCGCATACTGTGCGGAATTCGGATCGCGCGTGCGGAAAAACAGATGCAGGAAAAAGGTGACCGCAATGGCCGAAATGCAGGCGAGCACCATGCAGAGCAAACCTTTCTTCGCAATGCGGAAGAATCCTTTGATATCTAGGGAAAAGAGCACGAGCGGCAAGCCGAGACAGATCGAAATGCTTTGAAGGAGCGTCAGCGGGCTGTCGCCGCCGGGGCCGACTGTGATAAATGCCTTGGGCAGCAGGCCGAGATTGCCGACGAGCATGCCGAGCAGATAGCAAAGCAGCACGACGCCGAGCTTGTTGAGCAGCGGGACCTTGCGACAAAGCAGAATCAGCAGCGCCGGCACGGCGAGAAAGATGAGAATACAGATCACGGAACTCATTGCGCACACATCGCTCCCATATTAATAGTTTATTAACATTTTAATTTTAGCACGCTGCATCGAAAAAGTCAACTTATCAACTCTTAGATTCATAAAAAAACCGCCGTCTGCATTCGACAGGCGGCGGCTTGCTGATGAGATGAAGATAAAGAAACGGATTATTGGATTTCGGAAAGCAGCACGGGGCGGCCTTCGGCGACGGATTTTTTCGCGGCCAGCGCGACCAGGATGGAATTCAGACCGTCCGCGCCGGTAGTCGGGGTCGGCTTGTCGTTGAGCACGGCGTCGACAAACTGCAGCATTTCATCACGGAAGGACTGCATATAGCGCTCGAGGAAGAAATACAGCGGTTTATCGGCCACAACGCCCTCTTCTCCCATGAAAACGACGTTGGTCGGCGTATCATTGGAGGCGACGGCGGCGCCCTTGCTGCCAAAGACCTCGATGCGCTGATCGTAGCCGTAGGCGGCGCGGCGGCTGTTGTCGATCACGCCGACAGCGCCGTTGGCAAATTTGAGGCTGATGACCGCGGTGTCCACGTCGCCGGCTGCGCCGATCGCGGGATCGACCAGGCACGTCGCGTTGGCATAGACCTCCGTGACCTCGCTGCCCGCCAAGAAGCGCGCCATATCGAAATCATGGATCGTCATATCCAGGAACATACCGCCGCTGACTGCCGAATACTCCGCCGGCGGGGGCGCGGGATCTCTGGAGGTGATTTTCACAATGTGCACGTCGCCGATTTTGCCGTCGTTGACCATCGCGCGCACATTGGCAAAGTTGTGGTCAAAGCGGCGGTTGAAACCGACCTGCAGCTTGACGCCCGCTTTCGCCACGGCGTCGATGACCGCGTTGACCTTCTCCGGCGTGAGGTCGACGGGCTTCTCGCAGAAGATATGCTTGCCCGCGGCGGCCGCCTCGATGGCGATATCCGCGTGCGTATCCGTCGAGGAGCAAACGAGCACCGCGTCCACCTCGGGGTCTGCAAGCATCTGCTTGTAATCGTCATAGATTCTGGGGATAATCAGCTCCGCCGCCACTTTTTCGGCGTTTGCGCGGAACACATCCGTGATGCCGGCCACAACGGCGGTCGGCACATTATAGGTGATCGATTTCGCGTGCAGCGAACCGATCCGGCCGGCGCCGATGATACCGATTTTCAACTGCTTCATAGTATCGTCCTTTCACTTTTCTTCAGCACGGGTCGTTGCCCGATGCATCAATTCTATCACACATCCGGTTCAAATTCAATAAGTATTATTCAGGATTTTGAATATTTTTCTTTCGTTGCCAATCCGCCGCGAATGTGCCGCTCTGCCTTGTTGACGTCCAGAACGGCGCGTACGTCGGTATATAATGACGGATCGAGCTGTTTCAGTCGCGTTGCAACGTCCATGTGGACCGTGCTTTTTGAGATGCCGAATTTCTTTGCGGCCGCGCGCACGGTCGTTTTGTTTTCAACAATGTACTCAGCGAGTGCGATGGCTCTTTGCTCCACGATTCCCTTCACAGCAGTTCCTCCCGGTTCATGCGGCTTCACGCCGCGCAGCGTTCGATACACTTTATGAACCGAAAGCGCGGAATATGCCTTGCCGGAGACCGGATCGGAGGAAAGGAAAGCGGCGCTTGCCCGCAAAGACAAACGCCGCAAAAGTTATTATAAAAAGGAATTAATAGCCGAAATACGTTTCGCAATAGCGATACAGGATCTGATAATACTGCACCTCGCTGACCGGGTCGAGCAGAAGTCCGTGGCCGGAGAGGGGATAGAAGACGTAGTCATAATGGTTGCCGCTCTCGCCGAAGGTTTCCTCAAAGACCTTGACCATGGCGGTGCGGTTGCCCTTGGTCACAAGCGGATCGTTGCCCGCGTAGCAGAACAGGGAGGGAATAATATCCGCGTTGACGAATTTCACGGGGGAGATCGATGCGCAGAGCGCGTCCGCTTCGCCGTTTTGCTTCATTTCGTCCGTGATCGTCACGCCGGTGAGCATGGAGGTCAGGGAGTAAGCGGCGCTGCCCCAGGCGTCCTTCGTCATATCGGAGGGGCCGACGCGGTTTGCGGTGAAGGCAAGCTCGATCGGGGCCTCCTGCGCGCGTGTGTAGCTGTAAAGCATGGAAATGTGACCGCCTGCGGAATACCCTGCCGTGGCCATTTTCGTGATATTCAGCTCTTTTTCCTCGAAGAAGGTCTTGATCGCGCCGATGCATTCGCCGATCTCATCGAGCATCGTGAACACGGTGACCTCGCCGAAGGTTTCGTCCGCACAGAGGGAATAGCTCATCGTGGCGGTGATGTAGCCCTTCATCGCCAGCTTCTTGCAAAGCGGCGCCATATCTTCTTTTTCACCGCCCTGCCAGGAGCCGCCGTGAATATAAAGGATACAGCCGTTCTGCTCATTTGTGTAGGCGCTCTCGGGCACATAGAGCGTCACAAGGTCGCGCTCCGCCTCGCCGTAGCGCACATTTTCATACACGTCATACTTCTCGCCGATCGTAAAGAACAATGTCGTGAAGGCGAGCACGACGGTCAGGATCATTGCCAGGATTCGCTGCATAATCACCGCTCCTCAATCATTTTTTATCATCATAGCACGAAACCTGCCGCGCGGTCAAGCGCTGAGCGCCGTTTTTCAAAATGTTATACATGATCGGCCGAAAATGTCAAAAGCAAGAACTATACAATTTGTAAAACATTATACAGTTTGTATTATTTCAAGTTTTCCTTTATTCTCCTGCATTTGGATGAACTGTATTTCATGATTCGCTTTGCTGTGTGAATAATAGTAACAGGCAGAACCGTTTTGTTTTGTCAAATGAATGGAGGGTATCAAATGGCTTCTTTAACCGAAAAAGAACTGACCGCGCTGGAGGATCAGCTCATGCAGGAGCAGCTGCTGGTCCGCAAATTCAAGATGTATTCCGAAACCGCTTCCGATCCGGCCATCAAATCGGCCTGCGCGCAGATCGCGGATCGGCACAAGCAGCATTTCAACACGCTGATGGGCTATCTTTATTGAGGAGGGATTGCATGTTTTCCGTGAGCACTGTGTTCGGCGATCAGGAAATCCTGTCCGATGCACTTTCGACGCAAAAGCAGATCACCGGGTCTTACAACACGATAACGAATGAATGCAGCAGCTGCGCGCTGATGACGGATCTGCTGGGGATTCTTGCCGATGAGCATAATATTCAGCACGATGTCTTTGAGCAGATGCAGGCGCACGGCTGGTATCAGACGCAGCCCGCGCCCGCGCAGAATATCAAGGACGCGCTTTGCAAATTCGAAGGGATTTCCGTTCTGATTTAGTCGCTTCTTCTTTATCTCAGAGGAGCAGGGATTCGGACAGATCGATGCTTTCGGCCGCTTTCGGTTGTTTCACGCAGCCGGACGCGGCTTCTTTTAAATTTTTTTATAAAAAGGGTTGGAAAATGCATGAAAATACAGTATAATAAAACTGATTCCGAATGATTGATTGAGGGTTCTGTTTATGAGTACAAAATATTCCGTCTCTTTGCAGAAGATGGTCGACGATTTGTCGCTGACCGTGCTTTATACGCCCAAGCCTCCGGCGGAGCTGTATGTCACGTCGCAGGATGTGAACCGGCCCGGACTGGAGCTTGCCGGCTTTGATGATTATTACGATCCCGAGCGTCTGCAGTTTCTCGGCCTAGCCGAAACGGAATATCTGAAGAAGCTCAGCTATCAGGATGCGCTTGCGAGCGCGGAGCGTCTGGTCGCGCGCAAGCCGCCCGCCTTGATTATTACGCGCAATATCGACTGCGCGCCCGCGCTGATGGAATCGGCCGTCAAGCATGAGGTGCCGGTGCTTTCTGCCTCCGAATCCACGTCTGACGCGATGTCGGCGACGATTTCCTATCTCGGCGTTGAGCTCGCGCCGCGCATTACGCGCCACGGCGTGCTGGTGGAGGTCTACGGCGAGGGCGTGCTGATCCTCGGCGACAGCGGCGTGGGCAAAAGCGAAACGGCGCTTGAACTGATCAAGCGCGGCCACCGTCTGATTGCGGACGACGCGGTCGAAATCCGCCGCGTTTCCAATAAAACGCTCGTCGGCTCCGCGCCCGACAACATCCGGCATTTCATCGAATTGCGCGGCGTGGGCATTCTGAATGCGCGCAGGCTGTTCGGCATGGGCGCTGTGAAGCTGACGGAAAAGATCGATATGGTCGTGCAGCTTGAAGCCTGGGACAGCGACAAGGTCTATGACCGGCTCGGCCTCGAGAATGAATATACGGATGTGCTGGGCATCAGCGTGCCAGTGACCGTTGTGCCCGTCAAGCCCGGCCGAAATCTTTCCATCATCATCGAGGCGGCAGCGATGAACAACCGTCAGAAGAAGATGGGCTACAATGCGGCGCGCGAGCTGCTGCACAGCCTCGGCATGACGGACGACATCATTCCGGAGACGAAAGAAATTGAAACCTGGCACAGCTTTTAACGTAGTCTGAATAATATTAACATAGCGGAGGTAATTCAAATGTATCGAATCGGTGTGGATCTCGGCGGCACGAATATCGCCGTCGGCGTGGTTTCGGAGGATCTGAAAATCGTCGGTCGCGGCAAGGTGAAGACCAAATGCCCGCGCCCGGCCGCGGAGATTTTCGACGATATTGCCGTTGCGGTCGATCTGGCGCTGCAGGATGCGGGCGTCACGATGGACGAGGTGCTTTCCGTCGGCGTCGGCACGCCCGGCTCCGTCAACAAATCCAACGGCTATATTGAATTTGCCAACAATCTGGATTTCAATCAGGTGCCCGCGAAGGAGATGCTCGAGGCACGGCTGCATAAAACCGTTTATCTTGACAACGACGCGAACTGCGCCGCGCTCGGCGAAGCGGTCGCGGGCTGCGGCAAGGGCGTGGGCAATTTCGTCGCGATCACGCTCGGCACGGGCGTGGGCAGCGGCATCATCCTCAACGGGAAAATCGTCAGCGGCGTGAACTATGCCGCCGGTGAGATGGGTCACATGGTCATCGTTGTGGACGGCGAGCAGTGCAACTGCGGCCGCCGCGGCTGCTGGGAGCAGTATGCCTCGGCCACCGCGCTGATTTCGCAGACGAAGGACGCGATGCGCCACGCGCCGGACAGCCGCATGTGGCAGCTCGTGGAGGAGAATATCGACGCCGTCAGCGGACGGACCGCGTTTGACGCGATGCGCCTGGGCGACGCCGCCGCGAAAGAGGTCGTCGACCGCTATATTTACTATGTCGCGACCGGCATCATCAATATCATCAACGCGCTGCAGCCCGAGATCATCTGCGTGGGCGGCGGCATCGGCCACGAGGGCGAAACGCTCCTTGAGCCGCTCAGACGCCATGTCAAGCGCGAACGCTACAGTCTGTATGCGAAAAAGCAGACCGTGTTGATGTCTGCCGAGCTCGGCAATGACGCCGGCATCTTCGGCGCTGCGCTTCTCGACGAATAAATCCGGTTCGGAGGATTGCATGAACGATCATCTGGATTTCCTTGCCGCCTGCCGCGCCATCGGGTGCGAAGCGACGGCACAGGTGCCTTTATCTGATTATACCACCTTTCGCATCGGCGGCGCGGCGGAGTATTTCGTCAGCCCCGATGCGCCCGCGCAGATCGGCGAAGTGATCCGGCTTTGCCGCGCGTATCAGCTGCCGTATTTTGTGCTGGGCAAGGGCAGCAACCTGCTCGTTGCCGACGGCGGTGTGCGCGGCGTGATCATTTCCACGCAGAAGCTCGACCGCATCGAGCTGCTTTCCGACGGCAAAATCCGCTGTGAAAGCGGCGTTTCGCTGCTGCGTCTTTGCCGCTTTGCGCTGGATCATTCGCTGACCGGGCTGGAATTCGCTTACGGGATTCCGGGCACGGCCGGCGGGGCCGCTTATATGAACGCCGGCGCTTACGGCGGTGAAATGCGCGACGTGCTGCTCTCCTGCACGCATGTGGAGGAAGACGGGGAACCCGGCACATTTGAAGGCGATGCGCTCGCGCTGCGCTATCGCGGCAGCGTGTATTCCGACACTGCCCGGATCATCACGTCTCTTCTGATTCAGCTGCAGCCCGGCGATCCGGCGGCGATCCGCGACCGCATGGAGGAGCTCATGGCCAGGCGCCGCGACAAGCAGCCGCTCGAATATCCCAGCGCGGGCAGCACCTTCAAGCGGCCGACCGGTTATTATGCCGGCGCGCTGATCGAGCAGTGTGGGCTCAAGGGCTTCGCCGTCGGCGGGGCGCAGGTCAGTGATAAGCACGCGGGCTTTGTCATCAATCGCGGCGGCGCCACCGCTGCGGATGTGCACGCCGTGATCGATCATTGCCGCGCCGTGGTGCAGCGTGAAACGGGCGTTCTTCTGGAGCCGGAAGTGAAATTTATCGGATAGGAGGAATCGGCTTTGTCGTTTTCGTCAAACCTGAAATCCGAACTTTCCAAAATTGAAATTCTTTCTCCCTGCTGCAAGCATGCACAAGTCTATGGGCTTGTGCTTTTTGCTCATTTCTCCAAATACAATCTTTCCATCACGACGGAGAATCCCGACGTGTTTGATATGTATCTGCAGAGCATCCGCGCCTGCGGCGTGACGCCCGTGATCAACGAAACCGGGAGCAAGAAGCTCACCGCCTATGTGCGCTCGGAGGAGGAGAAATCCCGCGTGTTTGCGCAGTTCGGGCATACGCTCACGGAGCCGACGCTGCGGCTCAACCGCGCAAATCTGGCCGATGAATGCTGCACTTCCGCCTTTTTGCGCGGCGTCTTTCTTTCCTGCGGCACGGTCACGGACCCCGAGCGCGGCTATCATCTGGAATTCGTCGTGCCGTATAAAAGGCTCTCCACGGATCTGATGAAGCTGCTCAATGAGCTCGAGCTTTCACCGAAATCCATCGTGCGCAAGGGCAATCACATCGTCTATTTCAAAGACAGCGAGAGCATCGAGGATCTGCTGACCTTCATCGGCGCGTCCGACGCATCGCTCTATGTGATGAATATCAAAATCGAAAAGGACATGAAAAATAAGATCAACCGTCTGATCAATTTTGAAATGTCCAATCTGAATAAAACGCTGGACGCTTCCACCGAGCAGATCGCCGCCATTGAATTCATCCGCGCGCACGGCGGCATCAGCCTGCTGCCCGAGCAGCTGCAGGAGCTGGCGATCCTCCGGCTGGAAAACAGCGACGCGAGCCTGAGCACGCTCCAGTCGCTGCTGTCGGAACCGATTTCCCGCTCCGGCATCAATCACCGGCTGGCGCGGATCGTGGAATTTGCCGACCGTCTGCGCACGCAGCTCTGAGTGCGCCCGCAACGAAAGAGGGGACAAGCTTGGCCTTCACACATTTACATGTGCACAGTGAATACAGTCTGCTCGACGGCGCGTGCAGAATCAACCCTTTGCTTGATCGCATTCAAAGCATGGGGCAGACAGCCTGCGCCATCACGGACCACGGCGTCATGTACGGTGTGATCGATTTTTATAAAGCTGCGCTGCAGCGCGGCATCAAGCCGATCATCGGCTGCGAGGTCTATGTTGCGCCGCGCACGCGGTTTGACAAGGTGCACGGGATCGACAATGAGCGCTATCACCTGATCCTGCTGTGCAAAAACAACACCGGTTACCGCAATCTGATCAAGCTCGTTTCGGAAGGCTGGGTCAACGGCTTTTATACGAAACCGCGTGTGGACAAAGATTTGCTCGCGCAGTATCACGAGGGCCTGATCGCGCTGTCCGGCTGCCTGGCCGGCGAGGTTGCGCAGGCGCTCGTGCGGCGCGATCTCGAGGAAGCCGAGCGTGTGGCGTCCTGGTACCGCAGCACCTTCGGCGAGGGCAATTATTATCTGGAAATCCAGAATCACGGCCTTGAGGAGCAGCAGCTGATCATGCCGGACCTGATCCGGCTGTCGCAGAAGCTCTCGATCCCGCTGGCCGCAACGAACGACGCGCATTATGTTGAGCGCGCCGACGCCAAGGTGCAGCAGGTGCTCGTCTGCATTCAGACCAACCATATGCTCGGCGAGGACACCGGCCTGGATTTCGGCACGGATGAGTTCTATCTGAAATCCGAGGAGGAAATGCTGGCGGCCTTTCCCGACTGCCCGCAGGCGGTCGAGAATACGGCGCGGATTGCGGAGCAGTGCAACGTCACCTTTGAATTCGGCAACACCAAGCTGCCGCATTTTGATGTGCCGGCGGGCTGGACGCATTTTGACTGGTTTGCCTCTCTTTGCAACAAAGGACTGCACGAGCGCTACGGCGAGAATCCGCCGCAGGCCTATATCGACCGCCTGAACTATGAGCTGGACGTGATCGACCGCATGGGCTATACGGATTATTATCTGATCGTCCATGATTTTATCCGCCACGCGAAGGAGCAGGGGATTCCCGTCGGGCCCGGGCGCGGCTCGGGCGCCGCGAGCATCTGCGCCTACTGCATCGGCATCACCGGCATCGACCCGATGAAGTATCAGCTCCTGTTTGAGCGTTTCCTGAATCCGGAGCGCGTGAGCATGCCGGATTTTGATATTGATTTCTGCTTCGAGCGCCGCGGCGAGGTCATTGATTATGTCATTGACAAATACGGCGCGGATCATGTGGCGCAGATCGTTACCTTCGGGACCTTGGCCGCAAAAGCCGCCATTCGTGACGTCGGCCGCGTGATGGGCATGCCCTATGCCGCGGTGGATCAGATCGCAAAGCAGGTGCCGTATGAACTGAATATCACAATCGACAAAGCGCTCAAGCGTTCCGCCGATTTCAAGGCGCTGTATGACAATGATGCGCAGGCGCGGGAGCTGATCGATCTTGCGCGCCGCGTGGAGGGCATGCCGCGCCATGCGTCGACCCACGCCGCGGGCGTTGTGATCACGCACGATCCGGTCGTGTCCTATGTGCCGCTCGCGCGCAACGACGAGGCGATCGTGACGCAGTTCCCCATGACGACGCTCGAGGAGCTGGGCCTGCTGAAAATGGATTTCCTCGGCCTGCGCACGCTGACCGTGATCAGCAACGCAGAAAAGATGATCCGCCGCCGTCATCCTGATTTTTCCATTGAAAAGATCGACGTGGAGGACCGGCAGGTTTACGATATGATGTGCGCCGCGCAGACGGAGGGCGTGTTTCAGTTTGAATCGGCCGGCATGCGCAGCGTTCTTTCGCAGCTCAAACCCGAGAGTCTGGAGGATCTGATCGCCGTTATTTCCCTTTACCGTCCCGGCCCGATGGATTCCATCCCGACCTACATTGAAAACCGGCATCATCCGGAAAAGATCCGCTATAAAGCGCCGCAGCTGCGCGAGATTCTCGACGTGACCTACGGCTGCATGGTCTATCAGGAGCAGGTCATGCAGATCTGCCGCTCGCTCGCGGGCTATTCCTACGGCCGCGCGGATATCGTGCGGCGCGCAATGGCGAAGAAGAAGCACGACGTCATGCTGAAAGAGCGCGACAACTTCGTGCACGGCACCGTGGATGACGACGGCAACGTCGTGTGCGACGGCGCTGTGCGCCGCGGCGTGGATGAAGCGGCCGCAAACGCGATCTTTGACGAAATGATCTCCTTTGCGTCCTACGCATTCAACAAAGCGCACGCGACGGCCTATGCCTATGTCGCTTATCAGACCGCCTGGCTCAAATGCCATTATCGCTGCGAATTCTTCGCCGCTTTGCTCACGAGCTTTCTTGACAACAGCGGCAAGGTGGCCGAGTATGTCGCGGAATGCACGCGGCTCGGCATTCGGATTCTGCCCCCGCAGATCAACGAAAGCTCCGACACGTTTGAGGCGGTCGACGGCAACATCCGTTTCAGCCTGCTGGCGGTCAAGAACCTCGGACGCGGCTTCATTCGCCGCATCGTTGAGGAGCGCAACGCCAACGGCCTGTTTGTTGATTTTTATGATTTCTGCCGCCGGATGTACGGCCGCGATCTGAACCGCCGCGCGCTGGAATGTCTGATCAAATGCGGCGCGTTTGACGGCATGGGCGCCAACCGCAGGCAAATGTTTACCGTGATCGATTCCGTGCTCGAGGAGCTGGAAACGGCGAAACGCAGGAATGTCGACGGGCAGATCGGATTCGGCGATCTGACCGATCAGGAATCCGCGCAGCCGGTCAAGACTTCGTTTGATTATCCGCCGATGGAGGAATTCTCGCAGGATCTTTTGCTGCGTTATGAAAAAGAAGTGGCCGGGATGTATCTCTCCGGCCATCCGATGGCAAGATACCGCGCGCTGTCGGAAAAGCTGCACTGCGCGAAGCTCAATGAAATCGCGAATGAGGAGCTGTCCGTATATCACGACAATGATCGCGTGACAGTGCTCGTGCAGGTTGCCGCCATGAAAAAGAAGATCACGCGCAACGATGCGACCATGGCGTTCCTGACGGTCGAAGATCCTTACGGGGGCATGGAGGCCATTGTGTTCCCCAAAACGCTGCAGGAGCATCCGACCTCCTTCTTTGAAGGGACGGTGCTGCTCATGCACGCGCGCGTGAGCATGCGCGAGGATGAGGATATCAAGCTCGTGTGCGAAAGCATCGAGCCGCTGCCCGACGAAACGCAGGATACGCCGTCGCCGCAGCAGCCGGCGGAATCTGCACCTGCCGCGCAGAAGAAAACCGGCGCGCCGGGTCTGTTTCTGCGCTTTGACAGCGCCGCCTCGCCGCAGATCGAGCTTTGCCGCCGTCTGCTGGAAATCTTTGACGGCAACACGCCGCTGTATTATTATTTTGCGGATTGCAAACAATACCGGCGCAATCCGATCGGGCAGGGCGTGGATGTGAATGATGTGCTGCTGCGGGAGCTGCGCAAGCTGCTCGGGCAGGAAAATGTGATTTTTCAGATGAAGAATTAAACGGTCGGTTCCTGCCGAAAAAAACGTAATTATAATAAAATAATAATTGACATCATTCGTCGAAACGTGTATGATATAGATTGAATTATCAGCAAGGAGTGTTTGACCATGGGTATGAAAAGAATCGGTGTTCTGACCAGCGGCGGCGACGCGCCGGGCATGAATGCTGCTGTGCGCGCGGTGGTCCGCACTGCGTGTGAGCAGGGGATCGAAGTGCTCGGCATCGAGAGCGGTTACCGCGGTCTGATTGAAAATAGAATGCGCGAGCTGGATATCCGCAGCGTGTCGGATATCATTCATCGCGGCGGCACGATGCTCTATTCCGCCCGCTGCCCCGAATTCAAGGAAGAAGAAGGCATGCAGACGGCGATTGCGAACTGCAAGGAACGCGGCATTGACGGCATCGTCGTCATCGGCGGCGACGGTTCCTTCCGCGGCGCGCGCGATCTTTCGCTGCGCGGCATCCCGTGCATCGGCATTCCGGGCACGATCGACAATGATATTGCCTCCTCGGATTATACTATCGGCTACGACACTTGCCTGAATACGATCATGCAGATGGTCGATCGAGTGCGCGACACCGTGGAATCCCACAGCCGCTGCGTGGTCGTTGAGGTGATGGGCAATCGCTGCGGCGATCTCACGCTCAATTCCGGCATCGCCGTGGGCGCGACCGCGATCGTGATCCCCGAAATCCGCGACGATATCGAGAAGCACGTGATCCAGCGCATCCGCCGCACGCAGAAGACCGATAAAAAGCATTTCATCGTCATGGTCGCCGAGGGCATCGGCGGCACGGAAGCGCTTGCGCGCAAGATCGAGAAGGAATGCAAAGTGGAAACGCGCGCCGTGATTCTCGGCCATGTGCAGCGCGGCGGTTCGCCGACCGCACGCGACCGCGTGGTCGCCAGCGAGATGGGTTATCATGCGGTCCAGCTGCTGCTGCAGGGCATCGGCAACCGCGTGATCGTCGTGCGCGATGATAAGATCGTGGATCTGGATATCTATGAAGCGCTGAAGATGGAGCGCAGCGTCAATACCGAGCTCTATAAAATCGCGCATGAGATTTCAATTTGATGGAATGCATGGCGAGCGCTGAATTTCTTGCGCTGCGGCGCAGAATCATTGAACGGGATTTTCAAAAACTGAATGAGATGCAGAGAAAAGCGGTCCTCTCTACGGAGGGACCGCTTTTGGTGCTGGCGGGCGCGGGCAGCGGAAAAACGACCGTGCTTGTCAACCGCATCGCGAATCTGATCAAATACGGCCGCGCCTATCACAGCGAAGACGCGGCGTATGAACCGACGGATCATGAGCTCGCGCAGCTGCGCGCGGTCGCGGCAGGGGAGGAGCCGCTGCCGTTTGAGCTCGAGGGGCTCATGCAGGTCCAAGCCGCAAAACCATGGGAGATTCTGGCAATTACTTTCACGAACAAGGCGGCGGGCGAGCTGAAATCGCGTCTGGAGCAGATGCTCGGCGCGCAGGCAAACGATATCTGGGCGAGCACCTTCCACTCGGCCTGCGTGCGCATTCTGCGGCGCAATGCGGATAAAATCGGCTTTTCCTCCAATTTCACAATCTATGATACCGATGACAGCAAGCGCGTGCTCAAGGACTGCATGAAGGCCCTGAATATCAGCGATAAGATGCTGCCGCCGAAAACCGTGCTCAGCGAAATCGGCAGGGCAAAGGATGCGCTGATTTCGCCGGACGCTTACACCAACCAGAATTATGCGGATATCCGCAAGCGGAATATCGGCGAGCTCTATGCGGCGTATCAGCAGCGTCTGCACGCGGCCGACGCCATGGACTTTGACGATATCATTCTCTTCACCGTGCAGCTGCTGGAGAAGGATGCGGAGGTGCGCAGCTTCTATCAGCGCAAATTCCGCTATGTGCTTGTGGATGAATATCAGGATACCAACCACGCGCAGTATCTGCTCACGGCGCTGCTTGCCGGCGGGCATCGCAATATCTGCGTGGTCGGCGACGACGACCAGAGCATCTATAAATTCCGCGGCGCGACGATCGAGAATATTCTCTCCTTTGAAGAACAGTATCCGAACGCGACCGTGATCCGGCTTGAGCAGAATTACCGCTCCACGCAGACGATCCTGGACGCGGCCAATCACGTGATCGCAAACAACGAAAACCGCAAGGGCAAGAATCTCTGGACGAAGAACGGACGCGGAGAAAAGATTGAAAGCCATCTGTCGGAAACCGACCGGGACGAGGGCTTTTACATTGCAGATCAGGTGATGGAAGGGCGCAGAAGGGGACGCAAATTCAGCGATTTTGCCGTGCTCTACCGCATGAATTCGCAGTCGAACCTAGTGGAGCAGTCGTTTGTGCGCGCGGGAATTCCGTATCGCATCATCGGCGGGCATAAATTCTATGACCGCAAGGAGATCAAGGATGCGCTCGCTTACCTGAGCGTGATCGCGAATCCGAATGATACCGTGCGTCTGCAGCGGATCATTAATGAACCCAAGCGCGGCATCGGCGACGCCTCTGTTGCAGCGGCGCAGGAGATTGCGGAGGGGCTGGAAATCCCGTTTTTCGATGTGCTGCGCACGGCGGATCAGTTCCCGCGCCTGAGCAGAAGCGCAAAAAAGATGATGGAGTTTTCCCTGCTGATCGACGCGCTGATCAATGAAAGCGAGACCCTGCCGCTGCAGGATCTGCTTGCGCGCACGCTCGAGGAAACGCATTATATCGAGAGTCTGGACGCCGAGCCGGAGCGCAAGGCGGACCGCCTCGCAAACCTGGAGGAATTGAGCAGCAACCTCGTGCGCTTCCAGCAGGAGGTCGAAGGGGCGACGCTGAATGATTTCCTGCAGGAAGTGTCGCTGATGACGGATATTGATAATTATAACGCGGAGAGCGACACGGTCGTGATGATGACCATTCATTCCGCGAAGGGCCTGGAATTTCCTGTCGTGTTTCTTGCCGGCATGGAGGAAACGATCTTTCCCTCCAATATGGGCGGCATGGCGTCGGAGGCCGAGATCGAGGAGGAGCGGCGTCTGGCCTATGTCGGCATCACGCGCGCGAAAGAACAGCTCTATCTCACTCGCGCGCGCATGCGTATGCTCTTCGGCTCCACCAAGTTCAATCCGCCGTCGCGCTTTCTTGAGGAGATTCCCGCGTCGCTGATTCATGAGACCGGCGCATCCGCGATCCGACCCGCCGGCGCCTACCGGTCGCCGTTTGCCGCAAGCACGCCGCCGCCGACGCGCCCGCAGACGGTTTCCCGCGGATTTTCTGTCGGCGCGCCGAAGCCGATTCAGCGCAACACGACGACGTTCCATGTCGGCGATACCGTGCTGCACAAGGCTTACGGCGAGGGCGTGATCCTCAGCGCGAAGCCGATGGGCAACGACACGCTGCTGGAAATCGCGTTCACAAACGCCGGCACAAAGAAGATCATGGCGAATTACGCAAAGGTCGAAGTGATCTCCAGATCGTAATAAATTATATAATAATTAAGCACCGATGGAATCGTTTGAATTCCGTCGGTGTTTTTCTCATCATAAAAACCGGACTTGCTCATATAATTTACCAGAGAACGGAGGAAGAACCTATGCGCAAGACCGGATATCCATATAAAGTTTATAACGGGAAAGCCCTGCGGGAAGCATTGCAGCACGCGAAATTCTATGCGCCGGCAATCCCATGGCTGCTCGGTCTGCTTTGCGGGGCAGGGGCAATCGGCAGGCTGACACAGCAGCAGACGAACGCGCTGACCGATTTGGTGCGGCATGTGATCGACGCGCACAGCGGCTCTGCGCTGCAGATTTTCAAGGATACGCTGCTGATGCACGGCGGGGCGCTGCTGATGACGATTTTTCTCGGCTTTTCCCTGATCGGCTGTCCGCTGCTGCTGCTCGTGCCGTTTTTTCAGGGCGCCGGTCTCGGCCTTGTCAGCGGGTATTTTTACAGCGTCTATCATCTGACGGGCGTCGGTTATTGCCTTGCTGTGCTCTATCCGGCGGCGCTGGTCGCGGGCGCTGCGCTGCTGTTTTCCTGCCGGGAAAGCTGGTATTATTCCGCAAACGCATATGAAAAAGCGATCCGCGGCAGGGGAGAGGTGGCGCAGAATGAAACCAGACTGTTTCTGGTGCGGCAGACTGTTTATCTCCTGCTTTGCGCGCTTTCCGCGGCCATTGAAGCCGGGTTCAGCGCGTTATTCACCGGACTTTTTCGGCTTTGAGGGCGTATTGAGGGGGTTCGCGTCCACGGCGGCGCGCAGCTGCTCGTCATAGACATGCGTATAGATTTCCGTTGTTGAGAGATTCTCGTGCCCGAGGATCTCTTTTAACTGCAGGGGATCCACATGGCCGTATTGATACATCAGCGTGGCGGCCGTATGGCGCAGCTTGTGTACGGAATAGCCCTGCCCGGCAAGGCCGGATTTTTCAAGGTATTTTTCGACCATCATCTGAACGCTGCGATGGCTGATGCGTTTCCTTTGATTGGAAATAAAGAGCGCGTCCCGGTCGATCAGCTGATCGGCAGGGCGTTCCTTCAGATAATCGCGCAGGGCTTCCTGACAGGCGTTATTCAGATAAATCGTACGCTCCTTGTTGCCTTTGCCCGTCACGCGCAGGGTTTCGTCGTCGTGCAGGTCGGAAAGATTGATGCCGACCAGCTCGGACAGACGCATGCCACAGTTGAGAAACAGCGTCAGGATGCAGAAATCCCGCGCTTTGTTTTTGCCCTCGACAGCTGACAATAATTGCCTGCTCTGCTCGAGCGTCAGATATTTCGGCAACGCTCGTTTTGTGCCGGGGGATTCGAGCATGAGCAGGGGACTGTCCTCAATCACGCCGTGCGCTTTCAGATACTTATAAAACCGGCGGATGGAAACAACCTTGCGCGCGCGTGCGTTGTTGTCGTTTTTCAGCTGGTTTTTGCAGTAGGCGATGAACGCATAGCCGTCGCTGATCGTTGCTTCCAGAATGCGCTTCGGCGGAAGATCGGCAACGGGAATCGTGTGAAAGGGCGTGTCCTTGGGAACCAGCCCGTGATGGAGCTTGAGAAAACGAAAGTAGGAGCGCAGGTCCGACGCGTATTCCAGCACGGTTAGCTCGGATTTGCCGCGCACGCCGGATAAATAATGAAAATAGTCGATGGACAGCGCCGGCATGGTCGCCAGTTCTTCATATCGCATGCAAGGATTCCTCCGTTTTTGCAAAAACATCGTTTTTTCAGCCGTCGGGGTCAAGAGGGGGCTACTGACTATAGTTTATCATATCCCGGAAAAAAAATCAATAGTTACTTCACAAAATGAAAGTTTTGCGCAAGTTAGGGGAGAAACAGCGCCCGGGAATTACGGGCAAGGTGCGGGCCGGTCCTCCCGGATGGCTTTCGCTTTGCCGTGACATAGGAACCATTAATATATATGTTTTATATTATAGCGTCGTTATTTCTTCTGTCAGCGGCAGGATTCCGCCGATATCTGTCAGCGGTCCGTCGTTCAGATTGATGCTTTCCATGTGATGCTTTTTCAAAAACGCCAGGATCTCCTCCGCGTCGCTGTGGGATTCGATTCTTCCGTTCCAGCCGATCAGATTGCGGTCCAGTTTGCCGCAGCAGCCGCTGATCAGGCCGTAATGCGCTGCGCTCAATCGAATGGAGCCTTTTGAAACGAGCAATCGGTCGCTGCAGAAAAACTGAGCGGATTTGTAGATTCCCGGATCGTCCGTGATGATGACGTCTTCGGTCAGACAGCAGATGCTGCATTTCGTGTAGCCCTGATTGACGTGGACGATTTCGAGCTTGTGTTTATGCGCGGATTCTAGCACTGCCTGACTGACGGTTTTCGGATTGCAGATCAGTCGGTTGCCGAGCCGCACGGCATTCAGCCGCACATCCCCCGGATATGTATTTTGCAGTTTTTCAGGGATGATTCTAAATTCGAATCTTTTATCCGGAGAAACACCGAACAAGTGTTCGTCTACAAAAATGTCAAAAAGTTCCATGTGAAACATCTGCAGATCCGCGTGGCTGCTGATCTCGGCCGGCAGGTCCGGATGCGCGGAGATCGGGATGCATTGAATGCCCAGGGACTCCAGTTTTTTGATGCTCTCCCCTGCTGTTTCGCTGATGGCAACGCTTGTAACGCGCGATTGCGGCAGATGCGGGCTTTGCAGCGGTCGGTCAGACGGCAGCATGGAAGGCCTCGTTGACATTGGACGCGCCGACGATTTCGATATTTCCTTTGATGCCGTCGGCAAGTGTTTTCATGTTGTGGCGCGGGATGATGCAGCGCGCGAAGCCGAGCCGCTCGGCCTCCTTGACGCGCTGATCGCAGAAAGATACCGCGCGCAGCTCGCCGCCCAGGCCGATTTCACCGATGGCGAGCGTATCGTCACGGATCGGCGTATCCTGCAGGCTGGAAATCAGCGCGAGCGCTACCGAGAGATCCGTCGCGGGCTCGTCCAGCTTCAGGCCGTCGACGACATTGATATAGGCGTCGCTGTTGCCGAAGAAGAATCCGGCGCGCTTTTCCAGCACGGCCAGGAGCATATTCATGCGGTTATAATCAAAGCCGGTTGCCATGCGGCGCGCGTTGCCGTAATTGGACGCGGCGACCAGACCCTGCACCTCGGCAAGGATCGGGCGGCTGCCTTCCATGACGCAGGCGATGCAGGTGCCGGCAGTGTTTTTCGGTTTGCCGGAAATGAGCATCAGCGAGGGGTTCTGCACCTCGACAAGGCCGTGATCCATCATTTCAAACACGCCGATTTCATTTGTTGAGCCGTAGCGGTTTTTCACCGCGCGCAGGATGCGGTAAGAAAGATGCCGTTCGCCTTCAAAATACAGCACGCAGTCGACAATATGCTCGAGCACCTTCGGCCCGGCGATGTTGCCGTCTTTATTCACATGGCCGACGATCAGCGTGGGAATGCCGTAATCCTTTGCGCAGTGCATGAAGAGATTGGTGCACTCGCGCACCTGCGTCACGCTGCCCGGCGACGAGGTCAGCTCTGTGAGATACATGGTCTGAATCGAATCGACGATCACAAGCCCGGGACGCTCCGTGCGGATATACTCGGCGATGCGTTCCGCGTCGGTCTGGCACAGGATGCGCAGATGTTCCGTAGATACATGCAGGCGGTTTGCGCGCAGCTTGATCTGCCGCGCGGATTCCTCGCCGCTGACATAGAGGATTTCCAGCGTCTGACCGAGATACTGGCAGATCTGCAGCAGGATCGTGGATTTGCCGATGCCTGGATCGCCGCTGAGCAGCACCAGCGAGCCGTCCACAATGCCGCCGCCGAGCACGCGATCGAGCTCCGCCATGCCGGTGTGATAGCGGATCTCATTCTCCGCGCTGATCTCTTCGATCCGCTGCGCCGCAAGCGGCTGCATCGCCGTGCCGGCTGCGGATTTCTTGGTTGCGGCGGTACGGACTTCTTCCTCAAGCGTATTCCATTCGTTGCATTCCGGGCAGCGGCCGCCCCATTTTGCCGTTTCATAGCCGCAATTGGAGCAGATATAGACGGTTTTCGGTTTAGAAGCCATTTTGCTGTTCCTCCGCTTGTAAATAATCCAGGATGCCGAGCGCGATCAGAAACGCCAGCTGTTTCTGATAGGGTTCGGATTTCAGTTTTGCCGTTTCCGCGGCGTTGGATAAGAAGCCGCATTCGACCATGACGGCCGGCACCTTCGCCTGATGCAGCAGATAAATCTCCGCGCCGCTGCGCTTTGATTCCCGCCGGTTTTCCGGCTGCAGATCGGTGACAACGCACGCGCGAATGCATTCCGCAAGCACTTTTGAATCCGGATGATTGCCGGAATAAAACACCTGCGTGCCGTAGTATTCGGCCTGGGAGAAATGATTCTGGTGAATGCTCACGAAGATCCGGTTCTGCTCCTTGTGCATGAGCGCCAGTCTGTTTTTGAGATCGGAAACTTTTTTCTCATGCAGTCCGCTGACGTCTGCGTCGTTGGTGCCGCTGTCCTGCGTGCGGGTCATGACGGTGCGCACGCCCATTGCATCCAGACAGTCACGCACGGCGAGCGCAATCTGCAGGTTGATCGTTTTTTCAAGCGTGCCGTCCTGCGCGCTTGCGCCGCCGTCAAAGCCGCCGTGGCCGGGATCGATCACGACCGTCGAGAAGCTCTGCCGCCCGGCGGAAACAGTGACGCTCTGCCGCCCGATCACGCGGTAGCCGATCAACAGGCCGGAAACGATGCCGGTCAGCGCGAGCACCATCCAGAGTCTTGCGAGCATGGCCTTCGGTGCGATGATTTTCATTGCAACACCCCGCTGCGGTTGATGCTACCATTCTATGCCGCTGCGCACGGGCGCATGATTCAATTATAAATTGTGTTTCTTCGCATCCAGATAATCCTGCAGGATCATCACGGCGGAAACCTGATCGATCACGGCTTTTCGCTTTTTGCCGCGCGTATTCGTTTGGTTGAGTGCCTGATGCGCGCTGACCGTGGTCAGCCGCTCATCCTGCAGCTGCGTCGGAAGGCCCGTCAGCTCCTGCAGAAGCGTTGCAAACGCAATGCATTTCTCCGCGCGGGCACCTTCGCTGCCGTCCATATTTTTCGGCAGACCGACGACCAGCAGCTGCGCTGCGTGCTCCGCGGCGACGGCAGCGATCTCCTGCGCCAGCCGCGCGGGATCCCGCTGCGTGATGGAGCAAACGGGCGAAGCGAGCGTTTCCGTCGGATCGCACACGGCAAGGCCGGTCCGCACATCGCCGTAATCCACGGCCAGAATAATCATGAAGCAGTTCCTTTCTGTTGAAAGAATCCGCGGCGTCTGCAACAAGGCAAACGCCGCTGACAATTAGTTACCTGAAAGCGCATCCAGAATGCCGCTGACAATTCCGCCGCCGCCGTTATTCCCGCCGCCGTTATTCCCGCCGCCGTTATTCCCGCCGCCGTTATTCCCGCCGCCGGAATTGTTGTTTCTGCGGCTGCTGCCGCTGTCGTCATCGCCGGAGTAGGAATAGGAGCAATAGGTGCACGTGCCCGGCAGATCCGTGAGCTTATACCAGCCCTTCGCCGTGGAATAGCATCCGCGCCCGGCGAGCTTGCCGGTGATGCGGCAATAGGTTTTCTGCACCACACCGGAGCACTTGGGGAATTCTTTTTCGGGCAGACCCTTATGGAGCTTATTGAACACGTCAAACATGATCTCGCCGGCCGGGTTGATCACGGCGCTCAGATACTTCTCCTGGTCGAAACCGACCCAGACAGACGCCACATAATACGGCGTGCCGCAGCAGAACCAGCGGTCACGCTGGCTGCTCGTGGTACCGGTTTTGGCCATGATCTGGAAGCGGCGGACGTTCGGCGCGTCACCGTAATACTTCGTGCTGACCGTCTGCAGCAGCTCGCAGATGATGTCGGAGGTTTCCGCGGAGATCGCGCGTTCATTCTTCGGCTGCTCGTTGCTCAGGATCACCTGCGTGCCCTGGCTGTTTGTCACTTTATAATAGGAATACGGGAAATAATACAGTCCGCCGTTGCCGAAGGTCGCGTAGGCAGCGGCCATTTCCACGGTGTTGGTGCCGTGCGTGAGCGAGCCGATGGCAAGCGGTGAGAGCGCGCGGTCCTTGGTCTCATCCAGATGGGAGAGATGGAATTTATTCTGCAGATAATCAAACGACGTATCGACGCCGAGCGTATCCTTGATGATGCGCGCGGGAACGGTATTCAGCGATTCCTGAATGGCGTATTCGATCAGCACGTTGCTGCCTGAGCCGAGGGTCTTGTCCACGTTGTGCGGCCAGAGCTCTCCGTTATAGGCAATGGCGTAATCCTTGACCTTGCTCGAATAATTGATCAGACCCTGATCGATCGCGGGCGCATAGGTCGCGATGGGCTTGATCGTGGAACCGGGCTGACGGTAGGAATTGGCCGCGCGGTTCAGACCGCGGTTCTGCTTCTTCTCGCCGATCTGACCGACAATGGCCAGCACGCGCCCCTGATAATCCATGATCGTCATGGAGGACTGCACGGGATCGCCGTGGGAATCCACGCCGAGATCGGGGAAGTTCTTGCGATTCTCGTAATAGTTTTCCAGCGTCTCCTGCATCTCAAGATCCACGGCGGCGTAAATCTGCAGGCCGCCGTAATAAATGCGGTCGGTCGCCTGCTGCTTGGTGTAGCCGTATTCCTTCATCAGGTCGTCGCGCACGGACTGAATGACGTAGTCCACATAGAAGCTGTTGATTTTTTCCTCTTCCTTCAGCTTGGAGACTTCTTCTTCCGACGGAACATAGTTTTCGCTGTTGGTGAAGATCAGCTCGTAATTGACGGCTTCGTCATATTCTTCCTTCGTCAGCGTGCCGTTGCCTTCATTATACATCTGTTTCAGGCAATAGAGCTGGCGGTTGCGGTTATTTTCTGGATGGAGCAAGGGATTGTTTGCGGTCGGCGTTTTCGTGATGGAAACGATGACGGCGCACTCGGCGGCGTTCAGATCGCCGACGTCCTTGCCGAAATACTTTTCACTCGCGGTCTTTACGCCGTAGCAGCCGCTGCCGAAGTAAGCGGTATTCAGATAAGCTTCGAGAATCGTATTCTTATCATAATAACGCTCCAGATTCAGCGCGGTGAGGATCTCATTGAATTTACGAACGACGGTGACGTCCTTCTTGTTGGTCAGGTTTTTGATCAGCTGCTGCGTGATGGTGGAGCCGCCCTGACCGAGCTGCTCGGGCTTGAGAATGATGCCGCCCAGACGCTGCCAGTCAACGCCGTGATGCTGACGGAATCGCGTATCCTCCAGCGCGATGACGGCGTCGCCCATATAAGGCGACATGTCGTCCAGATCGACCCAGACGCGGTCCTCCTCGCCGTGCAGACGCGCAAGCTCGATGACCTCGCCGTCGGCCTGCGTGCCGAAAATGAAGGAGGTCTGGTTCTGATTGGCTTTGTATTCATCGAGATTGATGATCAGGTCGCCGTTGATCCTGTTGTTGACTTCATAAAAGAAATAGCCGGCGACGATGATCGCAGTGAAAAACGCCACGAGGAAAATGCCGAGAAAGACCATCCCCGGTATACTCATGCGGTTTCTCTTTTTCTTCTTCTCTTTTGCCATCTCAGACGGTTCCTCCTTTCCGGTTTTCTCTTTGCAATAAAGGAACAAACTCCCGGTCAAAATACACCATAGTCTCCCCTTTTGACGCGATCATTTCATTTTTTTGCCGTAGCGGATCTGGTTGATCACAAAGCCTATAAGCAGCAGCACCAGCCAGACCGGCAAGAATACGAGCAGGATCAGCACTGCGCAGATCAGGATCGGCAGGCCTTTTTTGCTCTTTTTTACTGTGCGCTGCGGTGCGGGCGCGGGCAGCTGTTTCGCCTGCTCCCCTTCCCCGCAGTAATCATAGATCTCAAGATCGGCCGTATACGCGTCAATCTTTGCGTTATATAGCAGCGGCTCAATCAGGGATGATGCGTCCGGCACGACCTTGAGGATCTTTTTCAGATCGATGTGCAGCACACGCAGCAGACTGTCCAGAATGCTCATAAAGCCCATGGTGATCTTATAAGTCGCGCTCTGCGGCGGATAGTTGCTTTCGCCCGCGTAGAGGTTGAGCACGAGCTCCGTGATCACATCCACGACTTTGCGGTCCTTAATCTCTGCCCAGTCGGCTTTGCGCAGGCCGGTTTCCTTTTTCGTCCAGCTGCCGACCGTGCCGACCTTCAGCGCATTGAGGAATTTGAACACGGGCTTGAGCAGCCAGCCGAAGCGGTAGATGACCTTCGGCTTGATGCTGATGGCGGTCGCCATATCGGCGAAGCGGTCGATGTCCTTGCCGGCAACGTCGATCATTTCGCGGATGACGCCGATCATCTGATAGGACAGCCGGTCGCGCAGAGTCTGCTGCTTCTCTTTATAGCTTTCCGGCTCCTGCACGCGCTCCGTTTCGACATGCACAACGCCGTCTTCCGGCCGGAATGTCACGGTGCGGAAAACGCCGGGATAGCCGATGGGCGACGCGGCGCAGATATCATAGAGCACATTGCCCTGCGGGCTCTGATAAGCGGAAATATTGTGAATATGCGTGTGGCCGGTAAACATGAACTGCACGCCGAGATCCGCCAGCTGCTGAATGCGCTGATCGTAATCACCGAGCATATCGCCCTTGCCGATCAGCTCATAGACCGGGGAAGGCGCGATCAGCGGATGATGCGTCATGGCGATGATGAACTGCCCGTCCGCGCGCGCCTGCGCGGCTTGCGCGGCGATCCACGCAAAGCAGTCATCCGAAAAGCCGCTTTTGCCGTTGCGGTTCGTGTCGTCATTGAGGGCAAACAGCCGATAGCCGTCCGCAAGCTGCACGATGTAGGACATGCTTTCGCGGTGCACGGCGATCGCCTGATCCGGGCCGAATTCACGATAGAGGTCAAAGAGATCTTCGCGCTTTGCGGCCGGCGTCTTGATCTTTTCGTCGCCGCGATAGGCCGTTGCCAGACCGTCGCCTTTATAATCATGCGTCGCGGTGATCACATAGACCTGCTTGCCGCGCGCTTTCACGCTGCGCAGCAGCTCGATCACTTCGCGGTGGGCGTTCATTTCGCCGTTGTTGGTGGTGTCGCCGCTGATGAGCAGGATGTCGCTGCGCTCATCCTCAACGATCTGATCGCACATGGCGCGCAGCACTTCCGCCGCGCCGGAGAGCAGCTTCTGGCTCTTGTAATCGGCGGTCTCATAGGCGCTGCCGCTGCTGCCGTTTTCTTCGGAATAATAGTGGATATCGGTGGCAACCGTAATTGTCAGCGGTTTCATTTCACTTGATTCCTTTCTGCGATCTTTATCAGATTGCGATAGCTGATCGCCATCGACTCGCGCGGATCGATCTCGCAGGTGTCCTGCTCGATGACGATGTCCTTAACGCCGGCGTCGCGGCAGGCAAGGTAACACGCGTCCAGATCCAGGTTGCCTGTCCCGATCTCGGCGAAGGTCGGCTGACCGTTCAGAATCTTGTAATCCTTGAAATGGCAGACCTTCATGCGGCCGTTGAGCTTGCGGATATAATCCGCGGGATTCACGCCGCCGTACTGGAACCAGTAAGTATCGCCGATGAAGGAGAAAAACTCCGGCTGCGTCGATTCGATCAGATAATCAAAGATGCGCGCGCCGTTTTCGAGGCGGGCAAATTCAAAAGCGTGGTTGTGATAGGCAAACTGCAGGCCGTTTTCGTGCATCCTGCGGCCGATTTCCGACGCGATCCGGATGAATTCCTTCACGCCCTCGAGCGAGCCGCGGTATTTGTCCGGCATGGCGCCGATGCCGAGCGTGTCACAGTGAAACAGCCGGTGCTCGGCCATCACCGCGTCAAGCTCCGTCTGCATGCGGTCAAACGAGGTGTGCGTAACGCAGACCTCCATGCCGTAAGCCTGCGTCAAGGCCGCGATCTCCTCGGCGGGAATCGGACCGATGCCGGAGATCTGGATCAGATGAATATCGATGCCGGCAAGATAGCGCAGCGTCGCTTCAAAATCATCGCGTGTCTGAATGAATTCGCGCAGCGTGTAAAGCTGGGCGCCGAGTTTGATGGCTGACATCGGCAAACACATCCTTTCCGGATCATTGTTTCCATATATTATATAATATTTTAAATTATTATGCAAGAGATTCTTTCGGAATATGCGAAAAAATGCGGGAAAAATTGAGAGATCTGCCTGCTTTTATTCAGATTTTGAAAGAACCGCGACCATCAGCGGGGCGAGCGGCAGAAACTGCGGGCGCTCCGTGCCCGACCGGTTGGGGCTGTGGAAGGTCAGCGTCGGCACGCCGTCGGCCTCAAAAATCATGCCGTGCCCGCCGTCATCCGTAATCAGCGGCGGCAGATGCACAAGCCGTCCGTCCAGCCGCCCGTCGGTGAATTCCGCCAGACACTGCGCGTATTGACCGGCCAGAATCGTGGACCAGAGCATGAAAAGCCGGCCACGGAAGCGGAAGAGATATGGCCCGTCCGTCACATAATGCTCCCCCTCCGGCAGGCGCGGAACATAAAACGGATCGTCGCCGTGAAAGAGCAGCACGGGGTCGCCATCGGCCGCAGTCAAGTCCGGTTTCAGGCGCTGATAACAGACCGTGCCGTTGATGATCTGCGTGTGCTCATGGCAGAAGACCAGATACGGCGTGCCGTCCTGCACAAACAGCGTGCCGTCCAGGCACTCCCAGTCCGTCGGCGTGAGCGCGCCCTTGCTGTGCGGCACAAAGGGGCCTTCCGGCGTTTCTGCACGCAGACAGTAAGTGCCGCGCAGACCGTTCGGCTGCGTGAAGGTGGCAAAGAGATAATAGGCGCCCTGATAGCGGTGCACCTCCGGCGCCCAGCTCACGCCTGCGTTCATCGCGTAATCCTCGCCGTTGAAGCACGGGATCGGATCGCTCCATTCCTCGAGGTCCGCCGAGGTGTAAACGTCGAAGCCGTTGACCTTGACGCCGAAATTCGCGCCGCGCGTGCCGTAAAGATAATAGACCCCGTTTTCCTTCAGGATAAAGGGATCGCGGATATTGATCTCACTCTTTTTCATTGCTTTGCCCTCCCCTTCTTTTGCATTGCGCATTATGGATTGCGAACAGGATCGCCGCGACCAGGATGAACAGGCCGATGCCCACGATCAGCAGCGGCAGCATGATCACATAGCCCATGAGCGGCGATACGGATTTCCCGGGAAATACCGTGTCGACCAGGAAGCCCGGATTATAGAACGGATAGGTGTAAAACGTCGGCTTGACGAATGCGCCGCGTGCGATGCACAGCAGTGAATAGATGAACGGATAAATGCCGACGGCCGGCAGCAGCCTTGCGCGCAGGGGCGGCTCCGTCCCCTGCAGCAGCCAGAAAAACAGCATGACCGGCGGCATGATCATATGATGCAGAATCTGAAAGCTGTTGAGCATGCAGTGATAGGCCGTATCCCAGACCAGCGGCGGCGTGAGACCCATGGGAAAACCGCTGCAATAGACCGCGCCGGTGATCAGAATATAAGTTGTGACGAACAGGCCGAAGCCCGGCTTGCGGATCCACTGCACGCGCCGCACGCCGAAGATCGCGAGCGCGGCGAAAAAGCAATAGAGCATCACCATCAGATTGGACTGAATGGTAAAGTAGGAAAAATAGTTGAAGCGTCCGTAATCAACGGGATAATACTGCGCATCGTATTCAAAGCGATAGAAGATCACGCGGCACACGACAGAGGCCGCAATCAGCACCGCAAAGAACAGCAGGATCACGCCGACCGGATTCTTTTCCCAGACAGAACGAGATCGATTCATGTCATCGCCCTCCTTTGCTCCGATTATACCAATTTTTTATAAAAAAGTAAAGAAAAACCATTGCACATTTTTCATCCCGCCGGCATACGATGAAGTGACCGATCTGATTTGGAGGGATGCGGATGTTTTCTGCGCTGGCGGCGTTGCTGTCAAGAGGATTTTTGTTTTTTGCGCTGCATATCGGCTCCGGCGGTTCGTTTCCGCCCACGCTCTCCGCCGCCGAGGAAGCGGCGCTGCTCGAACGCAGCGCGCAGGGCGATGAAGCCGCGCGCAACGCCCTGATCGAACATAACCTGCGTCTGGTTGCGCACATCGTCAAAAAGTATTATTCCGCCGTCGGCGACCAGGAGGATCTTATTTCCATCGGCACGATCGGGCTGATCAAGGCGGTGAATACCTTTGACAGGACAAAGAAAACGCGGCTTGCGACCTACGCCTCGCGCTGCGTGGAAAACGAAATCCTGATGCATCTGCGCAGCCGCAAACGCCTGAGCAGCGAGATCTCCATCAACGAGCCGATCGAAACGGATCATGAGGGCAATCCGCTCACACTCATGGATATCATTAGCGTGGAGGATACGATCGCGGACGATCTCGACCGCAAGATCAAAATCGGTCAGATGCGCGACTACCTGAAAACCGCGCTGGAGCCGCGCGAAAAGACCGTGCTGGTTCTGCGCTACGGACTGGACGGCGGCGCGCCGTGCACACAGAATGAAATTGCGCGGCAGCTGAAAATCTCCCGCTCCTATGTCAGCCGCATTGAAAAACGGGCGCTGGAAAAGCTGCGGTGCAGATTTGATGCAAAATAGAAATTGGGCATAAAAAATACCGTATCGGATGTTCCCGCGGGAACCCGATACGGCATTGTCTTTCAGCAGATCAATTATTTGTTGACAAACAGAACGATCAGCGTGGCAGCAAGGGAAAGCACGAAAAACACACCGGCAAGCACCTTGGTGATTTTGACCAGCTTGCTCTCGATGGTTTTCCCTTTATTCTTGCCGAGGAAGGTCTCGGCGCCGCCGGCGATTGCGCCGGACAGACCTGCAGAGCGGCTCTCCTGCATCAGAACAACAACGATCAGCATAAGAGATGTGAGAATCAGGACGACGCCCAATACGATTTCATACCATGCCATGGGTGAAAAACCTCCAAAAATATTTTGTACCAATAGATACTAACACAAAAGAACCCGAATTGCAAGCGTTTTTTTCATTTTCTTTGTTAAAAACCTTGCTTTCCGTCTGCAAAGCGTCAGAAGGTCATCTGCTCTCCGGCGTCATCCGCGCTCAGCAGCGCGCCCGCGGCGGGCAGATTCTTGGCGCGGTAGCGGTGGGGTTTGGCAAACTCCCCTTCCCGATACGGGCGCACCTGCATCACGCGCTGCCCCTTCTTGAGCGTCATGACGCTCACGCCCATGGAATCCTTTGTGGCTTTCGGCAGGATCAGCGCCGTGTTGAGCAGCAGATGGCGGCCGGCGGAGGATATGACGACCAGCTCCTGATCCGCCGGGATCTGCAGAATCGCGACCGGCTCCGCTTTGTCGGAATATGCGCGGATCAGCTTCTTGCGCTTGGTGACGGTCTTATAGGCGTTCAGATCGATTTTCGCGAGCTTGCCGTTATCAAAGAAGAAGAGCATGTAGCCGGCGTAATCCTTTGTCACCGCCATATAAAGCGGGGATTCCCCCTCCTCCATTTCGAGCTTGGCGGCGATAAAATCTCCGAGCGCGCTCGCGCGGGTATCCTCAAACGCGGCGGCGGTGGTTTTGTAGACCTGACAGCGGTTGGTGAAGAACAGCAGCTCCACAGCGTTTGTGGTTTCCACGGTCTGCGTGATCTCATCCCCGTCTTTGAGCTTATTGCTCGTGCTCATGCGCAGGGACTGCGGCGTGATTTTCTTGAAATAGCCCTCGCGCGTGAAGAACAGCGTGACCGGATAATCCGGCACGTCCTCCTCCGGCGGCGCGTCGTCGATTTCCTCAACGGAGATGATCTCCGACCGGCGCGGCTGGCCGTATTTCTTGATGACGTCCTTGAGCTCATAGGCGATGATCGCCTTGATCCTGCGGTTGTGCGCGAGGATATCCTCCAGATCCTTGATGGCGGCCTCGAGCTTTTCAATATCCTGCAGCCGCTTGAGGATGTATTCTTTATTCAGATGGCGCAGCTTGATCTCCGCGACGTATTCCGCCTGAATTTTGTCGATGCCGAAGCCGATCATCAGGTTCGGCACGACCTCGGCTTCCTCCTCCGTGTTGCGGATAATGCGGATCGCTTTGTCGATATCGAGCAGAATCTTTTCCAGACCGCGCAGCAGGTGCAGACGGTCTTTCGCGCGCTTGAGATCGAACGCCGTGCGGCGGCGCACGCATTCGCTGCGGAATTCGATCCATGCCTGTAGAATTTCGCGCACGCCCAGCACGCGCGGCACGCCGTTGATCAGAATATTGAAATTGCACGAGAAGGTGTCGCGCAGCGGCGTGGAATCATAGAGCTTTTTCATCAGCTTGTCTGGATCGATGCCTTTTTTCAGGTCGATCGTGATTTTCAGACCCTTCAGATCCGTTTCGTCGCGGATGTCGTTGATCTCGCGGATGGAACCGGTTTTCGTCTTCTCTATGATTTTGTCGATGATCGCTTCGCTTGTCGTGGTCGGCGGGATCTCCGTGATGTCGATGCAGTGATTGCTTTTGTCGTAATGATATTTCGCCTGCACGCGGAAGCCGCCGCGTCCGGTGCGGTAGATTTCGTCAAACGCCGCGCGGTCAAACAGGATCTGCCCGCCGCCGGCGAAATCCGGCGCAAGGAGCGTGTCGGCGATTTCGGCCTTCGGGTCGCGCAGCAGCGCGATGGTCGTGTTGCAGACTTCTTCGAGATTGAATGAGCAGATGGAGCTGGCCATGCCCACGGCGATGCCGGTGTTGACGTTGACGAGCACGCTCGGGAAGGTCGCGGGCAGCAGTCGCGGTTCTTTCATGGTGTTGTCGAAATTATCCACCATGTCGACCGTGTCCTTGTCGATGTCGTTGAAGAATTCCGCGCAGATCTTTTCGAGCTTCGCCTCTGTGTAGCGCGAGGCGGCCCACATCATATCGCGCGAGAAGTATTTGCCGAAATTGCCCTTGGAATCCACATAGGGGTGCAGCAGCGCCTCATAGCCTTTGGACAGGCGCACCATCGTGTCGTAAATCGCGGCGTCACCGTGCGGGTTGAGCTGCATGACCTGGCCGACGATCTTTGCGGATTTTGCGCGCGGACCTGTCAGCAGACCCATTTTATACATCATATAAAGAATCTTGCGGTGCGAGGGCTTGAAGCCGTCGATTTCCGGAATCGCACGCGACATGATGGAGCTCATGGCATAGGGCATGTAGTTGAGCTCGAGCGTGTCGACGATGCTTTGCTCCACGACGTCGCCTGCGCCGAAAATATGCGTTTTGTCATCCAGCCTGGGCAGATCGGCGGCCGGATCTTTTTTGGATTTTCTTGCCATTCCCCTGCCCTCCTTCAGGATACGTCGGTCATGTCAATATAAAGATGCCCGTTTTCCGCAATGTATTCCTTGCGCCCGGTCAGATTGTCGCCGAGCAGCAGGTCGAATTTCTCCGCGGTTTCCTGCGCCATGGCGGGATCCACGCGGATCAGGCGGCGCGTGGCCGGATTCATCGTGGTCAGGGACATCATATCCGGATCGTTTTCACCCAGACCCTTGGAGCGCTGGATCGAATACTTCTTGTTGCCGATGGCGGCGAGCGCGTCTGTTTTTTCCTTTTCCGTGTAGGCAAACCAGGTTTCGTCGCCGCAGGTGATCTCATACAGCGGCGACTCCGCGATATAGACCTTGCCCTCGGTGATCAGCGTGGGCATCAGGCGATAGATCATGGCGAGGATCTCCGTGCGGATATGGAAGCCGTCGACGTCCGCGTCCGTGCAGATGATGATCTTGCTCCAGCGCAGCAGGTCGAGGTTGAAAGAAACCAGGTCCTTCCCGGCTTTTTTGCGCGCGGGGATCTCCACGCCGCAGCCGATCACCTTGATCAGATCGGTGATGATGTCGCTCTTGAAGATGCGGTCATATTCCGATTTCAGGCAGTTCAGAATCTTGCCGCGCACGGGAATGATCGCCTGGAATTCGGAATTGCGGGACTGCTTGCAGGCGCCGAGCGCGGAATCGCCCTCCACGATGAATAATTCACGCACCGCGGGGTCCTTGCTGCGGCAGTCGACGAATTTCTGGATGCGGTTGGTCAGATTGCCGACATTCTGAATCAGGGATTCCTTGATGCCGAGCCGTGTTTTTTCCGCCTTGACGCGCGAGCGCATGTTGATCAGCACCTGCGCAGCGATTTTATCCGCTTCCAGCGGATTCTCAATGAAATAGACCTCGAGCTGATGCTTGAGAAAGGCCGTCATCGCGTCCTGAATACCCTTGTTGTTGATGGATTTCTTCGTCTGGTTTTCATATGAAGTAACGGTCGAAAAGCTCGAAATGACCAGCACGAGGCAGTCCTCGATATCCTGGAAGGTGATCTTGCTGTCGCTCTTCTGATATTTGCCGCTCTGCTTGAGATAGGCGTCGATCTGCGATACAAACGCCTGCCGCGTCGCCTTGTCGGGCGAGCCGCCGTTGGCAAGGAAGCTGGAATTGTGATAATACTCCTTGAGCTGAATTTTATTGGAGAAGGTCAGCGCGACGTTGGTTTTGAGCTTATAAAGACCGAGATCCTCGCGGTCGCGGCATTCCGTTTCGTTGTGCCAGACCTGCAGGCCCGTGAGCGCGTCGCTGCCGACCGCCTCCGCCACATAGTCGGCAATGCCGTTCTGATAGAAGTATTCATAGGTGTCGAAGCCCTTGCCGACCTGGTTTTTCAGGATGAAATGCACGCCGGCGTTGACGACCGACTGATGCATCATCATATCCTGGAAGAATTCCAGCGAAACGTCCGTTTCGGTAAATACGTCCAGATCTGCGCGCCACTTGATGCGCGAGCCGGTGTCGCGTTTGTTGTACGGTTCCTTCAGCATCTCGCCGACCGGCTTGCCCTTTTCGAAATTCAGCACGTAACGGAAGCCGCCGGTGTGGATCTCCGCCTCCATGTATTCCGAGGCATACTGCGTCGCGCACAGACCCAGGCCGTTGGTGCCCAGCGAATACTCATAGCTGCCGTTGTCGCCGTTGTCATATTTGCCGCTGGCATACATCTCGCAGAAGACCAATTCCCAGTTGTAGCGGCCTTCTTTGGGATTGTAATCGACGGGAATGCCGCGGCCGAAATCCTGCACCTCGACCGAACGGTCGGCATACCGCGTGACGATGATCTTGTTGCCGTAGCCTTCGCGCGCTTCATCCACGGAATTGGAAACGATCTCAAAGATCGCGTGCTCGCAGCCGTCGATGCCGTCCGAACCGAAAATGACCGCCGGCTTTTTGCGCACACGCTCTTCATCCTTCAATGTTTTGATGCTTTCATTGTTATAGGTCGGTTTCTTTGCCATGCCGAACCTCCGGAAAGATATAGTAAAACAAATACTATTATACCAAATCTAGCGTCAATGTCAAGCCCGAAGCACAAGGACTTGCGAAATTCACGAAACGATCCGTCGCAAAGAACGACAAAAGCCGAGCGGCGTTCCCGTCGTTCGGCTGAAAATGCGTATGCAGTTATCGGCTCAGCCGCAGCATCAGCGCGGTCCCGTTTTCCTTGAGCCATCGATTCCGGGCCGGATAGTCGGGCATGAGCTGACAGACCAGTCGGTAAAACGCCGCGGAATGATTCATCTCCCTGCGGTGACACAGCTCGTGCACGATCACGCTGTCGCGCACCTCCGGGGGCGTGAGCATCAGCAGGCAGTTGAAATTCAGATTCCCCTTGGCCGAGCAGCTGCCCCAGCGGGAGCGCTGGCAGCGGATGGTGATGCGCCCGTATGTGACGCCGAGCCGGGAGGCATAATAGGCAACGCGCGGCGGGATCTCTCTGCGCGCCTGCGCGGCAAGGGCGCGGATTTCCGCATCGGTCAGCGGCTGCACGGCTGCCTGCTGCGCCGCCTGCATCTTTGCAGTGTGCGCGGCGATCCAGTCCGACCGCGATTCGACAAAGGCTTTGATCTGCCTGTCGGACATGCGCTTGGGCGCGCGGACGATCAGCCCTTCGGGTCTGACCTGCAGCGCGACGGATTTGCGATCGGAGCGAATGATTCTATACTCCGGCACAGCCTGTTTCATCGGTCGTCTCCCCTGCTTTTTCAGCGGGAAAAGCTCTCGCAGTCCATGGTCACGCCGAACTGCGCTTTGAGCGCCTGTGTTTTTGCAAAATGCGCCTGCTGTGTATGCGCGGTCTGATGCGCAGGGCTTTCCCAGATTTCGACCAGCAGCAGATCGCTCGCGCAGTGGCAAGGCAGATAATAATCATATTTGACGCAGCCGTCTTCTTTTTGCGTCAGAGCCTGAATGTTGTTATCAATCAGCGCGTGATAAAAGGCGACGCGCGTCGCCTCGTCCTTGAGATGATAGGTCAGAATCAGTGCAGTCATGATTGCCTCCGTGTTATTTATTTGAATTCAGTATAGCAATCCGCGCGCCGAAAGTCAAGGACCCGCCCCTTCGCCGCGCGTGAAATGAAAAAGATTTCAAAAAGTGATTGACAAATGAACAGTTTTTTGATATGATAATCTGCGTTGAGTGTATGGGCCATTAGCTCAGTTGGTTAGAGCAACCGGCTCATAACCGGTCGGTCCGGGGTTCGAGTCCCTGATGGCCCACCAATTTGATATAGGGGTATAGCTCAGTTGGTAGAGCAGCGGTCTCCAAAACCGCGTGCCGAGGGTTCAAGTCCTTCTGCCCCTGCCAAATCAAAAGCGGATGCCGCAAGGCGTCCGCTTTTGATTTGCGTGGAAACGATGACCCGAGGCACGCGGAGCGTGCCGGGGCGAACCGCCGAAGCGCCGCCGGTGTCGGATGCAGCGAGGCGGTGAGGTGAAGAAACAGGGAGCAATGCGCAGCGCTACAAGCAAGCAGTGTGACCATGTTTCTGAGGGGCCGCGAAACGGATGAAATCCTCGCTGCGCTCGGGTGAAATCGCTGCGCGGTGAAATCCGCACTTCATTCGGGAGAAGGACGGATTTGGATTTACCACGCTCGTGAGCAATTTTATGAAAACATTATTGTATTCATTTATAGCTCAGCCGCCCGGATCGCTCCGAGCGGCTGTATGAATTCTTAGTGAATGATGTCTTAAATCAGCTTCAGCAGATCCGTCACAAGCGCGTGGAAGCGGTCTGAAACGAAGGTCAGCACGTCGCGAATGAAGTCGAGAATCAGTTCGAGCGCGGTCTTCTGCTCTTCCTCCGGTTCGCCGGAAACGACCGGCGGATCGGGCACTGTGATTTCGACGGTCTGGTCAATCGCGTCGCAATATGCCTGATAGGCTTCATCCTCCTGCAGCGCTTCCTGTGACGCGTTCCGATCGAAATCCTCCAGCATGGAAGCGGCGTTCGCCAGGATATCAGCGTCTTCGTCGGTGATCTCACCGTCATGATTCACGTCGCAAGCCATGTGCTGCGCAACGGACAAAGACGACTGCGCGACCGTGCCGCTTGCAGCTAACATCACGAATGCGGCATCTTCCTCGTCATACCAGCCGTCGCCGTTCGCGTCGCCGTAGAGCACGGCTGTTAATTCATCCAGCACAAGATTGCCGTCCTTCAGCCGGATGACGCTGCCGGTGGAAACAGTGCCGCTGCCGGTGGAAATCGAGATCTGCGCGGGATCGTTGGTAAACTGCTGCAGCAACTCCGCCGCATCCGTCGCCGGATGCAGGCCGCTGATGATGCCGAGATCCCGGTCGATGGTGATCTGCGCGTCCTCTGTCAGCGTGAGTGTTTCTTCCGGCGCGAATTCCCATTGTGCGTAGTACTTCAGATCGCCCGACGGATTGAGCGTCTGTCCGCAGCTGACCGATGAGCCGCTGCCGTTTGCGGCAGTATTCCAGCCCGTCAACTGATAATGCTTGCGCGTGAACGGCGCGCTCGGCATGTCAAACCGACTGCCGCGCACGATCTCCGTAACGCTGCTCGCGTTCGTGCCGTCGTTAGCGTACAGACTGACGGTGTAATACAGCGTGGCGGATTTATCCACATAAACGGCGGTCAGCGTCACGTCATGCGCAGGCATATAAATCTGCGCGGTATAAGAGGTTTTGTTTCCGTTGGCAAAGACCAGATCGTCCGCGCCTGACCATTCCTTGAACTGCATGCCGTCGGGTGCGGTATCCGCCTTGACAATGAAGATCTTGCCCTCCACGGCCTGGAATTCGGAGCGCCAGTTCACTTTGCCGCCGTTGACCTTGATCGTATAGAGCGGCAGAAACTTCGCCTTGATCGTAACGTCGTGCGCCGGCATCGTGAACGACGTCGGATTGCTGGTCCTGCCGCCGTCGATCAGCGTCAGGCCTTCGAGACCTTCCCATTCCTTGAAGGATTTATTTGCGATCGAATTTGCGGTAATCTTGACCTGTTCGCCCGCATAGAAGGTTGCGGAGTAGCCGGAAATTTTGCCGTAGCAGGTTCCGTCGGTAATATTCACCCTGAACGGCGTGAGAATCTTTGATTCAAGACCGTCCAGCACGTGCGCGCCGCATGTGACGGATCCGTTGAACATCACCGACTGGATGGCGTCGCGCTGTGCGCTTGCCGACCCCGCACCCGGGCGGTTTACCCAGGGCTGCTCATCCGCAGAGAGCAGGTCGATCGTCCGGCCGGAGCCGGAAATGACCAGCGCGCCGTCATTAAGGCTCCAGGTAATCCCGTTGCCGAGCGACTGGCAGGCCACCGCGTTGCCGCCGTCATCCGTATAGCAGGCCCGGAATTCCTCGTTGGTGCCGGTATAGCAGACACCCGCTGAAAAGCTGCGGTTGCCCAGCGTGCCGGAATGACCGGAAACCAGCACCGGTCTGTTGTTTTGCGTCAGTCCCGCGCCGTAGAACGCGAGATCGTCAACGCTGCCGCGGATCGGCGGGACGGATGTCAGATAGACGCAATCGCCGAAGGCGCAGCGGCCGACGCCGTTGAGCGACTGTGCGCTGAACGTGCGCAGACCGTACTGGCTGTTCCCCTCGTTTTCGTAATCACTCTGAAACGCGTAAGCGCCCACCTGCCCCACGACGCCGGATACCGCGAAGGTTTCCAGACGCTTGCAGCCTTCAAACGCATTGTCCCCGATCGTGTCGATCGAGCCGTTGACCGTCACACGGTTCAGCAGCGGGCACTGATAAAACGCCTTCTTCCCGATCGTTTCCATGCCGGGCAGCGTGACAGTTTTAAGGGCCGGATAGCCCATGAACAGTTCATCGGCGATGCTGACGATCCCGTCGGCAATCACCAGCTGCTCGATGATCTCCTTCCCGTTTTCATACGTTCCGTAGCTGTTCGAGATCATATATTGAATTCTGCCCGCCCAGACGTCATCTCCGGCTGCCAGCGTGCGTTTTGCGCCGGATTGATCGGGATACAGATACAGCGTCTGATCCCGATAGAGCGTCCATTTGACGTTGCCGGAAGTGATGCCTGACGCGGCGACGCCCGAATCGTTGGCATAGGCGGATGCGACCTGCGCCGTGCCGAGCTGGATGCCGGCAAGCAGCGTCAGCGCCATGACAAGCGCGAGGAATAAGGAAAGCATGCGATTTTTCATGGAGTGACCTCCTTCATTCGAGTGCCGTGGTGGCAATTGAATAGAATCCTGTGTTTACGCGTTGAGCAGCGCGAAATACGCTTCCGCCGCCTGATAATAAAGCGTCAGGGCCTTCACGGCGTTTTCAAGCGCCATGCTCACGGAGGAGCTGTTCGCTTCGCGGAGCGTGAGCACCTTGTAAACGTAGCTCATCGGGGAATAAACCCACTCGTTGTAAATGCTGCCCTCATCCTGCGGCGGAATGCCTTTCGGCAGCACGCGAATGGTATAGGTCCTGCCGAGATCGGCCGACGCGATATTCGGGATCTCGACGTAGTAAAATTCGCCGCTTTCGACCGGCGTGAGATCGGCCCAGGTGTTGTCCGCATTCTTCAGCGCGAAGCGGAAATAGCTCACGGGGCGGCTGCTCGTGCATTTGAAATAGTGACGGATCGCAGTTTCGCTCTTGAGCATGAGGCTCGAGCCGACGTAGGTCATGCTGTCCGGCTCGCTGATCATCCGCGGCGCGTAAGACGCAAGGGAGGCAGCGGTCACGTTTGCGAAACCGTCATTGTTAAAGAGCGCGTGCTGCGTGAACTCGTCGTTGTAGCCGAAGAGTTCATTCGCGTAGTAGCCGTAAGTCGCAAGGCTGCCGGCTAGCGCCATGAACGCCGCCTTGTCAGCCATTGTCTGCTGCGCTTCGGTCAGATACTCCTGCACGGAATAGGTGAATTCCTCGGTTTCCATGTCGCCGTTGACGATCTTGCCGGTGATCGGCGTATCGATCTGCGCGGCGGCAACGGTGCAGGTGAATTTATAAAGCGGATTGCCTTCAATTACTTCGAATTTGTTCAGGTCGATCGGCACTTGCACAGTCTCGCCCGCCACGGTAAAGACCGCGTAGGCCGTATCCGTCACATCCTGAATATAGGCATAGAAGTTCACGCCGATGCTGCCGTTGAGGGTCAGGGAATGAGCGCCGACGCCGCAGACATAAACCAGGTCCGCGGTGATGACAATATCTTCCGTCGCAGTGAGCGTGTATACGCCGTCGGCGGGCGTGAGCGCGACGCCGTTTGCCATGACGTTGCTTGCAAGATAGCCGCCTTCCGCTCTGAAAACGATCTCGTCATTTTCATACGCGATGCCGTCGGCCGTGACGCCGCTCACGGCAATCATGTGCGCGGGAAGCGTGACGTCGTACGCTGTTCTTTCACGCCAGTAGGCCGTGATATAGATCGTCTGCACGTCATATTCGCTCCAGATATAGGGAACGGTGAAGTAATCGCCGGGATTCTTTTCTCCGGGTTCGCAGCTGACCTCCCAATGGTCGAATGCATAGCCGAAGGGCGGTTCAAAATCGCAAGGAGGCAGGTAATAATTGCGGGAGCTGCTGTTGGACACCGTTTTATTTTCCATTTCGCCGGAGCCGCCGTTTGCGTCGAAAACGATGGTGTGGGCAAGCTCGATCACGGTGAATTCAAACGTCTGCGAGCCGCTCCAGTCGCCGCGGCCGACGATCGTTGCCTGATAGGTCTCGCCAACCTCGAAGGAATCGGCATCTTCAATTTCCAGCTCGTAATCCGTGTACATCTCAAGCTGTACGTCGCCGAAATAGACCTCCACGTTTTCACTCAGCGGATAATAAATGCCGTAGCCGTCGTCATAGGTTTCGAGCCGGCCGCCGATCGTGCAGTTGGCAATATTTCTGGGCGAGATGCGGAATTCCCTCGTCGCCGTTCCCGTGTAACCGTTCGCGTCAATGCCGGTGACGGTCACGGTTGCCGTGACCGTTTCATCGGGGCTGCCGGTGTTGTTCGTGATCTCAAGCGTGTAATGGACGCCTTCTTCCAGTGTGGTCTCGCCGTCTTTCACCGTGACGGTCGGGGTCACGGTGGGGTTCTCCGCGTCATATATATAGGAAACGTCATCCCAGGAATTAAAATCATCAAGCAAAATGTCCGTATAAACCATGCGTTTTGCGGCGGTCGCGTTGATCCACACGTCTTTTTCAGGCATCACGAACGTGTGTGTTGTCGCATTATAAGCAATGCTGTTGTTGTTTTCATCCACAACAGAGATCGTGTATTCATAGGTGACGTTGTTGACGTTGATCCTGACGGTATCGCCGGCAAATGCGCGATAGATGCGACCCTGACCCTGGTTGGCGTCGATGTAGCAGGAGAAGACGTCGGTATCAAACCAGATACGGTATCGGATCCGCCACTTTGCATAGAGCGTGACCGTGCCGCCGTTTTCGGCCGTCAGATTCCGTACGGCCTCTTCGTCTTCATAAACGACCGCGCCGTTCGGAGCAGTCGCCCAGCCGAGGAATTCGTCGACGGTCGAATGGAAGGCGTTTGCGGTCAGCGCCTTTGCCGCCTCGTCATAGACGAAGCTCTGATCCTCCATCGTGCCGCCGGCGCCGTCGTTGTTGATATCAAAATGGACGGTATAGGTATTCGGCGCCCATTTCGCATAGAGCGTGACCGTGCCGCCGTTTTCGGTCGTCAGATTCATCACGAGTTCTTCGTCGTCATAAACGACTTCGCCGTCCGCGGAGGTCGCCCAGCCGATGAAGTGATAGCCCGCAGGCGCCGCGAACGTGCAGGGCAGGAGTTCCGTCGGTCTCTCGTCATAGGTCAGGCGCTGCCAATCCATCGTGCCCGTCGCGCCCGCGTCGTTTTTGTCATACACAACGAAATAATTGTTGGGAGACCAGTTTGCATAATAGGCTCTGTCCCCCGTCGAGCCCTGCGGGATCTCGACGTAATAAGAGGAGCCGTTGATCCCCGTGCCGGTCCAGCCGTCGAAACTGTAACCCGGGCGCGTGGGGTTCCGCAGCATGAAGGATTCCGTATCATAATTGTAAGAAGTCGGGTTGGCGGGATCGACTGTGCCGCCGTCGAGATAGTAGGTAATGCCGAATGCATCCGGGATCCATTTTGCATAGAAATCCTTACGACCGTAATCGGTCGTGCTGATCGCGGTGACGGGATCGCCCTGATACTGCGCGTTGGTATACCAGCCGCCGAAGGCGTAATGCTCCTTCGTCACATCTGTCGGAAGCACCGCGCCCGTGCCGTAGGTATAGTTATTCAAATTGCCGGCGTTGATCTGACCGCCGACGGGATGCAGCTCGACAGCGTAGCGGTCCGGCAGCTCGCTGAAATATGCCGTATACGTCTGATCGCCCGTCACCGTGGTCACATCAGGCGTAAAGCATAAGAAATAATAATCATATCCGAAAGCGTGGCGTTCGGGTTCGGAGCCGTCATAAACCGGCATATCGCCGTATTCCACGTCCGTATCCGTTTCCAGCACGGTGCCGTCATAGTTCACCCAGGTGATCGTGTAGGCGTTGACCGTTTCACTGAACTGTGCCGTAAAGACTGTATCCTCGCTCACGGGGCCGACCGCGGGCGACCAGCCCGTGAAGGTGTAGGAATACTGCGCGGTTCTGGTCTTCGTGGGCGTCGCGCCGCTGTAAGTCGGCGTTTCGCCGTAGAGCACGGTATCGGTCTGCAGCGTCTGGCCGTCGCCGTCCACCCACACGACAGACACACCTGCATAAGCCGTATCCGAGTAGGATGCGTTATTGAAGGTCACGCTTGCCGTTTTGTTGAAGCCGGAGGTCGAAATCTCCGCATTGACCGTTGCGGTCAGGTCCGGATGATCGACGCAGGTAAAGGTTGCCGTGCAGGATTCGTAATTCGGGGCCCAGTCCCAGGTCGGTTCGCTCGCCGCAACGCAGGTGACGGTACAGACCTTCGTCATGTTCGTGGAGCTGCTGCCCGCCGCAATAAATCTATTCGACGTATAGCCGTGCGTAGACTGGCCGGGCGTCAGATCGGTGAGATCCGTTTTTGTCCAGTGGCTCGTGTTTGAGGTGGTCGAATACAGATACGTCGCGCTCGACGTGCTGCCGTTTCGATAGGCGCGCAGATAGCCGTCCGATGTGCTGATATCCAGCATCAGGGAAACCGTCTGGGTCCCGTCGATCGACGTCCATTCGATTTTGTAGAAATGGTTGCCATAGGTAAAATACCCCGTCGCGGAGCCGGACGAGGTGTTGAGGAAGCCCGAAACGTTCACCGCGTTTGCCGTGAGCGGCAAAGCCGTGAACAGACTGACGACCATCATCACCGCCAGCAGAAGGCTGACTGCTGCTTTGAATGTTCGAATCATGAAGATTCCTCCTTCATTGATTAAAGTGTTCAATGTAAAAAATGATTTTTGAAATGAAGATTATAACACATTGAAATTTTTATCTATTTATTCTATCACAAAATCCATAAAAAAACAATTATTTTTACACTAAAGTGTAAGATTTGTCTCCGGCTGCCGCATTTTTTCGCCGCAGCGCAGTTCCGCCGGAAAAGACGGTTGAAAAGACGCATCGGATATGATAGAATGAATTCGTAAATTCTCGGATTGGATGCTGAATTATGAAAAGAAGACGCTTGATTTCCCTCCTGCTTGTGTTCATGCTGCTGGCCTCGCCCCTTTGCGCGTTTGCCGCGGACGCGGGCTATCACCCGGATGCATATGACGGCGCGCTCCCCTTCTCCGATTCGCTTTATGCGGCGGATGAAATTGCCGGGGAAGCGCGGGTCACATTTGAATATCTCCGGGCGGAGCAGGCAGTGCCCGACGATATGCCCGAGATCGGCTGCAGGGCGGCGTATCTTGCCGACCCCGTGAGCGGCAAGGTGTTTTTTGAAAAAAACGCGCACGCAAAAATGTATCCGGCGAGCACAACGAAAATCCTCACCGCGCTGCTTGTGCTGGAAAACTGCGATCCAGATGATATGGTGACCGTATCGCAGCGCGCGATCGATCTTGTGCCGGAGGGCTACACCACGGCGGCGCTGCAGGCCGGCGAATCGCTGAGCGTTTACGTCATGCTGCAGGCGCTGCTGATTCCCAGCGCGAACGACGCGGCCTATGCGCTGGCCGAGCATGTGAGCGGCAACATCGAAGCCTTCGCGTCGCTTTGTAACGACAGAGCGAAGGCCCTCGGCTGCGAAACGCTGCATTTTGTCAATCCGAACGGCGTGCATGACGAGGATCATTACTGCAGCGCGTATGACCTTTATCTGATTGCCGGAGAGTGCCGGAAATACGACGTATTCAACGAAATCGTCAGCACGAAGTATTTCACCGTTCCCGCGACCGACCGCTATCCGCGCAAGGACAGAATATATACCAATACGAACGAGCTGCTGCTGCCCTATTCCGGCAACTTCTATGCGGACTGCACGGGGATCAAAACCGGGCACACGACGCCCGCCGGCGAGTGTCTGGTTTCCAGCGCCTCCAGGGCGGGGCTGGATCTGATCTGCGTGGTGCTCGGCGGCAGGATCCTCGATGACGAAAACGAGCGCTTCTCCGATACGATCACGCTGCTGGATTACGTGTATGAGAACTATTCATACAAAAAAATAGCGGATCAACGCAAGCCGCTCGCGCAGGTCAACATCGACAATGCCGTCAAGGATACGCCGATGCTCAACGTGGTGCTGCAGACTGACATCTTCTCCGTCGCGCCGAACAGCGTCAATGAAGACAATGTGATCACGGAGATCGACCTGCCGGAGGAGCTGAAAGCGCCGATTCAGAAGCATCAGGTGCTCGGCACCGTCACTTACCGCGTGGACGGCCTGATTTATTCCGCGAATATGATTGCGGGCAACGAAGTGATCAAAAAGCCCTTCTGGCTGTATAATCTGCTCGTTTCGCTCGCCGCCGCGCTGATGCTCCTTTTCGTGGTCGCGGCGGTCAGACGGTCCGCAAGACGCAAAAAGAGACGCGCGCAACGCATGAAAAACAGTGCGCAGTGATGCTGAAAAAACGGTGAATCCTATGATTGAAACAGTCGCAACAGACGCGTTTGAAATGGACTATCTCAGATTCGGAAGCGGCGCAAAGCCCTTGGTGATCCTGCCGGGGCTGAGCGTGCAAAGCGTCCTTTCCGCTGCCGGCGCAATCGAACGGCAGTATCACCTCTTTTGCCGTGACTTTACGGTGTATCTGTTTGACCGCCGAAAGCATCCGCCGGAGAGTTATTCCGTCTGTGATATGGCGGATGATACCGCGGCGGCCATGCGGCAGCTCGGGCTTTCGGACACGTGTCTGTTCGGCGCGTCGCAGGGCGGCATGATCGCCATGACGATTGCTGTAAACGAACCGTCGCTTGTCGGGAAATTAGCGCTCGGCTCCACGGCCTGCCGCATGGATGCAGCCCGCTGCGCGGTGATTGACGGTTGGATCCGCCTGGCACGGGAACAGCAAAGCGACGAATTATACCATTCCTTCGGCAAAGCGGTCTATCCCGCGGCGGTGTTTGAAAAATACCGTGCGGCGTTTTCCATGATGGCGTCTACGGTCACACCGCAGGATTTAGAGCGATTTATCATTCTCGCAAAGGGCACGGCGGACTTTGACGTGCGGGCGCATCTGCCCGGCGTCGCCTGCCCGGTGCTTGTGCTCGGCGACAGCGACGATCGGGTGCTCGGCGCGGATGCATCGAATGAAATCTCGGCGCAGCTGCAGGGGCGTCCGGATTGTGAAATGTATCTGTATCAAGGCTGCGGGCATGCGGCGTATGACACCGCGCCGGATTATGCGCAGCGGCTGTTTGCATTTTTTACGAAGGAGTAACGAATATGGATTTTGAAAAACAGGCGAAAAACGACAGCTCCGGCTTTGTTCTGCTTTCGGATTATGTGCCCTCGATCGTGCAGGAGATCCGGTATTTCTCCACCTATAATTTTGTCGGCGACCGGATCGACGGCTACGAGGAGCCCTGCGCGATCCTGACGAAGGAAGCGGCGCGTGCTTTGAAAGGCGTTGCGAACGAAGCGAACGTCGCGGGCTATCGGCTGAAAATCTTTGACGCTTACCGGCCTGCGCGCGCGGTCAAGCATTTTGTGCTCTGGGGCATCGAGGACCTCGACCTGCGCACCAAGCCCTTCTTCTATCCCGATCTGGAAAAGACGGCGCTGTTTCAGCTCGGTTATATTGCCAGTCAGTCCAGCCACAGCCGCGGCAGCACCGTGGACCTGACGCTGCTGGATATGACGACGGGCAAGGAAGTCGATATGGGCAGCCCTTTCGATTTCTTCAGCGAGGTTTCTCATCCGGATTACAAGGGCGTCACGGAAAAGCAATATGAAAACAGGATGTTCCTGCAGAGAATCATGGTGCGCAACGGCTTTGCGCCGCTCGATTGCGAATGGTGGCATTTCACGCTGCGGGACGAGCCGTATCCGGAAACCTATTTTGATTTCCCCGTTTCGGCGTCATATCTGAAAAAGTAAGCGTTCTTGCGTATGGATTCTTTACTTGGAGGGTGCTATGAGTAACAAATGGAATTATGATTATTCACAGACGCTGTGGATGAAAATGTATCTCGCGGAGCCGGATTTTCCGCATCACTGCTCGCGGGTTTTCATCACCTTCGCGCAGGCGCTGGACATCATCAAGGCCGTCGACGCGATGACGCAGGGAATTCCGAAAATCGTTTATCTTGTCGGCTGGCAGGGGCTCGGGCATGACGACTGCTATCCCGAAATGGAGATCGTGAATGAAGCCCTCAAACGCCCGGAAGACAAAACCGCGCGGGACAGCCTTTGGTGGCTCTTTGAAGAAGCAAAGTGGTATCATACGGTCGTGAGCTTCCACGGCAATCTGGCGGACGCCTACAGCGACACGCCCTGCTTCCCCGCGCTTGTCAGCGGCAATGCCGTCGTGAAGGACGCGCAGGGGCGGCCCGCGGTCATTGAACGCTTCAACGGCAGAGACGCCTTCAAAGTTTCCTACAAGGGCTACTATGAAAGCGGCCTGTTTCGCAAAAACTGGGACCGCTTCTGCGAAGCGACGCCCGTGCGTGCGGCGGGCACCGTGCATCTGGATAACTTTTGCATCGCGCAGAGCCTGAATCCCTATACGAGCGTTGAGGAGGAAGACGCAGCGCGCAACAAAATGCTCGATGAGATTCAGTCCATGGGCATCGACGTGACCACGGAATACACCTACCGCGAGCTGGAATGGCGCGCGGATTCGCCGGAGCATCCGATCCGTCGCTTCTATGAAACCGCGGGGCATCCCCTCCCCGTCGGCACGTTTGAGGACGCGCCGATCCGTTCGCTCGGCAGGATTCCGGCCTCGTGGTGGACGAGCGGCATGACCGCCGACGACTGCATGCGTATCCCGCCCGCGGAATACAGCGGACATCTGACCGATCCCGCGCTGCTGGCCGTGTTTTACGGCGCGGTGCACGGCGAGGATATCTGGCGGGATTTCGGCAACGACGTGAACGACTGGGCGCCGGAATTCCTCAGGCAGTTCTGCCTGCTGCAGCTGCCGTATTTCTATCTCAACCGTCTGCAGCGGCTGCGGCTTTCGCAAGCGGACGGCGCTTACACGGTCGCATTCTCCGACGGCGTGGTCAGCAGCGGCAAGGACGGGCGCATCACGAAAAACGGCGCGGTGCTCAAGGACGGCGGCGACGTGCTCCTGCCGCTGGACGCCGCGTGCGAAACGCTGATCGCCTATTCCGAGCACGGGAAAGACGGCGCATGGGATATCCCCGACGCAGCATTTACAAAAGCTGCGCTGTTTGCCGTTACGCCCGAGGGCAATATCCCCTGCGGCAGCGCGGACATCACAGACGGCAGGATCCGCCTGCGTGTGCCCGCGGGGTCCGCGATCGTGCTGAAGGAAGCGCAGGAATGATATAATCATAGCTCCGCGTCGACGTCCGTCCGGGATGCTGATGCGGAGTTATTTATCTGAATAAAAAATCTTTATAAGTTCAACTGAAAATTGAATTTTATCAACAATTCGATTATTTACATTTTGCTTGTGATGCCGTATGATAAAGACGATCCGGATCAGAAAAATTCAGAAAGAAGGATAACAATGGATATGATGAAAATCGGCGGCTACATTCAGCATCTGCGCAAAGCCGCCGGCCTGACGCAGAAGGCGCTTGCCGATCAGCTCGGCATTTCGTTTCAGGCAGTTTCCAAATGGGAGCGCGGCGAAGCGCTGCCCGATACCGGGCTGCTGCTCGAGCTGTGCGACGCGCTGAATACGACCGCGGACAAGCTCCTCAACGGCGGGAGCGTGCTGCTGAAAAACAGAAGGCTGATGCGTGTGGAGGACGTGATTGCCGGCTTTGAGCACATGGAGAAAATGGGAAGTTGCTTCGGTGAAAACTGCGACTTTTTCACCGGCATGGTGGAGGGCATCGACCGGAAAATGAACATCGATCTGCTCGACTATCTGAGCCATCGCAAGACGCGCGAGGCGCTCTGGGCGGAGGTGCTCATTCAGGGCATCCTTGCAGGCAGAACGGTGGATCTGGACGAAGTGGATGCGAATTTCACAAATAAGAAAATGGTGTTTGAAATTCGAAAGTTTCTCGAAAAAACCGCCGAGAATCAATGAAGCGCCGCCCGGAGGAATCCGGGCGGCTGCAGTTTTAAAATCGATTATTTCCTCGTGACGTTGTCGCCGTAAATGGTTTTCCAGTCGTTCTTCATTGAGATGGCCGTGTAGCCGTTTTCTTCGCAGGATTTCACCATTTTTGCGGCCTTTTCGGGGTTGCCGTTTTCGCGCGCGGTATCATCACAGCAAAGCATAAACGCCTTCGCTTTGTAGGGATTGTCATTGAGCACATACTGCGCCATGCTGAAATCGCTGCCGCTGTTGCCGAATGCGAGCACGGGCTGCACGCCGATTTCCTGCTGAATCACCGTCACCTTGTTCATATCAAGATTCTTGATAAGGAATTCGCCGCCCATCACGAGCTGATCGTTTTCGTCAAACACATAATCAATGCCGTCGGTATCGCCCTGGTCGGTGGCGACCATGTTTTCATCCGAGCCGATGATCTGATTCGCGGGAATTTTAAGCGGCGAGGCCTCCACAAGACCGCGCACGATAAATCTGTCGGTGCCGCTGACAATGTAAACGGTGAAGTCGTTTTGCTCAAGCAGGTCAATGACTTCCAGCATCGGTTTGTAGAATGCTTCGGCTCTCGTCAGATTGTTGTAGCCGGGCGACGCGGTATTTTTTGCGTAATCGGCAACGTAACTGACAAACTCCTCGGGCGTGAGTCCCGCGAACGCGGAGGCGACGCCCATGCCGTGATGCTCCATGGAATCCGGCGCAGAAACTCCGGTGTCCATAAACTGCTTGACCTCCGCGGCGACTTCCTTTTCAAAATCGCTCGCTTTGTCTTTATACGTCGGATCTTCCATCACGCGATAATAATAAATGCAGTGGTCGAAATAGACGGGATCGGTTTCACACGCGAGGGTGCCGTCCAGGTCAAACACCGCGATGCGGTTTTCAACCGGAATGAAATCCGTTGATTTTTCATCCGTCACGGCTTTGAGATACTCCGTGATCTCCTTTTTCGCCGCCGCGTCGTCATTCCATAAACTGAGCGCTTTGTCGAGGCTTGCGGCCGACGGTTCGTCTTTTGCCGGCAGGCTGCATACATTTTTCTCATAGCCGATGCCCAGGCCGTAACAGGCGCTGACAATCAGCAGCAGGCAGATGGCGATGATCGCCACGGGTTTCCAGACGTTCTTCTGTTTCTTTTCGCTCATTTTCGTCAGAACTCCTTTTCGCTTTTACGAAATCCTCTTCAGTTTCCGGTATGGAATATTCCGGAAATCGGGCAAATGAATTATAGCATAAATCAAAACCGGATTCAATAGGAAGATAGATGATTCTGTCCTCCCTTTTTGAATTTACGGTTGAAATGCCCTGCCGTTTATGCTAAAATTATTTGTAATACAAACAATGTGATATAGATTCAATTCTTTAAAACTGGTGATGTTTTATGAGCAAGAAGCTGATTGCCGTCCTTTCCGTTATTCTGCTGCTTGGATCTTTTGCCGTAATTGCCGCCACAGGCAGCCGGTATACGGCGTATTATTCCTTCGCGCCGCGTGAAGGTCAGCGCGCAGAGGAGTTCTCTGTCACGCCGGAGGAGCCCGGCATTGTTGCCGTTTCCGGCGTCCGGCTTGAGGGCAGCAAACTGAAATATGATCTCACGGCGCTCGGGCGGGGCAAAACCTACCTTTATATCACGAATCTGACCGATGACATGACCGGCTTGCAGAGCGTCTATGTGCACAGATGGAATATCATTACCGTCAACTCGTTTTTCGGCAATTGCTCGATGTGTTTTCTGCTCCCGCTGTCCGTGCTGATCGTGACCGTGCTGCTGTTCATCGACCGCATTCACAAATTCCGCATCGAAACGCGCGTGAGCTTTTATCGCTACAGAAACATCATGAATCTCGGCCTGATCGTGTTTATGGCCTTTTTTATCCTGCAGCTGGTGCAGATTGTGGTGAAAAACAGAGGAATTGAGGCGGCGGTGTACTCCGTGCTGGCCACGGCGGAGACTTTCGCACACGTCGTGCTGCCGGTCGCGTTTGTCGTGTTTGTGCTTGTGAGCATCAGCAACGTGAACCTGATGAGAAAAGAGGGCGTCAATCCGCGCAATATGCTCGGCTTCCTGCTGGGGCTCGGAATTTGCTTCATGACGATTCTGCCCGAGGTGTTTTACACTTTCAACCTGCGGCACCAGATCGTGGATATTTTCAACGAAAAAGGTCTCGGCACGCAGCTGTATTCCTTCTTCTCAAACGTAATCTTTTATATCGTCGCCTATCTGGAATGCATCCTCGTAGGAACGATCGTGTTCAGCGTGCAGGCCGGGCGGCATATGCCGGCCTTTGACAAGGATTACATGCTGATTCTCGGCTGCAAGATCCGCGCAGACGGGTCGCTGCCGCCGCTGCTGCGCGCGCGGGCGGATAAAGCGATGGAATTTGCGAATCTGCAGCGGGAGGCGACCGGCAAGGCGCTCGTCTTTGTGCCCTCCGGCGGCAAAGGCGCGGATGAATGCATTGCGGAGGCCGACGCGATCAAGGCGTATCTGCTGGCCGAAGGCGTGCCGGAGGAGCAGATCCTCGCGGAGAATCAGTCGGCGAATACCGAAGAAAACATGCGCAATTCCATGGCGCTCATTCAGGATCATTTCAGCGGCGAGGGCGCGCCTGCCGTGGCCTTTGCCACGACGAATTATCACGTCTTCCGCTCGGGGCTCATCGCGCTGGAGCAGGGCTACCGCATGGAGGGCGTCGGCAGCACGACCAAACGCTATTTCTGGGTGAATGCCTTCATCCGGGAATTCATTGCGACGCTCGTGTCGCAGAAACGCCGTCACCTGCAGGTGATCGCCATGCTGATTGCCGGCGTTGCCGTGCTGGTGATGCTGAACTATCTGTCGATCATTCTGTTTTGATTCATCATCCTTTGTCGGGAGGTTTCACGCATGGCGAAGATTATCTTGACCAAGCCCAGTCAGAGCGGCATTGCCCTGGGCGGCATCGGCGCGGGCAGCGTCGAGCTCATGCCGGACGGCGAATTCCATTACTGGCAGATTGCCAATCCCCCGCGCATGACCGAAGTCTGCTGGGAAAGAAAAGCGGATGACGGCGAGCAGCATACGGGCGCGCTTTCCTTCTGGGTCCGCGCGGAGCAGGAAGGGCGGCGTCCGGTTGTGCGCAAGCTCGGCATGCAGACCGAAGCGGATGAATTCTCCTATCGCATGTTTCCGTGGAACAAACCCGTTGAACGCATCTGCTTCGACGGGCGGTTTCCCGTCTGCGAGCTGCAATATGAAGACGCCGCGCTCCCCTGCCGGCTGACCGGCCGCGCCGTCGCGCCGTTTGTGCCGCACCGCACAAGCGTGGCCGCAACGCCCGGCTTTTATATGGATTTTGAGATTGAGAATCCCGCGGACGTGCCTCTGACCGTCAGCCTGCTCGGCACGCTGGTGCCGACCTTCTGCAACGAGGGCGATTGCCGCAATACGCGTTCCGGCGACGCCGAAACAGTCAGCGTCACGCTGCATCCCGCGCAGCAGACCGACGCGCCGGATTGCGGCGAGGTCTGCCTGAGCATCGGCGGCGACGGCGAAAAGAGCTGTATTACGGGCGATTACGCGCGATTTATCAGAGAATACATTTACGACGACGACGCGTTCGGCGTCAGTCAGGAATCCGTGCTGTTCAGCTTCCGTGAAACCGGCTGTCTGCCGGACAGTGAAGCCGGCGCGCCGCCTCCGGCGCTGCCGGAGGATCTGCAGACGCTGACCGATGACGAAATCGCCGCGCTGTTTGCTACTTACAGTCAATACCCCTATGCCGCTTCTGTGCTGCGGCGCATCCGCGACGTGCAGCCGGCGTTTCCCTCAGGCCGCGACGAGCAGGCAAAGTTTCTCGCGAGCCTGCGCGGGCAGGATCGGCTGATCAAGCCCGGAGAAGCCTTCGGCGCGACGGCGCTATGCAGCAAAATCCGCCTTGCGCCGGGCGAGAAAAAGACCGTGCGCTTTATCCTGACGTGGTGTTTCCCGAATCATTTCTCAAAAGACGGTCGTCGGCTCGGGCATTTTTACGAAACGCTATTCGACGGCGCCGCGCACGCGAATGCCTTTTTGCGCACGCACCGGCCGGAAGTGTTCGACAAGGCGGTCGCGTTTGCACGGCTGCTCTATGATACGGATCTGCCGTCGGTCTATCCCGACTGCTGGAGCGGCCATCTGAGCACGCTTGTCAAGTGTGCCTGGTATCTGAAGGACGGCAAATTCGGCATCTGGGAGGGGCAGGGCTTCTGCGGCTTTCATACGACGGATATCACCTATCATGCGTCGTTCGGCTTGCTGGCGCTGTTTCCCGATCTGCAGCTGGGGCAGATGCGCATGGGCGCCGCCTTCCAGCGGGAGGACGGGCGCGTGCATCATTTCTTCACACCGGATCTGGAGCATGTGGACAACGGCTTTGACCGCGTGGATATGAACAATCAGTTTGTGCTCATGGTGCTGCGCGACTATCTGTTCACCGGCGACAGGGCGTATCTGAACGAGATGTGGCCGCATGTGATCCGCGCGATGGATTCCATCGGCGCGCTCGACAGCGACGGCGACGGCCTGCCCGACCGCGAAACGAAACGCAACACCTATGACGCCTGGAATTTCTCCGGCACACCGGTCTATATTTCGATCCTGTGGCTTGCCGCGCTGAAAGCTGCCGCGCGGATGGCCGACGAAATGGGCGACGCGGAACGCGCAAATACATGGCGATCCTTGCTTGCATCCGGCCTTGCATCCCTTGAGCGTCGCCTGTGGAACGGCGAGTATTATGATTTATGGAAATCCGACGCGGAAAAGGACGAAACGCTGATGACCGATCAGCTCGACGGCGAGTGGTTCCTGCGCGTCGCGGGCATCGGCGGCAATCTGCCGGATGCGCGGATCCGCGCGATCCTGCGCGTCATCGTCGATCGGAATTTCGATCCGGACAGCGGTCTGATCAACGCGACCTGCGCCGAAGGACGGCGCACCACGCTGCATTCCCATCAGAACTGCCAGGCGCAGGCCGTCTGGACGGGCATCGGCTACGCGCTGGCGGCGCTTTGCATGCGCGTCGGTCTGCGCGAGGACGCGGATGCGCTCGTCACGGCGATTCGCGACAATCAGTCCCGCTTCGGCGCGCTGTGGGATCACTGGGAGTGCGGGCATCACTATTCGCGCCCGATGTCGAGCTGGACCACGCTCAACGCAGCGCTCGGCCTTGAGATTGATTTTGCGAAAAAACTGCTCCGGTTTTCGCCGGTCGCTGAAAACCTCACGCTGCCGCTGTGCTTTCCCGGCGTGCTTGGCACGGTCAGGGTTGCACAAGGAGAAGCGACGATCCGCCTGATTGAAGGCAATCTGGACGGCTGGACCGTGCAGGTAAAATAAGCAAATTATACATGGAAAGGACGCGTGTTTCAAATGAATAAAGTGATTTCTACGCTGCTCTCCCTCGTTTGTTTTCTGTTTCCGAATCTGACGGCGCTCTCGATCAAAACGGAAGTGCCTGTGCTGCCCGCGGCGCCCGCGCAGGTCGGCGACGACTGCATTCATTTCATGAAAACGGGCAGCTCCGATGCGATTCTGATTGAAAGCAACGGGCATTTTGCGCTGGTCGACGCCGCGGAGGACGCGGATAATCCGCGCGGCTTTGACAATCTGGTATTCAAAGGCCACGAGCTGGAAGTGCTGGCCTATCTCAAGGCGCACGCGGCGGATGCAAACGGCAAGGTGCATCTGGATTTTATCCTCGGCACGCACGCGCATTCCGATCATATCGGCGGCTTTGATACGGTGATTCTTGACCCAGACGTGACGATCGACCGCGCGTATCTGAAAGCCTATGAGAGCAGCAAAATCCGGGAGTACGAACTCGAAAACTGGGATAACCAGGAGGTCTATGACCAGATGGTGAATGCGCTCGCGGCGCGTGATATTCCGCTTGTGCGCCCGGATGAAACGCCCTTCACGCTCGGCGATTTTCAGGTGACGATCCTGAATACGGACGATCCCGAGAGTCCGGAAAAGGTCGGTGAAAACGACAATTCCCTCGGCGTACTGCTGGAAAAGAACGGCACGAAAATCTTCCTTGCCGGGGATATGGACGACTACAGCGGCGACGAAACGCGCTATGCGCCGGTCATCGGCAAGGTGCATCTGCTGAAGGTTGGCCATCACGGCTACAGCGGCTCGAGCTCGGAAACCTTTATCTCCACCCTGCTGCCCGACGCCTGCGTGATCACGAATGACGGCCACAATGTGGATCGCAAGACGCTCGCGCGCATCGTGCGCATCTGCCGTCACAGGAATGTCTATATCACCGGCAACGAAAGCGGCGTGCTGGCCGTGATCGGCGACGGCGGCGCAATCGACTATTACGGGCAGATCTTCAATGATGTTTCCTGAGGACGCATATGGACAAATGGCAATTCTATACCTGCAATGAGATCCTGCCGCAGGGATGGCTGTGCCCGCCTGCGGATGACAGAGCTGCCCATCCTAAAGTAAGAATAAAGGATTGATTATGAAAACATTCTATTTGATCATGAAAACGATTCTGGTTTCTCTGACTGTCATCGGCCTCGGCAATGCCGGGTTTGCGCCGCGGACCGGCGGCGGTGATTTCGCGCCGTCTGCGCCGGTGCCGGGCGGCGATGAGGAAAAGTATCTGCAGATCACAGCTGAGGACGCGGGCATCGACATCTTTCAGCCCTGCAAGCAGACCGGCGGTTATCACTACGGGCCGTCGATGATCCTCAATCGGGACGGCTGCCTGGACGTCTGGTGCGCCGCGACCGGGCCGGGCGATATCGTTGACGTCGTCTCCTATTTCCGTCTGTTTGACGAAGGCAGAAAGCGCTCGCGCGAAACGGTTGCCGTGCATCCGACGCCGGAAACGGAGGACTGGAAGTGGACCTGCGACCCCGGCGTGATCAAATTCGGCGATTACTATTATATTGGCTACACCTCCACGCTCGACGAGCGCGGCACGGACAACAGCGTTTATATCGCGCGCAGCAAAAATCCGGACGGCCCGTTTGAAAAATGGACCGGCAGCGGCTGGGGCGTTGCGCCGGTTGTTCCGCTGATCAAATATACCGACGATCCGAATCAGTTCGGGTCGGGCGAGCCGTCGTTTGTGCTTATGGGCGACACACTTTATATTTATTATTCGTGGAATACCGCCGCGGGATCGACCACGCGCGTGGCCACCGCCGACGCGACGGACGAAAACTGGCCCGCCACGCTTGTGCATCACGGCGAATGCATTCCGCCCAAGGACGGCGGCGACTCCTGCGACGTGAAATATGCCGACGCGTTCGGACGCTTTCTTGCGGTCTTCACCGAAAAGCGCTTCTCCGATGACAGCTATGTTTCTGTCTGGGAATCCTTTGACGGCATTCGCTTCCGCCCCTGCGGCTGCGTGAAGGACAACACGATGAAGAAGCTGCACAACTGCGGCATTTCCGGTCGCGCGGACGGTCACATCGGCGCGGGCGATCCGGTCTATCTTGCCTATGCCTACGGTTCCGACTGGGGCAACTGGCCGACGCGGTTCCATCGCGTGCAGCTGTCGCTCTCCGACGCGCCCGATACGGATCCTGCCGCGCAGACCAATATCGATCAGCCGCCGACGCGCCGCAACGCGCGCCTGATCCCGGAGGTCACTCTGATCAAAGCGGAAAAGCAGGTTTATCACGTGACCGACAGCGCGAAGCTCTGGGTCATGGCCTTTGATTCGGACTGCTTCTCTTTCCCGCTCCTCTTCGGCACGCGGTTTGACGGCTACGATCGCTCCGTGATCCGCATCTCCGGCGGCCGGATCTACGCGGTCGGCAAAGGGAGCACGCGCGTGCAGCTGCACTGGAACGGCCTGCATGGGGATTTCTTCGTTTATGTCGACTGATTCTGTTTCATATTTTCTGCAAGGTCATCTGCTTTTTGCGGATGGCTTTGTTTTTTTAGAGGCAGATTTTTTGCTGTTCATGATTGACAAATGCGATTGCGTATGATAGAATAAAAGCGTAAATAACATGCGTGATTTGTCAAAAGTGGCGCAAGATACTTGCTTCTTTGTAGAACGCATGTTCTGTTTTGATTGGAGGGTGGCCGTATGAAGTTCGGCGAAAAGCTGCAAAAGGCAAGAAAAGAGAAAGGGCTCACGCAGCGCGCGCTTGCGGAGCAGGCAGGCCTCGGCCTGAAAACGATCACAAACTACGAAAGCGGCGCGACCTATCCGCAGAATCGCGACGTCTATCGCAGGCTTGCGGAGATCCTGGATGTGAATCCCGATTATCTCCACAACGAAAACGATGATTTTGCCGCACAGGCCGGTCTGCAGTTCGGCGCGCGCGGGCGGCGGCAGGCGCAGGCGCTCATGGCGGATGTGACCGGGCTCTTCGCCGGCGGTTCGCTGAATGAAGACGATCTGGACGTTTTCATGAAAGCGGTGCAGGACGCCTACTGGCAGGCGAAGGAGAAGAATAAAAAATACGGCCGGAAACAGGACTGATTGCCCCCTGCAACCCGCCGAAAGAAGGTGATTCCGTGCCGACAACGGCCGCCATTGTGCGCACTGCCGACGCAATGATCAGAAAATATGACACGCGCGATCCGTTCCGGCTTGCGGAGCAGCTCGGCGTGGAGGTCTATCCCTGCGATTTTTCCGGTCAGCGCGGCGTTTATAAAGTGATCCTGCGCAACCGCTTTGTTTTTCTCAATCAGAATCTGGATGAAATCTCCGGTCGGATCGTGCTTTTGCATGAGCTCGGCCATGACACGCTGCACCGCGCGGAGGCGGTGAAGGTCGGCGGGTTCCGGGAATTCAACCTGTTCAATATGAAAAACAACCGCCTGGAATATGAGGCGAACGTCTTTGCCGCGCAGATCGCGCTGGAGGATGAAACCTTCCTGCGCCTGTGTGAAAACGGCTATGACGCGCAGCAGATTGCCGCCGCCATGGAGTCGGATATCAATCTGGTGGCGCTCAAGGCCGACGTGCTGATCGCGCAGGGCTATCGCCTGCGCAGGCAGGAGCACCGCAGCGATTTTCTGCGTTATGATTTCTGATGATGGAAGAAGCAAGGAAACAATTCATTGCCATCGACCTGAAATCGTTTTATGCCTCCGTCGAATGCGCCGAGCGCGGGCTGGATCCGCTGGATGCGAATCTCGTGGTCGCGGATGAAAGCCGGACGGACAAAACGATCTGCCTTGCCGTCTCCCCTTCCCTCAAGCAGCTCGGCATTCCGGGCCGCCCGCGGCTGTTTGAGGCAAAGCAGCGCATTCGCGAGGTGAACAGCGCAAGGCGCGCGCAGGCGCCCGGGCACGCATTCCGCGGCAAATCCATCTCCGGCGCGGCGCTCGCGGCCGACCCTTCGCTGGAGATCGATCTCGTGATCGCGCCCCCGCGCATGGCATACTATATGGATTACAGCCGCAGGGTCGTGGAGATTTATCTGCGGTATGTTTCGCCGGAGGATCTGCTGGTGTATTCCGTCGACGAGGTCTTCATCGACGTGACGCATTATCTGCGCACCTATAAAACGGATGCGCATACGCTCGCGGTGAAGATGATCCGCGAGGTGCTGCGGGAAACGGGCATCACCGCCACGGCCGGCATCGGCACGAATCTGTATCTTGCGAAGGTCGCCATGGATATCGTGGCCAAGCACATGCCGGCGGATCGGGACGGCGTGCGCATCGCGGAGCTGAACGAGCGCTCCTTTCGCGAGCAGCTCTGGTGCCACACGCCGCTGACGGATTTCTGGCGCATCGGGCCCGGCATCGCGCGCAAGCTCGAGCGCAACGGCCTGCAGACGATGGGCGATATCGCGCGCTGCTCGGTCGGCAAACCGTCCGATTATTATAATGAGGAATTCCTTTATCATTTGTTCGGCGTCAACGCCGAGCTGCTGATCGATCATGCCTGGGGCTATGAGCCCACGGAGATCGCCGACTGCAAGGCCTACACGCCGGAGAGCAGGAGCCTAAGCTCCGGTCAGGTGCTCGCCAAGCCCTACCCCGCCGACAAAGGAAAGCTGATCGTCAAGGAAATGACGGATCTGCTCGCGACGGATCTTGTGCGCAAGCGTCTGATGACCGATCAGCTGGTGCTGGATGTCTGCTATGATATCGAAAACCTGCGGCAGGGCGACACGGCGGCGGCCTATCACGGCGAAATTCAGGCGGATCATTATGGCCGCCTCGCGCCGAAAAGCGCGCACGGCTCGGTCAACCTGGGCCGGCATGCCTGCGTTTCCTCCGTTCTCCTTCCCGCGATCGAGGCGCTGTATGACCGGATCGTGAATCCCGCGCTGACCGTGCGCCGCGTGAATATCACAGCCGAGCATCTGCTGACGATCGAGCAGGTGCGGGACGCGGCGCCGCAGTATGAACAGCTGAATCTCTTCACCGATTATGAAGCGCAGGCGATTGCGCGCGCCCGGCTGACCGCGCAGGAGGAAAAGGAGCGCCGGATGCAGGCGGCGATCATCGGCATTCGCGACAAATACGGAAAGAATGCGATCCTTAGGGGCATGAATCTGCTGGACGGCGCCACGACCGTGGAGCGCAACCGGCAGGTCGGCGGCCATAAAGCATAAAAGAACACCGGATGTGCGGCGCAACGGCCGTGCATCCGGTGCTGCTGTATTTGATTCAGCGCAGATCGAAGGAGATCGCGTCGTCATCCCCCGTGCGGTTGTTGTAAAGAAACGCCTCCACGATTTCGGTCAGCGAGGAGCCCGGCGGGATGATCTCCTTGATTTTTTTGATATTGAATTTGTCGACGATGCGATCCAGCCGCGCGGTCACACCGGTCACAACACGGAATTCGACCGTTTCCGGCGGGAAGGGCGCGTTGCCGGTGTAGATATGCTTCAGGATCTCGTAAAGCGTATCCATCATCGGCTTGTCGCGCAGCGCTTTGCACTCGTCACGGGTCATGCCGTTGTATTTTCTGCCGAACTTCGCGGGCGTGGAGAGCTTCATCTTCAGCACGCGGCGAAGGACGGGCTTTGCAATCAGACGGTATTTCTCCAGCTGCTCCGTCGGCAGGACGCCGCGCGACGCTTTCAGAAACGCGTTGAAATCCGTTTCAGCAAGCGGCAGGATGCGCTGGAGGATGCCGGGGAAATTCAGCCCGTAATAATGCTCAAACGGGGTTTTGCCCTGCAGATCGATGCCCGGCACGCGGTCAATGCCCACGCTGGTCACATCGCAGCGCCCGGCGTCGGGATCGATGACGACGCGGCGCATTTTGCCCGCAGCATTGGCCATCGCGATGGTCGAAATATCCAGGAACCATTCGCCGTTTTCATCTGTGTATTTCTGAATGTTCTGCACATGCGTGTGGCCGGTAAAAACGACGCGCACATGCTCCTTGCACATCAGCGCCCAGAGGTCGCGGTAGCCGCCGTAGAGCTCAAAATCGACAACGTGGCGATAAACCTCCCAGGGCGCAATCACCGGATGATGCACGGCAAGCAGCACGAAATCGCCGGCTTCCTTTGCCTGCGCGATCTGCGCTTTCAGCCAGGCGACGCCGTCCTCAAACAGACCGCAGTGGCTGCGGCCGTTGCCGTTGTCGTTGATCAGGATCATGCGCACCCCTTCGCCGAGCTGTACGCAGTAGCTTCCGCTTTCGCGGTGCACGTTGAGCGCCTGACGCGGGCCGTAATCATAATAGAAATCAAACAGGCCGCTCTTGCGCATGAAGGGCGTCGGCTCAGTGCCGTCTTTCGTGTAACGCACGGCGTGGAAAAAGTTTTCGTCGTCCCCTTCACCGCAGTAATCATGCGTGGCCGTGGTGACGCAGACCTTCTTGCCCGCCGCGACAAGACGATCCAGCCGCGCGCGAAAATCCTCATGCGAGGCAAGGTCGCCGCTGTTGACATTGTCGCCGGTGAATATGACGGTCTCCGCCTCCGGATCGGCAAGAATCTTTTCGATGAAGCCGTCAAGAATCTTCGGCGTATCGATCAGTACGATCTGATCGCCGCGCTCGCGGTTGGAAATCGAGCTCCCCTCTTCCCAGATCCGTTCGGAAACCAGATGCGAATCGGTCAACAGATAAAAGGCAGTTTTTTTCATAGCTGCGCTCCTTTGACGGGTAATTTTTTAATTCATTATACTATATCCGGCATGCCGACGCAAGAGCAATCTGCAAAATCAGAGAAAAAGCGCATTATTTTTCATTTTCCTGTTTCTTTTTTTATGCGCTTATGTTAGAATACAGTCAATGAATCTGAAAGGAATCCGATGGAATGAGCGAAGGCTATTTTGACGGCGCCATGCCGAGGAAAGTGCTGGAATATTATCTTGCCCACGCGGCGAGCGCGCAGTGGATCTCGCTGAGCGATACGCTCGACGACGATATCCGCGTGATACTGAAGACGGGACTGAAATTCCTCGGTCGAGCCGCGGGCATCTGGAAAGGCTCCATGCCGGACGATCAGCATTATGAAACGGTGAAAAACGCGGCCGATCGCATTCACGCCGCCGATCCGGAAATCATCCTGCAGGCCTGCATTTTCGAAGTGGTCTATCGCGAGGATGTCGAATCCGTGCCGGTGCCCGCCTGGGTGTTTGAGGCGTTCGGGCTGCCTGCCGAGCGTCGCAATTTCAGCTTTGACGCCTGCGTGTTTCCGCCCGAGGCCGGCACATGGAGCAATATGCCGGATATCTCGCAGCTCGAAACGCAGATGTGGTTTTATTACCGCGGCGTGCGCTATATCGACAGCGGCTATGAAGCGTTCCATATGGGGCAGATTCATCTTTATACCGGCCATGACCGCGGGTATCAGGCAATTGCGAAAGTGCTCGACATGCTTCGGGCTTACGGCAAAGCGCACGCGCGGCGCCACAAGGTGATCTTTGACGCGCATTCGCATTCGCTGGTCGTCAACGGCAAAAGCCTGCTCGATTACAACGCGATGCCGCTCACGCGTTTCCCGATCCTGGACCGCCCCGGCGAGCAGCTGGTGCTCGTGCGCGAGGGCAAATCCGGCGGCGGCATTTCGCCCGAGGGCGTTTATGAAGACGCGCTGCCGTTCCTCTATGAATATGACAACTGGGGCGGGCGCGACCGCTGGGCGCGTGAACACCTCTCCTATGACGAGCTCGCCTGGAGTCAGTGGTGGGGCGGCGATCAGATCTCCTGGTTTGCCGATCAGCCGCAGGCCGCGCGCGACGCGTTTCTGGATTACACGTTCAAATGGACGGCGATCAACAATCCCGACGGCTTCTTTGCCTTTCCGCTCATGCGGGGTCTGGGCGAAGGCGGCGACGGTCAGGATCATACCTATAAAATGAACAACCGCTCCGACGCTTGCCCCGACGGCTTTTCGCAGGAGGACGCCGTTGCCGCGCTGCTCGCAAAAGGCTATGACGCGTATCGTACGCTGGCGAATCCCTCCATGCTCGATTACGGCGGAAAGAATGAATCCGATCCGGAAACCGGCGTGCAATTTCCGGAGAAGGTCGTGCTCTACGGCAGCTTCCAGCCTTATGTCGGCGCGGTGCGATACGATTCCAACAGCGAGATCACGCGCATGTATTATACCGGCAACGGCAACTACAGTCTGAGCTTTGTGATGCCCTATGCGGGCGACTACGATTTCGCCGTTTCCACCTGGGGCACGCTCTCCGCCTGCGTGAGCACGGCGCACCCCTTCCCCTTCTCCGGCACCGGCAGTCTGGGCATTCTTTCGATTCAGCATAACAACACGGTCGTGAAAGTCACATTCAATTATATGACGAATGAGATCAACGTCGTCATGAAATCATAAATCCTAACGATTACGGAGGTTCTGGCATGGCACAGCTGAAAATGTATTGGTTCCCCGGCACGCCGATCGACGACGCGCCGCTGCCCGCGGGCTACGCTTTTTCAAATTATCAGACCGAAGCGGACAAAGCCGACTGGGTGGAGATCTGCAAAAACGGACTGATCGGCGACGACGCCGATAACTCGGCGTTTGACAGCGCGATCACCGAGCACGACGACGTCGATCTGCAGCGGGATGTTTTCTTTCTGGATTATCAGGGCGAGCATATCGGCACCTTCACCGCGGTCTTTCATCCGGCGGAGCAAATCGGTGAATTCCACATGGTCGCTATCCGCACCGATTTCCGCGGCCGCGGGCTCAGCCGTTTCCTGACCGCCGTCGCCTGCAAAAAGCTGGAAGCCACAGGCTGCCGCTACATTTATCTGACGACGGATGAATGGCGCAAGGGCGCTGTGAAATCCTATCTGACCGCCGGCTTCCTGCCGGTCGAATATGACCTGAATATGGAAAACCGCTGGAACGCCGTGCTCGAGGACTACGGCATCGACAGCGTGCAGATGGTCTATGAAGACGCGACGCCGTATAAAACCATCAAGCGCAAGGGCCTGACGCGCAAGATCCGCTTCGGCGTCTTCGGCGGCGCGCGCGGCAAGACCTTCATGCAGTATTGCAAGACCTTTGACGACGCCGAGCTTGTGGCCGTCTGCGATCGCAATGAAGCGCGGTTTGATGAAATCCGCAGCGCCTTTGACTGCAGCGGCGTGACGTTTTATAAAGATTTCGATGCATTTCTCGCGCATGATATGGACGCGGTCTGCCTTGCGAACTTCGCGAACGAGCACGCGCCCTACGCGATCCGCGCCATGCGCGCGGGCAAGCATGTGCTCTCCGAGGTGCTGCCCGTGCAGACGATGAAGGAAGCGGTCGAGCTGATCGAAACCGTGGAAGCAACCGGCATGACTTATGCATACGCCGAGAACTATTGCTTTATGGCAGCGCCCAAGGCCATGCGCAGTCTTTACCGTGAAGGCGCGCTGGGCAGCTTTGAATACGGCGAGGGCGAATATATGCACAACTGTGAAAACGGCTGGCCGGGCTGGTCCTGCTGCGATCCGCTGCACTGGCGCAATACGATGAGCGCGTTTTATTACTGCACGCATTCGCTCGGCCCGCTGGTGCATATCTGCGGTCTGCGGCCGGTGAAGGTCGTCGGCATTGAGGCGCCATTCAACACCCGCATGGCGCGCATGGGCGCGAAAGCCGGTCCCTTTGCGCTGGAAATCGTGACGCTCGAAAACGGCGCGATCCTCAAGAGCCTGCACGGCGTGGGGCCCTCCAAGGATTCCGTGTGGTACACGGTTTACGGCTCCAAGGGGCGCCTGGAAAGCGCGCGCGAGGACGCGCTTGCCGGCGGCGTCAACACGCTCTATGCCAATCTTGACGCGCAGGAAGGCTCCAACGAGGGCAAGGCCGCGCCGGAGGATACCGCCGACGGGCTGACCGCGTTTTCGGAATCCGCAGGTCACGGCGGCAGCGACACCTATGTGATGTTTCATTTTGTGCAGCGTCTGCGCGGCAACCGCAACGCGGAAATCGTGGACGTTTACGAAGCGCTGAATATGTTCCTGCCCGGCATGTTCGCCTATTATTCCGTGCTGGACGGCGGCGTGCCCAAGGAGATCCCGGATCTGCGCAGCAAGGAAGAACGCGACAAGTGGCGCAACGATACGACCTGCACCGATCCGAAGAATCCGGAGAATCACGTCATTCCCAGCTATTCCAAGGGGAATCCCGAGATCCCGCCCGAAACATATGAAAAACTAAGACAAAGATGGAATCAGAAGAAATAAGAAGGAGAAAATAACGATGCTGACATTGGAGAAAGCGCAGGCATTGATTGCCGATACGGTGACTGAGGAGCATTTGAAGATTCACGCGCTGAATGTTTCCTATGCCATGGGCGCGATGGCGGAGCACTTCGGCGAATCCGTCGAATACTGGCAGGCGATCGGTCTGCTGCATGACTATGATTATGAGGCCTATCCGGAGGAGCACCTGCAGCATACGGAAGCGCCGCTGCTCGCTGCCGGCGTCGCGCCGGAGGATGTGCGCGCGATTCTCAGCCACGGCTACGGCATTCTCAATGACGTCAAGCCGGAAACGCCCATGGAAAAGAGCCTGTTCACCGTGGACGAGCTGACCGGCATCATTCAGGCCTGCGCCCGTATGCGCCCGCGCGGCATCCGCGACCTTGAGGTCAAGAGCTTCATGAAGAAATTCAAGGATAAGAAATTCGCCGCGAAATGCGATCGCGCGCTGATCCTGCAGGGCTGCGAGCTGCTCGGCATGGAGCTGCAGCAGGTCGCTGCGATCTGCATCGAAGGCATGCGCGTGCACGCGGCGGAGATCGGTCTTTACGGCACGGATGAATGATTTGTTTAAAGGATGTTGCATATGAAACGAACGAGAAAGAATACGCGCCTCGGCGTGCTGGTCGTCGGCGTTGTGCTGATCCTCCTGCTGCTTGTCATCGCGATTGCGCGCGGCGGCTCGGGGCTGAAGATCGGCGGCGTGAAAATCGGGGATGTAACCGATTCCTCCATTGCGCTTTCCTGGGAGCCGGTCAGGCACGCGGAAGGCTATAAAATCCTGCTGCGCAGCGAGGCCGAGGATTCCTTTTCCGACGCGCTGCAGCTGGACGGCGCGCAGACCTCGTGCACGCTGACGAATCTGACGCAGGCGACGCCTTATGAAGTGTGTGTGGTCGCGCAGAAAGGCAGCAATGAAACGAAGCATCCCGCGGTGCTGCAGGCCATGACGCCGCCCATGCAGGGCAAGCTCGACGCGATCACGCAGGCGATGGACGGCACGGACCAATTGCGCGTGACCTTCACGCCGAATCCGAAGGCGGCAAGCTATGAGCTGCAGTATATGATCGGCGAGCAGGCGAATTTCGACCAGGCGCAGTCGCTGACCGTGCAGCCGGATACCGACGCGTTTACGGTATCGCCCGTGCAATATAATCAGCAGTATTATTTCCGCGTGCGCGCGCTTGCGGGCGAAGGCAAAAACGCCGTTGCCGGCGCGTGGAGCGAACCGGAAGCATATTTCGCCATGGAAGGCGTCGATCTGACCGGCATTGATCTGAATAAACCCATGATCGCGCTGACCTTTGACGACGGTCCCGGTTATAATGAAGCGTCCGACCGGATTCTCGACGTTCTCGAAAAATACGGCGTGACCGCGACCTTCTTCATGATCGGTGAAAACGTGCTCGATCATCCGGAGAACGTCAAACGCAAGGTCGAGCTGCACTGCGAGCTGGGCAATCACACCATGCGGCACGATCACCTGGGCTCGCGCGTGACGCAGGCGGATATCATCGACTGCTCGGATGCGATTTATCAGACGGCCGGCGTGCGGCCCTCCAGCTTCCGCTCGCCCGGCGGCAACACAACGGAGCTCATACGGCAGGAATGCGCGAAGGAAAACATGCCGCTGTATTACTGGTCCGTGGACACGCAGGACTGGAAATACCGCAACGCCGATCACATTTACAACGCAGTGATGAATAACGTGTCGGACGGCGATATCATCCTGATGCATGAGATCTATCTTTCCACCGCCGACGCTGTGGAACGCATGATCCCCGCCCTGCTCGATCAGGGCTATCAGCTGGTCACCTGCCGGCAGCTGATTGCCGCGAAGACCGGCAAGGCGCCGGAGAGCGGCACGCAGTATCTGGACGCGGAAACGATCAAAAACGAAACAACGTAAAAGAAAAATCCTGCAGCTTTCAACGAAGCCGCAGGATTTTTTACAATGACAGATCAGCTTGACGTTTTCGGTGTGATCAGGCTGAGCAGCTTGGAGGCCGGCATGGTCTGCAGCACGACCTTGCCCGGCCCGCTGATCACCGTATTGAACAGCCCCTCGCCGCCGACAAGCGCATTCTTAATGCCGCCGACGGATTTGATATCCATCGAGCAGGTGGCGTCCATCATGGCAAGGTAGCCGGTGTCCACGATGATCTGCTCGCCCTGCTGCAGAAATTTGGTTTCCACCGAGCCGTCAAGCTCGAGGAACGCAAGCCCCGTGCCGGACAGACGCTGCATGATGAAGCCTTCGCCGCCGAAGAAGCCCGCGCCGAGCTTGCGGTGGAAGAAGATGGAGATGTCCACGCCCATTGTGGAGGCAAGGAACGCGGATTTCTGGCAGATCAGGTCTTTGCCGGGCGCGATCTCAACGGCGATGATGTTGCCGGGGAAGGTCGCCGCAAACGCGATCTGCCCCCTGCCGCCTTCAGCGGTGTAAATATTCTGAAAGAGCTTCTCGCCGCTGAGCGCCTTGGAAAACATTTTGCCGATCCCGCCGCCGCTGGTCTGCATCTTCATATTCGAAGTCATCCAGCTCATGGAGCCGCCTTCGCATTTCAGGCTTTCGCCCGCCTCGAGCGTGCATTCCACGACCGGCATCGGCGCGCCTTTGATTTCATATTGCATAACAGGTCCTCCCTTTTGTTTAATAAATTTAATATAGCACGTTTTCTTCGGATTTACAAGAGAAAAAATTTGAAAAAAGTGTGAAATCAAACAAGCGGCAAAGCATAGAATGCATCCGGGAGGGATCGATATGACCTTTGATGCATTCATCAAAAAGTATTACGCAACGACGATCGATTACGACGGCGCCGCCGGCGTGCAGTGCGTGGATCTGGCAAAGCTCTATCTGCAGACGGTTTTCGACATTTCGCCGTTTTCCGTAGGCAGCGCGAAGAATTATTATCTGAAATTCGAGCAGTATCCGACGTTCTCCGCGAAGTTTCACAAGTTGGAGAATACACCCGAACTCGTGCCGCTGAAAGGCGATCTCTGCGTGTGGAACGGGATTTACGGCGGCGGCAACGGGCATGTGGCGATCGCTTCCGGCGCGGGCGATACGCGGCGCTTCTGCAGCTATGACGTCAACTGGAACGGCAAGGCCATGAAGCTTGTGGAGCACAATTACAACGGTTTTCTCGGCGTGCTGCGCGCGGATGACCGGTCGCCGATCACGGACGGCGGCGCCTGCTATCCGGCCTGCGACGCGGATTATTACAGCATTGCCGACGCGCTGATTTCCGTGGGCGCAGACGGCAGCTACACGCATCGACGGCGGATCGCAGCAGCGAACGATATCCGCGATTACAGCGGCACCGCGGAGCAGAATACGCTGATGCTCGAGCTGCTGAAAGAGGGCGTTCTGCGCAAGCCGTAAAGAGAAAAATCAGCCTGCGGGTCTGCCTGCAGGCTGCATTCATTTATTCGTATTGTGCGCGGATGCCGCCGATGAATTTCGGCCGGGTGCGCGCGGCGTTCACCTGCGCTGCGCCGATCTGATGATGCTGCAGCCGCAGCGGCACGGCGACGTGCTTTAAATGCATGCCGATGAGCGTGTTGCCGATATCGAGCCCTGCGTCCGCGCGGATCTCCTCGACCGCAACCGGATCCTGCATGGTATGGTACACCGTTGTCGCAAACGAGCCGCCGGCATGCGGATGCGGCACGACGGAGACGATTTCCAGCCCGCGTTTCTCCGCTTCGGCGCGCTCAAGGATCAGCGCGCGGTTCAGATGCTCGCAGCACTGCGCCGCAAGCTGAATGCCTGCAGGGGCAAGGACGTCCAGCAGCGCGCGGACGATTTCGCCCGCCGTATCCGTGCTCCCGTCGGAGCCGATGCGTTCGCCCTTGACCTCGCTCGTTGAGCAGCCGACGACGACAAGCGCGCCGGGCTTCAGATTAGATAGCGCGAGCAGCTCCTCGGCCGCCGCTTTCGTTTCATCATAAATACGCATACTTCATTCTCCTTTGAAGAAAAAGTCAGCCAGTCTTTGATTTTTCGTGATTGTCATGAGCAGGATGCAGGCGATAAGCGTGCCCGCCGCGCCCTGCATCAGATTCGGCACGAGCGAAGCGACCGCCGCTTTGCCGTAGCCGAGCGCGAGCGCTTCAAACGCAAAATATCCGAGCACCATGAGCGCCTCCGCGCAAAGGGACGCGGGCAGATAAGCGACCCATCGCCGGCCGATACGGCGCACAAGCAGGAAGGCGATCACCGCCATGCAGCCTTTGATCAGAAAGGTTGCCGGGCAATAAATCGCGTAGCCGGTGATCAGGTCGGTCAGCATCGCGCCGATGCCGGCGGCGAGACCGCCGTAAAGCGGGCCGAGCAGCACGCCGCAGAGAATGACAAAGCCGTCGCCGAAATTGACGTAACCGCCGGTCGCGGGGATCGGGATCTGAATCAGGAGCGTTGCGACAAACACCAATGCCGCCATCAGCGCCGCAGTGACCAGGCGCTGAATTTGTTTCACATTCATCCGTTTTCCCCCTTGCCTTTTCGGTCTACTTCAAGTATAATCAAAAGTGGCATGAATAAAAGCGCCAGAATTCGATTATCTTTTCAGGCCAGATGGAGGAAACCATGCTGACTTATACATTGGAAAAACAGCAGCACGCGCCGCTGTATTCGCAATTATATCAAAAGATTCGCGACGATATCCGCAGCGGGGTCCTCCCCTGCGGAGCAAAGCTGCCGTCCAAGCGTTCGTTCGCGGAGCATCTGGGCGTGAGCAAGGTGACGGTCGAAAACGCCTACGCGCAGCTGATCGACGAGGGGTATGTGGCCTCATTTGAAAAACGCGGCTATTATGTGGCGCGCGTTGCCTTGCCGCCTGCTTTGCCCGTCAAGCCCGCGGCGGTATCTGCGGCAAAGCAAGCGGTCTATGACGTCGATCTGTGCAGCAACAGCGTCGATCCGGAGCGCTTCCCCTTTTCCGTCTGGTCCAGACTTATGCGCGAGACGGTGCTCACCTATGCGCGCGAATTGCTCGCCCCGCTGCCGAATCAGGGCGCTGTCTGCCTGCGGGAAGCGATCTGCGATTATCTCGCGCAGAACCGCGGGCTGTATGCGGATCCCTCGCAGGTTGTTATCGGCGCGGGCACGGAATACCTTTACGGGATGATCCTGCAGCTGCTCGGCACGGATGTGCGCTTTGCGCTCGAGGATCCCTCCTACAGCAAGATCCCGCAGGTTTACCGTGCGCACGGCGCGGACTGCCTGTATCTGCCCATGGACGCGCAGGGCGTGCAGATGGACAAGCTCACGCAAGCCGATGTGCAGGTGGTGCATATCTCTCCCGCGCATCATTTCCCGACCGGCACGGTGACGACGCAGAACCGCCGTCTGGAGCTGCTTTCCTGGGCGGCTGAGCGACCGGAGCGCTATATTATTGAGGATGAATATGACAGCGAGTTCCGTTTTCACGGCAAACCGATCCCGCCGATGATCGCGACGGACGGGTCGGAATCCGTCATATATATTAATACGTTTTCCAAAACGATCGCGCCGTCCGTGCGCATCAGTTATCTGATCCTGCCGCCGCATCTGGCAGAGCGCTGGCAGCAGAAGCTCGGCTTTTACGCCTGCACGGTGCCGGCCTTCGAGCAGTATACGCTCGCATCCTTCATCAAAAGCGGCCATTTCGAGCGGCATATCAACCGCATGAAGCGCTATTACCGCGATCTGCGGGACGCGGTGATCAAGGAGATTCAGACAAGCGCGCTCGCGCCGTATCTGACCATTCAGGAGCTGGACGCCGGGCTGCACTTTTCGCTCGGCATGCAGACGGAAAAAACGGATGCGCAGATCAAGCGCCTCTGCGCCGCCTGCGGCATCCGGATTTCCTGTTTATCGGATTATTATCGCCTGCCGGAGCAAGCGCCGGCGCATCAGGCGCTGGTCAATTATTCCGGCGTTTCGCTTGAACATTTTCGCGCGGCGCTGCAACGGCTGGAAGCGGAATTCGGGATGAGTTAAACTTGCGCCGTCCGGCTCTGATAGAGCTCTGCGTAAAAGCCGCCGCTCGCCATGAGCTGCGCGTGATTCCCCTGCTCGACCACCTTGCCGTCCTGCATCACGAGGATCAGGTCGGCGTCCTTGATCGTCGTCAGGCGGTGCGCGACGATGAAGACCGTGCGCCCGCGCATCATGCGGGAAAATGCCTGCTGAATCTGCTGCTCGGTGCGCGTATCGATCGAGGACGTCGCCTCGTCGAGGATCAGCATCGGCGGCAGCGAGAGCATCACGCGCGCGATGCAGAGCAGCTGCTTCTGACCGACGGACAGCACGCTCGCGTCGTCCGTCAGCGGCGTGTCGTAGCCCTGCGGCAGGCTGCGGATAAAGCCGTCCGCATGCGCTGCTTTCGCAGCCGAAATGATCTCTTCCTCCGTCGCCGAGGGCTTGCCGAGCGCGATATTCTCGCGCACCGTGGCGGCTTTCAGCCAGGTATCCTGCAGCACCATGCCGAAGTTTGCGCGCAGGCTCTCTTTCGTGATCTGATCAACGGATCTGCCGTCAACGGAAATTGAGCCGCTTTGGATTTCATAAAACCGCATCAGCAGATTGACAAGCGTCGTTTTGCCGCAGCCGGTCGGCCCGACGATCGCGATGCGGCTGCCCGGCGTCACGTGCAGATTCAGGTTTTCGATCAGCGGGCGCGCGCGGTCATAGGAGAAGCAGACGCCTTCCAGGTCGACGCGGCCCTCCGCGTGCTGCAGCGTTTCTGCCTGTTCCGCGTCCGGCGGTTCCTCCGGCGCGTCAATCAGCGAGAATATCCGCTCGGCGCAGGCCAGCGCATTCTGCAGCTCCGCGATCACGCCCGAAATCTCGTTGAAGGGCTTGGTGTATTGGTTCGCGTAGCTCAGGAAACAGGTCAGTATGCCGACGGTCAGACTGCCGCCGACCACCGCCAACGCGCCGACCAGGGCGACCGCGGCGTAAACGAGCGCATTGACAAAGCGCGTCGTCGGATTCGTCAGCGAGGAAAAGAAGATTGCCCGCAGCGAGAAATGCGCGTAGTCGCCGTTGATTTCGTCAAAGTCCTCTTTCGCGGCGTCCTCGCGCGCGAACGCATTCACCACGCGCTTGCTGCCGATGATTTCCTCGATGTAGCCCGTCAGCCGGCCGCGCGTTTCGGATTGCTTCTGAAACATGGCGAACGTGCGCCGCGCGATGAATCTGGCAACAAACAGCGACAGCGGTGTGAGGAGCATCACGGTCAGCGCGATTTTATAATTGATCGCAAACATCAGCACGAGCGTGCCGAGAATCGTCAGCACGCCGGTGAACAGCTGGGAAAAGCCCATCAGCAGCCCGTCGGCAAATTGATCCGCGTCGGAAATGATGCGGCTGACCGTGTCGCCCGTCGCGTGTGCATCCAGATAGGAAAGCGGCAGACGCTCGATATGCGCCATGGCCTGATTGCGCAGATCCCGCACGACGCGGAAGGAAACGCGGTTATTGAGCAGCTGCATAAACCATTGCGACAGTCCGTTGACAGCGGCAATGATCGCGATGCGATATAGCAGCGGCAGCAGACGCGCAAACTCCACGTGGCCCGCGCCGATCACCGTGTCGATCGCGCGCCCGGCCAGGATCGGAATATACAGCGTTGCCGCAACGGCAAGCGCCGCGAGCAGCAGAGAACAAAGAATATGAAATCGATACGCTCCGACGAGGTGCAGGATCCTGCGCAGCGTCGGCTTTTTCTTTTCGTTACGCATGCGCCGCCGCCTCCTCTTCAAATTGTGTCCGATGGATTTCGCGATAAACGTCGCTCATCTGCAGCAATGACGCGTGCGTGCCGACCGTGCACGCGCCCTCCTCCATGAGCAGAATGCGGTCCGCGTGCAGGATCGAGGACGTGCGTTGGGAAACGATCACGACGGTCGTATCTTTGCAGCTCCGGGCGATCCCGCGGCGCACGGCCGCTTCCGTGACATAATCCAGCGCGCTGAAGCTGTCGTCCAGAATCAGAATCTCGGCGTGCCGCACCAGGGCGCGCGCAATGCAAAGACGCTGCCGCTGCCCGCCGGAAAAGCCGCTGCCGGCCTGCCCGACCGGCGCGTCCAGACCGCCCTTTTCCATGACGAAATCATAAGCCTTCGCGACCTTGAGCGCTTCGATCAGCGTATCCTCCGACGCATCCGGATCGCCCCAGAGCAGATTGCTGCGCACCGTGCCCTTGACGAGGCGGGATTTCTGCGGCACGATGGCGATACGCGACCGCAGCGCCTGCGGATCCCAGTCCTTCACATTCGCGCCGAGCACGAACACATCGCCGCGTTCCGTCTTATAAAAGCCCGGAATCAGGTCGATCAGCGTGGATTTGCCCGCGCCTGTCGCGCCGATGACGCCGACGGTTTCGCCGCGCCGCGCAGTAAAGCTGACGTCGCGCAGCGTCGCTTCGCCTGCATTTTCATAGGTAAATGTGACGTGATCAAAGCGGATCGCTTCCTCCCCCGCGCCGGTTGTCACGCCGCCCGTCTGTTTTTCAACCGGCAGATCGAGCACGCCGCCGATGCGCCGCGCGCAGGCAACGGATTTGGTGATCGTGATGACGAGATTCGCGAATTTGATCAGCTCGATCAGAATCTGCGCCATATAATTATAAAGCGCAACAACAGCGCCCTGCGTGAGCAGGCCGCGATCCACACGCACGGCGCCGACATAAATCAGCACTGCGACTGCCAGATCGATCAGGATCACGGTGAGCGGATTGAGCAGCGCGGAAATGCGGCCGGTCGCAATCTGCAGGCGGGTCAGCCGCTCATTTTTCTCTTTGAATTCTTCGGTTTGCCGGTGCTCGACGCGGAATGCGCGCAGCACGCGCACGCCGATCAGCCCCTCCCGCGCCGTTGACAGCACGCCGTCCAGCGCGGCGCGGATGCGGTCATAGAGCGGGATCGTCGCATACAGAATGCCGAAAACGATCAGCGACAACAGCGGGATAACGACGGCGAAGGTCACGGCGGCCCGCGCATCCACCGTAAAGGCCATGATCATCGCGCCGGCAACGACGAAGGGCGAGCGCAGCAGCAGACGCAGCGAAAGATTCACGCCGTTTTGCACCGTATCCATATCGCCGGTCATGCGCGCGATCAAGGTCGGCACGCCGACCGCGTCGGTCTGCGCGTCCGTCAGGCGGACGGCACGATCAAACAAAGCGGATTTCAGCCGCTGCACAAAGGAGACCGACGCGTGCGCGGCAAAATACTGCGCAGTCAGTGAAAACGCAAGCCCGACCGCGGCAAAGAGTGCGAGCAGCCCGACCATTTTTATTATGTAATTGCGGTCCCCGGCGGCGATGCCCTGATCGATCATCCGGGCGACCACCAATGGCGTGAGCAATTCGAGCACGGCCTCCGACATCTTGAACAGCGGCGCGAGCACACATTGCGTGCGGCTGCCGCGCAGATACGGAGCAAACAGTTTGAATAAGCGCATAAATTACCTGCTTTAATGTGATTTTTAAAGTATTATAACATATTTTTAATGCGTTGAAAAGCGGTAAAGCAGATTTTTCAGATTACCGCTACAGATTGTGTGAATTTTTGTGAAAAACACAGAATCTTGCGTTTTTTTGAAAAAAATTTCGATTTTCCTATTTACAAATCGTTCATATTGTGGTATTGTAACTGCGAAAGAATCTTTAAGAGCGGTTCCGTGAGACCGACAAGATTGTTTATATAGCGCCCGGCTGCATTGCGGCCGATTGCGCGCAACTGCGATCTTGCCGGACCGGCAGGATCGTTTTTATTTGCGGAGGTCTGCCATGGAATTCAAATCCTATATTATGGACGAGCAGGCCGTCTGCCGCGCGCTTGCGAGAATCTCGCATGAGATCATCGAACGCAACCCGGATGATCTGCCGATCTGCCTGATCGGCATCATGCGCCGCGGCGCGCCCCTGGCCGATCTGCTGGCCGAAAAGATCCGCGCGTTCGGCACGCCCGTTGAGGTCGGATATCTCGATATCACGCTCTATCGGGACGATCTGGACGCGGCGGCGGCGCAGCCGCAGGTCAACGCAACCAAAATCGATTTTTCCGTGACGGGAAAAACCGTGATCATGGTGGATGACGTGCTGTTCACCGGGCGCACGGCGCGCGCTGCGATGGACGCGATCATCTCGCTGGGCCGGCCGGCAAAGATTCAGTTTGCCGCGCTGGTGGATCGCGGTCACAGAGAGCTTCCGATCGTCGCGAATTTCATCGGCAAAAATGTGCCGACAGCGCGCAACGAGGTCATCGTTGTGAGCATGCCGCCGTTTGACGAGGAAATCAGCGTTGCGATCTGGCAGAAATAAAGCAGCAATATATTTATGGAGGTAGTTTTATGAATCTGATCTACGGCGTGAAAGACAAACCGAAAGCGGGTCAAATCATCGTCTTCGCTTTCCAGCAGCTCCTTGCAATCCTTGCGGCAACCATCGTGGTTCCCGTCATCGTCGGCCACAACATGGCGCAGTCGGCAGCGCTGTTCGGCGCGGGCATCGGCACACTCGTCTATCAGCTGTTCACGAAGTTCAGAAGCCCTGTGTTCCTCGGCTCCTCCTTCGCGTTCCTCGGCTCGATGGCGGCTGCATTTGCCGGCGGCGTTTCCGCTTCGCTCGGCTTTGCGGGCCTGATTCTCGGTGCGGCGTTTGCAGGCCTTGTCTATGTTGTGATCGCGATCATTGTCAAGATTGCCGGCGTCAACTGGATCAATAAGCTCATGCCTGCCTGCGTGATCGGCCCCACGGTTGCGATCATCGGTCTCTCTCTTGCAGGCAACGCTGTCGGCGATTCCCTCGGCGGCGCGACCGCAATCGACGACGGCTATCTGATGACCAAGAGCGGCTGGGTCTTCTTCCTCTGCGCGCTCGTGACGCTCTTTGTCGTGATCATCTGCTCGGTCTTCGGCAAAAAAACCGCTAAGCTCATCCCCTTCATCATCGGTATTGCTGCAGGTTATCTCGTTGCGACCATCTTCACTGTGACCGGTGTTTGCCAGGTCATTGATTTCAGCAAGTTCAGCGGCATGAAGCTGTTTGCCGTTCCGGAATTCACCTTCCTCACCGGCGTGAAAGGCTTGTCCGAAATCAACGGTTCCTATCTTGCGACGATCGCCGTTGCCTATATTCCGGTCGCGTTTGTCGTCTTTGCGGAGCATATCGCGGATCACAAGAATCTGTCCTCCATCATCGGTCAGGAGCTGCTTGAGGATCCCGGCCTGCATCGCACTCTGCTCGGCGACGGCATCGGCTCCATGGTCGGCGCGTTCTTCGGCGGCTGCCCGAACACCACTTACGGCGAATCCATCGGGTGCGTTGCCATCACCGGCAACGCTTCGGTCATCACGATCACCACGACCGCGATCATCGCGATCCTTGCTTCCTTCTTCAATCCGTTCATCGTTCTGCTCAGCTCGATTCCCTCCTGCGTCATGGGCGGCGTGTGCATCACGCTCTACGGCTTCATCGCAGTCAGCGGTCTGAAGATGATCCAGAATGTGGACCTCGGCCAGAACAAGAACCTCTTCGTCGTCGCCGTCGTTCTGATCAGCGGTATCGGCGGAATGAAGCTCTGCATCGGCACGGAGAACACGCACGTGACGCTTACTTCGATTGCCTGCGCGCTGATCCTCGGCATCATCGTGAATCTGATCGTTTCCAAAAAGGATGAAAAGAAAGGCGCGTAATCAGCGTTTTCATCCATAATAATACAGCAGCCTCCCGTCACGCGGCGAGAGGCTGCTTTCTTTCTGTCTTACCAGCTGCGGATGCAGTCGAGCATTTCTTGCGTGCCGAGCACGCCGTAGGCGAAGCCTTTGCGCACAAGCTCGGGCGGCACGAATTCATCATATTTTTCAAACAGCGGCACCTCGCCCGGATAAACCAGTTCCATCGGATCGAGCGGCAATTCAGCCTGTTCCTTCAGAACGGCAAAGAATTGCTCCGGGCCCGCCTGCATTTTAAACGTCATGAAATACGGTCTGGCCGGGTCGAGCCCTTTGAGCCCGAGCTGCTGCGCGCAGCGAATCTTAATGAAGCGTTCCAGCGCGAGGAACGCATAAGTGCCAAGCCACGGAAACAGCGCCCACATATCGCCGCCCAGGCAGATCAGCGTATGCTCCGCGACGCCGGAATTCGCTGCAGTGTGCCGCGCCTGCTGCAGACGGGCGACGGCGTTGTTCATCAGATAGGGATAATCGCGCGCTTCCAGCAGGACTTCGCGCATGCGCCTAAGAATCACGGTGTTGATATCGCCCGGGCATTCGCCGAAATAGGCCGGCACCTTGCCCTTGACCATCGTGCAGTAGACCAGATGGCGCTTGTGATCGATCTCCTCCACGACCCAGACGTGACCGGCGATGGCGATCTTTTCGCCGACAGGCGGCGGCATGACGATCGTGCCGAGCTCCTGCGATTCCGAGCGCACGGTGTATTCCTCATTCTCTTGAAACACGGCATAGAATTTGAAATGATTCACGATCCGCTCGCCCGCAAGGCCGACGATCAGGCCGCCCTCCTCCGTGCGCTGGATGTGATCGAGCTCGATCAGATGCCGCAGCAGGATTTTATAATCCTCCGGTGAAATCTGATGAAAATATTGCAGCGACAGCACACGCGAAGCCAGCTGCGCGGCCGTCATTTCACCGCCGGAGGCCAGCGTGCTCATCGTCTGATGATAGAGCAGGCTGTATGGATAGCGATTCAGGCGCGGCGGCTCCACCCAGCGGTTTTCGAGATAGGTCTGCACGAGCGCGATCCCCTGCAGCAGCTTCCACGGCACGGTCGTGGGCATGAGCGCGCGGGCTTCCGGCATTTCCTCGCGCATGACGAACCACATTTCCGGCGGCAGATTGCGCCGCCCGGTGCGGCCCATGCGCTGCAGGAAAGACGAAACGGTGTACGGCGCGTCGATCTGAAAGGCGCGTTCGAGCCGGCCGATATCGATGCCGAGCTCAAGCGTTGCCGTGGTGACGGTCGTCATGCTCTGGTTATCGTCCTTCATGATGCCCTCCGTCGTTTCGCGGAAGGAGGCCGACAGATTGCCGTGGTGGATCAGAAAACGGTCCGGCTCGCGCTTCGCTTCGCAATACTGCCGCAGCGAGGTCGTGACTGCTTCGCATTCCTCGCGGGAATTGACGAAGACCAGGCACTTTTTGCCGCGCGTATGCTCAAAGATATAGCCGATGCCGGGATCGGCATTTTTCGGCGCCTGATCCGTCGCGTCGGCAGGCGCGAAAGGAAGCGCGACGTGTGCCGGCTGCCCCTCGGAGGCCTGCGGGCCGGCAACATAAAAATGCTCCATGGAAAGCCGCCATTTCGCGCCCTTCGCTTCGATGCGCGGGATCAGCGTGCCGCGGCCGGTGCCCTGCGCGAGAAAAGCGCCGGTCCCTTCCGGGTCGCCGATCGTGGCGGACAGACCGATGCGCCGCGGATTGACTCCGGCCATGCGGCTCAGCCGCTCGATCAGACACAGCGTCTGACCGCCGCGGTCGCCGCGCAGGAGCGAATGCACTTCATCGATCACAATGAAACGCAGATCGCCGAACAGACGCGGGATATAGGAATGCTTATGCAGCAGCAGCGCTTCGAGCGATTCCGGCGTGATCTGCAGGATGCCCGAGGGATTTTTAAGCAGCTTGTTTTTATGCGACTGCGCAACGTCGCCGTGCCAGTGCCAGACCGGGATCTCCGCTTCGGCGCACAGGTCGTTCAGGCGCAGAAACTGATCGTTGATCAGCGCCTTGAGCGGCCCGATGTAGATCGCGCCGACCGACGTCGGGGGCGATTCCGTAAAGAGCGTGAGAATCGGAAAGAACGCGGCCTCGGTTTTCCCGGCGGCGGTGGAGGCGGAGATCAGCACGTTTTCATCCGAATTGAAAATGGCGTCCCCAGCCGCGACCTGCACGGCGCGCAGCGAGTCCCAATGATTGCGATAGATAAAATCCTGCACAAACGGTGCGTAACGATCGAATACATTCATTGCATCGGTTCCTTACAGTTCAAATTCCACGAATCCCGTGTCGGCTGATTCCTCCTGCGCGTCGGCCTCGGAGAACGCGAAATCGCCGGATTGCAGCAGCGCTTCCGTGGTCAGAGAGGGATTCTGATACAGGAGATTCAGCAGCTCGATGAAGTCGCGGATCACCTCGCGCGGCGTGAGTCTGTTATCTGCGCCGATCCGGCTGTATTCCACGCGCAGAAACGCCGCAAGCTCCGGCTCACGCAGCTGCCGTTCATAATGATAGAGCCCCGCATGAATGTCCGCGAGCTTTTCGGTCAGCACCAGCAGCTCCTCCTGCGTGAGCGGCTGCAGGCGGATCACGGGCGAGAGCAGGTCGAGCGTCTGTTCATCCGAAAAACGCCCCTGCGCGAGCCGGGAACGCAGCGCTTCATAGCTGTAGATGCCGCGGCGCGGATCCTCCATGCATTGCGGCGTGCCGCACATGATCACGCCGAAATACTGCGCCTTGCCCTGCAGCGCGTCATTATACATGGTCAGAATCTTTTCATAATTATACTGCCGCGTGATGCTGTTGGGGATTTTATAGATATTCACAAGCTCGTCGATGAGCACCATCATGCCGCTGTAGCCGGCGTTTTTTAGGAACATGGCAAAGAGCTTGAGGTATTCATACCAGTCGTCGTCGGTGATGATGATATTGACGCCGAGCTCCGCTTTCGCCTCGCTTTTGAGCGCATATTCGCCGCGAAACCATTTGACGACGCGCGCTTTCGTGTCTTCATCGTCCGCGAGATAAGAGCGGTAATAGAGGATCAGCAGTCGCGCGAAATCAAAGCCGTGCACCATTTCATTCAGCGCGCGGATCACGTCGTAGATCTTCTGCTCCACCGCTTTCGCAAACGCGGGATCCTCCGGCGAGAGCGCCGTTTCGGCCGCGACCGCGGTCTGCACCCCGCTGATCCAGCGATCGAGAATCAGCGTGAGCGCGCCGCCCTCCGGCCGCGTTTTCGTGGACATATTGCGCACGAGCTCTTTGTATGTGGCCAGCCCCTGCCCTTTTGTGCCCTGCAGACGGCGCTCGGGCGAAAGATCGGCGTCCACCACGACGAAATTGCGATCCATAACATAATTGCGGATGGTCTGCAGCAGAAAGCTCTTGCCGCTGCCGTATTTGCCAACGATGAAGCGGAAGGAAGCGCCGCCGTCGGCAACGATCTCCACGTCATGCAGCAGCGCGTCGATCTCCGCCTTGCGCCCCACGGCGATATAAGGCAGACCGATGCGCGGCACAACGCCGCCTTTGAGTGAATTCAGAACGGCCGAAGCGATCCGGATCGGAATCTTCGGCTGACGTGCAGGCTCCATCATACATATCCTCGCAGTTCTTCAATGTAATCTTCCGGAATCTCCGGACGGTCGCCGTCAAAGACGATAACGGTATCGGCAAAGAGATCAAACAGTTTTTCGTTAATTGTATCTGCCAGAATCGACGGCATTTCGTTCGCGCGCGCAGCCGCCGCTTTCCAGTCGCCGCCGTCGAGCAGGCAGCGCAGAAACGCCGCTTCCGCTTCATCGATCGGCAGCGCATTTGACGGCTGATTTGCCGGTGCTTCTACGGTTTCCTGCGCAATCGGTTCGGCGTCCTCGGCCGTTTCTTCCTCCGTCAGAAGCTGATCGCGCGTGTGATCGGCGTCGCTCCGGATGGCGTCCAGCTTGGAAAAATCGAATTCCAGCTTCGGCTGCTCGCGTTCGCGTTTTGCCTGCATGCTTTGCGCAACGGCGTCACGGATCAGTTCGCGCAAATGGGCGGTTTCCGTTTCCGACCGGATCGGATGCGGATCGTTGTAAGCAATGCGCAGCTGCGCGTCGACTGTTTTGATGAAACTGCCGAGCGCCTGCGGCTTTGCGGGCGGGAGCACGATGGAATTCCGGCTCCAGTTGCGATTGACGCAGCGATAGCTGCACAGCGCGTTGATCTCGTAGCTGTCCTCCTGCAGGGAGCGTTCGTCGCAGAATACCGCGCCGGCAAACAGGCGGCAGCGCTCGAAATAGCAGCGGCCGAACCAGGATTCCGAAAGCGCGCGCGCACGGTGTGACTGATAATAGGCCGCATAGGCGCGGTAGGCAAGGCAGAGCGCCTCGCGGAATTCTGCGCTGTGCGATTTATAAAAACGTGAGCGCTCGACCTGATAGGGCGAAAGCAGGATCAGCGCGGATGCCAGCGCGTCGTCCGGCGCGGTTTCCCAGTCGGTCAGCGTCTGCGCCGCGGCCAGACGGTCATAATTCGGCAGACCGTTCAGATAATCAACCGGCAGATGATAGTATACGACAAAATCCCAGAGCCATTCGGTCAGCTGGTGATGCAGATTGTAATCGAGCGTGCCGTAGGCCGCAAGCAGCGCCTGCAGCTGCCGGAAGGCGTCGTGCGCGTCCGCCGCGCCGATGAGATGCAGCAGCTCGTAGACATGCACATAGACAAAGCTGACCGGCGCCTTCGGCGTTTCACCGCGACGCAGGCGTGTGCGAAAACCGAAATAGCCGCGCAGCTGAGCGTCGCTCATTGATTCATAGGTCGGGAAATACCGCTGAAACGTCCCGGTGAATACCGTGTCGTCCTCATAATCCGCGAGCATTTTTGCCTGCGCGGCAAAGACGGCGTTACCGGACGTTTGCCACGGATTGCTTTCTCGCGCATACCGCCGCGCTTCCCTGAGCGGCTGCGGCAGCGTGGCTGCCCGGTCGGAAGCTTGCGGGCGGATCGGTTCGTCACGGTACGGCTGGCGCGCATAGTCGCGCCCGTCGCGCGGATCATCGCTGACAACCAGATCGATCAGCCAGTCTGCATCCATAACGCCCGCTCCCTTCCGAAATCTTTTTCTGTATTATAACACACTCTTGCCGGATATGCAAGCAAAATCCGAACATTTGTGCGTGTAATTTTAAAATCAGTTTCATAGATTGGGCTTTACTTTGGAAGAATTCTTTGATATAATATATTTGTCCCTGATTCTGATACAGAAATGAGGCATAACGGTGAAAGAGAAATCCAGCGAACGCTATCTGATCATCAACGCGGATGATTTCGGCCTATGCGACAGCGCGAATGAAGCGGTCTTCGATCTGTTTGAAAGCGGCTGTCTGAAATCCTCCTCCCTGATGATCCCCTGCCCGAAGGCGGAGGACGCGGCGCGCTTTGCCGCTGCGCATCCGGAATACGCGATCGGCGTGCATCTGACGCTGACGAATGAATGGAAAGAGCGCTGGCCCTGGGGGCCGCTGACGGACGGGCCCTCCATCCGCATGCCGGAGGGGCGCATGTGGCCGGAGAATGAGGATTTCGAGGCGCACTGCACCTATGCGGATACCATGGCGGAGGTGCGCGCGCAGATCGAACGCGCGGAGCAGCTCGGCATGAAGCCGGCGCAGGTGGATAATCACATGGGCTCGCTCTACGGCATGAACGGCAAATACCTGATGCTCATGAAGGTGTTTGACGTCTGCCGCGAAAAGGGCTATCCCTTCCGCATGTGCACTACACCCAAAAAGGAATACTGCCCCGACGGCGTTTCCTACGGGCTCTATCATTTGTTCTGCAAAATCAGCAAAGGCCTGAGCAAAATGTATAAAGTCCCGACGCCGGATTATCTGATCCTGACCGATCAGGTCAAGTGCCTGAAGGGCATCAAGGATTACGAGACCTTCCGCGATATGTTCCTGTACTTCCACGGCACGATCCCCGCAGGCATCACGGAGACCTTCATTCATCCCGCATTCGCGACGGACGAGATGAAAATGATCGCCGGCAGCTGGGAGCGCCGCTACTGGGAATACCTGCTGATGAAGGATCCGAAAACGCATCAGTTCTTTGCGGACAAGGGCATTCAGCTGATCAATTACCGCGATCTGGTCGAATTGAAAAAGTAAAAACCGCCTATACGGGAGCCGATGCGTTGCCGTCGGCTCCCCTTTCATACAAACTATACAAAACTTTGTGGAAAAGGCGCAAAAAAACTTCTGCTTCCACAGGATTTTGTGGTTGACAAATTTCATTTATAATGATAATATATAGACAAGATCTTTAAGCCGATGCAGAGATGTCGGCAAGGTCGCGTCATACAGCTGTCTTCGGTGCTTTGCGCCGTTGTTTGTATACCGTCTTGCCGTTTCCGGCATGACGTTTTTTGTTTTTTTTGCGACTCACGATCCGTTTGAAAGAGAGGCGAAAGCATGTCTTTGAGCGCAGGGATCTTCAAATCCGCAATTGCACCGCAGACGGCCTGTTCTGCGGCTCGCTTGCTGACCCGTGACCCTTCCCTGGCCGTCTTCAACGATCCTCAATATACTGTCATTCCCGGTTTTTGCGATGTGCATGTGCATTTTCGCGAGCCGGGTTTTTCTAATAAAGAAACAATTGCTTCCGGCAGTCTGGCTGCTGCGCACGGCGGCTACACCGCGGTTTGCACAATGCCGAATCTGAATCCCGTGCCGGATTCCGCTGCGCATCTGCGGGAAGAAATCGAACTGATTCAACGCGACGCGTGCATCGACGTGCGCCCCTACGGTGCGATCACCGTGGGCGAGCAGGGCGAAACGCTTGCGGATCTTGCCGGCATGGCCGCCGAGGTCGTCGCCTTTTCCGACGACGGGCGCGGCGTGCAGGATGAAGGCGTGATGCGCGAAGCGATGCAGGAGGCAAAACGGCTGGGCAAGGTGATCGCCGCGCACTGCGAGGTCAACGCGCTGCTGCACGGGGGCTACATTCATGACGGCGCTTACGCAGCCGCGCACGGGCACCGCGGGATAAGCAGCGAGAGCGAATGGCGCGAGATCGAGCGCGATCTGCGGCTCGCGGACGAAACCGGCTGCGCGTTTCATGTGTGCCATATTTCGGCGAAGGAAAGCGTTGCGCTGATCCGGGACGCGAAAAAAAGCGGCGTGGACGTCACCTGCGAAACGGCGCCGCATTATCTGGCGCTCGATGAAAACGATCTGCAGGAGGACGGCCGCTTCAAGATGAATCCTCCCCTGCGCTCTGCTGCGGACAGAGAAGCGCTGCTGGCCGGCGTAATCGACGGCACGATCGATATGATCGCGACCGACCACGCGCCGCACAGCGCGGAAGAAAAAAGCAAGGGTCTTGCTGGCAGCGCCTTCGGCATCGTCGGGCTGGAAACGGCGTTCCCGGTGCTGTATACAAAGCTGGTGCTCCCCGGCATCCTGCCGATGGAAACGCTGCTGCAAATGCTGATCGATCGGCCGCGCAGCCGCTTCGGCATCCCGCTGGGCACGGATTTTTCCGTCTGGGATCTGAACGAGCGGTTCACGGTCGATCCGGACACATTTCTGAGCAAGGGCCGCGCGACGCCCTTTGCGGGCGAGGAGCTGCAGGGCGTTCTGAAAGCGACGGTTTTCAACGGAAAGCGTATGATTTGATTGCAGATAGATTTGGAGGAAAGAATCATGGCAAAACGAACGGACATCAAAAAAGTGCTGATCATCGGCTCGGGCCCGATCGTCATCGGTCAGGCGGCGGAATTCGACTATGCCGGCACACAGGCCTGCCTGGCGCTCAAGGAAGAGGGCTATGAGGTCATCCTGTGCAACTCGAATCCCGCCACGATCATGACCGACACGCAGATCGCGGACAAGGTCTATATGGAACCGCTCACGCTCGAATATATCGCGAAGATCCTGCGTTATGAGCGCCCGGACGCGATCGTGCCCGGCATCGGCGGGCAGACCGGTCTGAATCTAGCGATGCAGCTCGAGAAAAAAGGCGTGCTACGCGAATGCGGCACCCTGCTGCTCGGCACGAGCGGCGAGAGCATTGAGCGCGCAGAAGACCGCGAGCTGTTCAAGGAGATGTGCGAATCCATCGGCGAGCCGGTCATCCCCTCCGAAATCACCTACAGCATTGAGGAAGCCAAGGCGGCGGCCGGCCGAATCGGTTATCCCGTGGTGCTGCGCCCGGCTTTCACCCTCGGCGGCACCGGCGGCGGCTTTGCGGATAACGAAGAAGAGCTGATCGAAATCGCGCTCAACGCCTTCAAGCTCTCCCCTGTGCATCAGGTGCTGATCGAAAAGAGCGTGAAGGGCTATAAAGAGATCGAATTCGAGGTCATGCGCGATTCCAACGATCATGCGATCACGATCTGCGGCATGGAGAATATCGATCCGGTCGGCGTGCACACCGGCGATTCCCTTGTGGTTGCGCCCATCCTCTCGCTGAATGATCAGGATCTCAAGATGCTCAACGACAGCGCGATCAAGATCATCCGCGAGCTGAAAATCGAGGGCGGGTGCAACGTGCAGTTTGCGCTGCATCCGGAAACGAGCGAATATTATCTGATCGAGGTCAACCCGCGCGTGTCCCGCTCCTCCGCGCTCGCCTCCAAAGCCAGCGGCTATCCGATCGCCCGCGTGACGGCGAAGATCGCCATGGGCATGGCGCTCGAGGAGATCCCGGTCGCCGGCGGCACGGCGGATATCGAGCCGTCGCTCGATTATATCGTTGCCAAATTCCCGCGCTTCCCGTTTGATAAATTCACCGACGCGCCGAATCTGCTCGGCACGCAGATGAAAGCGACCGGCGAGGTCATGGGCATCGGCACAACGCTCGACGAATGCCTGCTGAAATCCGTGCGTTCGCTCGAAACCGGCGTTTGCCACTTCCACCTCGCAAAGTTCGATGAGATGCCGACCGACGAGATCCTGACCTATATTGAAAAATTCCGCGACGACAATGTGTTCGCGATCTTTGAGCTGCTGCGGCGCGGCGTCGATATTGCGACGCTCCACCGGATCACGATGATCACGGAGCTGTTCCTCGAAGCGTTTCAGCGCATCGTGGAAGCGGAAAAGACGATTAAAGAGAATCCGAACGACAGGAAAACGCTCGAGGCGGCAAAGCTGATCGGTTTCTCCGATAAATACATTGCCGCGTGCTGGGGCTGCAAGGAGATCGAAGTATACGAAATGCGCAAGGCAATCGGCCTGCGCCCGGTCTTCCGCATGGTGGACACGCTCCACACAGGCAAATACATCGCTTATCTTTACTCCTCCTATTACGGCGAGAACGACTCCCGCCTGACGGATAAGAAAAAGATCATCGTGCTCGGCGCCGGGCCTATCCGCATCGGTCAGGGCGTGGAATTCGACTATTCCACGGTGCACGCCGTGCAGACGATCAAGCGCGCCGGCTATGAAGCGATCATCATCAACAACAATCCCGAAACAGTGTCCACGGATTACACTACGGCGGACAAGCTCTATTTCGAGCCCCTCACGCCCGAAGACGTGATGAATATCATTGACTTTGAGCAGCCGGAGGGCGTGATTGCCTCGCTCGGCGGGCAGACCGCGATCAACCTCGCGCAGCCGCTTGTGGAGCGCGGCGTGAAGATCATCGGCACGGACTGTGAAGCGATCGAACGCGCGGAAAACCGCGACAGCTTCGAAAAGATCCTCAAGGAGCTGAATATTCCGCAGCCGATGGGCAGAGCCGTGACGAACATCCCCGACGGTCTGGCTGCCGCAGAGGAAATCGGCTATCCCGTGCTTGTACGCCCGAGCTTCGTGCTGGGCGGGCGCGCGATGCAGATCGTCGCCAATGAATCGCAGCTGACGCATTATCTGAAAACCGCGGTTGAAATCGACGCGGATAAACCCGTGCTCGTGGATAAATATATTCAGGGCAAGGAAGTGGAGGTCGACGCGATCTGCGACGGCATCGACGTCTTCGTGCCCGGCATCATGGAGCTGGTCGAGCGCACGGGCATCCACTCCGGCGACTCCATCAGCGTTTACCCGACCTTCAGCATTTCCGACAAGGTCAAGGGCATCATCCTGCAGTATGCGAAGAAGCTGGGTCTGGGCATCGGCATTGTCGGCCTGTTCAACATTCAGTTCATCGTCGATCAGAACGACGACGTGTATATTATCGAGGTCAATCCACGCTCCTCGCGCACCGTCCCCTTCCTCTCCAAATCCACCGGCTTCAGTCTGGCCGATATCGCGACTGAGGTCATCCTCGGCAAATCGCTCAAGGAGCAGGGCATCTTCTGCCTGTATCCCGAGGAGAAGAAACGCTACTACGTCAAGGTTCCCGTCTTCTCCTTCAATAAGATCAAGGGTCTGGATGCCTATCTTTCGCCCGAAATGAAATCGACCGGCGAAGCGATCGGCTATGACGACAAGCTCAACCGCGCGCTTTATAAAGCGCTGCAGGCCGGCGGCACGCATCTGCAGAATTACGGCACCGTGTTCGCGACGCTCGCCGACCGTGACAAGGCCGAAGCGCTGCCGCTGATCCGCAGATTCTATAATCTCGGCTTCAACATCGAAGCGACGCAGGGCACGGCGGATTTCCTCAAGCAGAACGGCATCCGCACGCATGTGCTCAGGAAAATCAGCGAAAACAGCGAAGAGATCCCCAATGCGATCCGGCAGGGTCATATCGCGTATCTGATCAATACGCGCGATCTGAAATCCACGGATCAGGCGAGCGACGGCCTGCTGATCCGCCGCCTCGCGACCGAAAACAACGTGACGATCTTCACCTCGCTCGATACCGTGCGCGTGCTGCTGGACGTGCTCGAAGAAACGACGCTGACCATTTCCACGATTGATTCCTGACGGAGGGCTTGCTGCATGAAACAGCAATTGCTGACCATCCTTGATAACCGCGCGATCGCGCCGCAGGTTTACCGCATGGCGCTCAAGGCGGACGAGCCCGTGCCCGCAAAGCCGGGGCAGTTCCTCAACCTGCAGATCGACGGCTGCTATCTGCGCCGCCCGATCTCGGTGCATGACGCCGACGGCGATTGCGTGACGATCATTTATAAAGTCGTCGGCCGCGGCACGCAGATGCTTGCCGCCATGCAGCCCGGGCAGACGCTCGACGCGCTGACGGGTCTGGGCAACGGCTATGACCTGACCGACAGCGGCGACCGGCCCCTGCTCATCGGCGGCGGGGTCGGCATTCCTCCTCTCTATCTGCTTGCGAAACAGCTGCGCGCCGAAGGCAAACAGGTGCGCGTGATCCTCGGCTTCAACACGGCTTCGGAAGTATTCTGTGAAGACGATTTTGCCGCGCTCGGCTGCAACGTGACAGTCACCACCGTCGACGGCTCGCGCGGGGTCAAGGGCTTTGCGACCGCCGCGATGGAGGCCGCGCCCTATTCCTATGTTTACACCTGCGGTCCCGAGCCGATGCTGCGCGCCGTTTATCGCGCAAGCAAAACCGGCGGGCAGTTCAGCTTTGAAGAGCGCATGGGTTGCGGCTTCGGCGTCTGCCTGGGCTGCCCGTGCAAAACGATCACCGGCTACAAACGCATCTGCAAGGACGGACCGGTGCTGCGAAAGGAGGAGATCCTGTGGGAAGACTGAGCGTGAACCTGTGCGGCATTGCGCTTGAGAATCCGCTGATCCCCGCCTCCGGCACCTTCGGTCACGGCTATGAATTCGCGGATTATTACGATATCAACTGTCTGGGCACGTTTTCTTTCAAAGGCACCACGCGCGAGCCGCGCTTCGGCAATCCGACGCCCCGCATCGCGGAATGCACGCAGGGCATGATCAACGCTGTCGGCCTGCAGAATCCCGGTCTGGAAGCAACGGTCAATGAGGAGCTGCCGAAGCTGCGAGCCGTGTTTCATAAGCCTGTCATGGCCAATATCAGCGGCTTTTCCGTGGAGGAATACCGCACGGTCGCCGCGCGCCTCGACCGGGAGGACGGGATCGGCTGGCTGGAAATCAACGTCAGCTGCCCGAATGTCCACGGCGGCGGCATGAGCTTCGGCACTTCGCCCGAAGCCGCCGCAGAAGTGACTGCCGCGGTCAAGGCTGTCACGACGAAACCCGTCATTATCAAATTATCGCCGAATGTGACCGATATCGCCGCAATCGCCAAAGCGTGCGAAGCGGCCGGCGCGGACGGCATCAGCCTGATCAATACGCTGCTCGGCATGCGGATCGATCTGAAAACGCGCAAGCCCGTGATCGCGAACAAAATGGGCGGCTTTTCCGGCCCCGCGATCTTCCCCGTCGCGCTGCGCATGGTCTATCAGGTCGCAAGCGCGGTGAAGATTCCCGTCATCGGCATGGGCGGCGTATCCTCGGCGGAGGACGTGATCGAGATGATGCTTGCCGGTGCGACCGCGGTCGGCATCGGCGCTGCGAATCTGATTGATCCCTATATCTGCCCGAAAATCATTGAAGACCTGCCCGCTGTGATGGACAGATACGGCATAGAGAATCTGAATGATATCATCGGAGGTGCGCACAATGGGTAAAGACGTCATTATCGCCTGCGATTTCGCATCGGCCGCGCAATGCATCGCGTTTCTTGACCGGTTTACGATGGAGAAACCGTTTGTCAAGATCGGCATGGAGCTTTTTTACGCGGAAGGTCCGTCGATCATCCGCGAAATCAAAGCGCGCGGGCATAAGATTTTTCTGGATCTCAAGCTCCACGACATTCCCAACACAGTCAAAAAATCCATGGCGGTGCTCTCCGCGCTGGATGTGGATATCTGCAATCTTCACGCTGCCGGCACGATCGCCATGATGAAAGCCGCGCTCGAAGGGCTGACCCGCCCGGACGGCACGCGTCCCCTGCTGATCGCCGTCACGCAGCTGACCTCGACCGATCAGGCCGCGATGGAGAACGATCTGCTCATTCACGCGCCGATCGATCAGGTGGTGCTGCACTACGCGGCGAACGCGAAAGCGGCGGGGCTCGACGGCGTTGTCTGCTCTCCGCTCGAGGCCGGAAAAGTGCATGCCGCCTGCGGCAGCAGCTTTCTGACCGTAACGCCCGGCGTGCGCTTTGCGGACGGCGACGTCGGCGACCAGAAACGCGTCACCACACCGGCGCAGGCAAAGGCGCTCGGTTCGGATTATATCGTCGTCGGCCGGCCGATCACGGCAGCCGAGGACCCCGTGGCGGCTTATCGCCGCTGCGTGGCGGAATTTGTTGACTGATGAAAGGAGCGACTATGGAAACACACATTGCAAAAGATCTGCTTTCCATTCAGGCCGTGTTTTTCCGGCCGGAGGAGCCGTTCACCTGGGCAAGCGGCATCAAAAGCCCCGTTTATTGCGACAACCGGCTGACGCTGACGGCGCCGCAGGTTCGAAATGACGTTGAAAACGGGCTTGCGGAACTGGTTAGAAAACATTATCCCGACGTTGAAGTGCTCATGGGCACCTCCACCGCCGGCATCGCGCACGCAGCGATCACCGCGCATCTGCTCGACCTGCCGATGGGCTATGTCCGCTCGGGCGCGAAGGATCACGGCCGGCAGAATCAGATCGAGGGCAAGCTCCTGCCCGGCCAGAAGGTCGTGGTGGTGGAGGATCTGATTTCCACCGGCGGCAGCGTGATCGAGGTCGTCAACGTGCTGCGGGAGGCCGGCGCGCAGGTGCTCGGCATCGTTTCCATCTTCACCTACGGCATGAAGAAGGGCCTTGACCGCCTCGCCGCCGCGAACGTGAAGAATGTGTCGCTGACGAATTTCGACGTGATCGCGAAGGTCGCGGCCGAAGAAGGTTATATCAGACCGGCGGACGTTGCGCGGCTGATTCAATTCCGCAACAACCCCTCGGATGAAAGCTGGATCGGTACGGAGGGTAACGCATGAGAAGTCTTATAAATATTCTCGATCTTTCCGTCGAGGAAATCGACGCGCTGATCGCGAAGGCAAACGATATCATCGCGAACCCTGAAAACTACCGCGAGGCGTGCAGATATAAGAAGCTTGCGACATTGTTTTTTGAACCCTCCACGCGCACCCGGCTGAGCTTTGAGGCGGCGATGCTCGAGCTCGGCGGCAGTGTGCTCGGCTTTTCCGAGGCGAACAGTTCCTCGGCGGCCAAGGGCGAAAGCGTGGCGGACACGGCGAAAACCGTCAGTTGCTACGCGGATATCATCGCCATGCGGCATCCGAAGGAAGGCGCGCCGCTGATCGCTGCGCAGAATGCGACGATCCCCGTGATCAACGCCGGCGACGGCGGCCACAATCATCCGACGCAAACCCTTGCCGACCTTTTAACGATCCGCCGCGAAAAGGGTCGGCTGAGCGATCTGAATATCGGCTTTTGCGGCGATTTGAAATTCGGCCGCACCGTGCATTCGCTGATCGCCGCCATGTCGCGCTATGAGGGCATTCAGGTCACGCTGATTTCGCCCGAAGAACTCAAACTCCCGAGCTATGTGAAAAAAGATATTCTCAGAAAGCGTGAAATCCCTTACACGCAGACGACGAGCCTGGAGCACGCGATGCCCTCGCTGGATATTCTCTATATGACGCGCGTGCAGCGTGAACGTTTCTTCAACGAAGAGGATTATCTGCGGCTGAAAGACAGTTATATTCTCGATCCCGCGAAACTGCGCAACGCGAAATCCGACCTTTGCATCATGCATCCCCTGCCCCGCGTGAATGAAATCAGCGTCGCGATCGACGACGATCCGCGCGCCTGCTATTTTAAACAGGTGCTCAACGGCAAATATATCCGCATGGCACTGATCCTGATGCTGCTTGAGGAGGCGAAGAGATGAATATTGATTCCATCAGCAACGGCCTTGTGATCGACCATATCAGCGCCGGTCAGAGCATGCGCCTGTATGAGCTGCTCGGTCTGGACGCGCTGGACTGCTCCGTGGCGATCATCAAGAATGTCAGCAGCCGCAAAATGGGGAAAAAGGATATCATCAAGATCGACGCGGATATTCCCGTGGATATCGACGCGATCGGCTATGTCGATCCCGACGCGACGGTCAACGTCATTCGCGACGGACTGCTGATTGAAAAACGCACGATCGGTCTGCCGGAAACGCTCACGGACGTCATCAAGTGCAAGAATCCGCGCTGCATCACTTCTACCGAGCAGGAGATCCGGCACGTCTTCCGTCTGACGGACCGCGACGCAAAAATTTATCGCTGCATTTACTGCGAAGCGAAAGCGAAATAAAGGGCTTATAATTATTATTTTAATGTTTATTCGGAAAGAAGGAGGAACGATTCATGAAAAAAATCGGTATCGTCATGGGCAGCGACAGCGATCTGCCCATTGTGCAGAAAGCGACCGATACGTTAAAAGCGCTGGAAATTCCGTTTGAGGTGCATGTTTATTCCGCGCACCGCACGCCCGATCAGGCGCGTGAGTTCGCGCGCAGCGCACGCGCTAACGGCTTCGGCGCGATCATCGCCGCCGCGGGCATGGCCGCGCATCTGGCCGGCGCAATCGCCGCGAATACAACGCTGCCCGTGATCGGCATACCCTGCAAATCCAGTGTGTTTGACGGCATGGACGCGCTCCTTTCCACCGTGCAGATGCCCACAGGCATTCCCGTGGCGACGGTCGCGGTCAACGGCGGGGCAAACGCCGCGCTGCTGTGCGCGCAGATTCTGGCCGTGGAGGACGCCGCGCTCGCGCAGCGGCTCGACGCAAAAAGAGAGGCAGACGCTGCCGCCGTGCTCGCGAAGGACGCAGGCATCGCTGAGCGTCTTTAAGTGATTCATACAAGCAAAGAAAGGACGGGCTTATGGGAGGTTTCTTCGGCGTCGCATCGACAAAGGATTGCATGTCTGACGTATTTTTCGGCACGGATTATCATTCTCATCTGGGCACGCGCCGCGCGGGTCTGGCTGCTTATGACCCGGAGATCGGGCTGCAGCGCAAGATCCACAGCATAGAGAATTCGCCGTTCCGCACAAAGTTTGAACATATTTTTGAAGAAATGCGCGGCACATCCGCGATCGGCTGCATCAGCGATACCGATCCGCAGCCGATGCTGATCCGCTCGCATCTGGGCACTTACGCGATCTGCACGATCGGCATCATCAACAACGCAAAGGATCTGATCGAGAATTACCTCGCGACCGGCGGCTATTTTGACGCCATGACCGCCGGCAACGTCAACTCCACGGAGCTGGTTGCCGCGCTGATCAATCAGCACACGAGCTTCGTGGCCGGCATCCGCTATGTGCAGGGCGCGATCAAGGGCACGGCGAGCATCCTGATTCTGAAAGAGGACGGCACGCTCATCGCCGCGCGCGATAAATTCGGCCGCCTGCCGGTGCTCATCGGCAAGGGCGAAAACGGCTACAGCGTTTCGTTTGAATCCTTCGCCGCGGAAAAGCTCGGCTTCGAGGAGGAGAAGGAGCTCGGCCCCGGCGAAATCGTCGAGGTGCGCGCGAACGGCTGGAAGCAGCTGTCCGAGCCGGGCAGAAAAAAGCGCATCTGCGCCTTCCTCTGGAGCTATTACGGCTATCCGACCTCCATCTATGAGGGCGTCAACGTGGAGGCCATGCGCTACCGCAACGGCAGAATTCTCGCACAGCACGACGCGGAGAAGCATTTGAATGAGAATGTGGATTACGTCGGCGGCGTTCCCGATTCCGGCACGCCGCACGCGATCGGCTACGCGAATGAAAGCGGTCTCCCCTTCGCGCGCGCATTCATCAAATATACGCCGACCTGGGCGCGCAGCTTCATGCCCACGATGCAGACCGAGCGCAACAAGATCGCGAAGATGAAGCAGATCCCGGTCAACGAGCTGATCAAGGGCAAGAATCTGCTGTTTGTGGATGACTCCATCGTGCGCGGCACGCAGCTGCGCGAAACCGTGGAATTCCTCTATGAGAGCGGCGCGAAATCCGTGCACATGCGCTCCGCCTGCCCGCCGATCATGTTCGGCTGCAAGTATCTGAATTTCTCGCGCGCTACGAGCGATATGGAGCTGATCGCCCGCCGCGTCATCATGGAGCTAGAAGGGCCCGAGGGCTTTGAACATATTGAGGAATACAGCAGCAGCGAAACCGAGCGCGGCAAAAAACTGCGCAAGACCATCTGCGAAAAGCTGAATCTGGCAACGCTCGAATTCCAGTCGCTCGAAGGCGTTGTGCGCGCCATCGGTCTGCCGGAAGAAGAGCTTTGCACCTATTGCTGGAACGGAAGGGAGTAATCAACCGATGAATCTGCAATCAAAATCCGACAGCTATGCCGCGGCCGGCGTTGACATCACAGCCGGTTACCGCTCGGTGGAGCTGATGAAAGCCCACATTGCCCGCACGGCAACGCCCGGCGTCTTCTCCGACGTCGGCGGCTTCGGCGGCCTGTTTCTGCCGGATCTGAGCGGCATGAAGCAGCCGGTGCTCGTCAGCGGCACGGACGGCGTGGGCACCAAGCTCAAGCTCGCGTTTCTGCTTGATAAGCACGATACGGTCGGCGTCGACTGTGTGGCCATGTGCGTCAACGACATCATCTGCTGCGGCGCAAAGCCCCTGTTTTTCCTGGATTATATCGCCTGCGGCAAGAATTATCCGGAAAAGATCGCCGAGATCGTCAAGGGCGTCTGTGACGGCTGCGTGCAGGCCGGCGCCGCGTTGATCGGCGGTGAAACGGCGGAAATGCCGGGCTTCTATCCCGTGGATGAATACGACCTTGCCGGCTACAGCACCGGCATTGTGGACCGCGATAAGATCATCGATAACAAAACCATGGCCGCGGGCGACGTGATTCTCGCGCTGCCCTCGAGCGGCGTGCATTCCAACGGCTTCTCGCTCGTGCGCAAGGTGTTCGACGTGGAAAATGCCGATCTGACCGCGCCCGTGGAAGCCCTCGGCGGCAAGTCCATCGGCGAAACGCTGCTCACGCCGACGAAGATTTACGTGAAACCCGTGCTCGAGCTGCTGGATGAAATCAAGGTCAAGGGCATTTCGCACATTACCGGCGGCGGCTTCTATGAGAATATCCCGCGCAGCATCCCGGACGGCCTCGGCGCCGTGATTGACCGCAGCAGCATCCGCGTGCTGCCGATCTTTGATCTGATCGCCGCGACCGGCGGCATCAGCGAGCGCGATATGTTCAACACCTTCAATATGGGCGTTGGCATGAGCATCGTCGTTGCGCCCGCGGACGCCGAACGCGCGCTTGAAATCCTGAAAGCGAACGGCGAAGACGCTTACATCATCGGCACGATCGCACAAAGCGACGAGAAGATCGTGATCCGCTAAAGCAGGTGACGCCATGGATCAGAAGAAAGCGAAGATTGCCGTGCTCGTTTCCGGCGGCGGCACGAACCTGCAGGCGATTCTCGACGCGCAGCAGAGCGGGAAGATCGTCAGCGGCGAGGTCGTGCTCGTGGTTTCCAACAATCCGAACGCCTACGCGCTCACGCGCGCCGCGAATGCCGGCGTGGAGGCCGCGGTGATCACAAAGAAGGACTGCGGCAGTCAGGCCGCGTTTGAGTCGGCGATCCTTGAAGCTCTTGCGGCGCGTGAGATCGATCTGATCGTGCTCGCCGGCTTCATGAGCATATTAAGCGCAGACTTTACCGCGCGGTATGAGCGGCGGATCCTCAACGTGCATCCGTCCCTGATCCCCTCCTTCTGCGGGCAGGGCTTCTACGGACTGCGCGTGCATGAAGCGGCGCTCGCCAAAGGCGTCAAGGTCACGGGCGCGACCGTGCATTTTGTCAATGAAATCCCCGACGGCGGCGAAATTCTGCTGCAAAAGGCGGTGGAGGTGCTGCCGGGCGATACGCCCGAGGTGCTGCAGCGCCGCGTGATGGAGCAGGCGGAATGGCAGCTCCTGCCGGCCGCCGTTGAAATGATCAGCCGAGAGATTCTCGAAAAGAAAGGATGAGCGCGATGGATATTTATGAAATCAGACCGATTGAGGACCGCATTCGCGGCAACAGCTATGTCGGGCGCGGCATCGTCATCGGCAAAACGACCGACGGCAAGCGTGCCTGCACCGCCTATTTCATCATGGGCCGCAGCGCCAACAGCCGCAACCGCATCTTTGCGGAAAAGGACGGCGTGATTTATACCGAGCCGTTTGACGCCTCCAAAGTGGAGGACCCCAGCCTGATTATTTACGCCGCGGTGCGCACGCTCGGCAACCGGCTGATCGTGACCAACGGCGATCAGACCGATACGATTTATGACGGCCTGCAGGCGGGCAAGAGCTTCTCCGGCGCGCTGGAAACGCGGGAATTCGAGCCGGACGCGCCGAATTTCACGCCGCGCATCAGCGGCATGCTGACCTTCGCAGACGGCGATTTCACTTATGAAATGAGCATCCTCAAAAGCGCGGACACCGCCGGCACGGCCTGCAACCGCTACACCTTCTCCTATCCGTCGCTGCCCGGGCTCGGCCATTTTATTCACACCTATGTCTGCGACGGCAATCCGATCCCGACCTTCCAGGGTGAGCCCGAGCGCGTTGCGATTCCCGATGATATTGACGCGTTCACCTGCGCGCTATGGGACGGGCTCGACGCCGACAATAAGATTTCACTCTATGTCCGCTATACCGATCTCGCGACGGGCGAGAGCGAAAGCCGCCTGATCAATAAGAATCAATAAAGGAGCGCAGCATGAAAGAATTTGAACTGAAATACGGATGCAATCCCAATCAGAAGCCGGCCAGAATCTTTATGGCTGACGGCGGCGACCTGCCGATCGAGATCCTCAACGGCCGCCCCGGATATATCAATTTCCTGGACGCGTTCAATTCCTGGCAGTTGGTCAAGGAGCTCAAGGAAGCGCTCGGCCTGCCCGCCGTGACCTCCTTCAAGCACGTGAGCCCGACCTCCGCGGCAGTGGGCATTCCGCTTTCCGACACGCTGAAAAAGGCCTGCTTTGTCGATGATATCGCGGGGCTTGACGACAGTCCCCTGGCCTGCGCCTATGCGCGCGCCCGCGGCACGGACCGCATGTGCTCCTTCGGCGACTGGGTCGCGCTCTCGGATGTGTGCGACGTGACGACCGCGAAGATGATTCAGCGCGAGGTATCCGACGGCATCATCGCGCCGGGCTATGAACCGGAAGCGCTCGAAATCCTGAAATCCAAGCGCAAGGGCAATTACAATATTGTTCAGATCGATCCGGATTATGTTCCCGCGCCGGTCGAACATAAGCAGGTGTACGGCGTCACGTTTGAGCAGGGCCGCAACGAATTCAAAATTAACCGTGAGTTATTGCAGAATGTTGTGACCGCGAATAAAGACCTGCCAGAAAGCGCCGTGCGCGATCTGATCATCGCGCTCATCACGCTCAAATATACGCAGTCGAATTCCGTGTGCTATGCCGTGGACGGGCAGGCGATCGGCGTTGGCGCCGGGCAGCAATCCCGCATTCATTGCACGCGCCTGGCCGGCACGAAGGCCGACACGTGGTTCCTGCGGCAGCATGAAAAGGTGCTCAATCTTCCATTTAAGGACAGCATCGGCCGTCCGGACCGCGACAATGTGATCGACGGCTACATCAATAAGAATGAAGAAGACGTCTGCGCGGACGGCATTTGGGAAAAGTATTTCACCAGAAAGCCCGAACCCTTCACCGCGGAGGAAATGCGCAGCTATCTGGACGGCAAGCAGGGCGTCGCGCTCGGCTCCGACGCGTTCTTCCCGTTCTTCGACAACATCGAACGCGCGCACCGCAGCGGCGTAAGCTACATTGCGCAGCCGGGCGGCTCCATCCGTGACGACGCCGTGATCGCCTGCTGTGATCATTACGGCATGGCTATGGCATTCACTGGCATGCGCCTGTTCCATCATTAAGGAGGAAAACCAATGAAGCTTTTAGTCGTCGGCGGCGGCGGCCGCGAACACGCAATCATTAAGAAACTGAAAGAAAACCCGACGGTGGAATGCATTTACGCCCTGCCCGGCAACGGCGGCATTGCCGCTGACGCGGAATGCGTGCCTATCAAAGCGACCGATATCGACGCCATCACCGCATTCGCGGTAGAAAACGGCATGGATTACGCGGTCGTTGCGCCGGATGATCCGCTGGTGCTCGGCTGTGTTGACGCGCTCGAAGCCCGGGGCATCCCCTGCTTCGGCCCGCGCGCAAATGCCGCAATCATCGAGGGCAGCAAGGTCTTTTCAAAGAATCTGATGAAGCGCTACGGCATCCCGACCGCGCAGTATGAAGTCTTTGACGATCCCGCGCAGGCGCTTGCCTATCTTGAATCTGCGCCGCTGCCGACCGTGATCAAGGCCGACGGACTGGCGCTCGGCAAAGGCGTCGTCATTGCGCAAACGCGGGAGGAAGCGATCGATGCGGTCAACAGCATCATGCTGGATAAAAAATTCGGCAAGAGCGGCGATCAGATCGTGATCGAGGAATTCCTGACCGGGCCCGAGGTCTCCGTGCTTGCCTTTACGGACGGCAAAACGATCAAGCCCATGGTCTCTTCCATGGACCACAAGCGCGCGAAAGACGGCGATCAGGGGCTGAACACCGGCGGCATGGGCACCGTTGCGCCGAATCCCTACTATACAGACGCCGTTGCGAAAACCTGCATGGAAACGATCTTTCTGCCGACGATCAACGCCATGAACGCCGAGGGTCGCACGTTCAAGGGCTGCCTTTATTTCGGACTGATGCTCACGCCCGACGGTCCGAAGGTGATCGAATACAACTGCCGCTTCGGCGATCCGGAAACGCAGGTCGTCCTTCCGCTGCTCGAAAGCGATCTGCTGACGATCATGCAGGCGACCACGAACGGCACGCTGGCGGAAACTGAAGTCCGCTTCAAGGACGCCGACGCCTGCTGCGTGATCCTGGCTTCCGACGGCTATCCCGCTTCTTATCAAAAAGGCTTCCCGATCACAATCCCTGCGGACATTGCGGACCAGGTCTATATCGCCGGCGCGAAAAAGGACGGCGACGCGCTTCTGACCGACGGCGGCCGCGTGCTCGGCGCAACGGCAGTCGCGGATACGCTCGAACACGCCGTGCAGGAAGCATACGCGATCGCGAAACGCATTCATTTTGAAAACGCCTATTATCGGCGCGATATCGGCGCGCGCGCGCTGAAGGCCAAGGAGGGCTGAGTTTGGTTTATCGAATTTTTGTTGAAAAAAAGCCGGGGCTTGCCAACGAAGCGGCCGCCCTGCTGAACGACTGCAAAACGCTGCTCGGCATTCAGGGGCTGACGGATCTGCGCATCCTGAACCGCTATGACGCCGAAAACATTTCGCAGGAGCTGTTTGACTACGCGGTCAAAACCGTCTTTGCCGAGCCGAAGCTGGACAACACCTATGCGGCGCCAGAATTCGGCGACGCCGCCGTCTTCGCCGTTGAGTTTTTGCCCGGCCAGTTTGACCAGCGCGCGGATTCCGCCGCGCAATGCATCCAGATCATTTCGCAGCAGGATCGCCCACTTGTGCAATCCGCAAAGGTGTATGCGCTTTACGGCGACCTGACGGACGCAGAGCTTGCGGAAATCAAAAAATACGTCATCAACCCCGTCGAGGCGCGCGAAGCATCGCTTGAAAAGCCCGAAACGCTGAAAGCTGTTTATGACATTCCCACAGAAGTCGCAACGCTGAACGGATTCATCGATTATGACCGCACGGCGCTGGAACGCTTTGTGAAGGACTACGGCCTCGCGATGGATACGGACGATATCGCGTTCTGCCAGCAGTATTTCCGCAGCGAGCAGCGTGACCCGACCATCACGGAGATCCGCATGATCGACACCTACTGGTCAGACCACTGCCGCCACACGACCTTCCTGACGATCATCGACGAGGTGAAATTTGAGGATGCGCTTCTCCAGAAAGCGTATCAGGATTATCTTGACGTGCGCGCCGAGCTCGGCCGCACGAAGCCGATCTGCCTGATGGATCTTGCGACCGTCGCGGTCAAATATCTGCGCGCCCACGGCAAGCTGGATAAGCTCGACGAATCAGAGGAAATCAATGCCTGCACCGTCAAAATGACCGTCAACTGCGACGGCGTAGACGAGCCGTGGCTGCTGCTCTTTAAAAATGAAACGCACAACCATCCGACCGAGATCGAGCCCTTCGGCGGCGCTGCCACCTGCATCGGCGGCGCGATCCGCGATCCGCTCTCCGGCCGTGCCTACGTTTACGGCGCGATGCGCGTGACCGGCGCTGCAGATCCGCTCAAGCCCGTGCAGGACACGATTCCCGGCAAACTTCCGCAGCGCAAGATCGTGACGACTGCGGCCGCCGGTTATTCCTCCTACGGCAACCAGATCGGCCTTGCCACCGGCATCGTGGATGAGCTCTATCACCCCGGCTACGCCGCAAAGCGCATGGAGATCGGCGCCGTGATCGCGGCTGCGCCCGCAGAAAACGTGCGGCGTGAAGTGCCCGCGCCCGGCGACGTCGTGATCCTGCTCGGCGGCTCCACCGGCCGAGACGGCATCGGCGGCGCGACCGGTTCCTCGAAAGCCCACGATTCCCATTCCGTTGAAACCTGCGGCGCGGAAGTGCAGAAGGGCAACGCGCCGGAGGAGCGCAAGCTGCAGCGGCTCTTCCGCAACGGCGACGCCTGCCGCATGATCAAGCGCTGCAATGATTTCGGCGCGGGCGGCGTTTCCGTCGCGATCGGTGAGCTTGCGGACGGATTGGAAATCGATCTGAACGCGGTGCCCAAAAAGTATGAGGGCCTCGACGGCACGGAGCTTGCGATCAGCGAATCGCAGGAGCGCATGGCGGTCGTTGTCGCGGCGCAGGACGTCGATCAATTCTTAGCGCTTGCCGCAAGCGAGAACCTGCAGGCCTGCCCTGTCGCGAAGGTCAAGGCGGAAAAACGCCTGACCATGTATTGGAACGGCAAAGCGATCGTGGATATCAGCCGGGAATTCCTCAATTCCAACGGCGCCGAAAAGCATATCACGGTCACGCCCGCCGCGCCGCAGCCCTTTGCGAAAACGGTCACGGGCGGGTTTGAAGAGAATTATACCGCGCTCGTGCAGGATCTGAATATCTGCTCCAAGCGCGGTCTGGCAGAGCGCTTTGACTCCACGATCGGCGCGGGCACGGTGCTCATGCCCTTCGGCGGCAAATATCAGCTCACGCCTGCGCAGGCCATGGTGCAGAAGATTTCCGTGGAAAAGAAACATACGGACGACTGCTCGATGATGGCCTGGGGCTACAATCCCTTCATCACGGAAAAGAGCCCGTATCACGGCGCGTATCTCGCGGTGATCGAATCCGTTTCCAAGCTGATTGCCTGTGGCGCGACGTTTGAGGACGTGTATCTGACCTTCCAGGAATACTTTGAATCCCCCGGCCGCGACGGCAAACGCTGGGGCAAGCCGCTCGCCGCGCTCCTGGGCGCGTTTGAGGCGCAGAAGGCGCTGCAAATCTGCTCTATCGGCGGCAAGGATTCCATGAGCGGTTCGTTTGAAAACCTCGACGTGCCGCCGACGCTGGTGTCCTTTGCGGTCACGACCGAAAAGCTCGCGCACATCGCCTCCCCCGAATTCAAGCAGGCCGGTCATCGCGTGGCGCTGCTGCAGCCGGAACTGACCGCGGAAGGCCTGCCGGAAACGGCATCCCTGCTTAAAAATTTTGCCACTGTCGCTCAGTTGCTGCACAGCGGCAAGGTAGTCGCCTGCTATACGCCGGGCGCCGGCGGCATCGCGGAGGCGGTGTTCAAGATGGCGATCGGCAACGGCTTCGGTTTCCGCTATGCGGATACCTGCGATCTGCAGACGCTGTTCGGCTACGCCTTCGGCAGCTTCCTTGTGGAACTGACCGACGACACGGCGGTCGGCGTTGAGCTCGGCACCGTAACCGACGACGGGCGCATCTCTCTCGGCGACGCTTCTGTTGCGGCGGCAGCGCTGCTGCAGGGCTATGAAGACAAGCTCGAATCGGTCTATGCCTGCAATATTCCGACGCCGGACGCGCCGATGGAGACCTTCTCATATAAGGCGACGTCCTATCCCGCCCCTGCGCTGAAAACGGCGAAGCCGAAGGTGCTCATTCCGGCCTTCCCGGGCACGAACTGCGAATTTGACAGCGCCAAGGCCATGCGCGACGCGGGCGCAGCGCCGGAAATTCTCGTCATCAACAACCTGACCTCCGACGGCATTCAGCGCAGCGTGGAGACCTTCGCGAACGCGCTGAAGGACGCACAGATGATCTTTATCCCCGGCGGCTTCTCCGGCGGCGACGAACCGGACGGCAGCGGCAAATTCATCACCGCGTTCTTCCGCAACGCTGCGATCCGCGCAGGCGTCACGGAGCTGCTTGACCGCCGCGACGGCCTGATCTGCGGCATCTGCAACGGCTTCCAGGCGCTGATCAAGCTCGGTCTGGTGCCATACGGCAAGATCATTGATACCGATGAAACCTGCCCGACGCTGACCTTCAACACGATCGCGCGCCACCAGTCCCGCATTGTGCGCACGCGCATTGCCTCCAACAAATCGCCGTGGCTCGCGCAGACACAGGTCGGTGAGATCTACAACGTGCCGATTTCGCACGGCGAGGGCCGCTTCCTCGCGGATGAAGCGCTGATCCGGTCCCTTGCTGCAAACGGCCAGATTGCCACGCAGTATGTGGATCTGGACGGCAACGCGACCGCGGACGTGCATTTCAATCCGAACGGCTCGATGTTTGCCGTTGAGGGCATCACTTCCCCGGACGGGCGCGTCTTCGGCAAAATGGGCCACAGCGAGCGCTGGGGCAAGGGCCTGTATCTGAATGTGCCCGGCGACTACGACATCAAGATGTTCGCCTCGGCAGTCGCTTATTTTAAATAAAGAACACCCCGGAGGAAAACATGGAATACTTGTCTGATATTGAAATCGCACAGCAGTGTGAGCTTGAACCGATCTATGACATTGCCGCGCGCGCGCACGTGGACGCAAAATATGTGGAGCCGTTCGGCAAATACAAGGCAAAGATCAATCCCGCGCTGCTAAATGAAACCACGCGCGAGAACGGCAAGCTGGTGCTTGTCACCGCCATCACGCCGACGCCTGCCGGCGAGGGCAAAACCACGACCACGATCGGCCTTGCGGACGGTCTGCGCCGCATCGGCAAAGACACCACGGTCGCGCTGCGCGAGCCGTCGCTCGGCCCGATCTTCGGCATCAAGGGCGGCGCCGCCGGCGGCGGGCACGCGCAGGTCGTGCCGATGGAGGAAATCAACCTGCATTTCACCGGCGATTTTCAGGTGGTTTCCGCGGCGAATAACCTGCTGGCCGCGATGCTTGACAACCACATTCAGCAGGGCAACGCGCTGGGCGTGGACATCAATAAGATCACCTGGCGGCGCTGCATGGATATGAATGACCGGCAGCTGCGCTTCATCGTGGACGGTCTGGGCGGGCGCTTCAACGGCGTGCCGCGTGAGGACGGCTTCGACATTACCGCCGCTTCGGAAATCATGGCGATTTTCTGCCTGTCCACGTCGATTCACGATCTCAAAGAGCGCCTTTCCCGCATCGTCGTCGGTTATACATTCGACGATAAGCCCGTCACGGCCGGCGATCTCAAAGCCGTCGGCGCGATGGCGGCCATGCTGCGCGACGCGCTCAAGCCGAATCTGGTGCAGACGCTCGAGGGTACGCCAGCTTTTGTGCACGGCGGTCCGTTCGCGAATATCGCGCACGGCTGCAACTCCGTGATGGCCACGCGTCTGGCGCTGAAAATGGGCGACTACGCGATCACGGAAGCCGGTTTCGGCGCGGATCTCGGCGCGGAGAAATTCCTCGACATCAAATGCCGGCAGGCCGGTCTGAAGCCGGACGCCGTTGTGATCGTCGCCACGGTGCGCGCGCTGAAAATGCACGGCGGCAAGCCGAAGGACGCGCTGGCCTGGGAGGATCTCGAGGCGCTCGAGCGCGGCATTCCGAATCTGCTGCGCCACGTTTCCAATATCAAAAATGTCTTCCGTCTCCCCTGTGTCGTCGCGGTCAACCGCTTCCCGACCGACACGGACGCGGAAATCGATTTCATCGTTTCCAAATGCCGCGCGCTCGGCGTGAATACCGTGCTCTCCACGGTCTGGGCGGACGGCGGACGCGGCGGCGAAGCGCTGGCAAGAGAAGTGGTGCGTCTGTGCGAGGAAGAGCAGGGCGATTTCCGCTTTGCCTATGATCTGGAGCAGTCGATCGAGGAAAAGATCGACACGCTGACCAAACGCATCTACGGCGGCGCGGGCGTGCATTTCACGCTGCAGGCGCGCAAGCAGATCAAGCAGCTCAATGCCCTCGGCTATGATAAGCTGCCGGTGTGCGTTGCGAAAACGCAGTACAGCTTTTCGGATGACGCGGCGAAACTCGGCGCGCCGGAGGGCTTCGAAATCACGGTGCGCAACATCAAGGTTTCCGGCGGCGCTGGCTTCCTCGTGGCGCTCACGGGTGAGATCATGACCATGCCCGGCTTGCCGAAATCTCCGAACGCCGAACGCATTGAAATCGATGACGACGGCAAGATCAGCGGCTTGTTCTGATTCAAATTGAATCCAGATAGAAAAATGACCGGCCCGAAGCGAACACTTCAGGCCGGTCATGCGTTTATTCAGTTCAGGCAAGTGCGTTGATTGCCTGCGCCGTAGGCGATGGAAGCACCGAGCAGCAGGTATTCCGTTTGCTCCTGCGCGGCTGCCGCAAAACAGGCGCAGGCAACGCAGAGCATCACCACGGTCAGAATGACGGAAATGATCTTTTTGCAGGTATTTAATCGGTTCCCCTTGCTTTATTGCTTAGCAATCAATCAAAGAGCATCGCGAGCAGCTTGCGCCAGAAGCCGTCGGAGCTGATGCCGGGGTTGACGATCACGGGCTCGGTTCTGCTGCCGAGACCCAGCGCTCTGAGCGTGCGCAGAATGACGCGCGCGATCTCCACATTGCCCTGCGCGTTCGGATGAATGCTGTCAAGGGAGATCAGGTCCGAGCGGCCGGTCAGCGCGCTGCCGACGTCGACGATCGTGTAGCTGCCGGGATGCGCCGAAAGATAAGATCTGTAAACGGCGTTCAGGCGGCTGACGCCCATCTGCACAAAGCTTTCAAAGGACTTGCCAGCGCGGGGATTATAGAGCGTCTGCACAAGGATCGTTGCATTCGGATTCAGCGAGCGCACGGTCTGGATGATCTTTGCGAAATTCTCGCTGAAGCTCTGCTGCACGCGGTCAAACATCTTCTGCTCGCTCATCGCGGAGAGCAGCAGCGCGATCCAGTTGGATTCGAGATAATCGTTGCCGCCGATGGAAATGCTGATAATTTCGGCCTTTTTGACCTCAGCCTGGACGCTGCTCAGCTGCAGGCGGGAGAGCAGCGCGGAACTCGGCGCGCCGCTGACGGCTTCATTCGCGTAGCCGTAGCCGTTCGTATCCGCCACGATCCTGCCGTAGCAGCCTTCGTCCGGATTGATCACGCCCGCGCCGGCCGCGATGGAATCCCCGAGCAGGAGATAGTCGAGCCCGGCCGCATGCGCGCTGAAGAAAAACGACGAGAGGCTGAAGAGCATCGACGCCGCAAGCAAAACAGCAAGCAGTTTTTTCATTGAAATCCCTTCCATTCTTTCAAATTCATCAAGCGGCGAAAGCCGCAAATATACAGATTAGTTTTCGCCGTGCAGGCGTGTCTGGATATACTCGACCATCAGCCGCCACAGGCCGCTCATCAGCTGGGCAAACGCTTCGATAAAGGAAACGCGCCAGCGCCCGGTCGTGTCATGATTGCCGGAAGTCAGCGGCAGCAGCTGATCGGTTTCTTCTTTATAAACCAGAAACTGCGGGTAATCTTCCAGATCGTCGATCGTCAGCGTCGGATCATTGAGAATCCGGAAAATCAGGCTGTAAATGCCGTCCGGGAAATCGCCGTGCGCCAGATCCTTGATAAACCAGGTCTGATGCGGGAACCAGCAGCTGGATGCGTCGATCTGCCGGTCGGCAGAAATATAGTTGAGCCGGCCGTCCTTCTGCGCGCGGTTGAGGTAGAAATAATGGAACCGGCTGTCGACCTTCGCGGTCGTCGCGCCGAAGGAGGAATCGTGCACATACACAATGCCGTCCGAAAGCTCATCCGCATGATCGGTCACGGGGATGGTCTGCCTGCCGTATTTGGCAACGCTGCGCACGGGCACGCCGGCGGCAATGACGTCTTTCAGCAGCGGTTTCGCCTGCAGCTGCACATCGTTATGATAAGTATCGATCTTTTCGATCAGACCGGCATAGTCCGCGGGATCGACGCCGTAGAAAACGGTATCCTTCGCCTTTTCATAATCCCCCTCGCTGACCATGCTCCAGAAACCGGGGCAGGTGCCGAAGGATTGCTGCAGGATGCGCGGGAAGATTTTGAGATAAATCTTCGGCAGCACCTGATTAAAGGAGAAGGAGGCGAGATCCAGCCCGCCGAGATCGTTGAATACTGTAATAAATGAAAGCAGGAGCGCGTCCAGATCGTCAATATCACTGATCGAATTGACGGAGCTCAGATCCGAATCGTAGAGATAGCGCTCGATCGCGTCGCTGTCAAGATAAAACTCGCCGCAGAAGGCCTTCGAGCACAGCGGCGCGCCGAGCAGCGCGCTGCTTGTGAACAGCACCTGCGCGAGCCCGTCGCAGCCGTATTTCTGCAGATAGGCGGCAACGATGTTTGAGCCGAGGCAGCGGCCGATCAGATTCACTTTCTGCGCGCCGGTCACGGCCTTGACGTCGCGGATGTATTGCTCGAGCAGGTCGGCGATTGCCAGCGGGTCCAGACGGAAATCATAGTGGAATTCAAACGCCTGAATAGGATACTGCCCGTTCGGCAGCAGCTTGCAGCGGTTGCGAATGGACTGCTGATCTATCGGGAAATCGGGATAGCTGCCGTCGAGCGCTTCGCCGTCGGGCGAGAGCTTGAATTCCTCAAAATACGGAATGATGGTCTCGCACAACAGATCGCAGAATTCATCCCACTGCTGCGTTGCGACCGCCCGCAGATAGACGTTGATGTTGTCTTTCGCGACCTGCATGATCTCATCGGTATCGATCGCGATGGGATAGATAAAGTGCTTTGAGCCGTCCGGATTCTTCGTGATGATCGGGCAGCCCATGCCCATGACATAGACCGTCGGGATGTCCGTGCCCTCTTTGTCCGGAATAGCAAAGCCGGAAATCAGCAAAGAGGAAAGCAGGAGCGACGCGACCAGCAGAACCGACAACAGACGGCGCAAGGTTGTTTTCAGCATGATAAGCTCCGGTTTCTTTTTTTATTCCGCAGGTGCGGTTGCGGCCAGCGCGTTGATCTCATCCGCAAGCGCGCTCTCGGTTTCAACATGCGAGAAGAAGAAGAACTTGCGCTTGTCGTTGTTGATCACCGTGACGGGCTTGATCTGATTGAGCACAACGCCGTCCGCGCGCAGCTGCTCGCGGTAATCCCAATAAGTGCCGCTCTTTAAGAACAGCACTTCGGGGCGGTTGAGCATGCCCCAGCGTCTGTATTTATCGTATTTTTCATTCGCATCCGCCAGATGACGGTCCAGCGCGTCGATATAGGCCTGCCGCTGCTCCTCGGAGACGTTGTGATCCTTCGGCTCGATGAGCAGGCAGTAGCGCGGCGGCTTCGTGGAGAAGTCCGCGTAGTAGCTGAAGCCGACAAATTCGTTCTGCATATCCTCCGAGGTCTGCATCGCGGCAGATTCGACCATCTGCGTGGTCGTCTTTTCGTTCGCGACGTTCATGCTCAGATTCTGGCGATACATCAGCTCCACGCGCGGGGTATTGTGATAGAGCTTCGTGATGTGCACCACGTCTGCGATTTTATAGCGATACAGGCCGGAAAGGTTGGAAATGACCAGCTCATAATTCTTGCCGACCTCGACCTCATTCATCAGCAGCGGGCGCACGTCGTCCTTCGCGCGGTCCTCGCCTTCCTCAATCGGCAGGAACTCGAAGAACACGCTGTGCGGCAGCAGGCAGCTGTCGTTGGCGTTGAGCTCCACGGGCGTTGCGAAGAAGCCCTCCGCGGCGGCATAGCCCATATTGTGCAGCGGGATATCGTCGCCCAGCGCGCGGCGCAGCTTCGCGATATAAATGGACAGGCTCGAGCCCATCATGCCGTAAGCCCACATCAGCTTCGGCCAGATGCGCGGCGCGATCGGCATATCAAAGCCCTTTTCAAATTCCGCGCGCAGCTCGGCAGCGCGTTTCGGATTGGGCTTGAACTTCTTTTCGTACTTTTTGCGCAGCTCCGGCGTGCAGCGGATCGAGGGATTCAGCGTGCCGTGCTCGATATCGTCGCAAAGCATCTCCCAGTGATCCTCGAGATAATCAAACATCGTGGTCAGGAGTGTGATGACCATCGAGCCGATGTAGCAAACGTCCGTATGCTCGAGCGCAAAGCGCAGCTGGAGATAGGACATATCCATCTCTTCCTCATGCTCGGGCTCAAGGAGCGAATACGGAGAGGTGCAGAAGAACGGAATGATCGTTTTCAGATAAGTCAGCGGGATCTGCGCCGCGCCGTTGCAGCGCTTGCCGTCCGCCAGGCGCTTGCCGGTGAGCACGAGCACGAGCGGGCCCATGGATTTCGGCAGATGCTGATTCTTATGCTTGACCAGCCAGCGATTCGCCACGGCGACGGAGACCGAGAAGCCGATGCACTGCATCTTCCACAGATCGCTCACGCTCTTGGGCACGATCTTCGGCTTGCCGACGCTGCCCGAGGAGGAGCAGTAGCGGATATTGCGGCCCGAAAACATCAGCCGGTCCTCGCGGTTATTGATCATGCGGTCCACATAGGGCGCATAATCGTCATAGGTCGAAAGCGGCACGATGCGCTGATAATCCTCGATGGAATGCACATCCTTCAGGTGAATCTTCTTGCCGTATTCGCAGTTCTTATTGCGGTTGACGATCTTTTTGAGCAGGTGCTTTTGCGCCTTCATGGGATCCTTCGTAAAATAATCGATCTCCCACAGAGAGATATTGCCTAAAAAGATCCCGAGGTCCGAAAAATGCATAACACAACCATCCCTATATTTTTAATATATTATATGAATTCTAGCACGGTTCGACAGAAAAGTCAATGCGCAAAGCGCATCATATGCCCAAATGCGCTCACGCCAGACCGAGAATGGCCTTGCAGTCGGCAATGATGCGATCGAGCGAGCCGGGCGCAAAGGGCGAGCCGAGACCGGCGCGCCTGGTCAATTCCTCAAAGCCGATGCTGCCGGAATCGCGCAGGAACTGCAGATACCGCGCGAGCGCGTCCTCATAATCATGCAGCGAAAGCGCATAAAAGCCCAGCGCCACGCACTGCGCGAGGCAGTAATCGATATAATAAAACGGCGACTCGAAGATATGCATCTGATACTGCCAGCGCGTCCCCTGATCGAGATACGCGATCCCTTCATAGGAAAGATACGGGCGGTAAGTTTTTTCAAGTGAACGATAAACTGTCTTGCGCTCTTCGGGGGTCATGTCCGGCTTTTCATAGACGCGGTGCTGGAATTCATCCACGATCACGCCGTAGGGAATGAACGAGAGCGCGTCGATCGTGTGCTTGACGCAGTAAGCGTCGCTGCGCGCGCCGAAAAAGCGCTCCATAAACGGATGGCAGAAGAATTCCATGCTCATCGAATGGCATTCGCACGTTTCCATGCCCAGCGGCAGATCGGATTTTGTGTCCGCCTTGAACGCAACGTCCGCCGCGAGCGCGTGCCCGAATTCATGCGTGATCGTGTCGATATCCGACGCGCTGCCGTTGAAATTGGCCAGAATGAACGGCTGTTTATAAAGCGGGAAGGTCGTGCAGTAGCCGCCGCCCCACTTGCCCTCGCGCGCTTCCACGTCGAAGGCCTCGGCTTCACGCATCCTGCGCATGAAGTCGCCGATCTCCGGGCGCATGGCGTCATACATCTGCTGCGCCTGCCGGAAGATTTCGGGCGTATCAATCACGGGCGCGGGCGTCCGGCCTTCCACATTGATCTCATTGTCGTAAAACATCACGCGCTCCCAGCCGAAGGTCTGCCGGATGGCCTCCTTCAGCTGCGCCACGACGGGCACGAGCTGCGTGCGCACGCTCTCGCGGAAGGCGGCGACCATCTGCGCGTCATAATCAATGCGGCCCATGCGGGCATAGCCGAGCGGGATATAATTCTCATAGCCGAGCTTTTGCGCGATCTGCGTGCGGATTTTAACCAGCGAATCATAGATATCATCAAAGGTTTCGGAGTGCGCTTCCAGCCCGCGGCCGATCGCTTCCGCGGCGCGGCGGCGCACATCGCGGTCGGTATCCTCGAGCTTGCCGCGCAGCACGGACAGCGGCATTTTTTCGCCGTCGAAGTCAAACAGCAGGTCGCCCATGAAGCGGGAATACTTTGTCACAAGCGCGTTTTCGGCCGCGAGATCGTCGATCACCGCATCCGAAAAGGTCTTTTGCGAGAGCTCAAAGCCTGCAAAGACGCGCGCGGGGATCAGCCCTTCCGCAGCGGCGCGCTGAGGCGAATCGAGCATCGCCTTTTCATAGCGGTTCTGCAACTGCGTAAAGAGCGGGATCGTGGCGTCATAATAATCCATCTCTGCGCTGTAGAACGGATCTCTCGTATTCAGCGTAAAGCGGCAGTTCGCGAGCGAATAGGCCGTTTCCACGGATTCAGAGAGCTTCAGAAAAGCAAGACGCGCCTGCGCGAGATCCTCGCCGCTCTTTGCATCGGCTATCTGCCGCATGATCGCGTCGGCCTGTTCGCGCGCCTGCTCGATCGTGTAGCGTTCATACGGGAGTTCGGATACTTTCATCATATAGAATACCTCTCATTCTGCGCAAAGCCGCGCCAGACGGCGCGGCTTCATTCGTTAAAAGGTGATGTATTTTTGCAGGAACGTCAGGATGCGATCCCAGTAAAGATCATTGTCAATGAATGCGGAGACCGCGTGGAACGCGCCGGGCACGCTCAATTTATCCTTTTCTGCGGCGCAGGCATTGTAAAGCGGCTCCATCATCGAGTAAGGCACGAAGGTATCCGCTTCGCCGTGGACGAAGAAGGTCGGCGTTTTCGAGCGATTGACCGCTTCGAGCGGGCTGCATTCCCTGAAATCGAAATTGTGATGGACGTTTTTGGAAATATAGTTGATCATGTCGAGGAACGGGAACACCGGCAGGTGGAACATCGCGCCGATCTGCGAGGCGTATTCATCCCAGCAGCTCGTGTAGCCGCAGTCCGCGACGGCGGCAACGACGTTCTCCGGCAGCGGATCGCCCGTGACGAGCATCGTGGTGGCGCTGCCCATGGAAACGCCGTGCAGCACGATGACGGCCTGCGGGTCGCGGCGCACGATCTCATTGATCCAGTCGACGACCAGAATATGGTCGCGCGCGCCCATTGAGCAATACTTCTCGGGGTCGCTGTCGTGGCCGATCATGTGCGGCATAAGGACGTTGCAGCCGAGCGTGTGGTATTTCCACGCATAATGCGACATGCCGCGCGGATTATCGCCGTAGCCGTGAATCACAACCGCCCAGTTGTGCGTCTCCTGCTCGGCCGGAATGATGTTGCAGAAGATGTCATGCCCGAGGCGCGAGGCGATCATGGTGTCCTTCGGCGCGAGCTCGTCAAACCACTGCCGGCCCGCGAGCAGGATCTCATTTGTATCCCAGAGCTTCTGCTCCTCTGGATTATTGAATACGCCGGTGGACATGATTTTGCGGTGCAGCGGAATATTCAGCACGCCCTGATAAATCAGTTCGCACACCCCTGCGGTAGCCGCGCCGACGCCGAGCGCCGAGCCGGCGAGAACTTTCAGTGCTTTGTTCATATCTGATTCCCTCCGAATAATAATTGTTCAATCGCGACCGCCACGCCGCTCTCGACATTGGAAGCGGTGATCAGCGACGCATGCGCTTTGACTGCGGGATCCGCGTTGCCGACCGCGACGCCGACGCCGACGCACTGCAGCATCTCAAGGTCGTTGCCGCTGTCGCCGATCGCGATGGAATTTTCCCGGGAAACGCCGATCGCATCGAGCATTTCCAGAAGTCCGATCGCCTTGCTGCGCCCTTTGACAGCGCAGTCGGCGTAATGCCCCATCGGCAGCACGGTCATATCGTCCTCCAGCAGCGACAGAAATTCCTCCGGCACGGTCGGCCCGATGGCGAGCACCTGAATCTCATCTCCGGCGGAGAGCGCGAGGAATTCCTCCGCGGATTCGACCGGAATCTGCCACTCGTTCGGCTGACGCAGGCCGTTGCCGATGGAATAATTGCGCAGATAGCCCTCAAAGACGAGCCAGTGATCGCGGTCGCGGAAGATGAATTCCGCCGCGGCTTTCATGGCCCCCTGTGGAAACGACGCGCGGAAAAGCTCCTGCTCGCCCAGGCGCAGATACGCGCCGTTGCCGGCGACGTAGCCGTCGATCTCCAGCTGATCGCGCAGCATTTTCGGTATATTCGACCAGGAGCGCCCGGTGTTGATGAACACCGCGTGCCCCGCCTGCCGCGCCCGTGCGATCGCTTCGAGATTTCGCTGCGGGACTTTGAAATCGCGGGCGATCAGGGTGCTGTCGATATCAATGAAAACTGCGCATCGCTGTCTGGGATCAAGCATAGTTACGCCTCAACTTTATGATAAATCTTTTTGCCCTTGCGGAGAATGATCGGCTGCGCTTTGAGCGCTTCCTGCGTGTAACTGCAGCTGATATCGCTGATTTTCACGTCGTCGACCGACACGCATTTATCCTTCTCGATAAGACGACGCGCGTCGCCGCGGGACTTCGCGATGCCGGTGCTGACAAGGATCCCCATGATATCAATCACGCCGTCCTTAAAATCCGCGTCGGTCAGCTTCGTGGAAGGCATGTCGGCGGAATCGCCGCTGCCGCCGAAGAGCGCGCGCGCCGCCTGCTGCGCCTTGGTCGCTTCCTCCTCGCCGTGCACGAGCTTGGTCAGCTCAAAAGCCAGGATTTCCTTGGCCTGATTGAGCTGGCTGCCTTCCCACTTATCCATCTTGTCGATTTCCTCAAGCGGCAGGAAGGTAAGCATGCGGATGCATTTGAGCACGTCGGCGTCCGCGACGTTGCGCCAGTACTGATAGAATTCATATGGCGAGGTCTTTTCCGGATCAAGCCACACGGCGCCGGACACGGTCTTGCCCATCTTCTTGCCCTCGGAATTGAGCAGGAGAGTGATGGTCATGGCGTAGGCGTCCTTATTGAGCTTTTTGCGGATCAGCTCCGTGCCGCCGAGCATATTCGACCACTGGTCGTCGCCGCCGAACTGCATGTTGCAGCCGTAGGTCTGATACAGATGATAGAAATCATAGCTCTGCATGATCATGTAGTTGAACTCCAGGAAGCTCAGGCCCTTTTCCATGCGCTGCTTGTAGCATTCCGCGCGCAGCATGTTGTTCACGGAGAAGCAGGCGCCGACCTCGCGGAGCATGTCGATATAATTCATATCGAGCAGCCAGTCCGCATTGTTGACCAGCATCGCCTTGCCCTCGCCGAATTCAATAAAGCGGCTCATCTGCTTTTTGAAGCAGGCGATATTGTGCTCGATCGTTTCCTTTGTGAGCATCTTGCGCATATCTGTTTTGCCCGAGGGGTCGCCGATCAGGCCCGTGCCGCCGCCGAGCAGGGCGATCGGGCGGTTGCCGGCCATCTGCAGGCGTTTCATCAGGCACAGTGCCATGAAATGGCCGACGTGCAGGCTGTCCGCCGTGGGATCAAAGCCGATATAGAACACGGCCTTGCCGCTGTTGATCAGCTCGCGGATCTCCGCTTCATCGGTCACTTGCGCGATCAGGCCGCGCGCAACGAGTTCTTCATAAATTTGCATGGGGATACATCCTTTCAATCAATGTTTTGCTCATCGAAACAGCGTTGCTGCTTCGTAAATTTTCAATTATAAATCGCGGTATTCCCGCAGCACTTCCAGCGCCTCCTGCGCGTCAGCGGCGAAATCGATCACGCCCGCTTCAATCGAGCAGGTTTCAGCGCCGGCCGCAATCGCAGGCAGCAGGAAGTCCGCCTGACGGAAGGCGTCGGCTTTCTTCGGATAGGTGCGGTTCGGGCCGAGCGCGGGATCCGGCGTCGGGTTGGAGGTGTGCACGTGGAGCAGAAGGTCTTTATATTGCGGCAGACTGTCGAGCGGCTCGACTCCCTCGATCATATGGAACACGTCGGCCAGCACGCCGAGATAGGGCGAGCCGATCTTCGCGGCGAGCGCCGCACCCTCGGAGACGAGGTTGATGCAGTTGCATTCCTGCCGGCGCAGCGGCTCGATCACAACGTGCATCTGACAGCGCTCCGCCACAGGCAGCACCAGATCGCGCAGGAAGGATTCCACCTGCGCAAGCCCTTCTGCGGGCGACATGCCGTCCGGATGCGAACGCGCACCGCCGGAGCCGAAGACCAGGCAGCCGATGCCGACCGCTTCCGCGCGGGCAAACAAATCCTCCAGATAGCGCTTGATCGCCGCGTCGTCACGATCCGGCCCGACCACGGGCAAACCGATAAAGCAGTTCGCCGTCAGGATCGGGATGCCGATCGCAGTCATGGCGTCGAGCTCCGCGAGCGAGGCCTTGACGAGATTCTGACAATGGGATTCCACATAATCGAAACCGACTTCTTTCGCAATGCGGATGCGTTCGAGGTCCGTTCCGGTACAAACGCCGATTTTCATATCTGTTCCTTCTCTCTTTCCGCCTGAAGCAGCAGCTCACGCGCAGAATCGATCTGCAGCTGCGTGACGCCCTCGCCTGCGTGAATCCTCGCGATTTCGCGGGCGCGGCCTTCTGTATCAAGCACTGTAATTTCCGTATAGGTTGCGGTATCCGTCACGTTTTTGGTGATCAGCATGTGGCGGTCCGCCTGCGCGGCAATGCGCCCGAGGTGGGTCACGCAGATGATCTGCCGCCCGTTGGAGAGCTGCTCGAGCTTGCGCGCGATCTTCTCCGCCGCGGAACCGCTCACGCCGGTATCGATCTCGTCAAAGATCAGCGTTGCGACCGGATCGGCGTCGGCCAGCACATTCTTGATGGCCAGCATGATGCGCGAGAGCTCGCCGCCCGAGGCGATTTTGGCAATCGGGCGCGGCGTCTGACCGGGATTCGCGCTGATCAGGAATTCGATTGCGTCGCCTCCGCGGGAGGAAAGCGGCGCTTCCCTGCGCTGCACGACGAACGACACCTTCGGCATATCGAGGAACCGCAGCTCCTCCATCACAGCCGTTTCAAACCGCCCGGCTGTGGTCATGCGGCTGTCCGTAAGCTTCGCCGCAAGCGTTTTCACCTGATCGGACAAAGCGTAAAGCTGCTGCTCGAGCTGCGCAATGCGCGCGTCCGAAACTTCGAGCTTGCCGCGCTCCGCGACGGCGTCATTGAGCGTTTGCAGGATCGCGTCCTCATCGCCGCCGTATTTTGCGGACAGGCGAAACAGCTGATCCAGGCGCTCGCTGATTTCATTGAGCCGGGCGGGATCGTAAACGACGCTGTCGGCCAGTCTGCGGGCATCCGCGAGGCAGTCGCCGAGCTCAAACGCGAGCCCGCGCATCTTTTCGGCCGTCGGTTTCGCGTCGTCATAGAACTGCGCAGCCTGCTCCATGGCCGCGGCGCAATCCTGCGCGCCGGCAATCAGCCCGCGATCCTCCGCGAGCGCGGCGCAGGCATTCTGGAGTGCTTTTACCACTTTTCCGCTGTTGGAAAGCAGCGCTTTTTCTCTTGTGAGCGCGTCCCGCTCGCCGGGCTGCACGCGCGCCTGCTCGATTTCTTCAATCACATAATTCAGATAATCCAGCCGCGCCGCTTTGTCGTCACGGCTGTCATAAAGCGCGTCAAGCTCTTTTTTGACGCCGATCAGGGCATGAAACGCTGTTTTATATTCCTCGCGCAGCGCTTCGTTGCCGGCCAATGCGTCGAGATAACCGCAGTGCCGCTCCGGCTGCAACAGCGCCTGCCCGTCCTGCTGCCCGTGAATGTTGATCAGCCCGCCGCCGATCTCTCGCAGCTGTGCGGCGGTCACGGGGCAGCCGTTGATGCGGCAGGAGGAATGCCCGGAGGCCTGCAGCGTGCGCGTGATGAGCACAGAGCCGTCCGGCGACTGATCGATCTCATGCGCGTCAAGGAGCGCGAGAATCTGCGGGGAGACCGCCGTAAACAGCGCGGTGACCTTCGCAGACGCGGCGCCCGTGCGGATCAGCTCGCGAGAGGTGCGCTCGCCGAGCACGGCGTTGATCGCGTCGATCACGATGGATTTGCCCGCGCCGGTTTCGCCCGTAAGCACATTCAGCCCGCGGTCAAACGAGAGCTCCGCGCGCTCGATCACGGCAATATTCTGAATGGTCAGTTCCGTCAGCATCGCTTTGTTATCCGTTGACGATCGCGTTGATCGTCTGCATCATGTTTTCGGCCTTCTCGGCGTTTCTGCAAAGCGCGAAGATCGTGTCGTCGCCGGCGAGCGTGCCGACCAGCCCCTCCCAGCGCATCGCGTCCAGCGCAGCGCAGGCCGCCTGCGCCATGCCGTTGTAGCATTTGATCGCAACGGTGTTGCCCGCAAAATCCGCGTTGATCACGGAATGCGCAAAGATGCTGCGGTATTTGCCGAGCAGCTCGTCCGCTTCGCCGCTGTCGGCGGCATAGCAGCTTCTGCCGAGCTCATCGGTTTTTTTGATCAGGCGCAGATCCTTGATATCGCGGGAGATCGTCGCCTGCGTGGTATCAAAGCCCTCCTCGCGCAGTTTTTCGAGCAATTCGGACTGTGTGGAAAGCTGATAGCGCTCGATGATGCGCAGGATCGCTTCATGCCTTCTTTTTTTCACGATGTCTTCCGTCCTTTCCGCAGCGTTCAGCGCCGCTGCGCAAGTTTTTTATAAAGAATGTCGATGAAATTATCCGATTTGATGCGGATGAAATCCGCGGTGTATTCCGCGCGGGAAATCTCCACGCAGCTGTCAGGCAGGAGCCGGACAGGTTCCAGCCCGTCCGCCGAAACGCAGAGCACGTTGCCTTCTGCCGAAGCGGCGGAAATTTTCGCATCCGGCATAAAGATCAGCGAGCGATCCACCAGAGAATGCGGGCAGATGGGCGTGAGCAGGATGCTTTCGAGCTCCGGGTCGACGATCGGGCCGCCGGCGGAGAGCGAATAGGCCGTGGAGCCGGTGGGCGTGGAAATCAATACGCCGTCGCACAGATAGTTATTGAACACGCTGCCGTCGAGCGAAAGTGCGATTGTGGTCATGCGCTGCTTTTCTTCATTGGTGATCAGGCAGTCGTTGATGCAGATATCGCTTGCGAGTTCCTGCTCGCCGCGCAGCACGCGCATGCGCAGCATCAGCCGACGGTCGAGCACATAATCGCCGTCGATCAGTCTGGAGAGGAGATCGAGCTCGTTTTCTTCGAGCCCCGCCATAAATGCAAGTCTGCCGGCGTTGATGCCGAGCACGGGCTTGCGGCGGACGGCTGCCTGCTTTGCGGCGTGGATGATCGACCCGTCGCCGCCCACGGCAATCACAACGTCGCAGGCGTCGATCGCTTCCTCCTGCGGCAGAAACGGCGCGGGCGCCTCCGGCAACGCTTCCCGCAGGTCGGAGGGCAGATAACAAACGGCGCCGAGGTGCTGCATCTGCGCGCAGATGCGCACCGTGACCGCAGGCGCTTCCCTGCGCGTCAGATTCGGCAAAAGCGCGGCAATCATTCGGTTTTCCCCCTTCCGCTGTCATGATCGAGCGCTTCGTGCGAAGCGGCAACGAGCGCTTCGGGCGTGCCGTCCCAACGGATCCCGCCGCCCGCGTCGCGCTGCAGATACATCAGATATTCGATATTCCCTTCCGGGCCTTTGATCGGTGAATAGTCAACATCCAGCACGGCGAATCCGTTCGACGCGGCGAAGTCCGTGATCTGCCGGATCACATCCGTATGCACCGCGCGGTCACGCACCACGCCCTTTTTGCCGATGTTTTCTCTGCCAGCCTCAAACTGCGGCTTGATCAGGCACACGGCACGGCCGTCATCGGCAAGGAGCGTCTGCAGCACAGGCAGAATCAGGCGCAGCGAAATGAACGACACGTCCACAGAGGCGAAATCGATCTCCTCCGGCACTTGTTCGCGCGTAACGTAACGGAAATTCGTGCGCTCGAGATTGACCACGCGCGGATCGCAGCGCAGCTTCCAGGCCAGCTGCCCGTAGCCGACGTCGATGGCGTAGACCTTGACCGCGCCGTACGCGAGCATGCAGTCCGTAAAGCCGCCGGTCGACGCGCCGATATCCATGCACACGCAGCCGTCCAGTGTAAGGCCGAATGAAGTCATGGCTTTTTCGAGCTTGAGCCCGCCGCGGCTGACGTAGGGATTCTGCGCGCCGCGCACTTCAATCGCGTCGTCTTCTTTGACCGTCGCGCCGGCTTTAAGCGCCTTTTGCCCGTTGACGTAGACGCTGCCGGCCATGATCAGCGCCTTCGCCTTTTCACGGGTCTCGGCAAGTCCGCGTTCAAACACGGCGACGTCAAGGCGCAGTTTCTCACTCACGCGAAAGCACCTCCCGCGCGGCGGATTTCACACCGTCTGCATCCAGACGGTAGCGATGAAGTAGCGCCGGGACAGAAGCGTGCGCGACGAACTGATCGTCGACCGCCGTGATCTGATAGCGGCAGGCAGCGCCGTTTTCGAGCAGCTGCGCGCCGAAGGCTTCGCCGACGCCGCCGGACTGCGCGCCCTCCTCAAAGAAGAGCACCGCGCCGCAGGATGCGGCTGCACGCACGGCGTCCGCGGGCAAAGGCCGGATTTGCAGCAAAGAGAGCACCTTCACGGTGAATCCGTCCGCACGCAGACGCGCCGCGGCTTCCGTTACAGACGCGCGTACACGGCCGTAGGAAACCAGACAAAGCTGCGCGCCGTCCGGTCCGTCTTCGAGCCAGGGCGCCGGCTGCGCGTCGGTCAGCTGCAAAGCTGCACAGCCGCGCGGATAGCGGATCACGCTCAGCGTCGCTTCTTTATAAAATGCGCGATACAGAGCCCAGTTAAGTTCTTCATACGTGGCAGGCGCAAAGATCGTCAGGTGCGGAATGCCGCGCAGCATCGGCACGTCATAAAGCCCCTGATGCGTTTCGCCGTCCTCGCCGACAAAGCCGACGCGATCCACGGCGATCACCATGCGTCTGCGCTGCAATGCGCCGTCATGCACGAGCTGATCCATGCAGCGCTGCAGGAAGGTGGAATACACGGCAAAGACCGGCAGCATCCCCGCCGCGGCAAGGCCGGAGGCAAAGGTCACGGCGTGCTCCTCGGCGATACCGACGTCAAAAAAGCGGTTCGGAAATTCTTTTTTGAACTGATCGAGCCCGGTGCCGAGCGACATGGCGGCAGTCAGCGCGCAGATGCGCTTATCCTTGGACGCAAACGCGCACAGCGCCGCGCCGAACTGCGACGAAAAGCTCTCGCCGCTTGTGATCGGCTCGCCCGTGTTGACGTCGAATTTCGAAATGCCGTGGAATTTCTCCGGCGCGTTTTCCGCGAAATCGTAGCCCTTGCCCTTGATGGTGTTCACGTGCAGCAGCACCGGGCAGGCGGCCAGACGCGCGCTCTGCATGGCCTCGCACATGAGCGGGATATTGTGCCCGTCGATCGGGCCGATGTATTTAAAGCCGAGATACTCGAAAAACGAGCTGGAATACAGCATATTTTTCAAAACGGATTTGAGCTTGAACACATGCATGGAAAAGCGTCTGCCGACAATGGGGATCTTATTGAGCAGCTTTTCCGTGCCGGCTTTCAGGCGGTAATATTTCGGCTTCGCGCGCACGGTGGCGAGGTATTTCGCCATGGAGCCGACGTTTTGCGAAATCGACATTTCGTTTTCGTTGAGAATCACGATCAGCCGCTGCTTGGACGCGCCGGCGTGATTGAGCGCTTCATAGACCATGCCGTTGCCGAAGGAGCCGTCGCCGATCACGGCCACCGCGAAATTCTTGTTGCCCTTGATGCTGTTGGCGGCGGCGACGCCGGCCGCCTGCGAAACCGAAACGCCGGCATGTCCTTCATAAAAGCTGTCGTAGACGCTTTCATCCGGCCGTACAAAGCCGGAAATGCCGCCCTCGGTGCGCAGCGTATCAAACTGTGCCGCGCGCCCGGTCAGGAGCTTGTGGGCATAGGCCTGATGGCCCACGTCCCAGACAATCGTATCCTCGGGCGGATTGAAGCATTTATAAAGCGCAACCGTCAGCTCGACCGTGCCGAGATTGGAGGCCAGATGCCCGCCTGTGCGGGAAACGGTGTCGATCAGCATTTCCCGGATCTCCTGACACAGTGCGTCGAGCGATTCCTCCGGCAGTTTTTTCACATCCGATGGCTGCCGGATCGTTGATAAAATCGAAGTATCCATATCAGTTTGTTCTCGCAGCGAGCCTTGCGGCCAGCGCCTTGAGAAAAGCACACTCACTTCCGAAAATTGATAATGCGTCCTCTGCCTGCCGCGTCAGATCATCGGCCAGCGCCTGCGATTGCGCGAGCCCGAGCAGAGAAACATAGGTGGATTTCTGATTGTCATTGTCGCTGCCGATCGGCTTGCCGAGCGTTGCGGCGTCGCCGGTCACATCCAGAATATCATCCACGATCTGGAACGCCAGCCCCAGCGCTTGAGCATAGTCGACAGCGGCCTTGCGCTGCGCAGCGGACCCGCCGGCAGCCACACAGCCGATCTCTGCGGCCGCGCGGATCATCGCGCCGGTTTTGCGCCTGTCCGTTTCCCGCACATCGACGAGCGAAGCGCGGCGGCCTTCATTCTGAAGATCCATCACCTGCCCGGCGATCATACCGGCACAGCCCGCGGCTTTCGCGAGCAGAAGCGCGGCTTCCGCTTTGATTGCGGGATCCACGGGCGCGGAAAGCGCGGTTTCAAAGGCGAAGGTCAGCAGCGCGTCCCCGGCCAGCAGGGCGTTTGCCTCGCCGAACACAATATGACTCGACGGCTTGCCGCGCCGCAGCGCGTCGTCATCCATGCAGGGCAGATCGTCGTGGATCAGCGAATAGGTGTGCACCATTTCGACAGCCAGCGCAAACGGCAGCGCGTCGCGCGGATCGCCGCCGCACAGACGGCAGAATTCCAGCGTCAGCACCGGACGGATGCGTTTGCCGCCGTCGGCGACGGAATAGCGCATGGCCTTGAGCATTTCACTTAGACCTGCGGAATCTTCACCGGAAAAGGCAGCAGGCGAAAGCGCCGCATCCAGTCCGTCATTGATCATGGCGAGATAGTCGGCCATTCGAGCGTCAGGCATCGGCGGACGCCTCCCCTTTTTCGGCAAGCTCCGTGATTTTCAGCTGCGCGGCGTCGAGCTGCTTTGCGCATTTCACCGCGAGCGCAGAGCCTTCTTCATAGAGCGCCATCATCTCTTCCAGCGGCAGATGGCCGCCCTCCAGCTTCTGAACGATCGCTTCCAGGCGCTGCACGGCCTGCTCATAATTCAGTTCTTCCATTCGGCATCATCCTTTATTTCAGTCACTTCACACGCGAACCCGCCCCGGCTCAGGCGCACCGTCACACGGTCGCCCGGCGCGAGCGCCGCCGCGTCGGTGAGAATCTTTCCGTCTTTTTGCGCGACGCTGTAGCCGCTCGCGAGAATGCGCAGCGGACGCATCGCATCAAGTTTCGCGCACAGGGCCGCCAAACGCGCCTGCCGCGATGCAAGATTCGATGAAATTGCGGTATCCAGCGCCATGACGGCTTTGTCGCAGCGCATGCGCAGATCATCCAGCTGATGCTGCGGGCCGCTGCGTTCGAGCCGCAGCTGCAGCAGCTGCAGCGTGTTGCGCGAGAGCTTGAGCTTGTCCTGCGCCGCTTTGTGCATGCGCAGCACCTGACCGCCCAGCAAGCCGCGCAGCTCATTCTGATCCGGCACGGCAAGCTCCGCTGCCGCAGAGGGCGTGGGCGCGCGCAGATCGGCGACCAGATCGCAGATCGTCACGTCCGTTTCATGCCCGACGGCGGAAATCACCGGGATCTCGCTTGCCGCAACGGCACGCGCGACTGTTTCTGTATTGAACGCCCACAAATCCTCAACCGAGCCGCCGCCGCGCCCGACGATCAGCACGTCCGCCGCCTGCAGCGCATTCATGCGGGCGATGCCGTCCGCGATCTGCGGCGCTGCGGACGCGCCCTGCACGGCAACCGGACAAAGCACGAGCTCCGTGAGCGGAAAACGGCGGGAGAGGACCTGGATAATATCATGAATCGCTGCGCCGGTCGGCGAGGTGACAACACCCACGCGCGCCGGCATGGCGGGAATCGGCCGCTTGCGCTCGGGGGCAAAGAGCCCTTCCGCGCCGAGCTTTTCCTTCAGCTGCTCGAAGGCCAGACTCAGCGCGCCCGCGCCGTCCGGCTGCATATCGTCGATATACAGCTGATACTGCCCGTCCCGTTCAAAGATGCTCACGCGCCCGCGAATGATCACGCGCATCGCGTTTTCCGGCATGAAGCGCAGCCGGGTATTCGCACTGCGGAACATGACCGCGCGGATCGCCGCATCCTCATCCTTGATCGTCATATAGTAATGACCGGTGCGATAATGATTGGTAAAATTGGAAATCTCGCCCTGCACAAAGACGGACTGCAGCTTCGCGTCGCCGTCAAGCAGGGATTTCGCATAGCGGTTCAGTTGCGAAACCGTGAGCACAACGCCGCTCATACCGCACCCTCTTTCTTCCAGTACGTCAGCGCGGCGACGCCCACGGCATTGTCGCAGGAAAGCGCGGGCGAAGCGAAATACGCCGGATACGCATTCAGAATTGCGGCGCGGATGAGCTGATTCGACATCACGCCGCCCGCAAAGAGCAGCGGCAGATCGCCGGCTGCTTCCACCGCGTGCTTCGTCATGCGCAAAAGCGTTTCAGCGACAAACGATAGACAGTACCGCGCGATATCCGCCGGGGCTTCACCGTTTGCCAGCATGGCGCCGCATTGATTCTCCAGCCCCGAAAGGCTGCAATTGCCGCCGCGCACGCAGACCTTCGGATGGAAGTCCCGTGTGCTTTGCGCGGCGAGTTTTTCAAGTTCGGGCCCGCAGGGAAACTGCAGACCGAGGCGCACGCCCGTGCGATCGATCACCTGACCGGCGTTCAGATCCTCCGTCGCGCCGAGCAGTTCACAGGAGAACACCGTTTGATCGTCGGGGCGGACAAGCAGCGCTTCCGTGGTGCCGCCGGAAACATGAAATGCGATGAACGGCTGACGCAGCAGCTCCGTGCGGCCGGTGGAAACGAGCGCGGCAGCCAGATGCCCGGCCTGATGGGAAAACAGATACACCGGAATGCCGAGCGCGGCTGCAATCGATCGCGCCGCGCCGCTGCCGACGGTAAAGCAGGGCATGTAGGAGCCTTCAACGTCGCGCGGCCTTGCGGATGCGCCGACAGCTTCGATCTGGCCGTGGGCGTCGGCAAGCAGCGATTCCATCAGCGCGGGCAGCTGCTGCGTATGGTGAAACACCGCGTCGCTTTGCCGGATGCCGCGCTCCCCGGGTTTGACGGGCAGCAGCCGCCGTTCATGGCGAAAAGCCTCCGCGCCATATAAGGCGCAGGAGGTGGTATAATTGCTTGTGTCAATCCCGAGCGCGTTCATTCGTCACGGCTCCGCAGCACAGCGCCGAGCACGCCGTTGACAAAAGAGGAATCATCGCTCGCGCCGTATTTCTTGCTCAGCTCCACCGCTTCATTGACAGACACCTTCTCGGGAATCTCATCAAAGTAGAGAATCTCGCACACCGCAAGACGCAAAACGGCAAGAGCCACCTTGGAAATCCGGCTGATCTTCCAGTTGCGGGAGCTGCGCTCAATGCAAGCGTCGATCGCTTCATGCGCCTCCCAGGTGCGGAAAAACAGCTGTTTCGCAAAGTCACTCTCACCGATCACGGCATCCTCCAGCGCAAGATCATACAAGCTGTCAAGATCGCTGTCGGGATGAAAGGATTTTTCAAAAAGCAGGATGAACGCCTGCTCACGTTCTTCTTTTCTGGTCATGGCCGCCTCCGCGCATTGAAGTCTATGATGCATTATTATAGCATCTTTGCGCGAAAGATACAATATCTATTTTTATTTTTAATTATTTAATTCTGTCATCGTCACGGACGCGGGCGTGCAATCCGCGTGATTGACGCAGAGTTCCCGGATTTTCACAACCGAAACCGCGTCCAGCGCGCCCTTGGGCACGATGACCTCCGCCTGTTCGCCGTTGAGAATCACCAGGCAGTCGCAGTCCAGCTTTGCGGTGATCATGTTTTCGAGATCGCCCTCGCGCACGAGCGTATCCGCGAGCGCCTGCAGTTTTACTGTGGCAGCCTTGACCGCGTCGGGATCGGCGCTTTCGTCCTTGATGACGTCGTTGAGCGTTTCCGCGGCTTCATCATGCGCGGTGCGCCGGCGCAGCCTTGCGGCGGCAAAATAATCGGTCGATTCCTCCTGTGCGAGCGTCACGTCCGTTGCGATCACATAGCGCGCGTCGCCGAGATTGGCCGCGTCCTGCGCTTGTGCCTGCGTGGTCGATTCGGCGTTTGCCGCGGTGGACACGCTCGGGCGGGTGTAATACCAGTTGACAAAGACGGCTGCGGCGAGCGCGAGCACGAGCGTCGCCATCAGAAGCTGTCGTTTCTTTATGATCATGCGGATCCTCCCCTGTTTTTCATTGTATATTTATTCAGCGCTGTCGCTGCCGTTTTTCCATTTCTGCACGCTGATGCGCGCACTGCTCAGATGCAGCAGCGCAGACACGGCATCCACGACACGCGCCTGCACCTGCGGGTCATCCCCGCCGCTGCAGACCACGGCGACGCCGCGGATTTCCGGCTCCGCCACCTTGACCAGGATCCCCTGCTCCTCGCAGCCGCTGCGAATGATCACATATTCCTCGCGTGCATCCGCGCTTGAACGCCCGCCTGAATCCGACGACTGACCGCTGTCCTTATTGGACAGATAATAGCGTTCGCTGCCGCTTTCGAGCGTGACCATCACCTGCACATGCCCGACGCCTTCGATTTCGGAAAGCAGCGCAGTCAGGCGGTCTTCGATGTCCTGCGCGTAATCCTGCACCGAAACGGAGGTTTCATTCACCGGGTCGGTTTCCCCGCGCTCCTGCGGCTGCAGCGCGCTGATCAGCAGCGCAAGCAGGCCGAGCAGCAGCAAACCCGCCGTGAGCGCAAGCCGCCGGTTTGATCGGAACACCGCCGCCGCGTTCTGATAAACGTCACGCAGACGTTCCATCCATTGCTTCATTCTTATCATCCAATACTACGGTCGACGGGCAGCCGAGCTTTTCCTCCAGCGCTGCGGCAAAGGACGCGCGGCGCGCCGGATCGCCGCAGGTTGTATATACAGTGACGGACTGAATATTTATGCAGCCGTCGGCGTCGTTCTGCGCGTCAACGAGAACACCCGAAACCGGCAGTTCCGATGCCTGCGCAATATTGTAAACGGCAGTTTCCAGCGCGGTTTGCCAGACGGCTTCCAGCGCGTCCTGCGCCGATGAATGCGCTTGCTGCTCGATCGACGAATGGCCGTTCCATTGAAAAGAACGCTGCAAATCCGATGCGTGCAGGCCGGCCAGCGGCGCGGTCAGAACGGACAGCAGAAACAGGCCAGTGACGATGCGCATCGTTTTCTTCATCTCCATGCGCACGTTCATCAGCTCAATGAGCGCGGCCGCAAACGCGGCGACAGTCACGCCGAAGAGCCAGCCGCGCAGCGCTGTCATGCGAGGCCTCCGATCAGCACGGTCAGCCCGGCAGTCACGGCGCAGACGATCAGGCTCATCACGATCACGGCCAGAAACGCGGAGAGCAGATCCGCCGTGATCTGCGCGATTTCCCGACCCGCCGCGTCGATCAGCAGGCCGAAGCAGCCGGCAATGCGCAGCGCGGCGATCCAGACGCCCAGACGCAGCAGTACGGGCAGGCAGAGAAACAGGAGCGCCGCAATCAGAACGACTCCGGCGGAGTTTTTCAGCAGCGCAAACGCGCCGATCGCCGCCGTATAGGCCTCACCGACGGCGCTGCCGACCACAGGCAGAAAGCTGCCGGCGAGCTTTACGCCGCGCACAGCCAGCCCGTCGACGGACGAGGCAATCACGGCCTTGAGTGAAAGAAATCCGGCAAATAAACCTGCAGCGGCGGCAAACAGTCGCAGCAGAAGTTTTCTCCCATCCGACGCCAGCATGGAGATCCGCGGATCACCGAACAGCGCGCCGATCAGACCGGCAGCGCCGAGCGCGGAGGCCAACGGGACGACCGCTTCCGCCGCAAAGGATTCCAGCACCTGCGCCGCAGTGAACGCCGCGCCTTGCAGAGAGAGCGCCGCCGCTGGTTTGCCGCTGAGCGTGAGCAGCACGGCCAGCACGGGAATACTCGCCTTTTCAAACGCAGTGCAGGCCGCGATCGCGCCCGCGCCGTCGCGCAGCATCCCGGCGACCCCGCCGTAAAGCAGCACCAGCTGCAGCGCGCCGCCGATCATCGTGAGCAATTGCTCGGACTGATTCTTTCTTTGCAAAAGCGCCGCGCAGATCGCCGTCAGCAGCATCGCGCCGCAAACCTGCAGGCAGGTGCGCAGCGGCGTCTGCCACTGCACCTGAAACATATCCCGAAGCAGACCGAGCACTGCGCCGGGCGTGACGTCCACCAGTGACTGCGCGTCCGTCGGATCAATCGAAAGCTTACGGAACGCTTCTTCTGCGGCTTGCGGCAGCTGTTCGATCCATGCGCCATAGCCCGTGCTTTCCGAAGCAGCGGACAGGAGCGACGCGTTATCTTCAATTATCGCAGAGCATTCAACCATGCATCATCTCCGTGGCGATTGCCAGCACGTCGCGCAGAAACGGAAGTGCGAGCAGCAAGGCGCTGAAGCGGCCGACCAGCTCCAGGGCTGTGGCGAGCGCGGACGCTGCGTGATCGCGGCAAAGATCAGCGGCAAGCTGCGTGACGATGCAGACGCCCAAAGCGCGCAGCAGGATCGATACGGACGCGGGCGCGACGCCTGCCGTCTGCAGCATGGCGCGCGTTTCTGCAATCAAACCGGTCATTTGCGCGGCAGCCGACAGCAGAATCAGACAGATACCGGCCAGCAACACCGTCGGCGCAAATTCCGGGCGCAGCTGACGCAGAAGCGCATACAGCAGCAGCGTCAGAATCGCGGCCGCCGCAGGACGCAGAAGCTCCATCAGAAGTCCAGCAGCGCCTGCACGGAATCAAGCAGCTGTGTCAGACGCGGCAGGAGCAGCATCAGCACCGCGGCGATCCCGGCCAGAATCGTCAGGATCGCGTAATCCTCACGCCCGGCGCGGGACAAAATGGAATTGAGCACCGCGACGACGATGCCGACCGCCGCGATTTTGACCACGATCGTCACATCCAATGCGCATCACCTCAAATCAGTATATCAGCATCAGGGCGGCAAACGCGCCGAGCAGCAGACCGAGCGGCGGAAACAGCCGGGAATTGCGCGCGAGCCGCTGCTCCGCTCGCTGCAGCTGCATTTCCAGCTGCGAAGCAATCTGCGCGCAGTAATCCAGCTGCCCCTGCACATCCACAGCGCCGAGCGTTGCGCTGAGCGAAGAGAGCAGTGAAGCCGTTTCCGGCATCGAACGCAGGAGCGCGTCACGATGAATCGCATCCGTCCACGCTGCTGCAAACGGCGTGCCGCCGCGCAGGGCTTCCAGACAGTCCGGCAAAAACAAAAGCTTCTGCAGAGATGCGTTTGAGCAAAGCGATTCCAACAGAACATCGACTGGCGGGCAAAGGTAACGCAGACGCCCTTGCAGGATCGAGAGCATCAGCCCAAGCGCCTGCAAACAGGCAACGCGCTGTTGCTGCAAGGCGACGAGCGCAAAGCCGCCGAGGGCAAAGCCGCAGCCCAGCAGCGCGCCGCCGATCACGCTATTCAAGCAGCGCTTGCGCGTCAAATCGCGCGGCAGCGGCGCCGACCGGTCGCGCGGACAGCAGCACGACGCGCGGGAATTCGCCGGTTCTCAGCAGGCGGAGCAGCTGCGGTTTATGCCGCAGCGATTCAGCCGAATCCGCGTGAATGCTCAGCGCAAAGCGCACGCCGCAGTTGACCGCCTGCGCGATCGCCCGCGCTTCCTCCTGCGTTGCCACTTCGTCCAGAATGATGTAATCCGGCGAAAAGGAACGCGTCGCGATCTCGATGGCCGCCAGCTTCGGATAACCGGACAGCACGTCGGTGTTGACGCCGATGCGAAATTGCGGCACGCCGTTATGAACGGCCGCCAGCTCGCCGCGTTCATCACACAGCAGCACCTTTTTATAGCCGCCGCGTTCGCTGCCGAGCAGCCGCGCCAGATCGCGCAGCAGCGTCGTTTTGCCGCTGACCGGGGGTCCTGCGAGGATCAGCGAGGCTGTGCCGTTGTTGGTTTCGGCCATCAGCGATTCCGCGCTGCCGGGGAATTCGCGCGCAACGCGCAGCGCGAGCGCGCCGATCTCCTTCACGGCTGTCACTGCATGATTCTGCATAACCGCTCTGCCGCCCACACCCACGCGATGACCGCCGGGCAGCGTCAGGAATCCCGCGCAGATCGCGGCCTGCGCGCTGTGGACGGAATATCCGCAGAGCTTCTGAAACAGCGCATCAAACGCGGCGGCATTCATTGTCAACGCGCCGGCAGGCAGCGAACGGCAGGCGCCGGAGCGGCTGAGAAACTGCACGCCGTCCTCGAGCACGATGCAGACCGGCCGGTCGATGCGGATACGCACCTCCCGCACACGCGCGCAGATCTCCGGCGGGAGCGCGGACAACAGCCGCTGCAGCGGCGGCGTGAGCTGGCAGACCAGCGATTCAAATGCGGCGTCGCGCACGGCAGGATCACCTCTCATCCAATATATATGCACCTTGTCCGTCGGTAGAACCGGCGAATGCGCGGAGTTTACAGTTTTTTTACTTGAATTATATAGGTAGTTATGGTATAGTAAACCTAATATATTTTGTAATGATATTCTCTGTGGAGGGAATTTTATGGATCAGACGGTTTCAACCGCGCCGAAACGCACGCTCCTGCGGCGCCTGTTTTATGATCAGCGCTATTGCTGGATCTCCGCGCTGTGCACAGTCGGGATCATGATGCTCGTTTGCTATTGCTTCGGGCTGTTCCCGTTTGGAGATTCCACGATCCTGCGCATGGACCTCTATCATCAGTACGGCCCGCTGTTCGCGGAGCTGTATGACCGCGTCACGCAGCTCAAGAGCTTATTCTATTCGTGGCAGACCGGTCTGGGCTCGCCGTTCCTGGGCAACTATTTCAATTATCTTTCCTCCCCCGCCGCGATCCTCATTCTTCTGCTCGGCCATGAGAATATGCCCGAAGCCATCGCGGCAATGATCATTGTCAAGGCGGCGCTTTCCGCCTGCGCCTTCACCTATTATCTCAAGCGCTCCCATCACCGGCATGATTTCACCTCGGCGGCCTTCGGCATTCTCTATGCCATGTGCGGCTACTTCGTCGCTTATTACTGGAACGTCATGTGGATGGACGCGATGGTCTATTTCCCGCTTGTCATGCTCGGCATCGAGCGCATCATCCACAAGCGCAAGCCCGTCATTTATATCGCGGCGCTGGCCATGACCCTGCTTTCCAATTATTATATGGGGTATATGACCTGCGTTTTCTCCGTTATTTATTTTATTATTTATTATTTTTCCAATTATGATATCACGACGCTCGACGACGACACGCCCTATACGCTCGATATGGAGGGCAACCGCGTGATCCGTCTGGCGGACCGCTTCAAGGGCAGCATCCTGCTCAAAAGCGGCTGCACCTTCGCGCTCGCGAGCCTTTCGGCGGCCGGACTTGCGGCCTGCTCGCTGATTCCGACCTATCTGATGCTGCGCAACTGCTCGGCGACCTCCGGCACCTTCCCGTCGCAGTATAATTCCTATTTCTCGATCTTTGATTTCCTTGCGAATCACCTCGCGAGCGTCGCGCCCACGATCCGCAGCAGCGGCGAGGACGTGCTGCCGAATGTCTACTGCGGCATCGGCACGATCATGCTCGTGCCGCTCTATCTCTTCTCGAAGACCATTCCCATCCGCGAAAAGGTTGCGAACGTCGCGCTGCTGGGCATCTTCTATTTCAGCTTCAATATCAATATTCTCAATTATATCTGGCACGGCTTCCACTATCCGAACGACCTGCCGTACCGCTTCTCCTTCATGTATTGCTTCATCCTGCTCACGCTCGCCTATAAAGCCTTTGTGCGGCTGAAGGAATTCTCGGGCAAGGAGATCCTCGGCGTCGGCGTCGCGCTGGTGTTTGCGATCATTCTCATTCAGAAGATCGGCTCGAAGAACGTCAGCGAGCAGACCGTGCTGCTCAGCTTGATTTTTGCCATAACTTATTGCCTGGTCTTTGCGATCATGCGCAACGATAAATATATGCGCTCGGCACTGGCCGTTTTGATGCTCTGCTGCGTGATCGGTGAAATCTCCTGCGCAAATACCGACCGCTACAGCATGGATCAGAAAAAGCAGAATTACGCGGGCGACTACGCGGATTTCCGCGCGCTGAAAACGCTGCTCGACGAGCGCGAAGGCAGCGACGCCTACCGCATGGATTTAACTTATAACCGCGCGCGCATGGATCCCTCCTGGTACGGCTACAACGGCATTTCCACCTTCTCCTCCATGGCCTATGAGCGCCTTTCCAACGTGCAGAGCGATCTGGGCGTTTACGGCAACTATATCAACAGCTACACCTATTATCTGCAGACGCCGGTCTACAACATGATGCATTCGCTCAAATACGTTGTGGACAACAACGACAACGTCACGCTCGAAAACGACTATTACGAGCAGCTGATGACCGTGGGCAAATTCACCGCCTACGAAAATAAATACTGGCTGCCCATCGGCATGGCGGTGAGCACCGACATGGAGGAATGGTTCACGAATCTGACCAACCCCTTCACCGTGCAGGCGGACTGGTTCGAATACGCCACCGGCGTGATGGACGTTTTCGGCCGCATGGATATCACCGACATCGGCTACTACAATATGGATGAAATCACCTCGGGGCTTGACACCGGCGACATCTACTTCAACCGCACCGGCCCCGACGGCGAGCTGACCTTCTATCTCTCCGTTCCCGAGGAGCGTCACTGCTATCTCTACGTCAATTCCTCCGCATTCGATTCCATCACCTTCGGACGCGAGGGGCGGGAGGATACGACCAGCCAGAATACGGACGAGCCCTATATCTACGATCTCGGCATCGTCAAGCCAGACGAGCGCGTGTGCGTGTATATCACGATCAGCGAGGCGGAATACGGCTATATCGACTTCTTCCCGATGTATGTGGACGACGACAAGCTCAACGAGGGCTATCAGATCCTGCAAAGCCGCGCGCTGAACCTGTCCTCCTTTGAGGAAACGAAGCTGACCGGCACCGTGACCGCAGAGAAAGACAGCCTGCTCTTCACCTCCATCCCCTACGACAAGGGCTGGACGATCGAAATCGACGGCAAGTCGATCGCGAAGGATGATTACGTCGCGCTGTGCGACGCCTATCTTTGCTGCGAACTGCAGGCCGGCACGCACACGGTGACCTTCCGCTTCCTGCCGAGCGGTCTGCTGATCGGCTGCGCCGCAACGGCGGCAACGATCGTATGCCTGTTCGGCGCGGTGCTGCTTGTGCGCAGACGCAGAAAACGTCTGGCAGCCGCAGCGGCCGACACGATCGTGCTCACGGATGAGGATATCCTGTGCGCATCCGAAACCGACGCGCAGGGCCTGATCGACGCGGCAGACGCGGAACCGGTGCTCGTGGAGCTCGATACCGACGGCTTTGAACCGGCGGAACCGGTCGCGCCGGCAAGCGAGGAACCGCCTGCCGATGACGTGCTGATCGATCCGCTGCCGGAAGCTATGATCGCGCCGCCCCCCGAGGATCCCGCACCGGAAGCGGAAGCCGCTGAAGAACCGGAAGCTCCGCAGGACGAAGAAATTCCGGCGGAAGAATAACAGAATCAAAAGCATTCGGCAGCACATCGGGTTTTCCGTCGAACGGTGTGAAGCCGGATGCTTTTTTGTTTAAAAAACTGCAAAAATCCCTTGCGTCGGCAGCCCGAATGCGCTATAATATATATTTGAATTGAGAGTGTGGGAGCGGTGAAACAATGAAAAAAATCGGATTTGACAATCAGCTTTACATCGAGAAGCAATCGGAGCAGATCCGCAAGCGCATCAACGAATTCGGCGGCAAGCTCTATCTGGAATTCGGCGGCAAGCTCTTTGACGATTTTCATGCCTCGCGCGTGCTGCCGGGCTTCGCGCCGGACAGCAAGCTGCAGATGCTCAAGCATCTGGCCGACAACGTGGAGGTCGTCATCGTCATCAATGCGTCGGATATCGAAAACAACAAGATCCGCCGCGACCTCGGCATCACTTACGACATCGACGTGCTGCGCCTGATCGACTGCTACCGCGACGCCGGGCTTTACGTGGGCAGCGTCGTGCTCTCGCAGTTCAGCGGTCAGCCCTCCGCGTCGGCCTTCAAGACCAAGCTCGAGCAGCTGGGCATGAAGGTGTTTCTGCACTATCCCATCGAGGGCTATCCCTATAACGTATCCCATATCGTCAGCGACGAGGGCTACGGCAAGAATGAATTCATCGAAACCACGCGCCCGCTGGTCGTGATCACCGCGCCGGGCCCCGGCAGCGGCAAGATGGCGACCTGCCTGTCGCAGCTGTATCATGAAAACAAGCGCGGCAGCAAGGCCGGCTACGCAAAATTCGAGACCTTCCCGATCTGGAATCTGCCGCTCAAGCATCCCGTGAATCTGGCCTATGAAGCGGCGACGGCCGATCTGAACGACGTGAACATGATCGACCCCTACCATCTGGAAGCTTACGGCGTGACGACGGTCAACTACAACCGCGACGTTGAGGTCTTCCCGGTGCTCAACGCCATTTTTGAAAAAATCGAAGGCAAGAGCCCCTATCGCTCGCCCACGGATATGGGCGTCAACATGGCGGGCTATGCCATCTGCGACGACGAGGCGACGCGCGAGGCCTCCAAGGCCGAAATCATCCGCCGCTACTTTGCCGCGATGAACGACCTGCGCATGGGCCGCGGCAAGCAGGAAGCCGTTGACAAAATCATCAGCCTGATGAATCAGGCCGGCATCAGCGTCGAGGACCGCTCGGTCATTCGCCCCGCGCTGATCAAAAGCGAGCTGACCGGCGGGCAGCCGGCCGTCGCGATCGAGCTGCCGGACGGCACGATCGTCACGGGCAAGACCTCCAACCTGCTCGGCGCGTCCTCCGCGGCGCTGCTCAACGCAGTCAAGCATCTGGCCGGTCTGCCGGACGACCTGCTGATGATCGACCCGTCAATTATCGAGCCGATCCAGAAGCTGAAAATCGGCATTCTCAAGAACCACAACCCGCGTCTGCATTCCGATGAAACGCTGATCGCGCTGTCCATGAGCGCAAATATGAATCCCGCCGCAAAGCGCGCGCTGGCCGCCGTGAAGGATCTTGCCGGCTGCGAAGCGCACTCCACCGTGATCCTTTCGCAGGTCGATCTCGACGTTTACCGCAAGCTCGGCATCAATCTCACCTGCGAACCGCGCTATCAGACGAAAAAGCTTTATCACAAATAAACGAAAAACGGGCACGGCAGTTTGTCTTTCGTGTCCGTTTTTTATGAATCTTAAAATAATGTCCGCATCCTATTGACGATTGTTATTTATATTATTATAATTATAAACTGTTGATAATTTTTAAAAGGAATGAGGAATGAAAATGAGCAACTGCGCGATCGTCGGCATCAACTGGGGCGACGAAGGAAAGGGCCGCATGGTCGACCTGCTGACCAATGACTATGATCTGGTCGTGCGCTATCAGGGCGGCGGCAACGCGGGCCACACGGTGATCAATAAATTCGGCAAATTTGCCCTGCATCTGCTGCCCTCGGGCATTTTCCGCCCGGGCGTTGTGAATATTCTGGGCAACGGCGTTGCGCTCGACCCCGAAAACCTGTGGTCGGAGATGCAGATGGTCATGGCGCAGGGCGTTGCGCTCACGCCGGAGAATCTGAAAATCAGCGACCGCGCCTCTCTGCTCATGCCGTGGCACCGCGACCTGGACGCGCTCGAGGAAGCGCGGCTGGCCGATAAGAAATTCGGCTCCACGCGGCAGGGCATCGCGCCGTTTTACAGCGACAAATATCAGAAAAAGACCGTGCTCGCCGGCGAGCTCTTTTATCCGGAAAAGCTGCGCGCGCATTTACAGGCGCTCATGGAGTGGAAAAACCTGACCCTCACCGAGGTCTATCACGCGGAGCCCTACACCATGGAGAAGCTCGAAGCCTGGCTGCATGACGCGTGCGAGATGATCAAGCCCTATATCTGCGACACCGGCAAGGTGCTGCGGCAGGCACGTGAAGACGGCAAATCCATCCTCTTTGAGGCCCAGCTCGGCGCGCTGCGCGATCTGGATTACGGCATTCATCCTTACACCACGTCCTCCAACCCCGTGGCTGCTTATGCGCCGATCGGCGCGGGCGATCCCGCCGCGAAAATCGACGAGGTGATCGGCGTTGTGAAGGCCTATTCCACCTGCGTTGGCGAAGGTCCGTTCACCTGCGAATGGTTCGGCCCGGATGCGGATCAACTGCGCGAGGTCGGCGACGAATACGGCGCGAAAACCGGCCGCCCGCGCCGCGTGGGCCCGATCGATCTGGTTGCCACGCGTTACGGCGTGCAGACGCAGGCCGCGACGGCGCTCGCACTGACCAAGCTCGACGTGCTCAGCTATATGAAGGAGATCCCCGTCTGCGCGCGCTACATCCTCAACGGCGAGGAAACCGACGATTTTCCCTTCCCCGCCGCGCTCGACGAGGCAAAGCCCGTGCTGAAAACGCTCCCCGGCTGGCAGTGCGATATTACCGGCGTGCGCACCTGGGAGGCGCTGCCGCAGCAGGCGAAGGATTACATCAATTATATCGAAGCAGCCGTCGGCTGCAGGATCAAATATGTTTCGGTCGGTCCGGAACGCGACAGCATCATCATCCGCTGAGGAGGTACCGCTATGCTCGATCAATATGAATCCCCGCTCGCTTCCCGCTACGCGTCTGACTATATGCTGCGGCTGTTTTCGGCGCAGACCCGTATTCAGACCTGGCGCCGCCTTTGGGTCGCGCTCGCGCGCGCGGAGCATCAGCTCGGCCTGCCCGTTTCGCAGGCGCAGGTGGATGAGCTCGAGGCGCATATCACGGACATTGACTTTGAATGCGCAAAGCAGCGTGAGAAGGAAGTGCGGCACGACGTCATGGCGCATATCTACGCCTACGGCAAGGTCGCCCCGCAGGCGGCCGGCATCATTCATCTGGGCGCGACAAGCTGCTATGTGACCGACAACGCGGATATGATCATCTATCGCGACGCGCTGCGCTATCTGCGCGGCGAGGTGCTCAAGGTGATCGCCTGCCTCGCGAAATTCGCAGAGCAATATAAAGACCTGCCCACGCTCGGCTATACGCATTATCAGCCCGCGCAGCTGGTCACGGTCGGCAAGCGCGCGGCGCTGTGGATGCAGGACCTGGTCGCGGACGTGGAGGAAATCGACTTCGTGCTCGACACAATCAAACTCCTCGGCTGCCGCGGCACGACCGGCACGGAGGCCTCCTTCATGGAGCTGTTTGAGGGCGACACGGAGAAGATCGACCGGCTGAACGCCATGATCTGCGAAGAATTCGGCTTTGACGGTTATTTCGCGCTCAGCGGCCAGACCTATCCGCGCAAATTCGACAGCCGCATTCTCAACTGCCTGTCCGCGATCGCGCAGAGCTGCTACCGCATGGCCAACGACATCCGCCTGCTGCAGCATGACCGTCAGCTCGAAGAGCCGTTTGAAAAGAATCAGATCGGCTCCTCCGCGATGGCCTACAAACGCAATCCGATGCGCAGCGAACGCATCTGCTCGCTCGCGCGTTACCTGATCGCCGACGCGCTCAACGCGCCAATGACCGCCTGCGTGCAGTTCATGGAGCGCACGCTCGACGATTCCGCGAACCGCCGCATTTCCATTCCCGAGGGCTTCCTGTGCGCGGACGCGATCCTGCGTCTGGCGCAGAATGTGACCGACGGGCTGCGCGTGAATGAGAAGATCATCGCAGCGACCGTCAACGAATTCCTGCCCTTCATCGCAACCGAAAACCTGCTCATGGAGGCCGTCAAGCGCGGCGGCGACCGGCAGCAGCTGCACGAGGTCATCCGCGTTTGCTCGCATGAAGCGACGGCGAAGATGAAAAACGGCGAAGGGTGCGACCTGCCCGCGCGGCTCGCGGCGCATCCGGAATTCGGCATGACGGAGGAAGAGATCAACGCCGTACTCGACCCGAAGCTCTATATCGGCCGCTGCCCGGAGCAGGTCACGCGGTATCTCGCATCGATTCAGCCCCTGCTTGCGGATGCTTCCACGGAAACGGCGGAAATCAATCTGTAATATTCAATAAGATAGAAAGAACGGGACTGCCCAAATGCGGACAGTCCCGTTTTATGATTGCAGTTGGAATTTACATTGCGGTGTAGCCGCCGTCCACGGCAAGGTTGACGCCGGTTACATAGCTGGAAGCCGGAGAAGCAAGGAAGATCGCGGCGCTGTCAAGCTCGCCCTCTTCGCCGTAGCGCTCCTCGGGGATCATGGTCTTCGCGTTCTGCTGGAAGAAATCGCTGTTGAGCGTGTCGCGGGTCAGATCCGTATAGAAATAGCCCGGGCAGATGCTGTTGACCGTGATATTGTATTTGCCCCATTCCGCGGCCAGCGCGCGGGTCATATTGACCACGCCGCCCTTGGCTGCATGATACGGCGCGGAGCCGGCGATCTTGTTGCCGACCAGACCGTACATGGAAGCGATATTGATCACGCGGCCGTATTTCGCGGGGATCATGGCTTTCTTAGCCACGGCGCGCGCGACGCGGAACGAACCGAACAGGTCAATATTCATCTCGTTGCCGAACTGCTCGTCCGTGATATCCTCGGCGGGAGCCACGGCGCCGGTGCCGGCGTTGTTGATCACGATATCGATGCGGCCGAACTTCGCGAGCACGGCGTCCACCATAGCTTCCACCGCCTCGGTGTCGGTGATATCGCACTTGACGGCGAAAGTTTCCACGCCGAATTCGGCGGCGATCTCGGCCGCGACGGCGTCGATCATGTTCTGACGGCGGGCAACCGCAACGATCTTCGCGCCCTGGTTGGCCAGCGCCTTTGCCATCTGCACGCCCAGACCTGTGGAGCAGCCGGTGACGATCGCGACCTGACCGGTCAGGTCAAAATAATTCTTGCTCATTGGGAATCCTTCCTTTCTGAATCCATGTATTTTACGTTTGCCTTTGCTAACTTAAGTCTATTATGCCATACATTCGGCGAAATAGCAAGCAGATTCTCTGAAAATGACGGCGCTTATTTCATCACGGCGCTGTAAGCCATTTCCATCAGCTTCGAGAGCGCGACGGCGTCGTCGATGCCGTAGGGAATTTCCGCGCCGGTCAGGATGCCGTCCACCCAGCAGTCCAGCGGCGAAGGCGCGCCTGCGGGCAGCGGCGGGAAGACCCAACCGTCGCCGATGTTGTAGCAGGTTTTGTCGAGGAAGCCGCCGGAGAGAATCGTCCCCTTCGAGCCGACGAGCTCGAGCGCAAAGGGATTATGCTCCGCGACAAAGCCGGTCTCGCTCACGCCGATCGCGCCGTCCGGATAGGTGAAGATCGTCACGGCATTGTCCTCGACGCTGTCGACCTTGACGTGCGTGAACGCGGAGGCCGCCTTGTCGGGCATGCCGAGCAGCCAGTGCAGGATATACATCGAATGCGCGCCGAGATCCATCATGGCCCCGCCGCCGCAGCTTTCCGCATCATAAAACGTCGCGGGCAGCCATGCGGAAGAAGCGCCGTTGTGCGCGTTGCGCATACGGCAGTAATTCACCTGACCGATCAGCCCGCTGTCCACCGCGGATTTGATCCAGAGGAAATCGCCGCGCGCCTTCCACGGATAGGAAATGCAGAATTTCACGCCGCTGTCTTTCACCGCCTGCGCAACGGACAGGGCGTCCGCTTCGGTAAAGCACAGCACCTTTTCGGTGAAGATGTGCTTGCCCGCAAGCGCGGCCTTGGTGATCACTTCCTTGTGCTGATTCGTCGCGGTGCAGACCATAACGGCGTCCACGTCGTCACGCGCGAGCAGCGCGTCATACTCCGCCACAAACGGGCAGCCGAATTTCTCCGCAGCCTTCACGCCCGCGGCCGGATCGGGATCCCACAGCGCCGTGATGCGGCATTGGGGATTTGCCGCGATCTGCCTTGCGTACCCCTCAAAATGCACGTGCCAGGTGCCGATCAGAGCAACATTTAACATTTGTGCGCCTCCTTCGATTATCGATAGTCCTATCATAGCACAGAATCTGAGAAAAGTCCAGAATAGTCCTTGCTTTTTCTTGAAGATATGGTAAGATAGAGGTATCAACAGAAACGGAGGTTTCGTTATGCTCGAATATCCCGAATTCAACGAACAGAATGAACGCATCTTATGCGAAATGAACGGCAAGCATCCGGAAATGCGGATGAATATCAAGGTCAAGCGGCTGCTCAAAGGTGAAAGCTTCTCTCTTTGCGACCCCGCGAACGAAACGGCGTTCCTGATTCTCCGGGGCGCGCTGACCGCGCAATGGGCGGATCGCAAGGAGCGCATGCAGCGGCGCGATCCCTTTGAAAAGACGCCCTACTGCCTGCATGTGTGCAGGAATACGGCGGTTACGATTCAGGCTGAGGAAGACAGCGAATTCATCATCCAGCAGACCGACAACGACCGCGACTTCCCGCCGGTCTTCTATAAGCCGGAGGACTGCCTCTATCAGCATTTCGGCAAGGGGCAGTGGGAAGGCACAGGCTATCGCATCTGCTCGACGATGTTTGACTATGACAACGCGCCCTATTCCAACATGGTCATGGGCGAGGTCTTCAATCAGCCGGGCCGCTGGTCGAGCTATCCGCCGCATCACCATCCGCAGCCGGAGGTCTATTACTATCAGTTCAACCCGCAGCAGGGCTTCGGCGCGTGCTTCAACGGCGATGAAGTCTATAAGAGCGTGGACGGCAGCTTCTGCACGATCACGGACGGCAACGACCATCAGCAGGTCACCGCGCCGGGCTATGAGATGTATTACGTCTGGATGATCCGGCATCTCGAGGGCGACCCCTGGTTCAAGACCACGCGCTTCTACAGCAAGGAGCATGAATGGCTCGTCAACGCGGACTGAATTCTGCATAATTTTCGGGCGTACCGCAAACGCAGCGGCACGCCCGTTATTTCTTTCTATTTCCTGCCGTGGATGCCGCCGATCAATCGGCGCACCAGACGCACAAGCAGCGAGGATTTGCGCCCGCCCACGCTTCCGCCGACGGCAGCAAGGGCGACGGCGCCGAGGGTTTCCAGCAGACGGTCCTCATAATCGGCGTCGCGGCGTTCCTTCTCAATGGCCGCTTCCTGCGCGGCCTGCGCCTGCGCCTCGTGCTTAGCCTGTTCGATGGGATTAGCAAGGGAAGCGCCGCAATGCGCGCAAACCGCTGATTCCTCCGCCTCAACAAAGGCGCCGCAGTATTCACAAGTCACTTTCATTGTCCGCTCCCCTTTCAATTAAATCAGGCGGGATTTGACATGCAGGCGTCATGCAGCTGACAGTACATGGAATCGCCCTCATAATAAATATCAAAGATGCCGGTCACAACGATTTCCTGCCCCTCCTCGGGATAATCCGCAGGATAGACATAACTGCTGTCAATCAGGAATTCGATGCCCTGCGCGCAGCAGGCGGTCGCATCCTTAATCAGACACGCGTAATAGCGCTTGCCTTCATATTCGCTCGTGGCAAAGGTGCCGCCCATGCGCACAACCTTATTCTTATAGTCGCTCGGCGTATTCATCATGTTGTTGACCTCGGAATACACCATGGTGCTATTGAGCTTGGTCAGATCAACCTGCACCGCGCTGTCGGCATACAGGGGCGCTGCGTGGAAGGCGGCCGCGTCCTTCATCGGCACGGCGGCGGTCGTGGTATTCTGCGCGATCACGTCGCTGACATTCTGCGCCTGATTGCCGCCGGCGGCCTGGCGCTTCTGATTGTTGCCGCAGCCGACGAGCAGCAGCAGGGCGAGCATGAGAGAAAGACAAAGAATCCGTTTCATCCTGACTCCCCTCCCTTACTGCAGCGCTTCTTTGAGCACGTCAAGATTCGCCTGCATGACGGAGAGATACGTGGCGTTTTCGTCACTTGCGCCCTGCAGGGAATTCATCGTCAGGATCTTCTGATCCTTTGCTGTGCTCGTCTGGCGGATGGTGTTCGCAATGGAGCCGTCCGAGGTTTCGATTTGCAGAATCGCGTGCAGGCCGAGCTCATCGACCTTCTGCGCGAGGAACGCGATCGTCTGGAAGCTCGCTTCGGATTCCGCGGAGCAGCCGACAAAGGCGGCGTAATAATCAAGTCCGTAGTCCTCCGTCAGATAGCGGAACGGAAAACGGTCGCCGAACAGCAACGTTTTCACGGGCGCCGCGTCCACAGCCGCCTGATATGCGGCGTCGAGCGCGTTGAGCTTTGCAAGATAGGCCTGCGCGTTGGCGCGGTAATCCACAGCGTTTGCTGCGTCGATGGCGCACAGCCGGTCGCAGATCGCCTGACAGAGCACAGCGGCATTCTTCAGCGAAAGCCAGATGTGCTCGTCGTATTCCGGCCCCTCATCGGCCTCTTCGGCTTCCTTGGCTTCTTCTTCGGCTTCCATGCCCTCGACCACTTCTTCCTCCTTGATCGCGTCGCCGAGGGTCTCCATCAGGTTCATGGTTTCGAGCGTGGCGGGCGCTTCCTTGAGCGCATCCTGCACCCATTTGTCCGATTCGCCGCCGATATAGAGAAAGAGATCGGCGGAGGTGAGCTTGATGATATCCTGCGCGGTGGGCTGATAGCTGTGCAGATCCACGCCGTTATCCAGCAGGATCGTCACGTCGGCATGGTCGCCGGCAATCTGCCGCACCCAGTCGCAGATGGGAAAGATCGTCGTCACAACGGAAATCTTCCCCCCGGCGGACGGGCCGGGCTGCTCGGATTTGCAGCCGGCAAGCGCGCCGGTGAGCAGCACCGCGAGCAGCAAGCAAATTGAGATGATTTTTTTCACTTTTTAAATCCTCCGAATTCAGTTTGATTCATAATAAAAATGAAGCAAACCTCAATTCAGAAGCCGCACGCGGTCCACGCAGGGCGTCACGGCAAAGGCGCCGCGTCTGCATGCGGCCACGGCAAAAAACGCCGTGAGAAACAGCGGCAGAAGGCAGAAACCGCATTTGCGCGCGGGAGAAAGCAGACGGTGCATCTGCGCGGTGATCCGCAGGCAGACGGCGCAGTCCGCGCCCGCGCAATCATGCAGCGCCTGCTCCGCGGCGAGCGCAAAGGGCAGCAGGAGCACGACGAGCAGCGCCGCCAGCAGGATGCCGGCAGCCAGTCTGCGATGCTGCGTGCGTTTCATGCGTGTGCGCCTCCCTTCGTGCAGTCGCGGCAAACCGCCCTGACCGCGTTTTTGCGGCCGGGGCGGATGTCATTTTCGTGATTCGACGGATTATAAACCGGTCTTCTCCGCAATGTATTTGCGCGCGAGGCAGGCATATTCATAAGGGTTCGCCTTCGCGGGATCTTGCTCGGCCTCGACAACGATCCAGCCCTCATAATCCGCATCCGCAAGGATGTCAAACACAGGCGTGAAGTCGAAATCGCCGTCGCCGGGCACCGTGAACGCGCCCGCGCGCACGCAGTCGAGGAAGCTCCAGTCCTTCGCCTTGCCCTCGTCGATGACGGCCTGACGGATGCTCTTGAGATGCACGTGCTTGATGCGGTGGACGTACTTTTTCAGCACGCCGATCGCGTCCTCACCGGAGAAAGAGAGATGACCGGTATCATACAGCAGATACACCAGATCGGGATCGGTGATTTCCATGAGCTTGTCGATCTCCGCCTCGGTCTGCACGCCGGTGCCCATATGATGATGAATCGTGAAATACATGCCCTTTTCCTTGGCAAGGCGGCCCATCTCGTTGAAGCCCTTGCGCACAAGCTCCCACTGTTCGTCAGTGTAAACGGGCTTCGCGCCGAAGATGCTCTTGCTCGTGCCCTGAATGGAATTGCCCTGCTCCGAAGCGCCGATCACGCGCGCGCCCAGATCATAGAGGAAATCCCTGTGCTTGATGAACGCCGCGATCGTGGCGTCATAGCCCTCGGAGAGCAGAAGCGAGGAAAACCACGCGTTGCAGATCTGCAGGCCGCGCACATCCAGCTTATGCTTGAGCGTCGCGACGTCCTTGGGATATTTGTTGCCGATCTCGCTGCCCTTGAAGCCGCTGAGCGCCATTTCGCTCACGCACTGCTCAAAGGTATTCTCCGCGCCGAGATCCGGCAGATCGTCATTCGTCCAGGCGATCGGGGCGATCGCGAGCTTGACTTTGTCTTGATTGAGCATGGTTCTGTCCTCCGTTTTGATTAATAGAGTCTGGCCTTCGCAATGTTGGCCTGCATGTCTTCATACGCCGCCTGCACGCTCGCGCTCTCGGACACCTCGGCAACGCCCACGCGCCACCAGGCGTCATAGCCGTCGCTCATGCTGCCGTGCACGACTTTGATATCAAAGACGCAGGGCACGGTCTGGCGTTTGGAATCATTGATCGCATCGCGCAGCTCGGCAACGCTCGTCACACGGTAGGCCTTGCAGCCGTAGCCTTCGGCGATCTTGGCAAAATCGATCGGCACGATCGGGCCGTCAAGCATGCCGGTGCGCGCATCGCGCGCCTGGAAGCGGGTGCCGAAGGTCGGCGTGCCCTGATTATTCTGCAGGTTCTCAATGCAGCCCCAGCCGGAATTGTCAAACACCATCACGTTGATCTTGGCGCCCTCCATCACGGCGGTATAAAGCTCGCTGTGCAGCATCAGGAAGCTGCCGTCGCCGAGGAAGGTATAGACTTCGCGATCCGGCGCCGCGAGCTTGACGCCGAGCGCGCCGCAGACCTCATAGCCCATGCAGGAGAAGCCGTATTCCATGTGATAGGTCTTCGGCACGGAGCAGCGCCACAGACGCTGCATGCAGCCGGGCAGACTGCCGGAGGAGCCGACGGCGATCGCGTTTTTATCGATCAGCTTGTTGATTTCACCCAGCGCGCGCGTCTGCGACAGGCCTTCCTGCATATAAATGCTGTAAAGACGGTCCACTTCTTTCGTGTAGGCCTCTTTCGCGTCATAAATTTCCGTCTGCCAGCAGGAGCGGTATTCACGCAGCGAGAGCGCGCCCATGATATCGAGCAGCGCGGTTTTCGCATCCGCGATCACAGCGGTCGCGTCCATCTTGAACGCGTCAAAGGAGCTCACGTTGATCGAGAGCATACGGACGTTCGGATTCTGGAAGAGCCACTTGGAGGAGGTCGTGAAATCCGTCAGACGGGTGCCGACGGCAATGATCAGATCGGCTTGCTTGGCGATCACATTGGCCGCCGCGCCGCCGGTGACGCCCACGCCCCCGAGATTCAGCGGCAGATCCCAGCGCAGGTTGCCTTTGCCGGCCTGGGTTTCGCCGATGGGGATATTGAATTTTTCCGCAAAGAACTGCGCGGTCTTCCACGCCTCGGAATAGGTCACGCCGCCGCCGATGATCATCATCGGCTTTTCGCTGCGCATGATCTCGGCCACCGCCGCTTCGATTTCGCGCTGCGTCGGGGAACGGCGATCGAGATACCACACGCGCTTGCGCAGGAAATGATCGGGATAATCAAACGCCTCGCCCTCGGTATCCTGCGGCATGGCGATGCAGACAGCGCCGGTTTCGGCGGGATCGGTCAGCACGCGCATGGCGTTCAGGCACGCGGTCATCAGCTGCTCGGGACGCACAACGCGATCCCAGTATTTGCACACGGCCTTGAAGGAATCGTTCGCGGTCACGGCATAGCTTGTGGGCTGCTCGATCTGCTGCAGCACGGGATCCGGCTGGCGGCAGGCGAAGGTATCGCCCGGGAGCACAAGCAGCGGAATGCGGTTGGCCGTCGCGGTGCCGCAGGCGGTGACCATATTCAGCGCGCCGGGGCCGATGGAGGACGTGCAGGCGATGATCTTGCGGCGGTTGTTCTGCTTGGCAAAGGCGATGGCCGCATGCGCCATGCCCTGCTCATTATGGCCCTGATAGAATTTCAGATGATGCCCGCCCTGCTCGAGCGCCTGACCGATGCCGACCACGCAGCCGTGGCCGAAGATGCCGAAAATACCGTCAACAAATTTGGATTCGACGCCGTCAAAGCAGATATACTGCTGATCCAGAAATCTGACAAGCGCCTGCGCCATTGTAAGCTTCATACTTGAAACGCTCCTTCCCCGCGCAGGGTGTTCAGCGCGGTTATATAATCAAAAATATTATATACTATTAAAGAATGCATTGCAAGCTCTTTCCGAAAATTAATCCGCGCGATCGCGCAGTTTTTTTATAAAAAAGGCTTGACAATGCGAATGAAATCATATATTATATTTAAGCGCCAAATTGATAGGATCCATTAGCTCAGTCGGTAGAGCACTTGACTTTTAATCAAGGTGTCCGGGGTTCGAATCCCCGATGGATCACCAAGGAATGAGGTTGTCCCGAAGGGATGACCTCATTCGTTCATTACGAGGGGATTCGAAGGACGAGCGGCACAGAGCAACAGTCCGGTGGACTGTTGCGACCGCGAGCGACCAAGCGCCCGCAGGCGCGCGAATCGAATCCCCGATGGATCACCAAGGAATGAGGTTGTCCCGAAGGGATGACCTCATTCGTTCAATTTCAGTCTTCCATGTGAAGATCAGCCTTCAGTGCATTTTGATGTAATGGCAAGAGTCGATTAAATAATCTATCAAATCGATTTGATATGCTTGCCTTTTTTCAATATTCTGATATAATTAATTTATGAACTAAGTCAATCAGGAAGTGACACTATGAAACCCACCGCTTTCAGAATTCTGATTTGTGCCGTGCTGATCCTTGCGCTTTCCTTTGTTTCCGTGTCCTGCGGCAGCGTGTCGCAGGCTGAGCCGACAACCGAAGAAACGCAGGAGGTCGTGCGCGCCATGCCGGAGCTTGAGGACGAAACCGACGCCATGACCATGGAAACGCTGATCATCGACGATCTGATCGAAACCGCTTCCTCCGTCAGAGAATCGATGGACGCGGCAAAAGCGACGACACAGGCGGAAGTCCTTGAGCGTGCCCTTCCCGCCGAGGTCACACAAGCGCCGGAAACCACAACAAAAGCCGAACCGACAACGAAAGCCGAACCGACAACGAAAGCCGAGACCACGACAACCGCGACGACCGCCGCCAAAACAACCGCCAAGGCGACGACGGCCGCCAAGACAACCGCAAAGCAGACGACCGCAGCAAAAACGACCGCCAAGCCCGCGACGGCAGCGAAAACGACAAAGAAAACCACGACCGCCGCGCCCGTACGCTCCGTTTCGGATTGCAACTATGTGCTGAATACGAACACCATGAAGTTCCACAAGCCGACCTGCAAGAGCGTGCAGAAGATCGCGCCGAAGAATTACGCGGAGTCCGATCTTTCGCGCGAGGAAATCATCGCGATGGGCTATTCCCCCTGCGGCAACTGCCATCCCTGATTCAATTATTAATCCTGTAAAAAAAGAACCTCCCGGCGGAGGTTCTTTTTTCATATCGTATCCATAAAAGTTTTTTCGACCTTGTTGAAATACATCATGCCGAACAGCAGGATCGCAACCGCGAACACCGCGGTCCAGATCATGCCGGCGGCCGAGAGCGTCCCCTCGCCGAGCAGGACAAAGCGGAACAGCTCCATCGGCTGCGTGACGGGGTTGAGCAGAATGATCCTGCGCAGCAGTTCGTTGTTGACCTCGGTCATCGGGTAGACGACAGGCGTTGCGTACATCCAGACCTTCACGCCGAAGGTGATGACGATCGCCATATCGCGGTATTTGATCGTGATCGAGCTGACGATCAGACCGCAGCCCAGCGCCATGGCCGCCATGAACAGCAGCACCACGGGCAGCACCCACAGGTAAGTCCAGTGCGGCTGCACCTCGCCGCGCACGATGTAGAAAATCCACACCGGCACAAACATCAGAAACTGAAAAGCGAAGTTGATCCCGGTATAGAGCACGAGCGAAATCGGGCGTGTCAGCCTGGGAAAATAGATTTTGCCGAAGACCTGCGCGTTATCCTTGAAGGTGGTCGCGGTTTTGCTGATCGCTTCGGAAAAGAAGGTCCACAGCGTGTTGCCGGCCATATAAAACAGGAGCTTGGGCACGCCGTCGGTGGAGATATTCGCGATCCCGCCGAAGACAACGGTATAGATGATGGTTGTGATCAGCGGATTGAGAAACACCCACAGCGGGCCGAGGATCGTCTGCTTATAAACCAGCGCGAAGTCCTTTTTGACGAAAAGCGAAATCAGATCTCTGTATTTCCAAAGCTCGCCGAAATTCAGATGCAGCAGCTTCTTCGGCTCAATGACCGTGTGCTGAATCAGTTTTTTGATCTCTTTATCCATCGGCGCCACCTCAGACTTGAGCGATCTGCAGCGGCTCCAAATTCACGCTGCTGTTCCAGACCGCAAACCAGTGCGCGTGCTGCTCTTCGGCCGCGGCATTGTATGCGATTTCCAGGGAAAACGCGCTGTCGACCGCGTCAAGCTTCATCCACTCGCCGGACGCCGTATAGGCTTCCGCAACGAGATTGACCTGATAATTGCCGGGCGCGAGATGCGCGCAGTTCATCACAACGCTGACGTGCGTGCGTGCGTTCTTTTTGAGCGGGACGCCGCGTTCGGAATTCATGACGCCGATGACCGTGCCGTAGGAATTCACGATTTCCAGACGCAGATACATCTCCGAAAGATCCAGCTTGCCCAGCACGGCGACGCGGAACGAGAGCGTCGCGTTCTCGGGAATCTGCCCGTTGAAGGAAGCCGGAAAATCGGCGGATTCAATGAGCGCCTTGCGGAAATTATAGCGCGCGTGGCTCGATTCGGGATAGTCATAATGCGTGGCTACCGCGCGGTTGATGCCCATATAGAGCGCGATCGCTTCATTCGCCGGGCCGTCAAAGATGATCTTGCCCTGCTTTAAGACAATGCAGCGCTCGCACAGGCGCTTGATCGTATCCATATTGTGCGAGACATAGAGGATCGTTTTGCCGCGCTCCTGCTCGATGCCGCGCATTTTCTCGATGCATTTCTTCTGAAACGCCATATCGCCGACCGCGAGCACCTCATCCATGATCATGATCTCCGCGTCGAGATTCGCGGCGACGGCAAAGGCCAGCTTGACATACATGCCCGAGGAATAACGCTTGACGGGCGTGTCGATATAGCGGCCGATCTCGGAAAAATCAATGATCGCATCCATTTTGCGGTCGATCTCGCTCTTGGTCATGCCGAGGATCGTGCCGTTCATATAGATGTTTTCGCGCCCGGTCAGCTCGCGGTTGAAGCCGGTGCCGACCTCCAGCATCGAGGCGACGCGGCCGTAAATCTCAATGCGGCCAGCCGTAGGCGCAGTGACGCGGGAGAGGAGCTTGAGCAAGGTGGATTTGCCCGCGCCGTTCGCGCCGATCAGGCCGACGGTTTCGCCGTGTTTGATCTCGAGATTGATATCGTCGAGGGCCAGAAAGCGGTCGGTCAGAATGACGCGCCCGTCGTTTTCGACCTTTGTATTCGGGTCGTCGCGGCCGTGCTTGCGCGCCCACCAGCTGCGCACGTCATTGATCAGCGTGCCGCTGCTGAACTGCCCGAGCTGATATTCTTTTTTGACGCCGGTCATCTGAATGGCAAACGGCGCTTCATTCAAATAGTATTCTTTCAGCGCTTTGAGCGTCGCGTTCTCCTGCGCGCCTGTCGCCGCCGGTGTTTCATTCCTGTTCAAGGACATTGCCTCCCGTGGGTTCGCCGTCAGCCGGTTCTTCATATTGCTTGATCGATTGCAGTTTGCCTTTGATGAATTTAAAGAAAACGCCGAAATACAGCAGCGCCCAGACGCCGGCCAGCAGGATCGCCTCCCAGCTCTCGCCCGTCAGCCGCTCGAGCGGAATCAGGCGCTTGAGCGCAAAAAACAGCGCGGAAAACGCGAGATTGACAAGCGTGATGGCCGCAACGCTCTTCCACGGAAGCAGCGACCGAAGCGGGATTTGCGTGATCCGGCGCGTGATCAGGAGCAGATACATCGCGTTGATGAAAACCGCCAGGATCGTTGCGACCGCGGGACCGATGAAGCCGATCGCATAATAAAGCGCCACATTCAGCACCACATTCAGCGTCAGCGACAGGATCGAGCTTCTTAAAATATATTTCGTGTTGTTGGTGCACTGCAGGATCGTGCCGAAATACGTCGTGCGGAACAGCAGCACCAGTGAATAAATGGCAAACACCGTGGCGCCCGGCGCGTATTTTTCGGAATACAGAAACACGATCGCATCCTTCGCGAAGGTGGCCAGCCCAAACGAAAAGAAGGCCGTGATCAGGAAGGAAATCGTGATCGTTTCCTTCCACAAATCGACAGCTTCCCGCATGTGATCGTGTTTGATTTTACGCGTGATGATCGGCAGAAACACCGCCGCGATCGAGGTCGCGATAAAGTTGAACGGCAGCTCCTTGGCGGCGTTCGCGTAAATCGCATACTGATCCGTGGAAACAAAGTGGCCGATGACGAATTTATCCAGCTCGGAATTGAGCGTCGTGATCGCGACAGAAAGACCGAGCGGGATCGAAAACACCAGAATCTCCTTGACCAGCGCCCACTCCGGGCGGAAACGGATCATGCCGTCGAGCCGGATGGCAAAGAGAATCACCACCGCGGAGGACAGCAGCTCAATGGTCAAAAACCAGAAGACATAAGCGGAAAAGCCGAGCGAACACCACTGAACGATCAGCACGCAGCCGACGATCGCCAGGCTGTGCAAAATCCTGTAAGCCACAAGCAATCGCGACTGCTTCTGCACGATCAACAGATTATCGACGCTGCCGGTGATGATCATCGTCCAGGGATAAAGCGCGAGGAAATAAGCGAATTTGCTGATTTCGCCGTTGCCGAAATAGCGCTCGATCAGCGGAACGGCTGCCAGAAGCAGGCCGCCGACCACCAGACCGAGCAGCGTGTTGAAAATATAATAAACAGAAACAAAGCGGTTGCGCTCTGCTTTCGTTTCGGCACGCGCGAGAAAATAGTTGATGCTCGTGGGCAGGCCCATCATCAGCAGCATTGTGACAAGGTTCACGACCATCAGCATCTGCGAATAAGTGCCGTATTCGCCCAGCGTGCGATAGCGCGAGAGCAGCATGGCAGTGACCATCTGGATGCCGTAGGTCACGATCAGCGAGCCCGAAAGAATGGCAACGTCGCCGCTCGAAGAAAGATTCTTTTTGGAGGAAAGCAGTTTCATACGCAACTCAATTAAACAAGAATTTCAAAGGCAGACGCCTTTATTCGACCGCTTTATTCAGAACGTCCGCAAACAGCGCGCCGACATACTCCGCGGTATTCTCGCGGAAAATCGTTTTGATCTCCTCATAGGGCATGCCCTCGCCGCGCGTGGCTTCGATAAACTGCCAGACGGCAGCCGCCTGGTTATCGAGGGTATCCGCCCCTTCGACGATGTTCAGCCCGAGGCGGTAGCGGTTCACATAAGGGATCGTGGGGCAGTCCGGGATCTTGCAGAAATTCAGGATCGGCTTGCCCGTGCTGATATAGTCAAAGAGCTTGCTGGGCACCTGATTGCTGGCGATATTGCCGATGTTGATCAGCACGTCGGCTTCCTGCATTTTGCAAAAGCTCTCCTCGAGCGGGAGCATGCCAAGATGCCGCAGCCGCTCACCGAAGATAGCGCGGTAGCTCTCGATCCGGTCCTCCTGCCCGTCGCCGGCAAAGACGACCTGCAGCGCATCCGACGCAACGCGGCTGAGGACCTCCAGCGGGAACGTGCAGTCACGCACGCCGCCGTAAAAGCGTCCGCTGTAGAAGCATTCCACAGTTTTCCCGTCAGAATCGGGTGCATGTTCGCTCGTGAGATCCTTGACATTCGGGAATTCGGCCGGATACACCTTATGCAGCAGCGACGCATACGCGGGATTCCCCTGCTTTTCGGCGGCGAGAATCGGCGTTGTGATCACTGCCTGTGCATTCGTGTAAAGCGCCAGCTCGATCTCCGAGAGCTGATCGCTGTAGCCGAAGAAATGATTTGTAGAGATCGGGTCGACCTGATAAACCAGAAACGGCTTCCCGGTTTTTTGGCAGTAGGCGGCGCAGATCATGCCGTTGATATAATGAGAACACACGGCGATCAGAATATCATAGGAACGGCCGATTTTATCCAGCCGGTCGACGGCCAGACGAACGGTCTGCCCGGCTTCGGCCTTGCCGCTGTTTTCCTTTGCGAAACGATGCAGAAAACGCTGCGGCGCGGCTTTGAGCGCAAGGAGCTTGTGCTCCTTCATCAGCTGATCAAAGGGCGAAAAGCGGCTGTCAAAGACATTATAAAACGTCGCGCCGTCGCTCTGCAGCTGCGCAGGCAGCGAGAAATCGCCGGTGATGTTGAGCACATCCGCCTGCACCTGATGGCGCTGCAGATGATGAATCAAGGCCATCACGCAATTGCCTGTGGCCGTTTTCACCGGATAGGTTTCCAATGTAATAAATAAAGCTTTCATAAATCACCGCAGTCGCCGCAAAACGGCAAATTGTCAGGTCTGCAATTCTTTTTCTTTTTTCAGCGGATAAGAAAACCAGAGGCGTTTCTCCTGCTGCGGGGCAAGCTTGGGCGCGCTTTGCGCCTGTTTTTCCAGATTGTCAGCCAGCAGTTTGATAATGGCAAGATAAATCCAGGTATTATCAGAGGTCAGCAGACCGATCGCAAACATACGCAGCAACAGCACGGAAATCGGAATCATCAACAAGGCGCGCATCCGCATGCCTTCGAATGACTTCTTCATACAGAACAGGAACAGCAAGCCGCCGAAAAAGCCGAGATAGAATATGATTTCCAAATAGGTGCTGTGCGGCGCGCTTCCGTCCGCAATCCTGCTCCATAATCCCTTGCCAACCAAAAAGATTTTCGGATTCTCAAACACTTCCTTGAGGTAAGATAACCAGATATCGACGCGGCCGGTGGAGATGGTATTCAGCGACGCGTTCTCATCCTGCTCAAATCGGAAGAGAAACAGATTGATGCTGTCGAACGCAAAATAATAAATGACGCCGATCAGGATCACGGCAAAGAAGGCGAACTTTGTGGCTCTGCTCGCGCCGCCTTTGCGCAGCGTGCCGATGAACCAGAACGCTATCACAAGCGCGTAACTGATCAGGAAGGATTTGCTCACGGACATCACGCCGAACACCGTCAGCACGATGATCAGAATATAATGGATCGGCCGCTGCTTAATCGTCAGCAAAAGCACGACAATGCAGGCAATGATAAAAACAATGTCCACAGTATAATAATTGGGATTGTCGAGCAAGCCGGCAAAACGGTCGGCATAAACGTCCTCATCGACCTTCATCGAGGAGCTGATAATCAATCGGCTGAGCGCAGGCGAAGAATCGCGCATCAGACCGAGCACCGAGGCGGCGATCGCGCCCAATCCATACGCCACAATTGCGGAATCCGCATTGATATTGTAGCGGTCGATCAGTTTGATCAGCAGCATACCGGTCACGATCGTGAGCACCAAGGTCCACCGGTAGATACCGGAAAACATTAGGCCGTAAAAGCCCATGAGCACAAACGCGACAAAGCTGACGCGATCGATTTCAAAGTCAGAGTCAAACACCAGGATCCGCAACAGGAAGCTGTAATAATGATAAGTATAAAAGGACATATCGTCAAAGCCAAACTTCATCACTCTGGCCAAAGTCAGCAGATAGACGATGATATAAAAGCACTCCTCCGTGGAGAAAAAAATGATGGGTATGAAGCCGAGAACCAGAAACACATAGCAGAAAATATCATAGTACGCTCTGCCGAAAATGGTGGCTGTGAGCAAAATCATCATCAGCACAACACGCCCCGAGAATAATCGTCGGGACGATGAAGATGCTTGTGATGCATCGCCGAAATACGGCCTTTGTTTGTCGCCGAAGATATCGGCAAGACTCACACTGAAAATCTTAGGCAGCATGCAATAACTCCTCTGGTGGATCATAACGGATCAGCGCAGGCGTCACACGCCGTGCTGACCACGCTTTCTTTCAATCAACGTGCGAAAGATACACGCAAGTTCTTCGGCCGCCGCATCCTCGCAAAAATCAAGGGAACGCTGTTTTGCCGCGGCGGCAAGAGCGCTGCGCTGCTCCGGATGCGTCAGGATCATCTGAATGGCATGCGCCATTTCAGCGAAGCTTTGACTGTTGTCCTCCCCTTCCGCAAACGCGGGCGTCAGAATACCGTAATCACAAACCGCAGAATGCTCCTTCACAGCGTTATAATCCGCGTCTTTTCGAATCAGCTCCGCCGGACCGGAAATGCAGTTGACGGAAACGACCGGGATCGAAAGCGACATTGCCTCCACAAGCACATTCGGAAATCCTTCATTCAAAGAGGACATGACAAAGCAATCACACTTCGCCATGTATTTATATGGGTTCTTCTGAAATCCGGTAAAATACACGTCCTTTTCCAGGCCAAGCTCATCAATCAGTTTCAGATACCGCTCTTTATAGTCGCCGTCTCCGATCAATATCAATCCGACGTCACAGTCGTCGTCCTTTAACATTGCAAGCACTTGAAGCAGGTATTCATAACCCTTTTCCTTGCAAAAGCGGCCCGTTGAAACAAGATTGTAACGATGCGTCTGCAAAAAAGACAGACAGGCTGCCTCAGGTTCCTCCCGCGCTTCCAGCGCAATCTGATCAGGCTCAATGATATTGGGAACAAAGAATACTTTTTCGCGGTCTTCCGGATGGACGTTCACATAGTATTCTCTCAATCGCCGGGAATTGCAGACCATGCCGTCCGCGGCGGACAGGCAGGCGTGAAAGCGGTCGGTCATCGTCGAAAGCAGCGAATAATCCCTTGCCGAAATCACGCGGATCTGATCTTTGCGGCGCACGCGGCTGAGCGGATTGCCGATATATAGAAACTCAAACAAGATATCCGGCGAAATCTTTTTGATCAATGAGGCATATCGCAGCTCGCGCACGATATTATTCAGCACTTTCGCAAGAATGGATTTCTTCGCCGGGCAATGCAGATCGATCAAAGTGCCGGCGTAGGGATACTGGATGTCGCTGCCGTCATACAGGATCAGAGTCACGTCATTGTTTTTCGCAAGCGCTCTTGAAATATTCGCTGTGCTGCGTTCCGTGCCGCCGATGCAAAGGCTTTCTTTCAAAATCACGATTTTCATTGCTTTCAGCCTTTCACATGCTCAATGAACTGATCGATCCGGCGGATGAACGTGTCATCCTCCGCGATGATTTCCTCCAGCGCGGCGTCGCAGGCGCGGTCGAACGCCTCCGCATGCAGGTGATTGTAATAATCAAACAGCCGGTCCGGCAGATCTTTTACTGCATCAACGGTCAGCCCGACGCCCAGACGCGCGGATTCCTGCGCCTTGAAGGTGCCGGCCTCCACGATCTGCGGGATGTGAAATACCAGCCCGTCATAAAAGCGGTTGGAAACGGCATACAGCACCTCATCGCCGAAATCGACGCTGTAGCAGTTATTCAGAACCGCCGCGTCGCGCACGAGCTGCGCCTTGTCTTTGTTGTCATACGCGCCGGTGAAGCAGACATTCCGGATGCCATGCGACGCGCAGTAAGTTTTATACCGCTCGAGATCCGTCCCCTCGCCGTGAAAAATCAGCTCAAAGCGCGGATCATTCGCAAAGGCGTCCAGATAGTCCTTCTGATAATCAAAATAGCGGATCGTGCCGTTCCAGACGATCTGATACGGTTGGGACTGCCTGCGGAATGTGAACGCTTCAGTGCGTTCGTTGCGGTTGAAATTGTGCGCGATCACGTAATCATAATCCGGCAGAAACGCGCGAAAGCCCTTGGAGGAGATCGAGGTGAAATAGCTGTTTTCGATCAGGCGGGTTTCGATTTTTCTGAACGCCGAAATCGATTCATAGCTGTAATCGCGGATATCGAAAATATAGTTGCCCTTGTATTTTTTCGCGAGCTCCGGCACAAACATGGCGCTGAGCGTGGAAAGGAAGATCACGCCGTCGGGATTTGAGCGGCGCAGCTGCTTTTTCACCCAGGCGCGAAAGCCGAGGAAATCCAGCATTTTTTTCGCTTTGCCGAGGGATTCCGGCGACGGCTTGTTATAATAATGATAATTCGCCGGCAACGCCAGAGAGAGCGCCGCCCGGTTCCAGAACAGCACTTCATAGTCGGCGCCGGCGGCGTCAAGCCTGTCCGTATAGCGCAGCAGATACGGGCAGTAGCGAAGATCGCCGCAGAAAACAATGCTGATCATACGTGAAATCCTTTCGTCGCAAGATGCGAATCCCTCAGAAATACGGAGCTTAAAACTTCTTTTCGTAGCGGAGTTTCTTCATCAGGCCGAAGAACATGTTCCAAGCGGTATACCAGAGCGACGCGGGAACGGACTGCCCGTCGCAGGTGCGAAACACGTCATAGTGGCTTTTGAGCTGCTTGGAAAACTGCACGTGGCTCAGGCTCTGCTTGCGCAGGCGATAAATCGCCAGATCTTCATTGAGAAAATGACACTCGGCGCCGGGCTGCCTGAACAGCTGCAGCCGGAAGCCGTAATCCTCATTGCGGCTGATGACGTTGACCTGCACAAGGCCGAAGGCTTTCGCGCTGTACATCATGGTCAGCTGGCCGATGTAGTCATAGCGATAGATCAGGCGTTTGTCAACGCAGGCCGGTCCGGACACGCGCACATGCAGCGGCTGCCCCGCTTCGTCCATTTTGACAAAACTGTGATAAGAAAACGTGTAGCCGTTTTCGTGCATAAACGCAAGCTGCTTTTCGAGCTTTTCCGGCACCCAGAGATCGTCGGAATCAAGGAAAGCGATCCACTCCCCCTGCGCCTCCCGAACGCCCCGGTTGCGCGAATAGGCAGCGCGCGAATTTTTTTCATTTTTGAAATAGCGGATGCGTGTGTCCTCCAGAAACGGGCGGATCACTTCGAAAGTATCGTCCGTGGAGCAGTCGTCGACAATCAGCAGCTCCCAGTGCGGATAGGTCTGATTGCAAACGCTTTGAATCGATTCCGCAATGAACTGCGCGCAATTCCACGCAGGCATGATGATTGAAACGAGTCCGTCAATCATATCAGTGATCTCCTTAGGTGTACTCTTTTCCCAAAACCGCAAGCACGGTCCGGAGCATGGTCAGAAGCTCCTGCAGCACAGAGAAATGCTTGACGCTGTCGAGATTCATGACCATCTTCGGCGGCAGCACGATCTCCATATAGGCTTTGTCCACGTCGCCGGAGGCCTCGAGCAGCTCGGCCTCATCCTTGAAGCGGATGCTCGCCTCGCTCGTGATGCCGGCCGGCAGGAGCAGCGTAGCGTTATATTCCGGCGTGTACATATCGACGTATTTCGACACCTCGGGGCGCGTGCCCACAAAGCTCATGTCGCCGTGCAGCACGTCGAGCAGCTGCGGCAGCTCATCCAGGCGGTATTTGCGCAGCACCGCGCCCAGGCGCGTGATGCGCGCATCGTTGCCGACTGTGACGGCCGAGCCGATCTGATCCGCTTCGGAAACCATGGTGCGGAATTTATGGATGCGGAACTTTTTGCCGCAGGTCGTGACCCGCTCCTGCCGGTAAAAGACCGGACCGGGCGAATCGTGCCGGATCAGCAGCGCGATCACGCCCATCGGGAGCGCGAGCACGACTGTCATGCCGAGCGCGGCCGCGAAATCAAACGTGCGTTTCAATACGATCTGACCGCGTTTCCGACTGAGCGCCTCCCAGTAAGGCCAAACCTCCTCGGTCCGCATGAACGCGGGCAGCTCCTCCCATTTCTTAAACAAGATCTGTTTCCTCCCGATATAGTTTCGGCCGGAAGTTCACGCTGCCGTTTGCATCCGAATGAACGCCGACAAGAAAACGTAATCTGGACTTGGTTTCCAGCCTGAATACCAGATCGTCTGATGAATTGAGCGTGGCAAAATGAAAATACTTGCGCTGCTGTTTGTCAAGCATCTCAATGTCGATATCGAAGCCGTCCTCCGGCGCCGAGGAAAAGCCGGTGAGCACATAGGTGCCGGCCGGAAACGTATCCTTGGCGATGACCTTCCAGTCGGCGTGGTCCGAATTGCCCTCGATCTGGATGCTGCCGTCGCTCAGGTAAGTCACATAGACGTTTGCGTTGCCGACGTTGCCGTCGACGCCTTCGGGAATCAGCAGATTCTCCCGCCCGTCCGCAGCGTTGTTGATCGCGGCGAAGCGCTTCATCGCCCGGGTCTGCTTCCATTGCCCGCCGAGCGGCACGAGCAGAAAGACCAGCGAAAGCGCGAGAATCGCGAGCAGATCGATCCTGCTGATTTCACGCTTGAGGAACGGGCCGATGGGCGTTAAGTAGACGAGCAGCGCACCGATCAGCGCGCCGAGCGTATTGTTGAACAGATCGTCAAATTCAAATGAGCCGAGCCACAGCAGCCACTGGCAGGTTTCGATCACAAACGAGATCATAAAGCTGAACAGCAGCGTCGGGCGCCAGCTGAAATGCAGCACGCCGGCAAAGAACAGGCCGATCGGAATGAACAGCACGACGTTGTAAATATTCTCGCGCAGCACGTAGAAATTGCCCTTGAAGATCTCTTTGAACGACCAGAACGGCATATAGACTTCCCGCGCGTCGGTGCCGATGCGCGAAAGAAGCGTATACCACAGCAGGAGCGCAAAGGACCCTGCGAAGAGGATCAAAAGAATACCTTTTAAATAACGACGGGTCATAATACTTCTTTCAGCGATGCATCCAGCGCAAAGCAGACATACTGCACATCCTCGTCGGAAAGCGACGTATGCAGCGGCAGTGAGATCAGATTCTGATAATAGGCATAGCTGTTCGGATAGGCCGCGCAGTCTTTGCCGTAGGCGGTCATCATCGGCAGCGGTTTGTAGTGGACGTTCGTCGAAACGCCCAGCTGCGACATGTGCTCGATCAGTTTGTCACGCGTCGCTTCATCGATGCCGGGGATCCGGATCAGATACAGGTGATCGGAACTGTCCATCAGCTCCGTGTGGTGGTTCAGATGGCTGATCGTGTGCGCGTCGCAGAAGCGGTCATACATGCCGACGATCTCGCGTCGCCGCGCGAGCAGGGATTTGAATCTGTCGAGCTGCTTGAGGCCGAGCGCCGCCATGATGTCGGTCATGTTGCACTTATACCACGGGCCGATGACGTCATAGGCCCAGGCGTTCTGCTTCGTTTTTGCGAGCGCGTCCTTATTCTGCCCGTGGAGCGTAAGCAGCTGCAGCATGCGGTAGAGCTCCGCATCGTCGATCCCGGGCAAGGCATTCCAAGCGGTCGCGCCGCCCTCCGCGGTCGTGAAATTCTTGACCGCGTGGAAGGAAAACGACGAGAAATCCGCGATCGCGCCGCAGTATTTGCGCACGCCGTCAATCACGCGGCTCGCGCCGAGGCTGTGCGCACTGTCGGCAACGACCGCGACGCGCCCGAGCGCCTTCTGAATGCGCGCGGACAGCTCCGAAAGCGGGCTGCCGTCCGACTGCTTTGCAGTGAACAGCTCCCGTTTGCGCTCAACGATCTCATAGATGCGTTCGTAATCGCACACGAGGCCGCCGAGATCGACGGGCACGATTGCCTTCGTCTTCGGCGTGATCGCCGCTTCGAGCGCGTCATAATCCATCTCGGGCAGATGCGTGACGGGGTCGCCGTCCTTCTGAATATCGATGAACTTCACGTCGGCGCCGCAATGCAGCACGGCGCTCGCGGTCGAAGTGTAAGTATAAGCGGGCACAAGCACCTCGTCGCCCGGGCCGATCCCGAGCAAACGCAGGTTCATTTCCTCCGACGCCGTCGCCGAGCTCAGACAAACGACCTGCTGCCGCAGTTGCCCCATCGCTTCCTGCGTGCTGCAGTCCAGATCTGTGCGGTTCGTCTGAATGTAGGCGGACAGCCGGCGCTCGAGCAGCTTCGTGCGCGGTCCGGTGGTGATCCAGCCGGACCGCAGCGCGTTTGAAACTTCCGCAATTTCAAGCTCCGTAATATCGGGCGGACTGAATGGAATTTTTCTCTTTTCCATGCACATCTGCTCCTGTCATTCCCCAATTTTGTCTACAACGATTTCTTTCTTCTTTTTAGACCTGCGCAGGAATTTGCGCTTGGTCCCGTCGCCGTCCTTGCCGATGCGCAGACCGCGTTTCTTATTCACCTCAAAGAGCACGTCGCGCAGGCTCTTGGTGCAGTTGACGAGCGCGCCGATGACGGGAATATCGGATTTATGAAGCCGGGTCAGCGCGTTGTCGATCTCCAGCATCTTCGGGCCGTCATAGCGCACGACGAACAGGCACGCGTCGGTGATATCGTTCAGACGCAGCACCTCGGATTCCTCGCCCACGGGCGCCGCGTCGATCATCACCAGATCGAAATTGCCCATCAGCGAGCGGATCACTTCGAGCATCGCCTCGTTGAGGTGATCCGCCTTATCCTCGAGCAGATACGGCACAAGGGAGAGCGTGCCGGTCAGACGATGGATCACGTCGCTGCTGTCGGTCTCGCCTTTATAAAGCGCGTTGAGGGATTTGTCATATTCCGCATTCACGCCGAACAGAGGCGCGAGCGAGGGATTGGAAAAGTCGCAGTCGATCAGCAGCACCTTTTTGCCGGTTTCGGAAATCTTGACCGCGAGATCGGCCAGCAGCTTCGTTCTGCCTTCCTTGCGGCCGGAGGAGGTGAAATAAATGCTCTTGAAATCGTTGATTTCCATACGGTTGAGGATGATATAGGCGGCGGATGCGACCGCGGTGTCCATGTCATCCGGTTCAATATGGAACGGATCGGCGGCGCCGAATTGCGGATCGAGCCGGAAATCCTCAAAGACCTCCAGGCCGTAATACTCGCCGATGGTTTCCGGCCAGATCAGGGTCGGGAAGAGCATGCGGCGGATCACGCACACCGCGACGCCCACCAGGAAGCCGCCGAGCGCGAAATAGATCCAGGTGGAAACGTCGAACCGGCCGCCGAAGATGTAAACGGCCTTCGGCTCGTTCACGCTGGTCACGTTGCCGACCATGAGCGTGTTGAGCATGGTGTCGTCCGTCGTTTCCTCGAGCGCCTTGAGGATGCTGATGCCCTCATCCCTGCTGCGCCAGAGGAACGATATTTCAATGATCTGCGTATCGTTGTACTGCGAGAGCGTCAGGTTATTCTGAATGCTGCGCGCGGAAACGCCGATCATCCCGAGACGTTCGATCGTGGCGAGCACGGTGCGGTCGCTCTTCATGATGTACATGGTCTGGTCGGTCAGTTCCTTTGCGAGCGTGATATCATCGCGCGAGGGCGTGTCGCCCTTCGACAGGAAGGTGCCCTCCTGCGTCTTGGACGTGACGAGCACGGACGCCTCGATCTTATACTGCTTCGACATCTCGCCGCGCACGTAGTTGGCCGCGGAAACGAGAACGCCTGCGAGCAGACCGACGATGATCATACCGATGATGATCCACTTGCCGTCGAAGATACTGTAGATAATATCTCCTAAGCGAATCGGGGATTTATCCTTCTCCATTTCCCTTTCCCTTCTTCTTGCGAATCGTATGGACTGCAATCAGCGCTGCGGCCGCAAGAACTGCCGCACCGGCGATGATCAGCACAAAGTCAAGCAGCGTCCAAAGGTAGATGGCGCCCTTCTGCACCTTTTCGGTATCCTTGACGTCCACCGTGATGCGCGAGGACTTTCTGCCGGCGATTTCCAGGCTGTATTTCCCGGGCTCAAGACCGTCGATGATCTGCTCGGTGCCGTTGGAATCCCAGTTCTGCACCACTTTGTCCGCACTGTCATAGAGCGTGAGGTTGACGCCTTCGACGCCCTGCTTGAGCAGCTTGTCGGAAACGGACGCGGCCAGACGGATCGTATAAGCCGTGCCCTCGTCGTAGTATTTCGCCTGATCGCGGATATAGCCCTTGGTGTCGACCGAGAACGACGCGGTCAGCGCTTTGTCGCGGTAAGGCGCGGGCAGCGTCTTGAGCGTGATTGCGTAATCCGTGCCCTTGGTCAGGTCTGTCATTATGACGCGGCCGGTCTCGTCGGTGGTCACATCGGTGCCGTCCGGCAGCGTAAAGGTCGCGCCGCGGATCGGCGCGCTGTCCGCCGCATCCTTGAGCGTGAAGATGTAGGCCGTCTTCTCGCACGGGATATCGATCACGGGCGTTTCGACCTCGTCCTCGATCTTCACCTCGGTCAGGATCGTATCTTTATTCAGTGCGTAGAACTGGTTGGCTTCCTTCTGCCGGATGCGGTATTTGCCCACATACAGCGCCTTGCTCGCGCCGTAGCCGTTCTCATCGCAGAGCACCACGTCGGCAACGTCGCCCTTGTGCAGGCGGACGGAACCGTCGAGCAGAATGATATTCTCCTCGGCGACGATTTCAAACACGCTGCCGGGCACCGGCGCCTTCGATTCGGAATCGATCGCGTTGATCTTGATCGTATTCTTCGCGGGCGAAAGCGGGACGGAAACGAGATACGGATCGTTCCAGTCGCGCGATTCGTTGATCTGGAACTTCGTCACGGATCCGGGAATGTATTCGGGCGGCGCGGTCATATTGTGCAGCGAATACCAGCCGTCCCAGATCTTTTCGGGCAGGTAGAACGTGCCGTCCTCGGTGGTATCGTATTTCTTGTATTCGATCTTTTCGGGGTAGTAGGTATACAGCGCCTGCAGACCCGTGATCGTATCCTGATCGGCATACAGCTCAAACTCAATGCCGCTCTTCTTGATGACCTTGCCGGTTTCCTCATCAATCACGGCAACAAGCACTGCGGTCTTGCCGATATCGTCAAACGGCCGGTCCTGCCCGGTGGTCTGCGGCTCCACCTGGCCGCCGCCGTCGCCGCCGCCACCGCCGCCTTCGTTATGGACGTAGGTGGTTTCTTCCTCATCGTCGTCATAATCATCCGTGGTGGTTTCGTATTCGTCGTAATCATACAGATGCGTGGTGGTGGAGTAGACCTCAGTACCCTCATATTCGTACTTATAGTCGTTTTTGCGCGCGAGCAGCAAAAGCAGCAGCGCCAGAAGCAGGATGATCACCAGCAGCAGGCCGACCATCATATCGGTCGATGACTGCCAGTAGCTCTCTTCATCATTATTTTTTCGTTTTTTCTTAAAAATCTTCATCGCAGCTCCTTTACTTCACCGTTTCGCCGTCGATCAGCGCCGCAAACGCGGTGAACTCCATCTCCGGGTACAGATGTCTGCCTCTGCCGTAGTCATAGCCGAGCTTGCGCAGATTCGCAAGCTGCTTGGCGGAGACGATGTTTTCAACAGAAACAGCCAGATTCTTCTTCGAGAGCAGCGTGAGCAGATCGCCCAGCCGCTCGGGATCCGCCTTGCCGGCGTCGAGCACGATTTCCTCGGCCGCGGTTTCCGGCAGCTCGATCAGATCGCCGTCATAGCCGTGGATCACGACTTTGTAGCCCTTCTTCTGCAGCGCCTGCTCGGTCTTGAGCGCTTCGTCCGCGCAGGCCGTGTAGACCTCCAGCGGCAGGGAAATCTCAAAATCGCGGGGCGTTAAGTCGAATTCCTCGATCAGCTCGTCGATCAGCGCGGGGATCTCCGCGCCCATGAGCAGGACCTTGGAGGCGGTCAGCACGGCGGGCACCGTGCGCTGACCGGATTTTTTCAGCTCGCTCACACGCGCGGCAACGTCATGCCAGAGCATCTTCTCGAGCCGGATCAGATAGCCGTTTGCGGCGACCACCGGATAATAGACCGATTCGTCGATCACGCCGAGCGAGGCGTGATCCCAGCGCAGGCGGCCGACCGCCTTGACGACGCTGCGGTCCTCGAGCTTGCAGACCGGCTCGAACACCGTGGTGAATTCGCCGTTTTCCACACCCGCGAGCACCTGCACCATCGTGCGCTGCTCATAGGACACATCCCTGACAAGCGTGCTGTTCTGCCGGATCTCCGCATTGTTGATCTGCGTGAGCAGACGGAGCGTTTCTTCATTCTGCAGATATTCGTTGATGCGCATCTGCTCATCCGCGTACGGCAGGATCTCCGCATGGAATTTCTCCATGAACAGGTTCATCTCGCGCAGCGTGATATTCCAGACGACGCGGTTGGAAATATTGAAGAGCACCGAAAGGATAACGCCGACGATCGAGGTGTAGAACGCCGTGGCGATACCTTCGAGCAGCTGCTCGATACTGGTGATCGTCGCATCCACCGTAGAGAACGAAACGCTGCTGATACCGGTCATCAGGCCGAGGAAGGTACCGAGCAGACCGAGCGCGGTGAGCACGCCCGCCACCTGCAGCACGACGCCGCGCCAGTTGCGCAGCTCGAGCGAATCCTCGTTGATGGTATCTTCGATATCGCTGACCACAAGACCGCTGTCCTGCTGGTTCTGCGATTTCTGCAGATAAAGCTCAAAGAATTCATCCAGCATTTTTTGCTTGAAGAACGGCTTGACCTGCCGCAGCGCCGCCCACTTGTTGTCGGAGGCGATCTTCTTCATGCTTTCGATGGATGCTCTGCCGTTGCGGAAGCCCTCGCTGAACTGAAAGTTCGGCCGGATGCCGATGATGTGGCCCGCGGCCATGACGAGCATCATGATCACAACGATGACCACCGAAAGCATGCTCGGCGAAAACGCGATGAACACCGCGCAGATGAGCGCAAGCGCAATGGACAGCAGAATTAAGAATTTCTTCATTCTCTTCACCTCTAATTAAATAAATAAATTATAAACGTATAAATCTGACTTAGCATAACATATTTCATTCCAAAAATCAACACAATATTCAAAAATAATTCACTTTTTTTGCGAAAAAAATGACCCGATTCCGGTGCGGCTCCGACGGACGGAACGCACGGAAAACGGATCATTCCATGCAATTATTTTATTGTTTGCCCGGCACGCGCCATTCTTCGCAGGCACCCGTTTCCAGCACGTCGGCAATGCGGATGCTCGCGTTGCCGTCGCCGTAAGGATTGGAGGCCTTGCTCATCTGCTCGTAAGCGGCCGGATCATCCAGAAGACTGCGCATCGCGGTGTAAATCACCTGCTCGTCCGTGCCGACGAGCTTGAGCGTGCCGGCTTCGATGCCCTCGGGGCGCTCGGTCGTGTCGCGCATGACCAAAACGGGCTTGCCCAGCCCCGGCGCCTCCTCCTGCACGCCGCCGGAATCGGTCAGGATCAGGTAGGACTGCTTCATGAAATTATGGAAATCCAGCACGTCGAGCGGCTCGATGATGCGGATGCGGTCGCTCTCGCCGAAAACCTCCCTTGCGGCGCTGCGCACGGCGGGATTCATGTGGATCGGATAGACCGCGCGCACATCCGGCGTTTCGTCGATCACGCGCTTGATCGCGCGGAACATGCGCAGCATCGGCGCGCCGAGATTCTCGCGGCGGTGCGCCGTGATCATGATCAGCCGACCGTCGATTTCATCGAGCACGGGATGGTGATAATCGGGGCGCACGGTGGTTTTCATCGCGTCGATCGCGGTGTTGCCGGTGACGAAAATGCCGTCGCCCGGCTTGCCCTCGGAGAGCAGATTCTGCTTTGCGCGCTGCGTCGGCGCGAAATCATACTGCGATAAAATGCCGACGCCGCGGCGGTTGAATTCCTCCGGGAAGGGCGCGTAGAGATTGCCGGTGCGCAGACCGGCCTCCACATGGCCGACGGGGATCTGCATGTAATAACAGGCGAGCGCCGTGACAAAGGTGGTCGAGGTGTCGCCGTGCACGAGCACGATATCAGGGCGCACCTCCTCGAGCACGGGCCGGATGCCGTCGAGGATCGCGGTCGTAATGTCAAAGAGCGTCTGCGACTGCTTCATGATCGAGAGATCGTAATCCGGCACGACGCCGAAGGTTTCAAGCACGCTGTCGAGCATCTGCCGGTGCTGCCCGGTGACGCACACGACGGTGCGGATCCCCTTTCTGGTTTTCAGCTCGTTGACGAGCGGGCACATTTTGATAGCTTCCGGTCTTGTGCCGAAGACGGTCATCACAGTTTTCATTGCTGCCTCCCGATGGATTCTTCTTGCTTCAATTCTTCATAATATGCGTGCACCAGGCTGCGATAGCCCAGGCGCTTAAGTTCCTCATAACGCACGTTGAATCTGGCCTTGGTGCGCGTGCCCGCGGCCAGCGTGCGGATGCAGTCCTGCGCGTAGGCGTCGATCGCTTTCAGGCTCTGCGTCGTGTTGAGCACGGGAAAATACCAGCGGCTCCACGAGAGCGTATGCGCGCCGCCGCCCTCAAAGAGCTTGGCGTTGAAGATGCGGATAAACGCCTTCGCGGCCTGTTCGCCGGTTTTATCAGTCCGCCGCTGCCAGCGCTGCAGAGCGCGGGTCTTGCGGCGCATTTTCGCCTTGAGTTTTTTCAGCGAAGCCGGCGCGATATCGATCACACCGCCCCGATAGGAAAAGCCGAGAAACACCCAGCCGTCCGCCGGCGCGCTCACGCGCTCTTTATCTGTATTCACCGACAGTCCCAGCGACGCAAGCTGCGCGCGGATCTCCCCCGCAAGCGCAAGCACCGCCGCTTCGGATTCCGCGAACACGATAATATCATCCGAATAGCGCGCGTAGGAAATCCCGCGCTCTGCAAAGGCGCGGTCGAGCGCGGAAAGATAAAGATTCGCAAAAAACGCGGAGGGCGGCGTGCCGGCCATGACGCCCTTTTCCTCGCGCACCGGCGCGCCGTTTTCGAGCACATACGGCTCGGTCAGCAGCGCGGTCAGAAACGCGAGCAAGGGCGGGTCGTCCGCGAGCGCCTCCTGCAGCAGCGGCAGCAGACGGTCGATCGGCACGGAATTGAAATAATTGCTCACATCCGCCTGATAGGCATAGCGCCCGCGCATGCCGGGCGTGCGCGTCAGCGTGCGGATCGCGTCCTTCGCCGTGCGCCCGGGACGGAAGGAGTAAAGCGCCGGGCTGAACAGGCCGTCATAGCGGCGCAAAAGCAGGTAGGTCAAAAGTTTGAGCACGGTGCTCTCCGCCCGCGGATAGGCATAAACCACGCGCTTTTTCTGCGAATCCATCTTGCTGACAACGGATTTTTTCGGCAGCGGAAAACGCTCTCCGCGCGCGATGCGTTCACACACGGGAACATAGGCCCGCGCGTCGATGAAGCCGCGCAGCTCCCGCAGAAAGGGCGTTGGCACGGCCAGCGAGGCCTTATATTCATAAAACGATTCCCAGACGGCGGGATCGGACAGCTGCTCGAGCAAAGACATCTCCGGCTCCATCCATTCAAAGAAATAAAAAGCAGAAAGAGAAACCGTTAAATCCCGGTAATTCCGGGATATACAGGATCGTACACAAACCGGCTGCCTGCGAAGCGCTTATAACGGTTTGTGCCGGACCCGCCGCAGGCGCAAATGCATTCTCTTTCTGCTTTTATGCTGTTGTCAGCCCGCCTGCAGCGCAGCGCGGACACGGCGCACGACATAGGAGCGCGTATTCCACCAGCCCGGATGGTCGTGATAGAAGCGGACATACGGGATGCCGCGCGCTTCACAGGCGCGGCGCAGCTTCTGCGCAACGCTCCGGTCGGTCATCACCTCGACGACCAGCGCGATCCGCTCGCCCGAGCGGAAGACATACTGCATGCCGCTGCGTTTCTGATTGTTCGGCGCGGCCTGCACGGTATACTCGGGGAATTCCGCGCGGAAAATCGACTGAAAATACTGATCATAGGTGCCGCCAAAATTATACTGATTCTCCTCCGCGGGCATCTCCTCGCCCCAGGAATCACCGGAGGGCGCGGGCGCGGCGGGACGCACGGGCGCCGCTTGCTGCGCGGGGGCGGCGGATTGCTGATTCTGCATGGAATCGACCTTTTTCTGCGCTTCGGAGAGCGCATTCTGCGCGAGATTCTTCGCCTGCTGGAGCACGGCCTGCGCGTTGGGGTCCTTGAAGAGCTTGTCAAACAGTCCCATGAAACGACCTCCTTCGGTCAATCGGATTCATCATCATCAATGCGGAATTATAATTCCCGCAAATAGATTTTACAGCAGAATTCAGAAAATGTCAACGGCCAATTCCTCCACCAGTATCAAAAGCGTGCCGTCCTCCACGCTGATTTCAGCCTGTTTGCCGATGAATTCATTGCTCACGCCCAGCGCAAAATTGCTGCGCAGCGTTTCGCCCGCGAGCTCATATTTCAGCCCGCGGATCGTCACGCCCGTGCAAACGTCATTTGCGGCGAAGACGGACACAAAGCCGCAAAGCCGCGATGGCAGCGTCAGCTTGCCGTTATGCAGCGCATAGGCAGTCAGCTCCGGCGCGAACAGCACGGCGTCCATGCCGCGCGCGGCCAGATCGCAGAGCATCTGCAGATTCGCAACGGTATGCGACAGCCGGGCCCCGCCGAGCGCGCCGTAGATGCGGAACGTGCGGTAGCCGCGGTCGATCGCAACGTCGACCGCCTTCTGCAGATCGGTTTCATCCTTGATGACCGGCAGGCGCTTGACCGGCGCAAACTGCGGCACATAGCCGAGCGAATCGAAATCGCCGACGATCAGATCCGGCTGCATGCCGGCTTTTTCCAGATAACGCAGACCGGCGTCCGCCGCAATCACGAAATCCCCGGGCTGCGGCGTGAAGGTCAGCGGCGCGCAATCCCCGGCGCCGATAATATAACAAATTCCCATACTGAATCCTCAGCTGAACAGCTTTTTATACCACGGCTGCGCCTCTGTGACGGGCTCCGCGGCCGTTTCCGTCGTTTTGCCGGCGATGCCGGGCGTATTGAAGACGAACGCGAGGCTCGTGGTCATGCCGGGCGCGCTCTTGGTGTAAAGCCCGTAATCGCGGCCGAACTGCAGCCACGCCTGCGCGAGCGAAAGCAGCAGATCGCCCTGATCGGCAAGCCCGCCGTATTTTTCCTGCAATTTGGACAGATCCTGCAGGTCGAGATTCTGCAGCAGGCTTTCGAGCACCTGCGTGCCGTCGTCATCGAGCACCTGCATGAGAATGTTGATCGCGTCCTCGTTTTCGCTGATGACCGCGGTCAGATCACTGAGCGCCGCCATGGTCTCCGGCAGCTTTTCCACCTGCGCGGCGACCGTGGGATCCTTCAGATCCTCCTGCATGGCGGAAAGGATCGGCGAAACGGTTTCAAAGCTCGCCATCAGATCGGGCAGTTTCTTAAAGAACAGCTGCACGGTCGGATCGGAAAGGACCTTGATCGCCTGCTGCATTTCGGGGTCGTTGAGGGACTTGAGCAGATCCTCGATCGCCGCGAAATTCTCGGGCGTGGCATATTTGCCGAGCACCGCGATCAGCTCGCGGTTGTTGCTGTAGAGCGTGATCGCATCCGTGAGCACCTGCATGAGCTCGTTGACCTTTTCCTGATCGGAGAGCAGGCCGAGCAGCACGCGGTCGGGATCGATTTCATTGAGCGCGTTCTGGAAGGTTTTCAGCGCCGCGAAGGTGCTTTTGAGATCCTCCACGGTATCCGGCATGGCCAGATCGAAATTGAGCGAGGCGATCGGCAGCGCGGCAAAATACATATTCGTGAGCGAAAAATCATCGGTGTGCGCGCGCACGGTGAAGGATTCCGACACGACCAGACCGCCGATTTCGCCCAGATCATCGCCGGAAATGCCGAGGCTTTCCGCAAAGCCGGGCATGCCCATAAAGACGACGATTTCCTTGGAGCCGTCACCGATGGACTGACCGTTTGTGACCTCCACGCCGGAGAAGGTGCCCTCGGGCAATATTGCGCCGCCCACGACCAGCAGCGGCAGATAGACGCGGTGCTTTGCGCCGTCGATCGTCACGTCCTTGTATTCCGTATTCTTCATCGAAACGGTGAAGCTCACGTCGCCGCTTTTGCCGCTGATTTCCTCGGCGGTGACGGGCTTGCCGTCGAGCGTATAGGTGATCTCAAACTGCAGCGGCAGCGCGCGCTCGCCGGTCCCGCTGTAATAAAGATCGGTCTCAGGCAGATTCCAGCGCAGCGATTCGCCGTTGATCACGGGCAGCACGTCGCTCTTGACGTTCGTGACGTCCTTGAGATCGGTCACGTCGTCGACATAGACCTCGGGCGTGTCCGTATGCAGCCAGTCGCTCACGGAGACCTGCGTGGTCTTGCCGGCGGTGTCGAGATTGATATACACGGTTTCGGTTTTATTCACCTTGCCCGCCGGGGTTTCAAACACCGGCTGCTCGACCGTTTCCGGCGCCTGCTCAGCCGGCTGCGTCGGTTCGGTCGTATTCTTATCGGCGCCGCAGGCCGTCAGCACCCCGCAGAGCAGGCTAAGGGCCAGCAGCAGCGCCGCGATTCTCTTAAGTTTCATGAACAGTCTCCCCTTTCGGTTTCCAGTGATAGGTCGTGCGGTCGATGATCGATTCGGACGCCACAAGCAGCGCCGGCATGAAAATCATGATGATCAGAGCGCTGATCACCGCGCCGCGCGAGAGCATGGAGCAGATGCATTTGACAATGGAAATATTGCAGGTCACATAAACGCCGAAGGTGGCGCAGAAGAACACCAGCGCGCTCTGGAAAACGGACCGGCTCGCGGCCGCGGCGGCCTTCTGCATGGCGGCTTTTTTATCGAGCGTGGTCTGCATTTCCTCCTTGAAGCGCGAGGTCATCAGGATCGCGTAATCGACCGTCGCGCCCAGCTGCACGCAGCCGATCACGGTCGGCGCAATGAACGGGATCTCCGCGCCGAGCAGGAATGAAATCGCCTGATTGATAAAGATCGCAAGCTCGATGGACGCCACGAGAATCACCGGCAGCGACAGCGATTTGAAGCAGATCGCAATCAAAATGAAGATGGCGGCAATCGAGATAATGCTCGTTACTTTGAAGTCGCGCGCTGTCACGCTCACAAGATCCTTGCACAGCGCCCCTTCGCCGGTCAGATAGCCGTGCGGGTCGTAGCGGTGCAGGATTTCCAGGAGCGTATCGATCTGCGCGTTGCCCGCGTCCGTGCCCGTGGCATAGACGGAATTGACCATCATCAGACGGTAGCCGCCCTGCTGGCAGATTTCCTTCACCGCGTCGGGCAGCAGGCTTTCGCTGATCGCCGCGCCAACGAAGGTATTCAGCGAGATCACGTTGGAAATGCCGTCCGTTTCCTCGAATTCATCCACCATCTTGGAGACCTGATAGGCCGGGATATTCTCATCCACTATAACAAAATGCGTGGTCGCCATGTTGAAATCGGATTTCAGCTTGGTCAGGGACGTGACGGAATTCATCTCCGGCGGCAGCATTTTGGTGAAGTCGTAATACATATTCACATTCTCTTTCGCGAGGAAGGAGGGCACGATCAGAAGCAGAAAAATCACGGTCAGCACGGTTTTATGCTTGACCGAAAACGCGGCCAGATGCCGGAAGGACGGCACCAGGGGCTTGTGGCGAAAACGCAGGATCGGCTTTGAAAACAGCAGGATCATCACCGGCAGCACGATCACGACCGACAGCACGCCGAGCAGCACGCCCTTGGACATCACGATGCCGATATCAAAGCCCAGCGTAAAGCTCATGAAGCACAGCGCCAGGAAGCCGAACACGGTCGTCAGCGAGCTGCCCGCGAGGGAAACGAAGGTGCTGCTGATCGCGCGCGCCATCGCTTCGCGCCGGTCGTCGGTCGATTTGAGCTCCTCCTCGAAGCGGTCCATCAGGAAGACGGAATAATCCATCGTCACGCCCAGCTGCAGGATCGCCGCGATGCTGCCCGTAATATAGGAAATACTGCCGAAGAAGAAGTTCGTGCCCATGTTGTAGATCACGGCGTAACCGAGCGACGCGAGCAGCACGGAGGGCAGGATCCACGAGCTCATGGTGAAGGAAAGCGCGATCAGCGCGAGCACGACGGCGATCACGATATAGATCGGCGCTTCCTTATCGACCAGATCTTTCGTATCCGTCATGATCGCGGACATGCCGCTCATGAAGCATTGCGCGTTCATCACGCCCTTGATCTGCTTGATCGCATCCATGGTGCGCTCGCTTGCGCCGTCCTCCTCAAACTGCACCATCAAAAGCGTTTTCGTGCCGTCCGCGGAGTAGAATATGCGCGTGACGACCTCCGGCAGCATCGACTGCGGAATGCTCGTATCCAGGAAGGAATCCACCCAGGTCACGGCCTTCACGCCGTCGACCGCGGAAATCTTTTCCTTGACGGCAGTCACGCCTTTCGCGTCCATATCCTCGATCACAATGAACGCGTTCGCGGCGTTGCCGAAGACCTCATCCAGAATGACCTCGCCCTTGACCGAATCGAGCTCCTTGGGCAGATAGGACATGATGTCGTAATTGATCCGCGTGCTCACAAAGCCGAGGATGCTCGGGATCAGCAGGAGCGTTGCAACCAGCAGAATGGTCTTCGGATGATACGCGATAAAGCGGGCGATTTTATTGATCATGCGCGCCGCCTCCTTCTTTCATAATGGCCGCGATCGCCGCGCGCAGCGCCGGTCGGATTTCCGGCAGCGCAAAGGGCTTTTGCAGCACGATCGCGTCAAAGCAGACCGATCCGGTCAGATCCGTGATCAGATAGAGCGTGTGCAGCGCGCGGTCCCGGTCAAAGCCGCCCGCCTCCATGCGCCGCAGGAGCACGTCGACGGAATCGCGCACCGCCGGATCCTCCGAATTCAATATAGATTGAAAACAGCGGGAAAAATTCTTCTCGAGCAGCGCCGTAAACGGCTGATTGCGCTCGAGCGCGTCGATCACGCTGTCCACAAAGCAGAGCATCTGCGCCTGAATCGGCGCGTCCGGGTCGGCAAACGCCTCCCGGTAAGCCTGCCGCAGCAGCCCCATGCTCTTGTTGACGATCAATTGATTGAGCAGATCGTATTTATCCTTGAAATACAGATAAAACGTGCCCTTTGCAACGCCGGCCGCCTTCACCACGTCGTCGATCGCGGTGGAGTTGACGCTGCGCTGCATGAACAGCTCAAAGGCGCTGTCCAGGATCCGCAGGCGTTTATTCTGTTTGTTTTCCGCCACACTCGGCATCGATGCTCACCCTTCCGAAAATAATGACTCACGGTCATTTTTCTGTATCATACCGCAAAAATGACCAACAGTCAATACTTGCATCCGTGTTTTTACAAAATGTTCATATCCGCGCAATCCGTCCCGAATTAGGATTGACAGAATCGCGGAAAATAACTATAATATTTTTAGAATTTCGAAAGAAGGGATCTGCATGAACGCTGCAGCGCCGGTCATTCTGCGCGAGCTTTATCTCATTCGCCACGGGCAGAGCCTTGGCAACATCGACGGCATTCCCGCGGATGTCGGACTTGCCGACCGTGAGGACCCGCCGCTCTCGCCGCTCGGCGCGGAGCAGGCGGCGCTGCTCAGCCGGTTCTATGCCGAAACGGCGTTTGACGCGGTCTATTCCAGCGCCCTGCAGCGCGCGATGCAGACCGCCGCCGGACTGCTTGCGGCAAAAGCGACGCCGCAGCCGCTGCGCATTGAGCCGCTGCTCACGGAAATCGGCGTCGACCCGGCGTTTGAGGGCCGGCCGCGGGAGGAACTGCTGCGGCTGTGTCCCCTGCCGGAATTCCCGCAAGGGCCGCTGATACAGAGCAATGCATTCCACGATGAGGCCGCCGCCTTTGCGCGGGCGCGCGCGCTGTTTGACAAGCTTTTCGCGCAGTATCAGAACGGCGAAAAAATCGCGCTGGTTTCCCACGCGGGCATCCTGACGTTTCTGATTTTCGAGCTGATCGGCTATCACAACCACCAGCCCTTTGATTTCCGACTGAACAACACCGGCGTCACGCATGTGATTTTTTATCAGCCGGGCACCAATCCTTACGGCGACATGGTGTTCGAATGCGTCAACGACCGCTCCCATCTGCAGCGCACGCGCGCCTGAATTCCGGAGGTGAAACCGCTATGATCCGCAGACTGATTTCAGCGCCTTTATCATTTATATTGCTGTTCGTTTCCCTTTTTACCGGGATAATCCCGGTGCAGACAAAGCTGCGCCTGGCCGTGCCGGAGCACTGGGAGCTGAACGTCGGCGACAGCCGCACCGTGGACGCCGTGTTTTCCGAGACCGTGAAGGACCGGCGACTGACCTGGACCGCAGAGCCGGCAGAGATCGCGACCGTTGACAAATGGGGCCGCGTCACGGCGCTATCACCCGGCAGCGCGACGATCACCGCCGCGGGCGACGGCATGCAAGACAGCGTGCAGCTGACGGTCACGGAAACGCCGACCATGATGAAAAGAGAAGCGCGCATCGTCGATTATCTCGGCACACCCGCGAAGGAAAGCGGCGCACTGCAGAAATTCGTCACACGCTATCCGGCCGGCAGCCCGGAAATCCCCGCAGAAGTTGCCGACGACGCGCAGGATGCAGCGCATCAGCGCGTGACCACATCGGACGGCGCAAGCTGGGAGATCACGGCCTACGGCGTGCTTCGCATCGATCCCAATGCCGCAAACGCGCGCGACCGGGAGCAGCGTCTGATGGGCGACCGGTATTTTTACGAGGATGATTCCGGCAGCGGCAACGTGCGCGCGATCTACGACGACGGGGCAAACGGCATCTGGGCGAAGATGCGCACGGGCGTGACGCACATCGCGATGCTGCCGATGCAATTGGATGAAAAAGCGACGTATCTCAGCGCCGTGACGCAGGCGAACAACCGCCGCCACGGCTTCGTGGCCGAAAGCTACGGCACCGCAGGCAGCCGCACGCTGCAGGAGACCGACAACGACGGGCTGTGGACTGCGATGTATGCCGTGGGCGAGCTGATGCGCTACGCGACGCTGCGCGACGATCCCGCCGCCGATCCCGCGACGCTGGCCGCCGCGAAGGAAGCCGCCTACAGCGCGTCGGAATCCGTTCTGATGCTCTATTATATTTCCATGCGCACCGGCACCGTGGAAAGCTACGTGCGCTATAAAGAGCCGAAGCAGACCATTCCCGGCGACCGCGTGGACCGCATGCTCTCCGCGAACGCGCTCGAGCTCGGCGGCGATCCGTCCATTCCGCTGCCCGCCAAAAGCCCGGCGGATGCGTTCAACGAAGCACTGGCCGGCTACCGCCTGCTGAATTCGCCTGACCGGCTGCAGAGCAAGGGCTATTATCAGCCGACCTCGCCCGAGGACTGGAGCGACCCGCGCGCGACCGCAGGCACGGGCGTCGAATACGAAACGCAGACCCGTCTGCTTGAAGGCTTCCCGATGCGCACCTATTCGCTCAAAAGGGAGCAGGGCTCCTATCTCTACAGCGGCATTCACTGGTCCGTCAACGCCGACGGCACCGCGACGGGCATTGCCGCCGAGGGCGCAAATCCCAGAAACTACACGCTGAACAACGAAGACCTGCGCGGCGTGACCGTCGACGCCTCCGGCGCGATGCCGGAACGCCTGTGGAACGACGTGATCGGCGCGGAGCACACGACGGATGAGATCATCTATAAATCCGATTCCAGCGCGGATGAGCTCGTGGGCCACATGTTTTTATTCAAGGTCATGTATGACGTGCTCGCCGGCGAAGATCCCGAGCTCGGCGCGCTGATCGCCAACGCCTGCGACCGCCTCGCGCAGCATCTGAGCGACAACAGCTATTATATGGTCGACGCCACCGGGCAGCCCGCCACCTGGTCCAACTTCAACCGCGCGACCTTCGTTTCCGGCAGCTCTCTGGCCGAAACGCCGCTGCACGCGATGGTGCTTCTGAGCGTTTTCAAGGTAGCCGCCTATGTGACGGGCTATCAGAAATGGGAGGATGAATACCGCTTTGCCGCGACGGATCCCGCCTATGAATACGCGGCGGCGACGGCGCAGCAGTATGAGCGCATGGTGCTCGCGGCGGAATATACCGTCGGCGAGGAAACAAGCCCGATCCTGGGCAACGTGCTCGATCTGCTCAGGGAAACGAATCTGATCTCGCTGGTCTACCGCTCCTTCCATAACTATTCCGCGGAAGAAATGGCGATGCTGACCTTCTACACGCTCTTCCAGCTCGAAACCGACAAAACGCTGCTCAAGCATTACCGCGCGGCGCTCGAGGACTGGTGGATCACGGCCGGCTGCGGCGAAAATCCGCTGTGGTATCTGATCTATCAGCTCGCCTATCCGGACAAGGCGAAAAAGGACGCCTTCGGCAACGCCGTGATCGAAACGGCGGCCTGGTCGCTCAGCCGGCACCCGACCGATCTTGCCGCCTTCAGCGCCACCCACCCGAACCGCGACGATCTGGGCGAATTCAGCCTCGAAGCGATCGGACTGGATGTGCGCAACTCGATCAGCTACGATTTAAAACGAAGCCCGACGCTCACGCCGCTGTCCGAAAAGCCGGACACCAAAGAGATCATCCTTTTCGCGCTCGAGCTCACGCGCGTCAAAGCGGCGGTCGCGGCGCCCGATGAACGCGCGCTGCACAAATACAACGGCAGCACCTATTCCCTGGGCGGCTATCACAATCCCACGCAGCTTTACACCTCGACCACTTATACGCTCCCCTACTGGATGGCCGTTTATCACGGAATGATTGAATAATAAATGATATAAAAAGAACAGGCATACCGATCCGCAAGGAACCGATATGCCTGTATTTTTTTGAAATTCAGTTTATCCGAACAGGCCGCGCAGGCCGAAAATCACAAGATACGTCAGGTTATTCAGAAGATAGCGGAAGAAGGAGAAGCCGTAGGGCAGCTTGAATTCCCATTCCGCGAGCGGCACCAGCGTCGCGGAGAGCGAATCGTCATACTGCTGCTCCGGCTGCAAGAAGGCGCGCGTTTTCATCTTCGCCGTACACAGCTCCTTGCAGCGCGCGCGCAGGGCCGTGCCGAAGCCGACCGGGTCGCGGCGGTAGGCGTTCTGCACCGCAATCAGATGCGAGGGCAGGAAGACCAGCCGGATGCCGGTCAGGATCGTATCGTTGCCGTTGTAAACGCCGAGCACGGGGCTCATATAGCCGCTGCCGAGCACGTTGGAGGTGAAGTCGGACACCACAAAGCCGTCGAAGCCCCACTCCGTGCGCAGCAGGTCGATCAGCAGCGCTTTGCTGCCGCCGCACCAGTCCGGACCGATCCGGTTGTAGGCGGACATCACGCCGGCGCAGTCGCTCTCTTTAATCGCGATTTCAAAGGCTTTCAGATAAAGCTCGCGCATGGTCTGCTCATCCGCCCAGGTGAACACGCCGTTGCGGTGGGATTCCTGATCGTTAAGCGCGAAATGCTTGATCGTGACCACAAGGCCCTCGCTACTGCAGCCGTTGATCATCGCCGCGGCCAGCTTGCCGCTGAGGAGCGGATCCTCGGAGAAATACTCGAAATTGCGCCCGCCGCGCGGATTGCGGTGCAGATTCACCGCCGGGGCATACCAGATATCCGTGCCGATATCGGCCGATTCCATGCCGACCGCCACGCCCACCGCCTCGGCCAGCGCGGTATTCCATGTGCAGGCGATCGCGGTTTCGCAGGGATAGGCGACGCCGCTGTCGGTATACAGCAGCCCGTTGCGTCCCTTGACGCTCGAAGGGCCGTCGTTGTCCATCGTTGCGGGGATGCCAAGGCGCTCGATGCCCGCCGTGCCGTAGCCGCCGTCGGAGACCAGCAGCGCCATTTCGCGCACGGTCAGCTGATCGAGAAAGGCGTCCAACAGGGATTCGTCCGCGGCCACATCCTGCAGCGTGATCGTCTTTTCATAGCGCGCGCCCGTTTTCGGCGCGGTGCCTTCGGTCGCCGGCGCGGGCAGCTGATCGGCGTTTTTCACCGCTTCATTTGTCGCGACCGGTTCCGCTGTCGGGAACGTCCCTGCCGCATCGGCACGCGAGAGCACGGGGAAGCCGCTGTACGCGGTGTCAAAGCGGTTCTGAATCTCCGCGCCGGTCACGGAATCCTGCTGTATTACAACCGTTTCCGGCACGTTGACGGTCACAGTCTGCAGCGCCTGCGCGGCATTCTGCGACAGGCGAATATCATAATTGCCGGCTTCCAGCACCCAGCCCTGCGCCTGTTTGCTGTCATAGGAGGCCATATCGGCCTTCGGGAAGGAAACGGTCACAGTCTCGCTCTCTCCCGGCGCGAGCAGGCCGGTTTTCGCGAAGCCGCCGAGGCAGACCGCGCTCTTTTCGAGCCCGCCGGGCGTGTAGGGCGCGGAGTAATAGACCTGCACGGTCTCCTTGCCGGCGCGCTCGCCCGTATTCGTCACCTGCACGGTCAGCGCTACGTCGTCGCCCGCCGTGTCGCTGTCGAGAAGGGTCTGAGCAAACGTCGTATAGGACAGGCCGTAACCGAACGGGAACTGCACCTTCTCCGGAGCGAAGGTTTCAAAATAGCGGTAGCCGACGTAGATGCCCTCGCGGTATTCCACATAGTGCTTGCCGCTGTCATCCTGATAACTGAACGAGCCGAAGCAGGGCGAGGACGCGTGCGCCGCCGGGTCATAGGCGACGGTATCGGCCAGCCGGCCCGAAGGGTTCACCTTGCCGCTGAGCATTTGCGCCACGGCGGTAAAGCCGAATTCGCCGGGGATCCAGACCATCGCCGCCGCGCGGATATGGTCGTATTGCTCCAGCCAGTCCATCTGCATGACGTTGCCGGTATTGAACAGCACGATCACGTCGTCGAACGCCGCGTTGACCTTCTCGATCAGCGCGCGCTCGGTGTCGCTCAGACGCAGCGTATCAAGGCTCAGATCGGAGCCCTCCGCGCTCGTGCGGCTGATCATGATCAGCGCCGTGCCGGAAAATTCGACCGCCCGCCGCATCAGGTCGTCCGTCAGCTTGTCAACGGACATTTCCTTGAGCGAATCGATGGAAAGCATCACCTGCAGAAGGTTGTTGATCACGGTGTTGTCGGTTTTCGGCATCTTGTTGCGCCCGATATTCGCTTCGTAGAGTGCGCGCAATTCGGTGTTGAATTCAATGCCTTCCGATTCGAGCGCCTCATAAAAGTCCGTCGGGTCGTCCGAGGTGATCGCGCCCGAGCCCGCGCCGCCCATGAAGGGATACACGGAGCCGACGCCGAAAATATTCAGCTTTTTGCCGCCCAGCGGCAGGCAGTTGTCCTCATTTTTGAGCAGCACAATGCCCTCGGCCTCCACGTCGATCGCCGTCTGCTTCGAAACCGCGACGACGGCAGGGTCCACATGGCCGCTGAGCGCAAATGCCGCAAGGCCGCAGGATGAAAGCAAAAGCAGCGCCGCAAGGGCAATCGAAAGAGCGCGTTTCATCATCATTCTCCCCTTCCTGATTCTGTTTCCACTATAACAAAGAATCCCGCTGAATGCAATCTTTTTTCGGCTTTCCCGGGAAAATTGAACACTACAAAGCAAATCTATCAGACGCAAAAGACCGCCGCGCTGACGAAAGCAGAACGGCGATCCTTAAATTGTATTGAATTATTTCAGGCGTTCGCAGATGATCGCCTGCACGCGGTCGAGCACCTGCTCCACCGGGATCTTCTCGCTGATTTCCTTATCGCGCGTGACGACCTCGCACACGCCCTCCTTGAGGTTGCGCGGGCTGACGATCACGCGCACGGGAATGCCGAGCAGGTCCGCGTCGGAGAACATGAAGCCCGGGCGGATGTTGCGGTCGTCATAGAGCACCTCGACCTTCGCGTCGAGCATCGACTGATACAGCCCGTCGGCCACGGCCTTGGTTTCGGCGTCGTCGGCGCGCAGGCAGCACAGCTCCACGTGCCACGGCGCGATGCTCATCGGCCAGATCGGGCCGTAATCGTCATGATGCGCTTCGCACACGGAGGCGGCCAGACGCCCCACGCCGATGCCGTAGCAGCCCATGATCGGATACTGCAGGTTGCCCTCGCTGTCGAGATACTGCATCTCCATGGATTTCGTATACTTCGTGCCGAGCTGGAAGATGTTGCCCACCTCGATGCCGCGGGAGATGCGGATGGCCGGTTTGCCGCACTGCGGGCAGATGCCGCCCTCGATGATCTTGGCAAGGTCGAGATAGTCCACATCGCCGACGTCGCGGGAAATCTTCAGGCCCGTGAAATGATATTCATCCTCATTCGCGCCGCAGGAAAGATTGTGCGTATTCTGCAGCGATTTGTCATAGAGCACCGTGAATTTCACACTGTCCAGACCGACCGGGCCGATATAGCCCGCGTGCAGGCCGCAATCCCCGGTGATCACCGCCGGATGCACGCCCTCGCCCAGATAATTCGTCAGCTTCGTTTCGTTGATATCCAGATCCCCGCGCACGAAGACAACCACGTATTCGTCCGTCATGTTCTTCTGATAAACGACGGCCTTGCAGCTCTCGATCAAAGGCGTGTGCAGGAAGTCGCAGATCTCCTCGATCGTGTGGATATTCGGCGTGTAGACCTTGGTCAGCTCCGCGCTCTCGCCGGTCATTTCGTTCTCGATGATGCTCTCGGCCGCTTCCATATTCGCGCGGTAATCGCATGCGGAGCAGATGGCCAAAGTATCCTCGCCGATGGGCGTCAAGAGCATGTATTCATGCGAAATGCTGCCGCCCATCATGCCGGAATCGGATTTGACCGTCACAACGTCGGGAATGCCGCAGCGCGCGAAAATGCGGTTGTAGGCGTCGTAGCAGATCTGATAATAGCGCTCGAGATCCTCCTGCGAGGTGTGAAAGGAATAGGCGTCCTTCATCGTGAATTCGCGCACGCGGATCAGGCCTGCGCGCGGACGCGCCTCGTCGCGGAATTTGGTCTGAATCTGATAAATCATAAAGGGATAGCGCGAGTAGCTGTTGCCGTAATCGCGCACGAGCTGCACGGCGGCCTCCTCATGGGTCATGCCGAGCACCATGGGGATGTCGTTGCGGTCCTTGAAGCGCAGCAGCTCGCTGCCGATGCTCTCATAGCGGCCGGTTTCCTGCCAGAGCGACGCGGGCATCACGACCGGGAACTGCACCTCCTGCCCGTCGATCGCGTCCATTTCCTCGCGGATGATATTCTCGATCTTGCGCGTGATGCGGCGCAGGGGCATATAGGATGAATAAATGCCGTTTGCCACGCCTTTCATATAGCCGCCGCGGAGCATGAGCGCGTGGCTGTCCACCACGCAGTCCGAGGGCTTTTCCTTAAAACGGTCGCCGACCAGCTTGTCAATTTTCATGAAGCAAACCTCCGATCCTTCAGCTGCAAGTATACTGTGGGATATTTTACAATAAACAGCGGGAAATGTCAATGTGTTTGCGGGCGGTATTTTTATTCATTCGGATAACTGTATTGCCATCCATCGGCGCATACTTCTAAATAATCAATGACTATATGCTCACGGCGTACCCCGTGCGGATCGCTGAGGGCAGCGCTCCCTACAAAAATCGAATACATCATGAATTGTAGGGAACGCCGATCCGGCGTTCCGAATCGAAAAAGCCTCGTCCGAAGACGAGGTTTTTTCATACAGTGAAAACAAATAATATTCGTATTTTGATAAGAAAAACACTTTTGATGTCGAAAAATTCCTGTCACAAAACTCGTCCCAAAAGACGAAGAGGAAGAATTTGACGTATATGAAATAACTGTTGATTAATAAAGGATTTTCTGGTATAATATTTAAAAAGTTTTTGGAGGTTCCGTCATGGGAGACGATGCCGAATTATTTATTGAATCTGGTGGAGATCCTACAACTCTTATTCCGTGGGATTATGAAGACTATTATTTTTTTGATGATGAATTTGACGACGAATATGATGATGATAATTATTCAACAAATTCAAATCGTTCATCAAAAAAGAAAAACACAATGGTCTTTATTGATGCTGAAAACATAAGTTCTGACCACTGTTCAAGTATAATAGGACAATGCAAATCAATCGGCGAAGTGTTAGAGGTTCGATACTACGCTAGGCAAAAAGATCCCGCTACAGCTAAATGGAAAGAAACAATAGCAAATTATGGCCTTAAACCGATTTTGATGTACGGAGAGCCGGAGCGAAATAAGATTGATAATAAAATAATCAAAGACATTCGCAAAGTAATGAACACAAATAAATCAATTGACATCTTTTGTATTGCTTCAAAAGACGGCGACTATTCAAAGATTGTTCAGGAAATTCGTAACAACAAAAAAAGAGCCGTTATTCTGGCAACAAAAGGAACCTCAAAAAAGCTAAAATCAAAAGCCAGTGATATTAAAGGATTTTAAAAACCTTTACTATGAAACCGTTGATTAAATTCAGCGGTTTTTTATTTTTCAATATGAATCTGACTCGTCGGTGCACAGGCGAGTTATTACATATATTTAAAAATCAAACAGACCGTAAAAATGGTAGCTTTTTGGTAGCTAATTTGGTAGCTACGGCTATTTTTTTTGGTAGCTAAAGGTCGCGCGACAGACAAAAAAAGTCGCTCAAACCCTTATAAAACAAGGATTTGAGCGATGGTCCGAGTGGCGAGACTTGCCCGCTTTACGGCGTTGCCGCGCCTGCGGCACGCACGCGGGCGCCGCAACAATCCACCGGATTGTTTCTCTCGCTTCGCTCACGCCCTGTTCAAGTCTCGCCTTTAAAAAGCAAAAACCCCGTCACAAACGTGACGGGATTTTTGCTGGTCCGAGTGGCGAGACTTGAACTCACGGCCTCTTGACCCCCAGTCAAGCGCGCTCCCAACTGCGCCACACCCGGTTGCTTATCAGCGAAAATTATTATAGCACAGATCACGCAAATGTCAAGGGATTATTTCAAAAAAGTTTTCGCCGCCGGATTTGCGCCGCCGCAGGATAAAATCATGATCCGGCCCGGGGATGATTGACGAATGACGCCGAATGGTATATAATTGATAAAAACGAACGAACGGAGGCGCGTCATGGAATCAAACAGCGGATGGCTCCTGCCGCACAGCTGCCGGATCGACGCCGACCCGGCCGCGGAAAACGCCGCCGATATCCTCAAAGCGCAGCTGACTGCGCGCGGGTTTTCCGTCAAGTCCTGCACGCCTGCGCAGGTCTGCTTACATCTGGATGAAGATTTGCCGCGCGACGGCTACGCGATCGAAACGGACGGCGACTGCCTGACGCTCAAAGCAAGCGGCATGCGCGGCTGGATCTACGCGATCGGCCTGCTGCTGCGGCGCATCGTGCCCTGCAAGGGCGGCGCGCAGGTGATAAACGATCTCACGGGCGTCTATACGCCATATAAGGCGATCCGCGGCCATCAGCTCGGCTACCGCCCGACGCCGAACACCTACGACGCGTGGCATCTGAGCGATTACCGCAGCTACTATCTGGACCTGATGTTTTTCGGCGTGAATACGATCGAGCACATCCCCTATCAGAGCGGGCATTCCGAACGCAACCGGCTGATGCAGTATGACGAGGAGGACTTCCTTGTCGCGACGGCGAAGGACATGGACGCGCTCGATCTCGACCTCTCGCTGTGGTTTCCGAATGTGACCGAGGAAACCGACGCACAGGCGGCCGCGCGGCACGACGCGCTTTACGCGAGGCTCCCGCGGCTGGACGCCGTGATGATCCCCGGCAGCGACCCGGGCGATCTGCCCGTGGACGCGCTCCTGCGGCGCGTCAAAGCCATCAGCAAAATGCTGAAAAAACGCCATCCGCAGGCGAAGCTCTGGGTCTCCGCGCAGCAGCCGCACAATCAGCCGGGCTGGCGCAGTGATTTCATCCGGATGATCCGCGAAATGCCGCCGGAAATCGACGGCGTTGTGATGGGGCCGAACCACGCCTATCCCCTGCCGAAACTGCGGGAATTTGTGCCGAAGGCGCTGCCGATCCGGTTTTATCCCGATATCACCCACAACGTGCGCTGCGAGTATCCGGTGCATTACAAAATCGACAACTGGCATTTCGCCTTTTCGACCGGTCTGAGCCGCGAGTGCACGAATCCGCGTCCGATGGAATTTGCCATGCTGCACGAGGAAACCGCGCGCGACGTCTGCGGCTCGGTCAGCTATTCCGAAGGGATCACGGACGACGTGAACAAGATGCTCTGGTCCGACCTCGATTACTTCGGCAGGAAGCCGTATCGCGAGGTCCTGCTCGACTACGCGCGGCTGTTCTTTTACGGCGCGGATGCGGAAGCGATCGCCGACGCGATCCACGGGCTCGAAATCAACTGGATCGACGACCCGGCCGAAAACGACGACATCGAGACGACGCACGCAATGTTTGAAGCGCTGCGCGCGCAATACCCCTTCCTGATGAAAAACTGGCGGTTCGTGCAGCTCCTGCTGCGCGCGGACTGCGACCTGCTGCTGCGTCAGCGCCGCCGGTTCGAGATGAAACTGATCAAAAGAGCCGAGAAAGCGCTGCGCTCCAAAGGCGTCAACGCCGCAATCAAACTGCTTGAAACGCCCTTCCCGCCGGCGTATCTTGCGCTGCGGGAGGAAATCGAAACGCTGTGCGCGTTCCTGTTTGAAGCGATCGGCCTGCAGACGGATATCGCCCGCTACGGCGCGGAGAATCCCGAGCGCGGCGCGATCCTCGAAACGATCGATCTGCCGATCACCGACCGCGCGTGGCTGCTGCAAAAGCTGCGAAACGAAAGCGATCCCGCCGCGGCGCAGGCCTATTTTGCCTTCAATCGCGACGGCGACGGCGAGGTCTTTTACTCTGTGGCGCTGCACGGGATTTTCATTGCGGGCAAACGGCAGGACGGCGAATTCTATCTCAACGCGCGCGGCGACAGTGTGCGCGAAAACAACGGCTCCCTGCCCACCGCGCTGCAGATCGCTTACGATCATTTCACCTTTTTCTATGAAACCGACCGGCTGCGTGCGGGCTGCGATTACCGCCTGCGGCTGTTTGTCAAGGAGCGCGGTCTGCCGCCGGAAACGCGCTTTCATCTTTGGGCCAACGGGAAGCCGCTCTATAGCGGTCCGCTCTACGGCGGGGCGGCGGATCCCGCCTATGACGCGCGTTTCTGCCCGCCGGGCTATCGCAGCGTCTGTTATAAAATCCCGGGCGCTCGGCTGCCGTCGGGGCGGCTGCGGCTCTCCATGGAGGAGCCGACCATCGGCGTGCAGCTCGCGGCGCTTCGGCTGGAGGTGCTTGCATGACCGTCGTCCCCTACAATGAATCGATGAAAGAACGCCTGCGGTATATCTGCCGCTGCACCGGGCCGCTCGAGGCGGTCAGCGATCCCGACGGCGTCGGGCGCTATATCACCGACTGCTACTGCGATTATTATTTGGAATGTGAGCCGGGCAACTGCTTCGCGCTGCTCGACGACGCGGGCACGGTCATGGGCTATACGCTCAGCGCGCCGGATTACAAGCGCTATCGCCGCGCCTTCGCGCCCTATCTGCGGCGCATTCTGGCAAACCCCCGCAGCGAAAAGCTCGAGGTGCGCGCGGAGCAGCTCGTCCTGCGCGTCTTTTCGCCGTTCTACCCTGCGCATCTGCACATCGACCTGCTCGACGAAGCGACCGGGCAGGGCGGCGGCACGCAGCTGATGAACCGTCTGCTCGCGCATCTCAAAGCACAGAATGTGCCGCGCGTGATGCTGATCGTCGGCTCCGGCAACAAGGACGCGATCCGCTTCTATCGCCGCTTCGGCTTTCGCCGGCTGATCGCGGGCGGCGGCGGCACGGTCATGGGATTGAAGCTATAAAAAAAGACGGCTCCGAAGAACCGTCTGTTTCATTCATTGCTTGCTCTTGTCGGGAACAGCAGATAGTGGAAGATCGCGTCCAGCAGCGTGAGGATCCGGTCAAAGGGCCGCATCTCACAGGTGATGGACACGCCGCGCACAACGACCGAATCATCGTCAAACACGATCCGGCAATAGACGTTCGCGGTCCCGTCGCTGACATAGCGGATATAGCCGTTAACGCTCACGGACACCACGTCCGGATTCCCGCTGTACCAGCTGGTTGTTTTGATGCGCGCATAGACCGGGCGCACCTGCGTCTTGATCTGATAGCCGCCGTATTTTGAAAGATTTTTCTCCGGACCGATCAGCGCGAAGGAGCGCGGACTCCAGAGCACGAGGCCGCTGACAGCCGCGTTGATCTGCGCGGTCACCTGATCGAGATCCGGCTGATCGCAGGCCGTGAGCGTCTGCACGTCAATCTGCAGCGTCTCCTGCAGGCGCTCGACCGTCACAGCTTCATAAGGACTGAAATCCTCGATCGCCTGCGCGTGCGCGACCGCGACATCATAGGCGGTGTAATCCGCGCTGCCGCAGTAAGGCAGGATCATCGCGCGCACGGCGGGATCGGTCAGATTCGGGGCCTGCAGCAAGCCCGCGCCGTAATAAACCGGATTCAGGCTCGCGTAAAGCGGCGGCACGGCGCAGGCTTTGAGCAGCGCCTCCGTGTCATCCGCAGACAGGCAGGGATGCGCCGCGCGCAGCATGGCCGCGACGGCCGCGACAAAGGGCGCCGCCTCCGAGGTGCCGCGCACCGTGGCATAGCCCCCGCCGAGGGACGAAGTCTTGATATTGAAGCCGGGGGCCGCGAGGTCGATGTCGCCGTAATTGCTGAAACCCGCGAGCTCGCCGTTTTCATTCACGGCGGAAATGCGCAGCACATGGTCGCAGCAGGAGGGATAAGTCGGCGCATCCGTGCGGCTGTTGCCGGCGGCGGCGACGAGCAGAATATCCTGCGCGTGCGCCTGATCGAGCACATCCTGCAGCGCCTGCGACGTATCGGCAAAGCAGAAGCTCATATTGATAACGTCCACACCGTCCGCGATCGCGCACTGCAGACCGGCAATCGCGGTCAGCAGCGAACCGGCGGTGTAGCAATCGAGCACTTTATAAGGGCGAATGAAAATATTCGTCGGCGCGGTGTCGGCAATCACGCCCGCGACCTGCGTGCCGTGGCCGTTGTCATCCTCGGCGCTGTTCGGGGTGCCGCTGGCCGAGGTGTTGACCGTGGAGGGCAGCAGACGGTCGACCAGAAACGGATGATCGCTCTGCGCGCCGCTGTCGAGCACGGCAACCACGCGCGTCGCCTCCGGATTCGTCCCGTGGCGCATGCCGCTGCTCAGCCCGTCGACGCCTACGAAGGACGGACCCCAGGAAATATGCGTGGTATGCACGGTCCGCGTCCCGTTGCCGGAAACACGCGCAACTGTTGTGACGCGCTCCGGCCCGGACACGGCGGGCTGATCCTGCTCGACAATCGAAACCGCGCTTTGCGATTCATAGAAAGCACGCGCCTGCGCGGCAGCGGCCGCGTCGGCATACTGCAGCACCCACAGGTCGTCGCCGCCGAAAAAGACGGACACAGCGCCCCGCGGGTCAAGCCGCCGGTCGCACTGCACAAGCAGCCGCGTCGCGGGGTCGGCGTCGGAGCCGGCAGTGCGCATAAGCGCGCCGACCTGCGAAGCAAAGTCCGCGGGCGAGAGCGGCTCCGGCGCGCTCGCATAAGCCGTCGCACACGTCATGCCCACGGCGGCAAACGCCAGCAGCAGCGCGAACAGCGCGCTGGATATGCGTTTCATCCGAAGCCCCCCTTTCCGTGCCAAGCGGCAAAATACAGATACCTTTTCAATTCATCATAGCATACAAGCCCGGAATACGCAAGCGATTCTGAGCAAAAATATACATTTTAAATCCGATTATATTGTTTGGAGGGAAATATCCATGCTCAAGGACCTTGTCATCAAAAACCGCTCCTACCGCCGGTTTGACCGCTCTGTGCCGATCACCGAAGCGCAGCTGCGCGGCTGGATCGACGTTGCGCGCTTCGCTGCATCCAGCGTCAACCGGCAGATCATCAGATACCGGCTGGTCACCGATACAAACGAGGCGGCAAAGACTTTCGCGACCCTCGGCTGGGCCGGGATGCTGCCCGACTGGCCGGGCCCTGCGGAGCACGAGCGCCCTGTCGCCTACATCGTGATGCTCACCGACCTTGCGATCTGGCAGCCGAAGCTGCGGGACGAGGGCATCGCCGCGCAGACCATCCTGCTCGCCGCCGCCGAGGACGGCTTTGCCGGCTGCATGCTGGGCAACGTGCGGCGCGAACAGCTCGCCGAGGCGCTCGGCATCGATCAGGAAAAATATGAAATCGGGCTCGTGCTCGCGCTGGGCAAGGCCGGCGAAACCGTGCGCCTGACCGACCTGCCGCCCGACGGCAACACCGCGTATTACCGCGACGAAAACGACGTGCACTGGGTACCGAAGCGGAGCCTGGATGAGATTATAATCAAATAATGACTGCGAGATTTAATGAAGAATTAAGAACGAGGAATTAGGAATGAAGGACGGGCTTCGCCCGTACCCGATTGTATTCGAATAACTGTCAAAAATTCGACACACAAACAAAAAAGGATCTGCGACAGGTTGCCGCAGATCCCTTTTTCATTTCATCAATCAGTCTTTAAAGCCCTCGAAGCCCTTGAAGATCGATTCGTCATAGACGTTGTCCTCATCCTTGCTGTGCAGCGGATACCACACCTGCGCAAAGAACGGATTGACCTTCGCTTCCGCGTCGTAGGCCCAGTGGAACTTCTTGCCTTCGCAGTCGGAGGGCAGCTCCTGCGGGCACCAGTGACCGCCGCGCAGCACGAGGTTCGGGCTCATCATGAATTCGTGGCCGTGCGCGCACTTCCACTTGATCGGGGTGTAGAAATCGACGTATTCGTCAGCCGTGGCCAGGCATTCGCCGCCGCGGAAGGCCGCCGCTTTCTGCAGATCCTCAAGCGTGATCTCCTCAACCGGCTTGCTCTCGTCATAACCGTGATCGAGCACAAGCACGTCGTCGGACGTGGACTTCTTGGACGGGATCACGATCTTGTAATCCTGCCACTTGGAGGGGATCTTCTCCCACTCTTCGTAGCTGCCGAAGTAAGCAGAAAGACGCTCGGGCACGCGATTCTTGAGCCACCACAGGGTGCCGTAAATCTCGGCGGAGGCGATCTTCTTCATGAAGAGCTTGATCAGCGGCGCGAAGGGCTTGCCGAGGAAGGCGAGCTTATAGAAGAACTCGACGTCGTTCATCATGTTCTTGAAATACTGCTTGACGGGCACGTTGGCGCGGAAGTGGCAGTATTTCTCGAGCTCGTCGCCGTCATAATACCACTGGCCGTGGAAGTTGCGCGTGATGAACCAGTTGGGATCAAAGATCTTCTTGGGCGAGCCGATGCCGAGCGTGCCGAGCAGCAGCTCCTCGAACTCGTAATTCGTGATGCGGTAGTCCTCGCCGGAGCCGATATTATAGAACCGTCTCCAGAATTCCTCGGGGATGTCGTCGCCGCAGACGTTGACCATCAGGCGGGCGGAATCCTCGACCGTGGCCCACTCGAGCACGCCGTTGATCGGCACGTGGAACATGATGGGATCCATATTCTTGAGGATCTCGGCATAGAGGATGCCGGACTGACGCAGGGAGACCCAGTGCTTCAGGCCGCTCTCCGCGAAATAGCTCTCGGCAATGGTCTTGCTGATCGCGTAGTGATCATAAATGCTGATTTTGATCGGGTCGCCGGTGCGCGCCCAGTGGATCGGCGCGTTTCTGTCGCCGGTCTCGGCCACGGTGCCGATATAGACGACCTTGACCGCGTCCGGATTCGGCTGCGCCTTGACGGCCGTGACAATATTCTTGGCCGCGGTGGTGTTGGTCTGGATGGTCTTGGTGGGATAATAGTCCGCGGCGGGAGACACCATGCCGCCCACATGCAGCACATAGTCCGCACCGTTGACGCACTTGAGCACATCGTCATAATTCTTCAGATCGCCCCACACGATCTTGACGGACGGATCGTTCATGTAAGGACCAAACTTTTTTCTGTTCTTCTCGCTGTCGCGCAGCAAAAGAACGACGTTGAACGTATCCTTATGCTTCTGGAATTCCAAAAAGCTGTGGAAGCCCATGTTGCCGGAGCCGCCGGTCAGGAATACCGTTTTTTTCTGTGCCATAATTGATCTCCTCCAACGTATGAATTTACGGACAAAAGCATCCATATTCAATTCATTTTACCATAGCTATTTTAAAAAATCAACAGAAAAATGAAGATAAAACGTCGAATTTTGTCACATTCATTCAAATTCCGAGCCGACGTTTCAGCATCTGCGTGACTGCATGCATCTGCTCGATCTCCCGGCGTCGGCTCTCGCCGAATTCGGCCGCGTCCCGCGCGCGCGAGGCGATCTCCATCGGCACGCCGCAGAGATTCAGGTGATATTTGGCGTTGACGGGGTAGCACTGGCACTCCGCCACGGACGCGAAGCCGAGGAAGGCCTGCACCTGCGCCGCCGTTTCGGGATCGGATCGATATTTTTTGCACAGCCATGCGTAGAGCTCCGGGTGGAAATTCGCCATCACGCCGGAATACCCGGCGCACCCGGCCTGCAGGGATTCGAGCAGGAGCGCGGCGTTCGCATTGAAGATCTTCAGCGGCGTATCCGCGACCGCGGAGAGCTTCGCGCGGATCAGATCCATCCGGCAGCAGGTGTCCTTGAGAAACTGCAGCCGCCCGCCAAGAGCGCAGGCGCGCAGGGTCTCCGGCGTCATCAGCCGCTTGTAGGGATAGGGGCATTCGTAAACGCCCAGCGCGATCTCCGGCAGCGCGTCGACCGCCGCCTGATAGCGGCGCAGGAAGACGTCGTCCCCTTCGTCCGCGCTTGCAAAGCGGTTCGCGATGAACACATAGGCGTCGATGCCCTCGGCGATGAACGCCTTGGCTTCATCGATCTGCCGCTTGTGATCGTCCGCGGTGTGGCCCGAGGCGACGACGGTCATGCCGGCGGGCTTGTGCGTCATGATGAAATGCAGGAGCGAAAGGCGCTCCTCAAACGACAGGAAAAAGATCTCGCTGGACTGGCAGATAGCAAACACGCCGTTTGCGCCGTTGTCGGCATACCAGTGCAGCAGCGCCTCAACAGCGGCAAAATCAATGCGGTTGTCGGACGTATAGGGCGTGATCATGGTCGGATAAACGCCGTTCGGAATCTCTTTGATCATGGAAAAAGCACCTCCACGCATTGCGATATCTACAGTGTACGCGCTTTTTGGGCATTTGTCAATCTTCCAGCCGCGACCGCAGCTGCTGCAGGATGCGTTTTTCCCGCCGCGAAACCTGCACCTGCGTCATGCCGAGCTGCTGCGCGGCGGCGGTCTGCGTGAGCCCCTGCCCGTAGCGCAGACGTAGCAGCGCGCGATCCTGCGCAGGCAGCGCTTCCACCGCCTGCCGCAGGGCGATCCGCGCGGTCAGCCGGCCTTCGTCACTCTCATCCGGGACATCGAATTCCCGCTGCGTTTCGGCTTGCGTGAGCGAACAGACCGGCACGGCGGCGTTGACCAGCACGGCGGTTTCCTCTGCGGAAAGCGCAAGCGCGTTCGCAAGTTCCGTCACGGTCGGCTGCCGGCCGAGAGCGTCCGCGAGCTTCCCTGCGCAGGCCATCGCTTCCCGCGCTCTTGCACGGGTCGTGCGGCCGATCCGGAGCGCCCCGCCCTGCCGGAATAACGCGCGGATCTCGCCGAGGATCACCGGCACGGCGTAGGTCGAGAACGCGCAGCCGCGCGCCGGGTCAAAGCGGTCCGCGGCCTTCACGAGCCCCACGCAGCCCGCCTGAAAGAGATCGTCATACTCCACGCCCCGCCCGCGAAACCGCGCGGCGCAGGCGTGCACCAGCCCGAGGTTGTCCGTGATCCGCCGCCCGCGCGCATCCGGCGTGTCAGCCATCGGCATCGCGCCCGTCAAAGCGGCGCACGAGCGTCACGCAGGTGCCCTTGCCCACGCGCGAGGTGACCGTCACGCGGTCGCAGAAGCTCTCCATCACGGCAAATCCCAGCCCGGCGCGCTCGCCGCCGAGGGTCGTGAACAGCGGCTCCATGGCCTGCTTAATATCCGGAATGCCGACGCCGCGGTCGCGCACGCGCACCTTGACCAGCCCGTCGGCAAAGAGCTGCGCGCGCAGCGTGATCTCCCCGACCGAATGCGGATAGGCGTGCACGATGCAGTTCGTCACTGCTTCGCTGACCGCGGTTTTCAGGTCGGCGAGCTCCTCGATATGCGGGTCCAGCTGCGCGGCAAAGGCCGCCACGGCCGCGCGCGCAAAGGCCTCGTTGACCGAATGGCTCTGAAACTGCAGCTTCATTTCGTTGATCGGCTTCATTTCGACTTCCCCTCCTTTTTGCGCAGCGTGACAAAGCGTTCGAGCCCGGCCATGCGCATCATTTTATACAGCCGCGGCTCCAGCCCCGTGACCTCGACCTGCCCGCCGTAGCTGCTGACCAGACGGTACCGCCCGAGCACAAAGCCGACGCCGGAGCTGTCCATAAACGTCACGTCGCAAAAATCCAGACGCACCTTCGGCGCGAGCTTCGCTTCGATCGCAGCATCCGCTTCCAGCCGCATGGCCGCCGCCGTATGATGATCCACCTCGCCGCCGAGCGCGATCGTCAGACGCTGCGGCGCGGAACTGAGTTTGACCGACATTGCAATCCTCCTTTGCAAAAAAAGACTCCCTTACCGGTTAGGATAAAGGAGCCTGTCCGTGGATTCTGTTGGATTTTAGCGGGTCTGCAAATTTTTCAATTCCTCGCGCACCGCGCCGGCCAGATAAAACGATCCGCAGACGAGCAGAACGTCGTTGTCCCCTTCCAGCGCGCGGAAGCCTGCCTGTACGGCGGCGAGCGGGTCGGCAACGGCGCTGCACTGCGGGCAGTAGGGCGCGGCGGCTGCGGCGAGGGCTTGCGCGTCCAGCGCGCGGGGCACGGGCGCCTGCGTTGCGATCACCTGCGCCACGAAGGGCAGCACGCGCTGCAGATAAGCGTCGTAATCCTTATCCGCCATGAGCGAAACGACCGCGACGATGCGCCGGCCGGCAAGCTGCGTGCGCAAGGTTGCGGCCAGGGCGTTTGCGCAGTCCTCGTTGTGCCCGCCGTCGAGCAGGATCAGCGGGTCGCGGCGGATCACCTCGGTGCGCGCGGGCATGGCGACGGACGCAATGCCCTTCCGAATCGCGTCGTCGAAGGCGCAGATGCCGAAAATGCGCAGATTATACAGCGCGTCGATCGCCGTCACGCAGTTATAGATCATGTGCTCGCCGGGCAGCGGCAGACGGATTTCCAGATCGCGGTAGCGAAACGCGCTGCCGGACAAATCTGCGCGCTCAATATTCAAGAATTCAATTGGCGGCAGGATCATCACATTGCCGCGTTCCTCGCAGGTTTTGCGGATCACGTCAAGCGCTGCGGGCGGCTGTTTCGGGTAGCAGACCGTCACGCCGCCGGGCTTGATGATGCCGCATTTTTCGGCGGCGATCTGCTCGATCGTATCGCCGAGCACGGCCGTGTGGTCAAGCGAAATGCTCGTGATGACGCTGACCAGAGGCTTGTCGATCACGTTTGTCGCGTCAAAGCGTCCGCCCAGACCGACCTCGAGCACGACGACGCGGCACTTCGCCAGCGCAAAATAGAGGAACGCGAGCGCCGTGACCGCCTCGAATTCGGTCACCTGCATCCCCTGCGCGGCCAGCCGCTCGATTTCCAGACGCACGGCGGTCATGCAGACCGCGAGATGCTCGGGCGGGATCATTTCGCCGTTGACGCGGATACGCTCGCGGAAATCGATCACATAGGGCGAGGTGAACAGGCCGACGGTATAGCCCGCGGCCTGCAGCGCGGCGGCGATCATCGTGGACGTGGAGCCCTTGCCGTTTGTGCCGGCGACGTGAACGAATTTCAGGCTTTTCTGCGGGTCGCCGAGCGCGTGGCACAGCGCCGCGATACGCTCAAGCCCCGGCCGGATGCCGAAGGCCTCGAGCGAATGGATATAAGCAACGGATTCTTCGTAGTTCATGTGATTTTCCTTTGCAATAATGATAAATAGGAATGAAAAATAAAGAATGAAGCGGTTTTTGGTAGGGAACGTCGTTCCGACGTTCCGAAGCGGCGGTACGCCGCGAACCATCCCGTACAAACCATCGGCAACGCAGTAATGGCCTCCCTCGTTGAGGGTGCGGGTCTCCGGCGGAGACCTCCGACGAAGTCGGAAGCACCGACCGAACCGGCAGGCGAGAAAGGTTGCACGCGAAGCGTGACGGAGGGAGTTGTTCTGCGTCGAGTTCACTCCCTCAGTCTCGCTGACGCTCGACAGCTCCCTCTCAGAGGGAGCCCAGATCATCGCCGCTGTTTTCTGCAAAAACCGTTGGAAACGATTTGTAGGGAACGTCGTTCCGACGTTCCGACGCGGCGGTACGCCGCGAACCATCCCGTACAAACCAACGGCAACCGTAGGGCACGCATACATGCGTGCCCTACGGATCATTCCTCATTTCTCATTCCTAATTCCTAATTAAAATCGGCGTGCTGCAAAATTGCTCCTGCAGCACGCGCTTTTTTAGTTACACATTCAGCTTGGCGAGGCTCTCCTCGAGCAGGGCCAGCTTTTCCTTGCATTTCTCGGCCTGGTCGCGCTGCGCCTGCACCACGGCCGCCGGGGCTTTGGACACAAAGCTCTCGTTCTGCAGCTTTTTGTTGATGAACTCCAGATCGGACTGCGCCTTCGCGATCTCCTTGCCCAGACGCGCGCGCTCGGCCTCCAGATCGACCAGCTCGCCCAGCGGGATGAAGATCTTCGCATCCTGCGTCACGATGCAGACCGCGCCTTCGATCTCGAAATTCGCGTCCACGGCCACCTCGGAGGCGCTCGCAAGGCGCTGCATGAACATCGCGCCGCGCTCGAAGGTCGGCTGATAAGCGGTCGCGATGAACACCTTCGCCTTTTTGGACGGGGCGACGTTCATCTCCGCGCGGCGGTTGCGGATCGCGCGGATCGCGGTGATGATGCGCTGCATCTCGGCTTCCTCGGTCGGGAAATCGAGGGCGGGATCAAACACCGGCCAGGGCGAAATCATGATCGATTCGCCTTCGTGCGGCAGGGTCTGCCAGATTTCCTCGGTGATGAACGGCATGAAGGGATGCAGGAGCTTGAGCGTATTGCTCATGATATAAACGAGCACCTGCTTTGCGTCCTGCGCGGCGTCGCCGCCCTGCTGCAGACGGATCTTCGACAGCTCGATATACCAGTCGCAGAACACATCCCAAACGAAATCATAGAGCTTGGAAACCGCGATGCCCAACTCGAATTTGCCGAGATTCTCGGTCACTTCCTTCACCAGACGGTTGTAGCGGCTGACCACCCATTTATCCTCGAGCGCGAGCGTTTCCGGCAGCGCGCAGGGCACGTCGCAGCCGTCGATATTCATCAGGATATACCGTGCGGCGTTCCAGATCTTATTGGCAAAGTTGCGGCTCGCGCTGACCTTCTCATCCGAGAAGCGCATGTCGTTGCCGGGGCTGTTGCCCGTGGCGAGCGTCAGGCGCAGCGCGTCCGCGCCGTACTGATCGATGATCTCCAGCGGATCGATGCCGTTGCCCAGGGATTTGGACATCTTGCGGCCCAGCGCGTCGCGCACAAGACCGTGAATGAGCACGTCGCTGAAGGGCTTCTGCCCGGTGTATTCCAGCGCGGAAAAGATCATGCGGGACACCCAGAAGGTGATGATGTCGTAGCCCGTGACCAGCGTGCTGGTCGGGTAATAATGGCGCAGATCCTCGGTGTCATCCGGCCAGCCGAGCGTGGAGAACGGCCAGAGCGCGGAGGAGAACCAGGTGTCGAGCGTGTCGGGATCCTGCTCGACCTTGCCGCCGCACTTCGGGCAGCAGGCCGGCGCGTCCTTCTGCACGGTGATCTCGCCGCAATCCTGACAGTAATACGCGGGAATGCGGTGACCCCACCAGAGCTGACGGGAAATGCACCAATCGCGAATATTCCGCATCCAGTGGAAATAGTTTTTATTGAAGCGGTCCGGAATGAAGCGGATATCGCCGTTTTCGACCGCCTCGATCGCCGGGCCCGCGAGCGGCTCCATCTTGACGAACCACTGCAGCGACACGCGCGGCTCGACCGTCGTGCCGCAGCGGTAGCAGGTGCCCACGTTGTGGCTGTAATCCTCGATCTTCACCAGCGCGCCCTCGGCCTCGAGATCCTTCACGATCGCCTTGCGCGCCTCGTAGCGGTCCATGCCGGCATACTGCGGATAATCCTCGTTGATCTTCGCGTCGGGCGTGAGGACGTTGACCACGGGCAGGTCGTGGCGCTTGCCGACCTCGAAGTCGTTCGGGTCGTGCGCTGGCGTGATCTTCACAACGCCGGTGCCGAAATCCATCTCCACGTAGTCGTCCGCGATCACGGGGATCTCACGGTGGACGATCGGCAGGATCAGCGTCTTGCCGACCAGATCTTTATAGCGATCATCATTCGGGTTGACTGCCACGGCGGTATCGCCCAGCAGCGTTTCCGGGCGGGTCGTGGCAAGCTGCAGATAACCGCTGCCGTCCTTGAAGGGATAGCGCAGATGCCAGAAATGACCGGCCTGGTCCTCATATTCCACCTCGGCGTCCGAAATGGAGGTCAGGCAGTGCGGGCACCAGTTGATGATGCGCTCGCCGCGGTAAATCAGGCCTTTTTCGTAAAGGCGGCAGAACACCTCGAGCACGGCCTTGGAGCAGCCTTCGTCCAGCGTAAAACGCTCGCGGGCCCAGTCGCAGGAGGAGCCGAGCTTCTTGAGCTGCTCAATGATGCGCCCGCCGTACTGTCTTCTCCACTCCCACGCGCGCTCAAGGAAGCCGTCGCGCCCGACGTCGTCCTTCGAGAGGCCTTCCTTGCGCATGGCCTCCACGATTTTCGCCTCGGTGGCGATGGAGGCGTGGTCGGTGCCGGGCAGCCACAGGGTATCAAAGCCCTGCATGCGGCGCCAGCGGATCAGGATATCCTGCAGCGTATTGTCCAGCGCGTGGCCCATATGCAGCTGGCCGGTGATATTCGGCGGCGGGATCACGATGGTATACGGCTGTTTGTCCGGATCGTTTTTGGCGTGGAAATAGTTCTTTTCCAGCCAGAAATCATAGATGCGATCCTCCACGTTTTTGGGATCATAGAGCTTCGCAAGCTCCTTTGCCATGAGAATCATCCTTTCCTTTTCGTGAAACGGGAAACAAAAAACGCCCGTCTCACAGATCTGATCTCCATGAGACGAGCGATGAGGCCCGCGGTACCACTCAACTTGCGTTTTGCAACGCCACTCTGCGGCATTTCTGCCAAAGCCTTAACGCGGCAAACGGGAGGAGTCTACTGGCGGCAAGGCGTTCTTTCCTCCGGCTCCGGGGCGACGAAAGACTGTTCTGCGCTGCCGGCTCGCACCACACGCCGGCTCTCTGAAAGCCCGAACCAGCCCGATTCCCCATCGAGGCTTTTCAAAAATATTGTGCCTATTTTAACATAACATCATTTAAATGTCAATATCCTTTATCAGAAATCATTTTCGAACGAAAACGGTGAGTGATGATAGAGCTGCGCGCGATGAAAAACCGGATCTCTCCCCTGCTGCGGGATACGCTGATCATGACAGGGGTCAACCTGCTCATGCGCTCGGCGGCCGTGAGCTTCAACGCCTTTCTCACCGGCCGCATCGGCAGCGCGGGGATGGGCCTTTATCAGCTGATGATGACCGTCTACGGTCTGGCCGTCACCTTCGCGAGCGCCGGCATCCGGCTGGCCTGCACGCGCGTGACGGTGGAAATCGAGGCCGGCGGCAGGCATGATCTGAACGCCTCCTTCCGCCGCTGCCTGCTCTACGCGCTCGGGAGCGGCACGGCGGTGGGCGTTGTGCTGTTTCAGGGCGCGGATATTGCCGCCCTGCGCTTTCTCGGCGACGCTGCGGGTGCTCGGCCGCTGCGCATTCTCGCGCTGAGCCTGCCCTTTGCGGCCATGTCGGCGGCGCTCGGCGGCTACTTCACGGGCCGCGCTCAGGTGCCGCAGTACGCGGGGGTGCAACTCATTGAGCAGGCGGCGGGCATCGGGATCACGGTGCTTCTAATCAACCGCTACGCCGCGGTCGGCACGGCGCACGCCTGCCTTGCCGTTGTGACGGGCACGACGCTCGCGGAGATGCTCTCGTTTCTGATGACCGCCGCGCTCAAACGCTTTACGCAGCCGCCGAAAACGGATTTGCCGCGCGTCAGGCTCGGGCGGATGCTGCGCGTGGCGCTGCCGGACGCGGCGGGCACCTGCGCGCGCAGTCTGCTGCTGACCGCAGAGCATCTGCTGATCCCGAAAAGTCTGCAGAAATCCGGCGCGGGCAGTGCGCAAGCGCTGGCGGCCTACGGCGCGATTCACGCGGTCGTGCTGCCGGTGCTGCTCTATCCCGCGGCGATCGTCAATTCGCTCTCGGCCATGCTCGTGCCAACGCTCGCGCGGCAGCGGGCCTGCGGCGACCGGACCGCCGTCAGCCGCACGGTGACGCGCTGTCTGCGCCGGACGCTGCTTTTTTCGCTTTGCAGCGCGGCGGGCATCGCGGCGGCGGCGCCGGTGATATCAAATCTGATTTACGGCACGCGGGAGGCGGTCGGCTATCTGCGCATCCTCGCGCCGCTGATCCCGCTGATGTATATGGACAACGTCACGGACGGCATGCTCAAAGGGCTCGACGAGCAGGTCGCCTCGATGCGCTACAACATCATCGATTCCGCCCTGTGCGTGCTGCTCGTGTGGCTGCTGCTGCCGGTCAGCGCGGTCAAGGGCTATCTGCTGATCCTCTATCTCAGCGAGCTTTTCAACTTCTATCTGAGCTTTCGCAGACTGATCACGGTCTGCGACGTGCCGTGGTTTTCTCGGCTTATAAAGCGGCGAGCACCGCGCACAGAAACTGCCACGTTCTCTGCGTGGAGGGCAGCGACAAGCGCTCGCGCGGGGTGTGAATTTCAAGCAGATCCGGGCCGAAGGAAACGCAGTCGAGCCCGGGCAGCTTTCCGCTGAGGATGCCGCATTCGAGCCCGGCATGAATCGCCGTCACGACGGGCGGTTTGCCGAACAGCTCCGTATAAACGCGCTTCATGCAGTCGCGCAGGGGCGATTCCGCACGGTATTCCCAGGCGGGATACGGGCTGCGCAGGGTGAAGGACGCCCCGGCGGCGTCGGCAATTGCATGCAGGCGCGCCTGCATCGCCTCGCGCTCGGCGTTGACGCTGCTGCGCACCGAGAGCGTTGCGACAAGGCCGTCTGCGTCCGCGTGCAGCAGGCCGAGATTCAGCGAGGTTTCCACAAGGCCGGGCAGCGCCTTGCTCATGGCGATCACGCCGTCGGGCAGCGCGTTGAGCATGCGCAGGGCGTTCGCCGTCGCCGCCGCCGTCCACGCGGTTTGCGGGCAGTCGATCGGCAGAAGCTCCACGCGCAGATCGGGGTCGCGCGGGCAGCTTTGCCGCAGCTGCGCCGTCCATTTTTCCGCGAAGAACGGATCGAGGGGCGCAGCGGTCAGGATCTCAGCCGCCGCCTCGCGCGGGATCGCGTTGTCCGCCGAGCCGCCGCAAACGGAAATCAGCCGCACGCCGTCGAGCTGTGACAGGATCTCCGTCAGCCGGTGGATCGCGTTCGCGTAGTGTTTATGGATCTCCGCGCCGGAATGGCCGCCGTGAAAGCCGGACAGGCAAATCCTGCAGGCGCTGCCGTCGGCGGGCGCGGTTTCCGCGTCCAGCGCTAGATCGATCCGCGCGCCGCCCGTGCAGCTGACCCAGAGCGTCCCTTCGGCCTCGGCGTCCATATTGAGCATCCGTCTGCCGGAAAGCAAGGCGGGATCCAGCGCGCGCGCGCCGTCCATGCCGACCTCCTCGTCGACCGTGAGCACCACCTCCAGCGGCGGGTGCGACAGCGTCGGATCGTCGAGCACGGCCAGGCACAGCGCGACCGCGATGCCGTCGTCGCCGCCGAGGGTCGTGCCGTCGGCGGTCAGCCAGTCGCCGTCGGTTTTCAGGCGCACGCCGTCGACCTCCATCGTTTCGCCGCAGCCGGCGTCGCGGTCGATCACCATATCCGTATGCCCCTGCAGGATCACCGGCGGTTCATTTTCGCGGCCGGGGCTGCCGGGCTGATAAATCACGACGTTGCCGACGGCGTCCTTCACATAATGCAGTCCGCGCGCACGGGCAAATTCCGCGCAATAGTCCGCGACCTGATCGGTATGATGCGACCCGCGCGGCACGCAGGAGAGCGCCGCAAACTGCCGCAGCACGGCCTGCGGTTCGCGCCCGGCAACGGTGTTGTAATTCTCATCCAGAAAACGATACATGGCAAAAACTCCTTTCGATCTCCCTCTATTATACACCGCCGCCGGCGGAATGCAAGCGGGAATTGCCGATTGACAATCGGCCGCGACGGAATTATAATGAATGTGATAAAAAACGTAAGGAGCATGCATATGATTTATCGCAGATACGGCGGCACGATCGCGGTGCGCATCGACCGCGGCGAAGAAGTGATCGAACAGCTCACAAAGGTGCTCGAAGCGGAGGGCGTGCGCGCGGGCTATGTGACGGCGCTGGGCGCGACGAACGACGTGACCTTCGGGCTTTACAGCATCGAAACGGGCGTTTACGACAAGCAGACCCTCACCGGCGATATGGAGATCGTGTCGCTGGTCGGCAACGTGAGCGAAATGGACGGCAAGCCATACATTCACCTGCATATCGGCGCTTGCGACAAGGATATGATCCTGCACGGCGGGCATCTGACATCCTGCCGCATCAGCGTCACATGCGAGCTCTTCCTGACCGTGCTCGACGGCGTGATCGACCGCAAGCGCGACCCTGACCTCGGGATCAATTTAATTCAATTGGACTAAAAAGCAGGGCGCGCCGCTTGATTCATAAGCAGCGCGCCCGTGATTTTTCTGTTTTCAGCTGTTCCCGAAGCGGTAGATATTCTGCGATTCGATGTCGAAATTCGGGATGTGGATCGGCGGCACGCCCGCAGCGGTGCTCACCGTCGCGACCATCGCGCGCATATAGGGAAACAGCTCCTTGAAGGAAGCGACGTGGATCAGCTCCTTCTGCGCGGAGGAATCATAGGCAAAGATGCCCTGCATCACGGCCTTGATCGCGAATTTGTCGGGATGCTCCTTGTCGTAAGTCTCCACGGTGAATTCGCCGATGCAGGTGCCGTTCGGCGCGTATTTGACGTTGTAGCCGTATTTGCGCTCGAATTCCACGCGCGTGCCGTTTTCGAGCTTGTTGACGAAATTGATTTCCGTGGCACGGCAGGCTTTGAACGTGACGATCGGCTTGCTCATGCGATCACCTCCGCTGATTTGATCACGATCGGCGTCACGGGCTTCGAGGGCTGCCGCTCGCCGTTATAGACGCGCTCGATCTTGAGGAAATCGTCGACGGTTTCCATGCCCTCGATCACCTTGCCGAAGGCGGCGTAATCGCCGTCGAGCGACGCGGCGGTGTCGTAGCAGATAAAGAACTGCGTGGAGGCGGAATCCTTCACCTGCGTGCGGGCCATCGAGATCACGCCGCGCTCATGCTTGAGCGTATTCTGCGTAAAGCCGTTGGACGCGAATTCCCCCTTGATCGACGGGCGCGACGGACCTTCGCCGCCCTGCGCCATGAAGCCCTCGATCACGCGGTGGAAGGTCAGGCCGTTATAATAGCCCTCCTTCACAAGGCCGATGAAATTCTCCACGGTCGCCGGCGCGTATTCCGGATAGAGCTCCACGGTGAAGCTGTCGCCGTTTTCCATGGTAAAGCGCACTTTGGTGTGCGTGTCGTCTCCGGTCGACTTTGATTCGGACTTGCCGCAGGCGGAGAGCGCAAAGAGGAGCGCTGCGATCAGCGCAAAGCATAACAGACGTTTTTTCATCCCTCTGAGTCCTTTCTGATTTAAGGTCACGTCTATTTTATCGCGTTTTCCCGCTTCTGTCAATAGAGCGAAAAAGGAATTGCATTCAATCGCGATTTATGATAAAATAATTGTATTGATTTCAAGCGAAAGAAGGTGATGCATTGCAGACGATCTGGCTGGAATCCGTGGATTCCACAAACGACTACGCCAAGCGCAACGCGCCCTCCCTGCTGCAGCCGACGCTGATCGTGGCCGACGCGCAGACCAACGGCAAGGGCCGGCGCGGACGCAGCTTCTTCTCGCCGCGCGGCACCGGGCTCTATATGACGCTGCTGCTCGATTACGGCCTGGAGCCGACGCTGCTGACTGTTTCCGCCGGCGTTGCCGCAGCGGAGGCGATCGAGCGCCTGACCGGCGTTTCGCCGCAGATCAAATGGGTCAACGACCTGTATCTGGACGGCAAGAAATTCGGCGGCATCCTCGCCGAGACCTTCCGCGTGCGGGGCTTCCCTTATTATATGGTGGGTCTGGGGATCAATCTGACGACCGCCGATTTCCCGAGCGACCTGCCCCACGCGACGGCGCTGCACATCGACTGCGACCGCTCCACGCTCGCGCACCGCATCGCCGACGAAATCCTCGAACTTGTGACTTATACGCCGCAGGAAGAAATCCTCGCGCGCTATCGCAGCCGCCTTTGCATGCTCGGCCGGCCGATTTCCTATGAACGCTGCGGCAGGGAAATTCACGCAGTCGCGCAGGACATCGACGAAAAAGCGCGCCTGATCGTGCGCAAGGCGGACGGCGGCACGGATCTGCTCGCCTACGGCGAAATCTCAATTCATCTGTAAGGAGTGTTTCACAATGAAGAAATCCATCATCCTTTGCGCGCTGAGCGCTTTGCTCATTTGCCTGACGTTCACGGGCTGCAAAATGCACGTCAGCACCGACCCGACCGCGCCCGACGCCGAAACGACCACACGCGCGAAGCTGACCCCGGGCGTCACGCAGACGATCGTCGACGCGCAGGGCGAAACCGTGCTGCAGCTGCCGGATGAGAGCCACGGCGTGAACGTGCTCTCCAAGACTTCACCGGTGCAGCGCGGCAGCTCGATCAACCTGATCATTCAGGGCCGGGCGAAGGAAAAATACAGCATCGAATTCCGGCTTGACGGCGAAGACGCGGCGCTCAAGGCAGACGACATGACGGCCAACGAAGTGGGCTTCGCCACGTGGAATGTCGACGTGCCGAAGGATCTGGCCGCGGGCGTCTATGACGTAACGGTGCGCAATCTGGCAAAGCCCGATGAAGAATATCTGATCACGCACATCGAGATCAAATAACACCCCATCCGCGCACTTGCGCGAAAGGAGACCACATGAGCAACAGAACTCTCACCGGCGGGCGCTACGCGCAGCGCGCCGCCCGCTTTTACGGCGCGGCAGACGGGCTGCTGAGCGACCGCGCGCTCTGCATTGCCGCCGATGACAGGCAGGTGTATATCGGCACGGATCAGGGGCTGGACGTGCTTTGCGGCGGCAAGGTGACCGCAAGTCTTGCCTGCGGACCCGTGACGAAACTGCATCTCTTTGACGGCGCGGTCTGGTTTGCCGCGGACAAGCAGCTCTGCCGCCTGACCGGCGACGACGTGACGAGCGCGCACACCTTCGACGAAGCGATCACAGGGCTGGACGGCGACGAAACGCTTTACATCACAACGGCCTCCAACCTCTGGAAGCTGACCGCGGACGGCGTGGTCTGCGTCAGTTGGACGGAGCTGCCCGCGCAGGGCGTTGCCGCCGCAGGCAACCGCGTCGTTTCCTTCTCCGGGCGCAGTCTGATGCTGCTCAAAGGCAAGCGCACGCACTGGCGCTGCATCTTCCCGGAGCATACGGAGATGCCGGAAATGCAGATCCACGCCTGCGCGATCGAGCCCGTCACAGGCTTGATCTGGCTCGCGACGGACCGCGGCGTCGTGCTCTATGACGACGGGCGCGGCTGGTATGACAGCACTGTGATCGAAGCGCTGCCCGCGGAGGAGGCTTTTGACCTTTGCTTCCTTGCGGACGGCACGGTTGCCGTCGCCACAGCCGCCGGCCTTGTGCTGATGGAGGAGGGCGGCAAGCATTATCTGCCTGCCGACCGCTGGTCCCCGGCACAGAAAATCAACGCCTTGGCCGCCTGCGGCACGGATATCTTCGCGGCGACCGATCGCGGCGTGAGCTGCATTTCGCAAAAGGAAATGACGCTCGAGGAAAAGGCCGAGGCCTTCTTCCGCACCAGCGAGAAGTATTTTTACCGCGCGCCGGGCTTCCACACGCGCGTGGGCGGGCTGCGGGGCAAAGACCTCTCCGGCGGCCGTGTGGTGATCACCGACAACGACGGCCTGTGGACGCAAGTCTATCTTGCCGCGCTGTGCTGCGCCTATGCCGTCACGGGCAGGGAGGATTACCGCGCCGCTGCCCGCCGCTACAAGGAAGGGATGCTGCTGCTGACCAAGGTCACCGGCATTCCGGGCTTCACCGCGCGCGCCGTGCGCTTCCCGCACGAGCCCGGCTTCGGCGCAGGCACCGGCCGCGACGGAGACGAATGGCATCCCGCGCCCGACGGCAGCTGCGAATGGCTGGGCGAAACCTCGAGCGACGAGATGACCGGCCACTTCTTCGGCTTCTCACTCTATTATGACCTGCTGGCCGACGAGGAGGAAAAAGCGGAGATCCGCGCCGCAATCTGCGGCATCGTCGATCATATCCTCGCCCACGGCTACCGCCTTTGCGACATCGACGGTCTGCCGACGACCTGGGCGTGCTGGGCGCCGGACGAGCTGAATGAGAAGAACATGTGGCTGTGGGAAAAATGCCTGAATTCGCTGCAGATGCTCGCGTTCCTGGACGTGGCGTATCACATGTCCGGCGATGAGAAATACCGCGCAGAATTCAAGCATCTGGCCTTTGAAAAGCACTATCTGCTCAACGCCGCGCATGAGAAAAAGGCGGACGGGCGCGTGACGCACATCGACGATCAGCTCGGCTTTCTGAATCTCGCGACGATCCTGCGTCTGGAACCCGACCCGGCGATCCGGCGCTATCTGCTTATGGGCATGCGCGCGCACTGGGAATATGAACGTAACGAGCACAATCCGCTCTGGAATCTCATCTACGGCGCGTTCACAAGCGGCGATTGCGATCTGGATATCACGCTGCAGACACTGCGGGACTTCCCGACCGATCTTGTCAGCTGCGACCTTCACAACAGCGCGCGCAAGGATCTGGAGTATGACGAAACGCCGCTGGCCTGGGGCGGCGAGCGGCAGATGAAAACGGCGCTGCGCTGGGACGCGCGTCAGCTGACCTCCTTCAGCTCCAACCCCTACCGCGTGGACGCGACCGCCCGCGGCAACGCCATGAGCCCGTATATCTTCCTGCTGCCGTATTGGTTCGGGAGATATTATGGGCTGATCGATGAGAATGAGGAATGAGGAGCGTTGGAAATTAGGAATGAGGAGTTAGGAGTTAGGAATTAAGAGTTAAGAATGCGTGCGGCCGTAGGGACGATCATTGATCGTCCGCCGGATCCCGCACAAACCTACGACGGCGCATCGTTTCCCGGACGTGCAATGCACGTCCCTACGCGCTCGCCGTCAGCCGTAGGGGCGATTCGTCCCTCCGACCCTCGCTGCCCGACAGAATCTAAATGATTACAATATAACACCCGCCGTCAGAATGATGCTGATGGCGGGTGTTTTCGGTCTTATGTAATATCGGTGTAGGGAACGCCGTTCCGGCGTTCCGAATGCGCCGCAGGCGCATCAAATAATATGATTTTAAATGAATGCCGCGCGGTCGGAACGGTGCGGGTGCCCGGTGGGCACCTCTGCCGCAGGGTGCGGATCGCCGGGGGCGATCTCTGTGGCGCAAGCCACAGAAGCACCGACCGACGCGGAGCGGAGAATCAGAAGCACCGACCGAGCCGGCAGGCGAGAACAAGACGTCGTTCCCTACAAATAACATTGTTTTATAAATCGGGTACGGGCGCAGCCCGTCATTCATTCTTCATTCCTCACTCCTAATTCCTCATTCCTAATTTAAGAACCGGCGCGCTGTCATCTTTTATTCTGCTTTCAGCAACTTACAGAAATCCGCGATCCGTTTGTCGTTTTCCGGGGCGGGGCGGTCCTTCGGGTCATTGAGGGCGAGGACGGCGGCGAATTTCTCAATGCCGAGCGAGATGCGCAGCTTTTTGAGCGCCTTGTCCGCGCCGCTGCCGCCCTGGCAGGCGTAGGCCGCGAAGGGTTTGCCCTGCAGCGCCGGCGCGTTTTCTTTGATGAACGTGCGCAGCGGCGGCGCGTAGCAGCTCGCCCAGACCGGCGTGCCGAAGATCACGCGGTCATAGTCCGCGGCGTTGAACTTGTAGGGCTGCAGGCGCGGTGCCTCCCCCATCAGCGCGCTTTTGCCGCCCCAAATGAACTTTTTCGCGCCTGCGTCCGGGTAGGCGGTCACCGGCGCGATGCGCAGCAGATCGGCCCCCAGCTGCGCGGCGATTTTCTCAGCCGTCTGCGCCGTGTTGCCGGACATCGAATAATACACAATCACGGTTTTCATTTGCCCGTTCCCCTTTCTTTTTTGCGCCGGAGCGTGCGCAGATACGCCTTTTGCTCCGGGGTGATGCGGTAGCTCTCGACCGCCTTCTGAATCGCCTTGGCGTGCACGAAATCCGGCAGCGTGTTCGCTTCCAGATACCGAACGGCCGCGTCATACTGCTTGGCCAAAGCCGTCGCGAGCAGCCAGGCGAGCATCATATTGATATAGTATTCCTCCGAGCGCACGCTTAAAGCGGCGTCGAGCAGCGCGGGATCGAACGGCGCGAGGAAATGATCCATCACCATCTTTGCGCCGAAGCGCACGGTATAAACATGCTCGCTGTCCAGCCACTGCGGAATCATCGCTTTCAGCCGCGGCAGATCCTTTTTGAACGCGCGCGGCGACAGGCCGTCGCAGGTCGCCCAGTTATCCACATACGGCAAAAAGCGCTCGACGGCGTCGAAGGCGTCGCCCGGCGATTTCACGGCGCAAATCAGAAACGCGTGCAGGTTGTTTTCTTCATAAAAACGGTGCGGCAGCTGCCGCAGAAACGCGGCGGCTTCCTTTGGCGAAAGCGTTTTCGCAAACGCGCGCAGCGCCGGCACGCGCACGCCGATCACGCAATCCGGGTCGATCGTCGGCATCAGACTGCAATGAAACGCGCGGTAGCCGGGATCCTGCAGATCAAAGAGCCGCTGCTGCAGCGGGGTCAGATCCATTTTGCTCGCCTCTTTCAAAAACCGCTGCAGCGGAAGGCCCACTGCAGCGGACAAAATTTACTTATTCTCGAGCTTGAACAGGACGATGAAGCGCTCAAACAGCGTGTTGACGCCGGTGAGCACGCCCCGGTAAGCCTTCTCAAACAGATTGCTCTGCGGGGCCTGATGGATTTCGCCGAGATTGGCGGTCAGGAACGCGGTGCGGCGCACGGCGAAGTCCTTGACCTCGGCCACGGCGGCGGCGTAATCCGCGCGGATCTTTGCAAGATCGGTCGTGCCGAAGCGATCCCAGCGCACGGCGTTCATCACCGCGGAATCCGTGATTGTCAGCGCGTAGGCGTCCAGCTTGGAATTCGCCCACTCGCCCAGCACGGCGCCGACGCCGGCATCCCAGTTCGCCTTGGCGGCTTCCACGAATTCCTGCCGCTGGTTGAGCTGGTTATAGATCGTCGGCTTCTCCATGACGTCCCAGCTGCCGAAGACCGTGTTGCGGTACTGACGGTTAAAGGCCACGGTGAATTCCTCGGGATTGTCATAATCGCAGCCGAAACGCTTGCTGCCGTTATTGCCCAGCGCGATGTCATAATCCCAGACCGGGCCGGCAAAGAGCTTGCCGCCGGCGTCCTTGTAGAAATAGGTGCTCGTCAGACCGGAGTCCATGTTGGAGCTCCACTCGCTGATCAGATAGTAATTGACCAGGGAATCGAAATCGGCAAGGTCGGTGTAGCTCTCGCCCTGCGCGTTCTTGCCTTCCTCGGCAAACACGGCGTCCTCAAAGCGCTGATAATAATCGCTGATATAGGCAATCTGCGCCTCGGAGCCGTATTCCGGGCACTTCATGATGAAGGGCTGGCTGCGCGAGGTCACAAAGCCGCTCAGCTCGTCATAATACCGGTTGGCCAGCTCCATCTCGAGCACATAGCCGCCGGTGATATCGACCTCATCGTAATCCGCGGGCGCGTCGGGAATCTCGATCCATTTACAGGTATTCTCCAGCAGACCGGCGAATTTGCCGTAAACGCCGCCGCGCGCGAGCGTCTCCATATCGACGTCCTCGCCGAGGACCGCCTGCACGATGTCTTCATTGACGTCGTCGAGATTCTCCACGGCAATGCGGTTGTCATCCGCCTCGATCTTGGTCGTGATCAGGTAAGAGCCGTTATACTGCCCGTTGAAATACACGTCGCAGGGCTGATAAAGCGGCGAATAGGCAAGGCCCATATCCTTGGCCGCGCCGTACATTACGGCGTTGCGCAGGAGCGAGGGATCGTCGTGGCTCGCGATCAGGCACCACTTCTTGCTCTTGCCCATTTTGAAGAGATTCGTCTTCTTGTCGAGCTTGATGTTGTAGCCCTTCTTCTCGACCTGCCAGGAGGCGTTGCCGCGGCCCTTGATGTAATCGAGCTTGCCGTCATACTCCGCCTTGCCCTTCGCGTCGAGAATTTTGATCATGCCGGGCTCCTTGTGGGCTTTGTCGGCGTGCACGGCTTCCATGTCGCCGCTTTCGGTGTTGATGAAGACCGCCGCCACGCCCGAGGAATGCAGCACGTGATAGTCGAAGCTGTCGCCGCCGCAGGCGATCGTGCCGGTCTCGCCGAGCGTCACGGCCTGGCCGCTCTGCGCCGCCGCGCCGTCCACGGTCACGCTCTCCGCGTCAAACCAGACCTTCAGCTCATTGCCGCTGATGGCCGACGGCAGGAAGAAATACCACTCGCCGTCCCCGGCCTGAAACCAGCTGACCGCGCCCGGCGCCTCGGCCGATTCCGCCGCGGGATCCGTGACGGTCACGGTCAGATCGGACGCCGCCGACGAAGAAAAGGCGAACAGGCTCGCGCACGCGAAAGCAAGCGTTGCCGCGAGGAGCAGGGACAGGATTTTTTTCATTTTCATTTTATGTTCCCTCCAAAATGTTTTCTGAATTCAATGTAGCACAATCCGCCTGATTTGTCAATGAAATGCGGTCAGACAAAATCGAAAACGCCGTGCAGCGTCTGACTGATTTTTGCCTGCCGCGCCGCCGCCTGCGCTTCATTTTCGCCGCGCACGGAGAAATAGAATTTCAGCTTCGGCTCGGTGCCGGACGGGCGCGCCGCCGCCCAGGAGCCGTCCGTGAACACAAAGCGCAGCACGTTTTCCTGCGGCAGATCGCCGATGCCCGCGGCGTAATCCTCGCACTCGCGCAGATCGTCAAAGAGGCTGCCCGCCTGCGCGCGCAGCGCGGTCATCGCATTCCGGATCTTCTCCGCGCCGGGCTTGCCGGTCAGCACGACGGTTTCCAGTTTGTCGTAATAAAAGCCGTATTCCGCGTAGAGCGCTTCGAGCGCGTCGATCAGCGTGCGGCCCTGCCGCTTGTGATAATCGGCCATTTCCGCAATCAGCAGCGCGGAGGACACGGCGTCCTTATCCCGCGCGTGCGTGCCGGCGAGATAGCCGTAGCTTTCCTCATAGCCGAACAGATAGCCGCGGCTGCCGTCGGCCTCCCATTGGCAGATTTTTTCGCCGATATACTTAAAGCCGGTCAGCGTCTGCACGACCGAAACGCCCTGCTTTTCGGCAATTGCCGCGCCCAGCTCGCTCGTGACGATCGTTTTGACTACGGTCGGATTCTGCGGCAGGCTGTCGCCGCGCATGCGGAAGATGAAATCCATCAGCAGCGCGCCGGTCTGGTTGCCGGTCAACAGGCGGTAAGCGCCCTGATGCCGCACGCCAACGCCGATGCGGTCGCAGTCCGGATCGGTGCCGATCACGAGATCCGCGCCGGTGTCCGCGGCTTGCGCGAGCGCGAGATCGAGCGCGTCCTTCTCCTCGGGATTCGGGGAGCGCACCGTGGAAAAATCGCCGTCCGGCGCAGTCTGCGCCTGCACGACGTCGACCGAAAAGTCGGAAAGGATCCGGCGCACGGGCCAATTGCCTGTGCCGTGCAGCGGGGTGTAGACGATTTTGATCTCATGCGGCCCGCCGTACAGGCTGAGCTTGCGCACTTCATCGAGGAAGGCGGCGAGCGTTTCTTCGCCGATGCGCACGAGCAGGCCCGCTTTCTCCGCTTCCTCCAGCGGCATGCGCGGGATCGATTGCAGCTGCGTCACGGCGTTCACGCGCGCGATCACACGGTCGGCAAGGCGCGGCACCAGCTGGCAGCCGTTGCCGTCATAGACCTTGAAGCCGTTGTATTCCTTGGGATTGTGGCTGGCCGTGATCACGATGCCGGCGCTGCAGTGATGCTGCCGCACGGCGAAGGAAAGCACGGGCGTTGGCATGAGCGTGTCGAATAAATACGCCCTGATCCCGGCCGCGCACAGCACCTCGGCCGACGTCTGCGCGAATTCCGCGGAGTGATTGCGCGAATCATAGGCGATCGCCACCGACGGCGCCGCCTCGCCCTTTGCAAGCAGCGTGTCGGCCAATCCCCGCGCGGCGCGTGCGACGGTGTAGCGGTTCATGCGATTCGGGCCCGCGCCCATGATGCCGCGCAGACCGCCCGTGCCGAAGGTCAGGTCTTTATAGAACCGATCCTCCAGCTCCGCCGGGTCGGTGATTCCCTCCAGCTCGCGGCGGGTCGTCTCGTCAAAGGTCAGCCAGGTTTCATATGCCGTCATGCCATTTGCTCCTCTCCACGCTGTTCTGCTTTCAGTATAGCATCATTTGCGCGCGAGGGCAATATGATTTTTTATCTTTCCGGATTGAAATCCGGCGGCAAATGTGATAGATTAGAATTGCAAAAAGCCGCAACGGAGGGATGAAAATGGAGTATATTCTGAACAGCAGGCAGATGTACGCCGCGGAAAGCGCGGCTGTGGCGCGCGGCGGGAGCTTCCTCGACCTGATGGAACGCGCCGGCTGCGGCTGCGCGGCGGAAATCCTCAATCGCATCGCGCCGGACGCGAACGTCTGCGTGCTCGTCGGCAGCGGCAAAAACGGCGGCGACGGCTACGTGATCGCGCGGGAGCTGCATCGCGCGGGCTGCAATGTGGACGTGCTGCAGCTGTACGGCGCGCCGCGCGCAGAAGACGCGATTACAAACTGCAAACGCGCAAAAAAGCTCGGCATTCATATGACGGACTATACCGGCGAGCATGCCGCTGCAAAGCTGATTGCCGACGCGGACGCCGTTGTGGACGCGGTCTTCGGCACCGGCTTTCACGGCGAAGCGGACGACACGCTGCGGGAAATCGCGGAGATCGTCGCGCAGAAGGAGAAAAAAGTCTTTGCCGTCGACGTGCCCAGCGGCGCGGAAGCGGACACCGCCGCGGTCAACGGCGCAGTCTTGCGCGCGGACGTGACGATCGCCATCGCGGCGAAAAAGCCGATCCATATTCTGAAACCCAACTGGGATGTCTGCGGCGAAACCGTGCTGATCGACATCGGCATTCTGCCCGAGGAGCTCGAACAGGCAGCGGAAAAGCCGACGACGGTCTGGACCGACGACGATATCAAGTCGACATTGCCCGCGCGTCCGGCCGTTTCCAACAAGGGCACCTTCGGCCACGCGCTGTGCATCTGCGGCAGCCGCCGCATGACCGGCGCTTGCGTGCTTTCGGTCATGGGCGCGCTGCGCAGCGGAGCGGGGCTCGTCACCGCCGCCTTCCCGGAAGACGCCTACGCTGCGATCGCGCCGCAGCTGACTGAGCCGCTGCTCTGCCCGCTGCCCGCCAACAGCGAAGGCACCGCCACTGCGGACGCCATGCGGCAGCTTCGTCCGCTCATGCGCAAGGCCTCGGCAATTCTGATCGGCTGCGGGCTCGGTCTGAACAACGACACGCTCGCGCTCACGCGCACCGTGCTGCTCGAAGCGACCTGCCCGGTGATTCTCGACGCGGACGGCATAAACGCTCTCGCGCCGCATATAGATGAACTGAAAAGAGTCCGGGCGCCGCTCGTACTCACGCCCCATCCGGGCGAAATGCAGCGCATGACGGGCCGGCCGATCGCAAAGATCCTCGAGGATCCCAAAGCCGCCGCCGCAAAGCTCGCGTCCGACCTCGGCTGCACCGTGCTCCTGAAGGGCGCGAACACCGTGATCACGGACGGCAGCCGCGCGGTCATCAACTGCACGGGCAACAGCGGACTTGCGCGCGGGGGCAGCGGCGATCTGCTCGCGGGCATATTGACCGGTCTGTGCGCGCAGGGCACGGCGCCCTTCGAGGCCGCGTGCGCCGCAGCGTATCTGCACGGCAAGGCGGCGGATCTGACCGCCGAAGCAACCAGCGCGCGCGGGATGCTCCCGTCCGACGTGCTCGCCATGCTGCCGCGGCTTTTTTCAATCTACGAATAATGCGGTGATCAATTGAAATTCCTCCGGCTCGTTGTCCTGTTGCTCCTCTGCCTGACGCTCGGCGGCTGCGCCGGCGCAAAACCGGCGCCCTCTCCCCTGCAGCTCGCGCCCGCGTTTTCAGTCAGCGCGGAGATTCTCTGCGGCAACGCCTCCATGCAGGCGACCCTGCACAAAACGCAGGAAAACACGCTGAAAGCGGCATTCACCGCTCCGCCGGCGCTCACGCCGCTAAACGTGGCATTTGCCGACGGCAACTGCAAGGTACTGTACGGCACGATGCAGGTCACGGCAGCGCCCGAACGCCTGCCGCAGACGCTCGCGGTCGCGCTGATTGCCGACGCGTGGGACGCGATCGCGCAGGGCGGGCAGCTCACGCGCACACTGACCGACGGCGTCTGGACGATCAAAGGCAGCGGCAGCCGCGGCGCCTTCGTCTTCACCTGCGACGCCAAAACCGGCGCCCCGCTCGAGCTCTCGATCGAGCACGCCGGCCTGCACGTGACGTTTCGCGACTATCAGCCGGAAAATGAATCAGCAAACAGATAGATTCAAGCGCGCTGCAGCCGTATGACCGCAGCGCGCTTTTGTCAATCAGGAATCAGGAATGAGGAAGGAGGAATGAAGGACGGGCTGCGCCCGTACCCGATTATATGTGTAGCAGCGTACAGAATGGCCTTCCTCAAGGAGAGGGCCCAATTCTTTGCAGCCGGATAAAGCGCAAACCAACGGCAACCGAACCCAAGGTCACGCATACATGCGTGCCGCGTGTTTTCCGCAAACCATCGGCAACGCACTGCGCCCATGTAGGGGCGAACTGTGTTCGCCCGTCCTGTCTCCCTCAAGGAGAGGGCCCAATTCTTTGCAGCCGGATAAAGCGCAAACCTACGGCAACCGAACCCAAGGTCATGCATACATGCGTGCCGCGTGTTTTCCGCAAACCATCGGCGACGCACTGCGCCCATGTAGGGGCGAACTGTGTTCGCCCGTCCTGCCCATGCATAGGCAAAGATGATTCGAACCCATCACGCCGCACGGCGGTGTGTTTTCCGCCATCCTGCCTCAAAATGCTCGTTAATACATCAAGTATTGCCTGCGCTTTTTCGTTGGCTGACAAAAAACATCTGCGCCGTGCGGTGCTGCGCATTTTTTCAGTGCAGATTTTTGCGCAAGGCAAGGAAGCTGCCGCAGAGAATACTTTCCGTATTGTCAAGGCAGATGACGCAGCATTGCCGGAAATCTGCCTGAAAAAACGAATGTGTTCGAATCATCTTTGCCTATCCGGCTGAAGGAGCTTGATGCAATCATTATTGCAAATGATGCGCCTGCGGCGCATCGGAACGCTGGGGGCAGCGCTTCGATGCATAGTACCGTTATCTCGCGGCGTGCCTAAATGGATGCATTTGCGCGTCCCGTCATTCTTCACTCTTCCTCGGCTGCCGCCTGCTTTTCCTTCGCCATGGCGTCGAACCGGGCTTTTTCCTTTGCCATTTCTTCGAGCATCTGCGGCGGGAGCACGGCCGCGGCTGCCGGGAGCGCCATGCCGCAAAGCATGCACAGACAAAGCAGGATCGAAAGCAGGAATTTCAGTTTCATAAGCGCCTGCGTGGGGTTGAATAAATACATTAAGGATTCCTTCTAATCCATAACATTGGAAAAATAGAAGACGATGCATTTCCCGGCGGCAATAAAATTGCTGCGAGAGGCTCAAAGGCCCGTGGGAAAGCACCGTCTGAAATGAATTATATCACGCCGGCGAAAAGAAGTCAAGAATAATCCTCCACTGCAAAATGCAACAGCATTTTCCTGTTTCTGCCTTCCGAGTTCCGGCGAGGACGGCGGGGCAACGGAGCATTTGCCGAATTCTTTCGTTTTTTTCGGATTTCTGCTTGACAAACCGCGTGAATTCCATTATACTATATAAACGCTGTGAGAAATGCAGCATCGTATGGTGGCTATAGCTCAGTTGGTTAGAGTGCCAGGTTGTGGCCCTGGAGGTCGAGGGTTCGAATCCCTCTAGCCACCCCAGAAAAATGCCGCCTGCTGAATGCAGGTGGCTTTTTTAAATATTGGGGCGTAGCCAAGCGGTAAGGCACGGGACTTTGACTCCCGCATTCGCTGGTTCAAATCCAGCCGTCCCAGCCAGAAAAAACCTCGTCGAAAGACGGGGTTTTTTCAATGATATGTTCCGCTGCGCGCAACGTGATGCGCCCTGCGGGCGTGATGGTTGCTTCGCAAGCGATGTGCGCTTTGCGCGTGGTTGCGGAACACATTGCTTCACTTTGCGGCAAAACGGATCGGACCTTTCCGCCCTCCGACATCCGCCTTCCGCCTTCCGACCTCCTACATCCGCCTTCCGACCTCCGACATCCGCCTTCCGTCCCCAGTTCTCCGCGCTCTGCCGCCGGCTGTTAGCCTGTGCATGCTACGTTTTTGCGCTGTTTGCGCTATGGGTGAAATGTGTTTGAAGGAGGTTGCCCGTATGCCGATCATCCGCGAGGCGCATCACGAGCGTTACACAGTCATTGCCAACACTGCGCTGGAGGACCCGCGTCTGACCAACGCCGCCAAGGGCCTGCTGGTGCGCATGCTCTCGTTTCCGGACAACTGGGAATTCAACGTGCGGGGGCTCGCGGCCGTTTGTCACGACGGGCGGGACGCTGTCGCGCGTCAGCTGGCCGAGCTTGAGCGCCTGGGCTATCTGCAGCGCAAACTTGTGCACAACGCACAAAACCGGTTCGCCGATCTTGTCTATTATGTCTATGAATCACCCGCAGATTCTCCGCGTCCTGGATTCCCGGATACGGAGAACCCGGACACGGAAATCCCGGATACGGAAATCCCGGATACGGGAAACCCGGATCCGGACATCCCGCCGCAAACAAATACGATCATAACAAATACGAATCCAACAATTACGATTCCAAACAAGTCTTCTTCCTCCTCTGTTCCGGGAAGGACGGCGGAGGAAATCGCGGAAAAACTGGACTTTGAAATGCTTTCTTACGAATATGACCCCGCGCTGCTCGACGCCGTGCAGGAAGTCATGGTCGAGGCGGAGGAGAGCGAGGCGACGCTGCGTGTCAACGGCGGCGATCTGCCGGCGGAGAAGGTGCGCGCGCGGTACCGGCAGCTGGATGACGAGCATATCCGCTTTGTGCTCGACAATCTGCGGGATTGCGGCGCGCGCGTGCATCATCTGCGCGCCTGGCTGCGCACGGCGCTTTATAACGCGCCGGCGGATATGGAGGCCTGGCTGGCGGCGGTGACGTGGCCCGCCGCGCCTGCAAAGCCTGCGCCGCTCCGGAATGCGGACTTCGGCGTTCCTTGACGGGCAAAAAAAAGCAGCCGTCCGGGCGGACAGCTGCGTGCGGGGCTGATTACTTGTTGAGCCAGGCTTCCGCTTTCGCCGCGGAAATGCTCTTGATGTCTTCCTTCTTGTAGGGGGAAGCTTCGCCGCCGTTGACATAGAGGAAGAAGTAGCCCTTCTCGGTCTGATAAAGGGATTCCTCATAGCCCGCGGGATCGCCGAACACACCGCAGGTGCGCTTTTCGATCAGCTTGGAAGCGTCGGTATCGTATTCTCTCTTGCAAATGATTTTTTTCATGTTCGGAAACCTTCCTTTTTAAATTTTAGTTATTCTAGCATGGAATTTCAAAGATTGCAATATGCAGAACGGCGAAATTGTCTGAATTTATTCGTGCCCGCCCTGCCGTGAATTATGCGTCGGCCGGCGCTGAACGCACCTCGGTCACGGTCAGCCGGTCGCCCTCCACGCGAAAGCGCACGTCCAGCCCGGCAAAGAGAATGCCGTAGACCCGCGCGGCGTCGGACTGATAGGCCGGACGGGGATCCTGCGCGAGCAGGCCGCGCAGCGCGTCGCGTTTCTCCGGCGGCACAAGGGATTCCGTGTCGTTTGCAAACTCCACCGCCAGCGTCGGCGGCGCAGACGCCGCGAAGCCGCCGGTCGCCTCGGGATGCGCGTCGGCATAGGGCAGATAGGGCTTGATGTCAAAGATCGGCGTGCCGTCCATCAGGTCGGCCCCGGCCACGCGCAGCACCGTGCCGCAATCGGGCGTCGCTTCCACGCCGCACAGCCGCACGCAGGACAGGCCGATGCTGTTCGGGCGATAGGGCGAGCGCGTTGCAAAGACGCCCATGCGCGTGTTGCCGCCCAGACGCGGCGGGCGCACGGTCGGACGCCACGGCGCGCCGCTGCAGGCGGAGAATTCCCACAGCAGCCAGAGGTGACTGAAGCCCTCGATGCCGCGCAGCGCCTCCGGGTCGCGGAAGGCCGGCTCGAACACGATCGTGCCCTCGAGCGCGTCCACCAGGCCGCTCTGACGCGGAATGCCGAATTTCGTCGGCAGATCGGTATGCATGCGGGCGATGATCTGCAGTTGCATAGGCGCCTCCGTTTCAAGAATATCGATGTTATTATAATCGGATTTGCCGCGGCAGTCAAGAAAAATCCGCGGCAAAAGCAGAAAGCTGATGCCGCGGATGCGTCGTATCTTTAGTTTTTAAAAGCCGCCGAAAAGAATGGCAAAAAACTCGCGGATGTTCTGGAACAGATCCCGGAACCAGTTGGCAAGTCGGGCGAAGAAACTGCCGTTATCGATTGGTGCATCGTTCGGCATGCTCCAAACCGGCTTATACGATCCATAATCACTGTCCTTGAAAGGAATGAATTGATCCATCCAAAAAGTTACTACATCTTCACAAGTAATATAAAGATTAAAATACAGAGAAACTGAATCATCAATATCAACGGTAAACCATTGCCCATCAAAAGGATCCCGAACGTCATTATCGACATTGATTATAAAAGACTCACCGGAGAGCAATACGATTTCATATTCATCAGGAAAGTACCAATCAGTGATGACCAAATCTCCATTGACAAGTTCAGTCGTAACGTGGGGATAGTTGTCATTGACGAAATTGATGTCATAGATATAGTTACTCCATAAATAAGCCATGATCTCGTCGCTGTCTTCGTACAATGTGTAAATCTCTTTTGTCCACACGATGATTCTGTTTTTATCCTCCGGCGTTTCACCTTCCATCAATTGATATAATGTGATTGCTGCGCCGCCAAGATCGTCATGATACAGTATCCACGCGTTGAAGGTGAGTGTCACGGTATCACTAATTACAACATCAAAACAATGCCCTTCATAATTGTAGTATATATCTTCAGCTTTAATTGTAATTTGATCGCCTGAAAGCAAAGTGATCACATAACTTGAAGGATAATCTCTGTATGATAATATATAATAATAATCGATCTTCTTAGCAACTGCTGAAGGATTGCATCCCTCTGCAATATCAATGCGTTCGATATAGTCGTACCAGTAAAGTAATTCGTTGTCATCTGCTCCGTCAGCATACGCCGCAAGCGGCAGGGCGGCGCAGAGCATCAGCGTCGCCAGCAGGCAGGCAATCATCTTTTTGCATAGGTGTTTCATACAGTCAACCTCCTGAAATCACCCTTCACCGTCTGCCGAAGAGCAGCAGCGAGAAGAAATAGCCGATCCGGTCCTTGAGGTCATAGAAGAAGCTCGCCACGCGCTCAAAGAAGCCGCCGCGGTCGATCTTGCCGTCGACCTTCGCTTCCGTAATCGTGAAATACACCTCGGAATCGCCGTCCTTGAGATGCTGCGTGATATAGAACTTGATACCGCTGGCTTTTCCGGTGCCTTCATACATGAAATGCGCGTTGATTTCGATCGCGGCGTCGCCGATTTTGACCTCAAAGGTATCGCCGCTGTAGGGGTCCGTGATCTTGCTCGTGTCGGATTCAATCTGAAGCACCGCGCCGTCCGTCGTTGTGACGCGGTAGGCGGTCGGGAATTCCCATGCGGTGAATTCAAAGATCCGTCCGTTGTCCTTCACGGTCGCCTTCGGCGCGCCGGACGCGACTTCGATCTTGCTGATATAGTTCTGCCACGTCGGTTCGAGCTCGTCGCCGCCGGCAAAGGCCGTGAACGGCAGCACAGTGCAGAGCATCAGCGCCGCCAGCAGGCAGACGAGCGTCTTTCTGAAAATCTGTTTCATCGCTGTTTCTCCTTGTGCGTGCAGGCCGCGTCGATCAGCGAAGGCCGACGAAGGGCTCTGTGAAGAAGGCGCGGATTCTGGCGAACAGGTCGACGAACCACGCGATGATGCGGCTGAAGAAGCTGCCGACTTCGTCGATTTCGACCTCCGCGCCGACCGGCGTTTCGCTGATAAACAGGCCCGCGATGTCGTTATCCGGGAGATTGATGATCTGGCTGATCACAAATATCACATCGTTTTCGTCGGGATCGTAATACATCCAGGCGGTGAGCTTGAGCGCAACGCCATCGGCCACCGGCACGTCAAAATACAGCCCGTCGGCGGGATCCTCGACGTCGTTGTCAACGGTCATGTTGATTGTTTCGCCGTTTTTGAGCGTGATGATATATTCATTCGGAATATACCAGGCGGTGTATTCGGCGTGGTAGTTGGTGACCGTCACACAAGCCATGGGCGCTTTGTCTGCGGGATACTCGACCGATGTGATGTAGGTGTCCCAGCGCAGGGCGGGATCGATGTCTTCACCGTCGCCGCCGGCAAAGGCCGTGAACGGCAGAGCGGCGCAGAGCATCAGCGCGGCCAGCAGGCAGGCGATCGTCTTTTTGCAAAGAATTTTCATTTGAACCTCTCCTTATTTATAGATTAATTCCATTATACACGACTGCATGCGGTTTGTAAAGCCCGATTCTGCAATCCGTCCGGCGAATCGAAATCAGAAATGAATGCCGTATTTCAGCCAGGAAAGATAAAACCGGATGTGCCATTGCAGGTCGTCGAGCCAGCGCCGGATGCGCACAAGGAGCGTGGCGGCTTCCAAGTCGGTTTTGCAGGGCGTGACGGAGATCACGGCATAGGTGTCCGCCGCTTCGTGATACTCCGCGAGGACGAAATACCCGGCGTTCTCTTCGACGCGGAAAAAGGCGTTGACCGTGAGCGTTTCATCCTCTCCGGCCGGCACGGTGAAATAGATCCCGTCGGTCGGATTATTTGCCGTGCAGCCGGAAGCGTCGGCTTCATACGTCGCGCCGTCGAGATAGGTGACAAGATACCTGCGCGGGAACGTGGAATCGGTGATCTCCCAGCCGTGCGGGAATTCTGAGAGCGCCACGGCGGGGGCGGCGTCGACGGGCTCGATGCCGGCGATATACGTCTGCCACGTGGCGCTGTCGGGATCCTCCGCGCCGCCGGCAAAGGCCGCAAGCGGCAAAGACGCGCAAAGCATCAGCGCGGCGAGCAGGCAGGCTAGGCTGCGTTTCGCGGTCTGATTCACTGTGATTCCTCCGGTTTCTTTGAGATAAAAGAAAAAGCCCTGAAACGCGAGCGTATCAAGGCTTTTCACTTGGAGCTGCTAGGCAGACTCGAACTGCCGACCTCATCCTTACCAAGGATGCGCTCTACCACCTGAGCCATAGCAGCATGGCTGCCGTTCACACGGAACGACAGTTATCTTACCATATTGTTCCCGATTTTGCAAGTACTTTTTTGAAATTTATCAAACTTTTTTAAAGGATCCCTTTTTCGACCGCGGCCTCGACCAGCTCGCTGAACAGCGCGCACGACCAGCTGAACCAGCTGCGCGTGAAGCGATCCGGATCGTTCGCGTCAAAGCCCTCATGCATGAAGCCCGTGCCGCCGTCCGTCGTTTCGAGCATGTGCAGGATCGAGCGGATCTCGTCCGGATCCTGCGCGGTCAGCCCCTGCATGGACAGGGCGATGTGCCAGATATAGCCCGCCGGCGTGTGCGGACTGCCGACGCCCATGGCGAATTTGCCCTCGTAATAATACGGATTCTCCTTGCTGAGAATGAAGCGGCGCGTATTCTGATAGACCGGATCGTCCGCATCGCAGAAGCCGAGATAGGGCGCGGAGAGCAGACTCGGCACGTTTGCGTCGTCAAAGAGGAAATGCCGCCCCATGCCGTCCGTCTCGCAGGCGTAGACCTTGCCGAACTGCGGCGAATTGACAATCGCGTAGCGCGCGATGCCGTCGCGGATCTCGCGCTCAAGTTTCCGTGCGCGTGCAGTGAGCGCCGTTTCCGCGGGGAACGCGGCGGCCAGCAGCTCCTGCGCGTAACCGAGCACGACCGCGGCGAACATATTCGACGCCACGAGGTAGCCGTAGCGGCAGCTGTCGTCGCTCGGGCGAAAACCGGACCAGGTCATGCCCGTGTAGGCCACGGGGTTGCCGATGCCGCCGTTCGGGAGCGTATCCTTCGGCTTTGTGTGCGCGCGGGAGAAGCGGTAGCACGAGCGCTCCGCGTGATGCTGCTCGGTTTCCCAGACGCCGAGCGTCGTGCGCAGGGACTGCAGAAAGCTCTCGTCAAGCACCGACGCGTCGCCGGTCGCCTTCCAGTAAAGATAGGTCAGGCGCAGCGGATAGCAGAGCGAATCGATCTCATATTTGCGCTCCCAGACGATGGGCTTCACGCGCGGATAATCGTCGAAGGGATGATAGTCGTCCGGCGCGCGCTTGAAGGCGTTTGTGTAGGGATCGGCTTCGATATACTGCCGCTGCCGGCGGATCACGCCGCGCAGAATCGCGCGCAGCTCCTCGCTTTCGGCCGCGAGCGGGCAATAATGCGACACCTCGGCCGTGGAATCACGCAGCCACATGGCCGGAATATCGCCGGTGAGCACGAAAACGGAGCCGTCCGCGTCGAATTCCGCGGCGGTTTCCAGGGTGTTCGGGTAGCAGTTGCGGTAAAGCTGCGCGAGCTTCGGGCTGGTTTGCTCCACGCGCGCGCAGATTTCATTCATATGGTTTATGATAATTTCGGGCAGTTTCATCTGACGTCACCTCGCATTTATCATAATCCGCAAAGCGGCGGTTTGTCAAGAAGAAACCCCTTGCAAATGCGCGCATTTTGGATTAAAATGGAGAAAAAAGCGGAAAGGACGCGATCAGACATGTCGCTGCAGAAGATTCTGGCATTCAATATTTCACAGGAGGATCACGCGGCGGTCGTGCGCGCGGCGATCCTGGGCAAAACGCGGGCGGTATTCGTCACGGCGGCCGATTATGATCAGACGCTCGCCGACCTGCTGCAGGCGAAGGAACTGCCGATCGGCGCATTTGAGGGCGAGATCCCGCCCGAGAGCATGGTGCTCATGTGCAACCTCACGGGCGGACAGGTGTCGAACGTGCTCATGTCGCTGCGCAAAAGCGGCGCGCAAGTGACCTACAAAGCCGTGCTCACGCCCACAAACCTCGGCTGGACCCCGCCGCAGATGCTCGAGGAAATGGCAAAAGAAAAAGCCCGGTTCGACGCCATGGCGAAGGAAAAGCAGGCGGCAGCCGAGGAAGAATGAAGAATGACGGGACGCGCAACTGCATGCAATCTGGCACACTGCGAGATAACGATGCTATGCAGGGAGCGCTGCCCTCAGCGTTCCGATGCGCCGCAGGCGCATCATTTGCAATAATGATTGCATCCACGCCCTTCAGCCGGACATGCATGGGCAGGACGGGCGAACACAGTTCGCCCCTACATGGGCGCAGTGCGTCGCCGATGGTTTGCGGAAAACACGCGGCACGCATGTATGCATGACCTTGGGTTCGGTTGCCGTTGGTTTGCGCTTAATCCGGCTGCAAAGAATTGGGTCCTCTCCTTGAGGGAGGCCATTCTGTACGCTGCTACACATATAATCGGGTACGGGCGCAGCCCGTCCTTCCTTCCTCCTTCCTCATTCCTGATTCCTAATTGACAAAAGCGCGTTGCAGCCGGATGACCGCAACGCGCTTTTTGAAACATTATTAAAACTTTATCCCGCTTTACGCCATGATCATGCGGTAGAGGGCTTTGAGCTCTTCCACGTTCGTGTCGCGCGGGTTGCCGGGGCAGCAGGCGTCCGCGTACGCGTCGGCGGCGAGCTGATCGAGATCCTCCTCGCGGACCTTCTCGTTCTTCGCGGGGATGCCCACGTCTGCGGCAAGCTGCTTGACGGCGTCCACGGCGGCCTTGCGGTATTCCGCCTGCGTCATGCCGTCCACGCCCGCAACGCCCATGGCGCGCGCGATCTCGCGGTATTTCTCGCCGGTGAATTCCTGATTGTATTCCATCACGAGCGGCAGCATCATTGCGCAGGCCACGCCGTGCGGGGTGTCATAATGCGCGCCGAGCGTGTGCGCGATGGAATGCGCGATGCCAAGGCCCACATTGGAAAAGCCCATGCCGGCCACATACTGCGCAAGGGCCATGCCGTCGCGGTTTGCGGGATGATTCTCGACCGCGCCGCGCAGGTTTTCGGCGATCAGGCGGATCGCTTCGAGATGGAACATATCCGTCATCTCCCACGCGCCCTTGGTGGTGTAGCCTTCGATCGCGTGCGTGAGGGCGTCCATGCCGGTCGCGGCGGTCAGACCCTTGGGCATGGAGGACATCATATCGGGATCGACAATCGCGATTTCGGGAATGTCGTTTTCATCCACGCAGACGAACTTGCGCTCTTTTTCGGTGTCGGTGATCACGTAGTTGATCGTGACCTCGGCAGCCGTGCCGGCCGTGGTGGGCACCGCAATCGTCGGCACTGCGTGCTTCTTGGTGGGCGCGACGCCTTCGAGCGAGCGCACATCCGCAAATTCGGGATTCGTGATGATCACGCCGATGCCCTTGGCGGTATCCATCGAGGAGCCGCCGCCGATGGCGATGATCGCGTCCGCGCCGCAGGCCTTGAAAGCCGCCACGCCGTCCTTGACGTTTTCGACGGTCGGATTCGGTTTGATGCCGGAATAGACCGTGTAGGGAATCTGCGCCGCGTCAAGCAGGTCGGTCACCTTCGCGGTAACGCCGAACTTGATCAGGTCGGGGTCGGAGCAGACAAACAGATGCTGCCAGCCCTTGTTTTTCGCGATGGGAACGATCTCGGCGATCGCGCCTCTGCCGTGGTAGGAAACGGGATTGAGAATGATTCTGTTGGCCATGGGAAAACCTCCATCTTTAATATCAATTTGTATTTACAGATCCAGGAATTCCTTGCGATAGTTGACGTTGAAGCGCTCGGCCACGGCGGCGAGCTGCGCGTCGGTGATGACGTTCAGCTGCGGTTTCGCGGCGGCGAGCAGATACATTTTCGCCGCTTTCTCGACCGTTTCGATCAGACCGAAGGCCTCGTCCATGGTCTTGCCGCAGCCGTAGATGCCGTGCAGGGTCCAGACGACCAGGCGGTAGTCCTTCATCTTCTCCGCGGTCGCTTCGCCGATTTCATTCGTGCCGCAGACCATCCACGGCAGCACGCCGACGCCCTCGGGGAAAACGACGATGCTCTCGGTCATGACCTGCCAGAGCACACGGGTGATCGCGCGCTCGTCGGCGGGCACGACCTGCGTGAGGGCGAGGGTATAATCCGGATGGCAGTGCATGATGATGCGGTTGTCCGGGTCGATCGATCTGCGCACGATGTGGCTCATCAGATGCGCCGGCAGCTCGCTGGTGAACTGCCCGCCGTCGGTGTAGCCCCAGAGGAGCTCGGCGGTCGTGCCGTCCTGCGCGATGCGGATGATGCCGAGGTTGCCGGCGGGATCGTCGGTCACGTTTTTGAAATACTTGCCCGTGCCGGTCACGATGAAAATTCTGCCGATCAGCGCGGTCGCGTCAAAGCCGGTCGGAATCGTGCGGATGACGTGATTGAGATCAAGATATTCGCCGACCTCGTCGGTATCAAGCAGCCAGCTGATGTTGCCGCCGTTGCGTTCGTCCCAGCCCAGGCGATACATATTCGCCGTGGTCGCGCACATTTCCTTCAGGAAGGGCGCGGTGAGAATGTCCTTCATGCTCTTGCCTCCAATACTGTTTTTTCATAAGTCTGCACCTGCGCGAACCACTCGCCGTCGGCCGGCGCGCCGCAGGCGGCGCAGTACGCATCCCACACGTCGCCGAAGGGCATGGTTTTCAGCTCCTCCTGGCGCACAAGCAGCTCGGTGAAGCTGCCGGCATCCTGCAAGTCACGCAAAGAAGCGGGCTGCAGGAGCGCGAAGAGCAGCGCCTTCTGCAGATTGCGGAAGCCCAGCGTCCACGCGGCAATGCGGTTGATCGACGCGTCGAAATAATCCAGCGCGATCTTCACACGGCCGTCCAGGCCGCCGCAGCGCACGATCTCGCGCGCGATTTCCTTGGTTTCGTCGTCAAAGAGCACCACGTGGTCGCTGTCCCAGCGGATCGGGCGCGTGACGTGCAGCGCGATCTCCGGGAAGAAGGCGAGCAGCGCGGGGATCTTGTCGCTGACGACCTCGGTGGGATGATAATGGCCGTTGTCCATAAGCGGGATGCATTTGTCTTTATTCATCGCGGCGTAGCTCAGCGCGAATTCCGCGGAGCCGGCCGTATAGGCCTCCACGCCGATGCCGAAGACCTTGCTTTCGATGCAGGGCTTGACCTTGTTGAAGTCATAGGGCTCGGAGAGGATCTCGTCAATGGATTCCTTGTAGCGCACGCGGGGACCCAGGCGGTCGCCCGGAATATCCTTGAAGCCGTCGCCGGTCCAGATATTCATGATGCAGGGCTCGCCCAGCTCCTCGGCCAGATAATTCGAGATGCGGATGCAGGCCTTGCCGTGCTCGATCCAGAAACGGCGCGTTTCCGCATTCGGCGAGGAGAGCGTGAGCGGATCGCATTTGGGATGGGAGAAAAACGTGGGATTGAAATCGCAGCCCAGGCCGCGCGCCTTGCAGAATTCGACCCAGGGGCGGAACTGCGCGGGGCCGATTTTGTCGCGGTCGACCCAGGGCTCGCCGGGCGCGAAGATCGCGTAGCTCGCGTGCAGATTCATCTTGACCTTGCCGGGCACGAGCGCGAGCACCTGATCGAGATCCGCCATCAGCTCCGCGGGCGTGCGGGCACGGCCGGGATAATTGCCGGTGGTCTGGATGCCGCCGGTCAGGGGCTTGTCGGGATCGGTGTCAAAGCCGCGCACGTCGTCGCCCTGCCAGCAGTGCAGGGAAACGGGCACGTCGCGCAGGATGCGGATCGCGCGGACGGTATCCACGCCGATCGCGGCATAGCGCTGTTTCGCAGATTCATAGTCCGTCATAGCTAAACCTCCTTCACTATCAAAGAGCATTATACAACATCGGCGGAGAAAAAGCAATTTCAGAATTTATAATTTTAATAAAAATTTACATGTGTTTATTAGGAACGATACCCCGGCGGAGCGCATGCGAAATGAGAAATGAGGAATGAGGAATGAGGAGTGAGGAATGAGGAGTGAGGAATGAGG
>JAFRQQ010000008.1 GCA_017428525.1 Clostridia bacterium | reverse complement strand
TAAACTTTACAGAAGATATGTTTTGACGACAGGCAGGAATACCGTTTATATTATTCCTTTACCCGACAACCGCCGGGACGAAAGAATAATGCCGAATTCTGCAACTGTTATCAAATTGTTATCAAAAGACTTCTTTGAGAGCTGAAAACCGTTGATATATCTACGTTTTCAGCTTTTCGGTTCTTATTCCCACTCAATCGTGCCGGTGGGTTTGGGGGTGACGTCATAGAGCACGCGGTTGACGCCGTCCACCTCGGCGAGGATGCGGTCGGTGATCTTGAAGAGCAGATCCCAGTCCAGCGGCTCCACGGTCGCGGTCATCGCGTCCACGGTATTCACCGCGCGGATGATCACGGGATGCTCAAAGCAGCGCACGCCGTTCTTGACGCCGACGGATTTCAGATCGGGCACGACGGTGAAATACTGCCACACCTTGCCGGCCAGACCGTTTTTCGCAAATTCTTCACGCAGGATCGCATCGGATTCGCGCACGAGCGCCAGACGCTCGCGGGTGATCGCGCCGGTGCAGCGCACGCCCAGGCCGGGGCCGGGGAACGGCTGACGGAAGACCATGCTGTCCGGCAGGCCGAGCGCCTTGCCGACCACGCGGACCTCGTCCTTGAACAGAAGCTTGATCGGCTCCACAAGGCCCTCAAAGCGGATATCCTCCGGCAGGCCGCCGACGTTGTGGTGCGCCTTGACCGGGCCGCTCTCGAGGATGTCGGGGTAGATCGTGCCCTGCGCCAGGAATTCGACGCCGTTGAGCTTGCGGGCTTCCTCCTCAAACACGCGGATGAATTCCTCGCCGATGATCTTGCGCTTGCGCTCCGGCTCGGCAACGCCGGCCAGCTTATTCAGGAAGCGGTCCACCGCGTCCACATAGATCAGATTCGCGTCCATCTGGTTGCAAAAGACATCGATCACCTGCTCGGATTCGCCCTTGCGCAGCAGACCGTGGTTGACGTGCACGCAGACGAGCTGCTTGCCGATCGCCTTGATCAGCAGCGCGGCGACGACGGAGGAATCCACGCCGCCGGAGAGGGCGAGCAGCACGCGCTTTTTGCCGACCTGCGCCTTGAGCGCGGCGATCTGCTCGGCGATGAAGGCTTCGGCCAGCGCGGGGGTGTTGATGCGTTCCATGGATTCGGGTCTTTTATCTGTTTGCATTTTTTATTCCTCCTGTATGAAGATTTAAGATGATTTAATTGGTATAATTATCGAAATAGCCCTGCACGAGCACCACCGGCGTGCCCTTGTCGCCGGAGCCGCTGGTCAGGTCGCAGAGCGAACCGATCAGATCCGGGAACCGGCGGGGCGTGGTGCCCTGGGAGGCCATATTGCCGACCAGACTGCCGGATTTTTCGGTGATGCGCCTGGAAATCGCTTCCTTGAGCGCGTCGCCGCTCAGATCCTTGAAATCGTTATCCGCCAGATACTTGAGCTTGAGCTCGTTCGGCGTGCCGTTCAGACCGGCGGTGAAGGCGGGGGAAACGACGGGGTCCGCCAGCTCCCAGATCTTGCCCTGCGGGTCCTTGAAGGCGCCGTCGCCGTAGACCATGACCTCGATCTGCTTGCCGGTTGCCGCCTGCAGGAGCGCCTGCGTGCGCAGGACGAAGGCTTCACAGTCGCGCGGGAAGAGCTTGACGGTGTCCTCGGTCGATTTGTTGGAGCCGAGCAGACCGTAGGCCTCATTATAGCCGCTGCCGTCCACGGGCGCGTTCAGGATGTCGTCCAGCCCGCAGACGATCTTTGCGCCGGCCGCCTTGAGCAGCCGCTTGGTGCGCGCGCGGGTGTGAATATCGCAGGTCAGCACGCAGTCGGTATAGGCAAGAATGCTTTTGGCCTGATTGGAGAAGATGATCTCCGCCTCGGCGCCGGCCTCGCGAATGATCTGCGCGTAATAGTCCACATAATCAACGCCCGTGAATTCATGCTTGTTTTCGCCGAAAAGCGCGCGGTACTGCGCGAGCGTGAGCACATCGCTGTAGGGGTTGACGCCCGCTTCGTCCAGCTGGTCGAGGGTGATCAGATGGTTGCCGACCTCGTCGCTCGGATAGCTGAGCATGAGCACGATCTTTTTCGCGCCCATGGCGATGCCGCGCAGGCAGATCGCAAAGCGGTTGCGCGAGAGGATCGGGAAAATCACGCCGACGGTCCCGCCGCCGAGCTTGGTCTTCACATCCTTGGCAATCGCATCGATCCCGGCGTAGTTGCCCTGGCTGCGCGCAACGATGGATTCCGTGACGGCGACCACGTCTTTGTCGCGCAGCGCGAAGCCGTCAATGGCGGCGGCCTCGGTCACGCTTGTGCAGACGATCTGCGCCAGGTCGTCGCCTTCGCGGATGATCGGGCAGCGGATGCCTCTGGATACGGTGCCGGTTCTTCTTTCCATAAACATACATCCCTTTCGTGCGGCAAAGGCCGCAACAGTCTGCCGCCCCCGGCGGCGAAAAATGATTACAAAATATTTTAGCATAGTTTTCCTTATAAATCAAGAAAAACTGTCCGCCGCCGGCCGCTTTTTTTGTCGGATGCAGGCGTGATTTCTCGCCGGGTCTTATTGACAAGTCCCCGAAAACTGGTATAATGGAATTATCCATTCTGTCCGGGGAGGAATATTTGTTGAAAAAACTGAAGCAGTCACTGCAAACGCCCTGGGCGACCTACACCTTCGCCGCCTGCTGCGCAGTGGTGCTCTATATGGCGCTCAGCCACGTTTCCGCGATCGGTCAGTGGCTGTCCGGCGCGTGGAAGCTGATCTCGCCGATCGTGATCGGCATCGCCATGGCCTATCTGCTCGATCCGGTTGCTAAATTTTTCCAGAATAAGGTTTTTCGCGGCATCAAAAAGGAATCCGCGCGGCATACCGCCGCGGTGCTGACCACGGTGATCTGTCTGGTGCTCGTGCTGGCGGTGCTGCTCGTGGCACTGGTGCCTTCGCTGGTCAAAAGCATCTCGAAGCTGGTTTCCAACTGGGGCATCTACATGCAGAAGCTTCAGCAGCTGCTTGACCGGCTGCTCACGTTTACAAAGAAGCACAATCTGCCGATCGATCCCGCCAGCCTGACCAACCTGATTGACGACGCTTCAAACAAGCTCTTTGCGCTCGTGAAAAATAACGCGCAGAAGATCCTGTCCGTGCTCGGCAGCGTCGGTTCCGGCGTGACGAACTTTGCCGTCGGCGTGCTGTTCGGCGTGTGCTTCATGTTTGCCAAAAAGAATCTGCTGCTTGTTGTGGCAAAGCTGCGCGCCGCCATGCTTCCGCAGGAGCAGCTTGAGCGCAACAACGAGCTCTGGCGCCGCTGCCACGTGGTGTTTGTGCGCTACATCGGCTGCACGCTGGTGGATGCGCTGATCATCGGGATCGGCACGCTGATCTTCACGCTCGTGCTGCAGATGCCCTATGCGCCGCTGATTGCGGCGGTGGTGGGCATCACCAATATCATCCCGACCTTCGGTCCGCTGATCGGCGGAGCCATCGGCCTGTTTTTCCTGATTCTGGACAAGCCCTTCAACGCCCTGCTCTTCCTCTTCTTCATCATCGCCTGGCAGGGCGTGGACGGCATGGTCATCAAGCCGCGTCTGTTCAGCGGTTCCCTGGGCATTCCCGCCGTCTGGACGTTGGTGCTGATCATCCTCGGCGGCAAGGTGGCCGGCGTGCTGGGCATTCTGTTTGCCATTCCCGTGGCGGCCATGTGCGTGATCCTGTATAATGAGACCGTGGCCCCGCGGCTCGAGCGCCGCATCGCAAAGATCAACGCCGCGCCGGAGGACGCGCAGGCGGACCCTGCGGATTCATCGGAGCCTTCGGAGCCCCCGGCATCCGCACCGGAAGCGTAAATCCGATCTCATCGCCCGTCGATTCGACGGGCTTTTTTCTTTGCAGATTTGCCAAAGTTTTCGGGCACGGGTTTTCGAATCCGGAAACACCTTGTTCATATTCGACGAAAACGGCTTGCGCGGATTGTGCAGGATGCCGAAAAGCGGGGATGCAGGCGGATACTTCATGGCGCATCCTGCCAAATGCGAACCGGTCAATTTTTGTGCAAATCAAACAAATCATCAAATGGGAATTTGTGCACTTTGACTTGACATTTCGCGGAAAATGCATATAATAGGGGTAACAACGGCGAACGGCAAACAATCCAATCCGCCGTGCCGTAAGGAGGTATTCTTTATGATGAGTTACTACACCGCGAAACAGGAACTGGAGCAGCAGCTGATCCGGGAAATCGGAGAAGAGAAGTTTTCACTCAGGAAGCTTCTGAAAATGATTGAGTTGACCTCGCTGCTTTCCGAGTGAGGCGCCCGACCCGCGCAAAGGTCGCCGCAAGGCGAATTCATATAGCTGCGGCGCTGCCGCACAGTCTGACTGTTCTCCCCCGACCGTTCACACAACGGCCGGGGGTTTTCTTTTTCACCGTCTTGACATTCCGCCCGAACCGTGGTATACTGCCCTTGCAAACCTGACATTAAGGGCAACCTGCGTGAAAGGGGCGGCATGCATACGGACCGACGACAGCTGCGCCCTTTTCGGGGTGCGGCTTTTTTGTTTGAATCAAAGGAGGCATTCAGATGGCAAACAGAGCGGCAGTGATGGCGATCGTGGTGGATGACACGGCGGCAGTGGAGGGGCTCAACGCCTTGCTGCATGACTACGCGGATGTGATCATCGGCCGCATGGGCATCCCTTATAAGAAACGCGGCGTGAGCATTCTTTCCGTGGCGATCGACGCGCCGCAGGATGTGACGGCCGGCCTGGCCGGCAAGCTCGGCAATCTGCAGGGCGTGAGCGTGAAAACGGCCTATTCCAATGTGATTGATGATGAAACATGAGGCGCTGATCGACCGTCTGGCGCAAACGCATACGCTGACACTTGCGGAATATGAAGTGCTTGTGGCCGGGCAGACCCCGGCGCTTGCCGCCTATGCCGCGCAGCGGGCGGACGCCCTGCGCCGCGCGGTCTACGGGACGGACGTCTATGTGCGCGGCCTGATCGAGGTCAGCAGCGTCTGCCGCAACGACTGCTATTATTGCGGTCTGCGGCGCTCCAACGCCGCGTGCGAGCGCTACACGCTGACCGACGCGCAGATTCTCGAATGCTGTGAAGCCGGCTACGGCTACGGCTTTCGCACCTTCGTGCTGCAGGGCGGGGAAGGCGTGTTCACTGCGGCGCATGTCTGCGCGCTGGTGCGCGAGATCAAGGCGCGCTGGCCGGACTGCGCGGTCACGCTTTCGCTCGGCGAATACCCGACCGCCGATTACGCCGCCATGCGGGCCGCCGGCGCGGACCGCTATCTGCTGCGGCACGAAACCGCGGATCCGGCGCACTATGCGCGGCTGCATCCGGCCGGGATGTCGTTTGAGAATCGGATGCGCTGCCTGCGGGATCTCAAGGCCCTCGGCTTCCAGACCGGCTGCGGCTTCATGGTCGGCAGCCCCGGGCACACGCCGCAGACGCTCGCGCAGGATCTGAAATTCGTAGAAACCTTTCAGCCGGAAATGTGCGGCATCGGGCCGTTCCTGCCGCAGAAGGATACGCCCATGGGCAAGGAACCGCCGGGCTCTGCGGAGCAGACGCTCTATCTGCTCTCGCTCCTGCGGCTGATCCGGCCGAATCTGCTCCTGCCCGCAACCACTGCGCTGGGCACCGCGGCGCAGGACGGCAGGGAGCGCGGCATTCTGGCCGGCGCGAATGTTGTGATGCCGAATCTCTCGCCGGTCGAGGTGCGCGAAAAATACGCGCTCTATGACGGCAAGATCTGCACCGGCGAGGAATCCGCGCAGTGCCGCGACTGCCTGGCGCGGCGCATGGAAGCGATCGGCTTCCGGATCGTCACGGCGCGCGGCGATATCAGACAGTAATTAATAATGGATATAATATAGAAAAAGCGAGGTAAACGTGATGGCAAATTATGATCCCAAATCCCTGCGTGCGGAGGAATTCATCAACCATGAGGAAATCCTCGAAACCCTGCGCTACGCGGAGGAAAACAAGCGGAATCTGCCGCTGATTGACAGCATTCTGGAGAAGGCGCGCCCCGTCAAGCAGGGCAACGGCGTGGTCTGCAAGGGGCTGACCCACCGCGAGGCCGCGGTGCTGCTCGCCTGCGACATCCCGGAGAAGATCGAGGAAATGTTTCAGCTGGCAAAGGAAATCAAGCTCGCGTATTACGGCAACCGCATCGTGATGTTCGCGCCGCTCTATCTTTCCAATTATTGCGTCAACGGCTGCGTCTACTGCCCCTATCACATGAAGAACAAGCACATCGCGCGCAAGAAGCTCACGCAGGAGGAGATCCGCGCCGAGGTGATCGCGCTGCAGGATATGGGCCACAAGCGGCTTGCCATCGAGGCGGGCGAGGACCCGCGCAACAATCCGATCGAATACATTCTCGAGAGCATTCAGACGATCTATTCCGTGCATCACAAAAACGGCGATATCCGCCGCGTGAACGTCAATATCGCCGCGACCACCGTGGAGAATTACCGCAAACTCAAGGAGGCCGGCATCGGCACCTATATCCTGTTTCAGGAGACCTATCACAAGCAGAGCTATCTCGCGCTGCATCCGACCGGCCCGAAGCATGATTACGACTATCACACCGAGGCGATGGACCGCGCCATGGAGGGCGGCATCGACGACGTGGGCCTGGGCGTGCTGTTCGGCCTGGAGGGTTATCAGTATGAATTCGCCGGCCTGCTGATGCATGCCGAGCATCTGGAGGCCGTGCACGGCGTCGGCCCGCATACGATCAGCGTGCCGCGCGTCAAGCATGCAGACGACATCGACCCCGACGTGTTTGACAACAGCCTGTCCGACGAGCTGTTCAAGAAGATCATTGCCTGCATCCGCATCGCCGTGCCCTATACCGGTATGATCATTTCCACGCGTGAGAGCGAGCAGGTGCGCGGCGCAGTGCTCGAGCTCGGCATTTCGCAGATCAGCGGCGCTTCCCGCACCTCTGTGGGCGGCTACACCGAGGAGGAGCGTCCCCACGATTCCGAGCAGTTTGACGTTTCCGATCAGCGCACGCTCGACGAGGTGGTCAACTGGCTGATGCAGAACGGCCACATTCCCTCCTTCTGCACCGCCTGCTACCGCGAGGGCCGCACAGGCGACCGCTTCATGAGCCTGTGCAAGAGCGGGCAGATCCTCAACTGCTGCCATCCGAACGCGCTGATGACCTTGACGGAATACCTGATCGACTACGCGAGCGAGGAAACGCGCGCGCGGGGCTTTGCAATGATCGAGGAAGAACTTGAAAAGATCCCGCACGAAAAGGTGCGCGCGATCGCGCGGCAGAATATTGAGGATATCAAGCATTCCAACCGCCGCGACTTCCGCTTTTAACGCCATGGGACTGCAGGAACAGGTCTCCGGCGAGCGGGTGCACATCGGCTTTTTCGGCCTGCGCAACGTCGGCAAGTCCAGCCTGGTCAACGCCGTGACCGGGCAGCGGCTCTCGCTGGTCTCCGAGGTGAAGGGCACGACGACCGATCCGGTCAGGAAGGCGATGGAGCTGCTGCCGCTCGGCCCGGTGGTCATCATTGACACGCCCGGTCTGGATGACGAAGGCGCGCTCGGCGCGCAGCGCGTGGAACGCGCAAAGGAAATGCTGCGCACGGCGGACGCGGCCGTGCTTGTGACGGACGCGACCCGCGCCCTGCAGCCGGCGGAGGAAGCGCTGCTCGCGCAGGTGCGCGCGCTGGGCATCCCCTATGTGATCGCCGTGAACAAGGCGGATCTGCTTGCGGATTTGCCGCCCGCAGCGCCGCATACGCACTATGTCAGCGCAAAAACCGGCGCAGGCGTCTCCGCGCTCAAGGAGGCGATTGCCGCTGCCGTGCAGGCAGGGGCGGAAAAGGAACGCGGCCTGCTGGACGGGCTGGTGACGGCGGGGCAGACGGTCGTGCTCGTCACGCCGATCGATTCCGCCGCGCCGAAGGGCCGGCTGATCCTGCCGCAGCAGCAGACGCTGCGCGCGCTGCTCGATCTCGGCGCATTGGCGCTGGTCACACGCGAAACAGAGCTCGCGCAGACGCTCGCGCTGCTCAAGGCGCCGCCCGATCTGGTCATCACCGATTCGCAGGCGTTCAAAACGGTCGCGGCCATTGTGCCGGAAACGGTGCCGCTGACCTCGTTTTCGATCTTGTTCGCGCGGTATAAAGGCGATTTCGCCCGGCTGCTGCGCGGCGTTGCGGCGCTCGATACGCTGCAGGACGGCGATACCGTGCTGATCTCCGAGGGCTGCACCCATCACCGCCAGTGCGGCGATATCGGCACGGAAAAGCTGCCGGCCTGGGTGCGCGCCTATACCGGCAAGCAGCTGCAGTTTGCGTTCACCTCCGGCGGCGAATTCCCGGCGGACCCCGCGCCCTATGCGCTGGTGATCCATTGCGGGGCCTGCATGCTCACGCCCCGCGCTTTGCAGGCGCGGCTTGCGGCGGCGCAGGCGGCCGGCGTGCCGATGACGAATTACGGCACGGCGATCGCAAAGATGAACGGCATTCTCGCCCGCGCCACGGCCATGCTGCCGGAAGCAAAAACAGAATAAAAAAGGAAAAAAATGATCCCTCGCCTTGGTTCGGCGGGGGATCGTGCTGTCTGGAGATGATTGTTTTGCCGGTTTGATCGCGGTGCGGGATCAGGAGGCGGCGGAAGCGCTGCTTGCCGCACAGGGCAAGAACGACTGCCTCGGCTCGGCCGCCGCGATCGAAGCGGCGGATCTTGTGATCACGGACGATGATCTGCGCCGTCTGCCGACGGTGATGCGCAAAGCATAAGCCGGAAACAAACAAAAACCGGATCCTTGAACGGAAGCCGGTCTTTTTTATGGGCTGCAATCCGGAGGTTACTGTTTGCGGGGGTAGGGCGTCTGCTCACTTGTCAGATCGAGCAGGAAGTCAACGCTGGTGTGATAAAAGGCGGCGAGGAGCAACAGGTTTTCCGTGGTGGGCATGAGCGCACCGCTTTCGTATTTGGAAAGTACGCTCTGCTGGATCCCCGTTTCCATCTGCACCTTCAATTGGGTGTAGTCGTTGATGACCCGAATCAGCTTCAAATTTTTCATCTCCTCACCTCGCATATTATATTATTGCATATAATATGCTTGACATTCATAAAAAAATTTCATATAATATTCACAACATGAATATCTTTGGTGAAATAGAGGGAGTGATGAAACTTGACAACGGAGCTCACACGGAACAACCGCAAACCTGCCGTTGACTTGCGCGCTTATGAGTGGTATGAATGGGCGCTCATGGGGCTGCTGGCGCTGACCTGCATCTTTTCGCTGATCGATACGGTAAAGAGTGCAATTCAGGTCATCCACAACGCATACTATTTTGACTTTGGCGATTTTCTTTTGCTCGTGGTGAGTATCATCCCCGGGCTGTTTGCGCTGGTGCTGCCGGTGCTGATCGCGCTGCTGCTGCTGCGGCAAAGCGTTTATGCGAAAGACGCCGTGCTGCTGTATGTGCTGCTGTTTGCAATCGGCAGGGCTTATTCTATCAGCCGCAGCCTGTTCTATTACGCTGCCGGGCCGGGGCTCTCTGACGCCGGCGTGAACGGGATGCTTTCAATTGCTGCTTCGCTGCTTTTGACTGCGGCGGCGCTGCTGCCTTTTTTCAAGCCCGTGAAGATTGCGCCGTATCTCGCTTGCGGTCTGTGCGTCGCAAACGTTGCGCTGCGCACGTTTACCTTTGGTTTTTTGATTCTGTGGGCACCCATTGTTGAGGTCTGGACCGTGCTCGCAACCGTTCTGTGTCTGCTGTATACGGCACAGGAGGCGCGGCTGTTTCCCGGCTTCAAGCCGTTCGGGTTCGCGTTGCCGTCGCCGCTGTTTGCAGTGATTCCCGTCGCCGTTGCCGTGCTGCTCGGCGGGATCGACGGCGGCGCCTTCCTGCCGAACGTTAGCGGTCCCGGTTTCAATTGGGCGGATAATCTCGTGTTCCCCCTGCTGTGCGGGCTGCTCAAGCTGTATCTGATCATTCGCCTGCTGCTGCTCCTTCTGGCGGATCGCAAGGCCGTGCAGGCGCAGCGCGCGGCGGCGCTGCCCGCAGGGGAGAGCGTCTTCCGCCCGGGCAATCTCGGCGCAGCCCCCGCTGCCGGCGGCATTGCCGTGACGCCCGCAGAGCTGGCGGTGGAGATGGTCAAGCACGTGCTGCTCCTGCTTTTCACCTTCGGCGTGTATTTCTTCATCTGGATCTATAAGACGACGCAGCGGCTCAACCTTCTGTCAGGCGAGGCGGAGCGCAATCCGGGCTACAAGCTGCTGCTGTGCCTGTTCGTGCCGTTCTACTATATTTATTGGGCATATCAGTCCGCGCAGATCGTGGATCGCTGCGGCAAGCGCGGCGGTGACAACGGTGAGATTTCGCTGGCGGTGCTGCTCACGGCGCTGTTTGCGTTCCCGATGCTGGTGCCGCCGATTCTGATCCAAAACAAGATGAACCGCATGGCGGGGCAATAAAAAGGAGGAGAGACGCGATGGAAGCCTATACGGAACTGACGTTTCACGGCAGCGGCAAGCTGCTCGCACTGACGGATGCGCCGGTCGTGATCACGCAGAGCAAGCTCTTTAAGGCGGCGGACGGCAGCATTTACGCCGCGCTGGCGCTCAAAAGCCTGAGCGAAAAGAAAATCATCGCCGTCAAGGCGGAGATTGAGCCGCGCGATATTGAAGGCAACCCGCTCGGCGACGCGGTGGAGTACAGCTACCTCGATCTATCCGTGCTGAAGAACGTGACCTTCGGCGCCGACGTGTTCATTCCGCTGCCCGATGCGAACACCCGTGATTATACCGCGAAGCTCACGCTCGCTGTATTCGGTGATATGTCTAAGTGGGTCAACGAAACGCCGTTTGAAGAAATCGACGTGCAGAAGCCGCTGCTCGAGGCGCTGCTCACCGGCGAGCTGGTAGAGGTCTACCGCGACGAAACGACGCCGGCTGCCGCGCGCGTGCCCGACACGTGGGAAAACCTCTGGCGATGTACCTGCGGTGGCGTGAACCTGCAGGAGGAGACGGCCTGCACCGCCTGCGGCGCGGCGCGGGAAACGGTTTTTGCCGCGCTCGATCCCGAGCAACTCGCGGAAAAGAAAGCGGTTGCCGATGCGCTGGCGGCGGAGGCGGCGCAGGAGCTGGCCGAGCAGCGCGCGGAGCACCGCGCAAAAACAAGAAAAGGGCTCTGGCTTTTCCTTGCGACCGTGGCGCTCACGCTTGTGTTGGCCCTGGTCGGCGGCACGGTGACCGCGGGGCGAATCACCAAAGAACGAAAGGCGGAGCTGCAGGAATATTTGCTGCAGGATAATCTCTACGCCTGCGTCGATATGCTCTATCAGGCAGGCGACAAAAAACTGTGGAAAGACGCCTCGGCGGATCTGTGTGCGTATATCAATCAAACTTATAAAGAGAAGATCCGAGAGGGAACCATCAGCAATATAGAAGTTGATCGATATTATGGGGATTATTACACGAAAATCACCTATACTGTTACGATGGATTACGGCGATGCCATTGGCAGCTTTAAAATCGTCACCACAAATGACGGTGAAAGCTATGGTTTATATTTTTAAACTTGTGTCTGAGCATAAAAACGGCCGCCGGGGGCGCTGCAGGGCGCAATCGGCGGCTCTTTACGCGCAATAATTTAAAAAAACATATAAAAACCACGCGTTCTGGGTAGAAGCGCAAAATCGAAAAAAGCACGAAATGATTCAATAATACCGTTGGCATTGCACGGGAACCCGCTTGGTGCTTTCGCCAATAAAAAAGGATCTCCTGACATGCCGGCCAAAAACCGGTTTGCTTCGGAGATCCTGTTTCATTTTTATCAAAAAATGTGTGCTGAATCGCCTCACCCGGGGAGGCGGTGTTATGCGGGAATGTATTCGAAGGTAAAGCAATGGGATTTCAGACGGTACCCAAGCAGGTTGCTGCGAAAGGTGTCGCCGCGCATCTGCTTGTCGCCGACCCGCATGGTCGTCACATAACCGATGTTGCTGCTATAAGAGGCGTCGTGCTCCACGATCTCCAGCCAGGTGGAGGGATCGCTGCCGAGATTGTAATTGACGCCCTTCTTTGCGCCGTAGCTTTCGATGAAGCTGCGCATTTCCTCCGCCGTAAACGTGCGGGTGGAAACCATCACGGGCTCCGGGCTCGGCACGCCGCCGGTCATGTAGGGATACATGCTGTCCGGATTGCCCCAGACGCTGCTGGCCGAGGTCGTTTTGCCGGCCGCCGTGTCAAAATAGCTCGTCGCGGCGGGCTTGCCGTTGTAGGCAACGTACAGGGCCTGCGGCGTTTCGCCCTCGCTGCTGATGCCCAGCACCTCCATGCAGGCCTCATAAATGCGCGTGCCCTGATAATCATAAGAGGATTTGTAGGCGTGCAGGGAGGAATTCACCTTGTAATTATAGTATTTGGCAAAGGTGTAGATGACGATCATCTGCGCCTTGATTGCTTCAATGGGGGAATCGTCGCCGATTTCCGCCTTGGTGGAGCGGCAGAGATAGGGGATCAGCGGGATCTCCGTGCCGCCGTAGACGACGCTCGACGGCGTGGTGCTGTCGGAAAGGATTTCCGTGCCGGGATAATAATGCTGCAGGATCTGCGCATAGTTGCTCCCGTTGTTGCGCGCCATGACGATCGCGCCCTGCTGGCTCATGCCAACGCCGTGGCCCCAGCCGTAGGCCTTGAACACAAACACGCCCTGCGAGCCCGCAGGCACCTTGCGGTCCGGCGTCACGGTGTTGCTGGTGACGCCCTTGCCCACATCGACGTCGCCCGCGGTGATGCGCGTGGTCGGCTTCGTGGTCGAGGTGGTGGGCTTGGTGGTCGTGGTGGTCGGCTTTGCCGTGGTGGTCGCCGCACCCTTGGTGGTGCTGACCGTCGCGGCGAGCGGCGGATTGATCACGAAGGTGGTTGCGGCCGCTGCTGCCGTCGTCGTTTTCGCGGCGGGCGTGCGGTTTGCCGCGGCTGTGCTCTTGAGCGTGGTCGTTGCCGGAAGGCTGCGATTGGCCGCCACCTGAATGACGGTGGTAACAAGGCCGGAGAGCATCGTCTGCGCCTCGGTGGAGGTGCTTGCGGCTGCGGCGCGGTTGTCGATCGCGTTGGAAATGCCGTCAAAGAACGAATGCGTCATATCCTCGTCGTCATCGAGACGGCCGCTGTCGCCGCGCTCCTTGACGTCATCCTCCAGAAGATCGGATTCCAGGATGCTGTCGTGCCCCGCCGCGTCGGTGCGCAGGCTGCCGGTTTCGATCGCGTTGGAGCGGCTGCCCATCACAAAGATCAGCACGCCGCAGAGAATCAGCGCGGCCACGATGCCGAGAATGGCAAACAGCAGGGATTTGCGCATGCCTTTTTTCTTCGGCACGGCGTCGGTCGGCGGGTTCAGCGTGTCCTCGGCGGAGAGCTCGTTCATCATGCTGCAGACCTGCAGCACGGCCGCCGTGGCCAGCTGCTGCTCCGATTCATCGGGCACGGCGTAGACATCCGCTGCCTTTGCGCAGTCGGAATCCGCGACGCTGACCGTGATATAGGAATCACCGGCCGCGTCCGTCTGCAGTTCGGAAACGGCAACGCCGAGGTCCGCGTCCGCCGCCTCCTTGGCGGCTCTGGCCTGCGCATGGATATCCGTGTGCTTTTTCTTTTTGCCGCCCTTGATCTGCGTGGGAAAGAAGACTTCCTCCGCCTGCGGCGCCGCGAGAATGACCTTCAGCAGCAGCGCAGCTTCTTCCGTGTCCGCCACGGCGATCTTCTTTCCGCGGGCGACCACGGCGCGCACATCCGCTGCCAGCTGCTCTGCCTTGGTGGGCACCCTTGAAATGGGCAGCTCCTGCCGGACGGCGTCCAGCGGCAGCGCGGAAAGCAGCTGCGCGTCGGCGGGCAGAAACAGCACACGGCTGTTGCCGCCGCGGAACGCGAAGGCGGAATACCGGCCCTGCGGCCCGGGGAAGACCGTTGCGCCTGCGGGCACGGCGGATTCCAGGTCCGCCGCGCGGCCCTCCAGCCCGCTGCCTTCCAGCGCGGCGAGGATGGGCTTGCTCTTGACGGCCTTGCAGCCGAAGGCTTTGATCAGGCGCAGCTTGGCGGCCGTGTAGCTGCCGGAAAAGGCAGCGGCAATGACGGTGCCGCCCTCTGATTGTGCGGCGTTGACAACGGCCGCGCAAAAGGCTTCGTGATCGGGATACAGTTCGGGCTCCGGTGCGTCGGATCTGCCGAACAGCAGGGATCTGAGATCCGCTGTGTCAGCGGCGGGATCACCGAAGATGCACAGTCGTATCTGTTGTTCCATTCTGTTTCACCGTTCCTTCCATTGGGACAATTGGTGCGGGACGTCAGGATCGTTTACCAGCGGGCGTCCGCCTCATAGGGATTGCTCTTCTTGTTTGCGTCATACCAGGCCTGCGGATACTTCGGATTCTGATTGAGCGAGGCGCGGGAGGTATCGACCGTCACGCTTTCGCCTTCGCGGCGCATACGCGCAACCACAACCAGGCGCGCGCCGTCAAAATCATAGCAGCAGGTGGAAAGGGTCAGGATCTTGTCATCCTTGTTGAGGTCGACGCCGGTGGTGTAGAACTTGCGCTTGTCGATCTCTTTGATATACTCCGTAAACTTCGCATCGCTTATGTCGATGAAGTTGTAGGGGAACAGATAGCCGTTGTCCTGGCCGGGCGCGGAGTTCGTGATGAACACGGCATAGACAAACCAGGTGTAATCACCGTAAATGGTGTTGCATTCGATCACGGGCGCGTCCATGAAGCCGGAGATCTCGCGGTAGTTTTCGAGCATGCCGAAGATCAGGTCGTCATAGCGCTTGTTATGGCCGTAAACGACGGTGTTGCGGTGCAGCGACTTGAAATCCGTCATGCGGTAATCAAAGAAGGGAACGCCGTATTCCGTGCGCTTGGCGTAGACGTTGCGGTGCAGATAGTAATCATTATCCTTGCCCTGGGTCACAGGCAGGTTGATCTCGAGCTTCGGAATGGAGATCCAGCCGCGCAGATCACTGTTGGCCGCGTACAGCCGCGCGTATTTGGCGAGCATGCCCTCGGGGAAGACCACGTCGGGATTCTCCGCCTTGATGTTCGCGTCCACTTCGGTGGAATCGCCGTGCATGCTGTGGTCCTGGCTGAGCTGCTCCGCCACGGCGGCAGCGTCATTCTTGAAGCGCAGCGGCTCGATCAGATAGGTGTTGGCCAGAAAACCGAGGCTGCCGATGATGGTGAGAATGGAGAGGGTCAGCACGATCTTGCGGATCACTTCGCCGACGCCGCCCTTCTTTTTGGCCGCCTTCTTTTCCGCCTTTTTCTGCTTGCGGGTCTTGTTGGCCTCGGGGTCCTCAAAGGTCTCGTCGTCGTCATGCGCGGTGATGACCAGCGGACGGTCTTCGGCGCGGATGGCGTCGATCACGCGCTGCTGATAATCCGGCGCGGCGGCCTCAATCGGCGCGTGCGGCGCGGCGGGCTCGACCGGCAGGCCGGCGTCATCGCCGAGCAGCTCCGTCAGTTCGGCGGCAAAGTCGTTTTCCGCCGCTGCGGGCGCTTTCTCAGGCGCGGCAGGGGCGACCGGCGGCTCGCCGGGCTCGCCGAGCAGCGCCGAGAGCTCGTCGGCGAAGTCATTCGCCTTCTCAGCGGCAGGCGCAGCGGGCGCGGCAGGGACGGGCGGCAGCTCGCCGGGTTCACCGAGCAGCTCCGTCAGACCGGCGGCGAAATCGTTTTCCTCCGCTGCGGGCAGGTCGGCGTCGGGCTGCGGCGCGGCGTCCAGGTCGATATCAAAGTCGATCGGCGCGAGGATCGGCGTGCGCTCCGCCGGCTGTGCGGCGAGCGGGGCCGGCGCTTCCTCGGGGAGCGTCTCGACGGGTATTTCTTCGATGGGGATCTCCTCAACGGGGAATTCCTCAGCGGGGATTTCTTCTACAGGAGTCTCTTCAACAGGGGCTTCCTCAACAGGGGGTTCCTCGACAGCGGGTTCTTCAACGGGAAGCGCTTCGGCAAGTTCTTCCGCCGCAATGATGTCCTCGGCGTCGACGGGTGCTTCAAAAAGCGTTTCTGCAAGCGGCTCGGCAGGGGCTTCCTCGACCGGCAGGTCTTCCGGCGCATCTTCAAAGAGCAGATCCTCCGGCAGCTTCTCCTCCGGCGCTTCCGGCGTCACGGCGGGCGCAGGCGCGGGCGTTTCTTCCGGCAGCGCTTCGGCCAGCAGGGCGTCAAGCTCGCTGTCAGAGAAGGCGTCTGCGGCTTCCTCGTCCGTCGGCAGCGCTGCCTCGTCGTCCTCGCCGAGCAGCTCCGCCAGATCCGCGGGGAGCGAATCGTCAAAGGCGTCCGCGGCGGGCGCCGGCTGCTCCGGCGCAACGGGGGCCTCATCCTGCGGCAGTTCGACGACGTCCGGGAAGAAATCGTCTTCCGCGGGCGCTGCGGGCTGCGTCTGGGTGGGCTCTGTATCGAGGCCGGCGACCAGTTCGTCCAGATCGATCTCGCTCAGGTCGATGTCATCCGTGTCAATATCATCCAGCGAACGCTTTTTCGCAAGCGGCGCGACAGGCACATCCGCAGGAGCTTCTGCAGCCGCCGCTTCCGGCGCTTCCTCCGGCAGGAGGATCGTATCCAGGTCGAAATCCAGCTCGACCGGCGCGGAGGCGTCCGCGGGCGTTTCCGGCGTCTGCGGGATCACGGGGCCGGCGAGCTCGTCGATCGGCGCGAAGTTCTGCGGGATCACGGGACCGGCCGGTTCGTTGATCGGGGTATTCAGGGGCAGATCCTCCGGCGGCACGGCGTCCACCAGAGACTGCGTATGGAGCGGCCGCTTGGAAATCGGCAGATCGGCCGGGTCGCCCGCGGGGGGCGCTTCAGGCGGTTCGATCTGCGCGGCGGCGGCGGAAAGATCCTCCGGAACCGGCGCGATGTCCGGGCTGGATTCGATTTCCTTGCGCAGGCTGCCGAATCCGAGATCCGCCGTCAGGCCGGATTTCAGATCGTCGATCAGGCTGAAGATATCGTCCTTTGCCGCATCCAGCGTTTCACTTGAGGGCGCGTTCACGGCCTCGGGCGAAAAGACGGATTCCTCGGGCGTCGCCGTCGGCGCTTCCGGGGCGGGGAGGTCCATATAATCCTCCGGATTCATCCAGAGCGTGTCGAGCGGCGCTTCCGGCGCGGCAGGCGCCGCAGCGGGCCGGCCTGCGCTTGCCTCATCCGCAGTCAGCTCCGAGAAGGAACGGGGGACGATCGTGGAGCGGCCGCTGCGCAGAATGGAATCATAGAGGGAATTCAGCTCGTCTTCGATCGAGTTTCTTTTTCGTTCGATGTCCTCATGGAAGCCTTCAAAAATCGGCGCATCGGAACCGGCGTCGTCCAGAAACCTGCCCAGATCGATCTCCTTGATCGCTTCGTCATCCGTCAGCGGAAGGATGCTGCCGGGCTGCTGTTTGTTTTGATTGTTCTGATTATCCATGACTCTCTTCCTCCGTCATCTCTTAGTTTGGACTGGGCTGCCAGCTGATGCTGTCGCGGTAGGGGTTGGTCTTCCCCTTGCTGTTGTACCAGATCTGCGGGCGGCGGTAGTCGGGGTGATCCTTCACAAGCGCGGGATCGATGGCTGTGCTTTCTCCCTCGTGCAGCAGCCGCCCGACCACGACCAGACGGGTATCCACGCTTTTGCCGTAATCATAAATACAGGTGGACAGGGTGATGATTTTATCGGTGGGCTCAAGCGAAACGCCGGTTTCATACAGCGCGCGCTGCTTCACCTGCTCGATATAGCCGATCATGTTGCTGTCGGACATATCGGGATAGATATAGTTGAAAAAGTAGCCGTTGTCTGCGGACGGCTGCGTCGTGGAATAAAACACCGCGCAGATCTTATAAGTGTATTCCCCGTACAGCGTGGAATAGCGGATGATCGGGCAGTTGATGAAGTGCTGCCGGTCCCGGTAATCATAAAGCGAGCGGAAGGACTGCTTGGGCACGCCGGTGTCGCGGCCGGTGGTGTGGCCGTGGATGACCGTGTTTTTATCGAGATAGCCGTTGTTGCTGCAGCGGTAATCCAGATAGATGTTGCCGTAATTCGTGCCGGAGGTTTCGTAGGTGTACCGGTCATAAAAATCGCGGCGCAGATAATAGTCATTGTCGCTGCTCTGCATGACCACGGTATCCATCTCCGTGCCCGGAATGGTCAGGCGCCCGGCCACGTCGTCGTTGATGGCGTACACCTGCTTGAGGTTTTCCAGGATGCCGTCCGGATACTTCGCGGATTTGGCTTGCTTTGACTGCACCTTCGCCAGTGCGGCGTTCAGCGCGTCGTATTCGACCGCGCCGGGCATGGTGTAGGCTGCGGCGGCCGCCGTTTGCACCTCGCCGGTTTTGTCCGCCTTCAGATTCTTGACGGTCATGAATGTCAGCAGGCCGGCGACGATCGCCAGCAGCACGCAGATCAGCGGCAGGACCGCCTTGTTGTCCTGTTTCAAGTGCAGCCCCTCCTTTCTAGATAGCGCCGCGCAAGGTCGAGCGCATGGGATGCATTATAGAATCGATTGAAGTCCCGGTCGCCGCGGCCGGTGTTCAGCTCCTCGCAGAGCTGCGCATCCGCCGTGTCGAGCGCAATGTAGCACAGGCCGACCGGTTTGTCTGTGCCGTCGCTGCCCGGGCCGGCGATGCCCGTGACGGACAGGCCGAGATCCGCGCCGGTCAGGCGGCGGATGCCTGCGGCCATTTCCCGCGCCGTTGCTTCGCTGACCGCGCCGAAGCGTTCGAGCGTTTCGCGGCGCACGCCGAGGATCTTTTCTTTATATTCATTGGAATAGGTGACGGCGCCGAACTGAAACACGTTGCTCGCGCCGGGCACGTCTGTGATGCGTTTGGAAATCAGGCCGGCGGTGCAGCTCTCCGCGGTGGCAATCGTCTTGTCCTGCGCTTTGAGCAGCGCGACCACGGCTTCCTCCACGCCGTTCAGATCCAGACCGTAGACCTTTTCGCCCAGCCGGCGGCGGATCTCGGCGAGCACCGGCGCACAAAGCGCCTCGGCTGCCGCGGGATCCTGCGCCCGGGCGGTGACGCGCAGCAGCGCTTCTCCGGTCTTGGCGTAAGGGGCGACGGTGGGATTCGCGCGTTCCAGCAGGTCGGCGACCGTGTGGGCCATGGCGCTTTCGCCGATGCCCATGGTGCGCACGGTGTGGGAAACGATGACGCCTTCGGTGTAGTCTTTCAGAAACGGCACGGCGCTCTCAAAGAACATCGGCCGCATCTCACGCGGCGGGCCGGGGAGCAGGATGACGCATTTGCCGTCCTTTTTCAGCCCGATGCCCGGCGCGGTGCCGTTGGGATTCGGAAAAACGGTGCCGCCGACCGGGACCTGCGCCTGCCGCAGATTCTCCTGCGGCATGTCCATGCCGCGGGAAGCGAAGAAGGCGCGCAGGCCTGCAGCGATCTCCGGATCGGTCTGCAGCGGGAAGCCCAGCAGCGCGCAGGCAACGTCGCGCGTGAGATCGTCCGCCGTGGGGCCGAGCCCGCCGGTGATCAGGACGATATCGGCGGCGTCCAGCGCCGTCTGCAGCGCGGCGCGCAGGCGGCCCGCATTGTCGCCGACCGTTGTGCGCCGCAGCACGGAGATGCCGCGTGCGGCCAGCTCCTGCGAGAGGAACTGCGCATTCGTATCCAGAATATCGCCGAGCAGCAGCTCGGTGCCGACGGACAGGATTTCACAGATTGCCATGGACGGCCTCCGTTATCAATAAGCTCTGATTTGCATGAATCGGACGTTTTCGATCGCTCTTTGCGCGAGCGCGTCGATCTCCAGCGCCTGCTCGCAGCGCGCGACATACTCGAGCGTCGGGCGCGTGCGCGGATGGCGCGGCGTAAAGACCGTGCAGCAGTCTTCATAGGGCAGGATGGAGATATCGAAGGTTTCGATGCGGCGGGAAATTGCCACGACCTCGTCCTTATCCATCCCGATCAGCGGACGGAACACCGGGATGGAGCAGACCGCGTCGGTGCAGGCCAGCGCAGGCAGCGTCTGACTGGCCACCTGGCCGACGCTCTCGCCCGTGATCAGCGCGCCGCAGCGCTCCCTGACGGCGAGCGTCTGCGCGATGCGCATCATCATGCGCCGCATAATGACGGTGAAGATTTCCTCGGGACAGTGATCCTTGATCTGCTCCTGAATTTCCGTAAACGGAACGATATAAAGCGCGATGCGCCCGCTGTAGCCGGCCACCTGCTTGAGCAGGGAACAGACCTTCTGCTCGGCGCGCTCGCTGGTGTAGGGCGGGGAAGCGAAATGCACCGCGACCAGCTCCAGCCCGCGCTTGGCCATCATGTAGCCGGCCACCGGGCTGTCGATGCCGCCGGAAATCAGCAGCGCCGCGCGCCCGGCCGAGCCGGTGGGCATCCCGCCCGCACCCTTGATCTGCTTGCCGTGGATGAACGCATAGGCGTCGCGCACCTCCACGGTGACGGTCAGATCCGGCGCGTGGACGTCCACGGTCAGGTGCGGATATTTGCGCAGCAGATAGCCGCCGACCTCGGCGCAGATCTCAGGGGATCTGAGCGGAAACTGTTTGTCGGAGCGCTTGGCCTCGACCTTGAAGGTGCGGGCAGCCAGCAGCTCGGGCGCGAGATAGTCCTCCGCGGCGTGCAGGATGACCGACATCTTTTTTTCAACGGCGGCGGCGCGGGAAAAGCCCGCGATGCCGAAGACCTTTTTCAGCCGCTCCGCGGCCTCCTCAAGGTCGCAGTCCGTCTGCAGGGGCTCTGCCATGATGGTGGACTGTGCGGTGGTGAAGGTGAAGCCGCCGAGCGATTCCAGCCGCCGCCGCATATTCTTGATGAGCATTTCCTCAAAGGTGCGGCGGTTCATGCCCTTGAGCGCAAGCTCGCCGTTTTTGATCAGTAGAACTTCTTTCATTGTTTGACTCTCTGCCGCTTTCTTTCGGTATAATTATTAGGAACGAATGGCCGCCTTTGCCGCGGCGATGCCCTGCAGAAGCAGGTCGATTTCCTGCAGCGTGGTGCTGCGCGAAAAGCTCACGCGCACGGCGCTGTCGATCAGCGGCTGCGGCAGCTCCAGACGGGTCAGCACGCGGCTTTTTTTGCCCTTGGAGCAGGCGGATCCGCCGGAAACGCAAATGCCGTTGGCGGAAAGATAATTGAGCATCGGTTCGGACTTCACGCCCGGAATTGAGAAATTGACGATATAGGGCAGCCCGTCGGCGGGCGAATTGACGACCGCGCCGTCGATGGCGGAGAGGCGGTCGCAGAAATAATCGCGCAGCGCCGCAACCTGCGTGAGCGCAGCGTTCGGCTCGGGCAGAGCCCGGGCGGCGGCCGCGAAGCCGGCGATCGCTGGCATCGGCTCGGTCCCGGGGCGGAGCTTGCGCTCCTGCTCGCCGCCGAAGGACCGCGGATGAATGCGCGCCCCCTTGCGAAGATACAGCGCGCCGACGCCTTTGGGGCCGTGAATCTTATGCGCGCTGACCGTCATCAGATCCACGCCCAGCCGCGCGGGCTTGACGGGCAGCTTGCCGAAGGCCTGCACCGCGTCGCAATGAATCAGCGCGGGCGCGCGCGCGGCAAGCACGGCGCGTTTTGCGGCGGCCACGGGCAGGACGGAACCGACTTCATTGTTGACAAGCATCATGGAAACCAGGATGGTCTGACGGTCGACCGCATTGTAAAGTGCGCGTTCGCTGATATGGCCGCTGCGGTCGGGATGCAGCCGGATCACTTCAAACCCCTCCGCCTCGAGCTGCTGCAGCGCCTCTTCGACGCTGGCATGCTCGATCTCGGTGGAGACGATGCGCCGGCCCATCCGGCGCAGCTGATGCGCGGCGCCGAGCACGGCGAGATTGTTGCCTTCGGTGCCGCCGCTTGTGAACAGCAGCTCTGTCGGCTCGCAGCCGATCGCCTTGGCAACGGCGGCGCGGCTGTCCTCGAGAAGCGCCTGCGCGGCGTTGCCGATCCCATGCAGGGAAGAGGGGTTGCCCCAGCACACTGTCAGCGCACGGTGCATCGCCTCGACCGCTTCCGGGCAGGGCGCCGTGGTTGCGCTGTTATCGAAATAGGCATACATGATGAAAAGACATCCCCCAGTCAAAAAATACACCCATTATAAAATATTTTAAGATATTATACACTATTTTTTTGAAATATGCAATCTTTTTTTGCGGGCCGTTTTTGCGGGCCGGATCGCACACGCCAAAGCCGCCGGAAACCGCGTCCTCGTCGGCTCGTTTCGGGCCGGCCGGAGGGGCGGTCCGCACGGTCAAATCCTGTGCCGGATCGCCGGACCCGCGGCGGCGAATCAGACGCCGCCACTCTCATTTTATGCAGCGGCGCGCGGTTTCGGACGTGCAAACGGCGGAAAGCAAAAAAAGATGCTTTTCAGCACCTTTTTCTGCATGGGGTTGAATTGAGGAGGGGTTCGCACGGGCGGTGGGGCCGCCCGAACGAGATGCTCAAAAATGAGCAGCACGCGGCGGGTTGCGGCTCCCGCCGGATGCATCTATATCATAGGCCGCATTTATGAAATGGGTATGAATGCACTTTGAACGTTCGGAAAAGAATCTGTGAAGTGAAAATGCAGGATTTGTTGCATTTTCGCACATCAGCGGAATTCCGGGTAGAATGCGTCGATATAGGCCTCCACGTCGGCGCGCGTGCCGCGGAAGGGACCGGGCGTTTCCATCTTGAGCGAGACTGTGGCCGTCGCGGTCAGCAGAGCCTCCGGAATGCTGCGGGTCAGCCGTTCGTTGATGTAGGCCGCGAAGGTGGTGTCGCCCCGGCCGGTGCGCCCGCTCAGATTGCGCGCGCGAATCGGGCAGACGTAAAAGTCCTTGCCGTCATAGGCGAGCACTTCGGTGTTGTGAGTGATCATGATCTCCTTCGCGCCCCAGGCGTAGAGCTGCTTTGCCGCCAGACGGCGGTCGTCCGTGCCGGTCATGATTTCCGCCTCGGCCGCGTCGGTCTTCAGATAGGTGATGTAGGGCAGGCAGGTCAGCTTGTCGCTCCAGTCGGCAAAGAACATCGAGCCGTCGTCGGCCACATGCCGCAGACAGGCCTGCACATCCAGCGCCACAGGGGCTTTCTTGGCCAGCTCCTTTATAATCTCCGGGTTGAAATCGCCGTAGACCAGACCCGCCAGATGATAGATCTGCGCGTCGAGATCCGGGAGTTCGGCAACCGTGAAGGGGTCGCCTTTGGAGCGGCAGGCGCAGGTGCGGCGCTCCTTGTCCGCCGTGTGATAGATGTTGACCAGATCGGTCGAATGCGCGCTGGGCAGGCAGAAAATATCCTCCTTCGGGATGGTGAACTGCGCCAGACGGTCTGCGTCCTTCGGCGCGAATTTGGTCACGGCGGCGACCCTGTGGCCGAGCGCGTGCGCCGCGGCGGAGGAATAAATCACCGCGCCGCCGACGATCTGCACGGTGTTGCCCAGGTGATCGGTGTTGGTGTCGAGTGTGACGTGGCCGATGATGGCCGAGGTGTAATCAGACATAGGCGCTCCTTCTCTTTCATATGGATTCAAGTCCTCTGCCACGGGGACGGTCGGGCAGTCCGCGAAGGCGGATGCGGGTGCATCGTCGGGGCCGGGGCGGATGACAAATTGACGTTATTTGCAATTTTTCCTGCAATTATTTGTGTCGGACAATGCGGCTGCCGTGCGATCGGCTTCCGCTTTCGGACGGAACCCGGCGCAGAAAACTGCGGTCAGACCACCTGGAAAATATAGAATTTCAGATAGTCCGTTTCCGGTACGCTGCGCAGGATCGGATGATCCTTGCACTGCTGCCGCGCTTCCACCTGCCGCAGCTGCACCTGCGCGTCGGCGGCGGCGCTGTCGAGCATCGTCTCAAACCGCGCGGCCGGCATGAAATGCGAGCAGGAGCAGGTGGCCAGATAGCCGCCGCGGGGGAGGAGCTTCATGGCGCGGTAGTTGATTTCCTTATAGCCGCGCGCCGCGCTTTCCGCGGTTTTGCGGCTTTTCGTGAAGGCCGGGGGATCGAGGATGATGAAGTCATAGGGCTTGCCGCCGCTGTCCGCCAGCGCGGGCAGCAGGTCAAACACGTCTGTGCACAGGAAGTCCATCCGGTCGGCCAGACCGTTGCGCACGGCGTTCTGCTTCGCGGCGGCAATCGCCGTTTCGCTCACGTCCACGGCCGTCACATGGGCCGCGCCGCCCTTCGCCGCGTTGAGGGCAAAGGAGCCGTTATGCGTGAAGCAGTCCAGCACCCGTTTGCCGGCAGCCAGCTTTGCGACCGCCAGACGGTTGTACTTCTGATCGAGGAAAAAGCCGGTTTTCTGACCGTTTTCCACGTCGACGTCATAGAGAATGCCGTTTTCCGTGATCTGCGTGACGGGGCTGTCCGGGTGGGGCAGGCCGTCAAACCAGCCCTTCTCCTGCGGCAGACCCTCCAGCGCGCGGATGGCGACGTCGTTGCGCTCAAACAGCCCGCGCACGGGCGCGCCGCGTTCGGCCAGCAGCCGCACGAGCATCTCATAGAGCATGGCCTTGCGCTGCTCGATGCCGTAGGTCAGCACCTGCGTGACCAGCAGGTCGGAAAAACGGTCGACGGTCAGGCCGGGCAGGCCGTCCGCTTCGCCGAACACCAGACGGCAGCAGGTGAAGTCGTCGCCCATGACCGTCTGCCGGTAGTCGAGGGCATACCGCAGCCGGCGCTCCCAGAATGCCGCGGAAAAGCGCTCGTTGGCATTCTGCGAGAGCAGGCGCACACGGATCTTGCTCTGCTCGCTGAGCAGGCCGGTGCCGAGGTAGGCGCCCTTCTGCGAACAGACGTCGACCAGCGCGCCGTTTTCCGTTTGGCCGACCCGGCCGGTGATCTCCTCGGCATAGACCCAGGGATGCCCGCGCCGCAGCGACGCCTCCGCTTTTTTTGTGACCGTGACGATCGGAAACTCCCGCCGGGTGTTCAATCCGCATTCCTCCCGCATTCCTGTAAAACCAAAGCTCTCATATTTAAAAAACTATACCACATCCGGCGGGAAAAATCAACGAAAAAAAGGGATGTGTGGATATTGACCAAAAAAACTGCAAATATCGGCAGAAATTCCGCAGAATTAAAGTCGAAAAACTATAGATTTTTTTTAATGACTATGTTATAATACAAAAAATGCGGTTTGTCGGCCAGCCGGCGTCCGCAGCTGTGACCACCGATATCAAAACAGTGATGGAGGAAAAAGTTATGCTCAAAAAGATCAGCAAGGTTCCTTTTGCGGGCACCGCTGCGCAGGAAGCGCAGCTGCAGGCCGTGATCGAGGAGTGCAAGGGCGACAAGAGCATGCTCATGCATGTGATGCAGAAGGCGCAGGAGATCTACGGATATCTCCCCATCGAAGTGCAGAAAATGATCGCTGACGGGATGGATGTGCCGCTGCAGAAAGTCTACGGCGTGTCCACCTTCTATGCGCAGTTCGCGCTTTCCCCCAAGGGGAAATACAATGTTTCCGTGTGCCTGGGCACCGCCTGCTACGTCAAGGGCTCCCAGGATGTGCTCGATGAAATCAGCAAGCAGCTGGGCATCGAAGCGGGCGAATGCACGAACGACCTCAAGTTTTCGCTCGAGGCCTGCCGCTGCATCGGCGCCTGCGGTCTTGCGCCGGTCTTCACCGTCAACGACGATGTTTACGGCCGCGTCACGCCCGATCAGGTGAAGGATATTCTTGCGAAATATGCCTGAGTGCCGGCGGGGGTTTGGCAATGACGATCAACGAGATTAAAACGCTGCTCGATGCGCAGATGCTCTGCGGCGACGATCCCGATTGCGAGATCCAGTCCGCCTGCGGCAGCGATATGATGAGCGACGTGCTGGCTTATGTCAAGCATCAGGCTGTGCTGCTCACCGGGCTTGTCAATCCGCAGGTGATCCGCACCGCGGAGATGATGGATATGCGCTGCATCGTGTTTGTGCGCTCCAAGCAGCCGAGCCCGGCCATGGTGGAGCTCGCCTGCGAGAGCGGGATCGCCGTGCTCGCCACGTCCAAGCGCATGTATGAGGCCTGCGGCATTCTCTATGCCAACGGGCTGAAAGGGAACGGTGAACTCGATGGCTGACGCCCTGACCTTTCACTACGAGGTGGACGGCGGGAATTTCACCTCCGCGGGGCAGGCCTCCGTGCAGGTGAAAAAGAACCTGCGTCAGCTCGGCTTCGATCCCGAAACGATCCGCAGGGTGTCCATCGCGATGTATGAGGGCGAAATCAATATGGTGATCCACGCGGGCGGCGGCGTTGCCGACGTCACGGTGGAGGACGGCTGCATCCGCATTGTGCTGACCGACCACGGCCCCGGCATCGCCGATATCGACAAGGCGATGGAGGAGGGCTTCTCCACGGCGCGCGACAATATCCGCTCCCTCGGCTTCGGCGCGGGCATGGGCCTGCCGAATATGAAGCGCTATACCGATGAGATGCAGATCGATTCTGCGGTGGGCGTTGGCACCACCATCACCATGAAGGTGAATTACTGAACCGCCCCCAGCGGCGGTCGAAGGACGACTTCCCTATGAACAGTTATCTTCATTCGGTGTCGCTGGACGCCGAAAAATGCACGGGCTGCACCACCTGCATGAAGCATTGCCCGACGGAGGCCATCCGCGTGCGCGGCGGCTGCGCCGAAATCGATGCGGCGCGCTGCATCGACTGCGGCGAATGCATCCGCAACTGTACCAACAACGCAAAAAAGAGCAGCTATGATGCGCTCGACAAGATCCATCAGTTCAAATATAAAATCGCCCTGCCGGCGCCGACGCTGTTTGCGCAGTTCGACCATCTCGACGATATGGATTATGTGCTGCAGGGGCTGCTGGATCTCGGCTTCGACGATGTGTTCGAGGTCGCCAAGGGCGCGGAATTCGTTTCCGCCTACACGCGGATTTATCTGCAGACCGAGGGCATCAAAAAGCCGGTCATCAGCACCGCCTGCCCGGTCATCACGCGCCTGATCGTGCTGCGTTTCCCCTTCCTGAAGGATAATCTGATCCCGCTGCTGCCGCCCATGGAGGTGGCCGCGACGATGGCGCGCGAGCGCGCGCTGTTTCTCCACCCGGAGCTGAAACCCGAGGAGATCGGCGTCTGCTTCATTTCGCCCTGTCCGGCGAAGGTGAGCTATGTGCGCAACGGCTTCGGCAGCTACAAAAGCGCGGTGGATCTGGTGGTATCCGTCAGCGAGGTCTATTTTCAGCTGATCAACGTCATGAAGCGCGAAAAAACGCCGACCGTCAGCACCCAGGCGGGCCGCATCGGCCTGAGCTGGGCCATGTGCGGCGGCGAGGCATCCGCGCTGTTCAATGATAAAATCATCGCGGCCGACGGCATTGAGAATGTGATCTCCGTGCTTGACCAGATCGAGGACGGCAACATTCCCGCCGTGGATTTCGTGGAGCTCAACGCCTGCCCCGGCGGCTGTGTCGGCGGCGTGCTGACGATCGAAAATCCCTTCGTGGCCAAAAACCGTCTGCACACGCTGCGGCGGTATATGCCCGTTTCGCTCAATCCCGTGGAGGAGGGGAGCTTCATCCCCGGCAACGCCTTCTTCGACGAGCTGCCGGATTATCATCCGCTCAACCGGCTGAGCGACAACATCGGCGAATCCATGCGCCTGATGGCGCGCATCCAGGCCGTGCGCAAGGAGCTGCCCGGCATCGACTGCGGCTCCTGCGGCGCGCCGAACTGCCGCGCGTTTGCCGAGGACATCGTGCTCGGCCACGCCAATCAGAACGAATGCATCATCGCTTATAAAGAGATGATTCAGGATTATATTCGCAATTACGCCGGAGGTGAGGCGAAGAATGAAGGTCAGTGAGCTTGCGGCGCTGCCGGAGTTTACGGCGGTGACGCTGCCCGACGCCGACCGTGAGATCACCGGCGTTTATATCGGCGACCTGCTCAGCTGGGTCATGGGCCGTGCGCAGGCGGACGACGCCTGGATCACGATCATGTCCAACGTCAATGTGGTGGCCGTCGCTTCGCTTGCCGATGTGGCCTGCGTGCTGCTGGCAGAGGACGTTGCGCTGGAGGACGCCGTGAAGGAAACGGCCGCGGCCAGGGGAATCAACGTGCTGTCAAGTCCGCTTTCCGCTTACGATATTGCCTGCAGGCTGCACAGCCTGCTTTGATATGAGCAGATTCTATTACGACCTGCATCTGCATTCCTGCCTGTCGCCCTGCGGCGACGACGAGATGACGCCCAACAACATCGCGGGCATGGGCGTGGTCGCGCAGCTCGACCTCATGGCGCTGACCGACCACAACACCTGCCGCAACTGCCCGGCGTTTTTCGCGGCGGCGCAGCGGCAGGGGATCATCCCGGTTGCCGGCATGGAGCTGACCACGGCGGAGGATATCCATGTCGTCTGCCTCTTCCCGACGCTCGAGGCAGCGCTGGCCTTCAACGACGCGGTGGATGCGCAGCGCATCCGGATCCCGAACCGGCCGGAGGTTTTCGGCGCGCAGCTGCAGATGGATGAAAACGACAACGTGACCGGCTCGGACCCGGACCTGCTTTCCAACGCCACGCAGATCACCGTGGAGGAGGCGCCTGCGCTCGCGGAGCGCTTCGGCGGCGTCTGCTACCCGGCGCATATCGACCGCGAGGCCAACGGCATCGTCGCCGTGCTGGGCGTGTTTCCCGCAACGCCGCCCTTTTCCTGCGCGGAGGTGCATGATCCGGCGAACGCGGCGGTTTACCGCGAACGCTTCCCGCTGCTGGCGGGGAAACCGCTGGTGGTTTCCTCCGACGCGCATTATCTCTGGGATATCAGCGGCCGGGAGCACTTCCTGGAGCTGGACGCCGCGCCGGAGGATCCCGACGCCGTGCGGGCAAAGCTGATAGAAAGGCTGCGTGGCCGATGAAAGAGCTTTCGTTGAATATTCTGGATATCGCGCAGAATTCCGTCAAGGCCGGCGCGTCCCTGATCGAAATCCTGCTGACGGAAACCCCCGAAACGCTGACGATCCGCATTGTTGACAACGGCTGCGGCATGACTGCGGCGCAGGTCGAAAGCGTGATGGACCCCTTTTTCACCACCCGCACCACCCGCAGCGTCGGGCTGGGCGTGCCGCTGCTCAAGCTGGCGGCCGAGCAGACCGGCGGCAGCGTGGAGATCGTTTCTTCTGCGCAGGCGGAAGATCACGGCACCGCGGTGACGGCGCTCTTTAATAAAAACCATATTGATTTTACGCCGCTGGGCGATATCATCTCCACCGTGACCGCGCTCATTCAGGGTGCGCCGGGGATCGACTGGCAGTTCGTCCACAGCCGCGGCGGCGACGCCGTGACGCTGGACACCCGGGAGCTGCGCGCCGTGCTCGGCGACGTGCCCATGGATCAGTACGACGTGATGCAGTGGATCGGCGAATACCTGCGCGAAGGGTATGCGGCGCTCCCTGCTTGCGAATAAAACAGTGGTTTAAAAAATCCAAAATAGAGAGGATCGATGTTATGAAATCATTGGCAGAGCTTGCTGCGATCAGAGAGAAAATGAAGGATAAGGTCATCCTGCGCGAGGGCAGCGGAGAGATCCGCGTTGTCGTCGGCATGGCGACCTGCGGCATCGCGGCAGGTGCAAGACCCGTGCTCAATGCCTTCGTGGAAGGCGTCAACAAGGAAGGCCTGGCCGAAAAAGTGACCGTGTCCCAGACGGGCTGCATCGGCGTTTGCCAGTTCGAGCCGGTGGTCGAGGTCTTCGAGGCGGACAAGGAAAAGGTCACCTACATCAAAATGACGCCGGAAAAAGCGGCGGAAGTGATCGAGAAGCATCTTAAGGGCGGCAAAGTGATCGCAGATTATACGATCACCAAGGCGCTTGCGTAATATGGAGGGAAAAAGACTATGATTCGTGCTCAAGTTTTGGTTTGCGGCGGTACGGGCTGCACCTCCTCCGGCAGCAAACAGCTCATGGCGCTGTTTGAGGAGGAGATCGCAAAGCAGGGTCTGGCGGAAGAAGTGAAGCTGGTGCCCACCGGCTGCTTCGGTCTGTGCGCCCGCGGTCCCGTTGTGATCGTCTACCCCGAAGGCACCTTCTACAGCTTCGTCAAGGCGGAGGATGTGCCGGAAATCGTTGAGGAGCATCTGCTCAAGGGCCGTATCGTGAACCGGCTGGTCTACACGGATGTGGACGAAGCGGTGAAAGAGGAAGCGGCCAAGCATGTTTCGCTCAACGATACCAACTTCTATAAGACGCAGAAGCGCGTCGCGCTGCGCAACTGCGGCCTGATCAACCCCGAAAGCATCGATGAATACATTGCCATGGACGGCTATGCCGCGCTGGGCAAGGTGCTCACCGAGATGACGCCCGAGGACGTCGTCAAGTGCATCAGCGATTCCGGTCTGCGCGGACGCGGCGGCGGCGGCTTCCCGACCGGCCGCAAGTGGAGCTTCACGGCGGCGAACAAAGCGGATCAGAAGTACGTGGTCTGCAACGCCGACGAGGGCGACCCCGGCGCATTCATGGACCGTTCCGTGCTGGAAGGCGACCCGCACTGCATCGTGGAAGCGATGACGATCTGCGGCTATGCCACCGGCGCGAGCGAAGGCTACATTTATGTCCGCGCGGAGTATCCGATCGCTGTCAAGCGTCTGGAGATCGCCATCAAGGCGGCGCGTGAATACGGCCTGCTGGGCAAGAACATCTTTGATTCCGGCTTCGATTTCGACCTGCACATCCGCCTGGGCGCCGGCGCGTTCGTCTGCGGCGAGGAAACCGCGCTGATGACCTCCATCGAGGGCAACCGCGGCGAGCCGCGTCCCCGTCCGCCTTATCCGGCGGTCAAGGGTCTGTTCGGCAAGCCGACGACCGAAAACAACGTCGAGACCTTCGCCAATGTGCCGCAGATCATTCTGAAGGGCGCGGAGTGGTTCGCCTCCATGGGCACCGAGCGCTCCAAGGGCACCAAGGTCTTCGCCCTGGGCGGCAAGATTTCCAACACCGGTCTGGTCGAGATCCCGATGGGCACCACCCTGCGTGAGATCATCGAGGATATCGGCGGCGGCGTGCCCAACGGCAAGAAATTCAAGGCGGCGCAGACGGGCGGCCCCTCCGGCGGCTGCATCCCCGCGAGCCTGATCGATACCGAGATCGACTATGACAACCTGACCGCCATCGGCTGCATGATGGGCTCCGGCGGCCTGATCGTCATGGATGAGGACAACTGCATGGTCGATATCGCGAAGTTCTTCCTGAACTTCACGGTGGATGAATCCTGCGGCAAATGCGCGCCCTGCCGCATCGGCACGAAGCGCATGATGGAGATCCTCGAAAAGATTACCTCCGGCAACGGCACGCTCGAGGATCTGGACCGTCTGGAAGAGCTGGCCAGCTACATCAAGGCGAATTCCCTGTGCGGTCTGGGTCAGACGGCGCCGAACCCGGTGCTGGCCACCCTCAAATTCTTCCGCGACGAGTATGTGGCCCACGTCGTCGACAAGAAGTGCCCCGCCGGCGTGTGCAAGAGCCTGCTGCAATACAGCATCGACCCCGCGAAGTGCAGAGGCTGCACGGCCTGCGCGCGCAAGTGCCCGGTCAATGCGATCACCGGCACGGTCAAGAATCCCCACGCGATCGATACGTCCAAGTGCATCAAGTGCGGCGCCTGCATGGAGACCTGCAAGTTCGGCGCTGTGAGCAAGGGTTAAAAGGAGGCGTACGGATATGGATATGGTCAACATCAAGATCAATGATATGGAAGTGAGTGTGCCGAAGGGCAGCACGATCCTGGAAGCTGCGCGCTACGCCGGCATCGAGATCCCCACGCTCTGCTATCTGAAGGAGCTCAACGAGATCGGCGCGTGCCGCATCTGCATGGTTGAGGTCAAGGGCGCGCGTTCGCTCGTTTCCGCTTGTGTGTTCCCGGTCAACGAGGGCATGGAAATCTATACCAACACCGAGACGGTGCGCAACAGCCGCCGTCACACGCTGGAGCTGGTGCTTTCCACGCATCGCAAGGAATGCCTCTCCTGCATCCGCAGCGGCAAGTGCGAGCTGCAGAAGCTCTGCCGCGACTACGGCGTGGAGGATGAAAACGCCTATGAGGGCGAATATCCCGCCGTGCAGTTCGACGATTCCGCACCGCACATGATCCGCGACAACAGCAAGTGCGTGCTTTGCCGCCGCTGCGTTGCCGCCTGCGACAATCAGGCGATCAGCGTCATCGGCGCGAATGCCCGCGGCTTCGATACCCACATCGGCTCTCCGTTCGAGCTGCCGCTGTATGATTATTCCTGCGTTTCCTGCGGCCAGTGCATCGTGGCCTGCCCCGTGGGCGCGCTCTATGAGAAGGACGACACCGCGAAGGTGTTCGCCGCGATTGCCGATCCCGAGAAGTTCGTCGTGGTCAGCACCGCGCCGTCCATCCGCGTCACCCTCGGCGAAGCCTTCGGCAACCCGGTCGGCACCAACGTGACCGGCAAGATGGCGGCCGCGCTGCGCCGCCTGGGCTTCGACAAGGTGTTCGATACCGATTTCGCCGCCGACCTGACGATCATGGAAGAGGCGAACGAGCTGATCGAGCGCGTGTCCAACGGCGGCACGCTGCCGATGATCACCTCCTGCTCGCCCGGCTGGGTCAAATACTGCGAGCATTATTTCCCGGAGCAGCTCGGTCACCTCTCCAGCTGCAAATCCCCGCAGCAGATGTTCGGCGCCACGATCAAGACCTGGTACGCCAAGAAGATGGGCATCGATCCGAAGAACATCGTCAATGTGAGCGTCATGCCCTGCACCGCGAAGAAATTCGAGTGCGGCCGCGACGATCAGTCCGCGAGCGGCTATGCCGATATCGACATCGCGATCACCACGCGCGAGCTCGCCCGCATGATCGAAACCGCGGGTCTGAACTTCAATCTCCTGCCCGACGAGCCGTTTGACAATCCGCTCGGCGAAGGCACGGGCGCTGCGGTCATCTTCGGCGCGACCGGCGGCGTGATGGAAGCGGCGCTGCGCACGGCAGTGGAAACGCTGACCGGCGAAACGCTGGAGGCGGTCGATTTCACCGAGGTGCGCGGCACCGAGGGTCTCAAGGAAGCGACCTACAACGTGGCCGGCCTCGAGATCAAGGTCTGCGCTGCCAGCGGCCTGAAGAACGCGCAGAAGGTCATGGAAGAGATCAAGGCGGGCACCTCGCCCTACACCTTCGTCGAGATCATGGCCTGCCCGGGCGGCTGCGTCAACGGCGGCGGTCAGCCCACCCAGCCCGCGTCCGTGCGCAACTTCACGGATCTCAAGGGCGTGCGCGGCAAGGCGCTGTATGAGGCGGATAAGGATCTCCCGCTGCGCAAGTCCCACGAGAGCGAAGCGATCAAGCTGGTCTATGACGAATTCTTCGGCAAGCCCGGCAGCCACGTCGCGCACGAAGTGCTGCACACCAAATACGTCAAGCGCGGCCTTTATAAATAATTAAGGAAATGTAAAAAGAGCGTACCGTCCGGTGCGCTCTTTTTGTCGGAATCACGTATGGATCTGAAGCTGCTTTTGAAACAGGGCAGGGGACTGCTCAAATATCTGGCGCGGGCGCTGGTCTTCTGCCTGCCCGCGGTCTATATCGTCTATCTGATCGGTCTGCTGGTGATCGCCGCGCGGGCGCTCGGCGGCGCGGATCCCGCGCAGGTGATGGAATCCGCGTTCACCGGTCTGTTTTCCGTGACAAGCGGGATCGTTGTGCTGATCGCCTTTGTCGGCCTGCTGCTCGGGCTGGATCTGGTGGTGTTTCGCCGCACGGCGAAGGAAACGGCGATCCTTCATCTGATGCTGCAGATCGGCATGCTGCCGGTCGCCGCGTTCGGCGCGCTCCTCTACGGCATATCGATGTTTCCGGCCATCATCTCCGCCGGATTTCTGGCCGTTCTCTCCGTGCCGACGCTGATTCCCGCGGTGCACCTGCTGGCGGCCGCGATCCTGATTCCCGGCCTGCAGACGGTCGGCGCGGCGATCCGCCTGTTTCAGTTAAAAACGATCAACCTCGGCTGGATGCTGGTGCTGATCCTGACGGCGTTCACCTTCGTCGTCGCGCCGGTGCTGTCGATCCTGCTGGCGCTGGCCGTGCTCTGCCCGCAGAAATATCCCGCCCTCGCACACCTGTTTGCGCCGAAGGAGCGGGAAAATGGCGAAAGCGATTGATTCGCTGCTTCTTTTGGAATCTTTACAAAACGAAAGAAAACAAGCGCCCCTGTAAAGTGAGTTGCTTTACAGGGGCGGGCTGCGTGTGCAATTTCGCTGCACGCGGCGTTTTATGCTTTTTGTCTTTGCGCCGGCCTTTGAAGAGTCCAATCAAATAATTGACTATTCATATAATGCGGATTATTCCTCGTCAACAAACACAAGAATCTCCTCCACTTTGCAGGAGAGCATTTTACAAAGGTCGTCGATTGTGACGGTGCTGATCGGTTTGTTGTGCTTCAGCCGGTCGATCAGGCTACGGCTGACGTTATAATCTTTGATCAGTTTGTAGGTTGTGATCCCTCTTTTTTTCAGCGTGTCATAAAAAGGCGCAAAGGAAATCATAAGCACCCCTCCTTTTTATAACTAGCTTATTTTATGCTCTGCTTATTGACAATTGTCGATATATAGAGTATAATTCAAAGAAAGGAGGGATGAATCATGTATTGTCCTAATTGCGGAAATGATGTCAGAAGCAGTAACTTTTGCCCTGTGTGTGGCACCAACATTATGAACGGTTCAAATTATAGCGTTCCAAATTCCAGAAAAATAGTTCTTAATAGACCTTCAGCATATGGCGGGGCATACAGATTTAATGTTTTGGTCGATAACTGCTTCGTTGATACTTTAAATGCAAAACAAAAACTAACCATTGATATTGATACCCAAACAAACCACACAATTCAAATTGATAGCAATCAAGGATCAACTTATCCCATTGCTATTCCGGCAGGATCCGCAGACATGTCGTTTGATGTAAGCTTTAAAGCAACAAAGGGTATCATTTTAACCCAAACATCAGGGCCGAAAGCAGGGCCGACTTCAACCAAAACCGGCGGATGCTATGTTGCCACGGCTGTCTATGGTTCCTATGACTGCCCCGAAGTCTGGACGCTGCGCAGGTTCCGGGACGAATCGCTTGCATCAACATGGTATGGCAGATCGTTTATCAAGCTTTATTATACAGTCAGCCCGACTGTCGTCAAATGGTTCGGCAGTACGGCGTTATTCAATCGTATGTGGAAGTGCAGGCTGGATCGCATGGTCGAAAAGCTTCAGTCAGAAGGATTTGAGAGTACGCCATATCAGGATATAGACTGGAAATAAATGCAGAATAATAACAAATCAGGGAGCGCTCACATGAACGCTCCCTGATCCATTTTTATCTGCATTTCTAAGGCTCTGACGCCTAATACCTAACACCTGATTGCCTAACGCTTAGATCACCGGCCGCTCCAGTCCGTGGTTGAGCTGCGGGAAGTAGGAGGCGAAGCGGTAGGCCGGTTTCTCGTCGAATTCCATCTTGATCAGCGGGATGCCGAGGATCGGATCGGGGTTTTCCTGCGGCAGACCGTGCAGCAGAATGCGGTCGCCCTTTTGCTCGAACTCGATCGGCGTGCCATCCATGAAGGAGATGCTGCGCGGCGCGTTCAGGAAGCCGCCGAGCGCCATGTCGCCGTTCACCGGGTGCCAGATCTTGATCCACATATAGACGGTGTTGCCCTTGGTCGAGGGGCGGGAAACGCCGTTGGCCTGGTTCTGGTTGCCATAGGTCTTCTCCAGCTTGCCGTAAACGGCCTCGCCGTTGACCGCGAGCCATTGACCGACCGCCTCCAGCGGCGCGATCGCCTCGGGCGGTACGGAGCCGTCGGGCATCGGGCCGATGTTGAGCAGCAGGTTGCCGCCGTGTTCGCAGCAGGTGTTGAGCATCGCGACGATGCGCTGCGGAGTGTAGCTGTAGGCCGCGGCCTGCTTGGAGTCCAGATAGCCCCAGCTCACGCCGTTGAAGGTCATGCAGGCCTCCCAGTCGCGCTCGCTCGGCGTCAGATGCTCCTCCGGCGTGCCGAAATCCTCCGGCAGACGGCTGCGGTCATTGATGATGATGTGCGGCTGCAGCGCGCGCATGGCCTGGTTGCGGTTGAGGGAGTCCCAGCCTTCCCAGCTCTGCAGCGGCTCCGGCACGTCATACCAGAGAATGTCGATCTTGCCGTACTGCGTGAGCAGCTCGGTGTTCAGCGCCTGGATATAATCGAGGAAGCGGCGGCGGGCGTCGTTATCGAATGCGCAGATCCCGCCGTCCGGATGATGCCAGTCCATCAGCGAGGAGTAGAAGCCGATCTTCAGGTCGAATTCCCGGCAGGCCTCGACGAATTCCTTCACGATGTCGCGGTGCGGGCCGTGATTGACGGAGTTATAGGGGTTGACCTTGGAATCCCACAGGCTGAAGCCTTCGTGATGGCGCGAGGTCAGCACCATGTATTTCATGCCGGCCTTTTTGGCCAGCGCCGCCCATTCGCGGCAGCAGCCCTCTTTGGGGGCGAAGGTGTCGGCCAGCTTTTCGTATTCCTTCGGCGGAATGTTTTCGCAGGCCATCGCCCATTCGTTGCGGCCGAGCTGGGCGTAGAGACCGAAATGCACAAACATGCCGAACCGGGCTTCACGCCACCAGGCCATGCGTTCATCGCGGGTCGCGGCGATCGCGGCTTCATAATCGGGCAGGGCAAGCGTTTTCATTGGAATCGTCCTTTCTGTGCAGATTCTCGTTTATTTCTTGGCTTTCGTATCCACGATGTCCTTGAGCAGGGCGGTGAAGGCGTCGAACGTCATCGCGCCCAGATCGCCGTCCGCGCGGTGACGCGGCGAGACCGTGCCGTTCTCCATCTCGCGGTCGCCGACCACGAGCATGAACGGCACCTTTTCGATCTGCGCGTCGCGGATCTTGCGGCCGATCTTCTCGTTGCGGTAGTCCACTTCCGCGCGGAAATTCTGCGCGTTCAGCTTCGCGGCCAGATCCGCGCAGTAATCGGCGGCGCGGTCCGTCACGGGCAGGAAGCGGACCTGCTCGGGCGCCATCCAGGTCGGCAGCGCGCCGGCATATTCCTCGATCAGATAGGCCAGCGTGCGCTCGTAGCAGCCCAGCGACGTGCGGTGAATGATATAGGGCGTTTTCTTCTGCCCGTCGGCGTCCACATATTCCATGCCGTAGATCGCGGCAAGCAGCATATCGATCTGGATCGTGACCAGCGTATCCTCTTTGCCGTAGACGTTCTTATACTGGATATCGAGCTTCGGGCCGTAGAACGCGGCTTCGTCGATGCCGATCGTGTAGTCCACGCCCAGATGGTCGAGAATGCGGCCCATCGTGGACTGCGCTTGCTCCCACTGCTCCTTCGTGCCTTCGTATTTGTTCTTCGGGTTGGCGGGATCCCACTGGGAGAAGCGGAACGTGCATTTATCCAGCAGGCCGACCGTGTCGAGCACGTATTTCGCCAGCTCCAGGCAGCCCTTAAATTCCTCCTCGAGCTGCTCGGGACGCAGCACCAGATGGCCCTCGGAGATCGTGAACTGCCGCACGCGGATCAGGCCGTGCATTTCGCCGGAATCCTCGTTGCGGAACAGCGTGGACGTCTCGCCCAGACGCATCGGCAGCTCGCGGTAGGAGCGGGCGCGGTTGAGGAAGACCTGATACTGGAACGGGCACGTCATCGGGCGCAGGGCGAAGCATTCCTTCTCTTCATCATCCGGATCGCCGAGGATGAACATGCCGTCGCGATAGTGATCCCAGTGGCCGGAGAGCTTATAGAGCTCGCGCTTGGCCATGAAGGGCGTCTTGGTCAGCAGGTAGCCCTTGCTGCGCTCGAGATCCTCGATCCAGCGCTGCAGCACCTGGATCGTGCGCGCGCCCTTGGGCAGGATGATCGGCAGGCCCTGGCCGATGATGTCGACTGTCGTGAAGTATTCCAGCTCGCGGCCGATCTTGTTGTGATCGCGCTTTTTCGCTTCCTCCAGCGCTGCGAGATGCGCGTCCAGATCGTCCTTCTTCGTGAAGGCCGTGCCGTAGATGCGCTGGAGCATCTTATTGCTCGAATCGCCGCGCCAGTAAGCGCCCGTCGCGGAGGTCAGCTTGAAGGCCTTGACCCGGCTCGTATCCGGCACGTGGGGGCCGGCGCAGAGCTCGTCGAATTCGCCCTGCTTGAAGAAGGAGATCTTTTCGCCCTTGTCGGCGTGCTCCTTGATCAGCTCCACCTTGTAAATCTCGTCTTTTTCTTCCATATAGGCAATCGCGTCGGCGGGATCCAGCTCGTGGCGCTCCAGGGGCAGCGCCTCCTTGACGATCTTCTTCATTTCCGCCTCGATCTTTTCCAGCTCCTCGGGCGTGAAGGCCACGTCCGTGTCGAAATCATAATAGAAGCCGCTGTCGATCGCGGGGCCGATGGCCAGCTTCGTCTGCGGATACAGGCGCTTGACGGCCTGGGCGAGCACATGGGAGGCTGTGTGGCGCAGCGCGCGCAGGCCCTCGGGATCCTCGGCCGTGAGGATTTCCAGCGCGCAGTCCGCCGTCAGCGGGGTGCGCAGATCCTGCACAACACCGTCGATCCGGCACACGCAGGCCGCTTTATAGAGCCCCATGCCGAGGCTTTTTGCGATCTCCATGGCCGTGATCCCGGCGTCAAATTCCTTCACAACGCCGCCTTTTAACGTCACATTAATCATAAAAACCATCCTTTCGGTAATAAGATACAAATTTCAATACGGAAAACAAAAACGCCCCATCCTGCCGTAACAGGATGAAGCGAATGCTCCACGGTTCCACCCGTTTTCCGCGCTTCGCGCGGCGCTCGGCGACCTTAACGCGGTCGGGACGGCGCACCTTGTTTCGGCGGCACTCGGCAGTGGTGACCTCCGGCAGCCTTTTATCTCTCTTGCAGCACGGGGAGAGACTCTCTGAAAAAAGCGGATTCCGGCGGCGGTCTGCGTCTTCGTGTTCCATATTAGATTCATATTAGCACCCGATTCGCGGAAAGTCAAGCGAATTTTTAAAAATCATTCACAAAAAACTTGACAATTCCCCTTTAAAAGTATACTATAGATACAATGGTGTTTTGTTGCCAAGCGGTTTGCTGTTTTTGCGGCAAACCCGGACACCTGGGACTGAAATGAATATTTCAACTGCGGCAATTTCGCCGCTGTCTGCCGCCGGTTGGCGGCGTCCTTAAAAATATTATAAAAGGAGGAACGCAAGACAGTGCAAACCTGGGCATGGATTCTTATTTTGATCGTCTGTGCGGCAGTCGCCCTCGTGGCCGGCTTCCTGCTCGGCGGTTTGCATAGGAAGAAAGTCGCGGAAGCAGCGATCGGTTCTGCTGAACAGGAAGCAAACAAGATCATCAGCGACGCCATCGCATCTGCGGAAGCAAAGAAAAAGGAAATTGTGCTCGAAGGCAAGGATGAGATCCACAAGCAGCGCACCGAAACCGAGCGGGAGCTGCGCGACCGCCGCAAGGAAGTGCAGCAGCTCGAGCGCAGGATCAGCCAGAAGGAAGAAGCCCTCGACAAGAAGACCAACAACCTCGAAAAGAAAGAAGAAACCCTCAACAACAAGATCAAGGCGGCGGAGAGCCGTCTGGAAGAGGTGGAAAGCCTCAAAAAGAGTCAGTTTGAAATGCTCGAAAAGATCTCCGGTCTGACGAAGGAACAGGCGAAGCAGGAGATCCTCACCGTCCTCGACGAGGAGCTGGACCACGAAAAGGCCGTGCGCATCCAGGAGATGGAGCAGCGCACGCGCGACGAAGCGGATCAAAAGGCGCGGGAAATCATTTCCACCGCCATTCAGCGCTGCGCGGCAGATCACGCCGCGGAGGCCACCGTCTCCGTCGTGACGCTGCCCAATGACGAAATGAAGGGCCGCATCATCGGCCGTGAGGGCCGCAACGTGCGTGCCCTTGAGATGATTACGGGCGTGGACCTGATCATCGACGATACGCCGGAGGCGATCACCGTTTCCAGCTTTGAGCCTGTGCGCCGCGAGATCGCGCGTCTGACGCTTGAGAAGCTGGTGGCGGACGGGCGCATCCATCCCGCGCGCATCGAAGAAATGTATGAAAAAGCCAAGCGCGAAGTGGAGCAGACGATCAAGCAGACCGGCGAAAACGCGCTCATCCGCGCCGGCGTCAACGGCGTGCATCCCGAGATCGTCAAGCTGCTCGGCCGTCTGCGTTACCGCACGAGCTACGGCCAGAACGTGCTGAATCATTCGCTGGAGGTCTCCTACATCGCGGGGCTGATGGCATCGGAACTTGGCACCGATGTGAAATCCGCCAAGCGCGCGGGCCTGCTGCATGATATCGGCAAGGCGCTCGACCATGAGATGGAGGGCTCCCATGTGGATCTCGGCGTGGAATTCGCCAAGCGCTACAAGGAGCATGACAATATTCTGCACGCCATCAAGGCGCATCACGGCGACGTGGAGGCAAAGACCATCACGGCCGTGCTCGTGCAGGCGGCGGACGCCGTTTCCGCGGCGCGTCCCGGCGCACGGCGCGAGGATGTGCAGAATTATATCAAACGTCTGCAGAAGCTCGAGGAAATCGCAACCGCGTTTGACGGCGTGGAGCGCTCGTTTGCCATCCAGGCCGGCCGCGAAGTGCGCATTATGGTCAAGCCCGAAGCGGTCAACGACGACAAGATGGTGCTCCTTGCCCGCGATATCGCGAAGAAGATCGAGGAGAGCATGGAGTATCCCGGCCAGATCAAGGTCAACCTGATCCGCGAAAGCCGCGCCGTTGATTTTGCAAAATAATAGGTTTGGGGCTGTCAGACGGCAGCCCCTTTTTTAGAAAGGAAACAGACTATGCGCGTGTTTGCCATCGGCGACGTCGTTTCGTCGGCGGGCTGCGACTATCTGCGGAAGGCGCTGCCCCGTCTGAAGCGGCAGCTGGCCGTTGATTTCTGCATTGCCAACGGAGAGAATTCCGCGGTCGGCAACGGCATTACCCCGCAGTCCGCCCGCGCGCTGTTTGACAGCGGCGTGGATCTGATCACCACGGGGAATCATGCCTTCCGGCGCAGGGAGAGCTACGAGCTGTTTGACAGCCGGCGGGATCTGCTGCGTCCGTTGAATTACCACGGCAGCTGCCCGGGGCGCGGTTTCGCGCGGGTCGATCTGGGCTACACCTCCCTTGTGGTGGTGAATCTGATCGGGTCGGCCTATATGGAGCACGGGAGCAACCCCTTTGACGCGATGGATGCCGTGCTTGCGCAGCTGGAGGACTGCCGGATCATTCTGGTGGATTTCCACGCGGAAGCCACGGCGGAAAAGAAAGCGATGGGCTATTATCTGGACGGCAGGGTGTCCGCCGTGTTCGGCACGCACACCCACGTGCTGACCGCCGACGCCGGCGTGCTGCCGGGCGGCACGGGTTATATCACGGATCTGGGCATGACCGGGCCGAAGGAATCCGTGCTCGGCGTGCAGCCCGCGCTTTCCGTTGCCTGGCTGAAAACCGGCATGCCGACCCGCTTTGCCGCTGCGGACGGTCCTTGCATGCTCAACGGCTGCGTGTTTGAGATCGACGCGAAAACCGGCAGAGCCCTGTCGGCCGAGTCGGTGCAGATGGAGGAATCCTGAGATGCAGAAGCTGCTCGGATTGATGCGCTCCGCCTGTCAGCAATATGATATGATCCATGCGGGAGACCGGATCGCCGTGGGCGTGTCCGGCGGCAAGGATTCGGTCAGCCTGCTCGTCGCGCTCGCGCGCATGCGCAGTTTTTATCCCCAGCCGTTCGAGCTCGTCGCGATCACGATCGATCCCCGCTTCGGCGGCGCGGACGGCGATTACGGCGCGATCGAGGCGCTCTGCCGGGAGCTGGATGTGGAATATATCATCAAGCGGACCCGGCTCGCGGAGCTGATTTTTGACGTGCGCAAGGAGAAGAATCCCTGCTCGCTCTGCGCCCGGATGCGGCGCGGCGCGCTCCATAACGCGGCGAAGGAGGCGGGCTGCAACAAGCTCGCGCTCGGCCATCACCTCGACGACGTGGCCGAAACGCTGATGATGAATCTGCTTAACGGCGGCACGCTCGACTGTTTTATGCCCGTGACCTACCTTTCCCGCAAGGAGCTGTATATGATCCGTCCGCTGATTTTCGCGCGGGAGAGCGACTGCGCGCGGGTCGTGCGGCGGGAGGGTCTGCCGGTGGTGAAAAGCCAATGCCCGGCGGACGGCGTGACAGAGCGGCAGGAGATGCGGCAGTTTTTGTCCTCGCTTGAGCCGAAATACGGCAACGTGCGCGAGAAGATCCTCGGCGCGATGCAGCGCAAGGGCATCAACGGCTACGGGCTGCCGGAGCTTCAGACGGAACCGGAGGAAGACGCATGACGGAGCTGGAAAAACTGCACAGCGGCGATCTGTTTTTGCCGCATGATCCGGAGATCCTGCGCGAGCAGTTTCTCTGTCTGGAACGCCTGTATGCATTCAATCAGACCCGCCCCTCCGAGCTGGAAAAACGCGAGGCGCTGATGCGGGAGATGTTTGCCGAGATCGGCGAGGGCTGCTATATCGAGCCGCCGCTGCACAGCAACTGGGGTTGCCGCCACGTGCATTTCGGCAGCCATATTTACGCCAATTTCAATCTGACGCTGGTGGATGATACGCACATTTATGTGGGCGATCACGTGATGTTTGCGCCGAATGTGACCGTCGCGACGGCGGGGCATCCGATCCTGCCGGAGCTGCGCGAACAGCAGTATCAATATAATATGCCCGTCACGATCGGGCGCAACTGCTGGATCGGCGCCGGCGCGATCCTGCTGCCGGGCGTGACGGTCGGGGAGAATACCGTCGTCGGCGCGGGGAGCGTGGTGACAAAGGACCTGCCGGCCAACGTCGTTGCCGTCGGCAATCCCTGCCGCGTGCTGCGGCCCATCGGCGAGCGGGACCGTTTATATTATTTTAAAAACAGAAAAATCGAATTATAAACTGCATACAGAAAGGAGCGAGGTATGAAACATTTCCTGATCGTTGTGGATATGCAGAAGGATTTCGTGGACGGCGCGCTCGGCTCAAAGGAGGCCGCGGCGATCGTACCGCAGGCCGTGAAAAAGATCGAAGCGTTCGACGGCGAGATCTTTGTCACCTTTGACACGCATTATGAGAATTACTTGCAAACGGCAGAAGGCAGGAAGCTGCCCGTGCCGCACTGCATCAAGGGCACGGACGGCTGGCAGCTGAACGCCGAGGTCGCCGCGGCGCTGGAGAACAAAGGCTTCACGCCCGTGGAAAAGAATACGTTCGGCGCGGCGGCGCTGCCCGGGCTGCTCGCGAAAGCCGCCGGCGGCGCGCCGTTCGACATTGAGCTGATCGGGCTTTGCACCGATATCTGCGTGGTCAGCAACGCCCTGCTGCTCAAGGCGGTCTTCCAGGAGACGCCGATTTCCGTGGACGCCGCCTGCTGCGCGGGCGTGACGCCGGAAAAACACGCGGCTGCGCTCGAGACGATGCGCAGCTGTCAGATTGATGTGATCGGAGGTTGAATCAGATGTTTGACGCAGAACGAATCAAGAACGAATGCGTTCAGTGGATCCGGGATTTCTTTGAGGTGAACGGCAAGGGCTGCAACGCTGTGGTCGGGATTTCCGGCGGGAAGGACAGCTCGATCGTCGCCGCCCTCTGTGTGGAAGCGCTGGGCAGGGATCGCGTGATCGGCGTGCTGATGCCCAACGGTGAGCAGCACGATATCGACATGGCGAAGCTGCTTGTGGCGCATCTCGGGATTCGCCATTTTATCGTCAATATCAAAGACGCTGTGGACGGCGTGGTCAACAGCATTCCGTTCGAGCTCTCCGCACAGAGCCGCACGAATCTGCCGCCGCGCATCCGCATGGCAACGCTCTACGCCGTGTCGCAAAGCAATAACGGCCGCGTGGCCAACACCTGCAACCTTTCCGAGGACTGGGTCGGCTATGCGACGCGCTACGGCGACTCCGTCGGCGATTTCAGCCCCTGCTCCCATCTGACCGTGGATGAGATGAAGCAGATCGGCCGGCTGATCGGCCTGCCGGCGGCGCTGGTGGATAAGGTGCCCATCGACGGCCTTTGCGGCAAAACGGATGAGGACAACCTCGGCTTTACCTACGCGGTGCTCGATCGCTACATCCGCACGGGCGAGATCGAGGACGCCGCGACCAAGGAAAAAATCGACCGGATGCACAGAACCAATCTTTTCAAGCTGCAGCTGATGCCCGCGTTTGACGCCGGGCTGACGGTTGCGGCGCAGGAATAAAGGAGGCGCGTTATGAAGCTGGAACCCATCGTTGTGTCCCTGCTGGATACCGATCTTTACAAATTCAACATGGATCAGGTGATCTTCCACAAGCACACGGATCTCTGCGGGCAGTATTATTTCAAGTGCCGCAACGCAAACATCGTGTTCACGCCCGAAATGGCGGCGGAAATCAACGCGCAGGTCGATCATCTCTGCTCCCTGCGGTTCCGCAAGGAGGAGCTGGACTATCTGCGTTCCATTCGTTTCATTAAGAACGACTATGTGGAATTTCTCCGTCTGTGGCATCCGATCCGCGACTATGTGACCGTGACGCTTTCCCCGGAGGGCGAGCTGTCCGTGGTGGTGGACGGGCCGCTGTTTTCCGCGATGCAGTTTGAAATCTATCTGCTGGAAATCATCAACGAGGTCTATTTCCGCATGGCCTACGATTACGACGCGCTGCTGGAGTCCGCCGAAGCGCGGCTCACGCAGAAGATCGCCGATTTCAACAGCGGGAAATATACCTTCCAGTTTGCCGAATTCGGCTGCCGCCGGCGGCTTTCCCGCGCGTGGGAGGACGTTGTCGTCCGCCGCCTCGCGCAGGAAACAAAGAACTGCGTCGGCACCTCCAACGTCTACCTTGCCATGAAATATCACCTGACGCCCATCGGCACCTATGCGCATGAATTCGTGCAGATGTATCAGGGCATCGACTCCATCCCGCTGGCCTATACCAACCATTACGCCATGAAGGACTGGTATGACGAGTATCAGGGCGATAACGGTACGGCGCTGACCGATACGATCACGACGGATCTGTTCCTGATGGATTTCAACCGCTCCATGGTCAACAACTATTCCGGCGTGCGCCACGACAGCGGCGATCCCTATGAATGGGGCGAAAAGATCATCGCGCATTATAAGAAATACGGCGTCGATCCGAAGACGAAGCTGCTGCTCTTCAGCGACAGCCTGGATTTCGACCGCGCGCAGAAGCTGTATGACTATTTCTGCGATAAGACGAAGGTCTCCTTCGGCATCGGCACCTTCTGCTCCAACGATACCTGCGCCGAGGCGCTGAATATCGTGATCAAGCTGCAATACGTCAACGGCCGTCCGGTCGCCAAGCTCTCCGACGCGCCGGGCAAGGCCATGTGCCGCGACGCGGATTATCTGGAATACCTCAAGCGTTCCGTGGATTTCCGTTTGCAGCGGGAAAAATAATTTAGAGTTACAGAAACAGGACCTCCTGCTTTTCCGGCAGGAGGTCCTGTGTTTTGTATGGAATTGCGGATCGGTCAGTTTCCGGCCGCGACCGAAACCGGCGTGTCGGGATCGTAGAACTGCAGCGGCGTGCGGCCCATGGAATACATCTCGTAGCTGTCCCCCGCGGGCCCGTCGACGGAACCGACATGCAGTTCGCCGTCCTCGATATAGCAGGCCTGCACCGAGGTGGTGCCGCGCATGGAGATCAGGTTATAGAAGTAAATGGAGTCATCCACAAAGATCTCGCCGCGCCCGTCGATTTCGCCGAGCACATTGATCGAATCGCTCTGCGCGTCGTAGGTATCGATTTCGCAGGTGAACCCGCTGCCGCCTTCTTCCGTGCGGTAATTGAGCAGCAGCTCCGGCACGCCGTCGTGATCCAGATCGTGAATGGTATAGGTCGGCATGCGGCTGTCGCCCAGCGGGAGCGTGCGGCGCGGGACCGCGATTTCATAAAACGCAAGCGCGGCGCGCGCGGGGGAGACCGCTGCGGTCGTTGCGGCAGCTGTCGGCGCGGTCGTCGTTGCGGCAGTTGTCGGCGCTTCCGTCGGCGCAGCCGTCGTGGGTGCGGCTGTCGTGGGCGCGGTGGATTCCGGTTCATGGGTGACGAGCGTCAGCGTGGCCGACGTGTCGCCGGCTGCAGGATTACCGCAGGCGGCGCACAGGCAAAGCAGCAGGAGCATCGCCGGCAAACAGGCAAGGCATCGTTTCATAGAATCAGCACTCCTTTATCAGACTCCGGCCGGTTTTTCCGGCAAATGCGCAGGCGTTTCCGGCGGCAGGGCCGTTGCCTGCTCGCGGGAGAAGATGCCGCGGATGCGGGCAAACAGGCGGTGGAAGAACGCGGTGAAGCGCTCGCCGAAGCTGTTGCCGTGCACCTGCTCGCAGTAGGGGCAGTAGTCGTGGTCCACCGTTGCAAGCTCCACGTCCATCTCCGCGGCGGAATCCGAGAGGATCCGCAGCTGCAGGCCGGAGAGCAGCCGCCCGCTGCGCAGATCGCGCTTGAGGCCGACCCCGTAGACCGGCAGCTCCGTCAGGCCGTTCGCGTCGGCGATCGTTTCATTCCAGAGATCCCGGTTCCAGAACGGCCGCCCGAACGCAACATTGCCGCTGTCCCCGAAAAAGGTGACGCCGTTTTCGGTTTCCTCCGGGAACAGGAGCGTGAGCGTCGGGTGATGGACGGAGGCGTTGACCAGGTTGCTGTCAGCGTAATAGTCGTAATAGTTTTCATCCACGTGCCAGATCAGCAGGCCGAGGCCCTCCGGCGCAAGCGGATAGGCGGCCGACAGCGCGGCGTCCCATTTGGTCGGCTGCCGGTTTTCGATCAGATAGAATTCCCCGTCGTGGCGCGTCGGAATCATCAGCGCGGAAAAGGCCGGCGTCTCGGCGTCATAATCCTGCGCGGTCACGGTGTAAACGCCGGGGCCCTCCGCCTTCTGCGGGGTATACCAGTGCAGCAGGCAGCGGTTGTAAGCGTCGATCGGCGGCGGCAGGAAGTTGCCGTCGGCGTCTTCGCCCCAGGCGCTGCACATCAGGCTGGTCACGTCGGGAGCATAGGCGCTCCATTCGCCGAGGTAGTAGTAGGTCGTGTCGTAGAAATCCTCCATGCCGAGATAGTGCCCGAGCTCATGCGCGAGCACGCAGATCGGCTCCTGCACACCTTCTTCCATGTATTCGGCAATCGCGATATAGGAGGAAACGGAGATGCCGTCGGGCTTGGGCGGCTCCATTTTCCAGCGATAAGCCTCAATCGCTTCGGAGATCGACCAGGCATGCGACCAGAGGTATTTGTTATATCCCTGCTCAAAGGCGGCGGACGCGGCGGCCTCATAGCCGCCGACCACGAAGGCGATCGCCAGCTCGTCTGTGGTGATCACGCCGTCGCCGTTCGCGTCGTAGGCGGCGAAATCCATGACCGCGCTCGCCTGCTCCAGCGCTTCGGCGAACATCGTCATCAGCGGCAGATAAACGGCGCTCGACTCCTTCTCCAGCCGCCAGTCCAGATGATCGGTGCTGACTGTGACGTGGATCACGCCGTCATTTTCGGCGTCCGCCGTATTGCGGTTGTCCAGTACGCCGCAGGCGGAGGTTTCCGCAACGGGAACGAAGGTGAACGCGCCCAGGGACATATCCGAATAGTAGCTTTGCAGCGAGCGGTCGCCCGCGAAAATCTCCGCGCTCCAGTCGAAGTCGGCGTCATAGGGCATATTCGGGAAGCCGATGACGATCACGGCCAGCGGCAGATCGTGATCCGCCGGGTCGAGCGCAGGGGCTTTGCTGCCGTAGGCGCTCGCCGGATGGGCCGCGATCTTTTCGGGCGGCAGCAGCGTTCCGGTGTGGGAACGGCAGCCGGCGCCGGCGTCGACGTCCGGCCTTGCGGGCACGGCGGCCGCGGCGGCCGCGCAGACGGTGAGCAGCAGCACGAAAGCTGCAAGGAAGAGCAGGATGCGGGTTGAATGTTTCATGATAATCAATCTCTTTTCTGTTATTTGATCGGTTCAAAATCGGCGGCGCCGTGCTTGCACAGCGGGCAGATGAAATCGTCCGGCAGGGGATCGCCCTCATAGATATATCCGCAGATCTTGCAGACATAGCCCTTCTTGCCCTCGGTCTGCGGCTTGGGCTTGACGTTCTTCTGATAATAGGTATAAGTCATCGTCTCCGCCTTGGAGATCACGCGCGCCTCGGTCACGTCGCAGATGAACATGCCGTGCGTATCCAGATCGATATACTGCACCACCTTCAGGGAAAGCAGGGCGTTGATATCATGGGGCAGGAAAACCAGGCCGTTGTCGCTGCGCAGCACCTGCATGCCCTCGAATTTATCCGCGGTGCGTCCGCTCCGGAAGCCGAAGCGCTCAAAGACGCTGAACGGCGCCTCCACGGACAGGCAGTTGACGTTCATCACGCCGGTCTGCTGAATCACGTGATGCGAATAGTTCTGCTTGTTGATCGTCACGGCCACGCGGTTGGGCGTGTTGGTGACCTGCGTGACGGTGTTTACGATCAGGCCGTTGTCCTTTTTGCCGTCGTTGCAGGTGACGACGTAAAGGCCGTAGCCGATATTGAACAGCGCGGTCAGGTCGTTCTTGTCGGCGGTCTCGCCGTTCTGCGCGAGATAATCGGTGCAAAGCTCCGCGGCCAGCGCGTCGATCTGCTGCTTGTTTTCATCGGTCATGGCCGAGCGGATGGTCACGTTCGTTTCGGTATAGGTCAGATTTTTGCAGTCGGCCAGCAGACCGCGCATGGTTTTGGCCGCCATCGGCGCCCAGGAGCCGTTTTCGATCAGCGCCACGGTGCGGTTGCGGAAGTTGCGCTCGGTCAGATGCTCGATGAAGGTGCGCATGAACGGGAAGATGTCCGCGTTGTAGGTCGTGGTCGCCAGCACGATCTTGCCGTAACGGAAGGCGTCCTCCACGGCCTCGGCCATGTCGCAGCGCGCCAGGTCGTTGACCGCGACCTTCGGGCAGCCGTTCGCGCGCAGCCTTTCCGCGAGCAGCTCCACGGCTTTCTTGGTGTTGCCGTAAACGGAGGTGTAGGCGATCATGACGCCGTCGGTCTCCGTGCCGTAGGACGACCAGATATTATAAAGATTCAGGTAATAGCCGAGGTTTTCGGTCAGCACGGGGCCGTGCAGCGGGCAGATGGTTTCGATCTCCAGCGCGGCGGCCTTTTTCAGCACCGCCTGCACCTGCGCGCCGTATTTGCCCACGATGCCGACATAGTAGCGGCGGGCTTCGCACGCCCAGTCCTCCTCAACGTCCAGCGCCCCGAATTTGCCGAAAGCGTCCGCGGAGAAGAGCACCTTGTCCGTGCTGTCATAGGTCATGAGCACCTCCGGCCAGTGCACCATCGGCGCGGTGACGAAGGTCAGCGTGTGCCGGCCGAGGTTCAGCGTATCCTGTTCGCCGACGGCCAGCCGGCGGTCGGCGTAGTCCGTGCCGAAGAACTGCTGCATCATCGTGAAGGCCTTGGCGTTTGCCACGATGACGGCGGCGGGATAGGCGTTCATGAACTGCTGAATATTGGCGGAATGATCCGGCTCCATGTGCTGCACGATCAGGTAATCCGGCGTTCTGCCGCCGAGCGCAGCCTGCAGGTTGTCCAGCCATTCGTGGGTGAACTTGGCGTCCACCGTGTCAAACACGGCGATTTTTTCATCGAGGATCACATAGGAGTTGTACGCCATCCCGTTGGGGACGATGTACTGCCCTTCAAACAGATCCAGCTTGTGATCGTTGACGCCAATGTAGCGGATGTCGTTGGTAATGTTCATAAGAGCCACCTTTCTTTTCCGGTCTTGTATTTTTCGGCTGTGTATGGTAAAATACAAACAGAGTCCATGGATAAAAGCGAGGGATTGGAATGAAGCGACTGATTGCAATGCTGCTCTCCGCGGTCATTGTGCTCGGCGTGATGACCTGGTGCATCATCGAGGTGCCCGGCCGGCCGGGCTGGGGCGGTTATACCGCCGGCGACGGGGAAGCGCCCGCGACCGTGCAGCATATCCGCATCAATTGCGAAACGGAAGCGGACGTGCGCGTGACGCCGGGCAGCGAGCCGGTGATCCGCTTTGCGCTCACAACAAACGGCGGCGCGCCGGCGGAGGAAACCGCTTTGCAGTGGCGTGTGCGCGGCAAAACGCTCGAGCTTATCTGCAGCAGCGCGCAGCCGGCCGCATGCAGCGTGACCGTGCCGCAGAGCCTCCTGCTCAATGATCTGGATATCAAGGGAAAGCAGGCGAGCGGCACCGTTGAGAATCTGGTGATCCGCGATCTGACGCTGCGCACGCAATCCGGCGCTTTTACGGTCAGAGACGTCAAATGCATTGACGCGCTTGTGGCGAATACGAAACGCGGCGCGCTTGTGACCGGCGGCGTCTCCGCGCGCAGATTCGATATCAAGACGACCGACGGCGCGGTGACGATGGACAGACCGGTGTTTCAGCGGGACTGCAAGATCATCACCAAAGCCGGCGATGTGCTCGTGCTGCTGCCCGCAGACAGCGTGCTGACCGTGCGCGAGCGCCACGGCAGCGGCAGCTTCGAGAATGAATTCGCCGTGTCGAAAACCGGCATGCGCTTCACGCTGCAGACCCGCAGCGGCAGCATCCGGCTCACGCAGCCGCGCGACGTGCTCGTCGGGCCGGCGTGATCGCCCGACCGATCAACAGAATAAGGATGACGCCGCGGCCCGACCGGGCCGCGGCCGTTTTTTATTTGATCAGATCGTTTTTCAGGATATAATCCACCGTGTCGTCCACGGTCGTGAAGGCGAGCGCCACGGCGGTATCCGCCGCGCCGTAGTAGATGGCGATGCGGCCGGTGGCGGCGTCCGTGAGGGCCGCGCAGGGGAAGACGACGTTCGGCACGTCGCCGACGAATTCATAGTCCGTGTGCGGCTGCAGCAGCGCGCTGTCCGCGCGGTGCAGCACCTTCCACGGCTCGTCGCGGTCGAGGATCGCCGCGCCCATGGCGTAGGTGAAGCCGTTGCAGCTCGTGATCACGCCGTGATAATACATCAGCCAGCCCAGGTCGGTTTCGATCGGGGTCGGGCCGGCGCCGACCTTCGTCATCTCCCAGTTTTTCACCGGGCCCATCACGAAGCGGTGCTTGCCCCAGTAGGTCAGATCCTTGCTGTGGCTCAGGAAGATATCGCCGTAGGGCGTGTGGCCGCGGTCGCAGGGGCGGATCAGCAGGCAGTATTCGCCGTTGATTTTGCGCGGGAACAGCACGCCGTTGCGCGCGACGGGATAGCAGGCGTCCTCGAGCTGCGTCCAGGAGGTGAAATCCTCCGTGTACGCAATGCCGATCGTCGTGCCGTGCGGGGTCAGGTTGACCCAGGAGAGATAGTATTTGCCGTCCAGCAGGCACAGCCGGGGATCGTAGCCCTCAAAGATCTGCCGCTCGTCCAGCGTCCAGTGAATGCCGTCCGCGCTTTTGCCGCTGACCAGCACCTGATCGCGGGAGCGCAGGTCCACGCGGAACACGCCCGCGAAGCCGTCGCCGTAGGGGACGACCGCGGAATTGAAAATGCTGTTTGCCATAAAGAGATTGTCGCGCGTGATGACGGGGTTGCCGTCATAGCGCCAGACGGGGTATTGCCAGCCTGCCGGTTTTTCCTGCCAGGGCAGGTTGGGCAGCGCGTCGCCGTAAATCTTTGCCAAGTGGATCCCTCCTGTTTTATGAATTTAAAAATCCACTATATATAGTACCGAATGTTGGGGCAAATGTCAAGACGCCCGCAAAGTTAATAGAAAGTTTAAAATTACCTATTCCATTTTTTTGCCGTCTATGCTATAATCAAACCGTTCATAGCCCCGAAAAAAGAAAAAACGGGGAGAAAGAATTGGAGGACAAAAGCATGAAGAAAGCAACCGTTATTTCCAAAAGAATGCTTTCCGTGCTGCTGGCGGTGCTGATGATGGCATCCTGCTTCGCAGTCGCGGCAAGCGCAGCACAGCTTTATACGCTCGACGAAAGCAATTGTGTGCTGGACAAGGACAAGAAATGGATCACCGTATCCGCAGCGACCGTGACGATCGACGGCGAGGAAAAAGATGTGTCTTTTTCTATTACGCCCGAGGCGGACAAGGATGAGCTGAAGACCGGCGAAACAAAGTTTTTCGGTTTGGAAACCGGCAAAACCTACAAGATTGTCGGCAAGGTCGGCGATGAAGTCGTGACCAACACCTTCTCGATCCAGCTCCTGAATTCCAAGCCCGCGCCCGCGGAGCCGATCCCCGAGAAGCTGACCGCGACCGAGATCACCGTCAAGGCGGTTTCCGGCTGTGAGTATCAGCTCGCGGACAAGGACGGCGTTGTGCTCAAGGATTGGAGCGCGACCCGCGCCTTCACCGGCCTGACCCCCGAAACGAGATACAAGGTCTCCATCCGCTATGCCGAGGTGGCAAATACTTACTACGCCAGCCCCGCCTCCACGATCACCGTCAAGACGCTCAAAGCGGCGGCAGGCACCGCGCCCGCGCCCGTGCTCGAGGATAAGACCGACACCACCATCAAGGTCAAGGCGGTCCCCAACGTTGAGTATTCTCTTGACAAGACGACCTGGAACAGCACCGGCGAATTCACCGGCCTGAAGCCCTCCACGCCTTACGAGGTCTATGCCCGCTATGCCTTCAACAAGGACGAGCAGGCGGAGAGCCCCATCAGCGCGGCGACGAAGATCACCACCAACGCCAAGGCCCGCTACGAGGCGTCGATGGACAAAGTGAAGTTTGAAGTGACGACCAAGGGCGATCTCTATGCAGGCAGCGCCGTCAAGTTCAAGGTCACCGGCGATGCGCCGAAGGATCTCGGCGCGCTGCAGTACGGCGACACCCGCTACATCCCCGTTTCCTTTACGACCAATCAGGGCGGCTCCGGCGCAGGCATCAACCCGAAATCCGATCTGGCGGTTGAAACCTACACGACGCCGAGCGAAGCCGGCGAGCTGGTCATCACCGTGACCTTCCGCGAGGAGCGCTACACCGACAGCGGCTGGGCGAACACCGGCAACGATCAGAAGAAGGATTTCTCCGTTAAGGTCTACGGCTCGGGCGAAAAAGGCCGCGTGACGCTTTCGAGGATCCTCAACTTCTTCACCAATACGCTGCCGAAGTCGATCGCGAACGTGCTCGGCTCCGACACGATGAAGAACGCGTTCAACACCATGCTCAAGCTCGTGAAGAACCTGCTCGGTGCGCTGACCAACTGACAATGGATATTGCGGCCTGCGGACTTCGTGTCTGCAGGCTGTTTTTTTATGAAAAACAGGATTGTATCTTTGCCGGATTTGTGCTATGATGGAAGCCGAACACGGAGTTTTCTCAGAAAGAGGGATGTCAATGAAATATGCAGTTGTGCTGTATGACGGCATGGCGGATTATCCCGTGCCCGCGCTCGGCGGCAAAACGCCGATGGAGCTGGCAAAGAAACCGCGGTTTGACGCGATGGCGCGCAAGGGCCGCGTCGGGCTGGTCCGGACCGTTGCCGAAGGGATGAAGCCCGGCAGCGACGTGGCGAATCTCAGCGTGCTCGGCTACGACCCGGCAACCTGCTACACCGGCCGCTCTCCGCTGGAGGCGGTGAGCATCGGCGTGAAGATGCGCGCGGATGACGTGGCGCTGCGCTGCAACATCGTCACGCTCAGCGACGAAGCGAATTACGACGACAAAACCATGCTGGATTATTCCGCAGGCGATATTTCCTCCGCCGAGGCCGCGGAGATCATCAAGACCGTGCAGGCGCACTTCGGCAACGACGAATTCGCGTTTTACAGCGGCGTGAGCTACCGTCACTGCCTGATCTGGCACGGCGGCACGACGGAGCTGGGCAAAATGACCCCGCCGCACGATATTTCCGGCCGCGTGGTCGGCCCGCATATTTCCACCGCGCCGTCGGCGGAAAAGCTCGTGCGCATGATGCGCGAGAGCTACGCGCTGCTCAAGGACCATCCGGTCAACAAAGCGCGCATCGCCGCCGGCAAAGCGCCCGCCAATTCGATCTGGCTCTGGGGCGAGGGCAGCCGGCCGGCGCTCTCCGATTTTAAGGAGACGTTCGGCCTGCGCGGCAGCATCATTTCCGCCGTCGACCTGCTCAAGGGCATCGGCCTGTGCGCCAACATGCGCGTGCCGGAGGTGCCGGGCGTGACCGGCTACATCGACACGAATTTCGAGGGCAAGGCGCAGGCCGCCGTCGAGGAGTGGAAAAACGGCAGCGATTTCGTTTATCTGCATTTCGAAGCGCCGGATGAATGCGGCCATCGCAACGAACCGGAAAACAAGGTGCGTTCCATCGAGCTGATCGACGAGCGCGTGCTGTCGATCATCCTGGAGTATCTTGACGGCTGCGGCGAGGATTACAAGGTGATGATCCTGCCGGACCATCCCACGCCGATCGTCACGCGCACGCACGCCGGCGATCCCGTGCCGTTCATGATTTACCACAAGAACGGCGAACGGGAGAGCGGCGTGGAATCCATCAACGAAAACACGGCGAAGGCAACCGGCGATTTCGTCGCCTTCGGACCGGATCTGATGCGCCAGTTCCTGGCAAACGACTGAAAGGAGAAATGAACATGCATACCGAAACCAAATGTATCCTCGGCGGCTACAATCCCAACAACGGCGAGCCCCGCCAGCTGCCGATCACGCAGAGCACGACCTTCCGCTATGAATCCAGCGTGGAGATGGGCAAGCTCTTTGATCTGGAGGCGCCCGGCTATTTCTACACCCGGCTGCAGAATCCGACCAACGACGCGACGGCGGCAAAGATCGCGGCGCTCGAGGGCGGCGTGGCGGCCATTCTGACCTCCTCCGGCCAGGCGGCGTCCTTCTATTCCGTCTTCAATATCGCCGCTGCGGGCGACCATGTGGTCAGCTCCGCGGCGATCTACGGCGGCACCTTCAATCTTTTCAACGTCACGATGCGCAAGCTCGGCATCGATTTCACCTTCGTGAGCCCGCAGGCGACCGCGGAGGAGCTGGCCGCCGCGTTCCGGCCGAATACCAAGGCCGTGTTTGCCGAAACGCTTTCCAACCCGTCGCTCGACGTGCTGGATATCGAGGAATTTGCCAAGGCGGCGCATGCCCACGGCGTGCCGCTGATCGTGGACAACACCTTCCCCACGCCGATCAACTGCCGCCCGTTTGAATTCGGCGCGGATATCGTCACGCATTCCACCACCAAATACATGGACGGCCACGCCACGAGCGTGGGCGGCGTGATCGTGGACAGCGGCAATTTCGACTGGACGCAGAATGACAAATTCCCCGGGCTGACCACGCCTGATGATTCCTATCACGGCATCACCTATACCGAGCGCTTCGGCAAGCTCGCCTATATCACCAAGGCGACCGCGCAGCTCATGCGCGACCTCGGCTCGATCCCCTCGCCGTTCAACGCGTTCCTGCTCAATCTCGGGCTGGAAACGCTGCATCTGCGTGTAGAGCGTCATTGCCAGAATGCGCTGCGCGTGGCGGAGTATCTGCGCGACAGCGGCTGCACCGAGGAAGTGACCTATCCCGGCATGCCGGGCAGCAGAGGCTATGACCTGGCGCAGAAATATATGCCGAACGGCACGAGCGGCGTCATCTCCTTCCGCATCAAGGGCGGCAGAGAAGCGGCGACGAAGTTCATGGATGCCCTCAAGGTCGCGGAGATCGCGACCCATGTGGCGGATGCGCGCACCTGCTGCCTGCATCCGGCGAGCACGACCCACCGTCAGCTGACCGCGCAGGAGCTGATCGACTGCGGCATCAGCGAGAATCTGATCCGGTTCTCCGTCGGCATTGAGCACATCGACGACCTGCTTGCGGATGTGCAGCAGGCGCTGGAAGCCTCTCAGAAATAAAACAGAAACAAGCAACGAAAAAGCAGCCCCGCAAATCGCTTGCGGGGCTGCTTGATCTTTCATAATGAGGCGCGCCGACCGATCAATACCAGAGGAAGCCGAGCAGGAAGATCCGGATCAGGATCTGCAGCAGGGAGTAGGAAACCGAAACGCGGAAGGTGTCGGTAAAATCGCCGTAGGTGACGGTGATTTCCTGCGTGCCGACTTCGGTGAAATAGGTCGGATCGCAGGTGAAGTCCTTGTCGATGACCTCGGTTTCACCGTCTTCATAGGTGATCAGCAGCGTCAGGCCGGCCGTTTCCAGCGTGCGCTTGTAATAATAATCGGTTTTGTCGGGCGGCGTGAGGATCTGCATCGCAGTCACGTCGCCGTGGCCGGGCGGCAGCAGCCGGAACGGAATGTTGTTCGTCTGCGCAAACGTGTGCGCAACGGACCCCTCCCGGACCAGCAGCGTCAGGTTCGGGCAGTTGATGAAGGCCTTCTCGTGGATGTCCGTCACATTGCGGTCCAGCCGCAGCTCGGTCAGCGCCGTGCAGCCGTCAAACGCGCCGATCTCAATGGTTTTGACGCTCGCCGGGATCACCACGGTCGTGAGCTTTTCGCATTTCTGGAAGGCGCGCTCGCTGATTTTGGTCATCCCGCTTGTCAGCACCACCCGCTCCACGCCGGAGCGGTAAAACGCGCTGTCAAACAGGCGCACCGAAGCGGGCAGCGTGATGGTTTTCAGCGCGGTGCAGTCGCCGAAGGCCTGGGAGCCGAGCGTCTGCGTCAGCGGCGGCAGCGTGATGCTGCGCAGCGATGTGCAGCCGCTGAAGGCATAGTCCGCGATGTCCGTCAGGCTGTCCGGCAGAATGACGGTCTGCAGCGCGGTGCAGGCGGAAAATGCGCCGTCCTCGAGCTTGGTGACGCCGTTCGGAACGGTGTAGGAGGTCGCCGTGCGTCCGGCGGGATACTGCTTGAACAGCGTGCCGTCCTTGGAGCACAGGCAGCCGTCAACCGCCTTGAATTCGGGATTGCCGCTCTCCACCTGATAATTCTGCACGCCGCTGCAGCCCAGGAAGGCGTTCAGATCGATCTGCGTGGTCGCGGCGGGAATGGTGACCGCGGTGAGCGCGGAGCAGTTGCAGAAGGCTTCTCTGCCGATCAGGCGCACGGTGGAGGGCAGCGCCAGCGTTTTCAGAGAGGTGCAGTCCGCAAACGCGGATTCCGGAACGGTCTTCAGCTCCGAAGGCAGCTGCAGGCTGATCAGCGCGATGCACATGCGGAACGCGCCGGTGCCCAGGGTGCATTCGCTGCCGGCAAACCGCACGGTCGTCAGGTTCGCGCAGTCCTCAAAGGCGTATTTGCCGACCTTGGTCACGGTTTCGGGAATGTTGACCTGCGTGATTTTTGCCGTGCTCGCGAACGCGGATTCCGCGATCTCCGTGACGGGCACGCCGTCATACTGATCGGGAATGTCGATCAGGCCGACCGCGCTGCCGTTGCAGGCGGTGACCTGCGCATAGCTGCCGAGTTTGGTGATGGTCAGGAAGCTTTCGCCCGTGGCCAGCGCAGCCGGAACGGCGGCGCCGCCGATCAAAAGAACGGCAAGCAGCAGGGCAAGCAGGTTTCTGATGGATTTCATATCCGTCCCTCCGTTTTGTCTGAAATCTGAATGAATAATAACAAAACTGTATGAGTTATTATAGCACCGCACCGCGGGAATTGTCAACACGGCGTGGCGGCGAAATGGGCGGAAACTGTGAACCAATTCAAAACAGTTTTTGAATTTTTCACCATCCGATCTGATGCGCGCGGCAAAAAGCGGCGGCATACTGCGGGAAAAACCGAGTTTTTTGAGGAAAATCTCATAGATATTAAAAAAAAGATTGACTTTTTTGCATTCCCTGTATTATAATATCTATTCCGAGGGGCTTGCCCCCGGCTTTCGCAGCCGATGCTGCGCTGAATTCGAGAGGAAACGGAGGTTAGAAAGCATGAAGAGAACGTATCAGCCCAAGAAGCGTCATCGCAAGATGGAGCACGGCTTCCGCAAGAGAATGGCGGACAGAAACGGCCGCAAGGTGCTTGCTCGCCGCAGAGCCAAGGGCAGAAAGCAGCTCTCCTACTGATTGACAGGAGGGAAGGCAGCATGACGAGTCAGACGACCCTGAAGCAGAATGCGGAATTCCACCGCGCTTATGGCAGAGGGAAGATGCAGACCTCGCCGATCCTCGTGACCTACGCGGTCAAAAACCGGGGATTGGGCTGCCGGATCGGGATCACCACATCCAAAAAAATCGGCTCCGCCGTGGAGAGAAACAGATGCCGCCGTATCATTCGGGCGGCATTCTCCTCCCTTGCCCCGCAGGTGCGGGGAAACTGGGATCTGGTGTTCGTCGCCCGATTCAGGACCAAACAGAAAAAGAGCACCGATCTCGCGGCCGTGATGCAAAAGCAGCTCGCGGCGCTCGGCGTGATCGGCAAGGAATGACGGGAGTGCGCTGCCATGCGAAAGATTCTGCTTGCCGCGATCCGCTTTTATCAGCGGCGGATCTCACCGGCGCTTCCGCCCATGTGCAGGTATTATCCGACCTGCTCCCACTACGCCGTGGAGGCCATTGAGGTCCACGGCGCGCTGAAAGGCACGCTTCTGACGGTGTTTCGTCTGATGCGGTGCAACATTCTGTTTCCCGGCGGCGTGGATCCGGTGCCGCCGAAGAAGGTGAAATACAGACACGCGGAGGATAAATAATGACCGTTCTATACGAGTATCTCGGCATCCCGTTCGGCTGGCTGCTGCGACTGATTTATAACAGCATCGGGTTCCAGAATTATGCGATCTCGATCGTTTTGCTGACCCTGTTTGCCCGCCTGCTGATGATCCCTTCGACCATCAGCCAGCAAAAAGGCCAGGCGAAAATGCAGCGTCTGAACGCAAAGATCCGCAAGATCCAGACCAAATATGCCGGTGATCAGCGCAAGATCCAGGAAGAAACGCAGGCACTCTACCAGCGCGAGGGCTACAACCCGATGAGCGCCGGCTGCGCCCCGATGGCGGTGCAGTTCCTGCTGTTGTTCGGCCTGATCGGCGCCATCTACTATCCTCTGAGCCATTTTCTTTTTATTGACAAGGAACAGGTCCAGCTCCTGACCGACGCGGTGAAAAATCTGGACCTCGGCAGCTCGGTGATGAACAAAAGCACCATCCTTTCGGAGCTGCTGGTCGTGCAGCATATCGACAAGCTGCAGGACGTCGCGGGCGTCACGCAGGCGACCTACGACAAAATCGCCACTGTCAACTTCGATTTCTTCGGTCTGTTTTCCCTCGGCGAGGTACCCAGAACCTCGGAGCATAAAATTATCTGGATCATTCCCGTCCTCTCCTTCCTCTCCTCTTTTGCGACGGGGCTTTATACGCAGATTCGTCAGAAGAAGACGAATCCCACAGCGAATCAGAACCCGATGATGATGGGCTGCATGACCCTCGGTATGCCGCTGTTTTCCCTGTATTTCGTGGTGAATTATCCGGCGGGCATCGGTATCTACTGGATCGCATCCAGTATTTTCGGGTTCCTCTCCACCGTGATTATCGGGCAGGTTTACAACCCCAACAAAATGATCGCCAGAATCATGGTGGACGAAACGATCGAGCGGCGCTCCAAAGAAGAAGTGATCAAGCGCGCCGCTGCGAACAAAGAGTAATAATAGGTGGTGACTGTTTTGATCAAGGAGGCAATCGGCACCGGCGCTTCCGTTGTGGAAGCACAGAACAACGCCGTGCAGGCGCTGCAGGCGCCGGAAGATGTTGAAATCCGATATGAAGTTCTGGAGCAGCCGAAAGCGAAGTTGCTCGGCCTGTTCGGCGGATCCCTTGCCAAGGTCCGCGCTTTCTACGAAATTGAAGACGATCCCTTTGCTCCGGCAAAGGCTTATATCGACACGATTCTCAAAAGTCTGGGCGTGAACGACGCGCAGATCGCCGTGGAGGCGGATGCGGAAGAGGTCCGCTTCGCCATCACCTGCGAGGATGATTACGGCTCCGTGATCGGCCGGCGCGGCGAAACGCTCGACGCCATCCAGTATCTCACCCGCCTGGTCATCAACCGCGGCAACGAGGGCTACAAGCGCGTTTCCATCAACGTGGGCAATTACCGTGAGAAGCGGGAAAACACCCTGCGCGCGCTGGCCAGAAAGAATGCCGCGAAGGTGCGCAAGTACGGCAGAAACGTCGTGCTCGAGCCGATGAACCCCTATGAGCGCCGCATCATCCACACCACGGTGCAGGAGATTGAAGGCGTGACCTCGCATTCCGTGGGCAGCGACAGCGAGCGCAAGGTCGTCATTACGCTGGAGGAGGGCGTCAAGCCCACCAACGGCGGCGGCTACAATCGCGGCGGCCGGGGCGGCAATCGCGGCGGCAACCGCGGCGGCGGCCGGGGCGGCAATCGCGGCGGCGGCCGGTATCAGAATGACCGCAGCAAGGAGCCCGCAGCGCCCGCAAGAGCGCCGCGCTCCGATTCCGCAGGCGCTTCGCTCTACGGCAAGATCGAAGTCAACAAGAGCGAATAAGCGTTTTCGACCATTCAGATGCTCTCTGCGTTTTTGCGGAGAGCATTTTTTCTTTACTTCCCGCGGGGAATATGCTACAATACGGGCAGAACAGGCGGAAGGAACGGCGAGAGACAGATGCAGCAGCTGGTTGTAGACAAGTTCGGTTTTCAATATCCCATCGGTCGGGTGCAGGCGCTCCGCGACGTCAGCTTTGAGGTGCAGGCGGGGGAATTCCTTGTGCTGTGCGGCCGCAGCGGCTGCGGCAAAACGACGCTGCTGCGCGCGCTGCATCCCGTGCTCGCCCCGGCGGGGGAGCGCACGGGCCGCATCCTCTGGAACGGCGCGCCGATCGAATCGCTGGATCGCCGCACGGCGGCGGAGCACATCGGCGTTGTGATGCAGGATCCGGAAAGCGGCATCGTGACGGACAAGGTCTGGCACGAGCTGGCCTTCGGCCTGGAAAACCTCGGTCTGCCCACGGCGGAGATCCGGATGCGTGTGGCGGAGATCGCGCAGTATTTCGGCATCGACGGCTGGTTCGATCAGCACACGGCGACGCTCTCCGGCGGGCAGAAGCAGCTGCTCAATCTCGCTTCCGCCACGGCGCTGCGTTCGCAGCTGCTGCTCCTCGACGAGCCGACCGCGCAGATGGATCCCATTGCCGCAACGGAATTCCTGGCCACGCTCTCGCGCATCAACCGCGAGCTCGGCGTGACCGTGATCCTCTCGGAGCATCGGCTGGAGGAGGCGATCGTCTATGCCGACCGTGTGCTGGTGCTCGAGGCGGGGCGGCTGACGCTGGATGCGCCCCCGGCCGGGCTCGGCGCGTCCTATGACAGTCTGGATCCCTTTGTACAGGCGGCCATGCCCACGCCCGTGCGCGTGTTTGCGTACCTGCCGGGCGTGACGGAAACGCCGCTGACCGCGCGGGACGGCGCGGCCGCGCTGGAACGCTGTCTGCCGCAGCCTCTGCGGGTCAAGCGCATCGAGCGCCCGGCACAGCCGGAGACGCAGCCGGCATTGACAATGAAAAATATCTCGTTCCGCTACGAAAAAGACGGCGCGGACGTGCTCCGGCAGCTGGATCTGACGCTGCCGGCGGGCCGGACGACCGCCCTGCTTGGCGGCAACGGCGCGGGCAAATCCACACTTCTGCGCCTGCTGGCCGGTCTGCGCAAGCCCACGGGCGGCCGGCTGCGCCTGCAGGCAAAAACGGCGCTGCTGCCGCAGAATGCCGCGCTGCTGTTTACGCAGTCGACCGTGCGCGCGGAGCTGCAGTCCGCGTCGGAGGAAGCGGCGGCCGCCGTTGCGGCGCAGCTGGAGCTGGAGCCGCTGCTCGAGCGGCATCCCTATGATCTGAGCGGCGGAGAGCAGCAGCGCGCGGCGCTGGCAAAGCTTTTGCTGAATGATCCGGATCTGCTGCTGCTGGACGAGCCGACCAAGGGCATGGACTGTGCGTTCAAGCTGCGCTTTGCACAACTGCTCGATCAGCTCAAGGCGGCGGGCAAAACCGTGCTGCTGGTCTCGCACGACGCGGAGTTCTGCGCCGCGCACGCGGATTTCTGCGCGCTGCTCTTCGACGGCGAGATTGCCTGCATGCAGCCGACGGCGGACTTTTTCTGCAATAATTATTTCTACACGACGGCGGCGCACCGGATGAGCCGGCGGCTGTTTGAAAACTGTGTGACGGATAAGGATGTGATCTCGCTGTGCCGGCAAAACCTGTAACACGCCGCGGTGCGGTCACAGCGCTGCTCCTGCTCGGTTTTCTGCTGTCCGGCGCCGCGCTGATCCTGCTCGAGAAGCACAGCGGCGGCAGACGGTATTATCTGACGGCCGCCATCATCGTTGCGCTTGCGCTCCTGCCGTTTGCGCTCTCCTTCGAGCGGCGGTATCCTTCCGCGCGGGAGCTGGCGGTGCTCGCAGTGATGATCGCCATGGCGGTCGCCGCGCGCGCGGCGTTCTACGCGCTGCCCTCGGTCAAGCCGCTGGGCGCGATCGTGGTGGTCACGGCGGTCTGCCTGGGGCCGCAGACCGGCTTTCTGACCGGCGCCGCGGCGATGCTGATTTCCAATTTCATTTTCGGTCAGGGGCAGTGGACGCCCTTTCAGATGCTCGGCATGGGCGCGGTCGGGCTGGCCGCGGGCTTTCTGTTTCGCATCCGTGCGCTGCGGGAAAACCGCATCCTGCTCGCCCTCGGCGGCGGCCTGCTTTGCCTGGTGCTCTACGGCGGCATCGTCGATCTGAGCACGGTGCTGATCTACAGCGACGAAGTGACATGGGAGAAGGCGGCCGCGATTTACGCCACGGGCCTGCCCTTCAATCTGATTCATGCGGGCACCATGGCGGCCGTGCTGCTGCTTGCGGGCAAGCCGCTGATCGAAAAACTCGAACGCATCAAAATCAAATACGGTCTGTTTCAGCAGGAGAAGGTCGAATAAAAGGACGACGCTGCCGGTGGGAAGCCGGCAGCGTCTTTCCTATATGGAGGACAATGAGAGGAGAAGAATGGTTTGATTTATTTGCGGTTGATCAGCTTCGCGCGCAGGCCGCGGGTGGATTTCCGCAGCTTCTCCGCCGTGCCGACCGCCTTGTAGCCGACCTTGTCCAGAATCAGATCGGCCTCGCCCATGAGCTCCATGTAGTCGTTGCAGAAGCCCTTTTTGAATTTGAAAATGCCGTGCAGGGGATTGTCCTCATCCGGATAACCGCCGCGGAAATCATACCAGCGGCAGCCCTCGGCGATTGCCCAGCGGATCATTTCCCACTGCACCAGATAATTCGGCATGACGTTGCGGTACTCGTTGGAGCTCGCGCCGTAGACATACCACACCTTGTCGCCGCAGTGCACGTCCAGCGCGCCGGCGATGGTCTTGCCCTCGTATTTGGCCAGATAAATGCGCGCGTCGTCGCCGAAGGCGTCCATGATGCGCTCAAAATAGGCCGTATCGCGCGTGGCGAAGCCGTCGCGCGCGCCGGTGACCAGCATCAGATCGTGGAATTCCGCGCAGGCCTCCCTGCCTTTGATCTCGACCGTGACGCCCTTGCGCCCGGCCAGACGGGTGTTGTAGCGGGTCTTCGGATGGAAGCCGGCCATGACCTCTTCCTCGGTTTTGCCGCCGACGTCCAGACGGAAAATATAGCGCGCCTGGATCGTATCAAAGCCCGCGCCGTGCTCCTTGAAGGTGAAGCCGAGGTCTTTGAGCTGATCGATATAGGCGTTGTCCGTGACAAGCGTATCGGTGTCGATCTTGAACGTATAGGCCTTGTTGCGCAGACCGTATTCCTTCACGGCCAGCAGCAGCTCCCGCACGGTGTCTGCGTCGTGCAGGTCGCACACGGGCCCGCGCGGCGCATACATCAGCCGGAACGGCGTCATCGGGATCTGCCGCAACAGCACGGCGCAGGCGCCGCGCACCGCGCTGTCCTCCCCCCGCAGGAGGAAGCCGCGCCAGTCCCATTCCTTTTTGACGCGCCCCCAGGCGGAGGTCTGCATCATATGCCCCTTCGGGTGCGAACGCACAAAGGCGTCGAATTCAGCGGCCTGTTCGATCGTTACGGTTTCCAGCTTCATGGGGTCTCCTTTCCAGATTCCAGTTCTTTTGCGCGCGCGAGCAGCGCGTCTTTTTCGTTTTTCAGCTTGTCCGCCTGCACCTCGTCGAGCAGACGGGTTAAGATGGCGCCCATCGCGGGGGAGGGCGGGATGCCCGCAGCGGCGAGGTCGTCCCCGCGCACGGCCAGATCCCGCAGCCCGAAGGCGGGCGTTTCCGCAAGCAGCGCGTCCACCACCGCCAGACCGGCGGCGTTCTGCGCGAGCCCTTCTTCCAGAAAGGCCGGATTCTGCGCGCGCAGATCCGCCTCCCGCAGCCGGAAGAGATCGCGCACGGCGTCCTCGCCGAGCAGGTGGATGTACTTGCGGTAGGTCCTGCGGCTGAGCAGATGCGGCACGAAATCGTGGTATTCCACGAGCGTGCAGACCTGCTGCCGCAGCTGATTGGAGGTCTTATATTGCCGCAGGATCGCATCGGCGATCTGCATGCCTGCGCCCGCGTGGCCGTAAAAATGGTCGATGCCCTGCGCGTCCGTGGTTCTGCACTGCGGTTTGCCGCTGTCATGCAGGAGCGCGGCCAGCCGCAGATGCGGCACGGGGTCGACGGCGTCCACGGCGGCGAGCGTATGCTCCCAGACGTCATGGATGTGGCGTTCGTGATGCTGCGCGCAGCCGCGCATGGGCGCGAGCGCCGGCATCAGGAAAAACAGCACGTCGGCATAGCTCCGCAGCAGGGCGGCCGCGGCGTCGCCGCACAGGAGCTTGCGCAGCTCCGTGAAGATGCGCTCGGCGGAAACAGCGGCCAGCAGGGGCGTGCCGCTGCGAATGGCCGCATCCGTGGCAGGATCGACCGCAAAGCCGAGCGTCGACGCGAAGCGGATGGCCCGCAGGATGCGCAGGGCGTCCTCATCGAAGCGCCGCACGGGGTCGCCGACGCAGCGGATGCGCCGCGCCTGCAGATCCTCCATGCCGCCGAAGGGATCGCAGAGCCCGCGCTGCGGACTGTAGGCCATGGCGTTGATCGTCAGATCCCGCCGCGCCAGATCCTCCTCCACGCGGTCCGTGAAGGTCACGCTGTCCGGATGACGGTGGTCGCTGTAGCCGCCGTCCAGCCGGTAGGTGGTGATTTCCAGCGGCATGCCGTCCAGCAGCACGGTGACCGTGCCGTGTTTGATGCCGGTTTCGATCACGCGGTAATCCGCAAAGCAGGCGGCGGTTTCCTCCGGCAGCGCGTTGGTCGTGACGTCCCAGTCCTGCGGCTCCACGCCGCGCAGCAGATCGCGCACGGCGCCGCCGACCGCATAGGCGCTGTGCCCCGCGGCGGAAAGAATTTCGATCACGGTATTGACTTGCGGCGGAAGATTTAGTACCATAAGCTTGACCCCCGCCCCCACGCGGAGGGTGCGTGGGGGCTTTGTCCGGCGCGCAGGCGCCGAAAAGAATGAAAGGAACGGCTGAAAATGCCGCTGAAAAGCAGATGAATATCCAGATTTTCGGCACGAACAAGTGCTTCGACACCAAGAAAGCGCAGCGCTATTTCAAGGAACGCCGCATCAAATTTCAGTTCATCGACCTGACGCAGAAGAATCTGAGCAAGGGCGAGTATCAGAGCGTCAAGGCCGCGGTCGGCTCCATGGAGGCGCTCATCAACGAGAAATCCAAGGCGTATGAAGAGCAGTTTATCAAATACCTCGCGAGCAAGGAAGCCGTGGAGGAAAAGCTGCTTGCGGACGGCCGGCTGTTCAAAACGCCGATCGTGCGCAACGGGCGGCAGGCGACCGTCGGCTACTGCCCGGAGGTCTGGAAGACCTGGGAATGATCAATAGGCCTCCCAGGTGCGCAGCGTGGCGAAGCAGCGCGCCTGCTCGATCACGAGCTTGAAGCGGCGCACGCGGATCTCCTGAAAGCGGCAGATGCGCTTGTGGCCGATCACCGTGCCCTTGCACAGGCGTTTCCATTTGCCGTCCAGCTCCGCATAGAGCGAGAAGGCCTCGATCTGCTGCCCGGTGCGCAGATGCTCGCCGAGCACGATCTTGTCAATGTCGAATTCCTCGCCCAGATCCAGGATCAGCGTCGCGCCGTCCGGATTGTCGCCGGAATGCCAGTAGGCTTCGGGATCCGGGTCGAGCGTCTGCTGCCCGGTATGGGCGTCGTCGAGATGGCGGTCGTCGGTCACAACGGAGCCCTCGGCCAGATTCTCATTGAAATCGATGGAGAGCTGCGCGCCGAGATTCAGCAGCGCTTCCACATCCCGCTCATGTAGTGTTCCCTCAGGCGAGGGGGGAATATTCAGCAGAAGGGATGCATTTGCACCCACGGAATTATAATAAAGCGTCAGCAGCTTGTCGAGCGTCTTGACCGTGTGGTCCTCCGCGGCGTGGTAGAACCAGCCCTTGCGGATGGAAACATCCACCTCGGCCGGGTACCAGATCAGCTGATTGCAGCGCTTGATGACTTTCCTGCTGCCCAGATCCAGGGCGGTGGGATTGATTTTTTTCGGCGGCTTTGTCGCATCCTTCTGGCTTGCGGCGGCGATGCGCGACGCCTCGGAATGCCAGTAGGGGACGACGCTCCATTCGCTTTTGCGGCACACGCCGGCTTCGTTGCCGCACCAGCGCACGTCCGGTCCGCTGATGCTGATCACGGTGTTCGGCTGCAGCTTGCGGATCAGCGCGTAATAGCTTTCCCAGTCGTAATGCTGCTTGCGGCCGTTCGGCCCTTCGCCGCAGGCGCCGTCCATCCAGACGCAGAAAAGCGGGCCGTAGCCGGTGAGCAGCTCGCGCAGCTGCGCGAGATAATAGGCGTCATAGGCCACCCCGGTGCCGTAGGTTTCCTCGTGCCGGTCCCAGGGGGAGAGATAGACGCCGAACTGCAGGCCGAATTCCCGGCAGGCCGCCGCGCATTCGGCAACGACGTCGCCTCTGCCGCCGCGCCAGCTGCTTGCGGCGACGCTGAAATCGGTCGTCTTCGTCTGCCAGAGGCAGAAGCCGTCATGGTGCTTGGCGGTCAGGATCACGCCGCGCATGCCCGCGAGCTTGCAGGTCTTGACCCATTGGCGGCAGTCCAGCTTCTCCGGCTGAAACAGATCGGGATCCTCATTGCCGTTGCCCCATTCGGAATCGGTGAAGGTGTTGATGCCGAAGTGGAAAAACGCGTAGAATTCCAGCTGCTGCCACTGCAACTGCCGCTCGCTCGGCACGATCGAGGCGGCGTATTTGACATAATCCGGTGTTGCTTTCATTTGATCATCTCCCGATGCAGTTCCGCCCAGTCGGCGGCGGTCAGGCCCTGCTGCATGCCGTCCCAGACCAGGTCCAGCAGCGGCGGGCAGGCTTCCATGTAGCGGAGCAGCTCCGGCGGCAGCGTGCCGCGGTCGGCGTAGGCGCAAAGGCGGAATTCCCGCGCCTCGGCCGGCGAAAGCTGCAGAGCGGCGATCATCGCGTCCAGCGCGGCGGGATCGGGCGGGGCGTTGTTTTTGCCTTTTTCGATGTTGCTGATATACTGCGCGGTTTTGCCGACGGCGTCGGCCAGCTGCAGCTGGGAAACGCCGGCGCGGCGGCGCAGCGTCTGCAGCAGCGGTCCGAAGGAAGCGGCGTAGGGCACGGGATCACCTCCTTTTTTATGTGTCTGAAATGCGTGTATTATTCCGGCGCATCGAGCGCAAAGAGCCGGGTTTCGTTTGCCTGCATGGGAATGTGCAGCGCTGCCCCCGTGCCCTGCAGGCCGGTTTCCGTGAGCAGCTCGCGGTAAGCATACACGCCGTCGAGCGTGACGGTCTTTTCGCCCGCTTCGGTCGCGTGAATGGCCAGATAATGCTTGTTGATATAAATGAGATCGCCGGTGTCACAGAAGATGTGCACGCCGTGCGCCGCGCAGAAGGCGCGCAGCTCCGAAGCGGAATAGCCTTTTTTCAGATTTGATACGGAAAGATAGGGGACGCGGTCTGCTTTGCAGCGCGCAAGCGCGTCCTGCATCGCCGGGGTCTTCAGATCCGACAGGAAGAGGACGGCCCTGTAATTCCGGCACACCGCCGCGAAATCGCTGACGTCATAGAGGTCATACGGCGCGCCGAGCGCACCGAGCGCCCGCCGCTGATTGAACGCGGCGCTGCGCAGCGCACAGTCCGTCAGATAGGGATACGCGCTCTCGTCGACAAAGACCGCGAGCTCCGCCGTGCTTGCACGATCGGTTTCGGCGAGCGAAGCGGCACACAGCGCCCGCATCTGCCGCAGCTCGGCGAGCAGATCCGGATCGTGATACCAGCCGCCCCACATATCGAACCACCAGAAGCCGTTGCCCTTGATCAGCTGCCGGCTGAAGGCCTTGCGCAGCATGCTCACGGACTGCGCCTTGCTTTCGAGCCCGTGCCAGATCGGCGCGTTGTAGCGGTTTTCGCTGTCATATTCCGGCGCCGCTTCGGAGAGCAGGCGGGTCAGATGGGTGCGGATATCGCATTCCTGCATGCAGAGCTTGCCGTGCAGACGCACGGAATCCGCCGGATACATTTCCGTCCAGTCCGCATTCGGATCTCTTGTGTCGATGTAGGAATTCGGCGAACAGATGAAGTCGATATTCTCGCAGTCGAGGATCGTTTTCAGCGCGTGCGTGCCGTAGAGCGGAGAGGTGACCTCCAGCGAATAGCCGTAGAATGTGCCGATCACGACATTTCCGCCGGTCGCGTTTTTCGCGGCGGTGCAAAGCCGGCAGATCGTTTCCGCCACGGCGTTGTTCGCGAATTCCAGATAACGCGCGAGCTGCTCGTTTTTGTGGTGGGGCCCCTTGCCCTGCAGCGGCGAGAGATCGGGCAGGCTGAAATCCGTGCAGGCGGGATAATACGTTTCAAGATACGCGCGGAAGGCGCCTGCGGCGTTCGCGCAGCAGCCGGCGTTCAGATCGAAATGAAACCATTCCTCGGTGTTGCCGCCGGCAATCTGATAGCCGACGATATGCGGCGCGTAGGCGCTTTCGTTGATATGATCGATCACGGCGCGCAGCATTTCCGCGGCCGTTTCCCGGTATGCGTCCGTGAACAGCAGCTCCCGCTTGCCCGTGCCGTCCGTGCAGTCGGGATGCGCCGCGATCCACCACAGCGGCATGGAAAGATTCAGCCTCGGGAAGATAAAGGCGTCCGGGCAGACGGAAAGAATGCGTGCAACGGACGCGTCCAGCGCGGAGAAATCCGCCGCCCCTTCCCGGTCGAAGATGCCGCCGTGAAACGGTTTGCAGTAGTCATTGGCGTTGATCCAGCGGCCCGCGAACAGCACGGGGACGGAAAACAGCCGGTAGCCGGCGTCGACGAAGGCGTCGTAATCGTTGTATTCCTCCAGATAGGTCATGTAGGCCGCGGCCGGCGTCGGTTCGCCGTTGATAAACAGGGCGGGCACGCCGCCGCAGTCCGCCACATAGGAATGAACGCCGCGATATAAATCCATGTTTCTCTCCTCGGCGGGGCAGTCCGCCGTAAACGCCGCCGGCGGCGCGGGCCGGTAGAGGCTGAAAAAGCCGCCGAGCACGGTGATCGCCGTCAGCAACAGGCTGAGAAGTCGGTTCATCCTGCCGTTCGCCCCCGTTTCATCCTGGATTCCGATCGGTCTGCATGCGCCGCGCACAGGGAATGCCGCGCTGCATCACGCGCAGTCGACGCTGCCATTCCGTCGCACAAAAAACGCAGCAGATACCACGCAAAATGCAGACGCACTGCTCATATGCGGGCGCCTTGCTCAGATGCAGACGCACTACTCAAATGCAGGCGTTTTGCACACATGCGGATACTGTGTGATAATCATAATATACTGCATCAATAAATCAATTGATTTATTTCTTACCGCCAGTATAGCACGCACAGCGGCGCTTGTCAAGTCCGAATCCGTTTGCCCTGTACGCCCTTTTCTCCGGGCAAAAGAAACCGCCCGCAGGCGGCTGTCTGCAGGCGGCGCGGATCCGTTTTTTCAATTGAAAGCGCTGCGTCTGTGCAGGCGGTTCAGGCCGGTGAAATGCCGAAAACATCGGCGGCGTTGCCGCCCAGGACGGCAGGCTGCACGGCTTCGGGCAGCAGGGCGCGTACCTGCGCCAGCGTGGCGCTCTGGTCGCTCCAGGGGCTGTCCGTGCCGAAGAGCACGCGGTCGGCGCCGTGCTTTTCGACGATGCGCCGAAACTGCGCGTCGCTGAGCATCCGCCGCTCTTCCTCGGGCACGAAAACGCCCGGCGGCGGCGTATAGCTGCCCAGCACAAAGGAAGTATCCATATAAAGCGGCAGACCGGCGAGCCGCTGCTCCACGGCGTCCCAGTCCTTCCAGCCTCCCATGTGCGCGAGCACGAATTTCTCCGGCGCAACCTCCCGCAGCACGGTTTCGATCATGGCTGCATCCGCGTAATTGTGCCCGGGGAAGCCGATGTCCAGCCCTGCGTGGATCACGACCGCCAGCCCCAGCTCCGCCGCGCGGTCAATGATGCGCAGAAAGCGCGGATCATCCAGATCGCAGCCCTGATACGCCGGGTGCAGCTTGATGCCGGTCAGCCCTTTGGCCCGGATGCGCGCGAGCTCCGCACGGTAATTCTCATATTCCGGATGCATGCCGCCGAGCGAAAACAGGCCGGTTTCACGCCGGTGCAGCGTCTTTTCTGCCGCGCGGTCATTCAGCTTTTCCACCTGCCCGGGATTCGTCATCACCGGCAGCAGCACGGAAACGTCGATGCCCGCCGTCTGCATGGAGCGCTGCAGCGCGTCGTCGGTCGCGTTTGTGTAGGCGCGGGTGCTTCCCATCGCCTGCAGCTTTTCAACCACCTTGTCCGCGATCGCGGCGGGGAAGGTGTGCGTGTGCGCGTCAATGATCATCAGTTCACCTCAGACAAAACTCAATGGGATCGGCAGGCTGCACCCCCGCCGATCCCTGATAATACTTGCGTTTATTCTGCGCGGATTCAGTTTTCGCCGAGGGATTCCTTGGCCTTTGCGTGCGTTTCCTTGTTGTAGCAGGCGAAGGTTTCCTCCACGAAGCCGCTGTCCGGCTTCGGCGTGAGCAGGCTCACGAGCGGCACGATCACAAGACCGGCCAGCATCGCCACGGCGCCGCAGTTGATCGGGGACTGCAGGATCGTCGGGAAATGCGCGCGGAAGAGCATGTTGGCAATCATCAGCAGCGAGCCGAACAGGAAGCTGACCCAGCAGGCGGCCTTGGTCGTCTTCTTCCAGTAGAGCGCGAAGAGGAACGGCGCAAGGAAGGCGCCGGCCAGCGCGCCCCAGGAGATGCCCATGAGCTGCGCGATGAAATTGCTCTTGGTGTTGTATTGGAACAGCGCGATCACGGCGGAAACGGCAATGAAGAAGAGCACGAGGATCCGCATGGTCAGCACCTGCTTCTTTTCATCCATCTTTTTGGCGATGCTCGTCTTGATCAGGTCGATCGTCAGCGTGGAGGAGGAGGCGAGCACGAGCGAGGAGAGCGTGGACATCGAAGCGGAAAGCACGAGGATCACGACCAGCGCGATCAGCACGGGCTTGAGATCGCCGAGCATCGTGGGCACGATGGAGTCAAAGCCGTTGGCCTCGATGTCGATCTTATCCGAGAAGAGCCGGCCGAAGCCGCCCAGGAAGTAGCAGCCGCCCGCGACGATGATGGCGAAGAAGGTGGAAATGATCGTGCCCTTCTTGATGTCGCTTTCACTCTTGATGGCGTAGAATTTCTGCACCATCTGCGGCAGACCCCAGGTGCCCAGCGAGGTCAGGATCACGACGAACGCGAGGTTCAGCGGATCCGGCCCGAAGAAGGAGTTGAACACGCCCGGAATCGAAGAGGCCGATTCGTCCGTAACCGCGGCCAGACCGGCCAGCGATCCCATGAAGCCGCCGTTCACGCGCAGCACCGCGGCGATCACGGCGATGATGCCCACGATCATGATGATGCCCTGAATGAAATCGTTGATGGCCGTCGCCATGTAGCCGCCCGCGATGACGTAGATTGCCGTCAGGATGCTCATGAGCAGGATGCAGACGGAATAATCGATGTTGAACGCCATGCCGAACAGGCGGGAAAGACCATTATAAAGCGAGGCGGTGTAGGGGATCAGGAAGACAAAAACGATCAGCGAGGCGGCGATTTTCAGGCCCTTGCTCTGGAAGCGCTCGCCGAAGAACTGCGGCATCGTGGCGGAATTCAGATGCTGCGTCATGATGCGGGTGCGGCGGCCGAGGATGGCCCAGGCCAGGAGCGAACCGATCACGGCGTTGCCGATGCCGATCCAGGTGGAGGCCAGACCGAATTTCCAGCCGAACTGACCGGCGTAGCCGACGAAGATGACGGCGGAGAAATACGAAGTGCCGTAGGCGAAGGCGGTCAGCCAGGGGCCGACGGAGCGCCCGCCGAGCACGAAGCCCTTCACGTCCGTTGCGTTTTTGCGGGTGTAGAACCCGACGCCGATCATGACGCCGAAGAAAACGACGAGCATGATGATTTTGATTGCAAGACCCATAATCAACTCTCCTTTGACGGTCGCTCAAACGGCCGGGCCGGAGAAATAACCGCCGGCGCTTTAGCCATTTAAAGCTTTTATGTGCTACAGTGTAGCACACTTTTCGCGGCTTGTCAAGCGCTTTCCGGCAATTTTTTTCCAAACGGCGCGCGCCCGGGCAAAATGGCCGGAAAACCGTCATTCTGCACAAAGGAAACCGCCGACCGCCGCAGAATTTCTCTGTCCGGCGCAGAAGAATCGCGGAAAACGATTGACAATCCATACCCGGATCGTTTATAATATAGAGGATTATAATCCCTTATTTTGCGCGCCTGTATAAAAACGCATGCCGGACCCCGTGAAAAGAATCGTCCGGCGCGTCCCGCGCGGCAAAACCGAAACCTCATAAATGATTTCATAATTCAACATAAAATTCGGAGGGCTGAAAATGACAAGAACGGGAGAACACAGATCCAGGCTGCAATGGGCGGCGTCCGTGCTAATGGTTGTCCTGATGGTGCTGGGCACCGTCGGGATCATCGGCGCGCTGTTCGGCGACCTGAAGAAGGCCGAGGCAGCGACGGCGGGGAGTTATACGATTCGAGTTCAGATTCATGTTACAAACAAGGCGGACAAACAATCCAATATTCAGAACAGCTATTATCAAGTAACTTATGTTACAAACAACGGGAAAGGCTCTACAGTAACAAAAGAACAATTATATGATTTAAAGGCAAATTGGACTACATGTGGCCTCAACAGTGAAGCCTGGCATACATTTGAATTTACTGTTCCGGGCTTTCCGACTTATCTTTACAGCTATCACGATGCAGTTTGGACTGATAAGGTTCATTATACGATGGAGGATATCTGGATCGTTGCAAATGGAAATATAGTAAAATGGTGGGATACAGACACAAATGTTCATAGTGGTGGTGTCGGTAACTCTGCCGACAACGACTCTTGGGATTTATCAATTGCTGATAATCTTAAACCTGCGCTAACACTTACTGGTATTTCAGGGGATGATACCGTTTCGGTTTCGACGACGAATTCGACTGTTACGAAGACCTATTCGTTGGAAACAGCGAAAGATCAGTATGGCGTCAACTGGTATCAGGATGTTGAATGGGATACCGCAACCTTGCAGAACGGTGTAACTTTCTCCGGGGGCACGCTGACAGTGCCCTCCTCTTCCAACCGCGCGGATGATTATACTGTTACGCTGAAAGAAAAATGCGGTTCCGCAACAAAAGAGAAAACCGTCACGATAAAAACCTTCGATTACAAAGTCACCTTCAAAGACTGGGACGGCACGACGATTGGTTCGGTTCAAACTGTTAATTATGGCAGCTCGGCAACTGCGCCAACCCATCCTAGCCGTGATCCGGACGCGACGAATCATTATGATGCGGATGGCTGGAACGGCGCTTATTCAAATCTGACCACCGGTGCACAGGCAAAAACTGTGACGGCAAAATATATTGGAAGTGTCCATACGCCCTATCTGACCTACGCATCCATCAGCGATACCGCGCACAAGCAGTATTGCTCGTACTGCGGTTATGTGACGATCGCATCTGAGGCGCACAGCTTCGGCAGTTGGACAACGGATACCGCGACCTGCGTGTCGGGCGGCTCCCACAGCCACACTTGTTCCAAGTGTAGCAGAGTAGTTTCAGAATCCACACCGGTCAATCCCGCCAACCACACGAATCTGACCCACACCGCTGCCGTTGCGGCAACTTGTACCACGGCGGGTAATTATGAGTATTGGTACTGCTCCGGCTGCCAGAAGTACTTCAGCAACGCCGCAGGCACAACGGAGATCACGCAGGCCTCAACGGTCATCGATGCCCTCGACCACGATTGGGATTATGCCCATGTTGCGGCGGGCGATTACACATGGACGGGCACCACAGCCTGTTCGGCGACTGTTCACTGCTCGCGCGACAATACGCACACCACGACCGTGACGGCCAATTCCATCACGGACGAGGTCACCACAGCGGCGACCTGCACTTCGACCGGCGTCAGGACCTACACGGCGCACTTTGCGGAGAGCAACGCCATGTCCTCGACCACAACGGAAACGATTCCGGTCAACCCCGCGAACCACACGAATCTGCAGCACTTCGCTGCCGTTGCGGCGACATGTACCGCAGACGGCAATATTGAATACTGGTACTGCTCCGGCTGTCAGAAGTATTTCAGCAACGCGGCAGGTACCACGGAGATCACCCAGGCCGAAACCGTGATCGCAGCGCTCAATCATAACTACGGCGCATGGACGTATCTGAATGCGGATCAGCATCAGCGCGTGTGCGCGAATGATGCGAGCCACGTTGAAACAGAGAACCACAGCTACGGCGAATGGGTCAATCAGAACAACGGTACAAAGATCTGCACCTGCACGGGCTGCGGCCACGTGAAGACGATGTATATCGGCTACAGCGTGACCTTCAACGGCAAC
>JAFRQQ010000007.1 GCA_017428525.1 Clostridia bacterium | reverse complement strand
TGCGAGCCACGTTGAAACAGAGAACCACAGCTACGGCGAATGGGTCAATCAGAACAACGGTACAAAGATCTGCACCTGCACGGGCTGCGGCCACGTGAAGACGATGTATATCGGCTACAGCGTGACCTTCAACGGCAACGGCGCAACGACGGGCAGCATGAGCCCGCAGGCCTTCACCTACGGCACGGCGCAGAATCTGACCGCGAACGCCTACGACCGCGCCTACACGGTGACGTATGTGTATAACAACGGCAGCGCGAACGGTACGGATACCGCGACCGCAAGCTTTGACGGCTGGGCGACCGCCGCGGACGGCGCAAAGGTCTATGACGATGGCCAGAGCGTCAGTGATCTGACGACGGTCGAAAACGGCGAAGTGCCGCTGTATGCGGTCTGGACGCTCGGCAGCGTGACGCTCCCGACCCCGACCAAGGCAGGCTACGCCTTTGCAGGCTGGTATCTGGAGGATACGTTTGATACGGTGGTGTCCGGCAGCACGTTCACGCCGACGGCGAATACCACGCTGTATGCGAAATGGACGCAGGTGGCTGTGGACGATCGGTTCGTCCTGCAAAACAGCCTGCCCGCAGAGCTGAACGTGCTGGGCAACGATATTTCCGGTGCGACGCTGACGGCAGTGACCGGCGGTACGGGCTTCACGACGTCGATCTCGAACGGCAAGGTCGTCTTCACCCCGACCGCACAGCTCAACAGCGCCGTGACCTTCTCCTACACGGCGAGCAAGGACGGCGCAACCGGCACCGCGACCGTCACGGTCGTGCCCGCCTCGAACGTCTACTACGAGGAAAGCGGCTTCATCACCTTCACGGACGGCGCGGCTGCCTGGCAGGATGCCGGCACGGAATACAGCGAAGTGTTCCAGGAAGGCATGCGGCCCGGCGAGGCCGGCTCCCCGATGGGCGCCTATGAAACGACGAATGAGACGACCTATTCGATGGGCAACGCGAAGTATGTGACGGTCCGGAAAGGCGTGGGCGGCGCAAGCGCAACGTTCACCTTCACCGGCACGGGCTTTGATCTCTACGCGGCCACAACGAACAAGGCGGGCCTTGCGCTGGTGGATATCGTCCGCGAGGGCGCGCCGGATGAAGAGAATATTTACACGCTGGTCAACAGCTATTTCGGCTATGAATACGGCCAGCTTTACCTGGTGGACGGCACCGTGACGCTCGACAGCAGCGGCACGCCGATCTACTACACGGAGGAAACCGGCAGCGATACGTTCTTTATCAGCGGCACGCGCCGCGGCACAACGACGCCGACAGCGGACGGCGAAGCCTATGGCTGGGTCGCAACGAGCGCAAGCACGGAGAGCGGCCTGTATCAGGTGCCGGTCATCAGCTACACAAATATGACCTACGGCACCTACACGGTGACGGTGACGCCGCAGTATTCGGCACGGCAGGATCTGACCGGCGACGGCGAATACAAGTTCTATGTGGACGCGGTGCGGATCTATGATCCGATCGATCCGTCGACGATCACGAACGGCACGGCGACGTATGAGGCCTACGCGGCGGACCGCGAGCTGAACGCGACGTACAAGGAAGTGCGTCAGATGCTGATCCAGGCGGATACGTTCGACGCGACCGGCGAACAGGCGTCGGCCGGTGTGGCGCTGCTGGAGCTGGACGACGCGACGAAGATCACGCTGAAGAATTATGAGGATATCGGCCCGAAGCACGAGGTCTATCTCGCGCCGGGGCAGGCGATCGCGTTCAATATGGAAACGGCGTCGACCGCGCAGCCGGCGAAGCTGTGCATCGGTCTGAAGATGGCGCGCGGGAGCAGCGGCACGGTGCGGATCGACTCGGCGGAAACGATGACGGTGAATATTACGGGCGCGACGGATCTTTACAGAGAGATCACGTCGGTGGTGCAGTGGGCGCAGACAGAGAAGAACACCTGCACGACGACGAGCCCGATCATCGTGACGAATACCTCGAGCAGCGGGCAGATCATTTCGATCACGAAGCTGAAATGGTCCTACGGCACGGCGACGGGCGCAGGCGCAAATCAGATGAGCTTCAGCTTTGCGCCGCAGGATCTGGTAACGGCGAAGGCCGTGGCAAGGTCGATTCATGTTGAGCAGACGACGGCGGATGCGACCGGCGTGGTGCTCAAGTGGAATAAAGCGAGCTACAACGTGGGCGACGCGGCAACGCTGACGATCACGGCGCCGGCGAATTTCGCAAAGGCGTATGTGGACGGCGCGGAGCTTGCGGGCTACACGGAAACGGCGGAGGGTCTGCGGCAGTGGACCTACACGTTCGTAGCGAAGACGAGCGGCACAAGCAGCTATGACGTGACGCTGGAGGACGGCGCGACGGCGAAGCTGACGCAGGTGCTGCCCACGAGTGTCACGGTTGCGGCAGGGCAGAACGGCGGGAACGCGAACAGCGACGGCCGCCGGATGCTCACGCTCCAGGCGCTGCTGCAGAAGCTGGCAGAACGGCTGATGCAGGTATTCAGACTGAGCTTTATGAAAGGAACGGTGAAATAAGATGGCAAAACTGGCCTATATGAAACCGGCATTTCAATTTCATCAGATTCCGCTGGTGACCGGCGCCGGCACGGGCTGCTATTACCGTGCCACGCACGATGACTATGT